>NZ_BANX01000017.1 GCF_000334455.1 Gordonia soli NBRC 108243
CAGCTACGCGGCTCAGGTCGTCAAGATGCCGCCGGTGCCGTTCGAATAGCACTCCCCCCTCGTCGACGACGTCCCACGCGGGCGGGTTTTGCTCCCCACACGAGCCGCCCGGTAGCCTCGTCGGGTGAGTTCTGAGGCCGGGAGCGGGGTGAGCGGGTCGGCCAACGTCGCCCGTGAGGTCCGCCGCCGACGCACCTTCGCGATCATCTCCCACCCCGACGCCGGTAAGTCGACGATGACCGAGGCGCTCGCGCTCCACGCCCGGATGATCAGCGAAGCCGGCGCCATCCACGGCAAGGCAGGCCGCAAGTCGACGGTCTCGGACTGGATGGAGATGGAGAAGGCCCGCGGCATCTCCGTCAGCTCCACTGCGCTGCAGTTCAGCTACACCTCCGAGGGGCATCCGGTCGAGGGGGGCGCCGACGACGACGTCGCCTACGTCATCAACCTCGTGGACACCCCCGGTCACGCCGACTTCTCTGAGGACACCTACCGCGTCCTCACCGCCGTCGATGCCGCGGTCATGCTGATCGACGCTGCCAAGGGGCTCGAGCCCCAGACCCTCAAGCTCTTCCAGGTGTGTCGCCACCGGGGTATCCCGATCATCACTGTCATCAACAAGTGGGACCGTCCCGGTCAGACGCCGCTCGAGTTGATCGACGAGATCACCGAGCGCATCGGCCTGGTCCCGACGCCGCTGTTCGTGCCGGTCGGCATCGCGGGTGACTTCCGCGGCCTGCTCGACCGGCGCACCGGTGACTACGTGCGGTTCACCCGCACCGCCGGCGGTGCGACCATCGCCCCTGAGGAGATCCTCGACGCCGAGGCGGCCGCCGCGCGCGAGGGCGACGAGTGGACCGCCGCTGTCGAGGAGAGCGAACTGCTCGCCGAGATGGGGCAGGACCACGATCAAGAACTCTTCCTCGCCGGCCAGACATCACCGATGATCTTCGCCTCGGCGATGCTCAACTTCGGTGTGCGCCAACTACTCGAGGTACTCACCGAGCTGGCTCCCGCCCCCGAGGCGCGAAACGACATCGACGGGGAACCCCGCGAGGTCGGCGAGCCGTTCAGTGCGGTGGTGTTCAAGGTGCAGGCGGGTATGGACACAAGCCACCGAGATCGCCTGGCGTACATGCGAATCGTATCCGGCGAGTTCGAGCGTGGGATGGTGGTCACCCACGCCCAGACCGGAAAACCCTTCGCCACCAAGTACGCCCAGGCCGTATTCGGTCGTGACCGTTCGACCGTCGACCGCGCCTACCCCGGCGATGTCGTGGGTCTGGTGAACGCGACCGCGCTCGCCCCCGGTGACACCCTCTTCGATGGTCCGCGCGTGCAGTTCCCACCCATCCCGTCGTTCGCGCCCGAGCACTTCTCGGCACTACGCGCGACGTCGGCGGGCAAGTACAAACAGTTCCGCAAGGCGATGGATCAACTCGACAGCGAGGGCGTGGTCCAGGTGCTGCGCAACGAGACCCGCGGTGACGCATCACCGGTTCTCGCCGCTGTCGGGCCGATGCAGTTCGAGGTGGTAACGGCTCGGATGAAGTCGGAGTTCGGCGTCGACACCGTGGTCGAGCCCCTGGGCTACTCACTGGCCCGCCGCACCGATGCCGACAGCGCACCCGAACTCGACCGGCAGCGCGGGGTGGAGGTGTTCACCCGCACCGACGGCGCTCTGCTCGCCCTGTTCAGCGATCGCTGGCGGCTGCAGTTCATCGAGAAGGAACATCCCGACCTGACACTCGAGCCGCTGGTGGCGACCGCCGAATGAGTCCGGGCGTCGTGACTCGCGTTCGGCGATCGTCGGTTGTCGGCGCCCTCGCCGCTTCGGTCGTCGTGATCGCCTGCGCATGTGGCGCCGTGACCGAGGGGCCGACGCCGGCGTCCTCGACATCGGCCGCCCCGACGACATCGCAACGACTGAACTCGGACCAGTGCCGGGAGACGCCACCGAAGGGACAGATCGACCGTTCCGGCTCGGAATTGCGCTTCCACAAGGGGTCGATCCGCGTCGCCCTCGACCGCATCCGGCCGGCCGCCGATGCGCCGCAGGCGAACCAGGCCAACCGGACGTCGGTGGACACCACCGACTGTCTCGGCTTCCCGCGGTGGGGATCCCCCGCACCGGACGTCCCACCCGACACCTTGCTGTTCGTCTTCAAGGGCCCGGGTACCGACGGCGCACAGATCGAGTTCAACGTCGGCGACCTGACCGGCGGCGTACTGCCCCCGGTCGGTCCGGTCCGTCCGACCGTCGGCCCACTCGACAAGCCGATCGGCGCCACCATCGGAGCATCGGTCGACGGCGCCTATTACCAGGCCTCGCGATGCTCGCTGTCGATCAGCGCGATGTCGAAGAAGAAGGCCGCGGCGTCCTTCACCTGCCCGGCGACCACCCGATCCGACTCGAACCCGCTGGCACCCGATGACGATGTCTCGCACGACGACCCGACCGAGTCATCCACCGCCACCGGTACATCGACCGGCCCGACGACGAAGGTCGTGCTGTCGGGATGGTTCTCCGTCGAACCCTGAGTCGTCGGAGCTCGTCGGCCCTGCCACAACTTCCTGCCTGCGCTGTCTTCCGGTCCCCGCCCCTCGGGCCCCGCTGCGCCGCGCTGAAATCTGTACGTCAGCGGTCCGCCGGCGACGATATGTCGACGGCCAAGCGCTGACGTACAGATTTCGTACCGGCCCGATCTCGTGCCGGCCCGATCTCATACCGCCGTGAGCCGGCTGCACGGTCAACTGGCCCGATCAGCCCCGACGATGGCAGCGACGACCGCTGGATCGACGTCGTCGATGTCTGCCGGCTCGAAGGACGGCGTGCGATCCTTGTCGACCAGCACCGCGCGGACGCCCTCGGCGAAGTCGGGGGTCGCGGTGATCCGCTGCGCTGCGGTCAGCTCGCGGTCGAAGCATTCGTCCAGTGTCGAGCGGGCACCGGCGCCGATCATCGCCGCGGTCACCCAGAGGCTGGTCGGCGAGGCCTTCTCGATCAAGCCCACCATCGCAGCCGCCCATTCGTCGCCGACCGCTCCGCGCAGGCCACCGACGATCGCGGTGACGTTGTCGTCGGCGAAGTACTCCCCGATGGTCCGCAACGGGAGGTCGGTGGTCTCGGCGGCGACGGTCCGACCCGACAGCGCCTCGATGAGCGGGGCGCCTGACCGGATGGTGTCGGCGACCTCGTCCAGCCGATCGGCCGGGACGTGGTGGGTGGCCAGGCCCACCGCGACCGCATCTGCGCCTCGCACTCGTGCCCCGGTGAGACCGAGCCACATACCGACACCGTCGGGCAGTCGCGGCAAGAAGTAGGTGGAACCGATGTCGGGGAAGAACCCGATGGCCGTCTCCGGCATCGCGATGAGGGCATTCTCGGTGACGATCCGGATCTCGCCGTGCACGCTGATTCCCAGCCCACCGCCCATCGTCGCGCCGTCGATGAGTGCCACATAGGGCTTGGGGTAGGTCGCGATCAACTGATCCAGGCGGTACTCGGCGGCGAAGTAGCGGGTGATCGCGTCGGCGTCACCGGCGATCGCGTGATCGCGGATCGCTCGGATGTCGCCGCCCGCGCAGAAGGCGCGGTCGCTCGCCGATGTGACCAGGACCGTGTGCACGGAATCGTCGTCGCCCCATTCGAGCAACACGTCGTACATCGTGTCGATCATATTCTGGTCCAGTGCATTCAGAGCCTTGGGGCGATCCAGGACGATCTCGCCGACGCCGTTGTTCACGCTGCTACGGAGATGGGACATGACGGTCACCGTACGCCCGAACCGCACACGCGCCGACCCCGCCGGTCGGCTCCGCCGTCGAAATCCTGTTGCCGCGTCGTCACCGTCGCGGTTATGGTCGTCATACGTCGACCGCGCCGCCATCACGGGGCACCCGCGGTTCGATTCCCTGCCTGAGGAGTGCAGCCACTCGATGAACAGCTGAGATGCGATCCCCATCACCGACCGCAGTGTCGGCGATGCCGTTCCGACATCTCAGGAGTCATCCATGGCCATCACCCATCCCTCCGTCACCCTGTCCGACGTCGCGTTCGCGTGGCCGGACGGCACAGCCGTGTTCGACGGTCTGTCCGTATCCATCGCCGACGCCGTCCATTCACTCGTCGGCTCCAACGGCGCGGGCAAGTCGACCCTGCTCGAGATCATCGCCGGGCGCCGACAACCCACTCGCGGAAGTGTCAGCGTCCGAGGCGAAGTCGGACTGGTGGCACAGAACGCCCAGGCGCGGCCGGACGCGTCGATCGCAACGGCACTCGGCGTCGCCGAACGCTTGTCGGCGCTGCGCCGGATCGAGGCCGGTTCCGTCGAGTCGGCCGACTTCGACACCGTGGGCGACGACTGGGACGTCGAGAGTCGTGCCGTCGCAGCGCTCTCGGCGCTCGGACTCCCCGCAGGCGACCTCGACCGTCGGGTCGGCAGTCTGTCGGGCGGCGAGGCGACGTTGCTCGCACTCGCCGCCGAACTGCTCCGGCGGCCGGAGGTGCTGCTGCTCGACGAGCCCACGAACAACCTGGATCATCATGCCCGACATCGGTTGTTCGATGCCCTCGACGGCGTCACCGGTACGGTCGTCGTGGTCAGTCACGACCTCGAGCTGCTCGAACGTGTGGACACGACCCTGGAGCTGTATCGGGGCGCCGTCCGGGTCTTCGGCGGACCCTACTCGCTCTACCGCGACACCGTGCTGGCCGAGCAGGAGATCGCCGAGGCAGCCGCGACCACCGCTGCCAACGATCTCCGCAAGCAGCGTCGAGAACTCGTCGACGCTCAGATCAAGCTGGACAGGCGAGCACGCACCGCGCGGAAAGCGGAGGCCAACAAGACATTACCGAAGATCGTGATGCATCTGCGGCGTGGCGAGGCGGAGGTGTCGGCGGGCAAACTGCGCAATGCCCACCAGGATGACGTCACCGCGGCAGCCGGTCGGCTCGACGACGCCCGCGAGGACATCCGGGACGATCTGACCAGTCGTATCCGACTGCCGGAGACTTCGGTGGCCAGTCGCGGCGGGGTCGTCGATCATCCCCGGCTCCATCTCGACGGTCCCGAGCGCGTCGCGCTCGTCGGCGCGAACGGATCGGGCAAGTCGACGCTGATCGGCGCCCTGATCGCCGACGAGGCGATCCTGGTGCCCTTCGCCTACATCCCGCAGCACATCGACTTCGGCGTCGACGAGGACGTGACCACTGTCGCCGGATTGGTCGCCGTTCGCAATCCCGATGCGACCGCCGAGCAGGTGCGCGGCCACCTGGCCCGATTGTTGTTCCGCGGCAACCGCGCCGAGCGCCCGTTGTCGACGCTGTCGGGTGGCGAGCGCCTACGGGTGGCGCTCGCGGCGTCGTTGCTGGCGTCACCGACACCCCGGCTGCTGATCCTGGACGAGCCGACGAACAATCTCGACGTCGACACCGTCGAGCAACTGGTGGACGCGTTGTCGGGGTGGGCGGGTGCACTACTCGTCGTCTCGCACGACGACGCGTTCCTGAGCCGGATCGGGATCGATCGTCGGGTCGACCTCGATGTGTGGGATGCCGAGCCCGCCGGCGACGCAGCAGAGGACAACGCTGCGGACCCCAGCGCGGCCGAGGCCGGGCACGGTCGCAGCGATTCGGGGGACGCCGCGAGGCGGATCTCGGGGTGAGCGATCCGACAGCGACGCCCTGGCCGCAGGCCAGGCATACTGTCTGCGATGTCTGTCCCGGAGCACGCCCCGACACCGGTCGTCCTCGTCCACGGTCTGCGGGTCAGCGGCGCATCACTGCACCGCATCGCCGCAGCCATCGGTGACCGACCCGTGATCCACCCCGATCTCCCCGGACACGGCTCGCGTCAGGACGAGGTCTTCACCCTGGACGGGGCCGTCGACACCGTGCTGGACGCGATCGACAGGTTCGGCCGACCCGCAGTGGTCGCGGGTATGTCGATGGGCGGATACGTCTCGATGGCGGCGGCGGGACGGCATCCCGGGTCGGTGGCCGGGCTGGTGGCGATGTGCGCCACCGCTCAGCCCAGCCGCCTCTTCGCCGCTCCGTTCCAGGCTTTCGGCGCGGCCACCGCATTCCTCCCCAAGGAGGCCGCGGCGATCAGCAAGTGGCTGACCAGGGTGGCCGTCGGCCGCGAAGTCGCCGAGGACATGGAGGTCGGCGGCCTCGCGTTGGCCTCCATCAAGGATGTCGTCGCCGAGGTCGCCGATTTCGACGCACTCGGCGAACTGGCGCGGTATCCGGGCCCGATCGAGTTCGTCAACGGCGGCTGGGACCAGTTCCGGGTCAACGAACGCCGCTTTGTCGCCGTCTCGCCGCGCGCCCATCTGACCGTTGTCCCGCGCGCGAGCCACCTCTTCCCGCTGATCCAACCGGACGCGACCGGCGCGTCGATCGCCGAGTTCGCCCGGACGTTGGACACGGCAACCGAGCCGACCGCCTGAATTCGACCGGCACAACCGCTCCTCCACGCAGTTTGATGTCCTAAACTCCTCGTCGAGTCGCGTGTGGGCGGTCTCGAGGGTCAGCGGTGTTCCGCTGGGGCAGTGTGGGGTGCGATGTGATGCGGCGACGGTGGCGTGGCGCGGTGCTCGGACTGGTGATCGCGGTGGTGGTCTCCGGAGTGATCGCGATGGGTTCGGCGGGTACCGCTGCAGCCCAACCGGTTCGCTACACGGGCGGAACCTACGTCGCGATGGGCGACTCCCGGGCGTCCGGCGGGTTCTTCACCCCGACCCCCGACTATTTCCTCGGCTGCAAACGGTCGGCCTTCAACTACCCGACCATCGTTCGCGTCCTCGCACTGTCCCGAGGCTTCATCGATCTCTCGTGCGCGGGAGCGGTCGCCGCGAATCTGCACTCGGCAGGCCAGCCGACGCAGGCCGGCTACAAGCCACCGCAGGTCCACCTCGTCCCGCGTGACGCGCAATTGATCACGGTCAGCATCGGCGGCAACGACATGCGCTGGGGCGCCATCCTGGTGCACTGCCGGACCGCACCGTTCACAGATCGGTTCTGCCGCAGCAACCGCGCCATCGCGACCCAGGTGCGCGACAGCATCAACCGTATGGAGAACCGGGTGACGCCCGCTCTGCGCGCGATCCGCCGGAAGGCGCCGAACGCACAGATCATCGTGGTGGGGATCGGCGGTTTCATGGGCACCCACGGCTGCTGGCCGATGGTGCCGATCAGCGATCCCGACGTGCGCTGGATGAATCAGGTGTTCAACCGCGCCAACGGAGCGCTGTGGCGGGCCACCGCCAAGATCGGCGGTACCTTCGTCGACGCGAACCGAGTGTCGGCGGGGCATGATCCGTGCAATCTGATCACCCCGTGGTACGAGAGCTCGATGTCCAACACGATCGCCTACCCGTACCACATCAACCAGGCTGGTGCGATCGCGGTGGGCGCCATGGTGAACGGCGCGATCCGGCGCTGAACCTGCACTCCGCCTTCGCTTGCGACGGAGTCCCCGCCTGGTTCTGTTCGCCCACCGGCGTCGGCGGCACCGGCACGTCGGCTACTCGACCTTCTCGGCGACCTCGAGCCACTCCATCTCGGCGGCCTCCTTGTCGGCGACCACCTGCTGCAGTTCGGCATTCAACGTCATCAGGCGATCCGGCTCGGTGGCGGCTGCGACCAGCTCGTCGTGGAGTTTCGACTCCCGGGCGTCGAGCTGTTGGATCTGACGCTCCAACCGGTTCATCGCCTTGCGCGCTTCGCGGTGTTCGGCGGCGCTGACGGTCGGCTTCGACACCGCCGCAGGCGCTTCCGCGCCTTGGTCGGCTGACCGCTGTCCCAGCGTCGTAGCGCGCTGCGAACCACCGCGATCCGATGCGCTCGCCGCGGACAGTTCACGTCGGCGACGCAGGTACTGCTCGATGCCGCCCGGAAGATTGGTCAGGGTCTCATCGCCGAACAACGCCCAGGTGCTGTCACAGATCCGTTCGATCAGATACCGGTCGTGACTGATCACCACGAGCGTCCCCGGCCAGTTGTCGAGTAGATCCTCGACCTGCTGCAGTGTGTCGATGTCGAGGTCGTTGGTCGGCTCGTCGAGCAGGAGCACGTTCGGCTCGGCCATGAGGACACAGGTGAACTGCAGCCTGCGACGTTCACCACCGGACAGGTCGCGGATCGGCGTCCGCTGACGAGCCGGCGAGAAGCCGAGTCGCTCCGCCAGCTGCGACGCGGAGAACTCTTTGTCGCCGATCATGATGCTGCCGGCGACTGCCTCGACCGCATCCAGCACGCGCTGGTCCTCGTCGAGGTCGTCGAGTTCCTGCCGCAACCAGCCGATCGACACCGTCGTGCCTTCGATCCGCCGACCGGGTGCGACGTCGACCTCACCCGCCAGAGCGCGGAGGAGCGTTGTCTTGCCCGAGCCGTTGACCCCGACCAGGCCGATCCGCTCGCCGGGCGCGAGACGCCAGGTGAGATCGTCGAGAAGTGTTGTTCCGGTGGGTGTCTCGAGGTGCGCGCTCTCCAGCTCGATGACCACCCGTCCCAGCCGCCTGCGCGCGAACGCCGAGAGCGTCACCGAGTCGCGGGGCGGCGGGACGTCGGCGATCAGCCGTTCGGCCGCCTCGATCCGATAACGCGGCTTGGATGTGCGGGCCGGCGGGCCACGGCGCAACCATGCGAGTTCCTTGCGCGCGAGGTTGCGGCGCCGCTCCTCGGCGGCATCGGCGAGCCGCGACCGCTCGGCCCGTGCGAAGACCCAGTCGTTGTACCCGCCCTCGTACTCGTCGACCCGACCGGAGTGGACCTCCCAGGTGCGGGTCGCGACGGTGTCGAGGAACCACCGATCGTGGGTCACCACCACCAGCGCGCTGCGACGTGCGACGAGATGGTCGGCCAGCCACTGCACGCCCTCGACGTCGAGATGGTTGGTCGGCTCGTCGAGGATCAGCAGGTCGGCGTCGGACACCAGCGCCGCGGCCAACCCGACCCGGCGGCGCTGACCGCCGGACAGTTCGTCGACGCGGGCATCGAGCAGCCCGTCGATCCCTATGCCGGCGAGGATGCCTCGGATCCGCGCATCGCCCGCCCACTCATGGACCGCGCCGTCACCGACCACCACGTCGGCGACCGTGGCCCCCACGGGCAGCTCGCCGCGCTGGGTGACCGTCGCGACGGTCACGTCCGACGCCCTCGACACACGTCCCTCGTCGGGGTCGGTGATGCCGGCCAGGATTTCGAGCAACGTGGTCTTGCCACCACCGTTGAGGCCGACGACCCCGATGCGCTGACCTTCGTGAACGCCGAGGCTCACCGACTCCAACAGGTGCTTGATCCCGAAACTCTTGCTGATGCGGTCGGCATTGATCAGTGCCGACGGGGTCCGGGTTGCCACTGGTCAACGCTACCAACCGGCGCCGTCACACCCGCGGGGCGACCACTGCGTCGCAGCCACCGGGCTGTGCACACCCGCAGTCCGACCCGCTCACGGGCCACGAGTCCGAGATCGGCGACCGACCGCCCTGGCGTCGACGAACAGCTCCCGCTGGTCGGATGAGACGTCGCCGAGCCGCGCCCCAGTGCCACCTGACCCGAACTCAGCGACGGGCGAAGTACCCCTGCACCGTTCGGATGATGTCCGGTACGGCCCGGGTGACGACGCCCATGTGGTCTGCGCCCGGGTACTGAGCCTCTGTCACACTCGCTCCGCCGGCGCGCAGCTGTGCGGTCAGCAGGGTGGTCGACAGCGGCATCACGGTCTGGTCGGCGGTCCCCTGCTCGATCCGGATCGGCGTCGACCATCCCGTCGCGGGGATCGACGTGTAGTCACGCAGAGCGGCGGAGAATCGGGGGTCGATGAATGGACGTGCCACCAGCGATCCCGGCGCCACATGCTGGAACACCGGACGGAGCTCGGTGACACACAGTTGCCGAGCCCTTTCCAGGTACTCCCGGCCCTTCCCCGTCAGATAGCCGGGCACATCCAGATCCGGACGCGCGTGGTCCAGTCCGGACAACAGGTAGAGGAACAGCGCACTGAAGCCGTTGAACTTGCCGACGTCTGGGACACCGGGCGCCAATGCCGGGAGCAGGTTTTCCAAATAGGCCGCCGGTGCCAGTGCCACCGTTCCGCGGAGGGCGAGCTCCGGTGCGTACAAGGCGTACCGCGCCGCGAAGAGCGCCGCGTGGCCACCTTGCGAATGTCCCAGCGAGACCCAGCGATTGGAGAGACGGCCGTCGACAGTTCGTGCGGCGCGGATCATGTCGATGACCGAGTAGGCGGCCGAGCGGCCGGCCAGATACTCGGCCGTACCGGGGGCACCGAGTCCCGAATAATCGGTGGCGGTGACCGCGTACCCGGCCGCCAGCGCAGCATCGAGCGGGGCCTCGTTCGCGCCGCCGCGCTTGCGCAGGCTGGGTGCGCACCGGTCGGCGATGCCGGTGGTCCCGTGCGCCCAGGACACCACCGGCCAGCCGCCCGCCGGCGCGGTGCCCCGCGGGGTGTAGAAGACGCCGGTGCTCAAGGCGTCTCGTCCCGCCTGGTCCCGGGTCCGGTACAGCACCTTGGTCCCGGTCGCTGCGTGCGCCGGCAGCAAATCGGATGCCACCGCCGAACGCGACAGAACAGAGCCCGCAGGAGCGGCGACGGCCGGAGCATCCATAGCGACCGCGCCACCCCCGGCGACGACGGCGAGGGACGTGGCGATGGCGGCCGAACGGAGGCGAATGCGCATGACCTGGACGATAGCCCGCAAGCCTTCCTGCGCGGGGGCACATACCGTTACGCACGTTCATCGACATCGCAGGCCGCCATCCCCTACCGTGACCACCATGAACTCGCGGTTCAGACATCGACACCGACTGCTGCTCGCTGCAGCTGCCACCGTCGCGGTACTCCTCCCCGCCACCGCCGGGCACGCCGCCGCCGCACCACAGGTGGGCCCGGACGTGTCCAGCCATCAGCACCCCGGCGGAGCGTCCATCAACTGGTTCGCCGTCCGTGCCGCCGGACAGCAGATGGCGATGGTGAAGGCGACCGAATCCACCTGGTACGTCAACCCCTACTTCATCCCGGACAGCCTCGGAGTGCGGGCGGCCGGTTTGGTCCGCGCCACATATCATTACGCCGACCCGAGTCGACCGGCAGCCGCCCAGGCTCTGTTCTATGCGTCGATCGTCCTGGGGCAGAACGGTGTTCTCGATCTGCCACCAGTTCTCGACCTCGAGCACAGCGGCGGACTCGGCCCGGCCGCCCTCGCGGGATGGGTACGCGAGTTCGTGCGGACCCTGGAGCCGATCACCGGCCGCAAGACGATCATCTACACGTATCCGAACTTCTGGAACACCGCCATGGGCAGCACCAGGGAGTTCGCCGATCACCCGTTGTGGATCGCGTCGTACAACGGCAAGTCGGCGCCGCAGATGCCCAACGGCGGATGGCGGACCTGGACGTTCTGGCAGTTCACCAGTTCGGGATGGTTGCCGGGTGTCTCGACCCGAGTCGACCTCAATCGCTACAACGGCTCGACCGGCGGACTACGCGCCTACGGCAACTCGATCAACGTCTTCGGTAGCTAACCGAGTTCGCGGGATGGTCAGTCCGCGTCGATGATCCGGGCGCCGGGCACCGGTCCCGACGCGGTACGGACCGCACGCGCCACGCCCGCACCGGAGAGTTCGGCGGCCACGTTCACTGCATCGACCTCATCGGCACACAGGAATGCACATGTGGGCCCCGACCCGGACACGATGCCGTTGAGGGCACCGGCGTCCAGCCCCGCCCGCAGCGTCCGACGCAGTGCCGGAGCAAGGCTCAGCGCGGCCGGCTGGAGGTCGTTGCGTAGCAGCGGCGCGATGGTGGTCGGGTCGCCACTGGTGAGGGCCTGCAAGAGTTCGTCAGGCCCGCCGGTCTCGGCGTCGCCGTCGAGTTCGCCACCATTGGAACGGTTCTCGCGTAACCGGTCCAGCTCACGGAAGACCGTCGGGGTCGACAGGCCTTGCTTGGCCAGGGCCAACACCCAGTGACACTCTCCGCGCGACAGGATCGGCATGAGCTTCTCCCCCCGCCCGGTGCCGAGCGCGGTACCGCCGTGCAAGGCGAACGGGACGTCGCTACCGAGATCGGCAGCCAACTCCGCGAGTGACTCCCGGTCTATGTCGATGTCCCACAGTCGCGCCAAGGCGACCAGGGCACCGGCGCCGTCTGCACTTCCGCCGGCCATCCCACCGGCCACCGGAATCGTCTTGTCGATCGCGATGTCGGCCGACGCGGGCACCCCGGCCCAGTCGGCCAGGAGCTCCGCGGCGCGCATGGCCAGATTCGACGCGTCCGCGGGCACGTCGGCCGCGCCGTCCCCGCGGGTGACGACCTGCAATTCCGCCGACCTGCTCACCGTCACGTCGTCGTGCAGCGACAACGCCTGGAAGACGGTGGTGAGCTCGTGGTAGCCATCGTCGCGCAGCGGACCGACCCCCAGGTACAGATTGACCTTCGCGGGGACGCGCACCGTGATGCGGTCGGGTACGACGGACAGAGACGCTGGGGACACAGGGATCCAGGGTAATGGACTGTCGGCGCCCCGCAGCGTGACGTGGGCGACCGCCCGTGCGCGCTATCCGGTGACGCCGACCACGGTCGGTGGCCATCCCCGTGCCTCCGGCGGATCCTCGTCGACAGACCATCGCGCGGTGGACATCTGGGTCGGGACCCCGTGCACGTCCTCCCACTCGGGTCCGGTGTAGGCGAACCCGACTGCGGCTGCGACCCGGGCCGAGCCGATGTTGTCGGTCATCGCCCGCCAGCGCACCGTCCGGAACCCCGGACCGTCGGCACCGGAGGTGACGACATCGAGGATCGCTCGGACGGCCTCACGGAGATACCCGTGACCGCGCATCGTCGGTGCACACCAGAAGCCGATCGATCCCTCGCCGGGAGCGACCTCACGCACCCCGCAGACACCGACGAAGGCATCGTCCACGGCCCGTCGGATGACGAAGACATTCGACGTCGGGCGCACCGCACGGTCGAAGAAGGTGGCGGCATCGGCACGGGTGTAGGGAACGGGGACGAGGGTGTAGCGCTGGATCAGCGGGTCCTGGCAGGCATGGAAGACGTCATCGGCGTCGCGCTGCCGATCCGGAGCCCGGAGCAGCAACCGGTCGGTGGCCAACGTCGTCATGGGTACATCGTGACGACCGGGCGCCCTGGGACACAACCGGTTTACGGGCGGGGCCGCGCTCGGTTCGGTTCGGTCCCGGTTCGATTCGGCGGAGAAGTGACGCCTTAGCCGACCGCACCGTGGACAGCGCACAGCACGAAGCCGTGACGTGTCAGAAACCCGAAACCAGTGGCGCCCGTAGCCGCGGGCCGACGACGCGGCCCGAGATCAGTCTGTACCAGCCAGGCGGACGAAATCGTCGACACCGAGGCGTTCACCGCGGACACCGGGGTCGATCCCGGCGGCGCGGAGCCGACGCTCGGCCTCGACCGGGCTACCGGCCCAGGTGGCGAGGGCAGACCGCATCGTCTTGCGTCGCTGGGCGAATGCGGCGTCGATGACCGCGAACACCTTGCGTCGGAGGTCCGGATCGTCTGGGTGGGCATCGGTGCGGACGATCTTGACCAGGCCCGACTCGACATTCGGCTCGGGCCAGAACACCGACCGTCCGACCGAACCGGCCCGGGTCACGTCCCCGTAGTAGCGGGCCTTGACGCTCGGCACTCCGTAGACGCGCCCTCCTGGGCCGGCCGCCAGCCGGTCCGCGACCTCCGCCTGGACCATGACGAGAGCGGTTCGGAGCGTGGGGATCTCGGCGAGCAGGTGCAGAAGCACGGGAACCGCGACGTTGTAGGGCAGGTTGGCGACGAGCGCGGTCGGCGCGACCGGCAGATCGTCGCGGGCGATGCGGAGGGCGTCGGCGGTGATCACGTCGAAGGCGTCTGCCTGATCCGGCGCCTGTTCGGCGATGGTGGTGGGCAATCGCTTCGCCAGCACCGGGTCGATCTCGACGGCCACCACGCGCCCGGCCTCGGCCAGCAGCGCGAGAGTCAACGACCCCAGACCTGGTCCGACCTCGAGGACCACATCGTCGGGTCCGATTCCCGAGGAGGCGACGATCCGCCGGACGGTATTGGCATCGTGGACGAAGTTCTGCCCGAGCGTCTTGGTGGGACGCACCCCGACCTCGGCGGCCAGTTCACGGATTCGGTTGGGCCCCAACAAGACGGGACCGCTCGCGGCTTCGCTCAGCGGAGACCCAACTTGGACGAGCAGGACGGCCACGCGCCCCAGCCCTGGGCGGCCTGCGTCTTCTTTGCGACCGCGATCTGCTCTTCACGCGTAGCCAGATCGGCACGATCCGCGTACTCGAGTCCGCCCCAGCGTTCCCAGGTGTTCTGATCGAACTGGACGCCACCGAAGAAGCCGTTGCCGGAATTGATGGCCCAGTTGCCGGTCGCCTCACAGTGCGCGAGTGCATCCCAGACCCCGACCGGCACGAACGGTGCGCCCGGCTTGGTGCCGATCCGGACCGTGGCGGCGACCGGTTCCGTGACGACCTCGGCGTCCAGCTTCTCGCGCTTGACCACCTTGCCGTTGACAGTGGTGACCGAGTACTTGACCTCTTGCTCGCCCGGAGTGCCCTTCTTGAGCACCACCTTGCGATCCTTGATGAGGGTCGGGTCCTTCTTCTCGATCTCCGGCGGCTTCACCGGCTCCGTGACCGTCTTCTCCTCGGTCCGGATACGGGTGACCTGGATCTTCATGTTCGCGGTGACCGGGGTGTCGGCCGCCGGGACCACCTTGTCGGTCTCGGCGAGCGGGTTGCCGGTGTCGGCGAGCAGGTCGGCGACGGTCTTGGCGGCGATGGTCGGGCGGAGTTTGGCGGTGCCGTCCACGAGGTTCACCGTCTTCGGCAGGATCACGTCGACGACGGCACCCTCGGTGGGCAGCTTCTCGCCCTTCGGCTGCTCGCTGTCGGCGCCGGCACGTTCGAGGCCCTGCTGCGCCAGCAGCTCCTGCACCGTCGACGCATTGGTCTTCACCGACTGCTTCTTGCCCTCGACGTCGATGACCAGGGTCTTCATCTTCTTGACGACAATGGTCTGGCCGTCGGAGAGACCGGAGTCCAGCGCGGGGGTGACCTTGTCGTCCGAGCTCGCGTCGAGTCCGCGCGAGCGCAGTACCGAGTCGACCGACAGCGACATGGTCGAGACCTGCTCGACATGGCCGTCGACGTCGATCGTGACGTTCTTGTGCATCGACACACCCATCACGCCACCGGCGGTGAGAGTGGTCAGCACGGCACCGACGGCGACACGTGCGCGCATCGAATCCGCGGTGTTGATCCGGGTGAAAACTGACACTGCTTACTCATCCTGGTCCGGCGACATCGGGGTCATCCACACCACCGGAGTTCCTCACCGGCACCGACCGCAGAGGGTCGGGATGCGTCGCGCTGGCAGCGGGATCACAATACGATAACGAAGAGGCGTGATTACCGCAAAGGCAGCTGGTAGACCCGCCGGGCATTGGCACCGAGAAGGTCAGCCATCACCGTGTCGGCCACTCCTCTGGTCTCGGCGATGGAGCGAGCCGTGTACGGCAGGCAATAGGACTGATTCGGCTGGCCACGGTAGGGATGCGGCGTCAGGAAGGGCGCGTCGGTCTCGACCAGGATCTGATCGTCGGGGACCAGTTCGGCCGCCACACGCAGTTCGGCCGCGTTCGCGAAGCTGACCGTCCCCGCAAAACTGAGCACGTAGCCGCGCTCCACGCATTCGCGTGCAACGTTTCGGTCACCGGAGAAGCAGTGCATGATCACGGTCTCAGGCGCACCTTCGTCAGCCAGGACGTCCAGCAGATCGCGGTCGGCTTCCCGGTTGTGGATCATCAGCGGCTTGCCGACACGCTTGGCCAGGTCGATGTGCCAACGGAACGCATCCTCCTGCACGGCTGGGCTCGCGCAGTCCTCCGAGCGTCCCGGCCAGTAGTGGTCGAGACCGGTCTCGCCGACGGCCACCACCCGCGGATGGGTCACCATCGTCTCCAACTCCGCCCTGGCCGCATCGTCCAGTTCGGCGGCGTGCGTCGGGTGCAGGGCCACTGCGGCGAACGCCCGCTCGTCCCACTCGGCGGCTGCGATCGCCCACCGTGCGTCGATCATGTCGTCCGCGACGGTGACCACCTGGCCGACACCCACCGACTCGGCGTGGTCGAGGATCGCACGCACCGCGTCCGCGTCACGCCCTCCGCAGGCGGCGAGATGCGTGTGCGCATCCACCAAGCCGGGCAGGGGCGCGGGGTCCGGTGGGGGTTCGCGGCGACGCTGCTTCTTGGCCTGCTTGTTCGAGACGGCCCCGTCCGTCGTCGGTGGCGTCATCGCGTGCGGGCTCCGGTCATAGGTCAACTGTGCCAGCGACGACCGTCGTGCTCTCACCGCCCACCCAGATGTCGGTGCCGTCGTCGTCAATGCGCACCCGTCCCGCCCTGCCCAGGACGGTGCCCTGCGCGGCGACATAGGACGCCGGCACGCGGTCGGTGGATCGCAGCCACACGGCGAGACCGGCGTTGAGGCTGCCGGTGACCGGGTCCTCCGGCACGCCGTGGGCCGGCGCGAAGGCGCGGACCTCGACGTCGACCGGATCGTCGGGGTCCTGCTCGGAATACGGCCCGACCAGCCCGACCTCGAGGGTGCCGAGGGCGGCGAAGTCCGGGCGTACTGCGCGCACCGCCTCCCCCGAGCGCAACAACACACCCAGCCACTCGGGTCCGTTGGCGACCCACTCGGCCGCCTCGATCTCGTCGCGCCCGAGCCGGAGGGCCGCGGCCACGGCCACCACCACGTCCTCGTCGACGGGGCCGCTCCGGCGCAGCGGCGGTGCCGCGAATGCCGCCACCGGCCCCGACCGTCGAATCCGGACGAGACCGATCGCGCACTCCTGCACCACCGTGTCGCCGACCGGTCGTTCGGTGGTCTGCGCCCAGGCGTGAGCGGAGCCGAGGGTCGGGTGCCCGGCGAAGGGGAGCTCACCGGTCGGGGTGAAGATCCGCAGTCGGTAGTCGGCATCCGGGTCGGTCGGCGGGAGCACGAAGGTGGTCTCGGACAGGTTGGTCCAGCGCGCGAACGCGGCCATCGTCTCGTCGTCGAGCCCCTCCGCGTCGAGGACGACGGCGACGGGGTTGCCGAGCGTCGGTTGTGCACTGAAGACGTCGACCTGGGCGAAGCGGCGGTTCATGTGTCACATCCTGCGCGGCCGGGCCGGACCCGCGCCAGTGGGTTTCCGCAGAGACGATGCGGCGTGCGTCGCAGTTCGACACCGGAACACACGCGTGGCGCGCCCCGATCGATCCGACCGAGTAGCGTTGCGACTCGTGTTGGGTTTGCCGGAGACCTCATCTGTGGCCCTGTTCGACCTCGACGGGGTTCTGACCGATACCGCGGTGGTGCACCAGAAGGCGTGGAAGGAGGCCTTCGACGCCTTTCTCGCCGAGCGTGATCCCGCGTATGCGCCGTTCACGGCGCAGGACTACCTGGATTACGTCGACGGGCGCCCGCGCGCAGACGGCGTCGCGGCCTTCCTCGCATCACGCCACATCGAAGTGGACGACGCCACCCGGGACGCCATCGGAGAGGGCAAGAACGCACGGTTCCTCGCGACACTGGAGTCCGACGGCGTGCAGCCGTACCCCGGCTCCGTGCGTTACCTGGAAGCGGCGCAGCAGGCCGGCCTGCGGATCGCCGTCGTCACATCGTCGAAGAACGGAGAGGCCGTGCTGAAAGCCGCTGATCTCACCCGATTCGTGGAGGTCCGTGTCGACGGCCTCGACATCGTCCGACGCGGTCTCGCCGGTAAACCCGCCCCGGACTCGTATCTGCTCGGTGCGGAGTTGATGGGTGTGGGCCCCGACGCCGCCGTGGTGTTCGAGGACGCGATCTCCGGTGTCCGCGCCGGAGCGGCCGGCGAGTTCGGATTCGTCGTCGGCGTCGACCGCGTCGGTGGCGACCAGGCCGAGAAGCTGAGTGCCGCCGGCGCTTCCGTGGTGGTCTCCGATCTCGACGAGCTGATCGACGCATGAGCGCCACCGCATCGCCCGACCACGGCTTCGACGTCCACCCCTGGCAGCTGCGCTGGAGCGGTGTCGACGTCGATGTGCTCGGACGCACCGAGACCCTGTTCGCGTTGTCCAACGGGCACATCGGCCTGCGCGGGACCTTCGAGGAGGGTGAGCCGGTCGACCATCCGGGCACCTATCTCAACGGCTTCTACGAACTACGCGGACTCCCCTACGCCGAGAGTGGTTACGGCTACCCGGAGTCGGGCCAGACGGTGGTCAACGTCACCGACGGCAAGATCATCCGCCTGCTCGTCGAGGACGAGCCGATGGACATGCGGTACGGCCGGACCGTCGAACACGAGCGGGTACTCGACTTCCGCACCGGCACGCTGCGCCGGCACACCCTCTGGACCTCGCCGACCGGCCGCACCGTGCGCATCAACTCCGAACGTCTGGTGTCCTTCACCAAACGAACCGTCGCGGCCATCCACTACGAGGTCGAGCCGATCGGCGAGGACATGAAACTCGTTCTGCAGTCGGACCTCCTGGCCAACGAGCCGGTCCCGGCCCCGGGCAACGACCCCCGGCTCGCCGCGGCCCTCGACTCTCCCCTGGTCTCCGACCTCGCCGAGTGCCGCAACTACTGGGGTGCGCTCGTCCATCACACCAAGAAGTCGGGTCTGCACGTCGCGGCCGGGATGGACCACGAGATCGAGTTCCCCGACAAGGCCGACACGTTCATCCGCGCAGACGAGGATCTGGCCCGCCTCACCGTCGCCGCGAACGTCCCGCAGGGCACCAAACTTCGCCTCACCAAGTACATCGGTTACGGATGGTCGGCCCGCCGGTCGGTGCCTGCCCTGCGCGCGCAGGTGGATGCCGCCCTGGCGATGGCGATGGAAACCGGTTGGGACGCACTCAAAGCCGACCAGATCGCTTATCTCGAGGACTTCTGGCGCGACTCCGACATCGAGCTCGATGGCGATCCGGAGTTGCAGCAGGCGGTTCGGTTCGCCCTGTTCCACGTGCTGCAGGCCGGTGCTCGCGGACAATCCCGTGCGATCCCCGCCAAGGGGCTCACCGGCCCCGGCTATGACGGCCACACCTTCTGGGACACCGAGAGTTTCATCCTGCCGATGCTCACCTACTCGGTGCCCGCGGCGGCCGGCGAGGAGCTCCGTTGGCGGCACGCCACCATGGACAAGGCGAAGGCCAGGGCTGCCGAGCTCGGCCAGCCGGGGGCGATGTTCCCGTGGCGGTCGATCAACGGCGACGAGTGTTCGGGGTACTGGCCGGCCGGAACCGCGGGCGTGCACGTCAGCGCCGACATCGCCAATGCGACTGCGCGATACCTGCGGGCCACCAACGACGAGCAGTTCGAGACCGAGTGTGGTGTGGAGATCCTGGTCGAGACCGCCCGACTCTTCGCCGGACTCGGCCATCACGATGTCAACGGCAAGTTCCGCATCGACGGCGTGACGGGCCCCGACGAGTACACGGCGGTGGTGAACAACAACATCTTCACCAACCTGGCCGCGCAGCAGAACCTGCGTGACGCGGTGGCCGCGGTTCACCGACGCCCCGACCTCGCCCGACAGTTCGAGGTCACCGATGCCGAGGCCGCGCACTGGGAGGCGTGTGCCGACGACATGTCGATCCCCTACGACGAGGCACTCGGTGTGCACCAGCAGTGCGAGGCCTTCACCCTCTTGGGCGCTTGGGATTTCGCGGCGTCGGTGGGTCGGTACCCGTTGCTGCTGAACTATCCGTACTACGACCTGTACCGCAAGCAGGTCGTCAAGCAGGCGGACCTGGTGTTCTCGATGTACACCCGCGGGGACGCCTTCACACCTGAGCAGAAGCTGCGGAACTTCGACTACTACTACCCGCTCACGGTGCGCGACTCCTCGCTGTCGGCGTGCTGCGAGGCGGTGGTCGCAGCCGAGGTGGGCTACTTGGACCTCTCGTACGACCTGATGTGCGAGTCGGTGTTCACCGACCTGCACGATCTGCACGACAACGTCAGCAGCGGGCTGCACATCGCCGCACTGGCCGGCGCCTGGACCGACTGCGTGGCCGGCTTCGGCGGGATGCGCGACTTCGGCGGCAACATCACGTTCGCGCCGCGCCTGCCGAATCGGTTGACCTACTTGTCGTTCCGGATGGTGGTGCGTGACTCCAAGATCGTGGTCGCGATCGACAACGATGCTGCGACGTACCGGCTGTTGTCGGGGCCGCCGATCGACCTGGCCCACCACGGCCACAAGTTCACTCTCGAATCGGCGCCGGTGACCATGGACATCCCACCGATGGTGACCCGCGAGGCCCCCAAGGCGCCGCCCGGATGCGAGCCCTACCGACGCGCGGAGTGACCGCAGCCCGACCAAGGAATGATCGTCGACCACCCGGAGTCCGCACACCGCGGGCTCCGGGTGGTCGCTGCTTGGCCCGGGTGACCGCCGTCGGACCCGTGCCGCGATACCGGGTTTCGAGAACCCTCGAACTCGGGTAGCGTCGTAAGCGCGACTGGCGTGGCCGGAGTAACCGGCGTGGAGCGTAGATCCGTGGCATCGTCCGCCTGGGTGCCCTCACCGAACACAGTGATGGAGCCCGGTCGTGAACGCAGACGCGTCGCCAACTCAGCAACCTCCCGCACGTCCACACGTCGTGATCATCGGATCGGGATTCGGCGGGTTGACCGCCGCCCGACGGCTCCGACGAGCAGACGTCGATGTCACGGTCATCGCCCGGACCACCCATCACCTGTTCCAGCCGCTGCTGTACCAGGTGGCGACCGGTGTGGTCTCCGAAGGCCAGATCGCGCCGTCGTTGCGCACCCTGCTCGGGACGCATCGCAACACCCGGGTCATCCTCGGCGAGGTCGAGACGATCGACCTGGCCCATCGAACCATCGAGTCGCGCCTGCTCGATCGGGTCACGCACACCACCTACGACCGATTGATCGTCGCCGCGGGTGCAGATCAGTCGTATTTCGGCAACGACCGGTTCGCCGAGTTCGCACCGGGCCTGAAGACCATCGACGACGCCCTCGAGTTGCGTGGGCGCATCCTGGGGGCGTTCGAACAGGCCGAACTCTCCACGGATGCGGCCGAACGTGAACGGTTGCTGACCTTCGTCGTCGTCGGCGCCGGCGCGACGGGTGTCGAGATGGCCGGCCAGATCGCCGAGATGGCCGGGCGGACACTGCGCGACGCGTTCCGGTCGATCGATCCGACGGACACGAAGGTGATCCTGCTCGACGCTGCGGATTCGGTGTTGCCGCCCTTCGGTCGGAAGCTCGGCGCCCGCGCTGCCGAACGGCTCGGTGAACTCGGCGTCGACGTCCAGCTCGGTGCGATGGTGGTGGACATGGACTTCCACGGCCTGATGGTCAAGGACCCCGACGGTACGATCCGGCGGATCGAGAGCCAGTGCAAGGTCTGGTCGGCCGGAGTCGCCGGCAACCCGCTCGGAGCCCAGCTGGCCGAGCAGACCGGAGCCGAGCTCGATCGCGCCGGTCGTGTCCGGGTCGAGCCCGACCTCACCCTCCCTGACCATCCCGAGGTCTTCGTCATCGGCGACATGATGTCGGTCGAGGGCGTGCCGGGGATGGCGCCGGCCGCGATCCAGGCGGCACAGCATGCCACCCACGCCATCGTCGCCGACATCCGCGGGAGGGCCGACCGTCGGCCGTTCACGTACTGGGACAAGGGATCGATGGCCACGGTCTCTCGATTCAGCGCGGTCGCCCGCATCCCGATCCCCGGTACATCGAAGAGCATCGAGATGTCAGGGTTCGTGGCCTGGATCGGCTGGCTGTTCCTGCACCTGATCTACCTGGTCGGGTTCCGCAACCGGTTCCTGACGGTCGTCGACTGGCTGTTCGCGTTCACCACACGCGAACGGACCCAGCTCGTCGTCACCGAGCAGCAGGTGTTCGCGCGCAACGCGATCCACCATCTCGACATCCTCACCGACGACGACCGCCGCGCGGCCTGACCACCTCGTTTTCGTAATACGAAGCGACTCCAGGAGTCGTTTCGTACTACGAGATCCGGGAGCGGTCGAGCAGGCTTTCGACGACCCGGGTGGCCACCTCCGCCCCGTCCTCGTCGGCGAAGAGCCGGGCGAGGTCCGCCGCGGCTCGTCGGTGCCCGGCGTCGTCGTCGTCGAGCACCGCACCGATTGCGGCTGCGAGATCGCCGGACTCCACACCGACACGAGCGATCGGCGCGGGCGCCACGCCGAGACGGTGCAGGCGTCGGGCCCAGAATGGCTGATCCATGATGCCGGGCAGTGCGACGCTCGGAATGCCGGCGCGCAATGTCGCGGCAGTGGTACCGGCACCGCAGTGATGCACGGCCGCGGCGGTCCGCGGCAGCAGCCATTCGTGCGGGACGTCGTCGACGGCCATGAAATCCGTTGTGCACTCGACGTCCCCGGCGTCCAGATGCGCCCAACCCCGGTGGATCACGGCCCGGCGCCCCGCGGATCGCACTGCGTCGCGGATGATCCGGCCGACCTCCGGCCCGTTACTGATCGCAGTACTGCCGAGTCCGATGTAGACGGGCGCGGGGCCATCGGCGAGGAAGGCGACGAGCTCGTCAGAGGGTTCGAAAGTCGTGCCTTCGTCGGGCCACCAGTAGCCGGTGAGATGGACGTGGTCCGGCCAGTCGCGTGGGCGCGGGACGACGTGTCCGCTGACGCCGACGATCTGGCTCCATTCGGCCTTGGCCCGCTGTATCTCCTTCAGCGATCGCTCCGGCAGTCCCAGGTTCGTGCGCAGATCGCCGATCAGCGGCATGAACAACTTCTCCCCCATCGCGGCCAGACGCCACGCGAGGCGGTTGCCGGAGCGACCGTACGACCGGGTGCCCAGAGGCGGTGGGGCGAAGTCACCGGTCGGATAGGAGGGTTGGAGGACGACCGCCGCACTCGGCACCCCGATCGCCTCGGCGACGTGCCGGCCGAGCATCATCCCGACCGGTCCCCCACACAGGATCAGGTCGGCGTCCTCGGATGCTGCCGCCATCGCCTCGCCGACACCCGCGAGGTCGTCACGCATCCCAGCGAGGGCCTCCTTCGACGGACGCAGCTTGCGGCCGTCGACCATCGCCTGCCCGTACTCCGACGCACGGGTGTCGGCCTCGGTGTCCCGCGGCAGCATCCGGAAGCCGAGGCCTGCCTCCGTGACGAGGTCCTCGTAGGGGCGCTGGGCCGCGATGGTGACCGCGGCGCCGAGGCTGTCGCGGAGCCGCGCGCCCAGACCGGTGAGCGGGGCGACGTCACCCCGGGTCCCGAACGCCAGCAGCGTGATACGTGGACTCATCGGGATGCTCCTGTCGCAGTGAGGAAGAGATCGGATATCGCGGCCGTGTGGGTGAGGACGTCGAAGGAGTCGTCCCTCGCGAGTTCTCCGACGACACCGTCGAGCGCGGCGCGCAGGATGTTCTTCAGCACGCGCGGCTCGGTGTCGGTGGTGAACTCGCCATCACGGACACCATCGGCGAAGATGCTCTCCGGATCGAGCAGCGCGAGCTCCGGCGGCACGCCATCGGTGTCGACCGACGCTTGCACCGCCTCGTCGAAGCGGCGTCCCTCGGCATCCCGATAGGTCGACGAGATGGCGTACAGCGCGATCGCGTCCGGGCGATGGGCATCGAGGAATTCACCGTTGGACGCGATGTAGGCCCTCAGGCGCTCGGTGGCCGTCGAGGCGGCCACGATCTGCGGAATCATCACTGCGGCGGACTTCGCGAACACTGTCTCGACGATCGCCGCGACCAGTTCGTCCTTGCCGCGAAAGTGGTACAGCACCACGCTCTTCGCGATCCCGGCACGCTCGGCGATCTTGGCGATCGACGACTGCGGGTATCCCGACTCGGCGATCAGGGCGATCGCGCACTCCACGATCTGTCGGCGCCGCGCCTCGTCGGCGAAGGTTCGTCCATCACTCGTCCTAGACCTCACGGTCTAAACATAGACCGATCGGTCGAAGTCGACAAGGCCGGTCTCCCGCCGCCGGGTGCGGTACCTGCACGTCGCACTCGGTAACCTGGACCCACCATGACCTCCGAACTGACCCCCAGCGGTGCGGACGCGACGTCGCACGGCGCAGGCAGGCCGTATTACCTGACGACGGCCATCGCCTACCCCAACGGCGCACCGCACATCGGCCACGCGTACGAGTACATCTCCGCCGACGCCCTCGCCCGCTTCAAGCGGCTCGACGGCTTCGACGTCCGGTTTCTCACCGGTACCGACGAACACGGTCAGAAGATGCAGCAGACGGCCGAGGCGGAAGGCGTCTCGACCGCCGCGCTCGCCGCGCGCAACTCCGACCGCTTCCAGGCTCTGCAGGAGCGCCTCGGATCGAGCTTCGATCGCTTCATCCGCACGACCGACGATGATCATCAGGTCGCGTCACGCGCCATCTGGGAAGCGATGAGCGCCAATGGCGACATCTATCTCGACAAGTACGCGGACTGGTACGACGTCCGGGACGAGACGTTCTACGCCGAGGCCGAGACCACCATTGCCGAGGACGGCACCCGCGTCGCCACCGACACCGGACACCCGCTGACCTGGACCGAGGAGGAGACCTACTTCTTCCGGCTGTCGGCGTACCAGGACAAGCTGCTCGAACTCTACGAGTCGAACCCCGACTTCATCGGACCGGATGTCCGCCGCAACGAGGTCATCAGCTTCGTCAAGGGCGGACTGCGGGATCTGTCGATCTCGCGCACCACCTTCGACTGGGGCGTGCCCGTCCCCGACCACCCCGACCACGTGATGTACGTCTGGGTCGACGCGTTGACCAACTACCTCACCGGTGCCGGCTACCCGACCGACGACGAGTCCTTCGGACGATACTGGCCGGCAGACCTGCACATCATCGGCAAGGACATCATCCGGTTCCACTGCGTGTACTGGCCGGCTTTCCTCATGAGTGCCGGGATCCCGCTGCCCAAGCGGGTGTTCGCGCACGGCTTCCTGTTCAACAAGGGCGAGAAGATGAGCAAGTCGGTCGGCAACGTGGTCGACCCGGACGCGCTGATCTCCGAGTTCGGCCTCGATCCGGTGCGCTTCTTCTTCCTCCGCGAGGTCTCCTACGGCCAGGACGGCTCCTACTCGGCCGACGCGATCGTCAGCCGGATCAACGCCGACCTCTCCAACGAGTTCGGAAATCTCGCGCAGCGGACCCTGTCGATGATCGGCAAGTACTTCGACCACGTGGTGCCGACACCGGGCGGGTTCACCGCCGAGGACACCACCCTCCTCGAGCGTGCCGATGCCCTGCTCGACCGGGTGCGAAACCATTTCGACGCCCAGGCGATCCATCTCGGTCTCGAGGCGCAGTGGTCGGTGCTGGCGGAGACCAACCGTTACATCTCCGCGCAGGAACCGTGGAAGACCGCCAAGACCGATCTCGACCGCACCGGGACCGTCCTGTACGTCTGCGCCGAGGTCGTCCGCATCGTCGCCCTGTTGTCGCAGCCGGTGCTGCCGGAGTCGACGTCCCGGCTGCTGGATCTCCTCGGCGTCGATGGACAGGATCGGACGTTCGCCGCGATCGGTCGCCGGCTCGCAGTCGGGGCAGGGCTGCCGACCCCGACCCCGGTGTTCCCGCGGTACGAAGCCTGACCCTGCCGCGATGACCGCCCCGGCGCTCGACGTGCTCCACGCTCTGCGGGCGCACACGGTCGCGGTCGGCATGGATCCGCCCGCCGCACTGATCGGCGACTGGCTCGACGCCGACGCGGTGATCGCCCCGTCGATCTCCCTGCGCGCCGGTGCGGGTCCGCCCGATCACCCCGAGCGCTGGTGGTTCGGGTACCTGGGCTTCCCGGTACGTGCCGATGACGCCGACCTGCCCACCGTGGCCGGCGGTCTCACCGACGCGATCCTCGTCCTGCGATCGGGGAACTGGGAGTACCGGTCGGTCGACGGATCGCCGTGGCCCGAGTGGGTCCGGCGGGCAGTCGAGGGTGCCCCGACGCCGTCACCCGCCGACTGGTCGGCCACGTGGCACGAGCCCGATCCCGCGCCCCACCTGGTCGCGATCGACGAGTGTCTGGACGCCATCCGGGACGGCGAGGTCTATCAGGCATGCGTCTGCACGGCGTTCACCGGGCAGGTCGACGGTGACCACGTCGCCTTCTACGCCGATCTCGTCGCCACCACCGCACCCGCGAAATCCGCTCTACTCCAGGGAGAGTGGGGAACGGTGGCCAGCTTCTCCCCCGAGACGTTCCTGCGTCGGACCGGCAACCTCGTCAGTTCCCACCCCATCAAGGGAACCGTTGCCGCACACGAGAGCCCGGATAAACTGTCGAGGTCGACAAAAGACGTCGCCGAGAACGTGATGATCGTCGATCTCGTACGCAACGATCTCGGACGCGTCGCGATGACCGGGAGTGTGCGCGTTCCCGACCTCTTGTCGGTGACTCCCGCGCCCGGCGTCTGGCATCTGGTGTCGTCGGTGTCGGCCGTGCTCGATCCGGCGACGGGAACCGGCGAGCTGCTGCGCGCGACGTTCCCGCCGGCGTCGGTGACCGGCACGCCGAAGCTGCGCGCGATGCAACTGCTCGCCGACTGGGAAGCATCGCCGCGGGGAGTCTACTGCGGTGCAATAGGTCTCGCCGGACCCGAGCACGCACTCGACCTCAACGTCGCGATCCGGACGGTCACCATCACCCCCGACGGGCGGGCCCGACTGGGGGTCGGCGGCGGCATCACGATCGATTCGGACCCGTGGAGCGAATGGCAGGAGTGCCTGGACAAGGCGGCGTCGATCGTGCGCACGGATACCTCGCACGGCCGGACCTGAGGTAGCATCTCCGCATGGGCTACTCCATACTGCCGAGTACGGACTTGGCAGGTCTCGCCGGGGACATCGCGAACAGTCAGGCCGCGATCCTCACCGGCGGAACGCCCGTCGTCCGGCCCCCGGAACCGATCGTCGCATCGTGGAAGCGGGCCCAGGAAGCCGGTCTCGCCGCCGAACGCCACGCACCGCCGGTCATCGGAATCACCGAACTCGATCGTCGCCGGGCCGTGCATCCGCTCACCCCGATCATCGGCTCGCTGCAGCGTCTCTTCGAGGACTCCGTCGACGACGCCCAGATGATGATGGGGATCTTCGACGCCGAGGGACTGCTGCTGTGGCGAGGCGGCTCGCGCCGTGTCCTGTCGCTCGGCGAGAGTCTGACCTTCGTCGAGGGATCCCAGTGGGACGAGCCGTCGACCGCGACGACGGCGATCAGCCTCGTGATCGAGAAGCCACGCCCGCTCCGGGTGTTCGGTGCCGAGCACTACAGCCGACCGCTGCACGACTGGTACTGCGCCGCCGCCCCCATCCACGACCCCCGCACCGGTGATCTGCTCGGCATCGTCGACCTGTCGGGTCCGGCGTTGAGCTGGCAGCCGTCGGCGACGATGCTGGCCAACACCATCGCGACCATCGGCGAGCACGAACTGTCGCGGCTGCACCTCGGTCGGCTCGCCGACCTGCGCAGCGGCGCCGCTCCGCAACTGGCCGCGATCCGCGGTCCAGCCCTCGTCGTCGACGAGGCAGGCTGGGTCGCCGACAGTCGCGGCGTCACCGCCCCGCGCCGGGTGGCGACGCCTGCCGAGGGGGATCATCAGTTCGTACCGGGTATGGGCATGTGCATCAGCGAACCGGTCGGCGAGGGATGGCTCATCCGCCCGGTCGGACCGGTGAACCCGGTGCGCGCCGAACTCGACCTGCGGGGCGAGCCGACGCTCGTCGTCGGCGGCGACGAGGAGTGGCGTACGGTGCTGACCCGTCGACACGCACAGATCCTGCTGCTGCTCTCGCGTTCGGGCGAGTCCGGGCTGACCGCTGCGGCGTTGAGCCATCACCTCTTCGGCGACGGCGAGCACCTGGTGACGGTGCGGGCGGAGATGTCCCGACTGCGTCGCGCCGTCGGCGCACTCGTCGCCAGTCGCCCTTACCGTCTGGCGCCCGGGGTGTCGCTGACCATGGCCGCCGACTCGGACGAATCGTCGCTCGAGGTCACCGACGCACTCACCCCGGTGCGCGACGACCTTCCAGAACCGCCTCGTAGACCTCGCGGCGGGAGACATCAGCGCCCCGCGTGACCTCGGCGCACGCATCCTTGAGCCGCATGCCCGCGGTCACCAGCTCCTCGGCGCGCGCCACCAGGTCGTCGATGCTCGGTGCCTCCGGCACACCGCCCTCGATGACCACCGTGATCTCCCCACGGACGCCGCCGGCAGCCCATTCCGCGAGTTCGGCGAGGCCACCGCGCCGGATCTCCTCGTAGGTCTTGGTCAGCTCACGGCACACCGCCGCACGACGGTGGGGTCCGATGACCTCTGCGGCCGCGGCCAGCGTCTCGGCCAGACGATGCGGGCTCTCGAAGAAGACGGTCGTCCGAGGCTGTCCGGCGACCTCGGAGAGCCACTCGCGACGAGCGCCCGTCTTCCGCGGTGCGAAGCCGTCGAAGCAGAACCGCTCGGAGGGCAGACCCGACACCGCGAGCGCGGTGGTGACCGCCGACGGTCCGGGCAGGCAGGTGATCGGCAGTCCGGCGTCGGCGCAGGCGGCGACGACCCGGAATCCCGGATCGCTGACCGACGGCATACCGGCGTCGGTCACCACGAGGACGGTCGATCCGTCGGCGACCGCGGCCACCAGCCCGGGCGTCCGCGACGCCTCGACCTGGTCGTAGTAGCTGATCAACCGACCGCCGATCTCCACCTCCAGCGACGCCGCGAGCGCCCGGGTCCGGCGGGTGTCCTCGGCCGCGACGATGTCGGCGTCGGCCAGCGCGGCCCGCAGCCGCGGTGACGCATCGTCGGGTCGTCCCATCGGCGTCGCCGCCAGCATCAGTACACCGCGCGCGTTCATCGACAACGAGCTTACGAGTGGCCGATACGATCGGTCGGGTGACCACCGTCCTCGAACTCGACCGGCCTGATGGGCCGGCCCCGCGAGCCGAGGATCTCGGTACCCGTCCGACCCCACCGCCACCGGCACCGCTGTTCGGTGCGCCGGACCGCCGTCGGGGCCTGGTCGTCGGGCTGGTGATCACCGTCCTGGCCGCGATCACCCGACTCTGGGGCCTGCGCACACCGACCGACCAGGGCACGCCGGTCTTCGACGAGAAGCACTACGTCCCGCAGGGCTGGCAGGTCTTGACCGGCGGCAACTGGATCGAGGACAACCCCGCCTACGGACTCGTCGTGCATCCACCGGTCGGCAAATGGCTGCTCGCCGCAGGCGAGGGTGTGTTCGGATACGGCCCGGTCGGCTGGCGCATCGCCCCTGCCATCGCAGGCATCGGAATCGTCGTCCTCGTGTACTGCGCGGTCCGCCGGATGACCCGGTCCACCTTGGTCGGCGCGATCGCCGGGCTGTTCGCCATCTGTGACGGGGTGTTGTTCGTCCAATCGCGGATGGGCATGCTCGACATCTTCCAGGCGCTGTTCGTCGTCGCCGCCTTCACCGCACTTATCGCCGACCGCGACCAAGTGCGCCGACGGATGTACGTCGCCTACACCGAGGGGCGGGTGGGTCTCACCGACTACGGTCCCCGCCTCGGTTTCCGCTGGTATCGCTTCACCGCGGGCGTGATGCTCGGCCTCGCCTGCGGGACCAAGTGGTCAGGGATCTACTTCGTCATGTTCTTCGCGGTCCTGGCGGTCGGATTCGACGTCGCCAACCGCCGTGCGCACAACGTCCGGCGTCCCTGGCGCGGCACGCTGGTCCGCGATGTGGTCCCGGCCGCCGCCAGCCTCGCGGTGTTGCCGGTCCTCATCTACCTGGCGACATTCGCGCCGTGGTTCAGCGGCGAGACATCGGTGTATCGATACGAGGTCGGCAACCGGATCGGCGTCGACGGTCCGTTCTCGTGGGTGCCTGCGGCATGGCGATCGCTCTGGTATTACGAGTCCGGTGTGCTGGAGTTCCATGCCGGCCTGACCAACTCGGCCGGCAACCACCATCCGTGGGAGTCCAAGCCGTGGACGTGGCCGATGGGGCTGCGCCCGATGCTCTATGCGATCGAGACCGGGCCGGACCAGTGCGGTGGCGGCGACTGTGTCCGCGCCCAGATGCTGCTGGGATCGCCCGCGATGTGGTGGCTCGCGCTGCCGATGCTGCTGTGGGGGCTGTGGTCGTGGCTGGTGCGCCGGGACTGGCGCTACGCCGCGGTGGTCGTCGGCTACGGCGCGGCCTTCCTGCCCTGGTTCACCAACCTCGACCGTCAGATGTACTTCTTCTACGCGACCGCGATGGCGCCGTTCCTGGTGATGGGCCTGGCGCTCTGCTGTTCGGACGTATTGTCGTCCGCGACGAGAACGGCCAGGACACGTCCGGAAAGACGTGTCCTGGCCGTGCTGCTCGTGGCGATCTACGTGGGTCTCGTGGTCGACAACTTCGTGTGGCTGTGGCCGATCCTCACTGGGAGCCCGATTCCGTTGTCGACCTGGCATCAGCAGATCTGGCTTCCGAGTTGGGGTTGACCTTCTCGTCGCGGACGATCTGCTCCTCGGTGATCACCGGGAAGTCACCCGAGTTGGTCTCGATCTCGCCTGCCTGCTTGCTGATGTGCTCGTCCACCTGCTGCGTGAGCTCATCACGGGCGACGATCAGCGGATCGCGCCGCAGGTCCCGGTAGAGGGCGACGCACATACCGATCATCACGACCACGAACGGCAGTGCCGCGATGATGGCCATCTGTTGGATGCCGTTGAGTGCGTCGTCGCCGCTGATCGCGAGCAACATCGCCGCGACGGTACCGGTGAGCACACCCCAGAAGATCGTCACCCACCGCGAGGGTTCGTGCGCACCCCGCTGGGAGAGCGATCCCATCACGATCGAAGCCGAGTCGGCTCCCGACACGAAGAAGATGGCCACCAGGAGCATCACGAGCGTCGACGCGATCGCAGTCCACGGGAGGTTGCCGAGGACGTCGAACAACGTGTCCTCGCTGTTGTCCAGTGAGATGTTGGCACCCTGCGACTGTTGTCGGATGGCGGTGCCACCGAAGACGCAGAACCACAGCAACGACACCGTCGACGGCACGATCATCACGCCGATGACGAATTCACGGATGGTGCGCCCACGACTGATCTTGGCCAGGAACAGGCCGACGAAGGGGGTCCAGGACACCCACCAGGCCCAGTAGAAGATCGTCCAGCCGGCCAGCCAGTCCTGCCCGGCCGAGTCGACGGTCGCCGACGAGCGGGCCGAGAACGCGGTGAAGTCGTTCAGGTACGCGCCGAGGGTGGTCGGGAGCAGGTTCATGATGAAGACGGTCGGTCCGACGACGAACACGAAGACGGCCAGGATGAGCGCCAGCACCATGTTGATGTTGGACAGCCATTGGATGCCCTTGGCGATACCGGAGACCGCGGATGCGACGAAGGCCGCGGTGAGCACCGCGATGACACCGACGAGCAACATGGTCGACGGCTCGTCCAGCCACCCGACCTTGGTCATGCCCGAACCGATCTGCAGCGCACCGAGACCCAGCGAGGCGACCGTGCCGAACAGCGTCGCGAAGATAGCCAGGATGTCGATGATCCGGCCGATCGGCCCGTTGGTCTTGTTGCCGAGGAAGGGCGCGAAGACGGCGCTGAGCAACTGGCCGCGTCCGAGGCGGTAGGTGCTGTAGGCGATCGCCAGGCCGACGACGGCATACATCGCCCAGGGGTGGAATCCCCAATGGAACATCGTGGTCGCCATCGCGGTCCGGACGTCCTGCGCACTCATCTCCGGAGGGGCGTTGACGTAGTGCGAGAGCGGCTCGTTGGCGCCGAAGAACATCAGACCGATACCCATGCCGGCGCTGAACATCATCGCGATCCAGCTCACCGTCCGGAACTCGGGCTTCTCGCCTTCGCGACCCAGCGGGATCTTGCCGTACTTGCTGACCGCGAGATAGATCGCGAACAGGACGAAACCGGTCGCCGCGAGGATGAAGAGCCAGCCCAGATTGGTGGTGATCCACCCGAGGGTGTTCTCACCGACCGTGTTCAGGCTGCTCTGGTGGACGATGCCCCAGACGACGAAGCCGATGACGATGACCGCCGTGATGCCGAACACCCACGGGTCCAGCCGAGGCTTCAATCGTTGCCTGGTCGTCTCTTCAGCAGTTGTCTGTTCACTTGTCGTCACTCACCAACACAACCAAAACTCAGACATTAACTCAAGTCGCTCGTGTGGCATGGGTCACAAGTGACACGATTGTTGCATCGTCGACACCGAGTGTGCGCAGCGCCGCGACATGCCTGACCGTCGCTGCCTGGGCTTGTTCCAGCGCGGTGCCCTGAGCTGCGCGGACGTAGGATCCGAGCCGTCCGCGGGTCTCGATGACCCCGGCGCTCTCCAGCTCTCGATAGCTCTTCGCCACCGTGTTCGCGGCCAGCCCCAGACTCACCGCGAGTCGGCGCACCGTCGGCAGGCGTTCTCCCACGATCAGGTCGCCGTCGGCGATCGCGGCGATCACCCCGGCCCGGAGCTGCTCGAACGGTGCCGTCGTGGACTCGTGATCGATGGTCAACAGCCGCGCGAGGTCGACCGGCTCGGCGCTCACGACGCGTCCCTCGCCACCGGACACGACATACATCGCGGACCACCGCGGCCCGATCCCAGTTCACGCCCTTCGATCTCCAGTACCTCGATGCCGGAGTCGGCGAGGCGCCGATTGGTCTCGACGTTGCGGTTGTAGGAGACCACGACGCCGGGTTCCACTGCGAGCGTGTTGTTCCCGTCGTCCCACTGCTCACGCTCGGCGGTCACCGGATCGAGTCCGGTGTCGATGACCCGGAGCTTCGCGATGCCCATCGCATCGGCTGCGGCATCGACGAAAGGTCGGGCACCGGTGACGCTGACCTCTCCGTGATCCACGCGCAATGTGAAGGCAGACATGGTGTCCCGGATGTTGGGGTACATCACGACGGCATCTGTGTCGACCATCGTGCAGACCGTGTCGAGGTGCATGAACGCTCGAGCCTGTTCGATCGGGACGGCCAGCACCGTGTGCGCCAGGCCATCGTCGAACAGGCTGCGCGCCAACGCCTCCGCTCCTGCGGGTGTGGTCCGCTCCCCCACCCCGACGGCGACGACACCTGGCGCGAGCAGCAAGACGTCGCCGCCCTCGACCGGCGCCACGCGCGACTCGTAGGCACGCCGGGACCCGGCGAAGCGAGGATGGTGCGCATAGATGAGGTCGGTCAGCGAGGTCTCCCTGGCCCGCGCCGGCAGCGCGAGCGAGGTGATGGCGAACCGCGGACCGATCCAGAACGAACTGTCGCGGGTGAACAGGAGATTGGGCAGCGGGTCGATCGCGAACTCGGGTCCGTGGTGCATGCGTCGGACCAGGGACGAGGTGGCTGCGGCCGGCGTCTCCGGGAGTTCGTCGAACGTCATACCCGCGGTCAGCACGTGGGCCAGATCGGCCGGCGCCAGGTCACGGAGATGACCGGCCAATTCCTCGGCGAGGTGCGCGCCCAGACGTCGGGCCGACACCGCCGCCGCGATCCCCTGGATCCGGGCCGCCCCGGAGGCGGCGATGGTCTCGCGCAACAGATCGCCGAGCAGCAGTACCTCGACGCCGCGCGATCGCAGCACGTCCGCGAACTCGTCGTGCTCCTCCTGCGCGCGATCGACCCACGGCAGGCCGTCGAACAGCAACTGATCATTGTTGCGAGGCGTCAGCCGACGCAGTTCGTCTCCAGGCCGGTGCAGCAGGACCGTCCGCAACCGGCCGACCTCACTGGTGTTCCCGACACCTGCGGTCGCAGCCGTCGGGACGTCCACGGGCGCGGCATCCCCCGCGACGATCGGGACCACCGGGTCGGCACTCATCGCCCCACCGTAGATCGTCGCGCGTGAGATCGCCGGGCACTGAGCCGACTCCGTCGAGACCGGAGCGGTGGGAGTCGACGATCAGGCGTCGCCGTCGGACAACCGTGGGGCACGGCCCACCGCTGCCGGGGCGGTCTCCCTGGCGAACACCCACAACAGCGCGGCGACCGCCGCCACCGCACCGGTGAGCAGGAAGGCAGGGCCGAAACCGAAGGTGGCCGCGATGTATCCGACGACGACCGGACCGGAGACGGCACCGAGATCCGACGCCATGCCGTAGGCGGCCAGGGCCGACCCACCCTGGGGGCGGTCACCGAGGACGTCGGCGAGCGCGGCTTGGTGAGTGGGAGCGAACAGCCCCGATCCGAGACCTGCGGCGACCGACAGGCCGAAGACCACCAGCAACCCGGGCGAGTATCCCAACCCCGCGGTGGCGGCCGCGGTGATGACCAGCCCGGGGAGGACCACCGGCCGGCGGCCGAGCCGGTCGGAGAGCCGCCCCGCCCCCAGGATCGCGGCGACGTTGCCGACGGCGAACATCGCCAACGCCACCCCGGCCATCGACGGACTCGCTGCCAACGCATCGGTGACGAACAGCGGCACCACCGCCACGCGCACACCGAAGGACGCCCAGCCCTGCGCGAAGTTGGATGCCAGAATCGCACGGTAGGCGCTGTCGCGCAGCGCCTCCCGCAGGGTCATCACCTCGCCGGTGCCGCGTGCGGTCAGGTCACCGACCCGTGCGCCGCGGAGGGCGACGGCCACCACGGCCGACGCCACCAGCAGCGCGATGGAGTAGACGACGAACGGCATCCGGAGGCCGAATCCGACGAGCGCGCCACCGATCAGCGGTCCGGTGATGTTGCCGATCAGGAATCCGGCCGAGAAGTACCCCGACACCCGGCCGCGCAGGTCCGGTGGCGACATCCGGATGAGCAACGCCATCGCCGACACGGTGAACATCGTCGAGCCGATGCCGCCGGCTGCGCGGAAGACCAGCAACTGCCAGTACGTCTGCGCGAATGCGCAGGCCAGGGTGCTGGCCGAGACGATGGCGAGACCCGCGAGGTAGATGCGCCGTTCACCGAGCTTTGTGATCAGCCGCCCGGTGGCCGGCGCGAACACCAGGCGCATCACCGCGAATGCGGAGATGACCGCCGATGCAGCGGTGATCCCGACGTCGAAGCTGCGGGCGAAGGCCGGCAGCGCGGGTGCGATCAGTCCGTATCCGAGGGCGATCACCACGTTGGCGACGAGGAGCACCCAGATGCCGCTCGGGATGCCGGCCCGACGGCCCGCGAAGGGTTCCGGCGCGGTCACGCAGCAGGCTCGGGCAGTTGGTCGAGGGCCGTCGCGGTCAGCGACCGGCCGAGCTCGATCATCTCGCTCGCCTTGTGGAAATCCATCGTGCGCACCGACTTCCGCGGCACCCGGATCAGCACGTCGGGCGGGTACCCGGCCACCTGATAGCGGGTCAACGCGACCTGCATGATGTCCAGCGACCGGCTGAGCACCTCGATCCGGCCCATCCTGGTGGGCCCCTCGGAGTCCTCTGCTTCGTCGGACTCACCCGCCGCGTGCACGTCGAGACCGAACCGGTCGCGGACGGTCCGTACGAACTCGCTGTCGAGCAGCGGGGCGGCGTTGCGTCGCAGTAGTCCGCGGGTCCGCGGCTCACGGGTGGCACCTTCGTCCGGGCCGCCGTCGGCACCGAGCACCACACCGATGGTGACGTCACTGGCCACCGCGGACGTCGGCGCGACGGGGAGCGGATCGAGGATGCCGCCGTCGCCGAGGAGCCGCCCCTCGTACTCGTGGGGGCTGATGACACCGGGGATGGCGATGGAGGCCCGGATCGCGTCGATGAGACTGCCCCGCTGGAACCAGACCGAACGGCCGGCGTTGAGGTCGGTGGCGACCGCGGTGAACGGCGCCGCAAGATCCTCGATCACGGTGTCGCCGAGTATCTCCCGCACGCGGGTGAGAATTCGCTCGGCACCGATGACACCCGGCTTGGACAACGAGACGTCCATCAACCGCACCACGTCGAGCTGCGAGAGTCCGCCGATCCAGTCGACATAGTCGTCCAGGCGACCGGCGCAGTGCAGCCCGCCGACCAGTGCCCCCATCGAGGACCCGGCAACGGTGACGATCTCGAACCCGCGGTCGGTGAGTTCGTGGATCGCCCCGATGTGGGCGTAACCGCGTGCCCCACCGCTGCCGAGGGCGAGCGCTACGCGGGTGGGTCGAGCCATGCCCTCACCCTAGTCGTGGCCGGTGGGCGGCCCGGACGTGCCGTCGCACCGTCGACCGTGCGCTCCGACTCGTCGACCGTGCGCCGCAACCCGTCGATCGTGCGCTCCAGTCTGTCGATCGTGCGCTCTGACCCGTCGACCGTGCGCCCCTCCCCCCCGACCGATGAGAAACGCGCCTCGCCCGGGTCGACATCTGTGACCGTCACACCGACCCAAGGAGTCCCCGATGCCGACGCCGACGACACCGCTGATCACCCCTCATCTCTGGTACACCGAGGACCTGTTCGCGGCCATCGACTTCTACACTGCGATCTTCCCCGACTCCTCGGTCTCCTACCGCGAGACCCTGGGCCCCGACATCAGAACCGCGGAGTTCACGCTCGGCGGTCAGCGCATCATCGCGGTCGAGGCCGCTCGCGCCGACTTCGGCTTCACCGACGTCTTCTCGTTCATGGTCCACTGCGCCGACCAGGACGAGGTGGATCGCTACTGGGACCGGCTGCTCGCCGACGGCGGATCGCCCCAGCAGTGCGGTTGGCTGATCGATCGCTTCGGGCTGCGGTGGCAGGTGGTACCCGACCGTCTCTTCGAGTTGCAACACGACCCGGATCCGAAGCGCTCTGCTGCAGCCATGGGCGCGATGATGCAGATGGTCAAACTCGACATCGCCGAACTGGAGTCGGCGGCCGACGCCGCGAAATGAGCCCGCGGCTCACGACGCTCCACCCATCAGGCGACGAGGTCCGGGTCCGAGGCTGTTGAGTTCGTCGCCGGGGTTCAGCAGATGACAGGCGCCCAGCGACAGACAACCGCAGCCGACACAGGAACCTATCAGGTCGCGCATGTTCTCCAGCAGCGCGATGCGGTTGTTGATGTCGGAGATCCACCGCTTGGACGCCTTCTCCCACATGGACTTCGGCGGGGACTCGTGATCGCCGAGCTCGGCGAGGACGTCGGCGATCACCGACAGCGGTATGCCTGCGGCCTGCGATGCCCGGATGAACGCCACCCGACGCAGCATGGCGCGGTGGAAGCGGCGCTGGTTGCCCGACGTCCGGTGGCTGAAGATCAGCCCCTTCTCCTCGTAGAACCGCACCGCCGAAGGAGCGATCCCGGCACGTTGGGCCAACTGCCCCACCGACATCTCGAGCTTCTTGGGCGTCATGGCGACGAGCATACTTGACTTGAAGCTCACTTGAAGTTGAAGGCTGTTCGCCATGGACATCCCAGAGCGTTACGTCGTCATCATCGCCAGCACGCGCGACGGTCGGATCGGCCCGACCGTCGCCCGCTGGTTTCTCGAGCAGATCGGCACACCACCACCCGAGGTGTCGATCGACGTACTCGACCTCCGGCACGCAAACGACCGCGCAGCGGCCACGCTGCTCGATCGCGCGGACGGATTCGTGATCGTCACACCGGAGTACAACCACAGCTACCCCGCGCCGCTCAAGGACTTCCTCGACGCCCACCGTGACGAATGGCGTTTCAAGCCGGCCACCTTCGTCAGCTACGGCGCGATGTCGGGCGGCATCCGGGCCGTCGAACACCTGCGCACCGTCCTCGCCGAGCTGTACATGACCGGCACCCGGAACACCGTTGTGCTGCAGCACCCCTGGGACCACGTGATCGACGGGACATTGGATCTGTCGCGCGGCGCGGGCGACGACACGAGAACCTTCGACAGGGCCGGACGGGCCGCGGCGGCACGCGAGTCGGCACTCGCGGCCTTCGGCGAACTCCGCTGGTGGGCAGTCGCACTCGCCGCCGCCCGTCGAGATCTCGGCACCTCGGGGACGATCGAGCTGGCGGAGATCGCGTGAGACTCGATGCCGCCAGCCGACGTATCGGCTTGATCCTGATCGTCGCGACGCTGATGGTGATGCTCGACCTCACCGTGGTCACCGTCGCCCTCCCCCACCTCACCGCCGAATTCGACGCCTCGTTGTCGACCGTCCAATGGGTCACCACCGCGTACACCCTCGCGCTGATCGCGGTGATGCCGCTGTCGGCGTGGTCATCTGCACGCTTCGGTGCACGCCAGGTCTACGGAACCGCTCTGGCGGTCTTCGTCCTCGGGTCGTTCCTGGCCGCGGTGTCCTGGGACATCGGCAGCCTGATCGCCTTTCGGGCGGTGCAGGGACTCGGCGGCGGGATGCTGCAGCCGGTCGGCATGGCCATCGCACTGCAGGCGGTCCCGGAATCGTTGCGTGGACGCATGATGGCGCTGCTCGGCGTCCCCGTTCTGATAGGCCCGGTGGTCGGACCGATCCTCGGCGGCGCGCTGATCGACCACGCGAGTTGGCGGGTCGTGTTCGCGCTCAACGTCCCCCTGGGCCTGGCGGCGCTGGCCTTCATCCGCCGCCACCTCCCGGCCAGTAAGCCACAGGGCGCGACCCGCATCGACATCCCGTCCATGCTGGCCCTCTCTCCCGGCGGCGCCTTCGTCGTCTTCGGACTCGCGCGAGCCGGCGACACCGGCGGACTGCTGGAGAGCTCGATCCTCGTACCGATCGGCGTGGGGCTCATGCTGCTCGGCTGGTTCGCGATGCGTTCCCTGCGGTCGGCGACCCCGGTACTGAATCTCCGACTGCTGGCGACGCCACAGCTGCGCGGCGGGGTGGTGACCCTGCTGTTCTTCTCCGGCGCGTACTTCGGCTCGATGATCATCCTGCCCATCTACGTGCAGGCGGTCCGCGGCGACGACGCCACCACCGCGGGTGCGCTGTATCTGCTGCCCGCGGTGGTGACCGGAGTGACGCTGCAGATCGCCACACGGCTGGCCGACCGCGTCGGCGCACGTCGGGTGGCGGCCGTCGGAATAACCGCGTCCTTGTCGGCGATGATCACACTCGCGTCCGTACTCGGTTCCGCCACCCCGTACCCGGCGGTCGTCGGCATCCTCACCCTGCTCGGCTTCGGTGTCGGGGCGACGTTGATGCCGACCATGACGGCCGCCACCCGAACCCTCGAGGGCCCCGACACCGCCAACGGCACCACCATCATGCTGACCACCAGTCAGCTGTCCAACGCGCTGGTCGCCGCGGTGGTGACCGCCGCGCTGGCCGGGTTCATGAACGCACGCTCGGCGGCCGTCCGTGGCAACGGGGTCGCGGGTGCGATGGCACTCGATCCGGCCGGACGGTCAGCTGCCGCAGACGATCTGGCAGGCGCGGTGGCCGACACCTACCTCGTTGCCGCCGGACTGATGGCACTTGCCCTGGTGGCCGCGATCGTGCTGATCCCGGCGCATCGACGATCATCGGCGGTCGGCGGGGCGGGCCGTCCACCGGCCATCAGCGATCCACCGACCGTCAGCGGTCGGCCGGACGGGCGGTCGACACTCAGTCGCGGACGACCAGCACCGGGACCGGCGACTGATGGAGCAGCTTCTGACTCGTCGACCCCAGGAGCAGCCCGGTGAATCCTCCCCGGCCACGACTGCCGACGACGATCAGCTGCGCGTCCTCACCCGCCGTGTCGAGGATCGCCTTCGCGGGCTCCTCGGGCACCACCACACGCTCGACGACCACGTCCGGGAAGTCGGCGTGGTGGCCGGCGAGGCGCTCGGCGATGGCCTCGACCGCCTCCTGCGACACCCGTTCGATCTCGTCGGGGGCAACGCCGTAGCCGTGCAGCGCGTCGACGTCCAGGGGCGCCCAGGTGTGTACGGCGACCAGCTTGGTGTTGCGCACCGACGCCTGTCGGAAGGCCTCGGCGATCGCGACGTCACTGACCGGCGAGTCGTCGATGCCGACCACCACCGGGCCGTCCCCGCCGGGGCCGGTGACCACCACGACCCGGCCGTGTGAGTGAGCCGCGACAGTGGTGCTCACCGAGCCCAGGAACAAACCCTTGACGCTGCCGAGGCCGCGCGTGCCGAGCACGATCGCCGTGGTGTCCTTGCCGAGTTCCAACAGCACACGAGCGGCGTCACCCTCGGCGATGGAGGTGCTGATCGGTAGGTCCGGGGCGACCTCCTTGGCCACCTCGGCAGCGGCGCGGACAGCGTCCCCGGCGTCCTGCCGGATCGCATCGACCACTTCCTGCGGGATGATCAAGCCGGGTGCGTAGTTGCTCGTGCTCGCGTCGTAGACGCCGACCAGCTTCAGACCGACGCCCTCGCGCACCGCAGCATCGGCGGCGAACCGCACCGCGGCGGTCGCCGCATCCGATCCGTCGACACCCACCAGAATCGCGCTCATGATCCCGTGTCCTCCTCGTCTCGTCGTGCACTCTGCACACCTCCATACTGCCCTGCGCCGACGTCGGCTTCAATGAGCAAAAGGTCCCGGACACACCACTATTCGCCCTGGTGTAGGCTGGATTTCACCTATGACACCACAGCAGCGACACATTCGAGACTCCCCCGAACTCCGCGACGCGGGAATCCACGCCGGGATCACCATCGGGTTCGGGATCGCGGTCCTGCTCGTCGGATTGGCGTCGTCGGACGGCCTGCGCACGGCACTCGTCCTCGCGACGCCGGCGATCATGGCTGTCGGCGCCGTCGCCGCCCTGGTGCGCACCTATCGCAACCATCGCGCCGGGGGGCGCTGGCAGATCTGGCAGGGTGCGTCGTGGTTCCTGCTCGGCACCTTCCTGGTGACGCTGATGTGGACCGCACCGATGGTCATCGTCTGATCGACCTCCGCCCTCCCGCGCGTGAGGGCTCAGCGACCGATCAGCGCGTCGATCCGTTCAGCGACCTCGATGGCGGTACCCGGACGTTGGCCGGTGAGAGCGAGGCAGTTCGCCACCACGGCCCGTTCATCGGGGGCGAGGTTCTCCGAGAGTGCGGGCGGCGTCGACAGGGCCGCGCGGATCGCCAGCAGTGGTTGTGCATCCGGGATCTGCCCGTAGACGCCGGCACCCGTCAGCGCCCGATGGAGACAGGCCCCCAGCGACCAGATGTCGGTGGCGCGCGACGGTGCGTCTCCCGCGAGCAAGGCGGGATCCATGTACTGGACCGCTCCGGGCTGCGCGAAACTGGTGATCGGTTCGTCGGTCGCGAGCACTCGGGCCAGGCCGAGGTCGGAGATGCGACCGCCGCCGTCGGTGACCATCACGCTCGACGGAGTGATGTTGGCGTGCGCGATGCCGGCCTCGTGCAGCGCGTCGACACCACGTGCCGCGTCCGCCAGCGCGGCGAGCCGCTCGGTCCGACTCAGCGGTCGTGAGGGTTCACCGAGTGAGCCGAGCGGGAAGTACTCCATCGCATACATGAACTGGCCCTGCAGGACGGCGTCGTAGAGCGCCGCGAGGTAGGGCGATCGCACCGCCGCGAACGCCCGCAGCTCGCGCACCCCGCGTCGGTAGGCATCGTCGCTGCAGAGGCCGCCGAACACCTTCACCACCACGCGGTCGGTGGCAAGGCCGAGCCGAGGGGGTGGCGTCGCCACGTAGAACGTGCCGTTGCCACCCACTCCCAGTCGGCTGAGCACGGTGAAATCGGCGAGCTGCCGCGGGATCTCGACGGTGGCCATGTCAGTGTCCTTCAGGTCGCGAGGCGGTCGGTTGGTCGGGCGCACCCGGGTGCTGGTCGGAGGCCGGGGTGTCTGCCTGGCCGAAGCGCGCGGTGATCCGTGCCGAGACCGCGTCCTCACTGGTGAGGGTCGGGTCGACCACGCGCAACCGGGCCGTGCGCGGCGGCGTGGTGACATCAGCGGGGACCAGGGTGATCCCGTCACGCGCCGCATCCGCGCCGCGCGAGATGTCCACCACGTCGACCTCCACACCTCGGCCGATCACCGGGCCGAGGTCGGCGAGCACGCGGCGTCGTGGGATCGCGGTGACGACGGTCAAGCGTCTGGACCCGTTGAGCGCCAGGCCTGCTGCGAGCACCAGCGCGGTACGACCGTCCCGACTGTCGGTGGACACACAGACGATCGCCGTGTCCGCCGTGGTGGCACGTCCGGCTGCACCCGGCAGTCGTGACTCGTCGACCACCAGCACAGGCGCCACCGTGGTCGCCGCGGCGAAGTTCGCCGACTCCTCCGCGACGATGACCACGTCGGCCGCCACGTTGGCCGCGATCTCGGCGAGATCGGCGGCCGGGTCGGAGGTGAACCGGCAGATCACCGACACCGACTGGTCGGGGAATGCCTTGGCCCCCAGCGCAGTGAGCTTCTCCACCGCCGAGGCCATGGCGGCCAGATCGGGGACGACGGGTGCGCCGAGCTCCAACGGCTTGCCGCGATCGTCGTCGGAGACGATGACCCCGGCCAGGACCACGTCGGCACCTGCGGTCGCCGCGAATCGTCGACGATGCCGGGTGACGATCTCGTCGAGCGTTCCGTCGAGATCATCGATGACGACGAGCGACCGCCGAGAGGGCCCGCCGGCCAGGGCCAGTCGCTCGGCTGCCGCGATGTCCTCGGACACCACCGATTGCGGATAGATCAGCCGCAGCAGCGGTTCGGCCATGATCGTGGTGACCAGGGCCATGATGACCATCATCGCGAAGAGGTCGTCGCTGAGCACGCCGAGTTCTCTACCGGCCGTGAGGATCACGAGCTCGGTGAGTCCACGGGTGTTCATCAGCACCGATATCGCGGCGCTCTGCCGCTGCGGTATGCCACTGACGCGCGCTCCGAAGTACGCGCCGACGAACTTGCCGCTCATGGCGACGATCAACACCAGGATGAGCTGCCACCAGCCGGTTCCGCCGATCCCGGCGATGTCGACTGTCAGCCCGGTCACCACGAAGAACATCGGCAGCAGGAGCAGCACGCTGACCTGCTCGAGGCGTTCGAAGATGTCTCGCGTCAGGGCGCCCGCGCCCACCCTCGGCATCACCGCACCGAAGACGAAGGCGCCGAAGATCTGATGGATGCCGATGACGTCGGTGGCGGCAGATGACAGGAACAGACCGACCAGGATCACCGCCAGGATGTCCGGCGTCAGACGACCCGCCGCATCGCGCCACGCGACCAGCTTGCGCAGCAAGGGACGGACGACGAGGAACATCACCGCGGCGTAGACGAGGGTGAGGCCCACGATCCGCGCGATCGCAAGCGGGCTGCCGCCGGTGATGATCGCGATGACGAGGGCGAGCAGGGTCCAGGCCACGATGTCGTCGATGGCGGCGGCCGCGAGACTGAAGACCCCGGGCACGGTCCGCTGCATCCCCCGGTCGGTGAGGATGCGGGCCAGGATCGGGAAGGCGGTGATCGACATCGCGATCCCCAGGAACAGCGAGAGTCCGAGCTTCGAGATCTGCTCGCCCCCCACCACGTCGTGAGACGGATAGATGAGCACGCCGAGCCCCGCCCCCAGGACGAACGGCAGCACGATCGACGCGATCGAGATGCTGCCGGCCGCCCGCTCGCGGCCGCGGGTGATCCGCAGGTCCAGTTCGAGACCGACGATGAACATGAAGAGCACGAGACCGATCTGGGCGAGCGCACCCAGCAGCGGGCGCACATCGGTCGGGAACAGCCACTCGTCGGGCGCGCCGGGCAGCAGACCGAACAGGCTGGGCCCCAGCGCGATACCGATCGCCATCTCGCCGATCACCGGTGGTTGCCGGAACGCTCTCGCGATCCGACCACCGATCCGCGCCGCCGCGATGATGACGGCGACGTCCAGCAGCAGGAAGGCGACCGTGTGCTTCTCCATTGCTGTCCTCGCTGTCAGATCCGCGCGTGCGGCGATTCGAAGATGAAGTGCCGCCCGCCGACCCGCACATGCGAACCGGGCACCAGCAGGTGCGGTCGATGCGCGAGGATGCGGATCTCGCGGTTGCCGCTCTGCGGCTCGATGACGAAGGTGCCGTTGGCCGAGCCGAGGTCGACGAGCTGCACCGACCATTCGACCAACCGGATCTCGGCATGCCGGCGCGAGAGCTGGCCTGTTTCGTCAGGGACCTGAACGGGTTTCGGCGTACCGGTTCGGCGACCACCGACCGCACCCGGTTCCCGACCGATCACCAGGTCCTCGTCGAGAAGGTGGGTGGACCCGTTGTCGAGCAGCAGCCACCCCAACGGTGGCCGCTCACCCTCGACCAGGATGCCGGTCAGCTGGTCCATCCGGATTCCGCAGACCGCACACAGCCAGGCCCGTGGATGGTTGAGATGCCCTCGTGAACAGCGGATTCCGCGGACGTGGGCCCGTGACTCGACGATCCGGACCACTTCGGTAGCAGGCTTCTTGTGTTCGAGCTTGGGCAGCGGTTGCCGGGTCGGGAGATCATCGTCTCCGTCGCTGAGAGATTCGGACCGGAAGGCCGGGGCGGCTTCGGGTGGAGACGGGACCGGTTGCGGTCCACCCGGCCGGGCGGGGTTCGGCACCGGGCCGGGGCGCTGGTCGGGGGTGGACGGGAACGGCCGCAACGGTGTCGGTGGCACCGGCCCGCGGGCGGAGGACGGGGGCGCGAACGGCGCCGAGGGCGTCACGCTGGGATTGTTCGGACCGGCCGGTGGCGCATCGGGTCCGACCTCGGACGACGACGCGGGAGCAGACGGTGGAGCCTGTCGCAGGTCGGCGGGTTGGTCGGCGAGCGCGGGTGCCTCGTCGTCGACACCACCGGCCGCGTGCCGTCCGGAGTCCGTCGGCGCCGGTTGCGCGACGTCGTCCGCACCGTGAATCCGGGTACCTCGCAACCCGAGTGGCGTGTGCAGCAGAGCTCCGGCCGCCGGGACCACCCCCTCCACGAGATCGAAACGCTCGTCACCGGGTTCGGCGGGTTCGGCGTCGGCCAGGTAGATCCCGAGTCCCTCGAACGGCCACGGGATGGCCTGGTCGAAGGGATGGTCGGGTGACACCGGCTCCAGTCGACGACCGTCGGTCTCGCCGACGACCCCGCCGGCCAGGTAGACCGCGACCCCGACGCTGTCGGGGGCAACGAAACCGACATCGGTGACGGTGTCGGCAGTGGCCAGCAACTGGGCGAGTGCGCGGACGAGGTGACGACCGCGACGTGGCATCCGATCCGGCACGGAGACGCTCTCCTCGAGCGCGAGGACGTCGTCGACGAGGTCGTATCCGGTGGTGCCGAGAACCGCGAGGAAGGCCGACGTGCGGATGACGATCCCCGCGCCGGGGACGAGGGTCACCCGGGGTGATGTGTCGACGACGTCGTCAGGCGCGCTCACGCAAACCTCCCCCCGTCGAATCGCCAGTGCGGGAACACTGCTCGCAGCGGACCGTTCTGGATCGCCCAGACCAGCAACCAGGTGGTGACGAACTGCACCGAGAAACCGAGGGGCGAGAGTTCGACGCCGTCGGGCAGCAGCGGCACGGCCGACACCACGATCCACGCGAGGATGCCCTCGTTGATGCCCGTCACCAGCCCGAACAGTGTGGGCCAGTCCTTCTCCCACCGGAACTGCTGCAGCAGGTGGTACAGCAGCTCCCACACCAGGCCGAGCACGATGACCGTGGCAAGGACCGTGAAGGCGACGCGATAGGTGGTCCCCAGGGGCGCACCGTCGGGCAGCAGCGGGCCGATCAGGATCGTCCACACGCCGCCGACGATGCCGAGCACGAGGACGCGGCTCTGCAGCCGACCCCAGAGCGTCGGGACCATGTCAGTCCACCCCCCGCCGGTTCATCCATCGCCACCACTGGGCGACCGAACGCGCAGGGGTGAGCTTGCGGCCGAAGCCTTGTGCGGCGAGATCGTCGACGATCTCCAGCCCGGCGATCTGCAGTCCGAGGAAGGTGTCGACTCCGGGGAAGTACCCGCCCAGCGTCGCGCTGCCGGATGCGTAGAGCCGGCCGGCCCCGTTGCGCGTGCCGATGAGTTCGAAGGTCCGGTCGACATCCATCCGGCCGACGGGATTGATGCCCGCCCCGGTGTGGTCGAGCAGGTCGGCGAGCAGTCGATGTTCTCGGACGTCGGCTTCCAGTCCGGTGCAATCGATCACGTAGTCGGCGTACAGTTCGATGGTCCCGTCGGGCCGGTGCGGCTGGTCCATCGGCGCGTGCGGGTCGACGCGGACCGTCGCCACGACCCCTGCACCGTTGGGCGCGGGGACCAGGCTCTCCGCGGTACCGACCGCGACCCGGTACCACCCTTGGGTCCGACCGCGTTCCAGCTGGCGCTGCCAGTTCGCCCGGATCGGCGTGTTGGTACTGCTGATCTCCTGGTAGGCGGCTGCGCGCTCATGACCTTCGAGCTTGCGCATCCGCGCCTTGAGCTGACCGCCCCACGCCGACTTCGGATAGTTGAATCCCTGGTAGGTCCATCCGTGCGACGCCTTGCGACGCTTGAAGATCGACGGGCCGTACGGTTTGTCGGCATAGGTGCGGAAGAGGTGGACGATCTGCGTCTGCAGTCCGAAGCGATCGCGATCGTCGATGAGCCGCTGCAGGATTCGGGAGGCGACGATCCCGGCGCCGCGGATCATCACGGTGCCCGGGCGACGCTGCAGCGCCTGATAGACGTGCTCGTGGGACTCGTAGGCGTTGACGACCTTGCTGGCGTCGCGGTACGTCTCGCGAAACGCCTGGAGGTCCGGGAGCAATCGGATTCCCGGGTAGCCGATCGCCACGTGGACCCAGCGGCTGCGATACGCGATCCGCTTGGTCGGGGCTGCGCCCTGCGGTGGGGTCAGGATGGTGAAGTAGTCGCCGCCGACCCGACGCCGGATCATCCGCACCTGCCCTTGACGCAGACTGCGCGCATAACCGATGCGATCGCACTCGCGCGCCATCGACTCGAAGGCTTGTCCGGCCTTGGGCGTGTAGTAGTTCGCGAAGATCGGCTCGACGAGGACGTTCCAGAGCGGCGCGAAGGTGCGGTCGGCCCACGCCTCGCGCACGGCGTAGGAGGGGAACCCCCAGATGTTGTCGGGGGTCGACGCCGAGTCCGAACGCAGGCGCTCACCTCGGGGGATCTGCGACACCCGCGTGAGGTACTCGTAGCTGTGCCAGGGCACGTCCTGCGGGCCGAGAACGGCTATCGCCTCGGCGGGCACGCCGCAGATCCGCAGGTAGTCGACCGTGATGAAGGAACCGATCCCGCTACCGACGGTGACGAACGGCACGTCGACGATCGGGATGCCCGCGGCCTCGACCATCGCGTCCGTCCAGAAGTCCGAATCGATCAGCTCTGGTGTGAGGTCACCGCCGCCCACCGCGCGCCGGACCCCGGGATGACCCGGCGCGGGCGCCGCTTGATGACCCGGCGCGGGCGCCGCCTGATGACCCGGCGCGGGCATCGCGCGACCCGGGACCGGATGTCGAGGGCCACCCGGAGCAGGCGGGTACGGCGGGGCGGTCAAGTACTCCTCCAGGTGGCAGGCGCGCGAGAGTCGCGCCAACCTTAACCCGCGGCCGGAGTCGGGGCGCCCGCGAATCGTGTGTTCGGGGGACGCCCCGTCCGGTCAGCGGTACCGGCCCTGATACCGCTGACGGAACCGCTCCACGCGGCCCGCGGTGTCGAGCAGTCGGGTCGCACCGGTCCAGAAGGGGTGCGATTCGCTGGTGACGTCGACGACCACGAGCGGGTAGGTCTGCCCGTCGGTCCATTCGATGGTCCGGTCGGAGGTGATGGTCGAACGGGTGAGGAACTGTCCGCCGGTGGAGGCGTCCTGGAAGACGACGGGGTGGTAGTCGGGATGGATGCCGGGTTTCATGCTCGTTCTCCTCGGTTGTCGGCGGCGGTGGTGTCGGCCGGGATCTGGTCGGGTCGGTCGACGTCGTCACAGGGATCGGCGTGGAACTGCCCGAACGGGTCGTCGTAGGCGAGCCAGAGGGCCTGTCCCTGCGCCAGTTCGGCGTCGGTCAAGCAGGCCGCGCGCAGCGTCTCCTGGATGTCGGACGCGTCGGCGCGATGCGCGAGCACGACCAGGGCGCTGTGCCGGTCGCCGTGCTCACCCCAGCGCAGCGCAGCCATCGCGAGTCGCTCCGACGACTGCCCGGCACGCTCGTCCTCGGTCATCGCCGCCAACCACGCGCCGCCATGGGCGACACGGAGGCCGCCGCCCGCCGACTCCAGCCAGAGCGCCTCGTCGGGTTGCGATGCGAGCCAGAGTCGTCCGCGGGCCGCGACCACGCCGTCGAGCAGGACGTCGATGGCCGAGTGCAGTCGGTCGGGGTGGAACGGCCGGTCGGAGTGGAACTCGACCAGCGAGACCCCGCAGTCGGTGTCCAGTGGCGGTTGCCCACGGAGCAACGGGCCATGCGGATCGTCGAGGCGCCCGCGCCGGGCCTCCGGTCCGATCCCGCCGAGCATCTGGGCGACCAGGAGTGCGGTGACCGGCCGTTGCGGGAGTTCCATGATCACCGGGGCACCGGGCGCGAGTCGGGCGAGCACCGCGACCAACCTGGCCGATTCCCAGCTGTCTCGGACCATCGGATCGCAGCCGGCCACGACGAGCGCATCGGCGAACGCGACCTGGCCGACGGCCACCTGCGCGAGCGTCCGATCGTCGTCCGGATCACCGAGCCCGGCCTCGCCGACGCTCAGGTCTCCGGTCGCGGCCTCGAGCCACTGATCCTCCGCCACACAGGCGATGGTCGCGTGCACCCGGACGTCGAGGCCCGCGGGACCGTCGACGAAGCCCGGCATCTCGGCGACGACGACCTCGTCGATGGCCCAGGACAGCGCCTCGGGCTCGATCATCGGATCGAGTTGCACCACGATCGTCTCGACCGTGCTGCGTCGATGCAGCCGGCGCAGGGTGGGCAACAGATCTTCCCGGATGGTGCAGGACACGCAGCCGTGGACGAGGTCGACCTCGGTGACCGAGACCGTCTCCTCCCCTTCGAGATCGACCGAGCGCAGCGTGCGGATGACGCGGCCGCTCGCGACGTCGCGGAGGTCGTGGTGGACGAGCGTGGTGCCCGCGACGACGGTCGCCGTCGCGGTGCGCTCGACGGCATCCTGGTCCAGCCCGGTCACCAACACGACCGGGGTGCGGGCGATCTCTCCGACGTCGTCGGCTGCGTCGGTCAGCGGTCGATCACCCACGGGACTCCCTCCACCCCGACCCTCGTCGGGGCAACGTGACATAGTTCGATGCTTATCGGTAACGATTTCCATTTGGACTGACGCGACGCTACCGTAGCCACACGGCTTGATGCCAATCATTGTCAACAAGGACGGTCGCGAGACCACAGAGGAGGTCGGCATGTCCAGACGCTGTCAGGTCACCGGCGCCACGCCGGGATTCGGTAAGCAGGTGTCCCATTCGCATCGACGGACCAACCGTCGGTGGGATCCGAACATCCAGCGTCGGCGCTACTTCGTCCCCAGTGAGAACCGCTACGTCACGCTGCGCCTCTCCGCGAAGGGGATCAAGACCATCGACCGCCGCGGCATCGATGCGGTGATCGCGGAGATCCGTGCCCGAGGGGAGAAGATCTGATGGCTCGCAACGAGATCCGGCCGATCATCAAACTGCGGTCGACCGCGGGCACCGGTTACACCTACGTCACGCGCAAGAACCGCCGCAACGACCCCGACCGGATGGTGCTCCGCAAGTACGACCCGGTCGTCCGACGCCACGTCGACTTCCGAGAGGACCGCTGATGGCCAAGACATCGAAGATCAACCGCGACCTGCATCGCCGCGAGGTGGTCGCCCGCTACGCCGAGCGTCGGGCAGCACTGAAGCGCACCATCGCCGATCAGTCGGCGAGCCCGGAGCAGCGTGCCGAGGCCCAACGCGCCCTCCAGCGTCTGCCGCGGGATGCGAGCCCGACGCGACTGCGCAACCGCGACGTCGTCGACGGTCGGCCGCGCGGCTACCTCCGGAAGGCGGGGATCTCCCGCGTCCGGTTCCGCGAGATGGCCCATCGCGGCGAGCTGCCCGGCATCCGCAAGTCCAGCTGGTGACCGACCTGCCCTCCAGGTGACAGCAGCCGTCCACGAACAGGAGTACCCCATGAGTCCCAAGCCTCGTCGGCGCCAGGCGGAGACCACCGCCAAGCCGAAGCGCAATCTGCTGAAGGTCAACGGTGTCGCGGTCAGCGGCAGCAACCCCGTCGACTACAAGGACGTCGCGCTGCTGCGCCAGTTCCTGTCCGACCGCGGCAAGATCCGCAGTCGACGGGTGACCGGCTTGTCGCCGCAGGAGCAGCGCCAGGTTGCGACCGCCATCCGCAATGCCCGGGAGATGGCTCTCCTGCCGTTCGATTCGAGGCGGTAGGTCGGGTTCGGGCCCGGCGCGGGTTCCGGCCCGGGGCGCGAGAACACCTCTCTGACGAAAATCTGCCGCCGAGCGGTGAGTCACGTGCGATATCCACGCGGCGCCCCGCTCGGCGGCAGATTGTGGTCATCTCAGGTGCGTTCGCCCGAAAAACACCCGAGCCCGGCTAAAACCACCCACCAATTAAGCGCCTCAACCGCATTGGCATCCGCGAACATCTCTCGGGCAGAAATCGGCCCGACCCGGGCACATTTCGGAGCAAGACCACCCCGGCGCACACCGAAACCACCCGCTCCCCCCGGATTTCTGACATCTCAGCGAGCCGCACCGTGCACATTCCCGACCCGAGCCCGCTCAGCCGTCAATAATCCGACCCACCGCCAGCGCCACTCAGCCGTCAGTAATCCGACCCACGAACCCGACCTAAATCTGCCGCCCAGCCGACCATCACGTGCACTATCCACGCGACACCCCGCTCCACAGCAGATTGTGATCATCGATTCGGCGAGCGGACGACCACGTAGCCCGGCGGAGCCCCTACTCCCCTGCCCGCATCTCCAGACTGATCTCCTCGGCGTCGAGCTGCGCCAGTTCCCGACTCAGCGTCGCCGACGTATAGGTGCCCTGGTCGCGCAGGGCGAGCAGGTGCTCGCGCTGCGCCGCGATGATCGCTCGACGTGCCCGCTCGAAGGTCTTGCGGTCCGCGATCCCGAGACCGCCGCCCTCGCCGCCGGAGTCCTCCTCGTCGTCCGGGGTGCGGGTCAGCTGCGGCATCCGACGCTTCAGCCAGGGGTAGTCGTCGACGATCCCCGACTCGATCAGCACCTGTTGCGCACTCGCGACCAACTCCGCGTGCAGACGGTTGCGCTCGTCGGCGGCATCGTCGGACGCCCCGGTGATGCCCAGCCGGCGGATGAGCCAGCCCAGCGTGCCGCCTTGCAGGATCAGCGAACTCGCCGCCACCACGAAGGCCGTCAGCACCAACAGCGAACGGGACGGGGTGTCGGCGGGCAGGGTCTGCGCGGCCGCGACGGTCACGACGCCACGCATACCGCCCCAGACGACGACGGACGCCTCCTTGGGCCCCAGGGGCGCTGCACGGTAGTAGTCGATGTCGGCGATCCGCCGACGGATCCGCGAGACGTAATGCCGTGCATCATCGGCATTCTCGATGCTCGGACGGCGCAGTTCCCGACGTCGCCCGGGCCGGCCGCGTAAGCGGAGTCGGCGGGGCGGTCGGCTCGGTGGCGGCCGCCGGTCACGCGCCGGCACGCCGACACCCGGGACCGACTCCGGCCGCACCGAGCTCCCCGACTCCGGCGACGACCTCGAATCCGATTCCGCACCTTCGGTATCGCCGTCCGTCTCCGTCTCCGGGTCCGCCGACTCCTGCGCACGCTTCTGGGCGGTCCGGACGATCTTCGAATCCATCCGTTCCAGATAGGGCCGGATGGCCGACCCGCGTTGCGCCACCTTGTCCAGCCACCAGATCAGTGGCACCACATATGCGGCACGCACCACCATGGTCACCCCGAGCGCGGCGAGGCCTATCCACAGCGCGGTCTCGACCCCGCCGTGATCGTCGTGGACGTCGACCACCAGCCCGAACAGTTCGAGCCCCATCAGCAGGAACACACCGCCCTCGGCGATGAACTCGACCGTGCGCCAGTTCTGGGTGTCGGAGACGCGATGCTGCGCGGTCAGGTACCTGACCGATCCGGCGCCCGTGACCAGACCCGCGGTGACCGCGGCCACCAGTCCCGAAGCCCCGATGTGCTCGGTGGGCAGGTAGGCCAGGTAGGGCACGGTGAACGAGATGACCGTGTTGACCGTCGCGTCGGTGACCCGGGCGCGGACCCGGAGATTGAGCCATCCGATCGCGCCGCCGATGACCACGGCTGCGACCACCGCATAGACGAAGTTGAGGGCCACCCCGCCGAAGGAGATGCTGGCCGCAGTCGCGGCCACCGCGGCGCGCAGCAGCACCAGGGCCGTGGCGTCGTTGAGCATGCTCTCGCCCTCGAGCACTGCGGTCACACGCGCGGGGACACCGAGACGTTTACCGATGGAGGTCGCGACGGCATCCGTCGGGCTGACGATGGCACCGAGCGCGATACCGGTCGCCAACGAGACGTCGGGCAGCACCCAGTGCAGGAAGAACCCGACGATGACGGCGCTCACCAGCACGAGCAGCACCGACAGCGCGCTGATCGCACCGAAATCACGACGGAAGTCCATGGTCGGCATCGATACCGCGGCCGAGTACAGCAAGGGAGGCAGCACCCCGACCAGAATCCACTCCGGATCGACCTCGATGGCCGGCACAAAGGGCATCACGCCGACGATCACCCCCGCGACGACCAGGATCAACGGCGCTGCGACGCGGATCTTGCGGCCGAGCACGTGTGCAGCCGCGATCCCGAGGACCGCGACGACGACCAGCAGGATCTCCTCCATGCGTCTACATCTACCTGCTGCTGCTGAACGCCGCCGACCCGGCTCTCGGGGATAGCCCCGCAAAAGGCCAGTTCAAGGTAACCAACGCGCGAAGCGCCATCACGGGATGTGACATTGGATGTTGACAGATGATGCGCCGCGCGAATACGTTCGGAGCAACGGTCGAACGACCATCATCAGCCCGCGCCGAGCAGGGGAGCCCCCCGATGACAAACGCCCTCAGGTACGTCCCGGAGCACGACAAGTCCTCCGACGCCGACGACTACCACCAGGTTCTCGACGACCTCTCTGCCGCGTCCGTCCACCGAAACTTCGATCCCTACATCGACATCGACTGGGACGCCGAGCACATGGCCGTCCGCACGGACGATCCGCGCTGGAAGCTGTCGACGGACGTCGACCCCATCGGCCGCCACCCCTGGTACCAGCAGTTGCCCGAGGAGAAGCAGATCCGGATCGGGATGTGGCGTCAGGCCAACGTCGCGAAGGTCGGTCTGCAGTTCGAGTCGATCCTGATCCGCGGGCTGATGCAGTACAGCTTTGCACTTCCCAACGGAGCGAAAGAGTTCCGCTACACCACGCACGAGGCCAAGGAAGAGTGCAACCACACTCTGATGTTCCAGGAGTTCGTCAACCGCAGCGGGATGGACGTGCCCGGTGCGAAGCTGGGCTACCGCCTGGTGTCTCCGCTGGTCCCGCTGGTCTCCACCCTGTTCCCGAACGTCTTCTTCTTCGGAGTCCTCGGCGGCGAGGAGCCGATCGACCACATCCAGAAGGACTTCCTGCGCACGCGTTCGACCCTGCACCCGACCATGGCCGCGGTGATGCAGCTGCACGTGGCCGAAGAGGCGCGGCACATCTCGTTCGCCCACCACACGCTTCGCGAGAACATCCCCAAGAAGGGATGGTTCCAGCGATTCGTCCTGTCGTTGGTCTTCCCAATCGCGATGCGGCTGCTGTGCGGTGCCATCATGGTGCCGCCGAAGAGCTTCCAGCGTGAGTTCGACATCCCCGACTCGGTCATGAAGGACATTTTCTGGCGCTCGGACGAGTCGAAGCGATTCCTGCGCAACGTCTTCGGCGACGTACGGATGCTCGGCGAGCAGTGCGGGCTGATGAACCCGGTGTCGCGCGCACTGTGGAAGTTGCTCGGCATCGGCGGTCGTCCGTCGCGGTTCCGCAGCGAACCGACCTACACGGCAGCCTGATCCGCGGATGCCCCACGTCGTCACCCAGGCGTGTTGCGGCGACGCTTCGTGCGTCTACGCGTGCCCGGTCAATTGCATCCACCCGACGCCCGAGGAACCTGACTTCGGCATCGCGGAGATGCTCTACATCGATCCGTCGACCTGCGTCGACTGCGGCGCGTGCGTCAGCGCGTGTCCGGTCGGCGCCATCGTCCCCGGACATCGACTCACGCCCGAGCAGACTCGCTACGCGGAGATCAATGCGGCCGCATACGGCGAGAACGTCGCGGACGCAGCGCGTTTCCCGGTCGATCCAGCCCGTCGACTCCCGCTGGCGCCTATCGACAAGCCACGGCGCCTCGAGACCGCTGCGCCGGTGTCGGTGGGGATCGTCGGCTCCGGACCGTCGGCGATGTACGCGGCCGACGAGCTGCTGCGGCAACCACAGGTGCGGGTGACGATCTACGAGCGTCTCTCCAGGCCCTTCGGCCTGGCCCGCTACGGCGTGGCGCCGGACCACCGTTCCACTCGTCGGATCATGGAACTGTTCGACGAGATGGCACGAAATCCTCGCCTGGACATCCTGCTCGACACCCAGGTCGGCCGAGACCTCACACTCGACGATGTGCGTGCCCGGCACAATGCGGTCCTCTGGGCCGGTGGCGCCCCCACCGACCGACGGCTCGCCATCCCCGGCGCCGACCTCGCCGGCGTACGCAGCGCGACCTCATTCGTGGGCTGGTACAACGGGCACCCCGACTTCGCGGACATCGACGTCGACCTCGACACCGAGACCGCGGTGGTCATCGGCAACGGCAACGTCGCCCTGGACGTCGCTCGCATCCTGACCGCCGACCGCGACGCGCTGGCCACGACCTCGATCGCACCGAAGGCGCTGGATGCGTTGCGCCGCTCACCGATCGAGGAGGTCGTGGTCCTCGGGCGACGTGGTCCCGCACATGCCGCCTTCACGCTTCCCGAGCTCGTGGGTCTCGTCGACAGCGGCGCCTCCGTCGTCGTCGACCCGGCCGATCTCGAAACGGCCGGTCCCGCTCCGACCGACGATCCGACGGTCGCCGCGAAGGTCGGGTTGCTGGCCGAGGTCGCACGCCGCGATCCGCCCGCCGGCCGACGTATCCGACTGTCCTTCTTCTCGGCGCCCGCCGCGGTCGAGTCGGACGCCTCCGGCGCAGCCGCCGGTGTGCGCATCGACCGCACCGAGCCCGCACCCGATGGCATCTCCGTGCTCCCGACCGGCATCTCCGAGACGATTCCCGCCGGTCTGGTGCTCACATCGATCGGCTATCGCGGCGTGGCGGTGCCGGGGCTGCCGTTCGACGAGTCGCGCGGGATCATCCCGAACGACGGCGGACGCATCGTCGTCGACGGAGAGCCGACCCCCGGCCTGTACGTCACAGGATGGATCAAACGCGGACCGACCGGTTTCATCGGCACCAACAAGACCGACTCCGGCGAGACCGTCGCCGCACTGCTGGACGATCTCGACGCCGGGCTGCTCGGCGACACCGCCGCATCGGGCGGCCGGGTCCGGCGGCTCGCGTCACGCTTCCGCTGACACGTACGGACTGAGGCCACCGACCGCTGAGGCCACCGACCGAGATCGGCCGCGATGGGTACTCGCGCGTCCGGTTCAAGGGTCGTCGGGGTGCAGGGGGCTAGATTGTCTGCCATGGCGCCCGCGTACAGACGGTCCACTCGTTCGGTCGACCTGGCCGAACTACCGCCGGACATGCGACTTGCCCTGACCGAGCACGCCGAGACCCAGCACCTCCGACTGGCCGACGATCTACCGGCGTGGCTGACCCGGAGCGAGAACCCGCCCTCGACCAATCGGATCGGACGCTTGCTGGGGCGGCGCGCGAATTCGGCGGATCCCGACTCGGAGCATCAGACGCTGGTGCTGCTGCACCCGACTCAGCTGATCGTGGTCACGTCGGGAGCCGAACGCGGGGTGACCGCTCTCTCTGTCCCGTTGGCCCAGGCGACGGTCGCGCCCGGCAGTGCACTGACCGTGGGTGGCGTCGCGACGCCAGACGACGGGTACAGCTTCAGCGTCACCGGGTTCGCGGGGCACGAGGGCCGACCGGGCAGCTTCTATCTCGGGATGGGCGCCGACGAGGCAGGGCTCGAGTGCCGGACCCGGGTGCGTGACGCGATCACCGCGGCACGCAATCCCTGACCCTGTTCTGCCGCATCCGTAACCACCGTGCCCGGAGCGAGAGCGGGCGCCGGTCGTGGAACGCCGGCGTCGCCGAGCGAGGACCGGAGCGAGAGCGGGCGCCGGCGCCGGCGCCCAGAAACACAGTCGTTCGTCTGAGTCGCCCGACCAGAAGAATTCATGCTGGCCAACATCCTCCACGACCGGCAATGACCGGCGCCGCAACCGAATTGAAACATCACAGATCGGTTCCCACCCGCGTCGAAGTCATACGGATCCGAGCGGTCGGCGTTATATTTGACCCGCCGGTGGGGGGTGAGCACGTTGAACACCATGTTCTCGAGGTTCGATTTCATCGACGCGGCGCGGGCCGCGGCCGATCAGTTCGTCACACTCGTCGATGCCGTCGACGATCCAGATCTCGCGCTGTCGGCGACACCGGGCTGGACGATCACCGACTGCCTCGGACACGTCGCCTCCACGCCGAGCCGGTATCACGAGCTCATCGACGGACGCGGTACGTACGCCGCGACCGCCCTCGACCTCCCGGATTTCAACGCGAAGCAGATCGCAAACCTGACCACCCGTGATCGCCGGACGTTGTGCACTCGCCTGCTCACCGACCTCGATGAGCTCCTCGACACCGTCGCCCACCTGGGTGCCTGCGTACCGAAATTCACCTTCGACGGCGGGTCTCACGTCCGCGCCGACGTAGCGCTGGGCATGTTGATCGGCGAGTTCCTCGTGCACGGTCACGACATCGCGCGTGAGGTTGGAGCCCGGTGGGACATCGATCCGCAGTACGCCGCACTCGTGGTGCGTGGACGCAACAACGTCCTGCTCGGCTGGTCGGATGCCGACGCCTGCGTCGGGTACACGGCGACGTACGACATCCGTCTGCGGGGAGTCGACGAGCGGTTCGTCTACGAGTTCACCGACGGCGAGCTCGAGATCGATCCGGCCGATCCGCGTCCCGCGGATGTCCATCTGAGCCTCGACCCCGTGGCCGCGCTGCTCGCCGGATACGGACGCGTGTCGGCGGCACGCACCGCATTGAGCGGCCGGGCGATCGCGTGGGGGACACGCCCCTGGTTGGCACTGACGTTGCCGAGACGATTTCGTCCGGCCTGAGTTCTCGCCGCCGTTCGGATCAGGTCGACTCGCTGACCATCACGGCGACGGTACCCGGCTCCAGCGCGTCGAAGACATGTTCCACGTCGCCCGGATATGACGCGTAGTCCCCTGGTCCGAGTTCGACGGTCGCATCGGTGGGGCCGAGTCGGGCCCGCCCGGCACTGATCACGACGTATTCGACGACGCCCCGCTTGTGGGGTTCGGAGATGCGCGGCTTCCCCGGGTCGGCCCGGAGGATGTAGATGTCGCGACGCGCTCCCGGCGGCGCCGTCGACAACAGGGTCGCCGAGTAGTCGGCGTCGGCGGCCTGGATCACCGGACCTTCACCGAACCGCACCACCTCTACACGGCTGGGCGGGGCGTCGAGTAGCGCCGAGAACGTGAGACCGAGTGCGGTACTCAGCGCCCAGAGGGTCTCGATGCTGGGGTTGCCGTCACCTGATTCGAGCTGGGAGAGTGTCGACTTCCCGACTCCTGCGCGGCGCGCCAGCTCGCCTATCGACAGGCCGGCCCGGGTGCGCTCTCGCCGCAACGCCGTGGCCACCAGCTGCTGCGGGGTCACTTCCCCTGGCGTAGTGTTCGACACACCGGACGATTGTTCATCTTGACGAACGGGTCCCATAGTGTTCATCATAGTACGCATGCGTTCGGTATGGAGAACACTCGACCGGCAGACGATCCGCTCGATCGTCCTGCTCTCCGTGTCGGTGCTGGTGATCGGGGCATCGTATGGCGTGGCGGCCCACGGCGCCGGACTGATCTGGTGGCAGATCCTCCTTCTGGCCACCGTGGTCCTCGCCGGCTCGTCGGAGTTCGTGTTCGTCGGCGTCCTCGCGGCAGGCGGCGCGCCGATCCTCGGCGCCATCGCCGGCCTTCTTGTCAACACACGCAACCTCGGCTACGGCCTGGCCATCGGACCGTTGCTCGAACGCGGACCGGCGCTGCTCTTCGGCTCGCATTTCATCAATGACGAGACGGCGGTCGTGACCACCGGCGTCGACGACCGGCGCGTCGCACGGGCCGCCTTCTTCCTGTGCGGGGTCGGAATCCTGGTGTGCTGGCCGGTCGGCGCCGTCGCGGGCAGCCTGATCGGGAACGCCGTCTCCGACCCCGCGGTGCTCGGTCTCGATGCAGCGTTCCCAGCGCTGTTGGGCGCCCTGGCCCTACCTGCACTGCGCGATGGATCCACATGGACCGCCGCGGCGATCGGCGGTGCAGCCGCACTCGCCGCCACCCCGTTCCTCCCCGCAGGCCTGCCGATCCTGTTGGCGCTCATCGGAGTCCCCCTCGTCGAGGTCGCGCGGCGCGCACGTCGTCGACGCTCGGGAGCCGGACCGGAATGTTCTGCGGAACCATCCGACACCGCCGGCGCAGACGAGTTCGCGGCGGCCACATCCGCTGCGCGAGGTCGATGATGGCAAGCCTGCTGCTGGGCATCGGGGTACTCGCCGTCGGCACCTACGCGATCCGCGTCGCCGGACCGGCGATGCGTAGTCGGGTCACCGTCGGACCGCGGACGCAACGACTGCTCGACCGAGCGGCCATCGTCCTGCTGGTCGCGGTCGCGCTGACCGGCGCGCTCTACGTCGGACACGACTTCGCCGGCTGGGCTCGTCCCATCGGGGTCGGGGCCGGACTGCTCGCCGCCGTGCTCAAGGCGCCGATCGTCGTCGTGGTCGTCCTCGCGGCGGCTGTCACCGCGGGCCTACGCGCCGCCGGGGTGGCCTGAGGTACGGGCCAGCCGACCCGAAAGACCCCGGTCAGCTGGTCTCGACGTCACCCGAGAACGGGAAGGGCGTCGGACCGGGGTTGCAGCCACGGAACGACGATGTAGGCATCGGACCCATCACGCCGACCATGTCGGCGGCACCGGTCCGGACGGTGATCTGCACCGCGAGGGCGCCACGCGCACCCGCAGGGAGGATGTCGGGCGTACTACCGGTGATCGGGTAGACCAGCGACGCGGTGTTGCCCTTGGTGTAGATGCACGTCACCGGCCCCTTCACCTGGATGGGCAGCGACGATCCACCGAGCTTGACGGTCGCGACGTAGGTACCGCTGGTGACACCGGCCGCGGTTCGGGTGCCGACCGCGTCGATGCCGAGAACCGACACGTTGGGCGCGATCTGCAGGTCTCCGTCGATCGACAGCGACGCGGGTTCCGCGGCGCCTGCAGGGCTGGTCAGCGCAACGGTGGCGCCGATGGTTCCTGCGACGATCGCGGCGGTTCGTAGGATCTTTCGGTTTGTCATCGTTCCTCCTGGTGGAGTTGTGACCCCGACCACAGGATTCTAAACCCGATCGACGACCGCACGACGCTTCGTCGGCGAAATCGGGCTGTTCACCGGAAAAGTCGCGTTCGCTCGATCCGAGCTGTGCTGCATCACCTCGGCGGAACAACCACTCGCACGATCGGCACTGCCTATCGCCGGGTCCACCGACCTCTGTGACCGCTGTGATGAGAGCCGGCGCCGGCGGCACGACCGGCGCAGATCCCAACGGCCGACAAAGGAATCAGATGTCAGTGATCGAGTTGTGTGGCGTCACCAAGACGTTCGCCGACACGAACGCCCTCTCGGCGATCGACCTCACCGTCCACGACGGCGAGTTCCTGGTGCTGCTGGGCCCGAGCGGATGTGGCAAGTCGACACTGCTGCGCATCCTTGCCGGCCTCGAGGTCCCGACGACGGGATCGGTGCGTATCGACGGCACCGATGTCACGACGACACCGCCGCGCGAACGTGACATCGCGATGGTGTTCCAGAGTTATGCGCTGTATCCGCACCTGTCCGTTGCCAAGAACATCGGATTCCCGCTCCGCACCGCAGGCCTCCCCCGAAAGACCGTCGCCGACACCGTTGCCCACGTCGCCGAGCTCCTCGACCTCACCCCCCTGCTGCGCCGCCGACCGGGCCAGTTGTCGGGCGGTCAGCGTCAACGCGTCGCCTTGGCGCGGGCGATGGTCCGCGAACCCGGAACATTCCTGATGGACGAACCGCTGTCGAATCTCGATGCGCGTCTGCGCGCGGTCACGCGTACCGAGCTGATCGCGCTGCACGCCCGTCTCCACAAGACCTTTCTCTACGTTACCCACGACCAGGTCGAGGCCATGACGATGGCCGATCGGATCGCTCTGCTCGACAAGGGCCGCATCGAACAGGTCGGCACCCCGACCGAGTTGTACGACGCTCCGCGCACGGTGTTCGTCGCGGGATTCCTCGGTTCACCCCCGATGAACCTCGTGGATGTCCGATTGCGCTGTGTCGACGGCGAACTGCGGGCCGACCTCGTCGATCAGACCCTGTCGCTGGGCATCTCCACCACCACCGACGACCTCGATCGCACTCGGGTGACCCTCGGCATCCGTCCCGAACGGCTCGCCATCGCACGACGAGAACACACCGCCCAGGACCGGAACCGAACACTCGGCGAACGGCCGACGGCCGCCGACAGCCCGCGCGCCGCGGCGACGATCACGGCGACGGTGGGCCTGATCGAGAACCTCGGCGCCGACATCCTCGCCCACTGCCGCGTCGGCGAGGTCTCGTTGTGCGCGCGACTGCCTCGGGTCGGCTCCGGTCACGACCTGCGTCCGGGGACCCCCATCGTCCTGGTCGCCGAGCACGACGATCTCCACTTCTTCGATGCCGAGACCGGTCGCCGACTGCACTGGGTCGGCCAGACCGATCGGGCTGGAACCGACCCCAGCAGCCGATCATCCTCCGACACCAGCGAACTCACCCGAGTAGGAGCACCGCAGTGACCATCCGCCCCCGACTCCTGATACCCCTCGCCCTCCTGATGGCGACGCTCACCGGTTGCCTCTCCACGACGTCGTCCGAGCAGAGTTCGGTCGCCGCACCCGAACTGTCTGCCGACCAGAAGGTCTCGATCGTCTTCGAGAGCTACAACTACGGCCTGGCAGGCCCGTGGACCGACACCTTCGACGCGTTGCTGGCCGCTTTCCGGTCCCGCCACCCGAACATCTCGGTCACCGCCCAGAAGCCGGTGGGAAACAGCCCGAATCCCGCGACCGACACCGTGTCCAGCATCCGCAACCAGATCACCGCAGGGAGCCCACCCGACGTGGCTCAACTCGGCTTCTCCGACCTGGACTTCACCGTGAACGCACTCGGCGCGCGACCACTGGACACACTCGTCGGAAAGGACACCGTGCAGGCCAATTTCGGCGGCGAGCATCCGTTCGCACCGACCGCGCGGACACTCGGCGACTGGAACGGCCAGACATACGGCATCCCGTTCGTCTTCTCGACACCGGTCCTGTATTACAACGCCGACCTCTTCCGAGCTGCCGGACTCGACCCCGATACGCCGCCGACCACCTGGGCGGAGGCGACGCGGGCTGCCGAGACGATCCGCGCACGCACCGGCAAAGGGGGTGCGTACCTCGACTGCATGACCGAGAGCGCCAAGGACTGGTGTTTCCAGAGTCTGGTGCGTTCCAACGGTGGTCGGGTCATCTCCGAGGATCGCCGATCCCTGACCTTTGCCGAGCCGCCGGCGATCGCGGCGGTCCAGATGGCCCGTCGGATGGTCGATGCAGGTGCCACGCCACGCCTCACACAGAAGCAGGGCTACGAGGCGTTCGCACGCGGCGACATCGGGATGATCCTCGAGACGAGCGCCATTCAGGGGACGTTCGAGAAGGGCGCCACAGGTGGCGGCTGGGACCTCCGGTCGACGCGGATGCCGACCTTCGGTACCACCCCGACGGTCCCGACCAACTCGGGGGCATCCCTCTTCGTCTTCGCCTCCGATCCGCAGAAGCAGCGTGCCGCCTGGGAACTCATCCGCTTCCTGACCAGTGCCGAGGCGTACATCAGGATCTCCACGGGGATCGGCTATCTGCCGCTGCGCACCGGACTGGTCGGCGATCCGGCCGGCCTGCAACGGTGGGCCTCCGAGAACCCGCTCATCCGACCGAATCTCGAGCAGCTCGCACGGATGGAGCCGTGGGTCTCGATGCCCGGCAACGACTATCTGCGCATCCGGGACGGCATGATGGCGGCCGTCGAGGCGGCGGTCTACCAGGGTGCCGATCCGGCATCGACACTCCGTGCCGCACAGCAGCGTGCCACCGACCTCCTGCCCGCGTCGTGACCGGATCGCCACAGGGGCCGGCGCACACGGTCATCCAACTCACCGACACCCACCTCAGCGGAGGCGGACAGTTCGTCCGCGAGTCGGCGGACACCACCGGCAACCTGCGACTCACCCTCGACCACCTGGAGGCTTCCGGTCGATCGGTGGACGCGATCATCGTCTCGGGTGACCTCGCCGACGCCGGGGAGCTGGATGCGTACCGCCGCTTGCGATCGATGATCGAGCCGACCGCGCAGAGGATGGGCGCACGTCTGTGTTACGCGATGGGAAACCACGACGACCGCGCATCGTTCCGGATCGGACTCGGCGTGGGCCGCAACGGGTCAACCGATCTCGCGGCCCCCTACGATCGCGTCGATCAGGTCGGCGATCTCCGGATCGTCACACTGGACAGCACCGTTCCCGGCCGACACGACGGCGCGGTGGACGAGGCGCGTCTGGCATGGCTTCACGGCGTCCTGCGTGAGGAGTCACCGGGCGGCAGCCTGCTCGTCCTGCACCACCCGCCGGTGCGATCCCCGGTCACGACCGTCGACCACCTCCGTCTGAACCGGCCAGAGGCGCTGACGTCGGCGATCCGCGGCTCCGACATCCGGATGATCCTGTGCGGCCACGCGCATCACACCGGCGCGTCGGCGCTCGCCGGCATCCCGGTCTGGATCGGTCCGCCGGTGTCCTACCGCACCGACGCCCTGCCGCCGGCCGGGCGGCATCGGGCCGGTGTCGGCTTCGGCTTCAGCCGCATCGACCTGTTCGGCGAGTCCGCCGTGGCCACCGCGGTCGACGTCGTGGGGGTCGACGACCTCTACAGCGAGCCGGAGGCCGTGGTGTTGGAGCGGCTGCGCGCGTTGACGTCCGAAGGGGTGTGAGCCGTCGTGTTCCAGGTCGTGGACGCGCCTGAGAGACCCACCTCGGCTGTACCGGTTTCGGACTCGGCAACATCGGATTCGGGCACCGTAGGCGGCAACGCGAGCCGGGAGGTCACCGACCCGGTTGTCGGCGCACGCCGTCCCCTCCGGTCGCGACTCCGCCGGGGTGTCGTCCCGTACCTGTATCTGATCCCCGCGTCGGCGATGCTGGTCATGTGGACGTATCGCCCACTGGCACAAGCCTTCCAACTCTCCACAGTCGAGTGGAACCTGTTGCCGACGAGCCCGATCCGTGCGGTCGGCGCCGACAACTACCGTGCGCTGGCCGATCTCCCGGCTCTCGGTGACTCGATCTGGTTGACGGTGGTCTTGATCCTCGGGTTGCTGCCGTTCACCATCGTCATCCCGGTCGTCGTGGGTTTCGCGATGCGTGGTGTCTCGCTGCGCAGTTCACGGATCTATCAGGGACTGATCTTCGCGCCCTTCCTGGTGGCACCGGTCGCCGGTGCCGCCGTGTGGCGGTGGCTCCTCGACCCCGGCGGGGGGATCGTCAACCGAGTCCTCGGTGTCGACGTCAACTGGATCTACGACACCAGGACCGCGCAACTGGCCATCGTCGTCATCACCGGTTGGCATCTCGTCGGCTTCGCAGTGCTGGCGGTCGCCGCGGGACTCGCCGGCATCTCCACCGACTACGACGAAGCGGCGCAGATCGACGGGGCCCGACGTCGACAGATCGCCATGCGCATCACCCTGCCGCTGCTGTCCCCCACGCTCGTGTTCCTGACGCTGATGACGGTGTCGCTGGGTGCGCAGTGGAGTTTCCCGCTCATCGACACCCTGACCCAGGGCGGTCCCTCGGGTGCGACCACGAACATCTACTACCTGATGTGGGACTTCGGTTTCGACTCCTTCAATGCCGGCCTCAGTTCGGCGACCGGCATGGTGCTGTTCGTCGGTTTCGCGATCGTCGCCGGCGCCCTCGTCTGGCTCTCCGAACGGATCACCTTCCATGACCGCTGACACCGCCCGACCCTCCGTCGGCGTCCGCGCGGGTTCGCATCTGACGCTGGCCGGCATCGCCGTGATCTGCGTGTTCCCGATCTACTGGCTCATAGCGACATCGCTGCGCAGACCGGACGACGTCGGCTCACTCCAACCGGTGCCGTGGCCGCTGTCGGTCGAGAACTACGGTCAGGCAGCAGGAGCGGTGCACGTCGGATCACTGCTGGTGAACACCACGGCCGTGGCGACGGCATCGACCATCGGCCAACTGGTCATCGCCTTGCTGGCGTCGTATGCCTTCGCGGTCTACGACTTCCCGCTGAAGCGGCTGCTCTACCTCGCCTTCGTCGGCACCTGGCTGGTGCCGTATCAGGTGACGATGCTGCCGAACTACGTTCTGCTGGAACAGCTCGGCCTGCTGAACACGTTGGCCGGGGTGGTCATGCCCACCCTCAGTTCGGCGTTGGCGGTACTGATGCTCCGCGCCCACATCGACGGTTTCCCGCGGGAACTCATCGAAGCCGCACGAGTGGAAGGACGATCGTCCTGGTCCATCCTGTGGGCGGTGGTGGTCCCCAACGTCCGTCCGGCGTTGGCGGCATTGGCCATCCTGCTCTTCATCAACTCGTGGAACGACTATTTCTGGCCTGCGGTCGTCCTGCGATCCGGCAACGACGTCGTCCAACTGGGATTGCGGAGCTTCATGAGCGCCGAGGGCGATCAGTGGGGCCCGATGATGGCCCTGGCCGGACTCACCTGCCTACCGGTGTTCGTGATCTACGTCGTACTCCAGCGTCACGTCGTGAACGCGTTCGCCCGGAGCGGCCTCAAATGATCTGTCGCTCGGTCCGTTCCGCACCGACCATCGGCTCGACGGGGTCGGCAGCAGCTGCGTGCAGCTCGGTCACGGTGTCCTCGCGGGTCGCGACGTCGGCGACGCAGTCGACCAACGCCTGGACCGCGGAGTTGCCCGAGTCCGCCGACCAGGCCATGTAGAGGTCGATGGTCGGGACCGGATCGATCAGCTTGACCGCCACCGAGGATGCGCCGGCGGTGCCCATCCCGACCGCCGCTGCGCGTGCCAACGACGCGAAGGCGACCAACGGCTTGATCGCGACCAGCTGTCCGGTACCGCTCGGATCGTCGGCGTGCTGGGCGATGCTGAGGCGCGCACCGGCCTCGTTCGCAGCGCCGACGATGACGTCGTACATCGCCGGGCACTGCTCCCGCGCGAACAGCACACACGGTTGGTCGCCGAGCTCGGCGCATCGCACGCTGATCCGGCCGGCCCAGGGATGAGTGCGGCCGACCACTGCGACGATCGGAACCCGGGACAGCAGCAATCGCGACCGTACGTCGACGCCGTGGGGCTTCCCGTAGACGAACGCGACATCGAGACTGCCGTCGGCGATGCCGTCCATCTGCGGTCCGGTGCGCATCTCCCACAGCGAGACCGCGACCTTGGGATGGCGCTCGTTGAGAAGGCTCAGCGCAGCCGGCAGCATATGTCTGCTGGCCGGGAAGTTGTAACCGATGGCGAGTGAACCGACCTGACCGGCGGCCGCCGACTTGGCGACGTCGACTGCCTTGTCCATCTGCGCCAACACCATCCGGGCCTGTTTCGCGAACTCGACACCTGAGCTCGTCAGGGCGACCTCGTGCGACGTGCGATTGACCAGCGTGACGCCCAGCGAGCGCTCCAGCTTCTGGATCTGCGCGCTCAGCGACGGCTGCGAGAGATGCAATCGGGCAGCTGCCCGCCCGAAGTGCAGTTCCTCCGCGAGCATCACGTACGACCGCAGGTGTCGGAAATCCATGGCACCCCCTCGGTCGCAACCTAATCTGACCGGATGTCTCCGGATGGAATTGTCGGGGACGAGCAGATGACCGGCATCGCCTGGCCGAGTGGGCGTCGCACTCTGCGTCACGGACATTGCTTCGCGGCGAACGGACGTCGACCCTAGAATGAACCCATGGGCAATGACATCGACCAGGTCTCGCGGGCCCAGGCGGAAGTGTTGATCACGGAACTCGAGCGAGTGGCCGACGGTCTCGTCGACCGCCTCGAGCGCACCGGATTGACCTCACGCGACGTGACGTCGGCGCGAACGGAACTGTACGAGGTGCGCGAGCACGTCCGCCGTCTCCAGCACACCTACGCGATCGGGGCTCAGCCCTCGGTGTGAGGCGGGACCTGCTCGGAGTCGACCATCGTCGACGACCCGCCGAGGTGCAGGTTCGCGCGACGCTCGACCAGCAGCGGGACGAAATCCCGGACCGCGGTGCCGTCGAAATGACGGTAGGCATCGTCGACCGTCGACTTCACCTCGTCAGCGGGCCGGTTGGCGTACTGCGTCGTCAGGCGCTCGGTGACCTCATCGATCTGGCGAGCCTCGTCATCAGCGTCCATACCCTCACGATACGGATCGCGGGTCCGGTTTCGCGCATCGAAAAGATGAACAAAAGTAAACGAGGATGTCCAGGCGTGGGCGATCAGGCCGGCCGCGACGACTCGGCGGTGTGCCGGGCATCCGTGCGGAGAGCCTCCGCCACCTCGTCAGCTGCAGCACGTCCCGCGCCCACGGCACCGTCCATGTAGCCACGCCATGCGAGGGCGAGGTCGGTGCCGGCCCAGTGCACGCGGCCGTGATTGCGCCGCAGTCGCTCGAGGTCGGGGTTCTCGGCGAAGACCGCCGCGGGCGCACCGCGGAGATGCGGCTCGGACGCCCAGGCCTGCTCGCGAACCAGCTCCGGGGCCTCCGGCGCCGGACCGAGGGCCGACTCGATCGCATCGACGACCACTGCCGCACGATCTGCTTCATCACGGGCGGCCAACAGGTCGGCGCCGCGGCCGGTGCTGAACGCCGCCAGGGCGGCATGTTCGGCACGGTGTGGTGTCGCGTCGACGATCATCTGGATCTCGGAGCCTGCGTTGACGATGACGGTCCCGGTCCGTCGACGGTCTCGCCACCAGGGCGTGCGGTAGATCACCGCGATCTTGGTGTAACGCCCCATGTGGGCGCCGGCGTAGAGGCGGGCCCGGTAGTCGTCGAGCGTCGGCGTGAACGCGATGTCGGCGACCTGGGGCGGCGGCGCGGCGACCACCACCCGACGGCACTCGACGACTCGGTCGCCGGCGATCACCTCGACGTTCGTCCCGGTGTCGCGGATCTCGGTCACCGGGGCGTCGGTGTGGATCGTGCCGGTGAACGCCTCGGCGAGCCCGTCGGCGATGGCGCCCGCGCCCTGCTCGAAGTAGCTGTCCTGCGCACCGCCGGCAAAGGTGAGCAGCTTGAACACGCTTCCCGCGGCTCGGACGTAGTCGAGGAATTGCCCTGCGGTGAACTCGGCGGGTGTCACCCCCGCGAGGAGTCCGATGGATGCCTCGCCGGCGCGTCGGCCGAAGTCGGAGCGGAACAGGCTGTGCATCAGCTCCTCGGCGCTGGTCTGCGGCGTGATCCATGCCGGTACACGGCGAGCTCGGGCATACAACTCCAGCTTCGCCAATCCCCTCGCACTGTCGAGCAGGCCGAGCCCGCCGCGCACCGGCATCCCCCACAGGGCTGCATGTACGTCGTCGCCGTCGACCACCACATCGTGCGACCGAAGGGACGGTCGTGGATGCCGGTGCCTCCGCAGTCCGAATCGACTGCCCAGGGCCAGGATCTCGTCCTGACCCGGTCCCACCCAATGCGCACCGAGATCCAGTTCCGTCCCTTCGTGGTGTGTCGTCCACACCTTGCCCCCGAGGCGACCCGACGCCTCGAGGACGACCACGCGGTGACCGGACGCCCCCAACTGCTCTGCAGCGGCGAGACCGCTCAGTCCAGCTCCGACCACGGCAACGTCGCACCCCATGCCCCGACTGTAAACGAGACCCGTACAGATGTACAGTTTCTGTGATCGCTATCCTCTGTTCGGACTACATCAACACCACTTCGCGGGGAGAGTTCCCAATGACTGCTGGCCACGTTCGTGGCTCTGGACGTGGCCGTCTCCTCGACGCCGCGATCGAGCTCATCGCGACGAAGGGTCTGCATGCGCTCACCCTCCGAGACGTCGCCAAGACCGCCGGGATGTCCCTCGGGTCCACCACCTATCACTTCGCCGATCGCACGCTGCTGATCGGCGCTGCGGTGCAGCGCTACGCGGAGGACGAGATCTCGCGCGTGGATGCCGCGGTGGAGGCATGGGACCCGGAGTCGGGGACCGCAGAGGATCTCGTCGCGGCGATGTTCGTGGAACTGGGGCATTCCTTCACACAGCCGGGCTCGGTGATCGCACAGATGGAGATGTACCTCGAGTCGTCGCGAAACCCCGAGTTGTCCGAGCTGTCGAAGCGACTCATCGCCGCGTTCGAGAAACTGATCGTCAAGGCCCTCACCGAGATGGGCGTCGCCGAGGATCAGGCGGCCAAGCGCGCGGCCCGCGTCATCATCTACGCCGACGGTTTGGCCATCCAGAGTGCGGCACGCGGGACGCCGAACGAACTACCCGAGGACGCCGCCGCGGCGATGTTCACGCTCGCCTCGACCGAGGCCCCCTAGCGAGAGGCCCCCTGGCCCCGCCCGCGAGCTCGGCGCACGACTCGAGCGATGCGCCGACAGCATGGGTCGATCGGACGCCGAGCGGTCCGGTCCCGACTAGATGCGCCCGAGCAATTCGGCGAGGTTGGCGCGGATGCGTGCGATCGGCTGGGCGGTCGGGCTCTGCTCCGAGAACTGTTGGCCGACATCGGAATCGAGGAAATCGACGGCGGCCTCGGCCGAGGCGAGCAGGTGATATCCGGCCTCGAGCCAGAACGAGTTACCGTGGGCATCGAGCTCGACCAGGGGACGTGGTCGTGAGAAGAACGTCGACGACGCATAGGTACGGATGCGGCCGATGAGGGCGCCGGTGAAGTGCACGTGTTGCATCGCCCTCAGGGTGTCGGTGCCGTACTCGATGTCGAGGACGATGAACCCGGTGTCGCTGTCCGGGTCATACCCGACCGCCGGCACCACCACCGCCGTTACGAACTCGAACCACCACGCGTTGTTGTACTCCACGAAGAATCGCAACGGCCTCCGCGACTCGTCCGACAGCGCGGTCTGCAGATAGCCGTTGTCGAGGTCGTAGTGTTCCGGACGAAAGCGCCGATCACGATAGCTCTGCGCGAAAGCGCGCAGAGGTCCGTTCGCCGTCGGGCGTCGGCAGACTGCGTGTCCGTGGTCGATACGCTCGGCGCCATCGTGGCAACGTACGCGGCGGGCGGGAGGGCCGTCAGGCTTTCGAGAGCTCCTTAAGTTCCACCGAGACCCGATACAGCTCACTCGGCGAGGCCGGTGACGTCTCGGGTCTCTGCAGTCACCCCCTTAGCGAGGGTGAACTGCATGACGTCGATGAATCCGGTGCGGAAGTAGTGTCCGCAGCCGGACAGATACCGCTCGTAGGTGTCGTAGGTCGCCTCGTCGGTGAGCGCGATCGCATCATCCCGGCGCTCGCGGAGCGCAGCGGCCCAGAGATCGAGGGTCTTGGCGTAGTTCTCGTTCAGGGGGTGCACTCGTTGCGTGGTGAATCCCACCGCCTCAGCGCCATCGACGATCCATTGCGGTTCGGGGATCTGACCGCCGGGGAAGATGTTCTTCAGGATGAAGAGCAAGAACTCCAGGTCTGCGCGGGCGAGTGTGAGACCACGGTCGCGGAGTTGATGTCGGTTGTATCCGACGATGGTGTGCAACAACATCCGACCGTCATCGGGCAGCAGTCCGTGGTACTTCGCGAAGAACAGGTCGTAGCGCTCGCGCCGGAAGTGCTCGAACGCGCCGATCGACACCACCCGATCGACGGGCTCGTCGAACTCCTCCCAGCCGCGGAGATGTACCCGCGCTCGGCTCGGGTCGTATCCGCGGTCATGGAACTGCTTGGCGACGTGGTCGTGCTGGTTCCGACTCAGGGTCAGCCCGATGACGTTGACGTCGTACTGCTCGATCGCGCGAAGCATGGTCGCGCCCCACCCGCACCCGATGTCGAGCAGCGTCTGACCAGGTTTGAGGTCGCACTTACCCAGCGCCAGATCGACTTTCGCCTGCTGAGCCTGCCCAAGGGTGTAGTCGTCACGCTCGAAATACGCGCAACTGTAGGTGCGCGACGGATCGAGGAACAGGGCGAAGAAGTCGTCCGAAAGATCGTAGTGCGACTGCACATTCGAATAGAAAGGCCGCATTTCTGTCATGACGCACTCCGCTCACGCGAGATCGAGGACTGTCCCGACCCCGCACGGCCACGGCTGCACCATGCGTTCACCTCAGCGTAGGCTGCCCCATCCGGCCCCGTGGCTTTGTTCCGGATTCCGCTCAAGGGCCGGACGCGAGAGAACCCCGGGCCGACGACCCGGGGTTCTCTGATTGTGGAGCTAGGGAGAATCGAACTCCCGACCTACTCGATGCGAACGAGTCGCGCTACCAACTGCGCCATAGCCCCGTGGTCGATCCGTTGAACCGACCGGAGGCCACTCTAGCAGCCCACCGGTCGGCACCTCCACACGCGACGGGGTCCGCACCGTCGCCGATGTCCGGTTAGGCTCACGACGTGGCCAAGGTGTCGGATTCGCAGATCGTGTCCATCCTCGACAACGCCGTCGCCGGCATCAACCCGGTGCTGGACGCGTTGTCGGAGCGGGACCCACTGGGGTTGAAGGGTCACACCTTCCGCGACAAGTCCGACGACGAGAACGACTCGACCGTCGAACACGGCGTGCACCTGCTCAGCGATGCCATCAACGTTACCGACTGGCCGGGTACCAAGGGCTGGTCGGAACGGTCGACCGCCGACCGAGCCGACTGGTGGGTCACCCGGATCGGCACCGTGAACACCGCGGCTGTCGCCTACCCCGGCCTGTTCGGCGCATGGGCCAAGCGGCTGCCGATCACCAGCGTCCTTGGGTTCGCGAACCAGGCGATGGTGTTGATCGCCGTCGCACGCGAGTACGGCGTCACCGATCGCGCGCGACAGGTGGAACTGCTGGCATCGGTGCTCTGTGACCGGAACCTGACCGCCGACGACGTCGGTGCCACCGCAGACGTGACGCTGGCTGACGACCCCAAGGACCGCAAGAAGTCGCTCATCCGCGCCGTCTGGGACACCGCACAGACCTTGCGCGGACTGTCCGACGAATTCGACCGCCGTCCGCAGCCGGCCGCACCGTTCCGGTTGCTGAGCTACATCCCCGTGGTCGGCGCACCCGTCACGTATGTCGGTGAGCGGCTGGCGCTCTCGAAGGCGGCCAAGGAGGGGCGACGATGGATCTCGGCCCACCCGGATGCGGTCAGTGCCTCGACAGACGACTGAGATCAGCCCCCTGACGACCCGCCGAGGGCATATTCCCCTCGGCAGTGGCTGACGGGGTCGATCTCGGCAGCGCGGGCCGCCGGATCAGCCTGCTGCAGCCGCTCGGAACTCGGGGTCCTCGCGCATCATGCGCCGACGCTGGAACGGCGGCAGGTGGTCGAACACCGGGTCCTCGTCGTCGATCTCGAGAACCGTTGCGCCACCGGGACGTCGAAGCCGCTCGGGAGTGGGTGCCGCCGCGAACTCGTCGGCAGCGTGCTCCCGACGTCGACGCACCGCCTGGTTCCGACGAGCCCGCTCGGCACGCGCGGCCCGCTGGGCACGGATCTGCTGTTCCATCCGCACTGCGCGACGCAGGTAGCCCAGGTAGCCGACGACCAGCAAGGTCGCGAGCCCGGTGGCGATCCAGCCCGGCAACCCCATCAGCACACCGGACACCACGGCGCCGACGACCAGCACCATCAACCCGATGAGTACGCGCTGACGCTCGCGGTACCGGAGCTCCGCGCGCCGATGTTCGGCAGGCGACTCGCGATGTGTCCGACCTGCCCGACGGGACGTCGACTCGGGAGCGCGCGACTCGTCGACTGCCGCTGCGGAACGCTTCGGATCGTCGACGTCATCCAGATCGTCGATGTCGAACTCGTCCTCGAGTTCGTCCTCTGCGTCGTAGTCGTCGTCGTAATCCTCGGCCTCGTACCCTTCTGCGTCGTACTCGTCGTCGTACTCGGCATCCGAGTCGTACTCGTCATCCAGATCGTCGTCGAGATCCTCGTACTCGTCCTCGGCGTCCAGATCGGCCGACTCGTCCTCGGCCTCGTGGTCGACGGTGTCCGGACGGATCCGTGCAGCGGTCGTGACCGGCTCGTCGGCGTCCTCGACCACGGTGTCGTTGTCGTCGACCTCGTCGAACTCGACATCCACCACGTCACCGAGATCGGCTGACGCATCCTCGGCCTCGTCGTCGTCCTCGTCGAGGAGTTCGGCCGTCACGGTGATCTCGTCGTCGTCGGCATGCTCATCGGTCTCCGATTCGGAGCGGACATCCGAGTCGTCGGACACATCGGATTCGACATCGGAATCGTCGGACCCGGCCGTCTCATCGGATTCCGCCACGACCGAGATCCTCTCGTCGGAGGAGTCGTCCGTAGCAGTGTCGGAGGAATCGTCCGCAGCGTCGGCATCGGAATCCTCGGTGGCCGGAGCGGTCACGGTCGCTCCGGTCGCCCTGCGCATCCGCGACCCACGACGCGAACCGGACGAACCGGCGCCGGCTGACCCGGTGTCGGTCACGTCGGTGTCGGCCGCATCGGTATCGGAAGAGGCGGTATCGGTCGAGTCAGACGGTTCGTCCCGATCGAGAACAGCGGTCCGCGACCGGCTGCGTGCGGTGTACGAGGGATCGTGCGGATGGGTCGCAGCCGACCGTCGACGCGTAGTCCGCGTCGACCGGGCAGTGGTACCGCCACGATGCAGCAGTCGGGTGGCCCGAGCCGCTTCCGTCGACTTCCGCATCTGTGGCCGTCCCTTGATGACCATCGGCACCAGCACGAAGAGCCAGATCGCCACCAAGCAGACCCACAACACGGAGTTCGGCATGCGTCTCTCCCTTCGTCACTCTGGTCACACGCAGGTCATCACACAATCTAAGGGCGATCGATGCTCGGCCAGCGCAGACGCGCCGACCACCGACCAGATTCGCCGGGTTCACAGGGGCCTCTCAGCGATGCCCGTCGGGGAACCCCGTCCATCCGCACGCGCCGACCATTGACGGGCACCCACCTGCGGTCGTAAATTCATCACACAATGAATTCAACACTCGATGAATTGAGGCTGCGATGCCCACCTCTGCCCCGGCGGTCCGCTGTACCGATGTGAGCGTGCGGCGCGGCCGCGTACTCGCCCTCGACAACGTCTCGGTGACGATCCCGACGGGTTCGATCACCGGACTCCTCGGCCCGTCCGGCTGCGGCAAGACGACCCTGCTGCGCGCGATCGTCGGCACCCAGCGTCAGGTGGACGGCGAGGTGGACGTCCTCGGACTGCCCGCGGGATCTGCCGCCCTCCGTCGACAGGTCGGATACGTCACCCAGTCGCCGTCGGTCTACCTCGACCTGACCGTGGCCCAGAACGTCCGCTACTTCGCCGACCTCTTCGGGACGACGGACGCCATTCCCGACGCGATCTCCGCAGTCGGACTGGACGAACGCGCCGAGCACAAGGCGGGCGACCTCTCGGGCGGCCAACGCAGCCGGGTGTCCATCGCGTGCGCACTCGTCGGACGCCCATCCCTGCTGATCCTCGACGAGCCGACCGTCGGTCTCGATCCGGTCCTCCGCGCCGACCTGTGGCGACGCTTTCGCGCCCTCGCCGACGACGGCGTGACCCTGGTGGTGTCGAGCCACGTGATGGACGAGGCAGCGCACTGCGACAACCTCATCCTGATGCGCGACGGCGGGCTCGTGGCCGAACTCAGTCCCGACGATCTGCGCTCGCGGACCGGTGAGACCAATCTCGAAGACGCGTTCCTCTCACTCATCGAGGCGGCCTGACATGACCGGCATCCCATCGGCATCTGCCGACCGAATCCGTTCCCACACCATCGATCCGACGCGCCCGATCCATCCGACGATCCTCGGCGTGACCGCGATCCGGGTCCTGCGACAACTGCGCGCCGACCCCCGCACCATCGCGATGATCATGGCCATCCCGATCCTGGTGATGACGCTGCTGTACTTCATGTTCTCCGAGCAGCCGCCACTCCCGAACGGCCAGAGCCATTTCGTTCCGATCGCCACCGCGATGCTGGGCATCCTGCCGTTCGTGACGATGTTCCTGATCACGTCGATCGCCATGCTGCGCGAACGTAGTTCGGGCACTCTCGAGCGGCTGCTGACCACACCGATCAGCCGACTCGACCTGCTCGGCGGGTACGGACTGGCATTCGGCATCACCGCCGCCGTCCAGGCAGTGCTCGCATGCGCGGTCTCGTTCTGGTTCCTCGGGCTCACCACGGCCGGGTCGGTCGTCTGGGTACTGCTGATCGCGGTCGTCGACGCCTCACTCGGAGTCGGACTCGGTTTGCTGTGCAGCGCTTTCGCGCAGACCGAGTTCCAGGCGGTGCAGTTCCTGCCGGTCATCGTCATCCCGCAGCTGTTCCTGTGCGGACTCTTCGTCCCGCGCGACGCGCTCCCGGGTTGGATGGAATGGTTGTCCGACGTGATGCCACTCAGCTACGCGGTCCAAGCACTGCAGGAGGTCAGCGCACACCCGGACCCGACGGCCGTGATGTGGCGCGACATCGCGATCGTCGCCGCGTGCACGCTCGTCGCCCTCGCACTCGGTGCAGCGACCCTGCGGCGCCGCACCCCGTGAGTGTCCCGCGTCGGTCCGGGCGCCGGCCGGGCGACCCCGACACCCGGAGCACCATCCTCGACGCCGCGCGTGAACTGTTCGCGCGCAACGGTGTCGACAAGACCTCGGTCCGCGCGATCGCTGCAGACGCCGGGGTCGACCCGGCTCTCGTGCACCATTACTTCGGAACCAAGAACGCGCTCTTCCTGGCCGCAGTCCAGATCCCCATCGACCCGGCCACGATTCTCGAACCCCTGGCATCGACGCCCGTGGAGGAACTCGGGCCGGCCCTCGTGCGCGGCATCCTGGGAGTCTGGGACGGCGAGTCGCAGCCGGCATTGATAGCCCTGATCAAGGCCAATCTCTCAGCACCGGATGCGGGCCTGCTGAGGACATTCGTGGCCGAGATCGTGCTCGGACACCTGCGGCCGCGTGTCGACGAACCCGCGGGCTCGGCCGCATCGCGAACGGTGCTGGCGGCGAGCCAGATCGTCGGATTGCTGATCATGCGCTACGTCGTCCGTCTCGAGCCGTTGGCGTCGGCGTCGCGGGACGACCTCGCTGCGACGGTCGGTGTCACGTTGCAGCGCTACCTGACCGGTGACCTACCGACGCTCCCTCAGCCGTGAACGAGTCACGCGGAACGGCACCACCGGACGGACAGGGAGGGATCAGACCGTGAAGATGGTGTAGGCCGTCCCGTCCCGACGGTTGATCGCGCGCACCGCCATCACGCAGCCGACAGCCCCGACGAGACTGATCACCGCTACCACCCCGGCGATCAGCGCCGGCGCCGGCTCACCGACTCCGTCCGTCACGCCGAGCGGGCCGCCGCGATGCTCGGCCGCAGCCGGCACCGCAGTGACGAACGGATGGCCCGGCAATGGGCGGCGTTCGTCGCCGCGATGAATGCCGACGTCGCCCATGCGCGAGCGGCGCTGGCCAACGCCGACACGCTGCCGCAGGCAGCAGTGCTCACCGACCATCAGAGCGTCGCCGCTCGCGGGTTGCTCGACCTGGCAGGGCCCGGATCACCGTCGTCGCGATCCGGACGCGCCGGAGACCACCTCGCGGAGGCCGTGCTGCTCGCGCGACAGCACGGCTGCCTCATCGATGCCGAGGTCCTGGACCTGCTCCGGATGGCCGTCGGCGTGAGCTCCGACCACCGGACGTCGACGACACCGCCTGCGTCTGGGCCACAGTCGAGTTCATGGTTGGCCCGCACGTGTCGCGCCGTGGTCGACGCAGCACACACCGGAGATGAGGTCGGAATAGTTTCGGCAATAGCTGAATTCGAGCTTCGTGGGCTTGTCAGCTGTGCAGAGATGGCACGTCACGCAACAGCCGGCGCCCTGACACGACGTCGCCGTCGCACCCCCGGTCGGCTCCCGGCACTTGCCCCGCGCGACGCCGACCCGTTGACCCCGCGCGAACGCGAGACCGCCGATTTGGCCGGTCGTCGACTCTCGTCCGCCGAGATCGCCGACCGCCTCGGAGTGTCGGTGCGGACGGTCGACAACCACCTCGGTGCGGTCTACCGCGCGCTCGGCATCACGTCGAGGCGCGAGCTGATCGCGATGGCCGAGTCCGAGGACATCGTCCGCTGAGCCGGCCACCCCCCGCACAGTCCTCGTGCGACCCGCCCCGCGTATGGCAGGTACGCGCTCCGTCCGCCCACCGAAGACGGTGCTCGCAGATCCGCGCCGCCACACCTACGCTGGCAGACATGACGACCCGTGAGATCGACGTCCCGGAGACCACCCGTCCACGCACCATCGCGCGCTACCTGCTGGCGGCCGCGCTCGTCTTCGCCGGACTCGGTCACCTGTTCTGGGCACGCAAAGCCTTCCAGGCGCAGGTCCCCGACTGGGTGCCGCTCGACAAGGACGCGGTCGTCGTGGCATCCGGCGGTGTCGAGATCATGCTCGGTGGCGGGCTGGCGGTGCTGAGCCGGGACCGCGTGCGCGTCGGCCGGATCGCGGCCCTGTTCTTCGCCGCGGTCTTCCCCGGCAACATCGCACAGTGGCGCGATCGTCGGAGCGCATTCGGCCTGGACACCGACGAAAAGCGTCTGGTGCGACTGTTCTTCCAGCCGGTCCTGATCGCATGGGCCCTGTGGTCGACGGGAACGCCCAAGAAGCGCTGACCACGCGCCGGGTCAGCCCAGCGCCGCCACCGGTCGGCTGACGGTCAGGTGCAGCGGACCCCGCACCAGCATCTGCTGCTTCCATTCGACGTCGTCGATGACGAGGTCGGGAAAACGATCGGCGAGTCCGCGCAGGGCTTCCTGGAGTTCCATCCGCGCCAGTGACGCGCCGAGGCAGAAGTGTGCGCCGTGGCCGAAGCCGACGTGCGGTTGCGCGTCGCGATCCGGATCGAAGTCGTCGGGGTGTGCGAACACATCGGGATCGCGATTGGCCGCCGCGATGCTGGTGACCACCGCGTCACCCGCACGGACGAGGGTGTCGCCGAGCCAGACGTCCTCGCGCGCATAGCGCGCCGATCCGCCGCCGACTCCCAGCGGGACGATCCGCAGGAGTTCCTCGACCACGGCCGGGACCGATTCCGGATCCTCGACGATGCGGCGCCACCGATCCGGCCGCTCACACAGCCAGACCACGAAGTTCGGGATCTGTGTGGCGGTGGTCTCGTGGCCTGCGACGAGGATTCCGGTGCAGAGATCCACGAGCTCGGTGTCGTCGAGCCGATCGTTCTCTTCGTGTTCGCGCAGGAGTCCGGTGATCAGCGCGTCGTCGGGCGTGCGTCGCTTCGCCTCGATCAGACCGCGCATGTAGTCCTCGAACTCGTCCTGCGACCGGGTGAACTCCTCGGCTGTCAGCGACGAGGTCGACATCACCGCATCGCTCCAGCGGCGGAAGAGGTCGCGGTCGGCCACCGGCACACCCAGCAACTCGCAGATCACCTGGACCGGGAGCGGAAGTGCGAATGCATCGACGAGGTCGAATGGCCGGCTCGAGTCGATCTCGTCGAGCAGCGCCGCGACCAGATCCCGAACCGCCGGGCGCAGTTTCTCGACGCGCCCGCGTGTGAACGTGCGGGCAGCCAGGCGCCGGACACGGGTGTGGTCGGGCGCATCCATCGACAGGAGTCCGCGGTTGCGCCGCGCGGCCCGCAGTCGCGGCTCATCGTGATCGCGCGCGATCGCCCTGCTGAACCGACTGTCGGACAACACACATCGCACATCTTCGTAGGCGGTGGCGAGCCACGCGGCCTCGCCGAACGGCATCTGGATGCGGATCAACTCGGGCCGGGATCGGACGTCACGATACCGCTCGGAGAAGCCGAGCCCGACGGCCTCGTTGAAGGGATAGTCCACCGGGGACGACATCGGACAGTTCATACGCACGCTCCCTCGTCGGTGATCGATCACTCTGATTAGCTTTGCTAATCATCGACACTAACGAGGGGTCGGGCGCACGTCTAGAACGTGTTCGGTGTCCGGATCAGGATCCGGCCGTGAACCCGACGTCGATCGCGACCTCGAGCGCGACGTCCTCCGGCGTGAGTTCCAGAGTCGGCTCCGGCGCCGAGGCCACCATCGCGCGCTTCGAGAACCGCGCCGGTCGGAACGAGTCCGGTTCGGCGGTCGGTTCGGTCACCGACACCGCGGTCACCTCCGTATGGCCGAGCGCCTCGGCGTACGCGGTCGCCTTGGCCACCGCGTCGGCGATCGCCTCGCGGCGCAGTTCGACCATCCGCGCCGCGTGCGTCTCCTCGGCGATCCCCCACGTGACGCCACCGATCTCGACACCGTCGCCGACCGCCCATCGATCCAGGTGATCGGACAGACTCTCGAAGTCGACGAAGGTCGCCGACACCTCGATCCGGGTGGTGAAGACGCGATCGAGCTGTCGCTCGCCGTCGAAGGGCCGATGCGAGTAGACCCGCACCGCACCGCTGTGCCAGTTGCTGACCGCACCGGCCTCCGACAGCGCGGCGAGATCGTCGACGAGTGGCTGGTGAACGGCCACTGCATCCCGGAACACGGTCTCCCGCCGCCCTCCCTCGACGGCGATCGTGATCGACACCGTCGCACGTTCCGGGGCGCACCGGCCGTGCGCCGAACCACGTACCGCGATCTCCAGGGAAGCCATGCGCGTCAGCCTAATCGGGCCCGGCACGCCAGACGGTCACGACGCCGATCCGGCGGGTCAGGGGAATCCGGCCCGACCGGCACGCACCAGCGTCTCCGCGGCACTCCCGACGAGCTCCTCGGCCGTGAGCGCGTACAGGAGATGGTCGCGCCAGCGGCGATTGACGTCCATGTAGCGCTCGAGCAGGCCCTCACGCCGGAATCCGACCTTGCTCAGCACCGCCTGCGAGGCCATGTTCTCGGGCTGCACGGTGGCGTCGAGTCGATGCAGACCGACCTGACCGAAGCAGTGGTCGACACCCAGAGCAACTGCGGCCGTAGCGATCCCGCGACCGAAGTGATCCGAATCGACCCAGTAGCCGATCCACGCCGTGCGGACCGCGCCGCGCTGGATGTTGCCGACGGTCAGCTGCCCGACGTATGCGCCGTCCAACTCGATGACGAACGGCATCACCGCGCCGCGCTTGGCCTCGGACTTGAGGACGGCATACAGCGGCGGCCACGCGCTCGGTTGATGCCGATCGGCCCACGAACCGATTCCGGTCGGCTCCCAGGGCAGCAGGGTGTTCTGGTTACGGATGCGGAGCTCACTCCACGTCTTGGCGTCGCGCAGGCGGATCGGGCGCAGGCCGACGCCACCAGCCGCGGTCCGCAACGGACCGAGCGTGGCCGGCCAACCCGCGTGCGAGCTCTCTCCGGTCAACCACCTCAACACGGGACCGAGTTTATGCGTTGTTCATCGGCCGGCAGGGCACCCACGACAATTCGATTCCCGAATCGTGGCCCGCCGCAGCGAGCGGTACGGCGTCCGGGTGGCGGCGGTTCAGCCACGCTGCGCCAGGAACGAGACCTCGACCTCGTCGCCGGTGCGGAGTTCGGAGACCTCGGGGTCGACCATGATGAGACAGTTGGCCTCGGCCAGTTCGGCCAGCAGGTGCGACGAGCCGGTCGGTGACGCTCCGATCACCTGGACTAGGTACTCCCCCGACTTCTCGTCGCGCATGAGCTGACCCCGCAGGTACCCCTTGCGTCCCTCGACCGATGCGATCGGCCCGACGGTCCGCGCGGTGATCACCCGGCGCATCGGCTGACGTTTGCCCAGAGCGATGCGGATCAGCGGTCGCACCATCACCTCGAAGGTCACCAGCGCGCTCACCGGGTTCGCCGGGAGCAGGAAGGTCGGGACCTCATCGCGACCTAGCCGCCCGAAGCCCTGGACCGAGCCCGGGTGCATCGCTATGCGGACGATCTCGAGCTCGCCGAGGTCGGCGAGTGCATCGGCGACGGCCTTGGACGCGGTGCCGCCGATCGCTCCGCAGATCACCACGATCTCCGAGCGGATCAGCTGGGCCTCCACGACCTCGCGCATCCTCGACGCCTCGCGCTCGGCGATCCCGACGCGGTTCACGTCGGCGCCGGCATCACGGGCCGCAGCGGCCAGGGCGTAGCTGTTGACGTCGTAGATCTGTCCGGGCCCGGGTGACCGATCGATGTCGACGAGTTCGCTGCCCACCGAGATGACCGACAGACGTGGGCGCGGATGCACGAGGACACGCGGTTGTCCGACCGCTGCGAGCAGACCGACCTGCGCCGGCCCGATGATCGAGCCCGCACGGACCGCGACATCACCGGGTTGCACGTCATCGCCCACCCGCCGGACGTAGTCCCCGCTTTCCACACCGTGCCCGACCTTCACCCGCGACGAACCACCGTCCGTCCAGCGCAACGGCACCACCGCGTCGGCGAGCGTGGGCATAGGCGCACCGGTCTCGACGCGGACGGCCTGTCGCGGCTGGAGCCGGGTCGGTGTGCGCGAGCCGGGCGAGACCTCGCCGACGACAGGCAGTCCGACGATGATCGGCTCACCCGCGACGAGATCGATGAGTTCGGCTCCGGCGGTGTCGAAGTCGTCGAGGTCGGCGGGCGCATCGGTACCGGCCAGCCCGACGTCGACGGCTCGGACCGCATACCCGTCGATGGCCGCCTGGTCGAAACCGGGCATCGGTCGTTCGGTGACGACCTCCTCCGCGCACATCAGTCCCTGGGCCTCGGAGATGGCCACCCGTACCGGTCGGGGCGCCACCGCCGCCGCGGTCACCCGGGTCAGATGATCTTCGACCGAACGCATCTCACCCCTCTCGCCGCTGGTCGGCACGGTTCCGACCTCCGCGCGCACGGAATCGGATACACGTTAACCGGCCGCGGCCACACAGTGGATGAGGCGCGCTGGGCTCCCGACGGTCGGGCTCTCCCGCGATCTGTGCGCTCAGTCGTGCTCGAGACGCGCGGTCAGCCACTCCCGCAGGTCGGGTCCGTAATCGTCGCGGTCGAGTGCGAAGTCGACAGCGGCCTTGAGGTATCCACCCGGATTGCCCAGGTCGTGTCGCGTCCCGCGGTGCACCACCACGTGAACCGGTTCGCCCTCCTCGATCAGCAGCGCGATGGCGTCGGTGAGCTGCAACTCGCCGCCCGCGCCCGGCTCGATGCGACGCAGCGCATCGAAGATCTTGCGGTCCAGAATGTATCGGCCGGCCGCGGCCAGATTCGACGGCGCATCCTCGGCGTCGGGCTTCTCGACCATGCCCTTCAGCTTCTTCACGTTCGGGTTGTTCGCATCCGGGAGTTCCTCGACGTCGAATACGCCATAGGCACTGATCCGGTCACCGGGGACCTCGATGGCACACAACACCGATCCGCCGCGACGCTGACGGGTCCGCGCCATCACCTCGAGGACTCCGCCGGGTAGGACGAGGTCGTCGGGCAGCAGCACCGCGATGGCGTCCTCGTCGTCGTCGAGGTACGGCTCGACACAGCCCACCGCGTGTCCGAGTCCGAGCGGCTTCTCCTGGATCACCGAGGCGACCTCCAGCAGCGAGGGCGCCTTGCGGACCTTCTCGAGCATCGCGTTCTTGCCACGCTTGGCCAGTGTGTTCTCCAGCACCAGGTCCTCGACGAAGTGCGCGACCACTCCGTCCTTACCTGGTGAGGTGATGATGAGCAGCCGGTCAGCACCAGCGGATTTGGCCTCCTCGGCCACCAGCTCGATCCCCGGGGTGTCGACCACCGGCAGCAGCTCCTTGGGCACGGTCTTGGTGGCCGGGAGGAAGCGAGTGCCCAGGCCCGCGGCGGGAACCACCGCGGTCCGCGGGATCGGCGGCGTGTTGGGTACCGACTCGTACTCGGCAGACGTGTGCGCGCTCGTGGAGGTCATGGACACACCCTAGTGTCGAAATCTGCGAGGATCCTGCTGAAGGCAGGTGGCCACCGGTGGACGGTGGCTGAATCCGGAAGAGGTGTGTGGGTGTCGACGAGCAAGAGCGTGGCGCGAGCTGAATTCGCCGAGCGCAGGGAGACGATCTCGTCCTTCGCGCGTGAGCAGACGGCCGCCGACCTCGCCGAATGGATCTATTCGGCCCCGTTCCGGCTCGAGTACGACGTCACCGTCGCGGCGCATGTGCCCGTCGGGACCGAGCCCGGCTCGACCGCGATGCTCGACGCGCTCGTCGATCGGGGTGTCACCGTGTTGGTCCCGGTGGTCGGCGAGGGTGAGCCCGGGCCGTTGGACTGGGCGCGCTACGACGGCGACGACTCGCTGGCTCCCGGCCGGTGGGGACTCCTCGAACCGACCGGTAGTCGGCTCGGCGTCGGTGCCATCCGCTCGGCGTCGGTGATCCTGGTGCCCGCGCTGGCGGTCGACAAGAGCGGCGTCCGCCTCGGCCGCGGCGCGGGCTACTACGACCGCACACTCGTCGGGGTGACCGCGGAGCTGGTCGCGGTGGTCGGCGACGACGAGGTGGTCGACGCCCTGCCGTCGGAACCGCACGACGTCCGCGTCGGCTGGGCCCTCACCCCCGGCGGCGGCTGGCGAGAGCTCGGCTGACCGGGCCCCAGCCCGTTCTTCCGCCCCGAACTTCTTCTTCCGCCGGCTGCAGGGCGCGGAAGAAGAAGTTCGGGGCGGAGGAACGAGGGATGGGCTTCGCCGCCCCCAGAATGTCGCGGTTAGGCAGCGATTAGCTTCGCCATCCGGAGTGCGGCAAGGAGTTTCGCCCGCAGACGCTCCGGATGCCGGAGGTCGTCCCATGTCCAGCGAACCACGATCACACCGGATGCCCGGATGGCGTCCTCACGCAGCTTCTCCGCGTAGACGATCTCCTCGGGCGCCATCCCACTCCGGAAGGTGTCGTGGCGGTACTTGAATCGACCGTCGAACTCCCCGATCACCCGGATCCGGCCGGACCGGTCACGCCATCCGAAATCACCGCGAACCTGCGAACCATCGGCCAAGGCGATGGCGACCTGCAAGTCGGGCGCCGGGATGCCGACCAGCTCAGTGATGACCGACCGGCTGTAGGACTTACCGACGCTCTCCGACCGCGCATCGGCAAGCGGCAGTGCGGCGCGCAAGGTCCTGATGCCGTGATGTCGGCGCGCCCGACCGGCGACCTCGTACAGGACTCCGGTGCGCAGAGCGACGTCGAGGATGTTCACTGCCTGATGCTTGCTACCGAACCGCGCGACGTCGCACGCCGTTCTCGCGATGCTGGTGACCGAGATCCCGTCGAGCTGGATGACGTCAGCCGCGGCGAGTCGCGCCTCGTGGACATGCGCCGGTCCCGACGCTCGCCCGGTCAGCTCGGCGCTGAAGTGGACCTGCGAGAGATCCGGAGCCAGCAGCGGCATGTCGAGCAACACGGCTGCGGAATTGTGACTCACGACACGATCGCCGCCGTTGGCAGGCGGCGGCGATCACCGCGTGCCGGTGGATGGATACCGCGGCCGCTCGAGTGTCGTCCGGGAGGTCGAGGTCTGCAGACCTCAGGTACGAGCCGCGCCACGGACGGAGGAGATCGCCGCGTTCGACACCCTGCCGGAGAGCGGCATCAGAGGTCCCTGTGCGATTGGCCTCCGCGCGATGGAGAAAGCGCGCGATCTGGTCTGTCATGGTCAGGCATCGTGACAGCCTCGGATCCGCCAGGGAAACCGCTTGTCCACAGGTCCGGCCCGGGCAAAATCAGTCCACAGCTTCGTCGTGGACTCCAACCAGGGACTTTCGCATGCTTCTTCCGCCCCGAACTTCTTCCTCCGCTAGCTGCAGCCGGCGGAAGAAGAAGTTCGGGGCGGAAGAACGCGGGAGGGGCTAGGCCGGGGTGGCGGCCGTCGACTTGGAACCCGAACTCGAGGACGAACCCGAGGAGCCGGAGCTCGACGTCGATGACGAACTCGACGAGCCGGAGGTCGACGACGTGCTGGACGACGAATCACTCGAGGAGGACGAGCTGTCCGACGACGAAGACGACGAGGAGCTGGCGGTGTCCGCGCCGGACCCCGACCGCGAGTCGGTGCGGTAGAAGCCGCTGCCCTTGAAGACGATGCCGACGGTGTTGTACAGCTTCCGGAGCCGGCCGGCGCACTGCGGGCACTCGGTCAGCGAGTCGTCGGAGAACGACTGCACGATGTCGAACTTGTTGTCGCACTCCGTGCAGGCATACGAGTAGGTGGGCACCGAATACCTCCGGGAAAAGTTGGGTCGCTACACATCCTAACCGACGTTGGCACTCCGACATTCCGAGTGCCAGCAAGCGGCCTGACCTCGGTGGTCATCCGGTTGCCCTGCGTTGGGCCAAAGGTCATGAGAACGTAAAATCCATGTCCGACTTCCTAAGCGCCGGATAAGGCTACATCTGGAGCAACGCACTGGTCTTCCTGTGCCTGGCCTCCGGGGTCTGCTTCTCGATCCGTTCGCGGATGGTGCAGGTCCGCCAGGTCCCCGACATGATCCGGCTGATGTTCCGCGGCGAGAAGTCACCCGACGGGGTCTCCTCGTTCCAGGCGCTGACGATGTCACTGGCAGGCCGGGTCGGTACCGGCAACATCGCCGGTGTCGCGACCGCCATCGCGTTCGGCGGCCCCGGCGCACTCTTCTGGATGTGGGCGAGGGTATCGATCCGGTCTTCGACCCGAAGGCCTTGAACATCATTGGCGCGACGTTCTGGGAGACCTACCGCAAACCTGCCTCCGACGACGAGAAGGTCTCCAGTTCCGCCTAGCGGCGCCCGGCGGCGGGACTCAGTCCCCGATCCGCGCGATGTCGCTGTCGGGGACGCCGTCCCGGTTCATGTCCGCGTTGCGGATCAAGCGCGCGTCCCACCGCAACCAGATGGACGCGAGGGTAGCTGCGACCAACGACCCGAACAGGATGGCTGCCTTCGACGCCTCGGCGTGCGGATCTGCGTCATCGAATGACAGTTCGTCGATGAGCAGCGCGACGGTGAACCCGATGCCGGTCAGGAAACCGACCGGGAGGAGGTCGCGGACGCCGATCGCATCAGGGAGTCGCAGCGGGGTGAACCTGGTCATCAGGGCGGTGACACCCATCGCACCGATCAACTTGCCGACGACCAGTCCGGCGAAGACCCCGATCGATACGGGCTGCACCAGCGACGCGTCGGTCCCGACCACCGTCACCCCGGCAGCCACGAACGCGAACACGGGGAGCGCTATCGCCGAGGAGATCGGACGCACAGCGTCGTCGAACCGGTGTGTGCGTGAGTCCTGCTCACCGTGGATGAGTCTGGCGGGCACCGCGAACCCGAGCAACACACCTGCCACAGTCGCGTGCACGCCGGACGCGTGCATGAAGGCCCATGCCACCAGGGCGACGGGGACGAGCAGCCACCAGTGTGTTCGACGCATCCGGATCAGCACGGCGAAGACCACGATCGCGACGATCGCCACGACCAGCATTACCAGGTCGATGGTGTCGGTGTACAAGGTGGCGATGATCGTGATGCCGAGCAGATCGTCGACCACTGCCAGCGTCAGCAGGAACGTGCGCAGCGCCCTCGGCAGGCCACGGCCGAAGATCGCGAGCACGGCGAGCGCAAAGGCGATGTCGGTGGCCGTCGGGATGGCCCATCCGTTCAGGGCGTTCGGGTCTCCCAGTCCGACGATGGTCACGTAGAACAGTGCGGGCACAACCATGCCGCCGACAGCCGCCGCGATGGGAACCCCTGCCTTGCGTGGCTCGCGCAGTGAACCCATCACGAACTCGTGCTTGAGTTCCACGCCGACCACGAAGAAGAAGATGGCGAGGAGGCCGTCGGCGGCCCACGCCGAGGTCGACAGATGTAGATGGAGCGATTCCGGACCGAACTCGAGGTCGGCCAGCGAGTGGTAGGCCGCGCGCCATGGCGAGTTCGCCCATGCGACGGCCAGCACGGCCGAGATCAGGAGCAGGGCGCCGCTCGGGGTGTCGCGGGAGATCCAACTGCGGAAACGCGCGACGGCGCCGGGTTCGGATGCGGTCGTGTGGGACATGTTTCTCCTGGTGGACAGCGTTCACACCCCGCGACCGGACGGTCCGCGGGACGCCGACCAGACTTCCCGGCACACCGGACACCAGCTTCCCAGACAACTCCGCCGATCGGCCAATCGAGCGTCGATCAGCACAAATTCCACAGGCCGAAGCGTTCACCGGATCAGTGCACAGATGCGCCACGAGGCAGCCTGCACGACCTCGGGCACGAATAGCGTCATCGCATGCCGCTGTTCTCCCGCGACGTCCTCGCCACGCGCCTGATCGATCGCGTCCGCCACGCGCTGCGTCCTGGGTGGACACGGTCGGTGATCGTCCGACGCTGCGCTGCGTCCGTGCTGGTCGTCGCTGCACTGGCGGTGGCGCTCACGTCCCATCGCGACACCGACGATCACGAGGCGCTGGCCGCAGCCCGCGATCTTCTACCAGGTCAGGCGCTCGCCGCCGACGACCTCGTACCGATCCGGGTGCCCACCGGACTGCTCCCCGACGGCGCGATCCGGATGTCGTCCGATGCCGTCGGGCGGACCGTGGTCGGCCGGGTCCGGTCGGGTGAGCTGATCACCGACACCCGTCTCATCTCCGGCCGACTCCCGGCCCAGCTCACCGGCGACCGACGTGCCCGCCTCGTGCCGGTCCACATCGCCGACGAGACGGTCGCGTCCGTCCTGCGCGAGGGTGATCTCGTCGACGTGGTCACCGAAGACTCCGAGATCGTCGCGCGGGGAGCGATCGTCGCCCTCAACGCGCGCCCGGCCGACTCCGGTGCACTCAGTGGTCGCGTCGCCGCGGCTCCGGTGTTGTTGGCGATGGACGAGGCCGCCGCTCATCGGGTCGCGGCCGCGGCGCTGAGGAGTTCCATCGCGGTGGTCGTCCATTGACGCGATGAGTGAAAGTCGCCGTTGCGCACCGAATCCGACCGTGCTGCGCACCAGTGGATTCATCCTGCGCCCAACTGTCCGACCGGGGAGTTCTGCGGGATCCGCGAATCCACCTCCCGCAGAATGGGCCACTGGTCGTTTACGATCCTGGATAGATCTCGAATCACGATGCCGTCCGACCGCCACCGCGGCCGTCGCGGCGCCGAATGAACACTTGTCAGAAGCGGTACAGACGAACGGAGAGGACCGCACCGTGCTCAAGGGATTCAAGGACTTCATACTCAAGGGCAACGTGGTCGAGTTGGCCACCGCGGTCATCATCGCGGCGGCATTCACCGCGATCGTCACCGCATTCACCGACAAGATCATCCAGCCGTTGATCAATGCCATCCCGGTCAGTTCCGATGCAGCCGAAGGCCTGGGATTCCAGATCACCGACAATCCGTCGACATTCGTCAACATCGGCTCGGTGATCACCGCTGCGATCAACTTCATCATCGTCGCCGCGGTCGTCTACTTCATCATCATCGTGCCGTACAACCGGCTCGCGGCTCTCGGTGGTTTCAGCAAGAAGGCCGAGGTCACCGAGATCGCGCTGCTGACGGAAATCCGCGACCTGCTCGACCCGGAGGGCACGTCGCGAGCCAAGGAGGATGCGGCCAAGGAACTTCCGCCGCACCTGACCGACCCGAGTGCTCCCGCCTCGGGCGCCATCCCGACGTCGGCGACGCAGCGCTTCAGTACGCCCCCGCCCGCCTCGGTTCAGGCGCCGCCGTCCGGCCCGATCCCGCCGCAGCCGTACGCACCTGCGCAGAACCCGCAACAGGGACCGCCCGCGCAGGGGCCGCCCCAGGGTCCTCCGCCCCAGGGCGCACCGGGCCAGGGCGCACCAGGCCAGGGCGCACCGGGTCAGGGTGGCTTCCCGACACCCGAGCCCGCTCCGGGGCAGTACCCGCCGCCCGGCCAGTACCCGCCGCCGGGGTCGAGCGCCTACCCGCCGCCCGGACAGTTCCCCGGTGAGTACCCGCCGGACCATCCCGGTCGTCACTCCCGCTGACACCCCACCGACACCGAACGAGGCCCGCTCCGAGCAGGAGTGGGCCTCGTTTCGTGCGACGGTCACGACCTGGCAGTGGCTACCCGATCACCGCGGCCGGCGCAGCCTGCACCAGGAGTCGCTCGCGCACGCGCGGGATCACCTCGGTCGCAAAGCGTTCCATTTCTGCCTCGAAGGGCTGGAACTGCAGCATGAACGTCTCGATGCCTGCGCGATGGAACTCGACGATGCGGTCCGCGACGTCGTCGTAGGAGCCGACCAACCCGGCCGCGGTACCACCGTTGGTCCCGATGGCCGGGTACTTGGCGAAGGTGTGGAACATGACGGCCTTCTCGTCGGCCCCGGCGACGATGTTCGCCAAGAACTTCTGATCTTGCTCGTTGAGCTTCCAGTGGTGTTCCAGTTCGGCCTGCGCCGCTTCGGCATCGGGCCGGGCGATGACGAAGGCGGCCAGCCCGTAGCGCACCGGCGGGCCGACCCGCGGGCGGAGTACCACGCTGTCGATGAGCGCATTGACGTTCTCCGGCGGCTGGCCGTTGATGAACCAGACATCTCCCTGCTCGGCGACGAGGTCGCGAGCCTGGTCGGACTCACCACCGACATAGATCTGCGGACGCTCGCGGAACTTCCCGGTCGGACGGATCTGGTAGTCGTCGATACTGAAGTGGCGGCCCTCGTGGTTGACGACCTCACCACTGAGCAGCCGGCGGACGATGTGCAGCCACTCGGTGCCGTACCCGTAGCGGTCATCGTGCTCGGGAAAGGAGATGCCGGCCTTCTCGACCTCCGGCTTGAACCAGGCATTGACGACGTTCAGCGACAACCGTCCCCGGGAGATCTCCTCGATGTTGGCGGCCTGCTTGGCCAGCACCACGGGATGCACCAACAACGGTTTGATGGCGGTGATCAGTTCGATCTCGGACGTCACCGCCGCCAATGCCGCTGCGGTGGTCCAGGTCTCGAGCTGATCGCGCGACTGATCGGACGGGTTGATGATGTGCTGGGCGATGAGTGTGCTGTGGAACCCCAGCCGCTCGGCAAGCTGTACCTGGGCGAGGTTGCGCTCCCACGACGCATCGAGCGGGTCATCGGGATGGAATGCCGATGCCCACGTACCGTAGACGTTGGCCCAGATGCCGAAGCGAGGTCCGTTGGTCGGTGCGGTCATTGCTCGTCTCCTGGATGTGCGAGGGTCAGGACTTGTCGGCCGATTGAGACGGTCGGTAGAACCAGCCGTCCAGGTCGAAGTCGTCGCGGATGCTCTTCTGCGCCACCAGGAACTCCTTGGTTCCGCGTAGGAGCTCGACTCCGGCGCTCGGGAACGGCTCCTCGGAGTAGCCGTTCGGGTTGGCGGCATCGCGGATCGCCTGCGGGTCGGCCTTGGAGTTCTTCACCTCGAAGTCGAGATAGTCGTCCCAGTGCGCCTTCGCATACCGGACCGAGTCGGCATTGAGCTTCTGCCAGGCTGCACCGAAGTCGGGATGCTTGGCGAGGAACTCGTCGCTGCTCACCGTCGCACTGGTGCCGGCGAGCTTCGGGTGATCGCGGTAGACGGAGTCGACGAGGTGGAAGCCCTTCGCCTCGAACGCCTGCAGCGACACCGACGGGATCACCGCGGGTAATGCTGCTGCGGCGATCTCGCCCGAGCTCAGCGGCGCCTCCTGGTCGGCAGGGTACAGGTGGATGAGCGTTGCCCTGATGCCCTTCTCCTGCAGTGCCCCCTGCAGGTAGCGGTCGATGTAGGAGCCCTTGGGCACGCCGATCTTCTTGCCCGCGAGGTCGTCGAGCGATGTGATCGACGGGTCCTTGGCGACAACGCCGGCATTGTTGTTGAACTGGTTGATGGTCAGCAGTCGCGTGCCGAGTCCCGACCCCCGTGCGACGAGCGCGGGAGTGTCACCGTAGCTGGCCACGTCCAGCCGGCCACCGATCAGCGCTTGGTTGAGATCCGGCCCGTTGGGAAAGCTGAATACCTCGACCTTGTTGACCCCCAACGGTTTCAGCGACTTCACCAGGTCGCCCCGCTGGTGTGCGAAGCCGACCGGGCCCGAGATCACGTTGGTGGAACCGATGACCCCGACGCGCAGGGTGTCGATGACGTCGCGCCCGGTCGTCGACGAGTCGGAGGATCCACAGGCCACCGCACCGGCGGCGAGCGCAAGCGCCAGCACCGGGACGAGGAGCAGGCCGAATCGGCGACGGACGCCGTGCTGACGGCTTCCGGGACGGGCGATCGGTGTCATGGTTGTTCTCTCTCTGGATGTATCGAACGCCTCGATGGCGTACGCAGTCTTCCTCGGGTCGTGCGCAGACGGCCGCGGCCGCAACGCATGGCACCGACGAACGTCCCTTTCGACGACGACGGCCGGATGCGATTCGCGGACCGACCCGGCCCCGACGGGGCCGGGTCGCGGTCTCACTCGGATCAGCTGTGCCCGATCCGCTCGACCAGTCGCGGCGGCGGATCTCCGTGTGGGATGGGCGGCCCCACCGCCGTGCGGCTACCGGGCTGCCGACCCCTCCCCCACCCCAGTCGCTCGCGGTAGCTGCCGATGAGGTCTGCAGGAACGGCATCGGCGGGGGTCAGCGGGGTCGACTGTGGGCTCACGTAGAGCGCGTCCGTGGGGCAATACGCCTCACACATGAAGCAGGTCTGGCAGTCGGACTGGCGCGCGATGGTCGGTACGCCGTCGGCACCACGGTCGAAAACGTTCGTGGGGCATGCGAGTACACACTTGTCACACTGGATACATGCGTCCGCGAGAACCAGTTCGATCATGCGGGGACCCGCTGGTCGAGCACTGCGGCCGGCGCGGCGACCCACACCGAGTCGAGCCCACCGGTGCGCACGTGGTCGTGCTGCGCCGGATCGAGTTGCGGAAAGTCGTCCCGCTTGCTCATGCCGCGGGATTCGGTCCGCGCCAACGCCGACCGGTAGATCCAGCGCCCTACCGCTGTGATCGCCGCGGCCTCCCTGGCGCGGATCCGTCCCGCCGGGGTCGGATCGCCGTAACGCTCGTCCGACACCGCCGACCAGATCGTCTCCAGTTCGCCGGCAGCCGTCTCCATCCGGTCGCCATGGCGCAGATAGTTCTTGTCGAAAGGGATCAACTGGTCCTGGGCGGCACGCACGATGTCGTCCGGTGCGGCGACACCGCGTCCGCCGTGACCGAAGCCGACGGTGCCCGCTCCACGCAACGTCACCGACGGCCGGCCCGCTGCACGAGCTGCACGCGCCGCGCCGAGTCCGGCGAAACTGCCCGACGACATCGCCCACGACGAATTGTGGCTGCCACCACCGGTGAAGCCGCCGCAGATCCGTTCGCGGGTCGCGGCGTCACCGGCCGCGTACAGACCGGGTACACCGGTCCAGCAGTCGTCGTCGACGATGTCGATCCCGCCGGTGCCGCGGACGGTCCCCTCGGCGAGCAGGTCGACCTCGAAGCGGTCGGTGAACGGATCGATGCCTTTGCGGTCGAACTGCAGGAAGAAGTTGGGCTGACCGAGTCGCATCTGGGCGGCGACCTTCTCGTCGGCCCGGTCGAGCTGTGCGTACACCTTCTCGGTCAACAGGGTCTTCGCGATGACCGATCGGCCCTTCATCGAGCCGGCCCCCTCGACGACGCGCCCATCGGCGTGGAAGAAGGTCGCGTAGCCGTAGTACGCGGTCTTGGTGATGGTCGCGCCCTTGGGCACGATCGCGTAGGCGTTCGCGAACTCCATGCCGGAGAACGACGCACCGACCTCGGCAGCCATCAGCGCGCCGTCTCCGGTGTCGACGTTGGACCCCAGCGCACGGGAGAGGAATGCGCAGCCGCCGGTGGCGACGACCACCGCGCCTGCGGTGATCCGGAAGTCGCGGCCGGTCTGACGCTGATGACCGGCGGCCCCGCGAACGGCGCCGTCGGCATCGGTGAGCAGTTCGAGAACCGGTGAGTGGTCGAGGATCTGGACCCCCAACCGCTGCACCCAGGCTCGCATCCGTCGCATGTACTCAGGCCCCTGCAGACCGGTGCGCATCTGCTCTCCGGTGGCCGGGTCGACCGGGAAGGGGTAACGCCCCTCGGTGCCCAGTCGGTTCATGTTGACGTAGGTCTGCTCGAGGACCCGGTCCATCCAGTGGTGATCGGCCAGGTGCCCACCGAGGGTCTCGCGGCTCGCCTTGGCCGCGGCTCGCTTCTCCGCGTCCGGGACGACGTACCAGACACCCGTCCCCGACGGCGCCGTGGTGCCCGACGCACCGCAGTAGCCCTTGTCGACCAGGACGACCTCCGACCCGGCCTCCCGCGCGTGGATGGCCGCCCACGTCGCCGCGGGTCCGCCACCGATCACGAGGACATCGGTGGAGAGGGTCAGTTCGTCAGGCATGGGTGTACTCCTGCTCTGGATGGGGTGCGGTTTCGGTGCTGTGGACGTCGCGACCGGTCGGCGCAACCCCGAGGGCTGCCAGGAGCCGAGATCGCAACGCGACGAAGGCCGGATCGGTCACCGGCCGTGGACGTTCCAGGTCGACGCTGATCTCCTCGGCGACCCGGCCGTTGCGCAGGACGAGCGCGCGGTCGGCAAGGAGCAGGGCTTCCTCGACGTCGTGGGTGACCAACAGGGTGGCCGGCCGGTGGCGTTGCCACAGACTCGCCACGAGATTCTGTGCGGTGATCCGCGTGAGTGCATCGAGCGCACCGAACGGCTCGTCGAGCAACAGCAGATCCGGCTCACGGATGAGCGCCCGGGCGAGTGCGGTGCGCTGTGCCTCGCCACCTGACAGCGTCGCAGGCCAGGCGTCGGCCTTGCTCGCGAGACCTACCTCATCGAGTGCCGCGATCGCCGCGGCCCGCGGATCGGGCACCCGTAGACCCAGGGTGACGTTGCGCCACACCGACAGCCAGGGCATCAGCCGATGCTCCTGGAAGACGATGGCCTTCGCGGTGGGCGCAGCGATCTCACCGGTGAACCCGTCGTCGAGTCCGCCGATGCCACGCAACAGCGTGCTCTTGCCGCTACCACTGGCGCCGAGAAGCGCGACGAATTCGCCGGGTGCGATGGTGAGGTCGATGCCGTCGAGCACGTGCCGATCGTCGAAGCGCCGACCGGCGCCGATGATGTGGACACCGCGGTCGCCGGCCGCAGTGCGGACCAGAGATCGGCCGGAGCCGCTGCGGTTGCGGAACCGCTCACGCACAGTCATCGACCCTCGAATCCGTTGCGCCACGACAGGAAGCGACGTTCCAGCAATCGCACCGCGACGTCTGTGATCAACCCCAGGATCGCGTAGATCACCAGCACCAGGAAGATCTGGTCGACGCGCAGGTACTCCTTGGCATCGTTCATGAGGAACCCGAGCCCCACCGGGGTCGTCTGCATCTCGGCGACGACCAGTACGAGCCAGCCGATGCCCAATGCCTGCCGGAGCCCGACGAAGATCTGCGGGAGTGCGCCGGGGAGGACCACATATCGGACCAGTTCGACGCGGCTCAACTCGAGCGACTCGGCCGCCTCGATCAATTTCTGGTCGACACCGCGGATGCCGGCGAGCACATTGAGATAGATCGGGAAGATCGGCGCGACGATGATCAGCGCGATCTTGAACGGGTCGCCGATGCCGAACCAGATGATGAACACCGGTACCAGCGCGACGGCCGGCATCATGCGCAGCACCTGGATCGGCGCGTTCACCAGGTCCTCGGCGAATCGGAACAGACCCGCGGCGGCCCCGAGCACCAACCCGATCCCGATGCCGATGGACAGGCCGATCGCCACACGGCGCGTCGATGCGGCCAGGTGATCCCACAGCTCCCCTGTCTTGATCAGGTCCCATCCGGCGGTCACCACCTCGGTCGGCGCCGGCGTGGTCGTACCCAGCCATGAGCGAGCACCCAACTGCCACACCACGATCACCACGATCAGGCCGATGGACTGTCGGAGTGCGCGGGTTCCGCGGCTGGTCCACCGGTGGCGGCGGGCGCCGGAGATCGGCGTCGCGATGGAAGGTTGGGCTGCGATCAGCGCCGGCGTCGGGGTGATGGTCGGTGCTGTCGCCGCGGAGGCCGGGGCAACACGGTCGAGGTGCAATGTCACGAGGAGTTCGCCTGGAGTTCGGGGGCTGGGCTTGATCGAGACGTTACGTAGTCGAACTCGTTCGCAGAATGGTTGCGTTCACGGCGACTCTTGGGCGGTCGGCGAGCTACAGATGCGGATCACGGCGATTCGGGACGTTTGTCCAATTTCGAACAGATGTTCACCCTTGCGTCATTCAACGAACCCCGAATGTGCCCCGAACGTGACCGTTTCGGCCTCTACGTTCTCTTCGTTATGCCAACCAGCCCAATACTTTTGGGGCACAGAGGGGAATCCCGTCTCATGAAGTTCAACAAGCTCGTCGCCGTCTCGGCGATGATCGTGGCGTCGATGGGTGTCGCCACCGGCACCGCGTACGCCGATGCCGCTCCGCAGGCCGCCGGTACCCACTGGAACGTCGCTCGTCACGGCTCGGCCGTCACGGTGACCACGGACAACGGATCGTTCGGGAAGGTCGGCAACAAGCTGGTGCTCTCCGACGCTCGCGGCAAGGCCGTCGAGGCCGTACCGCTGGTCCTTGCCGTCGACGACTTCGTCCGCCCGGTGAACGCCACCGTCGCCGGCAAGTCGGCGACCCTGCGCGTGGACACCAACCCGGTCACCACCCGCTTCCAGCCGGTCCGCCACAACGTCGACCTGCAGGCCGCAGTCGCCGGGGTCAAGGACAACATCGGCCTCACCGCCAGCGTCGGTGGCTTCCTCGGCGCCGCAACCGGTCTCGTCGGTGGCTGCCTACTGGGTGCCGTCGCCGCCGGTGTGGTCTCTGCTCCCGTCGCCCTGCTCTTCGGTGCCGGCCCGCTCGCAGGCTGCATCGGCGGCGCGATCCTGCTCGGCTCCGCCGCGTCGCTCGGCGGCACCGCGATCGGCGGTATCGGCTCGGCCATCGCCAACGCCCAGCCGTTCATCCAGCTGCTGAACGCCCCGCCGAAGAAGAAATAGCGTCGGCGGGCCCGAACGACTGCCCGGCCCTCTCACAGATCGACCCCCGCCCGCTGAGCGGACGGGGGTCGATCGCTGCTTTCGATTGTTCGACGCCGCTATCGGCTACCCGAGTGGGTCAGCGCGGGATCAGGCCGTCGAGCGAGCCGGTTCCGGCGCCACCGACGTGTGCGAAATTGGTGGTGTCACCATTGAACTGCACGCCGTCCACATTGACCTTGCCGCCCGGAGTGCCCGGCTGGCTGGAGATGCCGTAGTGGTTCACGACAGCCGTCTTGCCTTCGGTGTTGGCAGCCTTGGTCAGCTCTTCCAGGGTGCCCGTCTCACCGCGCGCGAATCCCGGCAGGGCGCGAGTGGCCCACCACTTGTTCGAATCGCCGGCGCTGTACTTGCCGGCCGCATCAGGGGCGGACCAGACCAGCGTCAGGAAGCCGTCGCCCGAGCCGGTGTTGGCGCCGGTGACTCGGATCTGCCAGTTGGCGTTGCCCTCGGTCTTCTCGAACGAGAGCGTCTTGCCGATCGCCGTTGTCAGCGGGATCTTGTTGACGGCCTTGTAGGACGCCTGCCGCGGCGTGGTGGCCGAGGTCTCGAACTGGAGCGAGCCGTCCGTGTCACTGACACGGGTCGTCGAGTAGGTGCCGGCCTGGCCCTTCTCGTCGTCGAAGGTGTTGCCCCAGCCGTTCGGCGAGAACTGTGACGAGAAGATCGTTGCCGCCTGTGCAGTACCCGGAGCAATGGCACCGGCGACGCCGACGGCTGCCGCGGCGGCGACCACACCGGCGAGAATGGTTCGTTTCATTCGTTCATCAACCCCCAATTGAGTTCGCGATATTGACTTACCGTTCGCGAACATAACAAAGGGGACGACGAGACTCCACCCATCGAACGGGTGAAATCCGAACCGTCCGAATAGATCTGCAATTAAATATCACAAAGGCGGGAATCGGAAGCTCCGATTCCCGCCTCTGCGGTGTTTGGTGCGTGCCGCAGACCTGATCAGGCGTACGGCTCAGCAGTGTCGGCTATCAGCCGATGCTGAAGGG
>NZ_BANX01000016.1 GCF_000334455.1 Gordonia soli NBRC 108243
CAAAAGACCCGATGGTGCGACATACCCGCCACCTACCCATACCGACCTACTTTCAGAAAGAGAACGCGTATTGCCCGTCCGTGATGACCGATACAAAATGTCCGACTGGACAGCGGGTCATAATATTCAGCAATCAAGTGAATAGTGGACCCGAAAGAGCGTGATGTCAACCCAGGCGCACCACGTCTAGAAATCTCCACTGGATCTCACACGAACTTTTCGAAACCACACTCCAGTCCGTTACCCGATTCTTCGCCGCCCACGTCCGATGTCGAAGGTTCACCCTTCCCCCACATGCGGCCAGCGGCGCTAATTTCTCTGCACGCGAGCAGCTTTGGATTCGGCGCCGTGTGATTCGACCCAAGAAACGACCACTTCGAGAAGGGGACGGATCTCGGAGAACGTCGACTCAAAACTAGTCCGAGGTCCACCGATCGGATCTGCAATATCAAGTTCAGGATCCGTGGCATCAACCTGCGTGCGAGCGGCGATCGCAGAATTCAGCGACCCCCACCTCGACAGCTGCACGAACTCTTTCAGAGTAAATATCTTCTTCCACTGAATCGGCGCAATTTGTTGACATCTCGATCGCTGGGATCTGGTGAATGCGAGAACCACATCAGCGGAAGAAATCATCGATGGCGCGAGATAGGATGCGGTGAAGCGGCCACCGCAATGCCCATGTGCTTCCAACACGGCGAGAGTCAGTGGATGCATGGGGCTGCCGTTGCGCGCTGCAGTTCCTGCGCTGTCGAACACCACCGGCAGGGTTCGAGAGACAGCCAGGTCGGTGGCGACCACCTCCGCCATCGGCGATCTACACAGATTCCCTGTGCACACGAACAGCAGAGACAACGGCGCCGTCACCTCGTCGTTCATCGCTCGACTCCCGAAGCGATTGCGCCCGCCAACATACGCCCCATATCGCGCATCACATCAGGCCGCCCGAAATCGGAATGTGGAGCCGCCACCTGTAGAACGCGTATGGGACCAGAGACGTAACGCCCCCAACCCGAGGCGATGGTGTTGTCGGCAGCGAAGAAGATCGTGTTTCGTACAACGACCGTCGACGGACGATGGGCCGCCAGCGAATCGATCAGCTGTGTGATCCACAGACGATGCCGGTCGAGTTCCCGCAGTTCGCTGACAGTGAGCGCACCCGGTTCCACCGGACTCATCCCGAACAACGGTGCTTGAACGGCAGCCAGTTCTTCAGGCGTGTGCGCGTCCATGAGACACAGCAGCGATACGTGCTCCCCCAGATCCGTTATCTGAGAGGCTATCTCGTGGGCAATGGCGCCCCCGATCGACCATCCGAGAAGTTGGTACGGGCCCTTGGGTTGACGCGAGCGGATCGCCTCGACGTGAGCCGCGGCAACCGACTGGATTGTGGGCTCGAATTCGATTCCGGCCGAACCGGCATCTGGCAGTTGGAGCCCAAGCACCTTCTCATTGGTGAGAACCCCGGCCAACGGTAGGTAGTCCCGCGCCAGTCCCGACGCGGGATGCACGCACCAGAGTACGGTGCTCTCGGTATCGGGCCGAGGCTGTCCAGAGCGTCGGCCGAACTTCTCGGATATGTCGACGACGTGTGCCGCCGCCGATCCGAACAGCCCTTGCTCACCGCGTGCAAGCGATGCGACTTCAGATGGCGTTGATGCACCGAACAGGGCAGACGCAGGAACTCGACATCCGGCACGTTCGGCGAGCTCAGCACGTAACTCCAATAGCGTCAACGAGTTTCCCCCCGCTGAGAAGAAGTCGTCATCCATCCCGATGTCGACACCCAGAACTTGCGTGAAGCAGTCGAGCACGGCCGTCTCCAGTTCGTCTCGAGGCCTACGGTCCGAGCGCACCCAGGGCGGCGGTGGAAGCTGATTCGTCGCCAGCTTTCCGGAACTCGTTCGCGGTAGACCTGGCACGATCACGATCTGAGCCGGGACCATGTGTCTCGGTAAGAACCGTGCGCATGTTTCCTTGAATTCGCGAGCGTCGATATCGGTACCGTTCACAGTCACGTATGACACGAGCGCATCTCCCGACTGACTCGGGACGACAACGGTGGCTGCAGCACCGGCGCCCGCGCGGACGAGAACGGTGTCGACCTCTGCCGGCTCGACTCGCTGTCCGCGGATCTTGATCTGGCGGTCTATGCGGCCACGATGCTCGAGCCCCTCCGCGGTCCAACGCACCAAGTCGCCTGTGGCGTACCGGCGACGGCCGTTCGGACCGGCGACGAAACGCCGAGCGGTGAGAGCGGCATCCCCCAGGTAACCGCGTGCCAGCGAGTGCCCGGAAAGAAAGAGTTGCCCCACGGTGCCCGGGGGAACCGGGCGCAGATGAGAATCCAGGATCTCGAGTCCGAAACCTGGAAGCGGAACACCGATCCGAACAGGGCGATCTTGGGACACCTCAGCTGTGGTGGCGCACACTGTCGTCTCGGTCGGACCGTATATGTTGACGAGTCGCACCCGCCCGGCCCATCGCTGGGCAAGATGCTGCGGTAGTCCCTCGCCACCGACGACCACTGTGCGGACATCGGGTAAGTCGTCGACACTCAATGTCGCCAGCACAGACGGTGTTGCGAAGAATGCGGTCACCTGCTGCTCACGGAACCATGTGGTCATCTCGCCGCCCCCGATCACCTCAGGCGGCACCACCACCGACGTGGCCCCCGAGATCAGTGGCCACAGAACATCGAGGATGGTCGCATCGAAGCCCGGGCTCGACGCCATGGCGATTCGGTCGGCTGCGACAGCCGGGAATCGAGTCGCATCCATGAGCCCTGTCAGGCCTTGATGCGTGACGCCGACGATGTTCGGGGCTCCGGTCGTACCCGACGTCGTGATCACGTAGGCGAGGGAGTCGGTCCGCACGCGCACCACTTCGTAACGTTGCAACTGCGCATCCGAACGAGGAGGTCCCTCGATGTCATTCCGGGTGATCACCATTGCGCGAGTCACTCGCGCAATCTCCGCGATTCGCTCGGTCGGGTATGCAGTGTCGATGGGGATCACAACGCCCCCGATACGCGTAACCGCCCACAGCGCTACCACCGACTCGATCGATCGCCCTATCGCTATCGCGACACAACGGTGCGGTCTCACCCCACGATGGATGAGCCCGCGCGCCGCGACGGATACCCAGCGGTCGAGTTCGCGATACGTCAACGTGACGCGGCCGTCGTCGATGGCAGGCGCGTCCGGACGCGCGACTATCTGCGCGTCCAGCAAGTCGCCCAGAAGTCTGTCCTCTGATGAGACAGACTGCTCAACGGTCTCGATTTCGTCATCGAGACGCACATCTATCGCTGCCGCGGCCCGACCCGGATCACCCGCCACTATCTCCAAGCAACGACTGAGCCGTCGTCGGAATCTTCCGATCTGTCCCTCCGTGAGAAGGCCGCGTGCGAAGAGAAGGCGAATGCGCCATGTGCCGCCCTCCCGGACCACAGTCACCTGCAGTTCGAATTCCTTTGACGAGGATCGCATCTCGTCGAGGTCATCTCGCAGCGGGACTGTGGCACCGCTGTCGTCGACCACGCTGAACATCACCCGCGTCAGCGGGTGATGATCCTTGTGCCGTTCCACCCCGAGATGGTCGATCACATCAGCGAACAGGACGGTGCAGTGATCCATCGCGGCGACATCACGGTCACGGATCGAGGTGATCAGGTCGGAGATCGTCATGTCCGTGGTGAAGCGAGAGCGCAAGACGACCGTGTTCACGAACATGCCCACGATCTCCCGGATGTCCGGATGCACGCGCAATGACACGGGGGTCGCGATGAGGACGTCGTCGGTGCCCAGGTGCGCCGACAGGCACATCGCAAGTGCAGCGTGAAAGACGTGGAACCGCGACGCGCGGTGCACGCGAGCTGTTCGCCCCACCGCGACGGACAGCTCGTCATCGACATCGATGACAGCCCATTCGATTCCGTTCGCGCTCGGCCGTACTGATGGGTCACGTTCGAGCGATGAGTTGGGGGGCACGTCATCCAGCGCCTGACGCCAGTACTCGAGGTCCGCCGGTCGATTACGGTGGGCCAGTTCAGTGATCCACCTCGCGGCCTGTGCGTATCCCACGTTGGGCGCAGGCAACTCTGCGCCGGACAACAGCGCTGCCAGGTCACGGCGCATGATGGCCGCCGACTCTCCGTCAGCAGAGATGTGGTGAACGAGCATCACCACCCCGCTGACCGTCGGTTGCGCTCCGGCCGAGCCGGACTCGCGTGTGACGATCCACACCATAACTGGCGGCTCGTTGTCGAGTCGGGCCGGCCTGGCCATTGCAACTGCCAGTTCCTCCATCGCGCGACTCTCCGGTACGAGCATCGGATCTGCGCTCCAGTGGGCATGGTGATACTGACGAGGTTCTGTGAACGACGGGTAGCTCATCTGCAGTGCGTGATGGCGTGAGACCAGCGACGAAACCGCAGACCGCGCGTCGTCCACCGAGCACCCACCAGCAGCGGCCACTGCGAGTGGTACCCAACGAGGGACCAGAGGATAGAGACCGGACAACACCCACATCTGCCGCTGCGGTGGCACCATGGGCACTTGTTCGAGACCGACTGCGTAGCTCGAGGGAGCCGAACCTGTCGCTGTCGCGGTTACGGTCCCCCGAGTGAGCAAACGCGTAGCGAGTTCGGCCGGTGTGGCGGAATCGAATACATCGCGGACAGCGACGTCGAAACCGTCGGCTCTCAGAATCGTCACCATACGAGTCGCCGAAAGCGAAGTACCACCGATTGCGAAGAAGTCATCATCGAGGCCTACGGTTCCGCGGGCGCCACCGACGGCTGCGGCCATCGCGTCCGCAATCGTAATCGCCGATTTCATGACTTCGGTCGTCACAGCACCGGATCGGCCCGTCTGAGCATCGGGAGGCTCTGCTGTCGTCGGTTGCCCGGGGAAGCCGTGGACGCTGTCCGGTACCACTGCATCGTTTGCCGGATTCGCCTCGAGATCGCCCCGCGGAAATGCGCTCTGCGGAGCTTCTGCCCCTGCCAGCATGGTGACGAGCTCGCCGACGACAGCTTCGGCCCTGGCGCCGGAGACTCGTGTGGAGTGAATGACTCCGAGATGGGCACACCCGTCCGCATCGCGCGACAGGACAACTTCCAGGTCATACTTGGCGCTCACACCGTCGATCGACCGCGTGTCCAGTTCTCCTGTGAGCGAGCCGTGATCCAGGTACGCCCGCATCTGATCGATCGGGAGCACATCCTGATGGACGAGTAGAACCGAGATCAGCGGGTCCCCGGCCACGCCACGTGCCGGTGCCACCAGTCCGGCCACGGCGTCGTACGGCACTTCAGCGTGGGCGGCGGCGGTGAGGTTGACATCACGAGCGACGTGCACAGCATCGACGACCTTCGACGCCGGAGCGATCCGAGTTCGTAAGGCGAGTGTGTTCACGAACATTCCGACCACACGGTCCCACCGCGAATCGGTTCGACCGTGGGTCGGAACCCCGATCACAACGTCGTCCCGCCCTGTCAATCTGCTCAGCAGGACCGCCAGCGCGGCATGCACGATGTGGAACACAGTGCTCGACTCGGCCTCGGCGAGTCGAGCAACCGAATCCATGAGCGCGTTTCCGAGTCGCCGTGTTGTGCGCCCGCCCAACTGGTCACCACCGGTCCGTGGACTCAGATCAGCGATCGGAATCGGCGCCGGAGCGTCCTCGAGAACTCGCGACCAGTGCTCCAACTCGTACGCGAAACGGCTGCTCGGATCAGAAGGATTGCCCAAACGCTCACGAAGCCACCGTGAGTAGTCCAGGTAGTCGAGCGGCGGCTCACCGGCGTCCCATGCATCGCCGCACGCTTCGCTGAGATCCTCCATCAGGACTCGCATGGACCAGCCGTCGACAGCCACGTGATGCAAGACGATGACCAACACGTACTCTGCATCGGAGCGGACGAGACTTGCACGAAAGGCCGGGCCTCGGGCGAGGTCGAACGGGGTAGTGACCCGCTTGGCCACCTCGGTGTCCGCTGATCCGGCATCGACCTCCACCACTTCGAAATCCACAGTCCATTGTTCAATGGCCTCTTGCACCGGCCCCTCAGCCGTGTCCGGGTACGCCATCCGCAGACTCACGTGCCGCTCGACTACCCTTTCGACGGCACGCCGGAGGCGAGTGGGGTCGACATGTCCGCTCAGATGTAGCACCACCGGCACGTGATAGGCACTCGACTGCGGCGCGATCCGATGGTGAATCCACAGGCGCTGCTGCGGAAACGCCAGCGGCACTGGTCCGGAGTACGTTTCATGGACCGGCGCGGGAGCGTCGATCGTGCTGAGTGATGCGGAAAGGAGACCTGCCAATTCAGCGAGAGTGCGATGCTCGAAGACTGCGGATACGGGAATGTCCACGCCCGACAGCTCTCTCAGTCGTCCTGCAACCCTCGTCGCGGACAGAGACGTCCCCCCATGTCCGAAGAAGTCTGACTGGTTGGTGATCTCGGAGATCGGGCGGTCCAGCATCTCCGACCACACTTGCGCTACTAGAGACTCGGATGGAGTGCATGGAGCGGCTGACGGAGGTCCGGCAAATGAGGGGGCCGGTAGTGCACGTCGATCGACTTTGCCGTGTCTACCGATCGGAAGTTGCTCGACGATGGTCACCGCCGACGGAACAATCGAGCGCGGCAGAATGTTTCGTAGCTCGCTTCGAATCTGATGGGGGGTGATCGCAGCTGACTCGTCGAGTACCACCCAACTTGCCAGTACTTGGTCTCCACTATGGGCCGTGTGAACATCGGTGACTGATGCCCGCACACCTGAGACATCAGATAACGCGGCGTCGATCTCGCCAGGCTCCAATCGAATTCCGTTGATCTTGATCTGGGAGTCCAACCGCCCTCGTATGACCAGACGCCCACTCGCCTCCCTGTACACCAGATCTCCGGTTCGGTACATCCGTCGGCCGCTACGCCCGGGATGGGGCACGAAGGATGCTGCGGTCTTCGCAGACATGCCCGCATACCCGCGGGCCAGTGCGGGTCCGGCGACGTAGAGCTCACCAATCGTGTAATCGGGAACGGGCCGCAACCGGCGATCCAATACCAGCACCTCCACACCACCGACAGGCGTCCCTATCGAGATCTCGCGCCCCGGGCCGGTGCCCGAGTCGACCACGTTCGCTGCAGTCACGGCAATGGTGGTCTCGGAGGGGCCGTAGAAGTTGACCAGCCGGACCCGCGACGACCACATCGATGACGACCGGGGTGGCAGCTTCTCTCCCCCGACGACCACTCGACTGACAGTGCCTACCGACTCTGGGGTGAGTGTCGCAAGCACTCCCGGTGTTGTCATCAGGACTTCGACCGACTCCTGGGTGATCAGGTCGGCCAATTCGTGGCCCCCGACTGTGTCGTGTGGGCAGATCACCAGCGTCGAGCCGGCCACCGCGGCCGGCACGACCCCGATGAGGTGCGCGTCGAAGGTGTTTGCATATGTGTGCATCACCCGCACGCCGACCGACAATCCGGCTCGGTCGACGGCGGCACCGATCACCCCGACCAAACCGCGATGGGTGACAGCCACGGGTTTGGGTGCACCCGTCGTACCCGAGGTGAAGACCAGATAGGCGACATCATCCATCCGCACAGTTCGCACACGATCGCGCTCGTAGAACAGCTCGCCAGATCTCTCGGTATCGGGATCTGACTTCGCCCAGTCGATTTCCATCGTCTCGATCGCACACTCGGCCGGTCGCTCGCCGTTGTACAGCAGCAGCGCAGCACCCACTGCATCAATCATGCTTCTGCGACGTGCCTCGGGCTCACCAGGTTCGATCGATACGAACGCGGCCCCGGCAAACGCGACCCCCCATTCTCCGATGACCGACCAGACCGATCGGTGCATGTTGAGCACGACGACATCACCGGCGCCGACACCACGTGCCGCCAATCGGCGCGCCACGTGGCTAGCGAGGGCTGCCAGGTCGCGATAACTGATCGATCGACCGAAACCCGATACGCGATTGCGTATGTCGATCACCGCGAGGGCGTCTGGGTCCACGTTCAGTGCGCGTCGCAGCAGATGGCCACAAGTCGCCGGCGCCGGATCGGTGTTCGCCTCGTCTCGAGGCGCCGAAAAGACAACATCGGTCCCCACCAACAGGTCCGCGGCAGGACGATCAGGGGCAGCGACTGCCGACGCGAGTAGCACGATCACCGAGTCCACGAGTTCTCTAGCCCGGTGCTCGTCGACCGATCGCTCGTCCGTGGTGAGCGTCAGATTCAGCCGATGGCCGTCGTTGTAGACAGCGAAATCGAGCCCGTACAGAGGCAGGGTCCGTGCAAAATCCTCGTCCCGGACTTCGCCCCGTAGATCAAGTTGACCGAGCACCACATCGAACAATGGTCGTCCAGCGGCCGTTCGTTCCGGGTCCGCGATGGTGGCTATCTCCACGGCAGGCAGACCTGCGTGAGCGAATGCATCTGCGTCGCGCGCGGTGACACATTCGAGCAGTTCTCGGAATGGGCGTTCCAGATCGATATGCGTGCGTAAGGGAATCGCCTGCGCGAAAAGTCCTACCGCCCCGGCGAGTTGATCGACAGTCCGGGCAGACATAGCAGTCCCGACCACCACGTCGTCGTGACCGGTGGACCGCGCCAACACGGCCGCGAGAGCGGTATGGACGATGACGAAAACAGTCGTGTGAGACGCTGCGGCCAGTTCGGTGAGCCGGGTCGTCGCATCCTCGTCGAGACTCCGGTGTATCCGGCGGGCACCCGCCACTGTCCGAGACGCCGTCACGTTCAATCGGAAGCCGGGAACGCTACCTGCATCGATCGGGGTGCGGAAGACTTCCTGCCAGAAGTCGACATCGGAATCGTGCCGCAGTGCCGCGACGTGTCGTCGCCACAGGGTGTACTGCCGGTAGTCGACGCGCCGACGTGACGGCTGCCAGAGTCCTGGAGACGCAACGATGTCGAGCTCGAGCGCTTCGCGGAACTCCCGCCGCAATACGTCGACCGAAGCGCCGTCGACAGCGATGTGATGCATGACGGTCAACAGGTGCCGCTGGCCGAGAGCATCGCGAACGAGGCGTATCCGCCAGGGCATCTCGCGAGCGATGTCGATAGGGTTGATCAGCACTTTCAGTGCAGAATCAACGTCGTCCACCTTGGTCGACAGCACATCGACCTCGCCCATCTGCAGTGCAAGGTCGGTAGACCACAGGTGCTGGAGAGGTCTGCCACGGACCTCGGGATAGGTGGTGCGCAGCATTTCGTGCCTGCCGATCAGCATTCGAACGCCCGCAACCACGCGCCGGGTGTCGACCTCTTCTGGAATCGAGATACTTGCCGCCAACACGTGCGATGTCGACCCAGGATCGGTACGCCACCGTAACCACAGGTCTTCCTGCTCCGGGGACAACGGCATGTCATCCGGTTCGGTGCGGTAGTCGACGATCGAGGGCAGCGGCACGTACTCCACTGTCGCCGAAGCACGTCGTGACTCGTCCAGCAGTTCAGCCAGCGACTGCACTGTGGGAGAACGGAAGATGTCGGCTACAGATACCCGAGCACCGCCATCGGACGACAACACGGCGGCCAGCCTCGCAGCGGACAACGACGTGCCGCCGAGGGCGAAGAAATTGGAGTCACCGCTATGTACGCTCGGAGCCTCCAACAGCGCCTCGAAAGCGGTCGCGACGACACGCTCGGTGGATGTCATCGCTCTTGTCACAGTCACTGGTTCCGAGACAATGTCGAGAAGCGCGTGGCGATCGAGCTTTCCTGTGCCGGTCAGCGGCCATTCATCGACCACGATCACACGACTCGGGATCGCGTGCACTGGCAGGTGTTGTACGCAGAGGCTCTCGAGTTCCTTTTCATCGAGGCGCACGCGCTCGTGGTCAGATCCCGCCGAGGTGACGAACGCAACCACGGAATCGTCGCCATGGCCGTTGGTTCGCACCAACACCTTGACATCTGCGACTTCGGGTCGCCTTGCAAGCACAGCCGCGATCTCATCGAGCTCAAGGCGGTGACCTCGCAACTGGACTTGGGCGTCCAATCTACCCAGGTACTCGAATGTGTTGGAACCCAGCCGCCGGACACTGTCGCCGGTGGCGTACATGCGGCCGTATCCCCACGGCGCGTCCCGAAATCGGCTCTGTTCCGCACCGACCCGACCGCCATCTGTTCCCTCGTCGAGATAACCCGCGGAAACCTGGTCACCGGCGACGAACAGTTCGCCACGCGCGCCCACGGGCAATTCACGCTGCCGCTCATCGAGCACCGCGAGCCAGACCCCGTCCAGCGGTGCGCCGATGACACTACGATCGTCGTTCACATCGACGCGCGTAGAGGTGAGGTGCACCGTCGTCTCCGTGATGCCATACATGTTGGTCATCACCACCAGTGGGTGGCGTCTCATCCACCGTCGGATCGACGCAGTCGACAGCTCCTCTCCGCCGAAAACTATGTGCCGGAGTGACTCCAACCTCGCATCGGTCGAGCGGGCTATCAACGGGTCGGTAAGTCTGCTGAAAGCGCTGGGAGTCTGACTCAACACGCTGACCTGTCTGCGCGATATGAGCTCGGAGAACAACATGGGGTCGCGCGCGGTCTCCCGGTCCACGACGACCAGATGCCCTCCGGTTACAAGACACCCGAAGATCTCCCATACCGAGAAGTCGAACGCCGACGAGTGAGACCATGTCCACACATCGGTATGGTCGACCTCGACGGAGTCCAGTGCGGCACCGATCATTGCCGACAGATTCGAGCGGGTGACCACCACTCCCTTGGGTTGTCCGGACGACCCCGACGTGAAGATGACGTAGGCCTCGACTTCGCCCGGTGACAGGAGAGCTGACCTGCACCTTGTTGCGGTCGGCGCGATCCGTGCCTCCACTCCGTCGGTTCCAGTGATCACACCCAAAGCCCCCGACAATCGCAGAATCTGTTCGACCCGGGCCGGCGGATTGCTCGGATCGACAGGGACATAGGCGATTCCACGAGACAGTACGGCCAAGATCGCGACAATCGCCTCCACTCGAGGTGGCATGAGAACTGCAAGTCGATCGCCCGGCCCGAAGCCCGCATCCGCAAGAGTGACGGCGAACCGGTCGACAGCATCGATCATCTGTTGATAGGTCAAGGACCGGACACCGTCACTGACGGCGTCCGCCGCCGGCCTCGACCGGGCGTGCGAACGAATCGCTCCGATTGGCTCGACGGGTTCGGTGGTCCGCCGCTTCGGGGGCCGAAGCGGCTCGGACCCGAATGCGACGAGATCCAGCGGATCGTTCGGATCCGCCGTGCCGAGCCGAGCCACGACGTCGATGAACACGTCGAGCATCGAACCGGCCGCGGTCACATCAACCAGCTCGTGCGCAACAGTCAAGGTCACGGACATGTCGGAGTCACCGCCGTTGTCGGTCACCGTCAGTTCGATCGGTACACGTGCGTGACCCACACGAATGGGCACTTGTTTGCGCACGCTTGCGTCCACGGGTTCCCATGCCACAGTCTGATCGCCGAACGAGAGGAGCACATCAAGGTATGGCGCGCGTCGGGGCAGCCGCTCTGGCTCCACAGCCGCGATCATTCCGGAGTATCCGATGACCGAGTGGCGCTCGGAGTCGACCGTTGAGTAGACGGACTCTGTTATCGCCTCTCCGAGAGTGCGTTTCTTGAGCTCTGTGCTTCTCAGGAGGAGTGTTCGGACGAACATGCCGACTCGCTTGAGGTCGTCCGAGGTGGTTCGTCCACTGCTCGGCACGCCGATAACCACGTCACCACAATCGGAGAACCGCGCCACCGTGACCGCCCAGGCCACATGGACGGCATGGAACACGTGCGCATCCAATGATCTGGTGAGGTTCGCCAGCGCGTCCCGGACTTCTGCAGGCAGCGTCCGGTCCAGATAAGTCCCCGGCTGGGCATCACCCTCATCAGTCGACCTGACTGCCGGCGAGGGCAGGTCGATGTATGGCGGAGCACCTTTCAGTCGACGACGCCAGTACTGTCTGGCAACACGATGCTCATCTTCGGTCGGTGCTGCGGCGCCGCCAACGTTCACCGACATTGTCTCCGGGAGTTCGGATTCGGTCGACGTCTCCGCGGCGCCGTCGATCTGGGACCGAAGGACGAATTCAAAATCTTGCAACAAGATCTGCGCCGACCACGCATCAACCGCGACATGGTGGGCCACCACCAAGAGCGACACGTCATCTCCAGAGGACATGACAGCTGCGCGCCACGGCAACTCACGACTCAGGTCGAACGGGCGTCGCGAATAGTCCTCGACGAATTCGTCGGCGGCATCGATCGACGTAGCGGAATGCGAATCGACGATCTGCAACCGCGAATGAAGTTCCGCCCCTGACAATTCGCGGGCCGTCGGGTAGCCGTCTCGATCCTCGAAGACAGTGCGCAATGGAGCGTGTCGATACACGAGACGATTCAACGCGCGATGAACATCGCTGGCAGTGAAGCCCCTTCGCACGTGCATCAGGGTGGGTAGGTGATAGACGGCGTTGTTAGGGGCGACCCGGTTCAGTAGCCAGATCTCGTGTTGCTGCGGTCTGATCCACTCCTCCGGAAGGGTCACACCATCCAGTCGGCCAGCGAGATTCACGCTTCCGTGAGCCGAGCTGATGAGATCAACTACTGCCGCGAGATCTACCGCCTCGGCGAGGTCCCGGACTCGCACAGGCTTCTCTATGCGATCCGCGAGCGCCAACGAGATGTGCATGAGACTGACCGAATTCACGCCGAGATCGAGGAGTCGATCCGAGGGCCGGAGATCCTCGACCGATACGTCGACGACGGATGCTACCGCGGAGGCCACGATCTCGAAGTCCGGACCGGGATCACCGACGGGGGCCAACCGGGACAGTCCGACACTTCGCAACGCCGCCAGGTCGATCTTGCCGGAGGTCGTCCTCGGCCAGGCACCGACGACGTGAATACGGTGCGGCACCGCATGGGGAGGTAGGAACTTTGCCGCGAACGCTCGCACGTCATCGATCAAGTCCAGGGAGCCAGCCGATTCCAGATGAGTGGGCATCGGGACGATCCACCCGGTGAGCGCACTCTCCCCAGCGCGGTCGGGATCCCCGGTCACGCACACGGCGTCGGTCACTGCGGGGTGCGTGGCCAGAACTGCGGCGACCTCACGGGGCTCGACCCGAAAGCCCCGCAGCTGCACCTGGTCATCGCTGCGTCCGCGGTACTCGATGTTTCCGTCTGGACACCTGCGAGCGATGTCACCCGTGCGATACATCCTGGCGCCAGGTGTGCCACCCACCGCAGCAACGAAGAAACCGGCGGTCAGATCGCACCGGCCGTGGTAGCCGCGGGCAAGCTGAGGTCCCAGCTGATACATGTCCGCCCACACGCCGACGGGCACCGGCCTGAGCCAACGGTCGAGCAGGGCTATCCCTGCGTGATCCATGGGAGAGCCTATGAGGCTCCGATCATCTCGAGGGTCCACGGACGTCGCGGTTGCACATACCGTTCCTTCGGTTGCACCCCAGAGATTGTCCACACGGATCCGGCCGCGAAACTCGTCGATGAATTGCTCGATTCGAGGAGGCCGCAGGGCCTCGCCCCCGAGAACCACCTGTCTGATCGATCCTGGTTCACCGCTGCGCACAGCCACATCGGCGAGCGCATAGAAGGCCGATTGCGTGTGAACGGTGACGGTCACACCGGTGTCGACGAGAGTCGGCCACAGGAGGGCTGGATCACGACGGACTTCATCATCGACGATCACCAAGCGTGCCCCAGTGGTCAGCGCAGAGAAGATCTCGAGAACAGAGGCGTCAAAGGCCACCGAGTGCACGCAACTCATAACATCGTCGGCAGTCAGATCGTAGCGTCGACGGTAGCTGTCGAGCATGGTCATCACCGATCGATGACTGACGATGACGCCCTTCGGCTTTCCGCTCGTCCCCGAGGTGTAGATGAGGTACGCGGCCGATCGTGGCAGGATTCGCGACCATGAGGCGTCGTCGGTCGGATGAACTCGCCTCGGCAACTCGACGATGGGAATGTCCAGCGCTGCCAGTCTTCCGGTGGGCCCGGACGCCACGACCACGGCCGCACTGGCACCGGCATCGTGGGCGAGGTGCGCAATCCTGTCAGGTGGATCGCCTGGGTCGACGGGCAGATAGGGTGCCCCGGACATCATGACGCCCACCATCGCGACTACCATCTCGGCTCCGCGCGGAGCTAGCACAACCACCGGTTTGGAGACATCGATTTCTCGTGAGTACAGCTCGGCGACAACCCATCCAGCAGCACGACACAACTCGCCGTAGGTCATCGAAGAGTCGCCGTCCAGCACCGCAACGCGCTCGGGGGCGGTCTCAGAGACGCGACGGATGGCTGTCACCACGTCGTCGTCGACCCCGGTGACATCACCATTCTCCCTTGCTGCCGAACCCAACGACCTGAGCGTCTGGTGCGGCGTTCGCACCGTTGCGCGAAGGACCTCACACAGGTAATCGACGAGTGCTCTGACCATGTGTGCTGCGAATCGATCCGTGCGATAGGTGATCTCGATGGATAGATCCCCGTCTGTCACCGCGGTGGCGATCTTCAACGGGATGTTGGCAGATTTCGCAGGATGTACGGTTATCGCGACGCCTGGTCCGAGGATGCCCGAGTTGACGGATTCGTCGCGATGCGTCAGGACCACATCCGACAGGGGCCACTCGAAAGGGTCACGGGCCGGGGAAACGGCATCCACCACAGCGCTGAAGGGCGCAGCGCTATGATCAAGCCCGGCCCGAACAGCGTCCGACGTCTCCTTCACCAGTTCGGCGAAGGTCGCACCCGGGCGCAGTTTGCTGCGTATTGCAATCGGGTTGGTCCACAGGCCCACAACCAGATCAGCCTCGGGATCGCGTCCTGCAGAGGGGATGGTGATCACCACGTCGTCGCTGTTGGTGAACCGATTGACGACGACTGCTACCGCCGCGTGAATCCAGGAATACGCTGTAACACGGTGACTTCGAGCGGCCGCCAACAGCTCAGAGAGGTCGGGCTGACCGAGAGCTGCTCGCATCGAACCTGCGTTGGATCCGCTGGACGCTCGAAGTCTGCCCGGATCGTTCGACGGAATCGAGGTTCTGGACGGCGTGTCGCCGAGTTCGCGAATCCAGAACTCGAGATCCCGGTCGATTCGAGACCATAGATGGTCGCGAGATCGATCTCGCAGTTGGATCGCGGCCGCCGCAACACCGTAGCCGACCGCCGCGGCCCGCTGGCGAGCAGGCGCCTGGCTCACACGTGCGCCATACGCCGCTTCCAAGTCGCGCAACAACACCGCGACCGATTCGTCGTCGAGAACGATGTGATGCGCGACGACATCCACTACGGAACTGTCTACATCGGTGTCCCGACCAGTGATCAGAATACGTATCGGGATGTCCCCGAGAGGATCCGCGACTTCGTATCGGTCGACCGTGCGATCAACCAGAATTCTCGCCGCCGCTTCATCGACTGTCAGCACCTGCTGACGGAAGTCGCCGTCCACAGCATCGATCACTGTGCGGAGGATCTCGTGGCGAGTGAGGACGTCGATCAGCGCACCGCGCACATCTTCCTGCCTCCGGCCGACCATGTGGATCGTGACAGCAATAGTGTCGGCGTCGACGCCGGAGAAGAGGCCGGCTTGCAGAATCATCGAACGCTGCGCCGACGTGATCCGAGTCGACAGCGTCCCGACGTCGTCCAGATCGTTGCTCGACGGAGCTCGTTGCACGCGTAGCGACAGATCACGCAGGTCGCGCGCGGCTAGCACCTCTCCCACCTCCACAACGCGGTGCGACTCTCGCGCCAAGGCGTTCCTCAGTCGAACCGCCGACATGGACGTTGCTCCGAGTTCGAGCAGGTGATCGCCCATCGACGGTGTCGGAACGCCCAGTACGTCCGACACCACTCGAGCGACCATTGATTCAGCGGGGTCGCTCGCCGGCACGAAATCTCGCTGTGCCGAACCTTCTTCGATGAGCCGACGGAGTTCGTCTCGGTCGACCTTTCCCGAGTCACTCCGTGGCATCTGGTCGACGATCACGACGTGACGTGGCCACATGGCAGTCGGCAGCTGCATGGCCAGCTGATCACGGATGAGTACGCGCAGTGCGGTGTCGTCACGAACCTCTTCGGTCGTTACGGCCAAGTCCAACGCCACATCACCGTCAGAGTCCGCCGACCAGACCACGAGCGCCGCGCGCACCCCGGACACGGCGGACGCCGCCATCTCCACCTCAGCAGGCTCGATCCGAACCCCGCGAACACTCACCTGGTGGTCCGTCCGACCGAGATACACCAGTTCCCCGCTACCCGGATCCACCCGGACGCGATCACCCGTTCGGTACATCCGTTGTCCTGATCCCCAGGGATCGGCGACGAAGCGCATGGATGTCAGCTGGCGCTCATCGAGATAACCTCGAGCACACTGTCTTCCAACCAGATACAACTCCCCTGCTGCTCCATGGACGACCGGCCGCAACCGCCCATCCAAAACCCGGAACGACGCGTCCGGTACTACGTCACCGATCGGTACGGTCGCATGCGAGTTCTCGGCGCTATTCGCGACGGTCGCGACCGTGACCTCGGCAGCCGTTGCCCATACCGAGAACTCAGCCGGGCCGTAGAGGTTGAGCAGGCGGCGGCGTCCCTGGTCGAGAATCGAGCGTGCCAGTGACACAGGCAGCGACTCTCCGACAGACATCACCGTCGACGGCAGTCCAGCCGGAGATAGATCCGTCAGAACAGCCGGTGTTGTTGCCAGATGCGTGATCCGATGCGTGCGGATGGCCCTGCCCAGCGAATCGCCGTCGTCGAACGACAGCGGAACGAGACATGCACCGATCGCGACTGACAGAAGAATTTCGAAGTGCGCCGCGTCGAACATCGGGGACGAAACTGCGGCGATGCGCGATCGTTCGGATCGAGAGTTCTTCGAGGTGCTGCCGAACGCCTTTCGCTGAGACTTGATCAACATGGCGAGCCCGCCATGCGTGATCGTCACCCCTTTGGGGTCTCCGGTGGTGCCAGAGGTGTACACGATGTAGGCGATGTCGTCCAGGGTCGGCTCCGCCACGACGATGGCGCCAGAAGCCCTCGTCTGCAACAGATCAGCGAGCGACAGTTGTACGACGCCGTCGTAGTCTGTTCGGTCCTGCGGCCGGGAAGTCGCCACGAGCATGACGACGGGGCCGGCGTTGGCCAATATGCGTTCGATTCGCGCTGAGGGCTGGCCAGGGTCGATCAACAGGATTGCAGCGCCAGTGCGTGCTACCGACCACCAAGCGATAACCGATTCGGGTGACTGGCGGGCGAGTATCGCAACGGCGCTCCCGACGCCGACACCACGATCGATGAGCTGTTCCGCAACGCCGCGTGCGATACCGTCGAGCTCACCGAAAGTGAGATCCCGGATTCCATCGGCAAGCGCCGGGTGGTCCATGTATGCGTCGACTGCACCATCCAAGACCGCGGGCAATGTGTTCGGCTGCGGAACTTGTTCACTCATGGGAGGCGATGCGAAATCGGGCCCCGGCAGCAGCTCGACCACAGTGCGATCACGTTCGCCTAGCAGCGATTCGGCAACCTGGTGAAGGGCCGCGACCAACCCGCGGTGATGTAGGCCTACCTCCGCAGCGTCGTAACGCGAGGGATTTGCTTCGATTTCCACCACCAGTGGTGTGACGTCGGTCCGACACGCATCGACCGGCGCCGACGGGTAGACGTTCACCGACATATCGTCGACCGGGCTCGTCGTCAGCAGACGGAACGTACCCGCCGCTGCGCCGCAACGCATCACACGGTCGAAGAGCATCAGGTTGAGCTGCGGAGCATTCAGGCCTCGTTGCCCGGTAGAGTCCGCCAGGGATCGGAGAGATGGTTCGTCGAGGATGTCCTCAAGTCGATGACGTTGGTGCCGAAGCGCACCGCTGAGGGCCTTTTGGACGCGACGCACCACCTCGCGAACCGTTCCGCCATCTGCGGCCAGGGCCACCCGTAACGGGACCACGTTGGAAACGGGCAGGGGCGTGTTGCGCAGGGTAGCGGTGGTCCTGGCAGCGACCGGCAGCCCCACTATGAGATCTCTCCGACCGGTGAAGCGATACATGTAGACGACCAACGCGGTGGCGATGACGACGGCTTCCGAGTGTCCCGATCCATCACATGCGCGTCGCAGCAGATCCATCGTACGGCGCGGAAGACTGTCGGTTCGCCGAATGTTGTTCGGGCTCAGACCACCCTGGCGTAACGAAAGCGTCGGCGGCGCGGCAGCTCCAGAGAGTTCGTCAAGCCAGTATGCTCGATCACGGCGACGCCGGAGCGAGTCGTCGTATCGCGCGTCGTCCTCCGCCGCCGCCGCGAAGTCGACAAAGCGCGTTGTGACCGTCGGTCTGCCCTCCACGCCCGCTGTGTACGCTTCGAGCATCGACTGCAGAGCGTTCTTGCCGGATACACCGTCGACGACGAGGTGATGCGCGCGGTTGTAGAAGATGAACTGATTCCGACCGAGGTCGAAGAGATGGGCCACCATCAGTCGATCGACGAGCGGGTCGATGGGACGAGTCACGTCCGCGACCATGAAGGCTTCTGCTGCAGCTCGTGGATCACGCTCTGCACGGAGATCGACGCATTCCGGAGCGTCGGACAGCGTCGGATCCCAGAGCCCGACTATCTCATCGCCGCTCCGCTCGTATCGAACCTGCATGAACCGGTCACGCCGCACCGCCGCAGACACGTGTTCGATGAAGGCGTCCGTGTCGATCGGGCCACTGATCTCGACATATTGAGCGATGTTCAGGGGCGCCTGAGGATTTCGCTCTTGCGCGATCCACAGCGCTCGTTGGGCACGGGTGAGTGGAAATGTGTGCACGTTGACGCGAGTTGCCCGAGCAGTTCCGGTCATCGCGTACTCGATTTCAGTGCCGCGACGGATAATGGCGCAGCCGCTGCCGAGATCACCACGCATGCGAGGAAGCTGTACACCGCAGGGTGTTGCCCGGCCCAGGTCACCGGCTCGGCGATGAATGCGCTGACCGACGTCGGATTTCCGAAAGCCTCCCGAAGCGTCCGTGCCACCGAGGTCACCGGATTCCAGTTCGCCACAATCTGAAGTGCTGTCGGCAGCCGTGAAGACGGGATGAACGCCGACGAGATGAAAGTGAGCGGGAACAACACCGTCAGGACCAGGCTCTGCGCGGCTTGCATCGATGCTGAGACGATTCCAATCACCGCTCCGACCCACGACAACGCGAAACCGAAGAACAGGGCGATCGCATAGCCAGCCATTACGCCGCCGGCATCGCCGACGATCCGCCATCCGATCATGTAGCCGGCGAGTGTCATGACCAGCAAGCTGATCACATTGATTGCGATGTCTGAGATCGTGCGCGACGCAATGAACGAGAGCCTGGACATGGGCAACGCGCGGAAGCGATCGACGATCCCGTGGTCCATGTCGGTCGCAATACCCAACGCGCTGAATGCCGCGTTGAACGCAACCGTCTGCGTCATGATTCCGCCGATGAGGAACTGACGGTATGTGTCACCTCCGAGCGCCTCCCCGAACACATACGAGAACAAGAGGACGAACATCAGTGGTTGAACAACCACAGCGACGAGCATCTGCGGCACACGACGAATCGCGCGAAGGTTGCGTCGTACCAGGACATCACAGTCGACGACGAACTCTGTCGGACCGAGTCGCCGAGCCGGCAGAGCATCAGTCACGTCTGCCGCCGATCGGTGAGACGCACGTAGACGTCCTCCAGAGTCGGCGCTTTCACTGACGCCGAGACGACGGTGATGTGTCGACCCGCGAGTTCTGACAGTATCCGTGCCACCACCCGCCCCCCTGACTCGGCAGCGACCGTCACGGTGTCGGTATGCACTGACACCGCGTCATACCCGAGCTCCCGCACCGTGTCTGCGGCGAGGTCGATGTCATCAACCGTCTCCAGAATGACCTGAACTGTGTCCGTCCCGATCGTCCGCTTCAACTCGGCGGGGCTACCGCGCGCGACGATCTCACCGTGGTCCAGAACAACGACCGCGTCTGCGATCTGATCGGCCTCCTCCAAGTACTGAGTCGTCAGCATGACTGCTGCGCCGCCGTCGACCACTTCGGTCACCGCTGACCACAGTTCGCTGCGACCAGCCGGATCCAGACCTGCGGTCGGCTCGTCGAGTAGAAGGACCTCGGGCCTGGAGACCAATGCACAGGCGAGATCCAATCGTCGACGCATTCCTCCCGAATAGGTCGATACTCGCCGATGGCGATCAGCACCGAGGTCGAACCGCTCGAGGAGTTCCGCGGCTCGCGACTTCGCCTCCGTGCGGCCGAATCCCACGAGCCGCGCGATCATGATCAAGTTCTCGCTTCCCGATTGGAGCTCATCGACTGCTGCCGACTGTCCCGACAAACCGATTCGACACCGCGCATCGTGCGGCCGGCGAACCGCATCGATGCCCGAGATCGAAACCGACCCACCGGTAGGCCGGAGCAGTGTGCTGACAATGCGGACAGTAGAGGTCTTTCCAGCGCCGTTCGGTCCCAGCAGCGCGAGGACGGAACCGGCAGGCACATCGAAATCGATGCCGCGAAGGGCAACGTGATCGCCGTACTCCTTGGTCAGTTCGCGGACGACGACCGAATTCGTCGTGGTCCCGAGACCTGATCCGAGCGTCGACGTATCCGCTCTCATTCGCCACACTCCGGAACGTCGACCAGAGGAGTCGGTTGGTCCACCAGGGGCTGAACGGGTACCAACGCCGCGCCTTTCGCCGAGGTCGGCTCATCGAGCACGAACTCGACCGTCACCGCCCCGCCAGGCGGTATGCGGACTTGCGTCACCACTGCAGGATGTCCATGAAGATTTCCCTCGTAGTACAGCGGTGCACGACCATCCACGGTCATCTGCTTGAGAGTCGCGTTCCGAGTCGCCGTCAGTTGCACACTCGTCAGGCTCGTCCCAGGAGGCAGATTCGCTTGCCTCGCACCCAGGGACCCGATCACATACGGAGGGAGGGTGAGGTCGTCCAGCGTGTTCACGAGTCGGATCTTCACGATGCTCTGACGCGACGCTCCACGGCACTCGCCGGCAGAGTACGAGATCTCTCTGCGCAGGTAGTAGTCGATCTTGTTGCCGGCGACGTTCTGAACTGCGACATCTGCATACGGCGCGGCGGTGTCCGGCACCTGATGGCCGAGCCCTGTGCTCTCCAGTAGCTTCTGCTCGTCGACATCGTTGCTGTACACCATTATCCGCCGCTCGTGCAGGCCTCGGCCGAGCGCCTTCAGGAGCTGGGCCGGGTCGGCATCCGAGGTCCTGATCTTGTCGATCGCCGATCTGGCGATGACTTGCAGATACGTCTTCCGTAGCCCGTTGTCACCGGCAAACCTCTGATAGGACGTCGACAACGTGATCGGAACAACGTTCTTTGCGTCGATGACCTCGCCTCCGGGCAAACGTGTCGGGCCAGTGACCTCCAGTACGTAGCTGAGAGCGATCGGATCAAGCGCAATCGCACCGTCGAGATTCTGCCCCGTCTGTGCGCGCCAATTGGCTATCCAGATCTTGGCCGCGTCGGGAAAACTCGGACTGATGTTGTTGTTGCGAAAATCAGTGTAAGGCTTGGTCCAGCCGTAGAGATCGTCGAAGTCGCTCCCCAGCTCCACTTGTGGTGACGGAGGGTTTCGCAGATCGATGTTCCTTCCGAGCAGTGGTGTGGTCACCCGGCCTTCGTTTGCTTCAACCGTGGCGAATCCGCCTAGTAGTCCGCCGGTCGCTCGCGCCTCAGAAGGAGTCTGCAAGGCAAGGAAATAGTTTCGCGGTCCGGTCGCCCCGAGCATCGGCGGCAACAAGCGAGCTGCCAAGTCAGCCGATCGGAATGTGCTCGAAGCATCTTGGACCGCTGCAACCAGTCTGTCGCGCGCCCCAGAGACCGTGGTAGACCATGACCCATCGATCTGCCCCGCCTTCTTGGCGAGTTCCGAGGAACGTGTGGCCAACGCATCCAACTGCTTGCGGCTGCCAGCCAGAGCTCCGATGTCGATCACATCGCCACGTATCAGCGACTGCGGACGAATGCTGCCGGCAGTCGCCGACGACGGCACCAGCACCTCCTCCGACAGCTTCTCGACGACATCGGTCATCTGCCGGATGGAATCCAACGGATCTCCCACCCAAGGGATCAACGATCCCGCTGTCCACACCGGATCGTGACTCCGCGCGTTCGCCCGTTTGGCAGCATCTACCGCCTTCGTCGCGGCCACTCTCGCGGAATCGGCGTCGAACGGTGCACTCCGGACGACACCGGCATTGTGTTGGGCAACGCTCACGTCATCTCGAACCTTTTGAGCAGAGAATATGATCCAGGCTCCGAGCACAAGCAGAACGGCGACCAGGAAGACCGCGATCCCCCACCCGAGGAGTCTCCGACCACCCCAGTGGCGCCCGTCTGCAGACGGTGTACGTGTGCGCCGCATCTCACCCACCTCGGGAGTTGGATCCGTGCGCGGCGGTCACATCAGTGGGCGCGACTGGTGTTGCGAGCGCCAAGTCCTCCGATGCGGAGGGAGGTGATGAACGGTAGTAGGCATATCGATAGGAACTGCCGCTCGGGCGCTCGTCGTTCACAACCACTCCGGCCAGAGGCGCATGAGCCGTGCGGAGTCGCTCCAGAGCGTCAGCGAGTTCCGGCAGCCTTGACCGTCCGGCTCGGACGACAACGACCACTCCGTCGACAAGGCTCGCCAGGACCGCCGCATCGGTGACCGGTAGAACAGGCGGCGAGTCGACGACGACGTGGTCAAAACGGCGGGACAGATCTTCCATCAGAGTCCTTGCTCTCTCCGAGCCCAGCAACTCAGCTGGATTGGGCGGGAGCGCACCACTCGCCAGAATGGCGAGATTCGGGAATCCGGTCTCTTGCAACAGATCCACTATCTCGGCATTGCCGGCAAGGTAGTCGGTCACACCGATGCTGTCACTGACCCCGAACCGGGCCGCCATGGTCGGCTTCCGAAGGTCTGCATCGACAACGACCACCCTCTGTCCGGCCTCGGCGAGAGCAGCGGCCACGTTCATCGCGGTGGTCGTCTTGCCCTCGCCCTGACCGGCACTCGTCACCAAGATCGTCCGCAGCGGTCGATCGACGCTCACGAAGCCCAGGTTGGTCCGCAACCTCCGGTACGACTCAGCAGCAGGGCTCGACCCGCTACGGAAGTCGATCACGTAGTGGTCTTTGAGGACCGATTCACTCGGCACGGTCGTCAGCACGGCTGGCGCACCACTGAGCGCGGTGACGTCCGATTGGCTTCTGACCTTGACATCCAGCTTGCGCCGTACGAACACGATAACCAATCCGACGGCTACTCCGGCGAGAAGAGCGAACACCGTGTTACGCAGAATCTTCGGGGACACCGGTCCTGATTCCGGAGTTGCGCGGTTCACAACCGTCAGTTTGGCCAGTGGCGCACCACCACTACTCGGCCGTTCCAACCCCGTCACGTACTCGGTGAGTGATTCCGCCACAGCGTCAGCCAGACGTGTGGCCACCTGCTCGTCGGTCGAATCGGCACTTATTCTGAGGAGTACGGTCTCGGGCGTACTCATCGCGTCCAGAGCTTCCTTGGCCGCGGCAGGCGACAGATCGTCTAATCCGCCGTCCCGCAAACCCTTTGTGACAACGGCATCAGACGTCACCAACTCCGCGTAGGAAGCGACACGCTGCTGCGACGCCAGCGAGCCCTGATATGCGCTCTGGGAGTTCGCGTCAGCTCCGGAAGTCACGTAGAGCGTCGCGGTCGACCGATAGACAGGCTGTTGCGCAAGGCTGGCTGCCATTCCCAGAACTGCTCCGATGACAGCACACAGAAGAATCACCCACCAGTTGCGTGCTATCACCGCAATCGTGGCACGTACCGAGCTCGTCGGCGTGGCCTCCACTCGGACAGTTTCTGGGGCCATTGCGATCACTTCTTTCCCTCGATTGGAAAAACACTGGAAGCTACCTCCGGCGAGCGCATCAATCGACGCTCACCGATGTTGCGCATTACGCGCCGAGCTCGGCTCGGACACACGGGACACCTCCTGCTGCAGTGGGTGATCGTCGACGGGTCCCACATCGGTTGAGTCGGGAGTTGGATGTCGGTGCGCGAGGCTGCGCCATAGCAGTACGGAAAGCGAGAGAGTCAGAACCCACGACATGACAGCCAGGGAGACAAAACCCATTGCGACCCCACCGATCGCGACCGTGAGTGGACACACAACGAGTGCGGCCAGTCCGACTGCGGTCCGAACGCAGACCACCGACCACGTCTCGCGCACAGCGCGCAGAAGGACGCCGGGGATGGCCTCGAACGCGGCAGATACGCGCGCCAGTGCGCCGACAACTACGAACTCCGTTGCCATCGACCATGTATCGCCGAGAATTCGATGACCCCAACTGTCCGGAATCGCCAGCAACGCGACCATGGAGGCCCCGACGGTCAATGTGATCGCCATCGCCATCCACACTGCGTCGAGCCTGGCTGAGTGAGCCGTCAGTTCACCTCGCCTGGTGATGTGCGACAGTGCCGTCGAGCGAAGGTAGTTGGTCACCACATTCGTCACACCGAACACCACCACGATTGCCCGGAAGGCGGCAGCCTCCGCCAGTCCGGCGAAGATGACCACGAAGAACACCAGAAACCATTGCAGCAGTGCACCCCACACAGACTCGTAGAGGAAACTGGGTGCATAGCGACGAGCCGCCGTGAACCATGTTCGGAGATCGGTTCGACGTGGGCGCGACCGGGTGAAATAGATGGCAAGGGGCACCGACTGCGGTGCGAGTGCAATTGCCAGTGCCAATGGCGGGGCGGATCCGAAGTGGAGCGCAATCGCCATACCGATGCATTGGCACAGCGCGACACCGCCGTCGATGCCCGACAGCGCGCGGTTCTCGAGCCGCGAGATGTAGTCGAATCTGAGCGCATCGTAGGCCAAGATCACCGGAGCGAACGCGAGGCATACTCCCACCGCTTCGACGAGCGAGTTCGAGGCAGTCATCAGCATGACGGCTCCGACACCGGCAATGGGAAGCGAGCCGAGAAGTGAAGCCCCCATCATCGACCGACGCACGTCGGCCTCTCGGGCAGGATCAGTCCAGCGCAGCACCAAAAGGGGCTCACCAGTCACCGCTCGTGCCACCGCGATCATCACTTGGTAGAACACCATGGCGGTCGCGAGGACACCGAGATCGACTGGGGCGAGGAACTGCGCGCCGACTATCAGGAGCACGAAGCTGGTGAAGCTGACGATCGATTGGTCGACAGCGCCGTAGACGAGTCGAACGCCCTTGCCGCGGATCATGGCGTCGCTCCCGAAACAGACTGTCGTTCGACTGTTCTGGTGCTTGACCGTAGGAGGAAGGCGACGAGCACGACGAAGATCGCGATCGGGAAGAACCTGCCCTGGACCCAGTAGATGATGCGCGATATCTCGACCAGCCCGAGGAACAGCACGGCATAAGCGACAACAGCGGACAGCGAGCCGACGCGCGCCCGGTGATAGACGTACCCCACCACGAAGCCCAGGACGAGCCAGAAGACCAGCGACGCGGCAGTCCCGAGATCGGCATCGGTTACGAGGAAGGTGCCTTCGTTGTTGAACTCGGGATTTCCGTAGTTCTCCAACATTATCCGCCACCACGTGCGCGGCGGACCTCCCTCAACCGATGGGTCTCCGAGCAACATCTGTGCGAACGGGGCGTCCCACAGAACAGGAAAGGTGAAGTACGGATCATGGGCGCGGTCGGCGACCAATCCGTGGTATAGCGCACCGTTGTTCGCGGTCGTCGCGTAGTAGCCGACCAATCGAGTGGACACGTACTCCGTGAACGAGGTGTTGATCACGTTCCGGTAGTACAGCCAACTCCTGGAGTACTCGAACACCGCGAACACAACCCAGATCACCGGTAGCGCCAGGAACGGCACCGATCTGAGCAGGAATCGCGAACGTGGACCCGAGGAAGGCAGCCCCCGAGTGCCAGCGGTGTCGCGGCCCACCCTGGTGACCACTATCGCGATGATCAACACTGGCAGGACGACCTCGATGATCGCGAGACGCTCACCATAGAAGAAGGAGCGGAACAGCGCCAAGGCCACGACTATCGTCAGTCGCTTCGCCTGCCCTCCGATCCCGCTCTTGCGAAGCAAGACCATCAGAGGTGCTGCAACGGCACCGAGCTGCGCGAAGGTGGTAACACCCGCGACCGGAGGACTCAAGCGCTTCAAAGCACCTATGGCTCCGTCCTCGAAGCGGAGGACCGCGAGGAAATCTGACGCGGTGGTGCCGCGCGCCAGTGCCAATCCGATCCACAACACGTAGCCGAGAAGACACAGCCAGAAGGCGACACCAACGCACACTCGTAACATGCGGATGGCCGATCCGGTCAACTCCATGTGGACCGCGGCCGGTGTGCGGCGGAGACAGTTGATGCTGAGACCGATCAGGAATGCCAGAGCACTGATGGACGCCAGGAGCGCGTACTGTCCGTCTACATAACGAGGTACGCGCCATAGCGAGAACATTCCGGAGGTCGAAGCCGTGGACGAGAGCAGAAAGACACCGATGAACAACCCGGCGGGCCACAGTGGGTTCAACCACCAGGGAAATCGGATCTGCAGAATGATCGGACTGCACTCATCTGATCGCGCTGGAGATGCGAACAGGTTCGAAGAAGCCAGGCTGGGGACAGTCACGTTCGAGCGCCCGCCGTCGACCTGAGCGCCCCGACTATCCGATCGCGTGCGCCCGCCAATCGTTCCGAGCGATCCTGGATCAACCCGTCGTACTCTTGACGAGCCCGGGTATCGGTGACGAGCTTCTGCGCCTGTTCCCGCACCTCGGACACCGCGAACGTCCCGACCGGATGTACGTATTCCAGCAGGCCCAGGTCTTCGAATGCGCCGAATCCCTTGCGTTCGTATGCAAGATGAATGACGAAGTGGCCATTGTGAAGCGCTATCAATGCGGCGTGGAGACGGACCGCGATCACCACCCTCGGTGCGGCGCCAGCCGCCATCAACTCACTTTCGTCGAGCAATTGCCGGGCCCCGAGGGACCGCATCGCCTCACGGTCGTCATTGCCCCCCACCGAACTCTGAACGTAACCGTCGAACACACCTATCGCCGAGGCGAGCGACCGGACTTGGTGCGGAACTCCGCCGCCAACCGATCGGACCGTCAGTACCGGCACCGGGTCGATCGACTCCGACGTACGCCGAAACTCTCCGAGCACAATCGCCAGATCAGGTTCCCTGACGACGTTGTCACAAGGTGTCAGATCTGAAGCGCTGCGATCGTCTCGCACGAACACCTGACGGGTCCGACCGAGTAGGTGTTGCACGATTGGCCGAGTGCCGAACCTCAGGGGTCCGACACTCTGCGGGAGATACACCGCCTGACCGCTCGACCGTCGTGTCGCCAGCAGTTGCGGAAGATGTACCACCGCAGCCTTCATCGCCTCCGTCGGAGTTCCGAATCGTAGATACCCGCCACCCACGCCGAGGATCAGATCGAAGTTCGCGATCCGTTTGAGTGTTCGCGCGTAGGCGGCCAACTCAGATAATCCTCGCGGGAGGGCATCGACGAGTTCGACATCGAGATGCGAGAACGAGTCGCAGTCACGCGCGACAACAGTCACCGACACTGATTCAGCCGGAAAGGCTTCCTGTGCGAGTCTCACCGCATATTCGACCAGCAGCCCGTCACCGCGGTTCCTGCTGCTGTACGCGTGCAGGATCAGTACCGATTTCACAGCAGACTCTCGTAGACTCGCAAATGCGCTTCGGCGCTCGACTCCCACGTGTACCTCTCCGCCCAGATCGGCCCCTCTTCCCGCACACGACAGCGAGCATCACGATCGTCGAGTGCGCGCCTGATGTCGGCGGCGATGGCCTCGGCGTCCAAACCCGTGAAGCGCATGGCGGGGCCGGCCACCTCGTCGAGCGCGCCACGATCCGAACTGAGTACGACTGCCCCCATGCTCAGCGCTTCCAACACTGGGAGACCGAACCCCTCATACAGACTGGGGAACACGAACAGTGCGCAGTTCCGGACCAGACGTTGCCGTTCGCTCTCGCTGACGAAGCCCAGGTGCGTGGTCGAAGGCGATCGGCGAATCTCTGCCATCGTGGCCGCGTGGTTCCACGCCGGCCGGCCCGCGATGACCAGGCGAACGTCACTCAGCGACGGTGACTCGAACGCCCGCACGAGCTCGATCAGGTTCTTTCTCGGTTCGATGTTGCCGAGATACAGGACCGTGCTGTCCAGATCGTCAGCATGATCGTCCGCGTGCTCCGCATCGAACTCCTCTACCACGGTGCCCACACCGTGCGGGATCACCACGATCTCGTCGCGAGGAATGGTGAACGTCTCAGCAATATCGTCGGCGCTGGAACGAGAGACCGAGATGATCCGATCGCAGCTACGGATGGCCCTCGACACACGAGCGCGCCAGATACGCTCCTGACGGGCGGTTCGTGCGGTGGATATCCACCGGCTGGCCACCCCATGCACCGTCACCACCGACGGTAGACGCGTTGGTACCAATGGTCCTGTGTCGGCGACATAATGCAGCAGCTGACTCGGCTCTCGTTTGCGCAGACCTGCGATCGTCTCTTCGGCAACCGTGATGAGCGGATGCGAGGCAGTTCCGATCGTCGCAACACGAACTCCGCGCTTCTCCATCTCCGCCCGAAGGTTTCGCGCGTAGGTCGTATTGCCTCCGACGTGCCGGTCGACAATTCGGCTGGGCATGTAGACCTTCATCAGACGGCAGCCATCTCATCCGCGTAGGAATACAGTTCGCGCAATGAGTTGCGCTGCGCGCCTTCGTTCATTTGTGCGAGCATCCGATCGCCCGCCCGCAGAGCGTTGTCACGCTCGACACCATCGACCGCCAGGTCCGTGAGGCGGCGCGACATGGCTTCGGGTGAGTCGGCCGTTGGCAAGCCCGACTCTGCGAAGCAGTCGATCGGCCGGACGATGACCGGAACTCTGAACGCAGCCGCGTCGAGAACGCTCAACGGGAAGCCTTCGTAACGCGCGGAGTGGACATACAGTCGGGCCTTCGACAGCAGATCCGACAGTGCATCACTGTCCAGCCAGCCTGTGACATCGACGCCATGCCGTTCCAGCACACGCCGAAGTCCGACATCTCCGTCGCCGGCCCATACGAATTCAAGCTCCGGATTGCATCGCTTCGCGCAAGCGGCCAACTCACCGAAGAACGCAGGGTCCTTCTGGCTACATATTCTTCCGACCATCACCACCAACGAGGCGTGGTCATCTTCCTCGCGGCTTCGCACGCATCGCGGAAGTATCGACGGGGCGTTGGGAAGTCGCAACACCGATACACGGCCGATGCGCGCCCCGAGGAGACCCCCGGCAATCGTCGACTCGTGTCGCGTCAATGCGACGACAGTTTGCCTGCGAGTACTCAATAGATGCTCAACCGCACTGAACACGGCCCTGTGGTAACGCGGACGATCATGATCCTCGAGTACGAAACAGTGTGGCTGATAGATGATCTGACGACCACGTCCGGTGAGACCGGTTCGCGTGTAAACCCCAGCCCAACTGGAGTGTGCGTGGATGTGATCCGGGTCTATCTCAAGGATCGCGTCCCGTACGGCGGCTCGTGCCCGTAGATGTCCGCTCGGTAGGTCACGGGCCTCACGGAGGCCATCGATACTGCGGGCACATTCACTCCCGGCTTTGATCAAGTAGTGCTCGACCTCAGGTGTCAGCTCGATGATCTTCGCAATGGCCCTGCTGATTCCCCCGTCGAACACGTTCGTAACGTGAAGAACTCTCATCATCGACATCCTTGCCACTCGATAGCCACACGCTGTTGTCGGCTGCGTCCTGATCGGCAGACCACGTGATCCACTCGAACACTCACGGGTCAGTAAGCTCCTTCGCGTGCGAAGACGGCATGCACAGTGCGCCAGAGGATTACAAGATCCTGCATGATCGACCAATTCTCGACGTACGAGAGATCCAGCCGTACTGATTCTTCCCAGGAGAGATCGGAACGTCCTGACACCTGCCACAAGCCGGTCATGCCCGGCTTCACCAGCATCCGTCGGGCGACACGGCCGTCGTATCGCGCCACTTCATTGGGAAGCGGCGGACGCGGTCCCACCAGGCTCATGCTCCCGCCGACCACGTTGAACAGCTGCGGGACCTCGTCGATGCTGTACGCGCGAATGATTCTGCCCACGCGCGTCACGCGCGGATCTTCGCGCATCTTGAACATCACACCTGCGGCCTGGTTCTGCGCCGCCAAGGCCGCCCGCTCAGAGTCGGCTCCGACGACCATCGACCTGAACTTCCACATCTCGAATGGCTGGTTGTTCAGGCCAACACGGGTCGAGCGGTAGAAGATCGGGCCGCGGGAGTCGATCTTCACGGCGAGAGCAACGAGAAGAAGGGTTGGCATCATGAACAGGAGCAGCGTCGCTGCCCCGAGTCGGTCGAGGAGGGCCTTGCGTGTCCTGTTGGCGCCGTCGTAGCGCGGCTTGTCGATATGTAGGAGAGGCAGACCGGCGACCGGCCGCATCAGCATTCTCGGGCCGGCCACGTCGAGGACCCCCGGTGAGATCAACATGTCGACATTGATCCCTTCGAGATCCCAGGAGAGTTCCTGCATCGCCTGATGACCAAGAGCGTCGGCCGATGTGATCGCGACAGTTGTCGCCCCGCACCTGATGACGGCCTCGCGGACCTGGTCGAAACAGCCGAGCACGGGGACGTCACCTCCCCCAGACGGCACGCACAAGTCGGGCGAGTAGGCCGTCGCGGGAACACAGGCTCCCACGACGCGGTATCCGAGCTGGGGTTGCGCGGCCAGCCGCTCGATCATCGGGGCGGCGGACGATACGGCCCCGACGACCACCACATCGTCGAGATTCTTCGCGAGCAGTCGCTGTCGATGGAGGCCGGCGCGCCAATATCGCCGCCCAGCCAGCAAACCGAGGGTTCCGATCGGTAGCGCGAGAGCTATGAAACCCCGCGCGATGTTGAGGCGAAACAGCAGATCAAGCATGGCAAGTAGCCCGAACACACACAGGCACGCCGTCACGACTCTGCTGTACTCCAGAGGGCCCGCCCCCAAGATCCGACGATCCAGGGAGTGCGTTCCGCGCAAGGCCGCCAACCATGCACCGATGAGCACGACGGACACGAGGCCCACGGGTACGCTGGTCGCCCCCGCCGGAACCAGTGCGCCGTCAGAGCCGAAACGGAGCCATTGCGCCGCGAGCACCGCGATCGTCACCACAGCCGCATCCGTCAGTATCAGCCGTCTGACGTACCCACTCACCCATGATCGTTGTGAGCGGTCTCCGCTGATTGTGAGTCGATGGCGCAGCCGGACGCCCTGAACGTCGACCTCCACCTGACCGGTATCCCGACTACTGGTCACGGAACCCTCCATAGCTGGCCCCCCAGCGAATAGATGGGTGTGACATCGGCGCATTTCTTGACCTGGCGCCGAATTCGAGAAACCTGTTAATCGGTTCCGGCGTTTGCCACGTTCCGAATGTAAAGCAAGGCCGACCTACTCACAACCGGACCGTGATCATTAACTACCGCAAAGTGCAATAATGGTTCGCAAAAGTCGGGCACCGCGGGATCGGACAAGAATCGTTGTCACGATCGGCAAGTAGGTGTTACACCACGCTCCGGTTAATAGTCGATCACCGGGCTCGATCACCGGGCTCGAACGAGTAGTTGAGGGTCCGCCGACAGGGCGCTTGATCAGGAGGCGAGGGCGGACAGGCAAACCGCCACGGGCGCCCATATAATCAGCGATGCCGCACACGCCGTCAGCACGCCGCACACCGACTGCAGCGCCTCTGCACGTTCGTCAAGTCCCTGATCAGCACATACAAGCACTGTGACAGCGACGTCGCGATCTCGCATTCGTTCCCACCTTGGCCAGCGGAGGCGCATTGGATACCCCCTAAATACGAAGTTTAGGCCGATGGAAACCATCACAAAAACAACAATTCGCGGGCGTATGTAAAGCATATTTGGTGAATCAGACCATTCTGCGCTCCAAAGTCTCAAGCGTAGGTCGAGGAAGAGGAAACGCGTCCTCGGGGTCACGCTTGGCGAGCAACGATAAAGCGCAACGCGGTGATCGACTCGGCTTTCCCATGGGCACCATACGCCCCACCTCGTTTTCCCGACAGCCACGTAATCACTCAGTCGTGCGCCGCCGCCTAGTAACCGAAATTGGAAATCGTGGGCCGCCCTGGCCCCCTCAGCCGCGTCGTTCGTCCAGCACTGTCAGAACTCGCCCCTCGGGCGAAGTCGTCATCGACATACCTGAAGATCGCTCATACAAACATCAGCCAGGCACGCAGCTGATGCCTAGCAGGAGAAGAACTACGAAGAGCAAATCGAAGTCCGAATGAGTAATGCGGGTAGACCACAGCTGCGTGATGACCTGCGCATGGAGAGCTCTTCCACGGAAACAACAGTCGTACGAAGTGTGGCCGCGGCTGCCCAAACACCCTGTCCGCCAACAGCGCAACGACGCGGGCCCGGCGCTTTTGTGCGCTGTACCGAAGCGGATCCTCGTACTTCGACCACTCGTCGCGAATCAGATCCTACGTAATAGTCAGGGCAGCTATGCATTTCGTCATTCCACGAGTTGCGCTAGGGCAGCAACTTTTGGATGAGCATTCCCAGCCGATGATCTCAACGCTCACACGGAGGCACCCTCTCCGAAGTGGTCCCGAGAGCTTGTCCGGGGACCTGGCCCATGATGTGAATATCGACTCGTACCGCCGCGCACTTATGACATCACTCGCATCCGACGCAACGCACAGTGGAGATGTGATCTAAGCCGATCAGGGTTGCCCCTCGCGCAGGACGACGAATAGCGCGTCGGCCTCGGCTACGACCGCGTCTCCATCAGCGAGGCTGCCGGTCACGAAGATCTTCCGCCCGTCGACCCGCTCGACTCTCCCGGTGAAATCCAGGCGCCGCCCTATCGGGGTGATCTCACGATAGTCGACATGCAGAAACGCTGTGCGACATCGCGGCCGATCTGTTCCGGCGAGCCGACCGAAGATCTCGTCGAACACCAGCGGGATCACCCCACCGTGTGCCGCGCCGTTTCGACCCAGATGGAATCTGCTGAGCTGCAGGGTACCTCGTACCTCGTCAGCCGATTGCGCCGTATGATCCAGCACAGGTACGCACGCCTGCGACCGACCCGGATAATCCATCTGGGCGCCGGCCAATTGGTCGGCCTCCCCCACTCCGAACTCATCGAGTCGATGCGCCACGGCACGCAACTCGGCCGCGATGGCGAGCGCGACCTCTGCGGGCGGCCGCGTGCTCGTGACCGAGTCCTGGAGACCGCGAAGACTGCCGATCAAATGCTCGAAAGCCGTGCCGGTCTCCTGATCGGCCAACGTCTGCGCGGCCCAGGCACTGGACGTCATACATTGCCTCCGAACATCATCCGAGCAGCATGCCGATCGGGTCGTGGTCCTCGAGAGCGGCGCCGTAGCGGTGGGCCATGGCCTCCACCACCGCAGAGGGCTGCATCACCGTCGGTACACACATCCATGCGAACCCGTGCAAAGTGTGCAGGCGGTACTGATACCAGGCCTCCTCGTCGTCGAGGCGCGGCCCCCCGTACCCGGCCAACGCATCAGCATAGTGCCGAACCAGTTCCCGCTCTCGTGTGCGCCGATCCTCGATGCTGAGTGCGGACCCCAGGAAGTACGACACGTCGTGTGCCCACGGTGCGAGACATGCGGTCTGCCAATCGAGGTAGGCCGGGGCGGCACCCGGAACCCGGTACAGCTGCGCGAAATGCGCGTCCCCGTGATTGATGGTGTGCGTCGCGGCATCATCATGCTCCCAGAGCCGCGCAAATCCGGCACGGACCCGCGCATCGTCACGCAGTCCGGCGGACAGTTCCGGGACCTCGGGGCGCTCGATCAGCGGATGGAAGACCTCCGGGCTCAGCATCACCGTGAACGCGTCCCTGGCGGCTTTCGCCCCGATCGGCAACCATTTCCGATCACCCTTGGTGCTCCCCCACAGCGCCGCATGCCACTTCGCCTGCACCTCGAGTGTGGTGGCGACGTCATCGACCGGCCACAGATCGGTGGCATCGCCGAACTCGGCACCGCGAGCGGTCAAGTCCTCCATGATTATCACGCCCTGATCGGCCTCTGTCGCCGCGTAGAAGCTCGCCGGCACCTCGGCAGCGAACCCGGGTGCGAGATCACGGTAGAAGTGACCCTCGAGTTCGTACGCCGGCCCCAGTCCGAAAGCGCGGCTGCGCTCGTCGAACCCACCTTTGATGCACACCTGCGTGGGGATGTCCCGGGCGTTCTCCGCGAAGGTGAGGGTTGCGAAGACCTTGGTCGCCGAGCCCCAGATGATCCTCGTGACATCGACATCGGCGACGATGACAGCTCGGTCGTCCTGTGTCAGTGCGTCACTCAACCATTCGGGCGTGAGCCCGTTCACCGAGAACGGGAGCTGCGAGGCGGGGGCGTCGATCTGCGTCATGTCGTGGACCATACATAGTGTCTAGATGTGGTGTCAATCACTTTTCGACATCATGGTCGCCACGGCAAGCGGCAGGTCCGACACCCGATCGGTGAACTCGGGCGCGCGTTTGGCGAGAAACGCCTGCACGCCTTCCTGCACATCTGCCGCGAGACCACGTCCGTACAGCACCTCGGATTCGGCCCGATGCGCCACCTCGGGTCCGGGCGCACCGAGCATCGTCCACAACAACGAGCGGGTGAGGGCAACCGACACCGGAGCGGTGCCCGTGATCATCTCGTTCGCCACCTCGATCGCGCGATCCACCACCCTCTCCGCCGGGACCACCTCACGCAGTAGTCCGCGCTCGAGGGCCTCGGCCGCCGTCACCATGCGTCCTCCCAGCGCCCATTCCGCAGCAGTCGAGATGCCGACGATGCGGGGCAGGAACCAGGTGGAACACGCCTCCGGGACGAGACCGCGGCGGGTGAAGACGAAGCCGAACTTCGCAGTGTCCGAGCCGATCCGGACATCGGCCGGGAGAGTCATGGTGACGCCCACCCCCGCGGCGGGCCCGTTGACGGCTGCGATCACCGGCTTGGTCGACCGAAAGATCCGCAATGCCACCTGGCCGCCCGCATCGGGCGGGAACCCATCGTCGCCCTCCCCGGACTCCGGTCGGAAGGTGTCACCGCCACGGGCGAGATCCGCTCCGGCACAGAAGGCTCGCCCGGTCCCCGTCAGTACAACTGCACGGACGCCGTCGTCTGCATCGAAGTCGTCGAAGGCAGCGATCATGCCGGCACGGACATCCTCGGTGAAGGCATTCAGCCGTTCCGGCCGGTTGAGTCGCAGAATCGCCACGGAACCGACGCGTTCCGTGACGACCGGACCGTTGGCACCCGCCCCCACGGTCAACGTCCGGTCCACGTCGGCAGACGCTTCTCCGCGAAGGCGCGTGGCCCTTCCCGGGCATCGTCACTGGCGAACACCACACGCATGGCTGACGAGTTGATCGCCCACACGTCGTCATCCCAGGCGCGTTGGGACCGCGACGTCTCGTGCATGACGCGCTTGCTCTCCGACACGGCGAGCGGCGCGTTGGCCGCGACGATCGCGCCGAGGTCGAGGGCGACCTCGAGGGCCGTACCCGTGGGCGCCACCGAGTTCACCAGTCCGAGTTCGTATGCGCGGTGCGCGCTCACCGGTTCTCCGGTGAGTACGATCTCCGCCGCGACCTTCTGCGGAACCTGATGGTGAATCCGGAGCAACCCCCCGGCGGCCGCGATGATCCCCCGTTTCACCTCGGGCAGGCCCATCGACGCACTCTCGTCGATCACCGCGAGGTCGGCGGCCAACACGATCTCGGTGCCGCCGCCCAACGCGAACCCGTTGACCGCGGCGATGATCGGCTTGGGGATCCGGTGTCGCACGATGCCCGCGAAATCCCATTCGCGATGATCAGGGTCGTCGATCCGACGGCCTGCGGCGATCTCCTTCAGGTCGGCTCCCGCGCAGAACGCCCGTCCTGCGCCGGTGAGCACCACCACACGGACCGTCGGATCCTCGGCCGCTCTCTCGAGTGCGGCTCCCGCAGCAGTGGCGAGCTCGGCATTGACCGCGTTCAGCGCGCCAGGTCGGTTGAACGTGACGATCGCGACGTGATCGCGGACCTCGTACAGGACGGCGGGTCCATCGGCGCCGGTGACGATCTCAGTGGTCATGTGGTTCTCCTCATCAACAGCGTTCAAGGTCAGAGGTCGAGCACGAGGCGCTGTGAGCAACTGCGCGAAACACACACCATCATGCAGTCGTTCGCCGCTTGTTCATCCTCGGACAGCACCGAGTCCCGGTGGTCCGGAATGCCTTCGAGCACACCGGTCTCACACGTTCCGCAGGTGCCCTCTCGACACGACGAGTCGACGTCGACCCCCGCCTGCAGCAGGGCGTCGAGCACCGTTTCGTCCTCGCCGACCGGGATCTCGCGGCCACTCTGGCTGAGGACCACCTCGAATGCCGGGCCCGACGGTGCGGCGGACGTCTTCGGAGCGAACCGCTCGACATGCAGTTCGACGTCATCTCGTCCGTCGCAGAGGTCTTCGACGGCCGCGAGCAGGGGTTCCGGGCCACAGCAGTAGACCTGCGTCCCGGCGACGGCACCGTCGAGTGCAGAGGCGAGATCGAGGAGTCCGTACTCGTCCTGCGGCCGCACGACGACCCGATCCCCGTATCGCCCGAACAGTTTGTCGGCAAATGCCATCCCGGTGGACGTGCGACCACCGTAGAGGAGCGTCCAGTCCGCCCCGCGGGTCTCGGCCTCGGCGATCATCGGCATCAGCGGAGTGATCCCGATCCCGCCGGCGACGAACAGATACGAGGAGCTGTCGACGAGAGCGAAGTGATTGCGCGGTCCGACGACATCGACGATGTCCCCGACCCGTAGATCATCATGCACTCGCCGCGAACCACCGCGCCCGTTCGCCTCCAAGAGCACCGCAACCCGAAGCCCCGATCGGTCGTCGACGTCTCCGCACAGGGAGTACTGCCGCACGACGTCTGCACCTAGTACGAGATCCACATGCGCCCCCGGTGTCCAGGTCGGCACCTGGCCCCCGTCGGGATCGGTCAGCGTCAACGACACGACCCCCTCCGCGACGTCGTCCTTGGCAGCCACCTGCAACGTGTGGTGATCCTGCTCGGTCTTCGCTGGCATCGAGACTTTCCGTTTCGGGCGTGGGTGGAACGACATTAATCTTATGGTATTAGATTAATGCGAGCAACCGGCCGGGGTCGACTCGCACCCGCGCGGCCCGGGATGACCGCGCCGACAAGGAGTAGCTGATGGACACACCGACGACGCCACCGACCGGATCGCTCCTGGATCTGTTCCGCCTGGACGGCCGGGTGGCGATCGTGACCGGTGCCGGCTCCGGCCTCGGAGCCGGCTTCGCACGCGCACTCGCCGAGTCGGGAGCCGACGTCGTGCTGGCCGGGCGCCGCGCCGAACCGCTGCGATCGGCTGCGGCACAGGTGCGCGCGGCTGGAGGGCGCGCTCTCGATGTGACCGCCGACGTGACCGATCCCGGCGCATGCCACGACCTGGTCCGCGCGACGCTCGACGAGTTCGACCGGGTCGACATCCTGGTCAACAACGCAGGCGTCACGCACGCGGCGCCCGCCACCCGCGAACTGCCCGAGGATTTCCGGGCGGTCGTCGATGTCAACCTACTCGGGAGCTATTGGATGGCGCAGGCCTGCGCACGCGTGATGCAACCCGGATCGAGCATCGTCAACGTGGCGAGCATGCTCGGTCTGGTCAAATCCGCTCTGCCGCAGGCGGCCTACTCCTCGAGCAAGGCCGCGATCATCGGTTTGACGCGCGATCTCGCGAATCAGTGGTCGGGCCGAAAAGGCATCCGCGTCAACGCGATCGCGCCCGGGTTCGTCGAAACGGACATGGTCGCTCACCTGCCTGAGGCCGCCATGGCCGATTTCTTGCGGGGCTGCCCGCTCGGGCGGATGGGGACCCAGCGCGAGATGGATGCCGCCCTGGTCTTCCTGGCGGGCCCCTCCGCGTCGTACATCACGGGATCGACGCTGGCAGTGGACGGGGGCACCTCAGGGCACTGATCCGCACACGACCTCCGCCCACGACGTCACTCGAACGCTGGCGGCGGCGCGGTGGTCTGACCGACCTGATAGCAGGCGTGCGCATCTTCCTGCTCGAATCCGAGCAGCCGGCACATGCGCACGGCAGCGACATCATCGGGATCGATACGCAGCATCGACAGTTGGACACCCGCGTCCCGTTGTCGTTCCAACGCTTCAGCGAGGAGCGCACCTCCGAGGCCGCAGCCGCGATCGTCGGCCGCGACGATCAACGCGTCCACGGACGCGGTCCGCAGCTCCGAGTGCACATGTGTCTCGGTCGAGTACCAGACGAATCCGATCACCTGATCGTCGTCGTTTCGGGCAAAGGCGACCTGCCCGGTACCGCGCCGCATGTCGACACCCAGACGATCGCGCTGCACCTCGGGCAGGCGCGCACGCCCGAGCAGCGCGACGACGTCGTCGTCGTCCGCCCGGATCGGTCGCGATTCCGAGATCGAGGCGCCCGTGGGCGTCCCGGGGCGCTCGACCGGGAGTGCGTAGGGTCCCGCGAGAGGTCGGACGAGAGTCCATTGCCTGCTGACCGCGGGCACCCGGAAACGTTTGGTGAGACGCTCCGAGGCCGGATGAGTCGCGTAGGCCCAGCAACGCAGCGCGTCCGCGCCGGACCCGACCCACCCGGCGCGCTCGTCGATGTCGAGCCCGATCTGCTCGACCAGCAACGTCGTGATGCCCCGGGATCGGAAGTCGGGGTGCACGACGTAGGACACGGTACCGATGCGATTCTCGTCGACCGCCAGGTGCAGGTACGCGACGACGACCTTGGGTCCGTCCTCGTCCGGGCCGAGATCTCGGCGCGCCTTGATCGCCAGATGTCGGATCGCGCCGTCCACACCGTCGCGTTCCCGTACGAGATCCGGGTCGACACGGGTGAACCCTGCCTCGTCGTCGTACTCGGCCGATGCCGCGACGAGAGCGAGGACCTCGTCGAGATCCTCATCGACGAGTTGTGGGCACCATTCGTACGAGATCATCGATCCGCCCTCCTGCTCACTGCGATCCAGCCCGACGCTTCTCGGTATACACCTGCGCGCCGCCCGCCGTGCGCAGATGATGTAAACCTACAGTAGTTAGGTATATGGTCGACATTCGGCGGTGTCGATCAGGTGACACCGGACTCCGCGCGACACGATGCCGCGCCGGACATCGCTTGTACCAGGAGACCTCCATGCAGACTGATCTGTTCGAATCCGACCACGAGTTGTTCCGCGAGTCGGTACGCGGCTTCGTCACCAAGCACGTGGTGCCGAAGCTGGAGATGTGGGACACCGATCGACTGATCGACCGCGAGACATGGCGGGCAGCGGGCGCTCAGGGCATCCTCGGCCTCGCCGTGCCGACCGAGTACGGCGGTCCCGGAGAGACCGACTACCGGTTCCGCGTGGCGATCCAGACCGAGATCGCCCGGGTGGGGGCGTCTGCGCTGCAGTCGGGCTTCTCCACGAACGACGACATCGTGCTCAATTACCTGTTACGTCACGCCGACGACGACCAGAAGTCGCGGTGGGTCCCCGGTTTCGTCACGGGCGCGACGATCGGCGCCATCGCGATGACCGAACCGGGCGCCGGCAGCGATCTCCGGTCCATCACCACGACAGCTCGGCGCGACGGCGACCACTGGGTGATCAACGGCGCCAAGACGTTCATCACCAGTGGCATCCTCGCCGACCTCGTCATCGTCTTCGCGAAGACCGATCCCGGGGCGGGTTCGCGCGGTTTCAGCCTGTTCGTGGTCGAGGACGGGACCGCCGGATTCAGCCGGGGCCGGAAGCTCGACAAGGTCGGTCTCCACGCACAGGACACCGCCGAGCTCGCCTTCGACGACGTGCGTGTGCCCGCCGCCAACCTCCTCGGTGAGGAAGGTGCGGGTTTCGCGTACCTGATGCAGAGCCTGCCCCTCGAGCGCCTCGGCATCGGCATCGCGGCGCAGGTGTCGGCGGAGGCGGTCCTCGACTGGACGCTTGCCTATGTGAAGGACCGCACCGCATTCGGCAAGCGGATCGGCGAGTTCCAGGGCCTCGGGTTCACCCTCGCCGATCTGCAGACGGCGGTCGAGGTCTCGCGGGCCTACCTCGATCGCTGTGTACGGGAGTACAACAGCGGGCGGCTCACCGCCGTCGATGCCGCGAAGGCAAAGCTGTGGGCCACGGAGCTGCAAGGGCGCGTGATCGACAGCGGGGTACAGCTGCACGGCGGGTACGGATACATGATGGAGTACCCGGTTGCGAAGGCTTACATCGATGCGCGCATTCAGCGGATCTACGGCGGGACGAACGAGATCATGAAGGAGATCATCCACCGTGACCTGATGAAGGGATAGACCGTGCGGGGGACGCCACCGCGGACGGTGGCGTCCCTCACCTCATCTGCTCGAGGACGCGGAGCCGGCAGCCACCGTCACCTCACCGGCGGGCTGCAGCACACCGGTCGCGACGAGGTCGGCGATCTCGGATACGCCGAGCCCCAACAGTTCTGAGGCAACCTCTGCGGTGTGCTCTCCCGCAAGCGGAGCGGGTCGAACAGGTGCGTCCGGGATAGTCCCGAACCGCGCCACCCGGACAGCCGTGGGAAGATCGTTCGGCAACAGCGGATGATCGAGGCTCGAGTACGCATCTCGCGCGATCAGATGCGGATCGGTCAGCAGTTCGGGCAACCGCAGCATCGCGCCGGCCGGGACGCCCGCATCCTGCAGAGCGGTCATGGCCTGTGTCGGACTCAGCTCGGCGAGCCACGCGACGAGCAACGCGTCGATCTCGCCGCGCGGGCGCAGACGAGTCACCCCGGAGTCGTGCCGATGATCCTCGGCGAGCACACTCCGCCCGAGAACCCTCGCAAGACCGCGTCGGTGGCGATCGTCGCGGACATCGACGACGATCCACTCGTCGTCTCCCTTACAGCGGTACACACCGAATGAGCTCGCGGACGGATCGCCGTTGCCCGTCGCGGCGACGGAACCAGGATCCAACGACTCGCGGACGAGATGGACACCGATCTGCATGATGGCCGTCTCCGCCTGCGCCACCTCGATGGCGGCACCGCGACCGGTCGTCTTCCGCGCGATCAGGGTGGCGAGCACCGTGACAGCGCTGACCTGCGCGGCGATGTGATCCGGGTAGACCGTGGAGCCGTCGCACGGGCCCGGGTAGTCCTCGGAGTACCGCCACAGGGACGAGACACCGCAGGCTGCCCGGACCAGCGGTCCGTACCCCAGTCGGGTGTTCCACGGCCCGAGGCCACCGAAGGCACTGCTCTCGGCGACCACGATCCGCGGATTGACGGCTGCGAGTTCGTCGTAGGACAGACCCATGGATCCGAGGGTCCCCGGCTTGAAGTTCGCGAGCACGACGTCGGCGGATGCTGCAAGGTCCAGGAAGAGCCGCCGGCCGTCGGGACTGCGGAGGTCGATGCCCAGAGATCGTTTGTTCCGATGCCCCCATGCCACCGAGGCAGCAAGCGCCGCACCGCGTTTGGACTGTCGAAGACCGTCGGGGAATGCCGTGTTCTCGATCTTGATCACGTCGGCGCCGTGGTCGGCGAACTGGCGGCCGAGCTCCGCGCCGAACACCACCACTCCGAGATCGAGGACACGGAGCCCGTCGAAAGGATGCGTACCCGCGGACCGCACGGGCGGACCGGGTGTCGCGCCGACCACCTCGGTGCCGCCGACATCAGACCATTCGGCCAGAACAGCGGCCCCACCCTCGCCGATCGCCGGAGCGCGGTGGCGGAACCCGAGCCGTACGCCGTCGACCCTCGCGTACCCGGACGGCACGGTCGCGCGCACCCCGTCGGCGATCTCGACGTCGGTGAAGGTCCCGGCCTCCTGGAAGTGTCTCTCTCCCAGCACCTCGCCCGGTCGCAACACTCCTCCCACCGGGATGCCGCGCGCTGATCCCTGGGCGACCAGCTCGTCGCGGGTGTGACCCGCGAACAGCGATTCGATGAGGGGGTGCAGGCGATCGGCCGCGGCGAACCGTGCCGGGATCGTGTCGTAAGAGGGGTCCGCGAACTCGGCCGGCTCCCCGAGCCATGCGAACATGGCCCGCCATTGCCGCCGTGCGAGCAGACAGATGCGCACCTGTCCGTCGGCACACGGGAAGACCGGGTAGAAGTTCGCCGCGTCAGGACGGCCGCGTGGGAAGTCCTCGGAACGGCCGGCAGCGGCCGAGCCCTGGACACCGAAGCCGGGATCGAATCCGTGCACCACCGCTTCGAGCGCCGAGATGTCCACCAGCTGACCGACTCCCGTCTCGAGCCTGTCGAGGTGGGCGAGCAGTGCGGACCAGGCTGCGTGAACCCCGAGCGACTCCTCCACCAACCCCACCGGCGGCAGCAGCGGTTCGCGTCCGGGTTCACCCGACCGCGACAGCACGCCACTCAGGGCATAGACGACCGATTCCGTCGCGGTCCAGTCCCGATAGGGACCGGTCTGGCCGAAACCGCTGATGGACACGACCACCAGGCGGGGGTACGCGGCGAGCAGTTCCTCGGGCGCAACTCCGAGTTCGGCCAGTCGACCGGGCCCGGTCGACTCGATCACGATGTCGGCGACGGCCGCGAGCGAACGGAAGCGCTCCACTCCCGCCTCGTCGGTCAGATCGATGCAGACGCTGCGCTTGTTCGCGTTGCGGAGCGCGAACGGGATGCTGGGCCCGCCGTCGCGGTGCCCGGTCCGTCGCGACTCGGAACCCGAGTCCGGCTCGACACGGACGACGTCGGCGCCGAGATCGGCCAGGAATCGCCCTGCCGACTCACCGAGTCCGTCGGTCAGATCCAGTACGTGGACACCGTCGAGAGGTAGGGCCGTCATGATGCTCCTGGGTGAGGCGGGTCGAGCGCCCGGATGAGGGCCCTCAATTGGTGGACAGATACACGGACTTCGTCGACAGGTACGGGGTCAGACCTTCGGGGCCGAGTTCCCGGCCCAGTCCCGACGCCTTGACGCCTCCGAATGGTGCGGCGAGATCGAGGGCGTAGTGATTGACCCCGACCGTCCCGGACCGGACACGTGCGGCGATCGCGAGTCCGCGCTCCTCGTCGCTGGTCCACACCGTCCCGCCGAGTCCGTAGGGCGAGTCGTTGGCGATGCGTACGGCGTCGTCGTCGTCCGCATACGGCGTCACGGTCAGCACGGGCCCGAAGATCTCTTCCTGCGCGATCGTGGCACTGTTGTCTACCCGGTCGAAGACCGTCGGCTCGACGAACCATCCGACCGGAAGATCATGCGGCGCACCACCTCCGGTGGTGACCCGGAATCCCTGCGCTCGGCCGGCCTCGATGTACCCCAGTACGCGCTCGCGCTGGGAACGACTGACGAGAGGGCCGACATCCGTGCCCTTGTCCAATGGATCGCCGACACGCAATCCACGCGCCGTGGCGGTGACCATCTCGACGACCTCGTCATAACGGTTCGCGGGAGCGAGGATGCGAGTGCTGGCGTGACAGGTCTGACCGTTGTTGACCAGACAGACATCCAGGAGATGGCTCGACAGGTCGTCGAGGTCCGCGTCGTCCATGACGACCGCGGCCGACTTGCCGCCGAGTTCCAGTGTCACGGGGCGCAGCAGGCGCCCGCACACCTCACCGATGGCTCGGCCCGCTGCGGTGGAACCCGTGAACGCGACCTTGTCGACACCTGGATGCGCGACGAGGTAGGCGCTCGCCGCGCGATCGGCGGGGACGACGTTCACCACACCCGATGGCAGTCCGGCCTCCGCGGCCGCGTCGGCGAATACGAACGCATCCAATGCGGTTTCGGGTGCGGGCTTCAGGATCACGGTGCACCCCGCAGCCAGTGCCGGCGCGATCTTCATCGCCGCCAGCGGTTGCGGGTAGTTCCACGGCGTCACCGCCGCGACGACGCCGACCGGCTCGCGGCGGACGACGGTCCGCCCGCCGTACGCACTCGGGCGGACATCGTCGACGGCATCCGCGCGGATCAGGGATGCGTAGTAGTCGAGCATCGCGGCGGGACCGTACCCGTTGACCGCCTTGGACAAGGAGATCGGCATACCGTTCTCGCGGCTGACGAGCTGAGCCGTGTCGCGACCTCGGGCCCGCAGGGCGTCGGCGAATCCGCTCATCAGATCGGCACGTTCGAGAGCCGACAGAAGACTCCAGGGTCCTCGCAGCGCGGTGCGCGCCGCCGACACCGCGTGATCGATGTCTGCTCGCCCCGCCAGCGCGGTCCGTGCCAGAACCTTCTCGGTAGCCGCCTCGATGACGTCGGCCGCCGTGCCATCCGACGGCGGACTCCACTGTCCGTCGATGAAGAGCTCTGTGCGATCAGTCATCTCAGGTCTCCTGACTCTCGGAATGCGTGGTTACAGGGTGTCGGCGTGACCGAAGAGAACCGAGCTCACGAGCGGGGCCATCGGGCCACCGATGAACAGCGACGTCCGCGCGTCCGTGACCTGGTTGGTGGAGGTGCCGCGTATCTGTCGGACCGCCTCGACGGCGAGGTTGAGTCCGTTGACGAATGCGTCGGCGAGATTTCCACCGCTGGTGTTGATCGGGAGCTTCCCGTGTGGCGCGGTGAGGTTCTCCACCGTCATCACACTGCCCGCCGCCGCGCCGGGTGGGCACAGCCGATGGTCGATCAGCGCCGCCAGCGCAGGTCCGCTGAAGTTCTCGTACACCTGCACGACGTCGACGTCGTCGGGGCCGAATCCTGACTGCGACCAGAGACGTTCTGCCACACCTGGTTTGTTGTTGTTCGCCGGGCCGAAGCCGGCTGTGGAGTACTGCTGATCGTTGTCGATCCGTTCGCAATATCCGCCGGGTGCCCCCTGCGCGCCCGCCAGGAGGTAGGCCGGATCGGCACGGAGCCCGCGAGCCCTGTCGGCCGACACCAGGACCAGGGCCACCGCCCCGTCACTCTCTCGCGAACAGTCGTACAGATGGAACGGCTCGGCGATGAGGCGCGAGTCCTCGTACGCCTCTTCATCCAACGGCCGTCCGTGCCCCTGAGCCGTCGGATTGTTCTGCGCGTGAGCATATGCGGCGAGAACGAGCGACCGCATCGCAGACCTGGGAACGCCATCGTGCTCCAGCATCCGCTGGGTGCGCATCGCACAGATCTGAGCCGGGGAACCGACACCGTGTGCCAAGAAATGGGAGCCGTAGTGATACTTGGCGTAGCCGAGCCGTCCGGTGTCGGCCTGCGACATCGCGCGATAGACGACCACCGTCTCCGCCTGTCCGGTGGCGATGGCCGTCGCGGCGTTGATGATCGCGGCAGCGACGCTGCCGCCACCACCCCCCCACATCATGTTCGACCAGCGCAACTCGTCGATCATCAAGGCGGCACCGAGGATCGGACCGTCGTTGGAACCGCCCGCGTACGAGACGAAGCCGTCGATGTCACGAGGCGACACCCCGGCGTCCTCGCAGGCGTCGAGAACGGCCTCTATCGTCATGCGTTGTTCGTTGTGGGGTGACCGGCCGCGCTTGTAGTGCTTCTCCGACACTCCGACCACCGCGGCGGCACCCCGCATGGACACGCTCATCCCAGCTTCCCCTCGTGCTCGGCAACCGGTCGGTGCCAGCGCAGGAGAGTCCAGGGCTCTCCCTCGGGCTGCTCGAAGAAGCCGACAACCGGCTCCCCGATCCGCGGCGTGTCCTCACCGTCGTCCACGAACAAGCCCAGGAGCCGCCGCCCGCCCGCGTGCGGCAACTCGACAAGTACACTGATGTACGGGATCTTGTCGCCCAGTTCCTCGATGTACGGATACCAGCTGCGGGTCCAGCTGAAGACGATCCCCACGGGATCGACTTGCTCCCAGGCGAGATCGAATCCATGACACGTCGCGCAGATGACCTGGGGCCCCCAGATCCACGTGTCACATGTACGGCACCGTTGGAGCATGAGCTCCCCGGTCGACAGCCCGTCCCAGTACGGCCGATCGTGGCCGTCCGCAGCGGGTCCCCACGGGACCGCGACGGTCACCGTCGATCCCTTGATGTGGTCGGGAAGTTCTCCAGAGCCGCTGCACGCCAATCGTCGTCGTACCGGACCCAATACGAGCGGAGCCCGATGGATCGCTCGGCCGAGATGTAGACCGCCTCACCGACCATCCGATCCCCGTCCGGCCGGACTCCGACGATCTCGAAGTCGTCGACCGCGCCCCGGGGCACGTCGACCCCCTCGAACACTGCCGGCACCGCGTCCGGGACCATGTCTGCCACGGCAGCTTTCATGTCTCCGGACACAACGCGCCTGACGTGGCTCTCGTAACGGGCCCGGAATTCGTCGATCTCAGACACTGCGTGACTCCTCCTGGTGACGGCGAAGAAACGCCATCTGTGCATTAAAACTTACGCCATTAGATTAATCCGGTCAACGCAGGTCTGCCGAACCATCGGCGCGGACGTCGACGGGCTGCCCGGCGACGTCCGTGCGACTCAGCGCGGCGAGCCCGGACGTGGAGGTGATCACCGCCAGCGCCCTGGCGCCGTCCGGTGTGCGAACGGCGACGAACGCCCGCTCCGGGGCGCCCGTCCGGTCGTGGGCGACGGTCCACGACTCGATCACCGCCTGTCCCACATAGGAGTTGAGCGCCCGGACGGTCGGCTCACGGTCGACGAGGTGTTGGACGTCGAGACGTCGGAATCCGCGCGCGGGAGGTTCGGTCCGGTAGACGCCGAAGGCATGTTTGGTCAGGTACCCGCTGTTGGCAGTGACCAGCCCGTAACTGCCCGGAGAGGCTCGTAGGCGCGACGCGACGGTGGCGATGGCGTGCGTAGAGTAGTTGTTCCACGGCCCCCCTGCGAAGGTCAACCCGCCGGTGCACGTGAGCGGGCGAGCCGGATCGTCTGTGGAGAGCCCGAGTTCGCCCGCGGCGACCTGCACCGCGGACGGGAAACATGAGTACACGTCGACGTGTTCGACGTCGTCGATCCCGACACCCGCGAGGGCCAACGCCTCCCGGCCTCCGTGGCGGATCGCGGGAGAGCGGTCGAGAGCTGCCCGCTCGGCGATGGCCGAGGTGTCGTGCGACTCGGTCCCCGACTGCGGGAAGACCCACGTCGAGCGCGGGATCTGCAGACGAGTCGCGGTCTCGACCGAACACATCAACAGCGCCGCCCCTTGATCGACCATGTTGTTGGAGTTCAACAACTTCGGATATGGCGTCGCGATCATGCGATTGGAGTCCGACGGGGTCGTGAGCTCTTCAGGCGTGAACTCCTGGCGCAGCCACGCATGGGGATTGGCAGCGGCAACCACACTGAACCGCGCCCACAGATCACCGAGCACGGCGGCGTGCTCGGTGATCGTGTGGCCGGCGCGGATTCGCAGCGCCTGCTCGAAGAGTGGGTAGACGAACGACGGGCGATCCAGACCGATCCGTCGCTCACTCTCCGCTTCCATCGGGACATCGGGTACGACGATGTCCGCGGGCTCGACCGATTCGTCCTGACGCGACCACGCCGGCCGCTCCCCTCGTGCGCGCAGTCTCATCCGGGTACGCCACGACTCGGCGCCACCGATCAGGACGACGTCGGCGACACCGGACGCGATCTCCTCGGCGGCGACGTTGACCAGTACCTGCGGGGTGCTACCGCCGTTGCCGGTGTATCCCGATCGACGCGGCCGCGCGCCGATCCGCTCGGCGACCAGCGCGCCGGGGTCGCGGTACCGCCATGACAGCAGGCCCACGATGCGGATGGAATCCACCATCTCCAGCAGACGCGCCGAGCCCGCCTCCTCTGCCGCGGCGCGCGCCGCCCGCGCGATCAGGTCGACCGGTTCCACACCGCCATCACTTTCATCGACCTGTCCGCCCCCGACGAGTACCGGTGTCCTGGGATCGATCGGCATACGAGGCCTCTTTCTCGGTAGTGGGTTCGCGTGTCCCCTGGTCCGCAGAGGAACGGGCGTATCGCAACGCCCGTCATCGATGTCACCGGGATCTCGCCAACGCGACGGCATCGGCTCGATCGACCACCTTGACGCGCGGTCGCCCCTGTCGACGCCCCTCGAATCGTTCGTACTTGTCGATCGCGAACCAATCCTCGGCGTCAAGTGATTGCGGGTTCCGAGTCCGCACCAGCTCCTCGAAGCCACTCGCGTCGCCCAGCGGGCTGGGGAGGGCACCGGCGCGACGGTCCTCGATGAGCGCGGAGACCGTCTCGCGTGCGCAGAAACGGTTCGTCCCGATCACGCCCGTCGGTCCACGCTTGAGCCACCCGGCGGTGTACAGACCCGGGATGCGACGGCCACCAGGCGCGGCGACCACTCGGCCGTCCTCGTTCGAGACGGTCCCGGTGACGTCGTCGAACGGCAGCCCGTCGAAAGCGGCACCTCGATAACCTATGGACCGCACCACCAGTCCGCAGTCGATCTCGAGGGGCTCGTTCCCGCCTGCGGACACGAACCCGACCCCGGTCGCACGATCCGAACCCCTGACGACACTCGGAGAGGCGCCGAACCGGAACACGATCCGGCGATCGTGGCGTGGTTCGCGAGCCGCGAACTCTGCCAGAATCCGGGTCTTGAGGGGAGATGCCTGGCCCACCGGAACCTCATCTGCCACCACCACATCCACCCCGCGGAGCGACTTCAGACCGAGCAGCTCCGGGGTGGTGCATGCAGCGAACTCTGCGCCGCGTCGACCCACCAGCACGACCTCACGGATCCCGCTGTCCTCCAGAGCCTCGAGCGCGTGGTCGGCCATGTCGGTGCGCCGCAGATCGTCCGGCCGGGAGATCAGCATGCGGGCGACGTCCAACGCCACGTTCCCGTTTCCGAGCACCATCGCCCGCGGTCCAGACAGATCGGGAGCCCGGTGTGCGTGATCGGGATGGCCGTTGTACCAAGCCACGACGTCCCGTGCCGAGTGGACTCCGGGAAGGTCCTCTCCTGGTATCCCCATGCGCCGATCATCGGCCGCGCCGGCGGCGACGATCACGGCATGATGATGCGCCACGACTTCGTCGAGACCGATGTCGGAGCCGATTTCGACCCCGAGGTGAAGTGTCACGCCCGGACGTCGCAAGGTTCGTTCGAAAGATCGATCGATCGACTTCGTCCGCGAATGGTCGGGCGCCACGCCGTATCTCACCAGTCCACCGACGAACGGGAGTCGCTCGATGATCGTGACCTCGGCTGCGACGTCTCGGTTCGACAGCAATTCCTCTGCCGCATAGCACGCCGAGGGGCCACTACCGATGATGGCGACGCGCAGAACGGGTTCCGGTGGCCGAATCGAGGCGATCGGCCGACTGGACCTGGCCTCCGTCGGCACAGGCGGGGTCACCGGCGACCGTGCATAGTGTTCGGCGTTCACTTCGAGATAACGCACGTCCAGCCCCTCGAGCTCGTCGTCGGACGAGATCGCCCCCACGGGGCAGACGTCGGCACACGCTCCGCAATCGATGCACACATCCGGATCGATGTAGAGCATCTCGGCTGTCGCGTACCCGTCCTCACCCGGCGCCGGGTGGATGCAGTTGACCGGACAGACCTCCACGCAGGTGGCGTCGTTGCAGCAGTTCTGTGTCACGACAAAGGTCACGTAAATCCTCAAGCTGTGGGTTTTCGATTCCGCCGGTGACGATCTCACCGACATTTAATCTAAGCTTATTAGGTTTACTAGGTCCTGTCGAGCCTCGTCCGTGGTCGAGCTCGGCCATCTACGACATCACCCTGCGACAGGTCCGGGACGCGCTCGACCCGTCGTCCGCCCGCGCGCCATCGTGTCTCCCGGTCCTGTCGGCGGTTCAGTGATCAGTGGCCGTTTGTCCCGCGACCACCTTCAGCGGTGCCGTGGGAGCGTCGGCGCCGAAACCGAATTCGTCGCGACTTCGATTGTCGGCGCGAATCCGGTCCTCCTCCGCCATTCCGCGCTCGACGGCCTCTCGAGCGTTGGCCGGTAGTGTCGGCAGCAACTCCACGACCCGTCGTCTGTGGCGCTCGATGGCCTTGCGCTCGGGCTGGCCGGGATTGGGCTGCACCTGCGGGATGATCTCGGAGAAGTCGTCCTTCGTGCCGCCACCTGAGATCCCCGCAGCCTGCATCTGTGCCTCCTGCTCGGCGACCGCGAAGTCCTTCTCCTCGGACATGCCGATCGGACCGAAACGATCGCCGGAGAGGAACTGCTTGACCACCGGCTGCTCAGAGGTCAACAACACCTCGCGCGGACCGAACATCACCAACTCCTTACGGAACAGCATGCCGATGTTGTCCGGGATCGTCCGGGCGATGTTGATGTTGTGCGTCACGATCAGGATCGTCGCGTCGATCTGCGCATTGATATCGATCAACAACTGCGAGATGTAAGCAGTACGCACCGGATCCAGACCGGAGTCCGGCTCATCACACAGAATGATCTCCGGATCGAGCACCAACGCACGCGCCAGACCCGCACGCTTACGCATACCACCGGAGATCTCACCGGGCAGCTTGTCCTCGGCACCGGTCAGACCGACCAGGTCGATCTTCTCCATCACGATGTCGCGAATATTGTCTTCCTTCTTCTTCGTGTGCTCACGAAGCGGGAAGGCGATGTTGTCGTACAAACTCATCGAACCGAACAGCGCACCATCCTGGAACAGCACACCGAACAACTTACGGATCTCGTAGAGCTCCTTGGACGAACACTTGGTGATGTCAGTGCCATCGATGATCACCGACCCCTGCTCGGGATGCAGCAACCCGATCAAGGTCTTGAGAAACACCGACTTACCGGTACCCGACGGACCCAGCAGAGCGCTGACCTCTCCCGACGGCAAGGTCAGCGAGACGTCACGCCAGATGTTCTGCGAACCGAACGACTTGGTGAGCCCCTCGACACTGACCTCAACACCCACTGATTCGTCCCTTCGTCATAGCCGTGTCCGCTGTCCGGGAGGATCTGCCCGTCATCGCGGACCCTGCTGCCCGCCGAACGACGAACCGATACCCGAGATGTCGGTGATCACCCAGTCGTTGTTCTTGTCGATGGTCATCTTGTATGTGGCGGTGGATTCGATCCCGTCCGGTGCTTGCGCGTTCTTTGTGAACACATTGACGAACGCCTGCACCTGGTAGACACCACCGGCGTCGGACTCGACCTTGGCAGCGATGGGTTCCGCAGTCGAACTCCATTGGAGCGGCTTGATGAGCTGCTCCATCGACGTCGACGCCTTCTCCAGGCGATCACCCAGCTCCGGCGTCGTGCCCTTGGTCAACCGGGTACGCCAGTCCGCCGGGTTCTCGTAGCTCATCTGAGCCGCGCCGGTCGCATAGTCCAGCGCGACCTTCTCAGCCTGCTGACGGTCGGAACTCGCCGCGTTCAGATCACTGACCTCTGACTTCGCAGCCGCCAATTGCCAACCGAGCACGCCGATGACCGCGACCACCACCACTGTCACACCCGCGACGAGCACTGCCCGCGTCGAGATCGAGCGACCGGCGAAGGCCTTCCAGCGACCGGTGGTCCCGGTTGACTGCGCCGTGTCGACGGATTCGTTCGCGGGTGAACCGGTCACCGCGTCGTCCTCGGTCGGGCCCTGGTGATCCGATTCGGCCGGATTCTCGGTTGTCGCGGACTTGGTTGTAACGGTCGACATCGCGTCGACCTCCTTCCGTAGAGGTTCTGGTGACTCGCTCTGCTCGGCTCGCTCCTTGTCGGGATCGGCCATCACGGTCCTCCTCCCGGGACCCTCACGGTGAGAGCCCCTCTCGGTGTCGTCGCAGCCAGCGCGCGGTCGAGCAGCCGTCCGAAGTCGACTGTGCGCAACGATGCCGCCCCGGACTGGGCCGCCGGTAGCAGGTTCACTCCGATGACGTTCAGATCAGCCGAGTTCTGGTCCAGGAACTTCTGCAGTTCGGTGAACAGAGGGCTCGCACCGTCGCGGATACCGGCGAGGAGCGGACCCGTGACCGTCGCGTCGCGGACCGAGGCCAGCAGTTCACGGAATCCGTCGCCGAACGCAGGCATCTGCGGTGATGTGGCCTGCAGCAGTGCAGGGATCCGTCCCGAACGCATCAGGAGAGGCTGCATCGTGCTGAGCAGCGTGATCAACGTGTCCGACTGCCGGGTCAACTCGCCCGACAGCAGGGTGCCGGCTCGATTCAGATCTCCGAGCACCTGGACCCCGTCTGGCAACCCTTCGTCCAGCGTCCCGAAGATACGTCGCACGGCATCGGAATCGGTCTGCTCCAGGAGGACCGTGAGACGCTCGGACAGCTCCTTGAAGGTCGTCGGGACGGACACGCGAGCAGGGTCGACGCTGGCGTGATCGTCGAGATACGGACCGTCGGCAGAGTTGGGCGACACCGAGACGTAGGCCTCACCGAGCGCAGAGAGGTTGTCCACGCGGAAGTCACTGTCCACCGGGATCCGCTCGTTCTCGGCGTAACTCAGCTGCACCTGAACTCCGCGTGCAGTCTGTTCCAGACCGACGACGTGTCCGATCTCGATGCCTCGCAACAGAACTCGAGATCCAGGTATCAGACCGTTGGTGTCGGGCACGGTCAGGTCAGCGGCACGCTCGTCGGGGGTGCGCACGTGCAGTCCGACGCTCATGATGTAGGCGATCGACAGCGCTGCGAGGACCACCATCGCCAGCCCCGACACACGGGTCTTGGTGATCATCGGACAGCTCCCAGCATCCTCAGCAGGGTGGTGGCGTCCCCGATGAGCTGGTCACCGGAACCGGTGCGCACGGAGGTGACATTCACCGATGGTCTCTCGGCGAACGGCAAGACCGTCGTCCGGAGGAAGTCCGACACGCGGGTGGCGGTCGCCGGCGCCTTGTCCCACATCCCACGTCCGGCCTCGGTGGTGCGGGCGATGGACTTCAGCATCGGGATGAGCCACACACCGCCGATGAAGATCGACCCGACCGAGGGCAGCAGCGTACTGATATGGGCGACGACCGAGTTGGCGACGCGCTTCCAGTAGTACGCCCCTTGCTCTCCGAACACTCCCGCGATCTCGGCAGCGCGATCCTGGAATGACGTCGACGTCCGGTCGAGACCGACGAGCAGACGGTCGATCTCCGAGGTCTGGTCGGCGAGATCGCCGAGATCCGTGGCGACTGTCGCCGCCATCCTCCGCACGTCACGAAGTGCAGGCATCGTCTTGTTGAGAGTCGCCATGGTGTCCTGCACCTTCTGGATGCTGCCGCCGTTGACGAAGTAGGCCAGCACCGCGATCGTGTCCTCGAGCTGAGGCGGTGAAGTCGTCCGTGCCCTGGGCACGAAGGCACCGGCGGTGAGGTGACCCGACTGTCCGACATCTCGAGCCGGTGGGGTGAACGCCAGGTATGTGTCACCGAGCAGTGTGTTCTGTCTGATGATGGCGGTGGTGTCCGCAGGCACTCTCGCGTCCGCCGACAGACCGACGGTGACATCGACCCCGTCGGCGGTGACGCGAGTGGACTTGACCTGTCCGACCCGCAGACCGTTCATCATGACGTCGGCTCCGGACGGAAGGTTCAGGACGCTGTCGAATTGCAAGGTGACCTCGAAGTCGCTGCTGACTCCGGCCCGAACCGACGGCAGATCGTTCGGACCGAACGAACATCCGGTCACCACCACCAGCGAGACGAGCACGATCACACATCCCCAGATCCGTGACGAGATCCTCGTGATCATCATCGGACACCTGCCTTCTGCACGATGAGCGAGAACAGATTGACCGTGTTGGTCCGACCCGTCGTCGAACACGCAGGTCCGAGCGCCCGGCATTGCGCAGCGCTCACCTGGACCCCCGGCGCACGGTAAGGAACCGACAGCCCGCCTGCTGCGTTGGTCTGTTGCCGCAGTGCCGCGGAGACCGCCGGAACCGTGCCGTAGAGCTTCTGGAGATCGGGAGCCCGCGCTGCAGCCAACGAGATGAGGTCCTTCACCGGCCCGTGGACCAGAGGCCACAGGATCGACCCATAGTTGCGCTGGATGTCGTAGATCGTCGCGACGGTCCAACCGACACCCCGGTCGAACTTGGACACGAATCCGAACAGTTCCGTTCCGAGGCCTGCGATCGAGGGCATCTGGTTGAGGATCGACATGATCTGATCCCATTGCCGCAGTGCGTTGTCGGTGAGCGGGGCCATGTTGGCGATCGACGCCCCGATGTCCGCGATGAACTGATCCGGATCGGCCGACGCCGCGGCGGCATGCCGGAACATGTTGGCGGCGTCAGGTCCCGTCCCTGCCAACGCCTTGTCCAGGCCCGCGATCGTGCCGCCCACGTCACCGCTGTCGGCATCGGTCAGGTTCTTGATGAAGTCCGAGGCCGAGCCCGTCACCTCGGAGATGCTCTTCGGGGTGTGCGAGTGCTTCCGATCGATGCACCGCCCCTGCTCGAGGGTGGGGCCGGAGGTGTAGTTGCCGACGAGTTCGAGACTTCGATCGGCCAACAGCGACTTCGAACGGGTCACCGCCTGCACGTCCGCCGGATATGCCCGGCCGTCATCGAGGTCGAAGGTGATCCGGACGTGATCGCCCGCGTTGTCGATACGGCTGACCGTCCCGACCTGAAGCCCCATCTGGGTCACCGGGTTCCCGACATACAACCCCACTGCGTCGGACATGTCGGCACAGAATCCGTTGCCTCCAGTCGTGGACACTCCCCCCGTACGATCCGCCGCGCCGGTCATCCCGAGTCCGAGTGTGGCACCGATGGCCACGATGACCACCACACCGATCGCCGCCAGCGCAGCCGGTTTCATTCTCGATGCCATCTCAACACTCCCGTCCAGCGATGGGCACGCACACGTCGGAAGCGAGGAGGGTGCCACCTCCGACCTCGCGAATGCCCTTCGGAGTCAGCCATTTCGCCAACTGATCGCGCATCGCGACAAGATTGTCGAGCGCAGGTCCCATGTGCTTCTGCATCTCGGTGATCGCATCCCGGAGCGCGTAGATGTTGGTCCGGACGAGGTCGCTGTTCTGCAGGTAGAACTTCATGAACGGTTGCAACCGCGAGAGCACCATCCCGAGCAGATAGTAGGTGTAGTTGAAGCCTGCCGAGTTGTTGTGATACGTGGTCACGACCACATCGATCTTGCGGATCAGATCGAACACGAACTCACGGTTGGCGTTGAAGTCGCGCAGGTATTCGCTTGCCAGTGCGGCGATCCGGTGGACCTGGGTGCGCTGCCGGTCGAAGACACCGGTCACCGCATTCATTCCGTCCACGATCGATCGGAGCGATGTCGAGTTCGCCCGCAGCGCTCCTGCGACCTGTGCGAGGTTCGCATTCACGTCGACGGCGTCGACCTCGTCGGTGACGGTCGGAGCACTCTGGAGCACGTCACCGATCGAATACGGAACCGACACACGCTCACTCGGGATCACCGGATCGGCCCCGGAGGACTTCTCACCGAGGGGGACCAGCGTGATCGCGTATCCGCCCACCGGGGTCAGCATGCGCACCTCGACCCGGGACTGGTCGCCGATCGCCATCGACTCGTCGACACGCATCGACACCCGGACCCGGTTCGGCTCCATGGTGAGATCGGTGACCTTACCGATGCTGATACCTGCCACACGGACGTCCTGACCTGTCGTGATCGCAGAGGCGTCGGTGGTCTCGAAGGCGATGGTCTTCTGAGCGGCCGGACGCAGGTAGAGGATCCCGAACGTCGCGAGGATCGCGACGGTGACCAGGACGACGACGGCCCCCAGGACCCGATCATCGCCCCACGCCGATCTCAGTCGGCTGCCGGCGCTGCGTTGCCCTACTTCGCGCACAGCACGACCCCACTTCCGTTCAGGAGCACCCGGACGTCGGTCGGGAGTTGCGCCGGCCCGCGGCTGCATCGCTTCGACGTATCCGACCCGGATTGAGAGAGCTTCAGTCCGGCAAGCGCGCTCGGCATCAGCTTGAAGGAGTTCAGGGCATCGGTCATCGAATGAAAGGTCGCTTTCAGCAGTACGTTGACGTCGAGATCCGGGCTCACACCGAGTGACTTGAGGATCTGTTCGATGGGCTCGAGCAACGCGGGTCCATAGGTCGCCGTCTTGGGGAACTCCTCGAGGACGGTCATCGCGTTGCTGATCGGGACGTTGACCGCTTCCAGGAACTGGATCACGTACTGCGAGCGGCCGCCCATCGAGTCCGCGATCCGCCCCATGTTCTTCATCAACGTCTCGATGACCGACTGGCGGTCGCTGGCGAACGAGGCCAGCCGCTGAGCGTTGTCCAACATGGGAGCCAGTCCGGCGCCGTCACCCTGGAGAAGCGAGATCGCGTTCTCGCTGAACTCGTTGACCTGCTCGGTGTTCATCGTGCTCAGCACTGGCTGCAGACCGTTGAACAGCTCGGTGATGTCGAACGACGGTGTCGTCTTGTCCGCCGGCAGGGATTCCACCTCGCGTCCGGGGTTCTTGGGGTCGGCGACATCGACGTACCGCACGCCCGTCAGATTCTGGTACTTGATCGCCAGCGCGGTGTTCTCGGTCAGGCGGTGTCCGTCGTCCATGGTGAATCCGACTCGTGCCACCGGACGCCCGCCGGCCTCCGTCAGATCGACTGCGGTCACCTTGCCGATCCGCATGCCTTTCATCCGGACGTCTCCGTTGACGTTGAGTCCGGAGGCGTCGGTGAAATCCGCTGTGTACGAGTTGGTCTTGCCCTCGACCGGGTTCTTCATCGCGTTGATGACGAGGATGAACAGCAGCACGGTGATCGCCGCGACGGCGATGACCTTCAACGCGGACACGATGGTTCGGGTTCTCTGTGTCATCTCAGCGTCCTCCTCGCGCCTGTCGCTGTGTGACACCCATCTGGGCCAGTGGGCCCGCAACGCCCGGCATCGAGTCGAGGACGATCCGGAGCTTCAGGGTGCGCTGCTTCTCGTCGCCGTCGAATGCGGACTCGAGGCCGTCGATCAGAGAGATCGTCTTGTCCATGGTCACCCCTCCGCCGATCACGCCGGGCAACGGATCTGCGAGCTTTTCGAGAAGAGTTGTCAACGGCGTCAGTTCACGATCGTGGGACGCCAGCAGTGCGCCCGCCTTACCGAAGAGGTCGCTCGAGGCGATCTCCAGGGCCTTGTCGGTCTCGGTGTGGAAAGCCTCGTCCACCCCCCGCGAGCCGTCCGGCAGTTTGTTGTAGGGACTCTCGGTTATCGAGAAGAGTGCGTCCATGACCCCCCGATTGAAGGACGGGAACTCGGTCAGGACGTTGTTCGCGCGTCGGATCAAGGTGCTGGGCAGGTGCTTCTGCGTCTTCGCGATCGAGTCCGCGACGATGATGCTCGATCTGATGAGCGGAGCGAGGCCGTCGGCGTAGCGGATGACCTCGTCCAGGCTGGCGATCATGTCCTTGGTGAGTGTGCCGTCGACGACCAGCGATCCCTGCTCGAGCATGGTCGACATGGTGAAGTCCGGCGACGAGTCCCGGGCCACGACCTGCCCGTCGGTGAGCGGCGTGCCGCCGGGCTTCGCGATCAGATTGACCGCGGTGATCCCGAAGTAGTTCTCCGGCCGGAAGTCGACGTCGAACGAATCGGTGAGCACAGAGGTCGCCGAGTCCGTGAGCACCACATCGACCCGCACGTCCCCGGCACGCGGCGACGACACGTCGGTGACCTCGCCGACCTCCGAACCGCGCAGGAGCACTTTGGATCCCACCTTGACCCCGGGCCCCAGGGCGGGAACCACCAACGCGACGTCGGTGCCCTCGGGCGCCGTGGCTCTCGGGTAGACCACCCAGATGACGGCGATCACGAGCGCCATGACGAGGATGGACACCCCTCCCACCAGGCCGAGCGTCCGCAACTGCCCGCGGAGATCACCGCGGATGAAGTCCTGACTGGTATGTCTGGTCATGTCATCCTCGGAAAGGCAATTCGGGGTTCAGACCCCAGATCGCGACGGTCATGACGAAGTTCAGAACGACGATGGCAACCAGGCTGGCGCGGATGGCCCGACCCGATGCCGAGCCGACTCCGGCCGGCCCGCCGTTCGCGAAATATCCGTAGTAGCAATGGATCACGGTCACCACAGCACAGAAGATGAGTGCCTTGACAACTGAGGCGATCAGATCAGGCAATGTCACGAATTGCGCGAAGTAGTGGTCATACGTGCCGGAAGGTTGCTCATGGAACAGCTTGATGATCAGGCCACCGGTGAAGAAGCTGACCACCAGTGCCATCAGGTAGCTGGGCAGGACGACCAGCATGCCGCCGACCAATCGTGTGCCCACCACGAACGGGATGGCCCGCAGCCCCATGGATTCCGTCGCGTCGATCTCTTCCGAGATGCGCATGGAACCGATCTCCGCCGTCATCCGGCACCCGGCCTGGGCGGCGAACCCGATCCCCGTGATTATGGGTGCGATGACCCGGATGTTGCCGAACGAACCGATGATCCCGGTCAAGGCTCCGAACCCGAGTAGGTCGAAGGCCATGAACGCCTGGATGGCCACCACCGCACCGACCGCGACTCCGAGAAAGAACATCAGACTCACCACGCCGCCGTCGACGATGAGAGAGCCGCTTCCCCAGGCCATGTCGTTCATGGTCTTGGCGGTCTGCTTGCGATAGTGACGGATGGTCGTCGGAAGCAGGACCACGGTCTTCCACACGAAGACGACGATCTGACCGATCTCCATCGCGATGCCGAGCAGTCCACGGCCGATCGCCTGGATCCCCCGCGTCACCACACCACCACGCGTCCCGGTGCTGTTGAGCGCCACCATGATCACGCCAGCCTGGGCGGGAAGAACATGGTCTGCAACTGGCTGACCATGAGGTTCGTCATGAAGATGCAGAAGACGCTCAACACCACCGATGCATTCACCGCGTTCGCGACGCCCTTCGGTCCGCCTTTTGCCTCGAGTCCACGCAGACTGGCGATCACGACGACGAGGATGGCGAACAACACGGCCTTCAGCATCGAGAAGGCGAGATCGGTCGGCGTCGCGAATGCGCCGAACGACTGCCAGAAGCTGGCCGGCACGACGTCGTTGACATTGGCCGAGATGGCCAGGCCGGCAGCGACGCCCGATGCGATGATGATGATGCACAGCGCCGGCGCGATCATGAGCATGGCCAGGAACCGAGGTACGATCAGCCGCTGGATCGGATTGACTCCCATCACCCGCATGGCCTCGATCTCCTCGCGGATCGATCTCGCGCCGAGGTCCGACGCGATCGCGGAGGCGGCGGCACCACTCATCAGGAGACCGGCCGCCATCGGAGCTCCCTGCCCGACCACACCGAGTCCACTTGCCGCGCCGGCGAGCGAATTGGCCCCTACCTGGTCCATCACGCCGCCCACCTGGACGGACACCTCGGCGCCGATGGGAACAGCCATCAGCAGCGCCGGGAGCGCGGTCACCTTGAACAACTTCCACATCTGCTCGACCACCTCGCCGACCGGCAGGCGGAGGGCAACGGAGTCGGTCACCGAGAACCGGAAGACGTCCGCGGCCAGACGTGCCGACCGTCCCAGGGTGTCGATGCTCCGGATGAACCTGTCGAGGACACCGGCTGCGAGCTTCCGCAACCCTGTCGTCGTCCGCGGCAATGCGCGACCTGTGCCAAGCGCTACTGCGCCCATCACACCTTCTCCTGCTTCTCTCGGCGGCCGATCCGCTGACGCGGCCGGTCTATCTGCCTCGGACCAACCGGTCGGGCTCTGTCGAGTGGCGGCTCGAACTCGTGCAATCACGGACACATTGATCTGCGTACGTGTGCTGAGTCACACCCTCATCTATACAGACATGAGACGCGATACGTCAATTGTCATTTGTCAGCAGCTCTGTCCAACGCCGGCTTTCGCGGTGGCGGGTCGCACCGATTGCGACGCAGCTCGCTTGAACACTGCGAGCATACAAAGTGTTCAGACGTGATGTCAATCACGCTCAGGAGGAGGAGTGTCGGCCCGACGTCACACCTCGGTCACGCGCGCCGCGCCGAGAGCTCTGCATCCGCGCACGTCAGAGGAGCGGAATGGGGGCACATACCTAAACAGAGTAGTTTTTGGGAGTCGAGGACGCCGCCGATCGGCGAATCCTGGTGAGATACCCGGGAGCTCGGCCGACGGCTCGGGCCGGGAAGGGCAGACCGGCCGGTTCAGGACCCGATGTCGGCGGCGGGTACCGCACTGGGGAGGAACGCGGGCAACACGAAGTCGCGGAGCATCTCACGATGGGCCGGGTCGTCCGGCCTGTCGAAGTCCAGCCTGCCGACCAGGATGAACTGGACGAGCGCGATCCACTCGGCCATCTTCTGCTTGTCGAGATCGCGACGGATCTCGCCGCGCTCGATGGCACGGTCGATGATGGGCTCCCACATCTCGGCGGTGAGGCGTGCGGCGAGGCCAGAGCTCCCGACCAACGGCTCCGCCATCTGCATGTGCTCGGGACTGACAAGTATTCTGACGAGCGGGTCCTTGCGGCCACGCTCCACGAGGAAGATCAGGCCCTCGACCAGTTGGTCGGCAAATGTCTCCTGCTCGAGCAAGAACTTGCGGGCCTTGACGAACAACATGCGTGAGCGACGTTCGATCAGCGCCGAGATGAGGCTGTCCCGATCGCCGAAATACCGGTAGACGGTGGGACGCGACACGCCGGCTTCGCGCCCTATGTCGTCCATCGTCGTCTTGGACACGCCGTACCGCTGGAAGACGCGCTCCGCGGCAACCATGATCTGCTTGCGCGCTTCGTCGACGTCCTCACTGAGGACATTGCCGGTCTTCCGTCGCGCCACCGCTCACCTCCTGCGTCAGTTGCAATCACGATACAAGAGACGCATTCCGTCCGGTGTAAGGGAGCGGGGCGCGCCGGGGCCCGATCTCGCCGTGCACCGGCGCATCGGTACGGCGGCCGGTGCGCCGGTGTGCGACTACCGGACCTTGTCGAAGCGGGTGTCGACGTCCTTGTACTCGTCGCGGATGACCGTCTTCGCGATCTTGCCGCTGGGCAGCCGCGGCAGCGGGTCCTGCCGGATCACTACGTATCGCGGGACCTTGAAGTCGGCGAGCACCTTCTCGCAGTGGCCGACGATGGCGTCGGCGTCCAGATCCTTGGAGACCGTGACGATGGCCGCCGGCGTCTCCCCGAACCGGTCGTCGTGCGCAGCGATCACCGACACCTCTTCGACGCCGTCGATGGCACCGATCGCGATCTCGAGTTCGACGGGCGAGATGTTGATCCCTCCGGAGATGATGAGGTCTTTCAGGCGGTCGACGAACTTGACCCGCCCATCGTCATCACTGACGCCGAGGTCCCCGCTGTGGAGCCAGCCGTCCCGAATCGCCTGCGAGGTCGACTCCGCGTCGTTCCAGTACCCCGGCGTGACACCCGGCCCGCGGACCACGAGTTCACCCTCCTCCCCCGGAGCCGCCGGTTGACCGTCCGCGGTGAACACCTTGACCTCCGTGAAGATCGAGCCCGTGCCGCAGCGGTCGGGGTACTCGAGGGCCTCTTCCTGGATCGTCGCCGTCGCGACACCACCGGCTTCGGTCATCCCGTAGATCTGTCGCAGCAGCACCCCCTTGTCGGCCCACCTCTTCAGCAGCTGGGAGGGCACCGCGGCACCGCCGACGATGGCCGTCTTGAGCGAACTGAGATCCGCGTCGGCGAATTCCGGTGCACGAGAGATCGCCTCGAAGATCAACGGCACCCCGAAGATCGCCTCGACGGAGTGCCTCTCCAGGAGCGTCACTGCATTCGACGGATTCAGTTCCGGCTCCACGACCAGGGTTCCACCAAGGACCGTGGTGATCAGGAGTCCGTAGACGAGGCCCGGGGTGAAGGCGAGCGGAAGCACCAGGAGTGTCGTGGTGCCGGGACGGAACCCCTCCTCCGTCAACGTGTTCTCCAGGACGATGGCGAGCAGCGTGCGGTTAGTGAGTACGACCCCCTTGGACAGTCCGGTGGAACCGCTGGTGAAGAGGATCGTCGTCGGCTCGTCGGGTTCGCGGTCGACCCGGAAGTCGTCGAAACCTCCGTCGCGCAACTTCTCCAGCTCGGCGAACGAGACGACGGTGAAGCTGTCCCCGATGGCTGCCGTGTCGTCGGCGAGTTGTTCGAACCCGGGTGCGGCGACGACGAGGGAGATGCCGGCGTCATCGGCGATCTTGCGGAGTTCGGCCGGCTTGTACCGACTGTTCAGGGGTACCAGCACCGCGCCCGCCTTCAAGACACCCAGTGACGCAACCGGCCACTCCAGCGAGTTGGGGCCCAGCACGCCCACCCGATCCCCCTCGGCGATCCCGCGTTCGTGGACGAGGTGTCGCGCACACCGACTGCTCCAGTCCCTGAGATCCCGGTAGTCGAGGGAGGACTCGGCGAACACGACCGCGGTGGTGTCGCCCTTTGTCCGCGCCCACCAGTCCAGGGCTGCGCCGATCGTTGCGGTCATGATTGTTCCTTCGTCGAGTGATGTGGGCCGGGCAGATCAGTGGACACAGCGAGTGGCGCCCATCTAACGCAAATAGAATAAAATGGACATGTCGCTCAGGTGTCCGTTTCCGCTGAGTGCGTCGAACGCGCGCCGTCAGACGGCGTGCGAGCGACCTTCGGCGACGAGCTTCTTGATCTCGCGACGGAAGACCTGGTTTGCGATCTCGTTGCGGCCGAGCAACATTCCGCCGGCGTCGGCGCTGCCCATCCCCCGCTGCGAATCCCGCAACAGCGGGAAGTCCTCGTTGTGGAGCACGGCGAGCAGGATCTCCCAGTTCTTGTTCCACAGGCGTTCCCACCGCTCTTGTGTCATGTCGCTGTCCTCGACCTTCGGCACGATCAGACGTTGTTCCATCCGAGACTTCGTCGGATCGGTGGGATGTGGCCGGAAAGTCAACAGCTGGAAGTGATCCGGCTGACGTAGAAGAGTGCTGTTGGGTAACAGGAAGTGGGTCTCGGTGACGTACTTGTCGAGGTTCTCGTCCCCCGGGTCCTCTTCGAGGAATCGATCGATCGACTTTCGGGGCGCGATGAATCGGCAGTGCCGGCCGAAGTCCTCGAAGGCCATGACGTTCGTGTGGATGATCTTCCCGGCGGTGTTCGGATGCGCGTACTGGATGTGGTAGCCGTCCAGAAACGCGTCCTGCATGATTTTCCAGTTGGTCGGCTCGTCGAAGCCGCCGGCTCGGAAGCACACGGATTTGTCCATCTCGTACTCGGTGAGGATCCCGTCGATGTCGGACCCCAGCCAGGCCGCGACATCGATCTCCGCCTTCGCGTTGTCGATGACCCAGATGAAGCCGTGGCGCTCCTCTGTCGGTATCTCGATCAGTCCGTGATCGTCGCGATCCACATCACCGAACGTCGAGTCGCGGGTGATCGTCCGCAGCGATCCGTCGGGGTCATAGGACCACCGGTGATAGCCGCACGAGAAGATCCGGCAGCGCCCCTTCTCCTTCTCCTCCAGCAAGGCCCCGCGGTGGCGGCAGAGATTGACGAACGACTTCACGCCACCGTCCTTCTGACGCACGACGATGATGTTGTTGCGCGGCATCTGGATCGTCATGAAGTCGTTCGGCTTGGCCAATTCGGAGGAATGGGCCACGATCGACGGCACCGTCCCGAAGACGTGATCGCGCTCGTCTTTGGCGAGAACCGGGTCCGTGAACTCGCCGGGCTCGAACGGGATGATCGCCTCGAACTTGTCGGTCGTCTCATGGCGCAACAGTTCGAGCGCACGTCGGATCCGGTCCTGACGCGGGAGCGAGGTGGTCATTGAATCCTCCGATGTGGGACTGGTGTCGATCGACGGCCGGAAGCTCGCCCGACTGTCGCCTTTAATCTACAGGTATAAGGTTTTGCCGGCAACGTCCGGCGAACTCGACGCCCCCGGCGGTCGCCCGCGCGCAACCCCTCGGTGAACGCGCGGGCGCCCCGTCGAACCGGACGTCCGGGAACCCGTCGATCAGGACTCGGGGGTGAACCTGATCGGCATCTTGACGCATCCGCGGACCTGACTCGCATGGAAGACTGGCGGATCGGACTCGACCAGGTCGTAGTCGGGGATCCGACGGTGGATCTCCTCGAGCGCGATGGTCAGCTCGATGCGGGCAAGGTGGGATCCGAGGCACCGGTGAGCTCCACCGCCGAACGAGAGGTGCCGGTTCGGTCGGCGGGTGACGTCCAGTTCGTCCGGATCGTCGAATTCGCCTGCGTCCCGATTGGCAGAACAGAGCATGAGAATCAGCTGCTCACCTTCGGCGATCGTCATCCCTCCCAGTTCGACCTCACGCGTGGCCCGTCGTCCCGGCACCACCGCGGCTTCGATCCGGAGGATCTCCTCGACCGCGCTGGGAATCATGTCCGGGTCGTCGATGATCTGCCGACGCTGCTCCGGGTTGTTCACCAGATGTACGATCGCCCACGCCAGCGACCCCTGCACCGTGTGCAGTCCCGCGATCAGGAGCAGGAAGAACATCCGGTTCAGCTCCTCGTCGGTGAGCAACCGGAGCCCGTCCTCGAGTTCCACCTCGGTGTGGATCAGCTGGGACGTCACGTCGTCGCCGGGTGTCGCCCTCCGTTCGTCGACCATCTTCTGGAAATAGCCGAGCATCTGCATGCCTGCGATCGCCCGCGCCTCGAGGGACTCCTCCTCCGTCCCACCCGGTTTGCCGAAGAGCACGACGTCGGTGGCGTCGGTGAACAGCGGAGCGTCCTCGATCGGCCAGTCCATCAGGGCCAGGAAGATCCGGGCCGGCAGCTCATGGGCGAACGCCGAGATGTACTCCGCCTCACCCTTTCCGGTGAAGCCGTCGAGCAGATCGTTGACCACCGATCGGATGCTCTCCGTGAGCTTCTTCATCCGTGCCGGCCCGAACAGTGGTTGCAGAGCCTTCCGATAGCCCGTGTGTTCCGGTGGATCGAGTTCGATCGGGATGAACTTGCCGAACGCCTCGTTGGTCACAAGGTTGTTGGGGTAGCTGGAGAACGTCTCGGGATCCCGCAGGACCTCGTGGATCTCCTGGTAGCGGGTCACGATCCAATGTCCGCCGTAGGCGGTCGAATAGACCACTGGCCCCTTGGCTGCCAGGTCGGCGGCCCGCTCCTGAAAGGTGTCGATGGGTGCCGCGATCTCCTGGTCGTACACGTCGAAGTCGACCGTGACGTCCTCGCGCGAACGTTCAGCTGTTGTCATGTCTGGTCCTTGTGGGCTGTGGGGATGGTCTGGACAGCGAGGGCACGTTCCGGGCACATGGAGACGGCCTCGTTCGCCGGACCGAGCTCATCGGAGCTGAGCGAGTGGTCCGGCACGATCGGGTCGCCCTGATCGTCGCAGTCGATCAGATCGGGGGCGGCGCCGTAGCACAGTCCGTGCCCCGCACAGGCGACCCGATCAACCGTCAGAACGGTTTCCGGCATCGAGGACATCGGTCAGGCGTTCGGGTTCTTCTGATCGAGGTCTTCCTCGAACCACATCCCGACCCGCGACAGCGTTCCGCCATCGGTCGAACCGATGGTCGCCCCGGTGATGTAACCCGAGTCGTCCGATGCCAGGAACAGGGCGACCTTGGCGTTGTCACCGAGTGATGGCGGCCGATTGAGCTTCAGCGGGATCGGCGAGACGAAGGGGTCCCACGGTCCCGAGACCTCTTCGTAGGACTGGCCCACCACCGGCGATCCGGCCGGCATGAGGAAGTTCGGCGACATACCGTGGGTGGGCGCGAGTGCGTTGACCCGGATTCCGTACGGCCCCAGGTCGAGACTCAGGCCGCGCACGAATCCGTTGACTCCCGCCTTGGTCGCGCTGTAGAGCGCGATGTCGTGGTAGGCGACGAGCGATGCGGCGGACGAGGTGGCGAGGATGGCGCCGCCGCCGTTGGCCTTCAACGCGGGCACCGCGGCCTGCGCGGTGTAGATCACGCCGCTGAGGTTCACGCCGAGAACGTTCTGCCAATCGTTCTCGGTGAGGTCCTCGAACAACACCGCCTCACCGCCGGCGACGGTGGGAACTCCTCCGCGAGAGACGATTCCCGCATTGGCCCACGCGATGTCCAGCTTTCCGAAATGCTCGACCGCCTGGTCGACGGCGGCGACGATCTGCGACTTCTGGGCCACGTCGGCGGTGAGCGCGATCGCTTCGCCACCCTGCTGCTCGACCAACTTGGCGGTCTGCTCCGCGCGATCGCCATCGATGTCGACCACGGCGATCTTCGCGCCCTCCGACGAGAACAACTGGGATGACTGCCGCCCCAATCCTGAACCTGCACCTGTGATCAGGGCGACCTTGCCTTCGAGCTTCATGCGATGGGACTCCTTGCTCTGGAGAGTGCACGGGTCTCGACGATCCGGACCGCCGCCGAACTAACACCCGTGCGTCGACTGCAGGTGACCCGCGTCCACTTGACCCGCAAGTGTGACGCCGACCACCTCGCAGGCAACGGTAAGACCTTTTACATGAGACGTCAAGTGATCTTTGTCAGCACCTCGGTGAACGCGCTGGCGGCTGCGGGACAGCAGATCTCGGCTCGACCGAGTGCGCCGGGGCAGGTGTGCTCCGATGTCGGCACAACTCGGCGTGCCGCGACAGGCCCGATAGCGATCGCCATGGACCAACGACCGCCGGAAAACTACGCTGACTAGGTACAGCGACGAGAGGTGTGATGATGGCCCGACCATCCAAGCCGTTGATCAGCCGCGCGGCGGCGGTCGCGGCATCGATCGACATCATCGATTCCGAGGGCCTGGATGCGTTCAGCCTGCCCAGGCTGGCAAAGCATCTGGGGGTACGCGCACCGTCGCTGTACCATCATTTCTCCGACAAGAACGAGATCCTCACAGAGGTGGCACGTTTCATCGCCGGCACGTCGGTCGCCCGACCGCGGCGCCGGCCCGGCCCGGACTGGCCGGAGTACTTCGTGTCCCTGGCGCTCAACTTCCGCCAGTCGATACTGCGCCATCGCAACGCGGCACCTGTGCTCTTGCAACATCTCCCGCGTGAGCTCTTCGTGGACACCTACGAGGACACCGCGCGTTTCCTGCTCGACTCAGGGGTCCCGGCCGAACTCCATGTCCGCATCCTCGACGGGATGGAGACACTGGCCATCGGGACCGTGCTGATGGAGGCCGTGCGTCCGCCGAGCACGAAGTCGACGATCTTCCCGAATGTGGACCGCGTGTCACAACCGCTGCTCGCGGAGGCGCTCACGAGCAATCCGCTCACCCAGAAACAACTCTTCGAGGAGATGGTCCGGAGCTTCCTCCACGGGATCATCCGTGATCACGACCTCGAAGATCAGAGCACGGCGACCGCCACGGCCTGAGGGAGGTTCGCGAGATCCGGCGGTGGCGCGAGGGGATCTCCCGCGCCACCGCCGGTCACGTCGCGTGGACTCTACTGCGCGGGTTGCGGGGCCGGGAAGTGCACGGTCTTGGTCTCGAAGAACTCCTCGAGACCTTCGGGACCGCCTTCGCGGCCGATACCCGACTGCTTGTACCCACCGAACGGGAGGGTGAAGTCCACGGTCGACGTGTTGACGTTCACCGTGCCCGTCCGGATTCGCTGCGCGATCTCGAACCCGTGCTCGGCGTCTGCGGTGAAGACCGCGCCCGAGAGTCCGTACATCGAGTCGTTCGCGATCGCCACCGCGTCGTCCTCGTCGTCATAGGTGATGATCGAGATGACCGGACCGAAGACCTCTTCCTGCGCGATGGTCATGTCGTTGCGGACGTTGTCGACGATGGTCGGTTGGACGAAGAAGCCCTGCTCGCCTGCTCGCTCACCGCCGTGAACGATCTCTGCGCCCTCGGCCCGAGCCGCTTCGATGTAACCCAGCACCCGATCCCGCTGGCGCGCAGAAGTCAGAGGTCCGAGGAAGTTGGTTTGTTCCCACGGATTACCCATCGGGATCATGTCCAGGGCAGCCTTGTACGCCGCGACGACCTCGTCATGTCGGTTGCGCGACACCAGGACCCGGGTGAGTGCGATGCAGGCCTGACCGGACTGCATGCAGCCGCCCATCGGCAACGCTTGCATCACCGTCGACAGGTCGGCGTCGTCGAGGATGATGGCCGCGGACTTGCCGCCGAGTTCCAGGGACACCTTGGCGACCCGTTCGCTCGCGAGGTTCATGATCCGCCGACCGGTGACCGTACTGCCGGTGAAGGTGATGTGGTCGACCTCCGGATCGGTCACCAGCGACTCGGAGACCTCGCGATCCGCCACCAGGACACTGACCACCCCCTCCGGAATCCGTCCTTCCGCGACGAGTTCTGCGACGACATCGGCGAACACCGACGGAGACAACGGAGCCTCCGGCGACGTCTTGAGAACCACCGAACAGCCTGCGGCGAGGGCCGGGATGACCTTGAAGGCGATCGTTCCGATCGGCCCGTTCCACGGGATGATCACGCCGACGACCCCACTGGGCTCCTTCAGGACTCGCGACACCCCACCGTCTGCACGCGACCGCTCGTCCACGAGCCTCGCCGCACGCGCCTCGGCTGCGACGGCGCGGAACAGTCCAACCGTCATCTGCTGCGTCATCGCGCTGACCGGCAAGGGGACCCCGACCTCGACGACACCGATCGTGGTCAGTTCCTCCGCGCGCGCCTCGAGACGATCGGCGATCGCGTCGATGACATCCGCCCTATCCGCGATCGGCGTACGGGCCCAGGTCCCTTCGTCGAACGAGGTCCGTGCCGCATGAACGGCCCTGGCCATGTCCTCGACGCTCGCCGCACGCACGTGCGCCACGGCCTCCTCGGACCATGAGTCCACGACCTCGATGCGGTCGTCACCGGTGGAGTCGACCCATCGACCCCCGATGAAGACCTGGTCCCGGTCGGCGATCGTGGCCGTCGGACCAGCGGCCTGTTCTGTCGTCGTCATCGCAGTGGTGCTCCTCGAACTAGTTGCGGAAGGTGGTGCCGGACAGGGCCAACCACTCACTGGCCGTCGCGCGCTGGAGCGCATCGACGCACCGACCCCTGTGAAGAGGGTCACAACAGCAGCGTAATAATCGAAAGGCATTAGGTCAACAGATGACAGTATCTGTCTCTCTGTCCGCAGCTGTCGAGTTCGCCGGACCGCTGGTCAGCCCATGAGTTTGCGCAACAGACGCTGCATCGAGGAACCGTACGGTGGATAGGTCATGGACAGATCCGGGCTGATCGGTTTGCGGAGCACCGCCTTGTGGTGCGTGAACGTGTCGAAACCATGCCTGCCGTGATAGCGACCCATCCCGGAATCCCCGACACCTCCGAACGGCAACTCGGGAACCAGGATCTGGTACATCGCCTGGTTGATGCCGACAGAGCCGGACGATGTGCCGTCCAGGATCAGCTTCTCCGTGGCGCCGGAGCCGGTGAAGGCATACAGCGACAACGGTTTCGGCCGGTCGTTGACGAATCGTACTGCCGCGGCCACGCTGGGCACGCTGACCAGCGGCAGGATCGGACCGAAGATCTCCTCAGTCATCAAAGGGGATTTGGGATGCGGGTCGGTAACCAGCGCGGGCGAGACGGTCAGCTTGTCGTCGTCGATGACCCCGCCGAACTGTTCGCCACCGTGGGTGTCGAGTAGGCGCCGGAGACGCTCGAGATGCCCACGGTTGACGATCCGCGTGCTGTCGTGTTGTGCGCGAGCGGGTAACTCCCGCAACAGCGCGGACACCAACGCGGGCCGCACCGACTCCTCGACCAACACATAGTCGGGCGAGATGCACGCCTGCCCACCGTTGATCGACTTGGCCCAGGCGATGCGTCGTGCAGCCACCTCGATGTCGGCGTCGGCCGCCACGATCACCGGGCTCTTGCCGCCGAGCTCGAGTGTCACCGGACTGAGATGCTTCGCGGCCGCCTCCATGACCAGTCGCCCCACCGTCGTCGAACCGGTGAAGAAGATGTGATCGAACGGGAGATCCAAGAGGGCAGCACTCGTCTCGACACCGCCGCACACGACCTGCACCGCCTCGCCGTCGACGTGCTGCGGCAACCGTCGCGCGATCAGATCCGCGGTGGTGCCGGAGATCTCCGAGGGCTTGACGACTGCGGTGTTACCGGCTGCGAGGGCGCTGACCAACGGCTGGATCGTGAGCAGCAGCGGAAAATTCCACGCACCGAGGATGGCGACCGTCCCTTTCGGCTCCGGCTGGGACCAGGCCTTGCCCGGCGCGGTGGCCGCGGTGATCGGGATACTCGTCGGCTTCACCCATTTGTGCAGGTCGGCCAGCGTATGCCTGATCTCGTGCCGCACCGGCCCGACATCTGCCATGAAGGTCGCCATCGAGCCGCGACCGAGATCGGCCGAGATCGCGTCCGCGATCTCGGACTCACAGTCGTCGACGAAACGCAGGAGGCCTTCCAATTGCGCGATGCGCCACGAGATCGGCTTGGTCCGACCCGTGGCGAACACCGCGCGGGCTCGCGCGAACTGGTCGGCGACACTCGTCTGCTGGAACACGGTGGAGGCATCGGTGACGCTCATCGTCTAACTCCCGTTCGGCTGTGACTACGGATCAATTCCGGGTGTACCGAGCACCGTGCGGCGCACGGGTCCGGACAGCGCGAGCATACATAGTGTTCAGACGTGACGTCAATCACTCTCAGGTCCTCCTCTGCGGCAGGAGTGAACAGTCCGTATGGATACCTTGTCTGGCGGACCGATCGCTCGTACGCTGATCGGGTGACCTCCTGGGAATCGTCGATCTCTGCTGAAGTGCTGGCCTGTCACCGGGTCGGGGGCCGTGTGACCCTCACACTCACGAGACCCGACCAACTGAACTCGTTCGACACAGCGCTGCAGGACGCGATGCGAGCAGCTGTGGACGGCGCGGCGGCAGACGACTCCGTGCGCTGCCTGGTGATCACCGGACGCGGGCGCGCGTTCTCCGCGGGCGCCGACCTCGGGATCGACCCCGACTCCGACGCCCGGCTGGCACCTCGTACCGAGCAGGAATTGCGAACTCGGTACAACCCGATCATCCGTTCCATCCGCGCGATGCCCAAACCCGTTGTCGCGGCGGTGAACGGACCGGCGATCGGGGTGGGGTGCGCGATCGCGATGGCGTGTGATCACGTGGTCGCCGCCCGCCGCGCCTCCTTCTCGCTGGCCTTCGCCAACGTCGGGTTGACGCTCGACGCCGGCGCGTCGCTGCTCCTCGGAGCTCGGGTGGGCTTCGGCAGGGCGTCGCGGATGGCGTTGCTGTCGGAGTCCGTCGATGCGTCGACGGCGCTCGAATGGGGGATGGTCGACGCCGTCGTCTCGGACGACGACCTCGATGCACACGTCGACGCCGTGGCCGAGAAGCTCGCGCTCGGCCCCACCCAGGCCTACGCCGCGACCAAACGCAGTCTCAACGCTGCACTACTCCCCCACCTCGATGCCGCCTTCGAGGTCGAGGTGCAAGGACAGACCGAACTGGTCGACAGTCCTGATTTCCGCGAGGGTGTGCGAGCGTTCACGGGCCGGCGGCGGCCGGTGTTCTACGGCCGCTGATCGACCGCGCTCGATCGACGGCGAACCGCGCCACGAGTCAGGCCCTCCGGGGAGTCAAGACCTTCGGGGCGTCAGCGTCGTCCGTACAGGGAGGCGTAAAGCAGTTGGGCGACCATGTCGATCACCGCATCGATGTCGTCCAGGTACTCCTCACCGGCGAGGGCACCTGCCACGGCACGTTCGATGGTCCAGAGCACCGTCGCCGCGAACTGAGGGGGCGGTGGCCCTCCGGGCGCCGTCCCGGCTGCGCGATCCGCGGTGATGATGGCCTCGAGGACCGACTCCATGGCGTTCATGGCGCCGAGGTACTCCGCGCGCAACTCGGGAAGCCGCGGCCAGACGTGTACAGCATTCCGGATCACCGGACCGGCGAACCCCTGCAGGTCGATCCACTGACGAACCTGTCCGGCGAATGCATCGGGGTCGATTCGCTCGATGGCCGCCAACCCGGACAGCCCGTTGACGATGCCGACGGCCGCGGCCCGGAACAGCGCGATGAACGCGTCTTCCTTGCTCCGGTAATAGAAGTAGAACGATGCCCGCGAGATCCCCGCGCGCTCCAGGATCTTTGCGACGCTCAGCGCGTCGAGGGCTTCGTCCACCAACAGTTCCCGCATCGCCTGCAGGATCGAACCGGCGGTCCCCGTCTCCGGCTCGGCCACGGCAACGCTCGACAGGGCATCCGCCACATCCGCCACGCCGACGCCCTCGACGGTCGGGACGCCGGTGTCGTCTCCCCTGCGACCGCCGTATGTCGCTGCCTCGGTGACCGCGCTCAGCGGCTCCACCACGTCGTCGATCGTCGGCAGCCTGGAGTCGAGACCGCGGGAGCTGACGTAGAAGACCCGCTCGGAACCGCCGACCAACATCGAGGCGACCATCGTCGCAGGAGGTCCGTCCGGCGCTCGCCCGGCATCGCGCTCGAACGAGATCTGTTCCGCGGTGGCATCGACGAACCGGGCGAACATCCGCTGCCACGCCGCAGCCACCGAGGGCTCGCTGTGCATGTGTTCGATGACGGCCTGGAACACGGGGCCGTGCTTCGACCACATGTCCAGGGTGTGCCCCAAGCTCACGCCCATCTGCTTCGCCCGCGAAGGCCCCGGGCTGGTAGCCCACGGGGGGTCGGACCCGTATGACTCGTCGAATGCACGGCCCACCAGCGCGACGAGAACGTCGTACTTGTTGGCGAAGTAGTGGTAGAAATTGGCTCGCGACAGCCCTGCGGCGCGCAGGATGTCGGCAACGGTGAGGTCCTGCAGCGGGATCTCACCGAGCAGGCGTTCGGTGGCATCGAGCACCGCGAGTTCGGCGGACGAGCTGCCGTCGAACTCGCGCGGGCGCTTCCGCGCGAACGATCCCCGAGTCATGCCAGCGACTTTACAGCATGTCCGGACATAGCGTCTGAACTGTTCACGTGTCGCGGCTGTGCGGCTGCTCGACAACGATCGCCGACATGAGCGCCTCGTCGAAACCATCGGGACACTCGAGCATCGGGTAGTGCCCGGCGTCGAGTTCGATCAGCCTGCTGCCCAACCGGTCTCGCACCCATCGCGCCCCCCGCACCGACAACGCCGGGTCCGACGTCCCGATGATCTGGGTGACGGGCGATCTGATGTCAGTCAGCAGGTCGACCTGTTCGGTGCACATCAGCGTCCGCATGGCGGCCCGGCCGGCCCAACTGGGGGTCTGCAACGAGATCCGGTGCAGCCAATCGAGCACGTGACGATCGGGCGTGCCCTTGAAAGGATCGCCGACTGCGCTGCGCCGCAAAGAGATCCGGTCGGCGTGCTCGGCCTCGAGGATCGCCGTCAACGGCCCGTCGGCCGGTACGCCGAACGGGAAGTCGGTCGTCCGTGAGGCCGCGACACCGTTCGAGGCCACCATCACCAACGCCTCCACCAGGTCGGGTCGGTCGTGGGCGAGACGTAATCCGACCATCCCCCCGAGCGACCACCCCACCACCGTTGCCCTGTCGATGCCGAAACCGCGGAGCACGTCGACGGTGTCGTCGACCAGGTGCTCGATCTCGTACCCCCGCAACGGCGCCTGGGAGCCGCCGTGCCCACGCATGTCCATCGCGACAGCGTGGAATCCGGCCTCCGCTACGACACGCAGTTGCCGGTCCCACACCTCCGAGCTGAGGCTCCAGCCGTGGATGAACAACACTGCGGGGCCTTCGCCGAGATGGCGGACGTTCAGCGCGATGCCGTCCCTGGTGGAGATCTGCCGGATCGTCATGGTCTGGCACCGCATCCCGGAGCGCGGCGGTCACCGACGATCATGCCGACACCGTGGAACCCTCGGCCACGGTCCCACCCTGTGCGGCGAGGTCGCGGAGGAGAGGCGGCGGGGCGAATCGAGGTCCGTGATCGGCAGCCAGTCGGTCGGCGCGCGCGACGAATCCGGCCACCCCACCCTCGTAGCCGTCGATGTACTGCAGGACGCCGCCGGTCCAGCCGGGATATCCGATCCCGAGAAGCGAACCCACATTTGCGTCGGCAACCGACTCGAGCACCCCTTCCTCGAGGCATCGCGCCGATTCGACGGCTTCGACGAAGAGCAGTCGCTCCTTGAGTTCGAGCAGCCGCGGAATCGGCTCCACCACCGGGAACGCGGTCGAGAGCTCGGACCAGAGACCACCGCGCCGGCCATCGGTGTAGTCGTAGAACCCCGCGCCGGCCAGCCGGCCTGCCCGGCCGAACTCGGTGAGCATCCTGTCGATCACCGTCTCGGCCGGGTGCGGGTTCCATTCACCACCCTCGGCGATCGCTGCGTCCCGCGACGCGTCACGGACGCGGCGGAGCAACTCGACGTTCAGTTCATCGGCCAGTTGCAGGGCGGGAGCGGGGTAGCCCGCCTGCAGGGTGGCCTGTTCGATCGTCGGTGCGGGTACGCCCTCGCCCAACATGGCCAGGGCCTCGTTGACGAACGTCCCGATGACGCGGCTGGTGAAGAACCCGCGACTGTCGTTCACCACGATCGGCGTCTTGGAGATCTGGCGCGCCAGGTCGAGAGCCCGGGAGACCGCGTCGGCCGAGGTCGCACCACCCTTGATGATCTCGAGCAGCGGCATCTTGTCGACCGGGCTGAAGAAGTGCAGGCCGATGAAATCAGCGGGCACGGCAACGTCTTCGGCGAGACCGGTGATGGGCAGTGTCGAGGTGTTGGACCCAACCAGCGCCCCCGGGGCGAGCACCGGGACGGCCTCGGCGAGGACTCGCGCCTTCAGACCCGGATCCTCGAACACCGCCTCGATGAGGAGGTCCGCGCCGGCGGCATCCGCGATGTCTGCGGTCGGGTGGATGCGCGCCAGGATCTCCGCGCCGTCGGACTCCGACAGCTCTCCCCGGTCGATCCGCTTGCCGACGAGCTTGCGCGAGTAGCCTTTACCTCGCTCAGCAGCTTTCGTGTCAACGTCCTTCAACACGACGTCGATGCCGGAGATCGCACACTGATAGGCGATTCCTGCGCCCATCATCCCGGCGCCGAGAACCACCGCCTTGGATGCCGTCCACGGTGTCCTCGACGCGTCTCGTCCGCGGAGTCCGTTGACGGTCTGAGTGTCGAAGAACCGCGACTGGATCATGTTCTTCGACACCTGGCCGACGGCCAGATCGACGAAATAGCGGGTCTCGATCTCGAGCGCACGGTCGAAATCGACCTGCGCGCCTTCCACCGCGGCCTTCAGGATGTTCTGCGGCGCCGGGTAGTTCGCTCCCTTGAGATCGGCGCGCAGGCGGGCAGGAAGGATCGGCAAGAGCGGGTTGAGCGCTTGCGAACGGTCACCCGGGGCCCCACCGGGGATGCCGACGGCCGGGCTGCGATCCCACGGCTGGGTCGCGGTGGGATTCGCCCGGATCCAGGCGATCGCTGCGGGCACCAGATCCTCTGGCGCGGTGACCAGTTCGTCCACCAGGCCGAGGTCGTGCGCCGCAGCAGCAGTCAGGGGACGACCGGACAGCAGTAGGGACGAGAGCGCTTCCTGGACCCCCAGCAGCCGCACGGTCCGGACGACACCACCGGCACCCGGCAGCAGGCCCAGGGTGACCTCCGGTAGACCCAAGCGGACATCCGGGGTGTCGACCACGATCCGATGGTGGGTGGCGAGTGCCAGTTCGAGACCGCCGCCGAGTGCGGCACCGTTGATCGCTGCCACCACTGGCACCGGGAGTTGCTCCAGTCTCCGGAGCAGGGTGCGGTTGCGCACGACGAACTCGGTGAACGAGTCGATCCGCGATCGGTCCGCACCGCGGAGATCGTTCAGGTCTCCGCCGGCGAAGAACGTGCGCTTGCCGGACGCGAGGATCACGCCGGAGATCCCGTGCCCGTCACCGATCTCGTCGAGAGCCTCGGCCAGGGAATCGACGAAGCGGTGATTCATGGTGTTGACGCGTTGGTCCGGGTCGTCGATGGTCAGCGTGACGATGCCGTCCTCGGCGGTGCGGCGGATGATGCTGGTGCTCATCAGGTGTGTGTTCCTCTCGGATGACGGAAGGACGGGTCGGGGGTCGGCAGACTCACAGTGCTTCGACGACGGTGGCGATCCCCATCCCGCCACCGACACAGAGGGTGATCAGTCCGTAGCGCCCGCCGGTGCGATGCAGTTCATCGAGGACCGTGGACACGAGCATCGCCCCGGTTGCCCCGAGTGGGTGCCCCATCGCGATCGCGCCACCGTTGACGTTGACCTTCTCCATGTCGACCCCGAGATCGTCGACGAAATGCAGGACCACGGATGCGAACGCCTCGTTGATCTCGACGAGGTCGATGTCGCCGACACCGAGTCCGGCCTTCTCCAGCGCCTTGCGCGAGGCGGGAGCCGGTGCGGTCAGCATGATGGTCGGGTTGTCACCGGACACCGCCGTCGACACGATCCGCCCCTTGGGGGTCAATCCCAGCTCCGCACCGATCGCCTCACTGCCGATCGCCACCAGCGATGCGCCGTCGACGATGCCCGAACTGTTACCGGCGTGATGGACGTGGTCGATCTTCTCGACGGATGTGAACTCCTGCAGCGCAACGGCATCGAAGCCGGCAGAACCGAGCTTCGCGAATGACGGACGAAGACCGGCGAGCGTCGCGGTCGTGGTCTCGGCCCGGATCGTCTCGTGATGATCCAGCACGACGGCGCCGTTCAGATCGCGTACCGGCACCACCGAACCGTCGAATCGGCCGTCGGCCTCGGCTTTGGCCGCCAGCTCGTGCGATCGGACCGCGAAGGTGTCGACGTCGTCGCGAGAGTATCCGTCGATGGTGGCGATCAGATCGGCCCCGATTCCCTGTGGCACGAACCCGGTCGACAGGTTCGTCGCCGGATCGTCCATCCACGCAGCACCGTCCGAGCTCATCGGAACCCGGGACATGGACTCCACGCCTCCCGCCAGCACGAGATCCTCGAAGCCGGAACGCACCTTCTGCGCCGCCAAGTTGACCGCCTCGAGGCCGGATGCGCAGAAGCGGTTGACCTGCACTCCGGCAACGGTCTCGGGCAGACCTGCTGCCAACGCGGCCGTTCGGGCGATGTCGCCTCCCTGCTCCCCGACCGGGGACACCACCCCGAGCACCAGGTCGTCGATGCGATCCGGATCGAGACCCGGATTGCGCTCCTGAATGCTCGCCAGCAGACCTGTGACGAGATCGATCGGTTTGATCGTGTGCAACGCACCCGATGGCTTCCCCTTGCCGCGCGGGGTCCTAATCGCGTCGTACACGAGCGCTTGGGTATTCGACATCACGAGCTCCTCGATACGGACCGGCGACGTGGGTGCCGTCGGTCGACTTCCGGAACGTACATCATGACCATACAGAGTGTCTATGTTGCGCGGCAACGCGATCGGCGTTCGCCACGCGACACCTCACGCGTGGAAGGTCGCGACCTCCTCGGTCGATCGGCGACTGGTCCGATAACCGTTCACCGGACTCGTGATGTCGGGGTAGCCGAAAGAGACACCGATCAGGACATGGCGCTTCTGGTCGAGCCCCAGATGCTCCCGGATGACGGGCGCCTGAGTTGCCAACGCAGCCTGCGGGATCGTCGCGATCCCGAGCGAGTGCGCCGCGAGGACGAAGCTCTGGACGAAGAGACCGCAGTCGACTGCGCCGTATGCGCCGAGGGCCGGCTCGGTGGTGACGATCGCGACATGCGGGGCATCGAAGAAGTCGAAGTTGCGCAACATCTGCCGAGCCGACCCGGCCCGGTCGGACTTCTCGATTCCCAGGCTCTCGTACAGCTGGAAACCACTCTCCCGCCGCCGGTCCCGATAGACACCCTCGTACGACGTCGGAAACTCGATGTCAGGGTTCTGCCCAGGTCCATCCGCGATCGCCGCGCGCAATGCAGCACGCAGGTCGTCGGTGGCCCGCCCTTCGGTGATGTCGACATGCCACGGTTGGGTGTTGCACCACGACGGGGTCTTCCGCGCGGCCTCGAGGATCTTGGCGATCTCGGTCCTCGGAACCGGACGCGAGGAGAACGCACGGCAACTCCACCTCGTCGACATCAGGCCGTCGACGACTCGATAGGCATCTCCTGCTCCGTCGGCCACGACGCCGTCGATGGTGTCGCCTCCGGTCAGGTCGGGCGAATACTGCTGCGTCATCCACATCCTCATCTCGTTGGCTGCCGAGGTGTCGACCCGCACGGACATCCCGTGTCGGACATGCGACCATACAGTGAGTGTAGACAACGTGTTCACCACGGTCTACCCTCAGCTGTAACGGCGATCACAGGGTCGGTCGACGTTCCGTGAACCAATACAAGGAGGCGCGATGACGATCACCGAGCCGGGCACCGGTTCCCAGACGTTCCGCGGGGACCTCGACGTTCCCGCCGGACTTCCCCGTGGGATCGATCTCGGGCGAATCGCCAACAAGGAGAAGGCGATCGCGATGTACGGGCGAGAGCTCGTCGAGAAACTGACCGATCACGCGCTGCTCGCCGACGACTACGCGTACGCGGCCATGCTCGATTTCAAGGACAAGAGCAATGGCGCGAGCTGGCGGACCTTCGATCAGGCCCTCGAGTACGGTATCGACGCCATCGACGAACCGACTCCCGGACTGGTGGCGCTGTTCGATCAGCTGGACCACATCCCGGACTGGGTCGACTTCGACCAGCTCTATCGCGGTGCCGTCGCGTTCTGGCGCGCGGGTCCAATCGTCCCCCCGGTACTCGCCTGGGGCGCGATCGCGGGCGGGTTCTCGATGTACAGCGCGACACGGCCGGTCCTGTTCAGTGGTCGTCTCCGCGAGCAGGACAAGGTCGGCACACGACTCATCGAGAGTTTCCGGTACGTCGTCGCCGCGTACACCCCGGGTGGGATGACCCGTTTCGAAGAAGGATTCCGGCTCACCGCCAAGGTCCGTATGATCCACGCCGCGGTCCGCCACAGCCTGGGACGTTCGGATCACTGGGACTGGGCCGGATGGGGTATCCCGATCAACAACCTCGACAGCATGGTCACACAGGCCGGACAGTTCGGCGTGAAGTTCACCGACGCGGTCCAGGCCTCCGGCATCCGCTACAGCGACCGCGAACTCGAGGACATCTTCGCACTGAGCCGTTACGTGGGATACGTCATCGGTGTCCCCGAGGACATCCTCCACACGAGCTACGAAGACGCCCGTCGCAAGACGGACCTGCACACCCTGATCGAGTTGCCGCCGGACGATCTCTGCCGCGACGTCGTCCACTCGATCGTCGAGTACAGCGTCGAGAACCCGCCCGGCGACGTGGAGGTCCTACCCGGGCCGGTCGCCAAGTTCATGACCAACGAACGCAGGCTCAAGCTCGCCTACGGATTACTCCACTCGTGGATCCCGGCACACGTGATGGATGCACTCGGTGCCGAGAAGACCGCGTGGCGACACATCCTGCCGGCGATCAGCCCCGTCGTCACGCTGGCCGACAAGATCGGACGTCTGCTGCCGCACGACGACGAGAAGGCCGCGTTCACGATGCTTCGCCAGTTCAACGACGCCATCAAACTGCCCGACGGCGCGAACAAGGCCATGGCCGTGGCGAACCCGGACGAGGTCCACGCGGACATCGCAGCCAACAAGGGCGGGATGCCCGTGGTCACCACGCAGTGACCGCACCGTCACGACCGCCTCTCGCCGGGTTGCGGATCGTCGAGCTCGCAGGCATCGGTCCCGGCCCCTTCGCGGCGATGATGCTCGCGGACATGGGAGCAGAGGTGATCAGTGTCGATCGACCGGGCGGGAACCCGTGGGCGGTAGCGGGGCACGGGATCATGTTCCGTAGCCGTCGACACCTCGCGGTCGATCTCAAGGCGCATGGTGGGGCCGAGGTGATCCGCCGTCTGTGTGCCGATGCCGACGGGGTCATCGAGACCTTCCGACCGGGTGTCGCCGAGCGCCTGGGCGTCGGGCCGCAGGATTGCCTCGCCCGCAATCCCGACCTCGTGTACGGCCGGATGACCGGCTGGGGCCAGAGCGGCCCGATGGCAGCGCTACCGGGTCACGACATCAACTACATCGCCCTGTCCGGCGCGTTGCACGCCATCGGTCGCGCCGGACAGGCACCCGTGCCCCCACTGAATCTCGTGGGAGACTTCGGTGGAGGTGGCATGCTGCTCGCCTTCGGCATGGTCTCGGGCATCCTCGCCGCACGTTCGGGCGGTGGAGGTCGCGTGGTCGATGCGGCGATGATCGACGGTGTCTCGGCCTTGATGGCGATGTTCCATTCGTATCGCGCCGAGGGCGCCTTCTCCGAAGAACGGGGTACGCACCTGCTGGGCACGGGGGCGTGGTTCTACGACACCTACCGCACCCGGGACGACCAGTGGGTCAGCATCGGTGCGATCGAGCCCCAGTTCCTCGCCGAGCTGTGCGATGTGCTGCAGCTCCCGGATGAGCTACGCGACAACCAGTTCGACACCGCACTCTGGGACGACTTCCGCGAAGTACTCGCATCGCGGATAGCGGCGTTCGACCGCGACGAGCTCGATCGGATGTTCGCCGGCCGCAACACCTGCTACGCGCCGGTGTTGCCTCTGTCGGATGTCGTCACCCATCCCCATCACGTGGAACGGGGGACCTTCGTCGAGGTGGACGGGATACCGCAACCCGCACCGGCACCCCGGTTCCACGGTGCGCCGCCGACATCTCCGACCGCGCGGCGGGCACCTGGCGCGGACTCGCGTGCTGTCCTGGCCGCAGCCGGGTTCTCCGACGAGGAGATCGCGGAATTGGTGACCGAGGGTGTGGTGGCCACCGGATAGGACGACCGTCGGCAGGACGTCCGCTGGCCGGCATCGAGTCGGGTGGTCCGCTCGTGCCGAGCAATTCGATGCACGAAAAAGAGCGTGTCCCGGGTCTCCCGGGACACGCCTTCTTCCTGCACCCACCATGGTCGCACCCCTCACAAGGCGACCCGCAGGTCATCGCCGAGTCGTCGTCACAACCCCAGCGATCGTCCGACGATCTCGCGCATGATCTCGTTCGTCCCACCGTAGATACGTTGCACGCGGGCGTCTCTCCACCGACGAGCCACCTCGTACTCCTCCAAGTAGCCGTACCCACCGTGTATCTGGAGACACGCGTCGAGGGCCTCGAACTCCAGCTCGGTCGTGGCGAACTTCGCCCCAGCGGCCTCCGCGGCGGTGAGTTCGCCGCTGTTCTGGGCCTCGATGCAGCGGTCGATGTAGACGCGGGCCATCTCCACGCGCGTGTGCAACTCGGCCAGCCGGAATCTGTTGGCCTGGAAGCTCCCGATCGGCTTGCCGAAGGCCTTCCGTTCGGTCGCGTAGTCGATCGCGGTCGAGACCGCGTACTCAGCGCTCGCCACCGCGACCACCGCCATCGACAGACGTTCCTGCGCGAGGTTCCCCATGAGGTAGTGCAGCCCACGACCGGGTTCACCCAGGACATCGGTGTCGGGGACCCAGACGTCGTCGAAGAACAGCTCGGCGGTGTCCTGGGCCCTGCGGCCGATCTTCTCGAGCTTCCGGCCGCGTTCGAAACCCGGCTGCCCGTGGGCGACCACGAAGAGACCGTATCCACCACCGTCCGGCTCCGGGATCCGTGCGGCGACGATGACCAGGTCTGCCTGGATTCCCCGAGTGACGAAGGTCTTCGATCCGCTCAGTCGCCATCCTCCGTCCGCTCGCACAGCGGTTGTCGTGATCGCGCGGAGATCCGAGCCCGTGCCCGGCTCCGACATGGCGACCGCTATCGCGGTGTCCCCGTTGACGATTCCTGGAACCCAGCGGCGCTGTTGCTCCTCGTCGGCGATGTCGAGGTAGTACGGGAGGACGATGTCGTTGGTCAGCGAGAACCCGTCGCCGACGGCGCCGGACCGGACCACCTCCTCGTTCAACACTGCGTTGAAACGAAAGTCCCGGAGTCCACTGCCGCCGTACTCCTCCGGGGCTGCGAAGCCGACGAACCCCTGGGCCGCGGCGAGCGACCAGAAGGCCCGGTCGACCATCCCCTCCGTCTCCCACCGTTCGGTGTTGGGGACCGCCTCCTTGGCGAGGAATGCGCGAACCGAGTCGCGGAACTGCCGGTGTTCGAGGTCGAAGATCGTGCGTTCCATGTCTACAGCCCGATCGACTTCCCGATGATCTCTTTCATGATCTCACTGGTGCCGCCGTAGATCCGCTGCACACGGGCATCGACGTACGCTCGTGAGATCGGGTACTCGGACATGTAGCCGTAGCCACCGAACATCTGCAGACAACGGTCGACGACCCGGCCCTGGGTCTCCGACGCCGCGAGTTTCGCCATCGCAGCGCGGTCGGCGGTGAGAGCGCCGTCGACGTGCCGGCGGAGACAGTCGTCCACGAATGCACGGACCACCTCCACTTGGACGTGCGCGTCCGCGAGCGAGAACCGGGTGTTCTGATTGGCCGCGATGGTCCGGCCGAATGCTGTGCGCTCGGTGACGTATTCGGTGGCCTGCTCGACAGCGCGCGCGGACGCCGCCGTGCTCGCCACCGCGATCGTCATCCGCTCCTGCGGCAGGTTGGAGACCAAGTACTTGAAGCCGCCGCCCTCCTCGCCCAACAGGTTCGCGACCGGCACCCGAGCGTTGTCGAAGAAGAGTTCTGCGGTGTCCTGCGCGTGCATGCCGATCTTGTCGAGATTGCGACCTCGCTCGAACCCCTCGGTGCCTCGCTCGACGACGATGAGCGACAGACCGCCGTGCCTGTTCTCACCACTGTCGGTGCGAGCGGCGACGATGACCACATCTGCGTTGATCCCGTTGGAGATGAACGTCTTCGAGCCGTTCAGGACGTAGTGGTCACCCTCGCGGACCGCAGTCGTCCCGATGCCGGCGAGATCGGACCCGGTTCCGGGCTCGGTCATCGCGATCGCGGCGATCAACTCACCGGACGCGAGTCCCGGCAACCATCGCCGACGCTGCTCGTCGTCGGCGTAGCGGAGGAAGTACGGCACACAGATGTCGTTGTGCAGGTTGATCCCGAACGACATCACACCGGCATAGGCGACCTCTTCGGCGATGACCGCGTTGAACCGGAAGTCATCGACTCCCCCGCCGCCGTAGTCCTCGCCGATGGCCATCCCCAGGAAGCCGTGGGCGCCGGCCTCGTTGAAGAGCTCTCGGGGAACGACGCCGTCGCGCTCCCATGTGTCGTAGTCGGGGACGACCCTCGACTCCAGGAACCGGCGGAAGCTCTGCCGGAACGCCTCGTGCTCGTCGTCGTATACGTCGCGCACAGCGCGCCGCTCTGCAGTACTCGTCATGGACGCACCATACATTGAATCCATACACTTTGTCTGCCATGTAAGTCAGTCGAATTCGACGACGGTCGAGACCGTTCGATTGTGATTGACACCACGTCTGAACAAATTGTATGGTCACTCGTATGTCGGAGTCCATTTACAGCCCTGACGTCGTCACGTGGGCCACACAGCCGTCCGGGTCCTTTCGGCCGAGTGCCGACTTCACCGACGCCGAACTCGACGACGGCCTCGCTCGATCGAACCTGCCGATACTGCTGGGCTCCCTCGCAATGCTCACCGGCGACGACCGCTGGCTCACGGCTCCGTACACCCCCACGGCACCGACCGATCTCGGCGACCACGACACCGGGGGCTTCGACGAAGAACTGCAGTCGCAGATCCGCGCAGAGGCCCGCGAGATCCTGCGGGGCTGGCGAGACGGAACAGTCGTCTTGCCGACGACCCCACCGTCACCCGATCGACTCGTCCGGGCGCTCTCGGTGATGCTCGGCGAGCCGATCCCGGAGGGGTACGGACAACTCCTCGGTGAAGAGATGGGCATCTACCCCAGGTTCTCCGCGCCGACCTCCACGCAACCGGATTCGACGGCATCGCCGACTGCACGCACGCAGTTCCGGGTCGTCATCATCGGAGCCGGCATCTCGGGCATCGCCATGGCCATCCGTCTGGGCCAGGCAGGCGTCGACTATCTCCTCGTCGACAAGAACCCCGACGTCGGCGGCACATGGCACGAGAACGTCTATCCCGGTTGCGGAGTGGACACCCCGAGCTACCTCTACTCGTTGTCGTTCGACCCGAAGCCGGATTGGACACACTACTTCGCGTCACAGGAAGAATTGGCGGATCACTGGCGGACTCTGGCAGAGCGCCATGGCGTCATGGCTCACTCCCGTCTGGGCACCGTCGTCCACGACGCGACGTTCGACGAGGATTCGGGTCGGTGGCGGCTGTCGGTCGGTCCCGTCGACGGCGACGGCGGTCCGGAGGAGATCGTTGCGGATGCGGTGGTGAGCGCGGTCGGATTGCTCAATCAGCCCAGCGTGCCCCAGATCCCCGGCCTCGACGACTTCCACGGACCCGTTCTCCACACGGCGAGGTGGGATCGGGAGATCGACCTCACCGGCAAGCGGGTGGCCGTCGTCGGCACCGGCGCGAGCGCGATGCAGTTCGTGCCGGCGGCCGCGGGTGTCGCAGAACGGGTGTCGGTCTTCCAGCGCAGTCCACAGTGGGCGATGCCCCACCCGCTGAAGGGAGCGGAGGTCGACGATGCGTTCCACTTCCTCACCGCACATGTGCCGTTCTACCTTGCGTGGTACCGGGTTCGGCTGTTCTGGCGGATGGGCGACAAGGTCTGGAAGCTCCTGCAGGTCGATCCCGAGTACCCGCATCTCGGTCGCGCGGTGAACAAGGCGAACGATCGGCTCCGGGCGATGCTCACCTCGTACATCGAGAACGAGTTGGCCGATCATCCCGACCTGTTGTCGAAGAGCTTGCCCGAGTATCCGCCCTACGGAAAACGACTGCTGATCGACGCGGGATGGTTTCGGACCCTCACCCGCGATGACGTCGATCTCGTCACCGAACCCATCGACGCGATCACCGCCGATGGAGTCCGGACGAGCGACGGAGGACACCATGCCGCCGATGTGATCGTCCTCGCCACCGGCTTTCGGGCGGTCGATGTACTGGCCTCACTGACCGTGCGCGGCAGAGACGGCGCGACCCTCCGCGAAACCTGGGGAGCGGGAGACGGACGCGCCCATCTGGGTATCTCCGTGCCGGGGTTCCCCAATTTCTTCTGCCTGTACGGTCCCAACACCAACACCGGTCACGGCGGAACGGTCATCGCCGGCACCGAAATGCAGGTCCAGCACGTCACGTCGCTCATCGCGACCCTCATCGACGAGGGCCTGAAGACCATCGAGGTCACCCGGGAAGCACACGACGCCTACAACCGGGAACTCGACGAAGCACTGGCGCACACGGTGTGGGACTTCGGCGGAGCCACGACGTACTACCGCAACTCCCGCGGCCGCATCGTCACCAACAGTCCGTGGAAGTACATCGACTACTGGCGCCGAGTGCACGAACCGGTGATCGGCGATTACGTCACCGAACCGCTCGTCGGCGACGAGCCGATCCGGACTGATGCCGTCGCATCTCATACCTGATCCCAGAACATCCACGTGAGCCACAACGAGGCGAGGACAAACATGTCGACGACTGCTTCCGCACCCACCACCCCGATCACTGCGGCTCCGGGAATCGGTGCCATCACGGTGCCGGCCGCTTTCCAGGCGACGGTTGCCGATCGCGGTGATCGCCTCGCCCTGAGCGCATTCGGTGAAGACACTGCGTTGACGTGGAACGAGTACGCCACGGCCGTCGAGGAAGTTGCCGGCGGACTGGCCGACCTCGGTGTGGCACGAGGCGACACCGTGGCCATCATGCTGCCGAACAGTCCGGACTTCCACATCGTCGACATGGCGGTCCTTCACCTGGGTGCCACGCCGTTCTCGATCTACCTCACCTCCGCGCCCGAGCAGATCGACTACCTGTTCGACAACGCCGACAACCGGGTGGTCGTCACCGAATCACGCTTCCTGGATGTGTTGTCCCGCACCGCGATGCCGAAGGTCGAGAGCGTCGTGGTGACCGATCCGCTCACCGCGGAGACACATCTCGCGGGACCGGCGACGATCGTGGCGATGGATGCCCTGAGGTCACGTCGACCAGCCGACTTCGACTTCGCGAAAGAGTGGCGGTCGGTGGAATCGAGCGACCTGGCGACACTCATCTACACATCCGGCACCACCGGTGATCCCAAGGGCGTCGAGCTCACCCACGCGAACCTGATGTTCGTGATGCACACGTGCAACCTCCGATTCCCGTTCACCCCGGAAGGCGCTGCGATCTCGTACCTTCCGACGGCCCACGCCGCCGACCGCGTCTTCTCCCATTACCTCGCCACCGTCACCGGGTGGCCGATCACCACGGTCGCGATCGCAACCGATGTCTTCGGAGCCGTTGCCGAAGCACGTCCGTCCTGGTTCCTCGGGGTCCCACGGATCTGGGAGAAGCTCCGCGCCGGGCTGCTCGCGCGGTTCAACGGCCTCGACGAACCGCAACGTGCCGCGACGCTCGCAGCGCTCGAGGACGCCATCACCAAGGTGCAGTTCGATCAATCGGGAGTCGAGGTACCCGTCGAGCACGTGGCCCGCGTCGACGCGGCGGACGCGCAGATCTTCGCGAACCTGCGCGCTCAACTCGGTTTCGACCGTGTCTCCCTGCTCATGACCGGGGCCGCGCCCATCGCCGCCGCGGTGCACGAGTTCTACTTGGCGTTGGGCCTGCCCCTCCAGGAGGGGTTCGGGATGTCGGAGACGGGTGCGCTCGGATTCACCAACGTGCCCACCGACATCCGGGTGGGCAAGGTCGGGCTGGCCCAGCCCGGTACCGAAGCCAGATTGGCAGACGACGGTGAGCTCCTCCTGCGCGGACCGCACGTCATGCGCGGATACCGCAAGGCGCCGGAGAAGACCAAGGAAGCGGTTGACGAATTCGGGTGGCTGCACACGGGTGACATCGCGACGATCGACGCCGACGGCTGGGTCACCATCGTGGACCGCAAGAAGGAACTCATCATCAACGCGGCCGGCAAGAACATGTCACCGGTGAACATCGAGGGCAAATTGAAGAGCGCGTCCCCCTTGATCGGCCAGGCGTGCGTGGTCGGGGACCGCCGTCCCTACAACATCGCACTCCTCGTCCTGGACCCGGATGGGGCGCGAGTGTTCGCCCAGACCCATGGACTCGATCAGACATCCATCGCTGCCCTGATCGACAACGAGGAACTGCAGCGGGCCGTCGCCGACGCGGTCTCGCTGGCGAACTCGCAACTGTCGCGCATCGAACAGGTCAAGGCCTATCGCATCCTCGAGGCCGAATGGCTGCCCGACTCCGACGAACTCACACCGACGATGAAGCTGAAGCGACGCGGAGTCGCATCGAAGTACGCAGAGGTCATCGACGACATCTACGCGACGTCGGCGCGCTGACACCTGCCACGACCGCGACGACACCGTGAGTCGGGGTCGGCCGCGCCGCCTCGGCTGAATCGGGGCATCGACAACGAGACGAGAGGATCTGACCGAGATGGACATCCGTGTGGACGAGGACGTCGTGCAGGTCCTCGACCGTGAAGATCTTCGGGCACTCAGGGTCACGACGTCACTGGACGGCCCGGACACCGGTGAGCGGCTCCGCCGACGTGGCCTCGGATACGTGGACGGCGGCTATGCGTACGTGAACGCGATGTGGCTCAAGTCGCTCGACTCTCAACCACGATGGTCGGCGGAGGTCCGCGAACTCCTCTCCTTCGCCGACAGCCGCGGATGGTTCGACGGAGTGTTCCTTCGGGTCGCACTCGTGTCGAGATCGTCCACGGTCGGCGAGCCGATCGCGTCCTGAGAGAGCGCCGGCGGCAGACCTCGCAGGGAGCGGGGAATAGTCCTCGAACCCCGACAGTTGACCCTCGCATAGCTCAAAATTGAGCTACTGAGAGGAGTCCACCATGCCCGCCGTCACCGCAGACACGTTGACCCTGCCCCGTCTGACCCCGGCACCGGTCGAGGCCACCGACCGGCCGGTCCGGTCGATCACGTCCGGCCCGCGGGGGTACGAGGGCGAGGGATTCCCCGTGGTCCGAGCATTCGCCGGGGTATCGGCCGCCGACCTCGATCCGTTCATCCACATGGACCAGATGGGTGAGGTCGACTACGAGCCCGGTGAGCCCAAGGGCACGTCGTGGCATCCGCACCGCGGATTCGAGACCGTCACGTACATGATCGACGGACGATTCCAGCACCAGGACTCGACGGGTGGTGGCGGGCTGATCGAGAACGGCGCCACGCAATGGATGACCGCGGGTGCCGGCATCCTGCACATCGAGACACCGCCCGCGGAGCTCGTCGACTCCGGCGGGTTGTTCCACGGGATCCAGCTGTGGGTGAACCTGCCTGCCGCGGACAAGTTCCTGACCCCGAAGTACCAGAATCTCGAGGGCGCCGAGGTGGGACTGCTGACCTCGGAGGACGGTGGTGCGCTGATCCGCGTCGTCGCCGGCGACGTCGGCGGGCACCAGGGACCGGGATCGACTCACACGCCGATCACGTTCTCCCACACGACCATCGCTCCGGGCGCGCGCGTCTCGATGCCGTGGCGCACCGATTTCAACGCACTCGTCTACGTCCTGTCCGGACGTGGCACGGTCGGGCCCGATGCCCGCCCGATCCGGCAGGGCCAACTGGCCGTGTTCGGAGCCGGTGACCGCATCACCATCGCGGCGGACGAAGACCAGGACTCGAATCGGCCTGCGCTCGAGGTGCTCGTGCTCGGCGGTCGGCCGATCCGTGAGCCGGTCGTGCAATACGGACCGTTCGTGATGAACACCAAACAGCAGCTCGCCGAAGCCATCGAGGACTTCCAGGCCGGACGCCTCGGGGTCATCCCGCCGGACGCGCTGATGCCCCACACCTCGCGGTGACGGCGACCGACCCACGCCGCGGCGCCTGGCAGGTCTTCATCGAGACCAGCGCTCGCCTCCAGACCGTCCTCGACGACGATCTGAAGGCGAGCGCGGGGATGTCCCTGGCCGACTACCAGGTGTTGATGCTCCTGCACGACGCACCCAACCGGCGCCTGCGCATGCGTGAACTCTCGGATCGACTGGTGTTCTCGACGTCTCGGCTCTCGTACCAGATCGACACACTCGTGCGTCGGGGATGGTTGTGCCGCGAACGCGCCGACGAGGACCGACGCGGGAGCTACGCGGTGTTGACCGACGAGGGAGCCACCGTCTTCCGCTCTGCCGTACGTGATCACGGCCGATGCGTGCGCGCACTGTTCACCGATGCGCTGACCGACGACGACGGTCGAGCGCTGCTCGACATCATGACCCGACTGTCCGCACACCTGACCACGATGGAGGATCGACGATGATCCGACTGATCCGCGCCGACGATCGACACCACTGGTGGAACGAGTGGCTCGACTCGCGACAATCGTTCCCCGCCACCGGCAACTTCGATCTCGCGGCCAACGCGCATGGTGTCCTCCTCGTCCACAACGACGATCGTGTGGAGTCCGGTGAAGGCCTCGACACACACCAGCACCGCGACACCGAGATCCTCACCTGGGTGGTCGACGGCTCTGCGGCCCATCGTGACTCGGCGGGCAACGAGTCCGTCATCCGGCCCGGGGAGATCCAGCGGATGACCGCAGGCCGCGGCATCCGGCACAGCGAACGCAACCCCGAGCCACGCTCCGCAGATGACACCCTCCGCGTCATCCAGATGTGGGTCGCGCCGGACACGGCTGGTCTCGATCCGAGCTACGAACAGCGGGACATGACAGGCGAACTCGCCTCCGGAAAACCGATCGTGATCGCTTCGGGAAGGCCCGAGCACGCGTCCGGTCCATCGGTCACCGTAGCGAACCGCCACGCAGTCCTGCACGCCGCGCGCCCTGCGGCCGGGAGCACGATCAGCCTTCCCGGTGCACCGTTCGGCCATCTGTTCGTGGTGCGCGGAGCTGTCACCGTTCCCGACGTCGGCGATCTGTCGGAGGGGGACGCGCTACGCCTCACCGACCACCCCGACATCGACCTCATCGCGACCACCGACGCCGAGATCCTCTACTGGCAGATGGATGCCCGCGCGTCGTGACAAGCGATTTCGTAGTACGTAGCGTTCCTGAGAGTCGCTACGTATTACACAACTCGGGGCGGCGAGGCCTCAGCTGAGCTGCGGTACGACCTCGTCCGCAACCAGCGCGAGGTGGTCGAGGTCGGCGAGATCGAGCACCTGGAGATAGATCCGGCTCGCTCCGGCAGCCCGGTACTTCTCGATCTTCTCGACGACCTCGGCCGGTGTGCCCGCAGCGCCGTTCTCACGGAGTTCGGCGACCTCACGGCCGATGGCATCGGCCCGCTTGGCCAACTCTTCCTCGGTCCGGCCGGCCGCGAGGACGAGCGCAGCCGAGTAGACGATCGAATCGGACGCGCGCCCGGCGGCTTCGACGGCCGAGCCCACGCGCTCGAACAGCTTGGCGGCCTCGTCCACGGGCTGGAACGCCGCATTGAACTCGTCGGCGAAACGGGCGGCGAGCGCGGGTGTGCGCTTCTTGCCACTACCACCGACGATGATCGGCGGATGCGGCGACTGCGTCGGCTTGGGCAGTGCGGGCGAATCATTGATCGGGTAGTTCCCACCCGGGTGGTCGAACGTCTCGCCGTCGGGTGTGCCCCACAACCCGGTGATGATCTCCAGACTCTCCTCGAGACGGTCGAAACGCTCCCCGAGTGGAGGGAACGGAATGCCGTAGGCAGCGTGCTCCTCCTCGTACCATCCCGCACCGAGGCCGAGTTCCACACGGCCGCCGCTCATCTGGTCGACCTGGGCCACCGAGATGGCGAGCGGTCCCGGATAACGGAACGTCGCGGAGGTCACGAGTGTGCCGAGCCTGATACGCGACGTCTCCCGCGCCAGGCCGGCGAGCGTGAGCCAGGCGTCGGTGGGGCCGGGCCGCCCGTCGACATTCATCGCGAGGTAGTGGTCCGAGCGGAAGAACGCGTCGAAGTGCAGGTCCTCGGTCGCCTTCGCCACACGCAGGAGATCGTCGTAGGTGGCACCTTGCTGGGGTTCGGTGAAGATTCGCAGTTCCACGCATATCAACCTACGCCCGGCGTGAGGGGTGCGCCCAGCACGTCCTGATCACGGGACGAGAGACGGTTCGTCGGCGGTCGACAACGTCAACACCGCCTCGACGACCCGGTCGCTGGTCTCGATCTGCGCCTCGAGGGAGCGGAGACGTACGGCGAGATCGTGCTCGGCGAGATCGCCGACGATGTCGACCGCGGCGACGAGATAGAACTGCGACGGTCCGACGTACTCGACGTGGAGGTAGGTCACGCGATCGATGTCGCGGTGCTGGAGCAGTCGCCGCAACATCTCCGAACGCGTGGCCGGGAGGGCTGTCTGGCCGAGCAGGAACTGCCCGTTGCGCTTGATGAGGAAGACCGCGATCACCCCGAGCAGGACGCCGACCAGGATCGACCCGACCGCGTCCCATACGGGCGACCCGGTGATCTGGTGCAGGGCCATACCGCCGGCGGCGATCGCCAGGCCGGTCAACGCGGCGGCGTCCTCGGCGAAGACCGCACGCAATGTGGTGTTCGAGGTGGCATTGACGTACCGCAAGGGATGCATCGAGAGTCGGCGGCCACCACGCGTCGCCTGTCGAATCGACTGCAGGAACGAGATGCCCTCGAGCACGGCGGCTATCGCGAGCACGAGGTATCCCACGAGATAGTCGGTCTCGCCCTCTTCCGCAGTCAGCGCACTGATGCCGTGCATCACCGACACGACCGCGCCCACGGTGAACAATCCGAAGGCCGCGAACATCGACCAGATGTAGGTTTCTCGTCCGTACCCGAACGGATGCCGACGGTCGCGCCCACGCGAGCCGCGTCGCTCGGCGATGAGTAGGAAGATCTCGTTGCCGGCATCGGCCCAGGAATGTGCCGCCTCGGCCACCATCGACGCCGATCCCGTGAGCACCGATGCGATCGTCTTCGCAACGGCCACAAGAACGTTCATCGCGAACGCCAGTACGACCGTCACCATCGACTCACCACCACCACTCCCGGCACGGTCGTGTTCGGTGGTCGAGGGATCTGGGGCGTCATGAGCGTCGTCGGACACCGGGCCATCGTCTCACGCAGCGCCGTCGTCACCGGCGCCCGCGAGTACGCGGAGCACTCGTGCCGAACCGGCGACGTTTCGGGCCCATCTGCCCGGGTAGTCGACTCCGAACACCCTGTGTCGGCAATCACACATGAGCACGAGGAAGGGATTCACGATGAGAACGTTCACCCGGATGATGGTCGGAGCGACCCTGTCGGCCGCCGGAGCCGGCGCGATCGCATTCGCCGCCGCTCCTGCTGCGAGCGCCGCACCTCAGGTCTGTCCGGGCCTGCCCGGCCAATCGTCGTCGGCCTCGACGTGCTCGGCGAAATCGGGGCCTACCGGACTGACTCTGGCGATCACCGACAACGGCGGTAAGGCCACCTCCACGGGGGACAACTTCGCAGGTCCAGCCGCAATCGCCATGGGGCCGGGTGCGACCGTGACGATGAGCGGTATCAAGCCGGGACTCGCAATCGGGATCGCGGGACCGGGCGCGACCGTCACCGTCGACGGCAAGAACCGACCGGTCTGCACGGGCGGCCCGGCGTTCGCCGGGGATTTCCAGACCTGGCAGGGCTGCCGGTCCTGACGCGACGAGACGTACGAGTGGCGCGGAACGCTGATCTGCCGCGCCACACGTCGTCCGCGGCCCGGCCCGCAGTCCGCTCTCAGCGCAGGCCTGCGACGAACGCCGCCTGACCGACGTGCTGGGCGTCGTCGTCGACGAGACTGACCAACCGGACCCCACGCCTGACCGGTGGGTCCCAGTTCTCGTCGATGACCTCGTCCAGATCCGCGTCGGAGAGGCCTTCCAGGTAGCGGAGGGTCGCCGCGTGCGTCGCGTCGTGGTAGCCGCGCAGGAGTTCCCGGTCGCGCACATCCACCTTGGCCACGTCGTCCGACGAGTGGGCGTATCCGGTGTGTCCGGCAGGCAGGTCCAGCCCGAAGCGATCGACCCAACCGTCGACGATCCACACCTGCTCTGTCCCGGCCAGATCCGCGATGTGCGAGTCCTGGACCCGGGTGAGATGCCAGATCAGCCACGCGACCGAGTTCCCGTGGTTCTCCGGCCGCCACACCAACCCGTCGGCGTCGATGCCATCGAGGACACCGTGGACGTTCTCGGCGATGCGGCTCAGGCTGTCGGCCAGGATGTCTGTGGAACGCATGGCACCACTTCTACTCTTCTCATGCGCATCGGTCGATGTGTCCGCACGGGCCGACCGACACGTCGCCGACCGAGCTGGCAGACGTCTCGACGTGGCATGCTCGATCCATGTCCGCATTCACCGCAACGGATCTGGCCGCACGAGTCGACGACCTCATGGGACGCGCCCGCGACGATCTCGCCGCGTTGGTCGCACACCCGTCCGTGCACCTCGACGTCGCACGTCGGGACGACAGTCGAGCCAGTGCGATGTGGGTGGCCGCGGCATTCACCGAACTCGGCTTCGAGATCGATGTGATCGAGACCTCCGACGGCAGCCCCGCGGTGATGGGTTTTCGTCCTGGTTCGGAGCCGGATGCCCGCACGGTGCTGCTCTACAGCCATCACGATGTCCAGCCGGCCGGACAGGTCGACCGCTGGACCTCACCGCCGTTCGAGCTGACCGACCGCGACGGCCGTTGGTACGGACGCGGAGCCGCCGACTGCAAGGGCAATCTGATCGCACACCTGACGGCGTTGCGGGCCGTGGGCGAAACCACCGGTGCCGCCGTCCGCGTGGTCATCGAGGGCTCCGAGGAGGCCGGCGGTGAGGGACTCGACGATCTCGCTCGGAACCGGCCCGAGCTCTTCGACGCCGACATGATCATCATCGCCGACACCGGCAACGTCGCGGTCGGCACACCGACGCTGACCACCTCGCTGCGGGGCGTGGTCAACGCGACCGTCACCGTGCGTGCGCTCGGGTCAGCCGTGCACTCCGGGCAGTTCGGCGGCGCAGCCCCGGATGCTCTGGCAGCGCTGGTCGCGGGCTTGGCATCGCTGCGGGATGCGCAGGGCAACACGACGATCGACGGTGTCACCACCGATCAGCGCTGGGATGGCGCCGCGTACGACCCCGACGTCTTCCGCACCGACTCGACCGCCCTGCCCGGCACCGACCTCCTCGGGTCCGGAGCCCCCGCCGACATGGTCTGGGCGCGACCGGCGGTCACCGTCATCGGTCTCGACGCGCCGGCCACCGCGGACTGTGCCGCGGCAATCGTCCCGGAGGCGAAGGCCGTACTGAATCTGCGTGTGCCACCGGGACTCGACCCCCATGCAACGTTCGAAGCACTCACCGCGCACTTGCGCGGGCACATCCCCTGGGGCGTCGAGGTGGAGATCGCCGCCGATGCAGTGGGTGCGCCGTTCTCCGCCGATACCGACGGCCCGGGCTACCGCGCGCTCACCGACGCCCTCTCGACCGCATACGACGCCGACGTGGTCCGCTCGGGTCAGGGCGGTTCGATCCCGCTGTGCACAGTGCTCTCCGACATCGTGCCGCGGGCAGAGATCGCCTTGATCGGCGTGGAGGAGCCGCAATGCCGCATCCACGCGGTCGACGAGAGCGTCGACCCGGAGGAGATCCGACGAACAGCATTGGCCGAGGCGATCTTCCTCAGCACGTTCTCCTGACGGGTCCGCAGGGCACCGACACCTGAGCAACGCTCACGATCTCGGCGCTGTCCGACGGCGTCTGCGCAGGTCGGCCCGACGCCTTACCCCAGTTGTGAGCAGCCGCCCAACTTGGATTCGTGCTGGCTGCAAAGCTGGTGACGGTGCCGGGCGCTGCGCACCATGCCAGGGTGCCTGACCTGAACCACAAGCGCCCGATCCGCTTCAACGCGTTCGACATGAACTGCGTCGCCCACCAGTCGCCCGGCCTCTGGCGGCATCCCGACGACCGCTCGTGGGACTACAACACCATCGACTACTGGGTCGACCTCGCGAAGCTACTGGAACAGGGTGGCTTCGACGGCCTGTTCATCGCCGACGTGCTCGGCACCTACGACGCCTACGCCGGCACCGACGAGGCGGCCATCCGGCAGGGTGCGCAGATCCCGGTCAACGACCCGCTGCTGCTCGTCTCCGCGATGGCGCACGCCACCGAGCACCTGGGGTTCGGTGTCACCACCGGCACCGGATTCGAGCATCCCTACCCGTTCGCCCGCCGCATCTCGACGCTCGACCACCTCACGCGTGGTCGCATCGGGTGGAACGTCGTCACCGGCTACCTCCCTGCCGCCGCTCGGAACATGGGGTCCGACGACCAACTCGAGCACGACGCCCGCTACGACCACGCCGACGAGTACCTGACGGTCCTCTACAAGCTGTGGGAGGGTTCGTGGGAACGCGATGCCGTACAGCGCGATCGCGAACAGGGTGTGTTCGCCGATCCGGCGAAGGTGCACCACATCGGCCATCGCGGTGAACATTTCACCGTTCCCGGCATCCACCTCGCGGAGCCCTCCCCACAGGGTTCGCCGGTGATCTACCAGGCCGGTGCTTCCACCCGCGGACGACGGTTCGCCGCAGAGAACGCCGAAGCGATCTTCGTCGCCGCGCCGACGAAGACCATTCTGCGCCAGATCGTCTCGCAGATCCGCGAAGAGCTCGTCGCCGCGGGCCGCGGGCCGTACGACGCGCGGATCTACACGCTACTGACGATCATCACCGACTCCACCCCCGAGGCCGCGCGCGAGAAGGCCGCCGAGTACCGGCGTTACGCCAGCGATGAGGGTTCGCTGGTGTTCATGTCCGGTTGGATGGGCATCGATCTCGCGTCCTACGACCTCGACGAACCGATCGGCAACGTACACAGCAACGCCATCCAGTCCGCAGTCGAGGCGTTCAGCCAGGCATCGGAGAGCGGCGAGGAGTGGCGGGTCCGCGACATCGCCGCCTGGGGTGGCATCGGCGGTATGGGTCCGGTTCTGATCGGTTCCGGTGACGAGATCGCCGAGGCGCTGCAGGGTTGGGTCGACGACACCGACGTCGACGGCTTCAACGTCGCCTATGCCGTCTCCCCCGGCACCTTCGCCGACATCGTCACCCACGTCGTCCCGGCACTGGAGCGCCGCGGTGTCTACGACCGCACTTACACGCCGGGGACGCTGCGACACAAGCTGTTCGGACGCGGTGACCTCTTGCCCCACAACCATCGGGCGGCCCGCTACCGGGTCGGCGGCCCCGACTCGACGATCGACGACTCGCTCCGCGACCACACGGCGCTGACAGGAAGCACGACACGATGATCGAAGTAGAGCACCTCACCAAGGTCTTCGGTTCCGGGACCGAGTCGTCGAATCGTGTTCTCGACGATGTGAACTTCACCGTCGACGGCGGCGAGATCTTCGCGGTGGTCGGCCCGTCCGGAGCGGGCAAGAGCACACTCGCCCAATGCCTGAACCTCTTGCAGCGACCGACGTCCGGAAAGGTCATCGTCAACGGTGACGATCTGGCCGATCTGAGCGCGGCGGCACTTCGTACGGCGCGTCGACGGATCGGGACGGTCTTCCAGTCGTCGAACCTGTTGGCGCGCCGCACGGCTGCCGAGAACGTCGCGCTGCCGCTGGAATACCTGGGTGCGACAAAGCAGTCCACGAAGACCCGGGTCCATGAGCTCTTGGACCGGGTGGGTCTGGGCGATAAGGCCGATCACTACCCGCACCAGTTGTCCGGGGGGCAGCGACAGCGTGTCGGCATCGCCCGCGCGCTGGCGCTCAAGCCTGCCGTCCTGCTGAGTGACGAGGCGACGTCGGGGCTCGACCCACAGGCAACCGACTCGTTCCTCCGCCTGCTCACCGAGGTGCGCGACGAGCTCGGGCTGGCCGTCGTCTTCATCACCCACGAGATGGAGACGATCGTCAAGGTGGCCGACAAGGTCGGCCGAATCGACCAGGGTCGCATCGTCGAACAAGGTGCGCTCGTCGATCTCGTGCTGGACCCCGACTCACCACTCGGGAAGTCGCTCCGTCCCCGTGGCGCCACCGCTACCGCGGTCGACGGTCAGGTGTCACTGGACGTGACCTACCACTCCGTCGCGGTCCCGGTGGACTGGATCACCCGCGTCGGGCAGCGGATCGGCACCCCGATCTCGGTTCTGGGTGCCAACATCCAGACCGTCGACGGGGTCTCTGTGGGAGATCTGACGGTGTCGGTGGCCGCTGCCGATGTCGATGAATTCGTCACCGCCACCGCTGAGCTCGGGATCACCGCGCGTCGCACCGCCGGTGGACTGCTGGAGGTCACGGTATGAGCACCACCCTGAATCTGGCCGCGATCACCGTCCCCCTGGACGAGATCCCCTCACTGCTCATCCCCGCAGCAATCGACACCGTGCTGATGGTGACCATCGTGATGGCCGTCGTCCTGGTGGTCGGCGTACCGCTCGGAGCTTTGGTCCACAACCTCGCACCAGGTGGTCTCTTCGAGAACCGCGGGTTCCACACGCCGCTGTCCTGGGTCATCAGCATCGGGCGCTCGCTACCGTTCCTGGTGTTGATGACCGCTATCATCCCGTTCACGCGACTCATCACCGGCACCAACATCGGCATCGCGGCCGCTGTCGTCCCGATGTCGATCGCCGGTATCGCCTTCTTCACCCGCATCGTCGAGAACTCGCTGCGCGCAGTGCCGACGTCGGTGGTCGAGGTCGCCAAGGCCTCCGGCGGGTCCAATGCCCAGATCATCTGGAAGGCACAGGTGCCCGAGGCTCTCCCGAACATCATCGGAGGCCTCACGATCAACACCATTGCGATGATCGAGTACTCGACCATCGCCGGCACCATCGGCGCCGGTGGACTCGGCTACATCGCGGTCACCTACGGCTACCAGCGATTCGACCACGGCGTCATGATCGCGACGATCATCGTGCTGGTGATCACCGTCGCGCTCATCCAGGTGGTCGGCGATGCGCTGGTCCGTCACCTCACCCCGGAGAAGTCCGCGCGCGTCAATCGATGACGGCTCGGCTGTGGTCAGAAGTCCCACCAGTCACCCAGAAAGGCGCACGCCATGTCCCAATCCACGCAGGACTCCACCGAGGTCGGTGATCAGCCGCCCGGTGGCGGCTCGGAGGGAATCGAGATCGCAGCCCGTAAGCGGTGGCCGATCTACGCCGCCGTCGCGGTCGTCATCGTCGTCGTCGCAGCCGTGATCGGCTGGCGCTTCTTCGGTTCGGATGAACAGTCGCCGAACGAGGTGGCCGGCGCGACCCTGACGGTCGTCACCGCCGAGAGCAATGCGTCGGAGCAGGCGTTGGTCGACTTCGTCGCCAAGAACGTGGCACCGCGGTACGGCATCAAGGTCGGGTTCAAGGGGTTGGCCGACTCGACCACGCTGAATCGGGCGGTCAGTGACGGCGAGGTGGCGGGGACCATCTACCAGCACAAGCTGTGGTTGTCGCAGGTCCTCGCCGCCAACCCCGACTTCAAGGAGGAGGCCGCGACCCCCGTCTTCCGTTGGGGATTCGGCATCTGGTCGGACAAGTACAAGACCCCCGCCGAACTTCCGCAGGGCGCAACGGTGTCGCTGTACTCCGATCCGGCCAACGAAGCGCAGGGGCTCTGGCTGCTCGAGCGTTCGGGGCTGATCACCTTGAAGCCCGGCACCGACAAATGGAAAGCCACCCAGAACGACATCGCGACGAATCCCAAGGGACTCAAGTTCACCCTGCTGGACTTCGCCGCACAGTCACGAGCGCTGCCCGATCTCGACGCGACTGTCGGCTACACCGAGTACTACCTTGCCGCCGGGATCGACATCGCGAAGCAGATCTTCTCGCCGCCGGCACCGGACGAGTTCGCCGGTCAGCTGACAATCGGCAGTCAGTGGAAGGACACGGAGAACATCAAGAAGTTGGTCGCCGCGTTCAAGGATCCTGCGGTGCAGGAGTTCCTGCGTACCGATCCGTCGGTGAAGAACATTCTGCTGCCGCTCTGACCCACTCGATATGTGGCGTGGACACGCGGGATCGATCCGCGTGTCCGCGCCACATTCTCGTCGAGGGGTCAGTCCACGAAGGTGATTCGCACCGACATCGGATCACTCTGCAGGGCACGGAAACCGGCCGCGGTCAGCCCGGCGAAGGCCGGACGGGACGCGAAGGTGCGCGCCCGACTCTGCACATCGTCGTCGGGGACGAACGCGGCGGTACCGGTCCTCCACACGTCGCCCTGACGGATTCGCACGCGCGGCTCGGCCGCGACGTTGATCGCCCATCCTGATCGTCGGCCGTGCTGGCTGATGATCCAGGCACCGGTCTCGTCGAAAGCCGCCGATACCGGGACTGTCCGAGGCTGTCCGGACTTGCGGCCGGTCGTCTCCAGGTCGGTCGCCAACCGAGTGCTGACACCGAGCCGGCCGAGCAGGGCGACCGTCGGGTTCGCGACGTATCGGCCGACAGCGCGCTCGAACCGGAACTTGCGCACGACCGCGCGGTTGTCGGCGGACGTGACACCACGCGACCGCCTGAGCGCATCGATCCCGTTGCGGCGCACGGTCGTGACTGCAGTCCGCCACAGTGGACGTCGCGGGTCCGGCTCCTGACCGCCACCGAGTCGATGGAGCTGGTCGGTGTGCCACTGCAGGTCCAGAGCGCCCTCGAGTGACCGCACCGAGGCGATGGTCGAGGCCTGCGCAGGGAGCGGCAGACGCGACCTCTGCGCAGGCAGCGTCGACAGTCCCTCGGTGATGAGTTCGTCGGCCGCGGTGGGCGTGATGACGGTCGGTCGGCCGATGCCGACGATGTCGCACGCTCCGTCTGCGACCGCGTCGGCCATCGCCGAACGGCTTCGGAAGCCACCGGTGACAGCCAACGGGATTCCCGCGGCGAGATCACGGACGGTGACGGCGTATTCGAGAAAGTACGCCTCCCGTGCACGGGTGCTGTCCGACACGGCGGGGCGCCCCATCATCGCCGGTGACTCATAGCTACCGCCGCTGATCTCGATCAGGTCGAGATACTCCGCGGCCAATGTCGCGACCACGGTGCGGGACTCATCCTCGGTGAATCCGCCCCGCTGGAAGTCGGCCGAGTTGAGCTTGATGCCGACGCCGAACCCGGGGCCGACCGCGGATCGCACGGCCCGGACCACTTCGAGGGCGAAGCGCGTGCGGTTCTCGATCGATCCACCCCAGCGGTCGGTGCGCTGATTCGCCAACGGCGACAGGAACTGCGACAGCAGGTACCCGTGCGCGCCGTGAATCTGCACACCGTCGAATCCCGCCGCCTTCGCCACCGCCGCCGTAGCGGCGAAGCGTGTGACGATGTCCTCGATCTCGGACTCGGTCAGCGCCCTGGGCGTCGGGAGGCCCGGGATAGACATGCGGATCGCGGACGGCGCGACCACCGGCCCGTCCGTGGTCAACGGGTTCGCCTGGCGCCCGGGGTGATTGATCTGCATCCAGACCGGGGCGCCATCGCCGCGAGCGGCCCCCGCCCAACGCTTCAGCGCATCGAGATGACGCTCGTCCTCGATCACCACATTGCCCGGCTCGCCCAGGTATCGACGGTCCACCATCACGTTCCCGGTCACGATCAGCCCGTATCCACCGGTCCCCCAGCGTTCGTACAGGCGTTCCAGACGATCGTCTGGCGAGGCGTCGTCGCCTGCCAGTCCTTCGCTGAGCGCGGCTTTCATGATGCGGTTGGGCAACGTCAGCCCTGACGGCAAGGTCAGGGACGTCGACAGGGTCAGGGTCTGCGACATCGACAACTCCTCGGGGGCGGGGCAGGCTAGACCAGTTGGTCTACTCCGATCGAACGGTAGTAGACCAATTGGTATATTGCAACGGTGCGCGTCTGATCGCGCAGCCACCGGGACCGGCAGCGGCGCGCCGGCGACGATTCGCAAGGAGGTACAGCCGGATGGCGGTCAGGGATCAACTCATCGAGGCCACAGCCGATCTCATGCGTCGTCATGGCGTGGCCGGAACCGGTGTCGCCGAGATCCTCAAGGAGAGCGGGGTCGCCCGACGTTCGCTGTATCTGAACTTCCCCGGCGGCAAGACGGAACTGGTCACCGCCACCACGAAGACAGCGGGCGGTGCGCTCACCGCCGTACTGAGCGCGGTCATGACGAAACCCGACCCGATCGGCGCATTTGCCGAGATGTGGTCGGCGATGTTGCGGGCGACGGATTTCCAGGGCGGATGCCCGGTGGTCGCCGCAGCCCTCGGCAGACACTCCGCCGCCGGGGCGACCGAAGCCGCCGTCGAGGTGTTCGGCGAGTGGCGACGGGTGATCGCCGACCATCTGCACGAGGCAGGTGTCGCCGACACCGTCGCGGCATCGCTGGCCACGACCATCGTCGCTGCGGTCGAGGGTGCGGTCGTGCTGTCCGAGGCCACCCGGACCACCGCACCGTTGGATGACGTCGCCGCCCACCTCAACGAACTCGTCGCCCTGCACCTCGCCGGCTGAGCATCTCGCCCTGCCGATTGCGGTCACGGTCTGCAGACCGATGCCGCCGTGCCGCGTGACGTCATCAGAACTCGTCGCCTTCGGCGGTGAGATGAGTCGCTGATCAACCGCGTACCTGGGAACTGCCGGCCGCAGCGCATAGGGTGTCGTCGTGGATCGCACCCCGGGCCGAACCCGTCTACGAGCGTCCCGACCGGAGACTTCCCCCGGGCATGTGGGTCATGGCCATGTGGGGCACGGGCACGGGGCGCCGCAGATCGACACGTCGTCGGTGCTCTCACCTGTCGCCAAATGGCTGGTCATCGTGTTGCTGGCCCTCGCAGGCGGCGGGGTGGTGGCCGGCGCGGTGGCGCTGTGGCCGTCGGGTGGCGATCATCCGATCCCGGTCCAGTTCCGGTCCGCCGACGGCGGTTCGATCAGGACTGTCGACGGTCAGGTCATCTCGCAGGTTCGCGCGGACTGCCTCAACCCATTGGCAGGCACGGTCCAGGACACCTCCGACATCCCCGTGCAACAGGGTGATGGTGGCCCGTGCATCCAGAATGTCGTGCGTCTGTCGTCCGGGACCGACTCCGGCAAGTACGTGCTGTTGGAGGTCCCGACGAATCGCGCCCAGTCCGGCGCGGGCCCCGACTCGGTGACGCCCGACCCGGCAATCCTCGACGAACCGCAGGCCGGCCAGCCGACGCTGCGCACCGAGGACAAGATCCGACTGAGCGTGGTCCCCAACCCCGACGGATCGCAGCGTTACACCTTCTACGACTTCGGCCGAACGATCCCGACGATCCTCTGGGCCCTCGCATTCGTCGGCGCCGTGGTCCTGGTCGCCGCCTGGCGCGGACTCCGGTCGATCATCGGGCTCGTGTTCGCCTTCGTCGTCCTCGGCTTCTTCACATTGCCCGCGATACTGGACGGTGAGTCACCCGTGGCGGTTGCCGTGGTGTCGTCCGCGGCGATCCTGTTCGTCGTGCTCTATCTGGCGCACGGCATCAGTCTGCGGACCAGCTCCGCCCTGTTGGGCACGTTGACCTCGCTCGTCTTCGCCGGACTGCTGAGTTGGCTGGCCATCGACACGATGAACCTGACCGGGCTCTCGGGTGACCAGACCACCAACCTGCAGGTCTATCAGGGCAGCATCTCGATCAGCGGACTGTTGTTGGCAGGCTTCATCATCGGCACGCTCGGGGTGCTGAACGACGTCACGATCACCCAGGCATCAGCTGCCTTCGAACTGTCCGCGGCCGGCGAGCCGACCCGGACGGCGACGTTCCGTGCGGCGATGCGCGTGGGACGCGACCACATCGCGAGCACCGTGTACACCCTGGTCTTCGCATACGCGGGCAGCGCTCTGCCGTTGTTGCTGCTCTTCTCGGTGGCTCAGCAGCCTTTCGGGTCGCTGCTGACCACCGATGCGGTCGCCGTGGAGTTGGGTCGCTCGTTCGTCGGCGGGATCGCGATCGCCCTGTCGGTTCCGCTGACGACTGCCATCGCCGCACTGCTCACCCGGCCGTCGGGGAATCGGGACGGGACCGACGACGCCGACTCCGACGATGCAGGATGGCACGACGATCAGGCCGGCGACGATCCGTCGGGAGCGCCGATTGCCGCGACGCCTGGCCGGACGTCGGGTCAGCGGTTGCGAGAGGCCAGATCCGCGCGCGCCAGGGACTCTGATCTCCCGGCCCGCCTGCGGACCGGCGAACTCAACGCGATCGCGATCGATCCTTACGACGAGCCGGCCGCTCGCCGGTCGACCATCGATCCCGAAGGCCCGACCTCGGCTGACCGGCCCGCGACAGATGACCGCCGACCGGACGACACCGCCGGCTCGCGTCTCGAGAAGCCGGTGACATCACGTCGCCTCGACCCGTGGCTGGGCGACGATGATCCGACTCCCGCACCCGCTCCGGAACCGTCATCCGCACCGACCGATTCGTGGCCGGCGATTCCGCCGACATCGGGTCCGCCCCGAAACGCACCGCCGAACGACGGCCCCAGCTCCGGGCGTCATTCACTCCCGGACGGCAGCTGACACGTCAGGGCACGGACACCCCACACTTCCCGGCCGGGAGGGTCGCGAGGTTCCGGCCCAGCCAGTCTCCGACGCGGTTGAGCATCGCTGTGCCCGTCGAGAACGAACCGTTCTTGGGCACCGCCGCCATGGCGACCGCGACCTGGCCCCGAGTGGTGGTGATGATGCCGAGCTGGCGCACCAGATAGCCGCCACTGTTCCCGGTCGCCGGCCCCCACCCGCCCTTCACTGCGGTGACCGCACCCTGATTGCGACCGACCTTCGCGAGACCCCACTGCTGGTTCGGCGCAACCGAACTCATCAGTCGGATGACGTGCTCGCTGTCTTTCAGGCACGGCAGGTGGGCGCCGAATCGCGCCTGATCGGCGAGTGACCACTGGGTGTAGCCGGGGTACGACGGCGGGTTGTCGGCTTCGGAACTCACCCTGGTGCCGTCGTCATGCCCCTCGCGTAGAACCGTGGTCACGGCGTCGACCGAGCTACGACCGCCGCCGAGGGATCCCCACAGGTCTCCCGCGGCGTCGTTGTCCGAGAACATGATCGCCTTGTTCTCCTTCTGTACGACGCGATACCCGTTCTTGCGCTGAGCCGCGAGCGATACCGGGACCTTGAGCGTCGACCATGCCCGACCGGTGCGAAGCGTGCCGAAAGTCAGTGGGGTGTCGCCGCCGATGGGGGCGATGGACACACCGAACTTGCCGGGCAGAGATTTCCGCATGGACTTCTGCAGTGCCGCGAAGCTGGTCGCGAGCTTCTTCTCGACCGGAACCGGTGGCGTCAGCAACTGCTGGATCTGAGGCGGCAGCATCGCGAACCACGGCGGTTGCGGTGCCGCGTGCGCGACCGCACCCCCGCACATGAGTACGCCGGTCAGCGCGATGATGATCGCGGCCCGACTCGTCCGCCTCACTCTAGTCACTTCTACCTCCTGAATAACATCAGTAACTCAGGTTACGAGCTCGCGCGCTGGTCCGCGAGTTGGGTCACGAACAGCAATCAAGGTGTGAAGTAGCCGTGACCTGGATGATCCGCGCCCATGAGTGTCTCCCCCGAGTTGCTGCGTCTGGTCGAACAGGCGCACGAGTGCAGTCGGGGCGCGAACTACGAGCTCGAGAGGCTAACTGCAGCGACCGCGGGGCAACTGAACGAGGTTCCGGTTCAACCATCTACCGATCACGTTCAACGCAGCGATCCCGGAGTCCAACGACGAACCTGCAGTGCTCATGACGATCGAGGCCATCCGACCGTCGCGATACGTGATGAGCCCGATCTGCCGGACCACGTAGCCGGAAGACGCGCCGGGGCCCCACCCTCCCTTGACCGCCGTGGCTTTCGGAGTCGCCATCGTCTCGACGCCCCACTGTTGGTTGGCCGCCACCTGTCCCATCAGGGAGACGACGTGCTCGGTACCCCTCATACACGGCAGTTGTGCGGTGAACGTCCCGGCCGCGGCGAGCGTCCACACCGTCTGCCCGAAGACCGTGTACCCGGGCCGGAGTCGCTGTGCCGGCACCACCGTCGATGTGTCCCCACCGTCCCGCAGCACCGCGGTGACTGCCGCAGATGCCTGGCCTGCGCTGCCCAGCGAGGACCACAACTGCTCGGCTGAGGCATTGTCGGAGTTGATGATCGCAGTCGTCTGCGCCGAGGACTGGCCATTGGCACGTTGAGCGGCGATCGCGAGCGGGACCTTGATCGTCGACCAGGCGACGCGAGGGGTCTGATCGCCCAACTCCACCGCTTCTCCACCACCCACCGGGACCACCACGACGCCGACCGGCTGACCCGCAGATGCCTGCGCCCGCGTGAATCCCGTAGTCAACGCGGTTGTTCGCGGCGTGGCGGACTCCGACGTAGACGGTGCGCTGCTCGACGGAGGAGCTGTCACGGTCACCGTCACCGGGGGCACCGACGACGGCTCGGTGGTCGATGAGGTCCCACATCCCACGAGAGCGACGGCAAGGGATAGGACGATCAGGAGTGGGGCGAGGACAGCTCGGATGGACATACGATCTCGGCTCCTGACGACCAGGTGTGGTCAATAGATGTGGACCACTGCATCGGTTCCCCCGCGGCACACCACGATGACCCCCTCCGGCACACACACCATCGGATACGACGCCCCGGTGACCGGGCTGTATGCGGTGACCGCCCGTGGTGCGCCCTTTGGACCTGTGCGGAGGTACTCGTCGCGAACGCTGAACGCGAATGCGCAGCTGGTGACGCCGGTCCCGACCCCGACCGTTCCGTCGCACGGGGACGACCCGGGCGGCGGCGCCGCGGGACCTGTCGCGACGGGCGGGATCGTCGGGGTCGCGTCCGACGGCGTGATCGTCTGGGTGACGGTGGGCGTGGTCGGGGTCGACGCCGACTGTGTTGTCGACGACCGGCCGGTCAGCCAGATCGCGCCGAGGACGAGTACTCCGATCACGGCGACGGCAGCGATCGCGAGCAGCACGTAGGCGACCGAGCGATCCCGACGTGGCGGCGCCTCCCGGCCGACTACCGGAGGTCCATAGATGCCGTAGGCGTGCGGCTCTGAGTACTGCTGCGGGGCCGAGAAGTGCTGGGGCCCGGAGAATTGCTGTGGTCCCGAGTACTGAGTGGTTCCCGGCTGGGTGATTCCTGAAGGGGGCTGAGGACCCGAGAAGTTGGTCGCTGCGGGATACTGCGCCGGCTCAGGGCCGGCCCCGCCCGAATCCAGGCGGCGAACCTGAGTCGGCTCGTACTGCTCGCCAGACGGTGCGATGACCGTCGGGGAGGCCACGATGGACGTCGGCGACTCGGCATCTGACGTCGTGGCACCGACCACGGGTCCCGGGACCAGGCCGGCCAACGGGTCCGGTTCGCCGGCGAGTGCACGCTTCGCTGCGTCGACCAGACGTCCGGCCGTCGCAAACCGTCTCTCGGGATCAGCGGCGAGGCCGGCCCCGATCACAGGGTCGAGGCCTGCCGGCACATCGGAGTTCACCTCGCTCACCGATGGCGGCTGATCCAGGACCGCAGCCTTGATGGCCGCACTGACCGAATGCGCCGGATGAGGGACCCGGCCCGTCAGACACTCGAACAACACACAGGTCAGAGCATAGATGTCACCAGAGGGGCCGATCGCGGTCGCGTCGAACAACTCGGGAGCCATGTACGCGATGGACCCGATCGCGGTCCCCGTCTGGGTGAGGTGCGTGTCGTCGGCGCCGTGAGCGATGCCGAAGTCGACCAGATAGGCGAAATCGCCTGTCCCGATGAGGATGTTCTCCGGTTTGATGTCCCGATGCACCAATCCGTCGGCGTGCGCGGCATCGAGCGCCGAGGATACCTGCGCGATGATCCCGACCGCTCGCTCCGGCGTCAGCGGCGCCTCGCGCCGGAGGACGGAACGCAGGTCCTCTCCGTCGACCAGCCGCATGTCGATGAACAACACGCCGTCGATCTCGCCCCAGTCGTGAATCGGGATGACGTGCGGCTCGCCCAGGCGAGCAGCTGCACGGGACTCGCGACGGAACCTCTCCTGAAACGTCGCATCGCCGGCCAGTCCCGGGTTAAGGAGCTTGACCGCCACGACTCGTTCCTTCTCGGTGTCGAACGCGCGGTAGACCTCTCCCATGCCACCACGCCCGAGCAACTCGTCGAGCCGATAGGGCCCGAACTGGGTGTCGACGCGCTCACCGGACATGGCAGAAGCATATGCGGGAAGTCGGACAGCCGTACGGTATCCGGATCTCATCACGCGCTCGATCTGCACAAATGACGCGTCAGAGAGGCGCGCTTGCCGCATTGCACAGCGATCGGCCCTGAGGTGTCACCGGTGCGGAGAGCAGACCACCAGCTGCCGGCGCGACCCGCACGACCGACGCACTCAAGCGAACGTTCGACGCTTTCGAGCGCACGATGAACGAGTCGGAGCGCACGATCGACGGATCCGAGCGCACGATCGACGTCTCAGCTGTTCAGCGGGCGCCACTTTCCCATGCCCAGGAACACCATCACCAGCTGGCGTTCGGTCCGCTCGACGATCTCACGACGGGACCCACGGCCCCGGTGGTCACCGTCGAGGATGTCGGCGACCGCGGTGAGCATGATCGTCACGATCAGCTCGGCGGCGAGTTCGAGATCCTCGGGCCCCCAGGCCGCGAGGTCGGGCATGCGCGAGAGGTCGATCGCGAGCTCTTTGGAGAACAGTCGTAGCTCGGTGTCGATCGCGCGCCGGATCTCGCTGACGCCGCCGTGCTGTTCACGCACCAGGAATCGGAACGCGGGCTCGTTGTCGTCGACGTGGGCGAGCAGGATCTCCAGCGAGTTCTGCGCGGTCGGCAGCGCCTGACGCGCGGCCAGATCACGCCGACCCTCGCGCAGCGCGCCGCGCAGCACTCGCATCGAGTCCTCCACGAGGGTGACCCCGAGGTCCTCCATCGAGGCGAAGTGTCGATAGAAGGCGGTCGGGACGATGCCCGCACCGCGTGCCACCTCGCGCAGGCTGATGCTGGCGAAACTGCGCTCCTCGACCAGGTCCATGGTGGCGTCGATCAGCGATTGCCGCGTCCGCCCCTTGCGCTCGGCCCGGCTCTCCGAATCGGTCACATCGCCGCGTGCCGGCCGGGGCCGACGCGCGGAACCTGCGGTCCGGGTCCGGGTCACGACGACGATTCTATGTCCCACCCGCATCAGCGCGTCGACGTCCCCGTCCGCCTGTCTGGAGTCCACGCCACATACCGGGGTCACTCGTGAGTGCCATCACACGCGGTTCGCCTTGACGGACCGGTCCGATCCCATGCCACACTCGTTGGTGTACAGATGTGCACTGAAAGCACGAAGTGAAGGACTCAGCCCAATGAGCATCCGACTCCCAGATTTCGTCGGCTCCGTCATCGAAGCCGCACTCTCGCCCCACCCCGTCGACCGCTATCTCGAGCTCGTCGACCCCATGCTGACGTGGCGTGACCTCCGCGCGAAGGTGATCGAGGTCGAGCACCCCACGGACCGGACGGTTCGCCTCGTCCTCCGTCCCACCCGTCAGTGGTCCGGCCATCGTGCCGGCCAGTATGTGCAGCTCAGCGTCGTCATCGACGGCGTGCGTCACATGCGCTGCTTCTCGCCGGCCAACGCCGAGGGTGGCCCGGATTCCGACATCGAACTGATCGTGACTGCCCATGACGACGGATTCGTGTCACGACATCTGCGCGAGCGCACCCGGGTCGGCGACGTCCTGGGCCTCTCGACCCCGGACGGCACCTTCACCCTCCCGGCGCGCGATCCGGAGGCAGCGGTCTTCGTCAGCGGAGGCAGCGGCATTACACCTGTACTCTCGATGGTGCGCACGCTGCTGGCCCGCGGGTACCGCCGTCCGATCACCTTCCTGCACTACGCGCGCGACGCCGACGACGTCCCGCAGCGAGAACTACTGGAGGAACTCGCAGCCATTCATCCGACCGTGGATCTCCGGCTCCGGTACACCCGTGCCGACGGTCCGGGCGGCGGCCACTTCGAGGCGGGCCACCTGGCCGACATCGAACACCTCGCCGTCGCAGACCTCTTCCTCTGCGGTCCGCCCGGCCTGATGTCGGCGGTCACCGAGCACCACGAGTCGACCGGCCACACCCGGTCGCTGCACTCCGAGGCATTCACCCTGGCGAGCCGCGTCGCACCTGACCCCGACGAGGCGGTGAGCGGCGAACTCCGCTTCCTGTCCTCCGATCGCGTGGCGACCAACGACGGCCGGACGATCCTGGACCAGGCCGAGTCCGCGGGGCTCTCGCCAGAGCACGGTTGCCGCATGGGGATCTGCTTCTCCTGCACCGCCGTCAAGAAGGCCGGATGCACGCGCAACGTGCTGACCGGCGACATCGACACCGAATCCGACACCCAGATCCAGCTGTGCATCAACGCACCGGTTGGCGACGTGGAAATCGAGGTATGAGAACCATGACCGACATCCTGGACACCCCCACCCCCGCTCCCGAGGCCGCCGAGACCGCGGTCGAACCGGCGAACCCTCTCAAGGTCGTCCGCGATCCGAAGAACATCGTCCTGAGCTACGCGGAGGTCGAGGCACTCGGACGCGACCTGGACGCCCTGAAGGCGCGTCTCGTCGCCGACCTCGGCGAGAAGGACCGCGAATACATCTACTCGGTCATCCGCGCCCAGCGTGGATTCGAGGTCGCCGGTCGCGCCCTGATGTACCTCGGCTTCTTCCCGCCGGCCTGGATCGCCGCCGTCGGTGCACTCTCCGTGTCGAAGATCCTCGACAACATGGAGATCGGTCACAACGTCATGCACGGCCAGTACGACTGGATGCGCGAGGACACCTACAACTCGCGCGAATTCGAATGGGACACCGTCTGCCCGGCCGACCAGTGGCGCCACAGCCACAACTACATGCACCACACCTTCACCAACATCGTCGGTGAAGACCGCGACATCGGCTACGGCATCCTGCGGATGGATCGCGATCAGAAGTGGAATCCGTACTACCTCGGCAACCTCGGGTACGCGACCGCACTGATGCTGCTGTTCGAGTGGGGCGTGATGCTGCACGACCTCGAGGTCGAGAACATCGTGGCCGGCAAGCGCAAGTGGCACGACGTCAAGGGCCTCGTGAAGGGCATGTGGCGCAAGGCCGGTCGCCAGGTCCTCAAGGACTACGTGGTCTTCCCGGCACTGACCGGACCGCTGTTCGTTCCGACTCTGGTCGGCAACGCCACCGCCAACCTGGTCCGCAACGTGTGGACGTACTCCATCATCTTCTGCGGTCACTTCCCCAGCGGCGCACAGACGTTCACGTCGGAGGAATGCGAGAACGAGACCCGCGGTCAGTGGTACCTGCGGCAGATGCTCGGCTCCGCGAACATCGACGGGTCGCCCCTGTTCCACATCATGAGCGGCAACCTCTCGCACCAGATCGAACACCACCTGTTCCCCGACATCCCGGCGAGCCGGTACCCGGAGATCTCCGGCGAGGTGCGCGAGATCTGCGAGAAGTACGGTCTGCCCTACAACACCGGTTCGCTGAGCCACCAGCTGATGTCGACGTGGAAGAAGATCGCCAAGCTGTCGCTGCCGAACTTCATGACCCGCGACGACAACGACATCGTGGTGACGGTCGAGCGCTCGGCGTCGTCGGCGGCCTGAGCAGACCCGCCCGCGGGCGGTATGGTCGGTCCGAACCCACCGACGGCGCGCGATCCCGCGACGACGAGGAGAGACCATGGTCGACCGTTTGGAACGCAACAAGGACATCGCCCAGGAGATCCTGGAGTCGACGGCCACCCGGGTCGGGCGAATCGCCACGATCATCACCACCGCCGTCGTGGACGTCGCGCGCGAGGTCGGAGACCTGATCAGCGATGGATTCGAGATGCGCGAAGCGGCCCAACGTGCTCGCCTGGACGCCGAGCGTACGGGCGAACTGGGTGCCGACGACGAGGTACCCGTCGACGATCACATCGACGGCGAGATCCTCGACGGGATCGGTGAGCGACCGGCACTCCCGGGCGCCCGCGAGCAGCGCGATCTCGAGACCGAGGGTGATCGGTGACCTTCCCGCCGCCAGGGCAGGGGCCGAATACCTTTGCGACACCACCTCCACCGCCGACTCCGGCACGTCCGGCGTCGGCGGTGGTCTCGGGTCTGCTGGCGGTGATCTTCGCGATCCTCGTCGCCGCTTACACGGCCGTGACCTGGTCGCAGATAGTCGGTGGCGGTAATTGGCCGATCGGCGAGATCCTGACCGGGATCAGCCACTCCGGCAGTGCGGCTCTGTCGACCCTGCTGCTCTGCTGGGTCCTGTCGCCGCCGATCAGCGCGTTGCTGCTCATCGGCTCGATCGCGTCGTTCTTCAGTCGCGTCGCCCGCGTGTGCTCGGTGCTGCTGATCCTCCCGACCATCCTGATGTTGCTCGGCTTCACCGGGCCGTATCTGGCCCTGGGTCCTTATTGGTTCGACGGGGACTCCGATGCCGGCCTCTTCACCGCGGCGTGGGGCTTCCCGCTGTTCCTGGTGATCTGCGCGGTGGTCACCGCAGCCGCTCTCGCGGTGGCGAGCCGATCGCCCGCGCCACCCCGGACGGTGTCGTCGGCCGTCGTCACCGGCCACTACACCCCGATCTCGCCCTCGGCGCCCTTACATCTCCAGTGATCGCATCCGTTGCCAGGACTGCCGCGACTCCGTAACTTGGTTCCGTTCGCCACGGCTCTACCCAGGAGGTCGCGATGTCCGTCCGATCGCTGTACACCTTTCCGAACCCGGTCAATGACTACGCCGCCCGATCCACGGCCGGCCTGGTGGTGCTCCTGGCAATCGTCGCGGTCGTCGTGAACCACCCGGTCCTGTATGCGGTGCTCGCGATCGGATTCCTGTTGCGTGTGCTCGCCGGCCCGAAGCTGTCGCCATTCGGTCAGCTGTCCGTACGTTTCATCGTGCCGAAGATCTGGAAGAAGACGAAGCTCGTCGCCGGCCCGCCCAAGCGGTTCGCCCAGTCGATCGGTCTCGTCCTGACGACGGTGGCGCTCGTCCTGAGCCTCCTCGGCTTCGGCCTCGCGGCCCAGATCGCGGTCGGGTTCCTGATCGTCGCGGCAACACTCGAGTCGGTCTTCGGGATCTGCCTGGGCTGCATCATCTTCGGCTTCCTGCAGCGGCGCGGCATCATTCCCGAGTCGGTCTGCGAGGCGTGCAACAACATCTCGCTGCGCGTCCCCGAGGAAAGCGCCGCTGCACGCTGACCGCGATCAGTCGAGCAGTCCCGCGGCGATGCCGTCGAGGATGTCGTGCTCGCTGACCACGAGCTCGGAGATGCCCGCACGCCGGTCGAACTCGTTTGCCAGCACAGTGGTCACCAGCGCACCGCCGCCGATCACGTCGACTCGGCCGGGATGCATCGGCCCCAGCGCCGCGCGCTCTGCCCGGGTCATACCCACCAGTTGCCGACACACGTCGTCGAGATCGCCCAACGAGATGCGGGAGAGGTGGATGGCGTCGGGATCGTAGGTCTCCAGTCCGGCGCCGACAGCCGAGAGAGTCGTCATGGTCCCGGCGACACCCACCCAGGTGCGCGCCCGCTCGACCGGGACCGTAGCGAATGCCGGAGCCAACCGCTCGGTGGCGAACGAGGTCGCGTGGTCGATCTCGTCGCGTGTCGGCGGATCCGAGGCCAACGCCCGCTCGGTCAATCGAACGCAACCGATGTCGGCCGAGTGCGCCGCGATCACACCGTCGGAGTCGCCGAGTACGACCTCGGTGGAACCACCTCCGAGGTCGGTCACCACGAACGGTCCGTCGGCCGGATCGAGCTCGCCGACGGCGCCTCGATAGGACAGACAAGCCTCCTCGTCACCACTGATGACCTCTGCATTCACCCCTGCCACCACCCGATCGAGGAGCGCGCCGGTCACGGCGAAGAAGTCGTCGCGGTTGGCGGCGTCCCTGGTGGCCGACGTCGCGACCATCCGGAGGCGTTCGGCACCGGCGTCGACGAGGATGTCCACGTAGTCGGCGAGTGCCACCCGTGTGCGTTCGATGGCCTCGTCGGCGAACCGGCCGGTCGCATCGACTCCCTGCCCGAGACGCACGACCCGCATCTCACGATGCAACTCGTGCCGGGTTCCGTCGGGATCCGCGCGCACGACCAGCAAGCGGATCGAGTTGGTCCCACAGTCGACCGCGCCGACGACCGTCACTGCGCCGTCTCGTCGCGGTAGGTGGGCCAGTCGGCCGGGATCGCGGTGCCCCGCAGACCCGAATCAGCGGCGAGCGCCACCGACTCGTCGCCGAGCGGGTTGGCTCCCGGCCCCTTCGCCAGGGAGTGCGCGATGAGGACGTGCAGGCACTTCACCCGGTCGGGCATACCGCCACCGGTGAACTCGGTACCCAACGACTCGATGGCATCGCGTTCGGCAAGGTAGGAGCGATGGGCGCGCAGGTAGGCCTCGGCCAGCTCCGGATCCTCGGCCAGTCGGGCGGTCATCCCTTTCATCACCCCGGCCGATTCCTGCCGGCTCGCCTCGGCGGTGAGCCGCGGGTCGGTCAGGTAGTACAGGGTGGGAAACGGAGTGCCATCAGGCAGGCGCGGGGTCGTCTTGATCACCGCGGGCGCGCCGTCGGGCGTGCGGTAGCTGACCTCGATGACGCCGCGTGGCTCACGTCCGAGCTGCGTGGCGATCACGGACAGGTCGGCGTCGCTGACGCTCACTTCTGCGTCGGCGGTGTGGCGACCGCGTCCCAGAGATTGCCGTACCACGGTGCGCGGCGGCGTTCCTCGGCCTGCTGCTCGGCAGCCTTCCGTGCGTCATCGCCCGGGAACATCATCACCACCGGCTTCTCCCCCGGCTTCACGAATTTCAACCGATCGCGTGCCTGCGCCTCGATGTAGGCCGGGTCGTTCTGTTCGTTGACCTTCTGCTGATAGTCGGCGACCTCCGTGCGGAGCTGCGCATTGGAGGTCTTCAACTGATCGAACTCCGACTGCTGTGAGAAGTACGTGCGCAGCGGCATCGCGAGGGTCAACGCCACGACGCTGACCACCAGGCCGAGTACGAGAGCTCGACGCGGGTTGAGCCCTTCCCATCGCACGGCCAGGTTCGGCGTGACCCGACGACGGGTGACGACCCGCGCGTCGAGGTCGGAGAGCTCCTGCTCGCCGGTCTCGGTGACCGATGCGGGCGCCTGCTCCGACGAGCGACGTGGCCGGGAACCGGGCCGGGAGCGATCGCGCGCACGCACGTCGCGTCGATCACCCCGCACCCGGTCCCGAGAAGCCATGACTCCTAGCTAATCACGAACCGAACGAAAACCGCGGGAAGGCGAGGTCCCCGGCGTACCGCGCGGCGTCGCCCAGACCCTCTTCGATGCGGAGGAGCTGGTTGTACTTGGCGACGCGCTCGCTGCGTGCGGGCGCACCGGTCTTGATCTGGCCGGAGCTGACCGCGACGGCGAGGTCGGCGATGGTGGTGTCCTCGGTCTCTCCCGACCGGTGGCTCATCATCGTCTTGTAACCGTTGTTGTGCGCCAGCGTGACCGCGTCGAGGGTCTCGGTGAGCGTGCCGATCTGGTTGACCTTGACCAACAGTGCGTTCGCGACGCCCTTGGCGATGCCGTCCTCGAGGCGCTCCGGATTGGTGACGAACAGGTCGTCGCCGACCAGCTGCACCTTGTCACCGACGGTCTCGGTCAGCGCGGCCCAGCCGTCCCAGTCGTCCTCGCTGAGCGGGTCCTCGATCGAGACCAGCGGGAAGTCGTCGACGAGCTTCGAGTAGAACGAGATCAGCTGCTCCACGCTGTGGTTGGAGCCCTCGAAGGCGTATCCGGTTCCGGTGGTGTAGAACTCGGTCGCGGCGACGTCCAGTGCGAGCGCGACGTCGGGTCCCAGGCGGAGCCCGGTGGCGTTGATGGCCTCGGAGATCAGCTCCAGTGCCGCGGTGGTGTTGGCGGCATCCGGCGCGAAGCCGCCCTCGTCACCGAGTCCGGTGGACAGGCCCTTGGCCTTGAGCACCGACTTCAACGAGTGGTAGACCTCGGTGCCCCAGCGCAGGGCCTCCTTGAAGGTGGGCGCGCCGATCGGCGCGACCATGAACTCCTGGACGTCGACGCCGGTGTCGGCGTGCGCGCCGCCGTTGAGGATGTTCATCATCGGTACGGGCAGGATGTGTGCATTCGGGCCGCCGACGTAGCGGAACAGCGGCAGACCGGCCGACTCGGCCGCGCCTTTCGCCACCGCCAGCGAGACGCCGAGTAGCGCGTTCGCGCCGAGTCGCGACTTGTCCGGGGTGCCGTCCGCATCGAGCAGGGCCTGGTCGACCAGACGCTGGTCCTCGGCGTCGATGTCGATGACGGCGGGCGCGAGCTCACCGAGCACGGCCTCGACCGCCTTGGTGACGCCCTTGCCTCCGTAGCGTTCGCCACCGTCGCGGAGCTCGACGGCCTCGTGCTCACCCGTCGAGGCGCCGGACGGCACAGCTGCACGCGTGAACGTGCCGTCGTCGAGGACCACTTCGACCTCGACGGTCGGGTTGCCCCGCGAGTCGAGGATCTCGCGTGCGCCTACCTGCTGGATGATTGCCACCGCTGGCCCCAATCGGTCGTCGTGTCGGCGACCTGCGCTCGCCGACGGGTACGGGTGAAAGCCTAGACGTTGCCCCCGGGCTGCATGCAGCAAGGATCTCCGGGCACCGCATCACAGCGGCAGCGGCCCGACGACCCGCCGTGAATCGTCGATCAGTAGCGGACGTTGATGGAGTAGGCGTTCGCCCGATCCCGCACGTCGAGGACGTACTTCATCGAGTTGTTGTAGACCTTCACGGCCTTCTCCCAACTCTCCGGCGTCGTCATGTCACCGCCCGCAGACACGCACAGGTAGCGCGCGGCCGACAGTGCCGCGTCGTCGATGTTGTCCGGGTCGGCCCGACCGTCGCCGTTCGCGTCCACGCCGTAGCGCTTCCAGGTCTCGGGGATGAACTGGAACGGCCCCATCGCGCGGTCGTGGGTCGCGTCGCCGTCCAACCGACCGTTGTCGGTGTCGCGGATCTGCAGGTTGCCGCGGGTGCCGTCCAGCGGAACGCCCCGGATCGGCGGCGAGGTGTCACCGTTCGGCGCGATGTCGGCACCTCCGTGCGTGCCGTGCTTGCTCTCGACCGCGGCGACCCCCGCGAGGGTGGTCCATGCGATCCCGCACTCCGGATGTTGCTGGCGCTGGATCTCGGCGGCGTTGCCGTATGCCTCCATGGCGATGAACGGGACACCTGTCGCGTCGGCGATCGGCGCGGCCCAGTCACGCAGCAGCTCCGACGTCCGTCCGGGCGCGTTGATGTCGATGTACGGGGTCGGCGCGCCGGCACCCGGCGGGATGCCGTCGGGGATGTCGGGCCGGTTGATCGACGGGAGATCCAGGCATGCCGACGCCAGCAGCACGGTCAGTCCGCCGACGATCGGCGCCAGCACCCGGCGTCGACGCCTGCGCGTCACGGCTTCACCCGCCACCATCTCACCCACTTCTCCCCTGCGGCCGACGCGACCGCACCATCGGGGACCTTCGCCCCGACACCATCTCAACTTCTCGCGTCGCCTTCCGGTTCCCGCGCCGGAAGGGCTACTGTCGTCTGGTTAGCCTCACCGAACTCCCCAGTCGGTGCAGTACAGAAGGTCACGATGCAGCTCCTCGCAGCGGGTGGCGCGCCCTCGATTTTCGCGCAGATGTTCGGCAGCGGACTCATCGGCCTTCGCGAAGGCCTCGAAACGGGCATAGTGGTCATGGTCCTGGTGGCCTTCCTCGTGAAGTCCGACCGCCGGGACGCACTCAAATGGATCTGGGCGGGCGTCGCCATCGCCGTCGCGATGGTCGTCCTCATCTTCCTGATCATCCACCTGGGCACCTCCACCGTCAGCACCCTCACCGCCGAACTGATCGCCGGTCTCGCATCGCTGGTCGCGGTGGTGATCGTGACGTTCATGGTCCTCTGGATGAGCACGGCCGCGGCCTCGATCTCGTCCGAACTGCGCAGCGGACTGTCCAAGGCCCTGGTGACCGGCGGTCCCGCGGTCATGGGGCTGGCGTTCCTGGCCGTCGGCCGAGAGGGATTCGAGACCGCGCTGCTGATGGTCGGGTACGCCGAGAGTGTCTCCGGCAGTCTGTGGCCGTTGCTGGGACTCGTCGTCGGGATCGTGGTGGCGATAGTGCTCACCGTGCTGCTCTACCGCGGCGCCATCCGCCTGAACTTCCACACGTTCTTCCTGTACACAGGCATCTTCTTGATCGTCGTCGCAGCCGGCATCCTCGCCTACGGCGTGCGGGCATTGCAGACGGTCGGCTGGTTGCCCGGGATCAACGACGTCGCCTTCGACTTCTCGGAGACCTACGACCAGTCGTCCTGGTACGGAACCGTCCTCGCGGGCATCTTCAACTTCCGTCCCGACCCGACCGTGCTGCAGGTGATCGCATGGGCGGTCTACCTCGTCGTCGTCCTCTTCTTCTTCCTTCGTGCACAGCGCCGGCCCGCGTCTGCGTCGAAGCCATCCGGTGAATCCACCACTGAGACCCCGGCTCCAACCGATGCCGGCGTGTGAAAGGAACGACAGGTGAATCCGAGAAGAATCACCACCGTGGCCGCATTGGCATCCGTTGCCGTGGCTGCACCGATGCTGCTCGCGGGCTGCACCTCCAAGTCCGGCCAGGAGGACGCCATCGCGGTGACCTCCAGCAACTCCGACTGTGAGTTGGCCACGACGGAGGCCCAGACCGGAGACGTCAACTTCAAGGTGACCAACTCCGGGTCGAAGGTGACCGAGTTCTACGTCTACGGCAACAACAATCGAGTACTCGGCGAGGTGGAGAACATCGGTCCGGGCCTGTCGGGCAGCCTCACCGTCGAGGTCGTCGACCCGGGCGACTACCAGGTCGCCTGCAAGCCGGGCATGGTCGGAACCGGTATCCGGCAGACGATCTCGGTCACCGGTGAGAAGAAGGAGAAGTCCGAGGCGCCCGCGGACGTCAACGCCGCAAAGGAGCGCTACCTCGAGTACGTGCGCGGACAGCTCAACGGACTGCAGGCGCAGACCGCGACGTTCGTCGACGCGGTGAAGAAGGGCGACCGGGCTGCCGCACAGGCGCAGTTCGGGCAGGTCCGCACTTTCTACGAGCGCATCGAGCCGGTCGCCGAGTCGTTCCCCGACCTCGATCCCGCCATCGACATGCGGTGGGACGACACCGAAGACGGCAAGCAGCCGTTCACCGGCTTCCACCGGCTCGAGCGCTACCTGTGGCCGCCGCAGCAGTCCGAGATCGGTGACCAGCCGGGACAGGTGACCCCGGCCGACGCCGCCGACGCCAAGGCCACCGACACACCCGACAACATCGCGAAGGTCGCCGACGGTCTGCAGGAGAACGTCACCAAGCTCAAGGACGAGGTGAACAAGCCCGACTTCACCTTCGAGACACGCAGTTTCGTGCAGGGCCCGCAGGCTCTGATCGACGAGGTCGCGGCCACCAAGGTCGACGGTGAAGAGGATCGCTACTCGCACACCGACCTCTGGGACTTCGCGGCCAACGTCGACGGCTCGGAAACCCTGATCGCGGAGATGCAGCCGATCATCTCGGCCAAGAACCAGCAGCTGATGGACAAGATCACCGCTCAGTTCGCCGCGGTACGCACAGCCATCGACCAGTTCCGCCAGGGTGAGACCTACGTGCCCTACACCCAGGTCAACGCCGCCCAACGCAAGGACCTGTCGAACAAGATCGACGCGTTGTCCGCCACGTTGTCCGAGGTTCCGGGGCTGGTGCTGCAGAAGTGACCGACTCCGCACCGACACCCGAGACCGACCAGGGGCGCAGCCGCCGATTCTCCCGGCGGACACTCCTGGGTGGAGCGGGTGTCGGTGTGGTGACCGGTGTCGTCGGCGGAGCCGCAGGGGTCGCCGTCGGCCGTGCGACCGCGGCCGATGCGGGGGCCGACCACGTGGTGGCCTTCCGCGGACGACATCAGGCGGGCATCGTCACCGCCGCGCAGGACCGCCTGCATTTCGCGAGCTTCGACGTCATCACCGACTCACGTGACGACCTGGTGGCGATGCTCAAACGATGGACGTCGGCAGCCGAGCGGATGACCCGCGGCGAGGAGACCGTCGCGGGCGGAGCGGTGGACGGCGGCGAGTACAGCCCGCCTGCCGACACCGGAGAAGCGCTGGGCCTCAGTGCATCCAATCTGACCCTCACCATCGGTTTCGGCCCGGGCCTGTTCGGTCCGAGCGCGTCCGACCCGACTCGCACCGACCGTTTCGGCATCGGCGCGCATCGTCCCGCCGCACTGGTGGACCTGCCCGCCTTCGCCGCCGAGCGGATCGAGCCGTCACGCTCCTATGGCGACATCTGCATCCAGGCCTGCGCCGACGATCCGCAGGTGGCCGTCCACGCGATCCGCAACCTGGCCCGGATGGGTCTGGGCGTCGTCGCCGTGCGATGGTCGCAACTGGGGTTCGGCCGTACGTCGGCGACCACCAAGGACCAGTCGACGCCGCGAAACCTGTTCGGTTTCAAGGACGGAACGGCCAACCTGCGTGCCGAGGACACCGATCTGCTGGAGCGTTGGGTCTGGGTCGGCGCCGAGGACAATCCGGCATCCGCACAGTGGATGACGGGTGGCACCTACCTGGTGGCACGACGGATCCGGATGGACATCGAGCCGTGGGATCGGGCGAACCTGTTCGAACAGGAGCAGATCGTCGGGCGTACGAAGGGGTCCGGCGCGCCGCTGGGCCAGGCCGCCGAGTTCGACAAGCCGGACTTCACGGTCACGTCCTACGGCGCACCCATGATCCCGCGGACGGCGCACGTCCGGCTCGCGCACCCGGACAACCTCGGTGGCGTCCAGATCCTGCGCCGCGGGTACAACTTCACCGATGGCTCCGACGGTTTCGGTCACCTCGACGCCGGGCTGTTCTTCATCGCGTTCAATCGCGAGAACGCCAAGCAGTTCGTGCCGATGCAACAGGTGCTCTCCCGCCAGGACGCGATGACCGAGTACCTCATCCCGAACGGCTCGTCGACGTTCGCCATCCCACCTGGACTCGGCCCCGACGAGTGGTGGGGGCAACGCCTGTTCGAAGGCTGACACGACAGGCCCTCGGTTCGTCGCTTGACCCCGCCCTTACGTCATGGTTTCGACTGGGGGCATGTCACCGATCCCGCTCGCCTACCTGTCGTCGTATCTGCTGTCCGTGCTGGGCAACTCGATCGCGGGGGTCGCGCTCCCGCTGATCGTCCTGCAGACCACCGGCAGCGCGCTGGGCGCAGGAGTCGTCGCTGCCGCGACCGCCGTACCCGCCGTGCTGGCCGGGCTCCTCATGGGGGTGGTCATCGATCGCATCAACCGACGTACGTCGTCGGTGATCACCGACCTCATCTCGGCCGCCGCCGTGGCGGCACTCCCCCTCGTCGACATGATCTCCGGGCTGACCTTGGCATGGTTCGTCCTCTTCGGGATCATCGGCTCGCTGGGTGATGTTCCAGGCCTCACCGCGCGGGATGCCCTTCTGCCGGCGATCATCCGACACACCCATATGGAGCCGGAGCGCCTGATGGGCCTACGGGAGAGCTTCGGTGCGATGGGCCTGCTGCTCGGCCCTGCCGCGGCCGGTGGTCTGATGACCGTCCTCGACGGCTCCACCGTCTTGTGGATCACCGCGGCCACTTCCGCGGTGGCCGCACTCCTGACCATGGCGATCCCCCACCGGGTCGGTGCCGTGGTCGTCGACCCGGCAGCCCAGCAGGCATCGACACAGAACGGGTGGACACAACTGCGCGACGGATGGCGGGTTCTGGCGCGCAGTCGGTTCCTCCTGTCCACGACAACTCTGAGCGTCTTCGCCGTCGTCGTGCTGGCCGGCCTCCAAGGACTCGTACTGCCGGTGTTCTTCACGTCGGTCGATCGCCCTGGCATGTTGGGTTTCGTCCTCACCGCGATTGCCGCCGGTTCACTCGTCGGCGCCGGCGTATACGCCGGTGTCGGAGCACGGGCGCGCCGCCGGACGTGGCTGATCGTCGGGCTCGGCGGCACGACGATCGGGCTCGCGGTCATCGCACCGCTGTTCTCGACCTGGGTGGTCCTCGCCGGCGCCTTCGTGGTCGGACTCGCCAACGGCGCCTTCGCCGGTCTGATCGGCATCCTGATGATCGAGCGCGTCCCGGACACGATGCGCGGTCGGATCATGGGCACCCAGAACGCCGTTGTCACCGCAGCCCCACCGATCGGGATCATGGGCGCGGCCCTGCTGACCGAGTTCGCCGGTGTCGAGGTCGCCGCTCTCGTGATCCCGCTGGCTTGGGTGGTCGCCATCGCACTCGTCGTGCGACCACTGCTCGGTAATCTGGAATCCGAACGCGGCAGGATCGACGACGATCGGATGGTGTCCGAGGATGCGTAGCGGCGAGCTGGCGACGCTGGCCGGCGTGACGGTACGGACGCTGCGCCACTATCACCAGGTGGGGCTCCTCACCGAGCCGGAGCGCGGCGGCAACGGCTACCGCTCGTACGATGTCCACGACCTCGTACGCGTGCTGCGGATCCGGCGCCTGGCATCGCTGGGCATCCCTCTCGACCGTATGCCGGGTCTGCTCGACGATACCGACGACGCCGCCGCGGTCCTCGACGATCTCGACCACGAACTGGCTGAGCAGATCGAGCGGTTGACCTCGCAACGCCGCACCATCGCGCACCTACGAGACCATCGCGCTGGTCCTGATGTCCCGCCCGAGCTCGCCCCGTTCTTCGCTGCTTTCGCCCGCGCCGGCGCGGGCGGCGACATCGCCCGGGCCGACCGGGAAGGGTCGCTGCTGCTGTCCCACCTGGCGGGCGAGGCGGGTGCCGCGCAGATCACCGAGTTCTACCGCCGGATGAGCGAGGAGGATCGTGCGCCCCTGATCGTGGACATCGTCACCATCTTCGAGCAGCTCGGACCCGACAGCGATCCCGACGACATCGATTCACTTGCACTCAGATTCGCGGATGTCATGGCGGATGTGGTCGGCACCCCGGAGTCCTCTGACCTCCCCGCCGAGTTCGACGCGGCGCTCGACCTGGTCGGTGAGTTCGTCACCGCACGCCTCAACGATCAGCAACGACGCGCGCTCGACCAGGTGATGTCACGGATGTCGGAGTTGTACACCGGGTGACCTGACGCGCTCCGCACCCCGTCGGCGTCACCCGCCCGTCGGAGCGGGATCACCTGGCGCGGCATCGGGATCGGTTGCGCGACGGCGTGGCTCGGCGGTCACCACGATGTCGTCGGCATCGCCGTCGTCGATGATCGGGTCCGGCGTCGACGCCGAATCGGGCCCGCCCACCGGAGCCCCGGCCGACACCTCCACCACACCCATCACCTGGAGCCAACCGTCGCGTGAGTCGAGCACGATTCCCTCGGATGCCGCCTGGGACTCGAGATCGCGCACTCCCTCCATCACCGCGAGGATGCGTCGACGGGTCTGGTCCTCGACACTGTCGTCACCGAGCCGGACGGTGACCGTCAGGATGTCGGGATCGATGCTGTCGACGGGGTAGCCGGCGGCCGACAAGCGTTCGAGTACCTTCTGCGCCAGCGCGAGCGCCGGCTGACTGTCCGCGATCCCATCGAGGACGGAGCCACGTTGCTTCTCCGCAGCCTTGCGCTCCTCCCATTCCCGGATCTGCGTCTCGAGATCGGAGTGTGCACCGGAGAGGATCCCGGGCGTGCGGCGACTGACCTTCTCGGTGAATGCTCGTGCCACGTCGTCGATGTCGAACGGTCGCTCGGGGTCGTCGGCAGCGATCCTGGAGTGGAAGAGGATCTGTAGCAGCAGATCGCCGAGTTCTTCCCGCAGGTGATCGGGGTCGCCCGTCGCGATGGCGTCAAGGGTCTCGTAGACCTCTTCGAGCAGGTAACGGCGCAACGACCAATGGGTCTGCTGACTCTCCCACGGACCATTGCGCCGCAACGTGTCCATCAGCGCGACGGCGTCCAGCAAGGCCTCTCCACCGGCACGCTTCGCTTCGATGACGTTGTCACCCAGGTCGATCCGAGCCCGCACCACCGGATGCGTGCGGTCGGTGCTGACCACCGTGACATCGCGCTGCGCGATATGCTCGTCGGTCGCGGCCGAGACCTCCCCCAGCTCCCACAGGAGAAAAGGATTCACGTCCTCGGTCACCACCACCGGTCCGGCGACGTGCCGGACCGCCGGGATCGGGATCGTGTCGGGACGCAGGGGATCCAGCAGGATCACCGTCATCGCACTTGCACCTCCGGATGTCGCCCCCCCGTTGATGTCGCTGTCACAGAGTAGACCGTGGTCGGGGCGAACGTGGGATATCGAAGGCCCGTCGGGTCGCTGCACTCAGGCAGGGGCCTCGTCGGGTTTGATCATCTGCAGGAAGGTCGTCAGATAGTCGATGAGTTCCTCGTCGCGCAGTCTCGCGGACCCGACCCCGCCGGTCCGCGGGATGGGCAGGGTGATCACCGAAGTGGTCGCCCGATGACTTGCGGAGGGGTACAGACGCTTCAGACGGACCTGCTCGCTGTCGAGCAGCGACATCGGCGAGATCTTGACACCGGTACCGGCCATGCCGATCTCGGTGACGCCGCGCTCGCGGCTGCGTAGTCGTAGGCGGGCGATCGCGGCCAGGCGCAGGGTTTCCTGCGGCGGCTCACCGTACCGGTCCGTGAGCTCGGCGATCACGGCCGTCACCGCGTCGTCGTCGGTCGCAGATGCGAGTTTGCGGTAGGCCTCCAGACGGAGGCGGTCGGAGTCGACGTACTCGACCGGGATGTGGGCATCGACCGGCAGATCGATCCGTACCTCGGTGGACTCCTGCGAGGTGACCGGCTGTCCGTCGGCGGCGGCCCGGTAGGCCTCGACAGCCTCCCCCACGAGCCGGACATACAGGTCGAACCCGACACCAGCCACGTGGCCCGATTGTTCGGCGCCCAAGACGTTTCCGGCGCCGCGGAGTTCCAGGTCCTTGAGCGCCACCGCCATTCCCGCGCCGAGCTCGTTGTTCTGCGCGATCGTCGCCAACCGGTCGTATGCGGTCTCGGTCAGCGGCTTCTCGGGGCTGTACAGCAGATATGCGTACCCGCGCTCACGTCCGCGGCCGACACGGCCACGGAGCTGATGCAGCTGCGAGAGACCGAAGTTCTCGGCGCGGTCCACGATCAGGGTGTTGGCGTTCGAGATGTCGAGGCCGGTCTCGATGATGGTGGTGCAGACCAGCACGTCGTACTCGCGGTTCCAGAAGCCGGCGACCGTCCGCTCGAGCTGATCCTCGTTCATCTGCCCGTGGGCGACCACCACGCGCGCCTCGGGCACCATGTCGGAGATCTGCTTGGCCGTCTTGTCGATGCTCGACACTCGGTTGTGTACGTAGAAGACCTGGCCGTCGCGCAACAGTTCTCGACGGATCGCGGCGGTCACCTGCTTGGGCACGTACCCGCCGACGTAGGTGAGAACCGGATGACGCTCCTCCGGGGGCGTCAGGATCGTCGACATCTCGCGGATGCCGGCCATCGACATCTCGAGCGTTCGCGGGATCGGGGTCGCCGACATGGTCAGCACGTCCACGTGTGTACGCAGGGATTTGATGTGCTCTTTGTGCTCGACGCCGAAGCGCTGCTCCTCGTCGACGATGACCAGACCGAGGTCCTTCCAGGTGACGCCGGTCTGCAGCAGGCGGTGCGTACCGATCACGACATCCACCTCGCCGGCGGCCATCGCGTCGACGATCTCGCGCGACTCCTTGGAGTCAGTGAATCGGGACAGCCCGCGCACCCGGACCGGGAACCCGGCCATCCGCTCGGAGAAGGTCTGCAGATGTTGTTGCGCCAGAATGGTCGTCGGTACGAGGACGGCGACCTGCTTGCCGTCTTGGACGGCCTTGAACGCCGCCCGTACAGCGATCTCGGTCTTGCCGTAACCGACGTCGCCGACGATGACGCGGTCCATCGGGACAGCTCGCTCCATGTCGCCCTTGACCTCGCCGATCACCGTCATCTGGTCGACGGTCTCGGTGAAGTCGAAGGCGTCCTCCATCTCACGTTGCCACGGTGTATCGGGGCTGAAGGCGAACCCGGGGGCCGCGTGCCGTGCCGCATAGAGTGCGACGAGTTCGCCGGCGATCTCGCGAACCGCCTTGCGGGCCTTGCGTTTGGTGTTCTGCCAGTCCGAGCCGCCGAGCTTGGACAACGACGGCTGCTCGCCGCCGACATAGCGCGACAGTTGGTCGAGGGCATCCATCGGGACGAACAACCGGTCACCGGGGTGGCCGCGCTTGCTCGGTGCGTATTCGATGACCAGGTATTCGCGTCGTGCGCCCGACACGGTGCGCTCGATCATCTCGACGAACTTGCCGATCCCGTGCTGGTCATGGACGACGAGGTCGCCCGCGGCGAGCGCGAGCGGGTCGACCTGGTTGCGACGCTTCGCCGGCAGCCGGCGACCGTCGCGGACCCCGGCCACGCGGGTACCGGTGAGGTCGGCTTCGGTGACGACCACGAGCCCCGCATCGGGCAGCACCAGCCCGTTGCGCAGCGTGCCGTGCAGAACCGCGACACTCCCCGGTTCCGGACGAGCGCCCGGTTCGGCCACCACATGAGGCACCTCGGCGTCGGCGAGGCGCTCGCCCACCCGGGCCGCGGTGCCCTTGCCCGCCACCACGATCGCGGCCGTCCCGCCGGCCGTCACGTGCGCGCGGAGCTCGGTGAAGGTGGTACGGATGTCGGCGTCGTTGCCGCGCGGCGCGGGACCTGCGGTGACCGCGAGCTCGACCTCGTCACCGCTCCCCGACGACAGCGGGCTCATCGTCCACCACGAACGTCCGGCGCCGAGGGTCGTCTTCTCCACGTCGTCGAGCGCGCGGTATGCACTGGCCTGCAGGTCGATGCCCAGGCCGCCCGCACTCTCGCCGTCGAGTGGCGCGTCGCCGCCGACAGCTGCCGCCGTCCAGGACGCCTCGAGGAACTCCTTGCCGGTGGCCGCGAGGTCGGCGGCGCGGGTCCGGACCTTCTCGGGGTCCAGCACGAGCACCAGGGTGTCGTCCGGCACGACCTCGGAGAGCATCTGCATCTCGCCCTCGACCAGGGCCGGGATGAGCGCTTCCATGCCCTCGACCGGGATGCCCTCCGAGAGCTTGGTGAGCATGTCGGCCAGCTTCTCGTCGCCGCCGGCATCAGCGGCGAGGTCGGCGGCGCGGGCGCGGACCTTCGGCGTCAGGATCAGCTCACGACACGGGTGGATACGGACCGTCGCGGTGTCGATCTCGGGCTGACTGCGCTGGTCGGCGACGGAGAACGCGCGGAGGTCGGTGATCTCGTCGCCCCAGAACTCGACGCGGACCGGGTAGTCGGCGGTGGTCGGGAAGACGTCGAGGATGCCGCCGCGCACGGCGAACTCGCCTCGTCGGCCGACCATGTCGACGCGCTCGTAGGCCATCTCGACCAGCTGGGCCAGGAGATCGTCGAAGTCGACCTCGATCCCTTCACGCAGATCGAGGCTGCGGAGTCGGCCCAGGCCGGGGGCCATCGGTTGCACCAGCGACCGCACGGTGGTGACGACCACACGCAGCGGGTGCTCACCGGGCTCGGCGAGTCGGTGCAGCACTGCCAGCCGCTGACCGACGGTGTCGGCGCTGGGTGAGAGGCGTTCGTGCGGCAGCGTCTCCCAGGACGGGAACTGTGCGACGGAAGTGGGATCGTCGAGCAGTTCGGCCAGCTCCGCGGTCAGGTCGTCGGCCTCGCGACCGTTCGCCGAGACCACGAGCATCGGAGCGGCGGTCCGCTGCGCCAGGCATGTGACCACGAACGGTCGGGCGGCGTCGGGGGCGGTGATGTCGAGACGATCGTCGTCACGACGCTTCGCGAGTCCGGCGATGGCCTGGTCGGCGCATGTCAGCGAGGCGAGCCCGGAGAGGGCAGAAGGTGACGACACTCGTTCGATTGTATGCACCCCCGGTGACAGACGATCGTCAGGTCAGAGCGCGCTGCATGTACACCGTGTCGATCCAGTGATCGAACTTGTAGCCGACCGACGGCGTGCGTCCCACCTCGACGAATCCGTGCTTGGCGTGGAGTGCGATCGACGCCTCGCCACCTTCGGCGGAGATCACCGCGATGATCTGCTGGACGTTGTCGGGGTCTGCCTCGTCGATCAGGGCCCGCAGGAGCGCGGTCCCGAGTCCGCGACCGCCGGCGTCGGGTCGGAGGTAGATGGTGTCCTCGGTGGTCCAGTCGAAGGCCCGCTTGTCACGAAAGCCACCCAGGTAGGCGAATCCGAGCACGACCCCGTCGTCGACGGCGACGAGAAACGGGCGACCGGCGGCGGTGACGGTCGCGAGCTTGTGCTCCCACGCAGTCACCGAGGGTGGGTCGTAGTCGAAGGTCGCGACGGTGTGCTCGACGTAGTGGGTGTAGATGCCGGCGATCGCAAGACAGTCCGCGTCGACGGCGGGTCGGATGCTCACCATGGCTGCCAGCATGCCGCATGAGTAGGTCGGAACAGCATCGCGGGAATCAAACGGACCGCGGTCCAGTTAGGTATTCTGTGACCATGTCGACCTCCGTCTCTCGACCACCCGCGCTGTTCCTCAGCCACGGGGCGCCTCCACTCGTCGACAGTGAGCGCTGGGTCGGTCAGCTGCAGCGACTCTCCGCGCGCATCGACCGTCCGTCGGCCATCCTGGTGGTGTCGGCGCACTGGGAGGCCGCACCGCTGACCATCGGTTCGACGGATGGGTCGGTGCCGCTGACCTACGACTTCTGGGGCTTTCCCGACCGGTACTACGAGACGACGTATTGGTCCCCCGGCGTACCGGACCTCGCCACCCGCATCGCCGCGTCGATGCCCGACGGCGAGCCCGTCGCACACGACCAGGAGCGTCGGCTCGATCACGGCGCCTACGTTCCGTTGACGGTCATGTATCCGGACGCCGACATCCCGGTCCTCCAGATCTCGTTGCCCACACTCGATCCCGAACGTCTGCTCGATCTCGGACGTCGGTTGGCACCCCTACGTGACGAAGGTGTGCTGATCATCGGCTCCGGGTTCACCACTCACGGGCTGCCCTTCTTGACCGACGTGCGTCCGGAGGCGACTCCCCCGACCTGGTCGGCCGAGTTCGACGCCTGGGCTCACGAACGCTTCGGTGCCGGAGATGTGGAGTCGCTCATCGACTTCCGCAATCGCGCGCCCGGGATGCCGTACGCCCACCCGACTGTCGAGCACTTCGCGCCGCTCTTCGTCGCCCTCGGGGCGAGCGACGATGTCGAGCAGAAGCCCGACCAGGCCATCGACGGGTTCTGGATGGGACTCGCGAAACGGAGTCTGGTGCTGGCCTGAGCCCGCTCCTCTCGGCGACCTCGAGCCCGCCCCGCCCGCGATTTCGTAGTCCGAAACGTCTCTGAGAGTCGTTCAGTACTACCGATTCGGTTCGTCCTCACCCACGTAGAATGATCCGATGGTCGCGACGCCCGATTTCACGCGCACGAAGACGGTGTGGATCGTTCTCGCTGTTGCCGTCGGAACCGTGGTCGGCATACTCGCGGTCGTCCCTCTCGGGCAACTGATCCGGAGCTGGCTGGACCTTCCCGAGCCCACCGCCGTCCCACTGGACGCAGTGGGGCCGATCAACAGACCGTTCACCGCTACGTACTGGGTGCCCTGGTTGCTCGCGTGGACTGCGCTGGTCGCCACCGGGATCGCAACCATCGTTCCGGCACGGACACGCGGAGCGGGTTGGGCGTACTTCATCGCGGTGGGGTTCACCGGCGGAGTGATCGCGCTGCTGGCGGGGTTCTTGGAGTACGGGCTCGGATAGGTCGGCGTTTGGGTACTACGAAATCCGAAGCGTGAACACGCGAAATCCGCGTGTTCGCGCTACGAATCCGGGTCGTCGACGACGGTCCGGCTCGTCGGCTCGATGTAGTCGGGGCCGACCAGACGGGGGTCGGGGTCCAGGCGGGTCAGGCCGTTCCAACAGAGGTTCACCAGATGGGCGGCGACCACCTCTTTGCTCGGCTCGCGCACATCGAGCCACCACTGCGCGGTGACCGACACCATGCCGACCAGTGCCTGCGCGTAGAGCGGCGCCAGCACGGGATCGAAGCCGCGACGCTCGAAGTCTTCGCCGAGGATGTGCTCGACCTGACTGATCGCATCGTTGAGAAGGCTTGAGTACGTGGTGGTCTCGTCGGTGCTGGTGCGGTCTCCGCGCACCAGGATCCGGAAACCGTCGGTGCGTTCCTCCATGTAGGTCAGCAATGCAAGGGCGACCTGTTGGATGCGGTAGAGCGAACGGTTCTTGCTCAGCGACGACGTGACCATCTCGAGCAAGGTCTCCATCTCACGGTCGACGACCACCGCGTAGAGCCCTTCTTTGCCGCCGAAATGCTCGTAGACGATGGGTTTCGACACTCCGGCGCGCTGCGCGATCTCCTCGATCGACGTGCCCTCGAAGCCACGTTCGGCGAACAGTCCGCGCGCGACCTCGATGAGCTGCAATCGACGCTGCGCGCCGGTCATACGGGCCCGCGGCGCACGCTGGACCTCGCCGGTGCTGTCGGTGGGACGGCTGATGGCCATGCGCTACAGGGTAACGGTGCCGTAGCCCCGGGTCACTCGGCCGAATCAGGATGGATCGCCGTCGCGCCCCACAGCCGCCCCCAGCAGCGCGCCCACGAATCGCTCGAGGTCTGCGGCGAACCGATCACCGTCGTCGGGTTCCCAGGAGTCCAGGATGCCGTCGCACACGGTTCGCAGCTCCTGCCGGAGCTGATGCACCACCGCGGTTCCCTGTGGGGTCAGTTCGATCCGCGTCGCACGCCCATCACTGCCGTCCGGCGCGCGGTCGACATACCCCGACGATTCCAGTCGGGACAGGTACCTGGTGACCACGCTGCGGTCCAACCCGATCTCCGCGGCCAACGCCGTCGCGGTCGTCGGTCCCATCCGCAACAGTCCCGACAGCACCGGGTACGTCGTTGCATCCACACCGTCGATGCCCCGCACCAACGCCGGATACAAGCCACTCCGGTTGGTGCGCAGCAACAGTCGACCCAGTTGGGTTTCGACCTGCGCACCTCTGCCACTCGGTGTCGTAGACAGAGAGGTCATACACCGAAAGTACGTGACAAATGCACGCATCGGCCAGTACCGTCACCGTATGCGTGCAAAAGACAAGTATCTCGAGAGGGCGTCGACACATCCCGATCGGCGACCGATCCGTCCCGAGGATGTGCTCGCCGACGGCGTCGACAAGGCCCAGTTCGGCGATGTCGAGGTCCGCAAGGGCTCGGTGGCCGCGTTCGTCGCGAACGCGAAGATCTTCGACCGGCTGCCCGCGGACGACCCCGACAACGAGACGATCCGGGCACAGTTGCTCGAGCTGCTGCCGGCGATTCGATCTGCCGGCGTCCTCGACGTCTTCACACCCCGGTCCGCGCGGCTGGCCGCCCTCATCGACAGCTGAGTCGCAGGCAGCCGACGCACCGCCCGATCCGGCGATCCGGCCTCACCGACGCTCTCCCGGTGCGAGACTCGCGGCCATGATGACGATCGAGGAGATCTCCGCGCGACTCGAGATCACGCAGGTCCTGACCGACTACTCGACCGCGGTCGATGCTCGCCGTTTCGACGATCTCGACCACGTGTTCACCACGGATGCCACCGTCGACTACAGCGTCATGGGTGGGATCGTCGGCAACCCGACGGAGGTCAAGCGATGGCTGGGTGAGGTCCTGCCGGCGTTCTCGGCCTACTGCCACTTCCTGGGCAACCACGACATCGCGGTCGACGGTGACTCCGCGACCAGCCGCACCCTGTGTCTCAACCCGATGCAGACTCCCGACTCGTCGACGTTCCTCCTCGGCCTCTGGTACCGGGACACCTGGTCGCACACCGCCGACGGCTGGCGAATCGCGACGCGAGTCCTGGAGAAGTGCTTCGACAAACAGCTCTGAGGGCCCGGCCCCGACCGACAGCACGTCGCCGACAGCGCGGGCCCCTCAACGCGTCCGTTCAGGTCCAATACTCGGTGATGGCCTCGATGACCGCCCTGATCTCGTCAGCGTTCCCCTCGGGCGTTCCGTCGGGTCGCACCTGCACGTCGTTGCCCAGTAGATCGATGACCCGCTCTGCATAGCCGGGCTCGGGCCGCCCGTGCGATTCCAGTTCGACGAGACCGCTCGGGCCACCGTGCGTCTGCACGCTCGACCGGATCAACGCGCGCTGCTCGGGGGTGAAAGGTTCCAGGAATCGCATCCAGTCCTCGCCTGAGCGTCCGGGTCGTTCTCGATACGTTGCTCCCCCACCAGGACTCGAACCTGGAATGCCTGAACCAAAATCAGAAGTGTTGCCGATTACACCATGGGGGAATACTGCGCTGATGATTGTGCCACAGCCACTGTCGGTGGCCGTGGCCGTCTCACCAGCGCAGCAAGCGGCGGGGCAGCTCAGTCGCGCGGGCCGCCGGCGACGTAGACCACCTGGCCGGAGACGAAGCCCGCGCCCTCACTGATGAAGAAGGACGCAGTGTGCGCGATGTCCTCGGGAACGCCGGTGCGGTTGACCGGGATCTGCGCGGCAGCGGCCTTCTTGAAGTCCTCGAACGGGACGCCGACGCGCTCGGCGGTCGCCGCGGTCATCTCGGTCTCGATGAATCCGGGGGCGATGGCGTTGGCGGTGACGCCGAACTTGCCCAGCTCGATGGCGAGGGTCTTGGTGAAGCCCTGCATGCCGGCCTTGGCGGCCGAGTAGTTGGCCTGGCCACGATTGCCGAGCGCCGAGGTGCTGGAGAGGTTCACGATGCGGCCCCACCCCGCGTCGACCATGTGCTTCTGCGCAGCCTTGGTCACCAGGAATGCTCCGCGCAGGTGAACGCCGAGCACCGCATCCCAGTCGTCGACGGACATCTTGAACAGCAGGTTGTCGCGCAGGATGCCTGCGTTGTTGACGACGACCGTCGGCGGGCCGAGTTCTTCGACAACCTTGGCGACGGCCGCGTTCACCGACTCCTCGTTCGACACGTCGGCGCCGATCGCGACTGCCTTACCTCCCGCGTCGGTGATCGCCTTCACGGTGTCGGCGCCGGACTCCTCGGTGAGGTCCAGCACCGCGACGGCCAGTCCGTCCTCGGCCAGGCGCTTGGCGACGGCAGCGCCGATCCCCCGCGCCGATCCGGTGACGATCGCGGTCTTCTGAGTGGTCATCGATGTGCCTCCGTTGGTTCGATGTGGACGGTGTGATCGACATGTCGCACCGCACCTGCCGTGGCGCGGGACACGAGGGTCGTTCCCCACACGGTTCTATCAGGCGACACCGCACTCAGGGGAGGTCACGGATGCAACCGCGGACTGCGTAGTATCGGGCCGTTGCCCGGCAGGCACGTCGACGCGTGGACCCGGCCGGTTACCCGACAGCCGGAGGTTCTGATGACGGCAAAGCCCGCGCCGACGACCGCGGTGATCGTGTTGGCGGCGGGTGCCGGGACACGGATGCGGTCGAAGACGCCCAAGATCCTGCACACCCTCGGCGGTCGCTCCCTGCTCGGTCACGCGTTGACCGGTGCCGCGACCCTCGAGCCCGAACACCTCGTCGCCGTGGTCGGTCACGAGCGAGAACTGGTCGGTGCAGCGGTCGAGGACCACGCCCGCGAGCTGGATCGTCCGATCCTGATCGCACCCCAGGACCAGCCGCTCGGCACCGGCGACGCCGCTCGGGCCGGCTTGGCCGCACTCCCCGACGACTTCGACGGAACCGTCATCGTCACCGCCGCCGACATCCCGCTGCTCACGGGCGACACCTTGACCGCAATCCTCGACACCCATCGCGCCGACGTCGGTGCCGCGGTGACACTGACCTCCTTCATCGCCGACGATCCGACCGGCTACGGCCGTATCGTGCGCTCCGCCGACGGCGCCCAGGTCGAGGCGATCGTCGAGCACAAGGACGCCGACGCCGATCAGCTCGCCATCGACGAGGTCAACGCGGGGATCTACGCGTTCGACGCATCGATCCTGCGGTCGTCGCTGACCCGACTCTCGACCGACAACGTGCAGGGCGAGTACTACCTGACCGATGTCGTGGCCATCGCGCGCGCCGACGACCGTCCGGTCCGCGCGCTGACCGTCGACGACGCAGTGCTGGTCGCCGGCTGCAACGACCGTGTCCAGCTGTCGGAGCTCGCTGCCGAGTTGAACCGCCGCATCATCCGCGAGCACCAGCTGGCCGGCGTCACCGTCGTCGACCCCGCCACCACCTGGATCGACGTCGACGTCCGTATCGACGCGGATGTGCGCATCGAGCCCGGCACCCAGCTGCAGGGCCACACCACCGTTGCCGCCGACGCCGTCGTCGGTCCTGACACCACGCTGCGCGACGTCGCGGTCGGCTCGGGTGCGTCGGTCATCCGGACCCACGGATCGGAGTCCACCATCGGCGCCGACGCCACTGTCGGCCCGTTCGCGTATCTGCGCCCCGGCACCGTCCTGGGCGCACGCGGCAAGATCGGAACGTTCGTCGAGACCAAGAACGCCGAGATCGGCGCGGGTAGCAAGGTGCCCCACCTCACCTATGTCGGCGATGCGACGATCGGCGAGTACACCAACGTCGGGGCATCGAGTGTCTTCGTGAACTACGACGGCGTCCACAAGCACCGCACGGTGATCGGCTCCCATTGCCGGACCGGGTCTGACAACATGTTTGTCGCACCGGTCGAGGTCGGCGACGGGGCCTATACCGGAGCCGGGACAGTCCTGCGGCACAATGTTCCGCCGGGGGCCCTCGCCGTCTCGGCGGGGGAACAACGAAATATCGAGAACTGGGTGGTGCGCAAGCGCCCGGACACCGACGCGGCTCGGGCCGCGCTCGATGCCCAGCGCGCACCGGGTAGCCCGACCCCTGACAGCACCACTTCCGAGTAGAAGAGTTTTCATGACCTGGACCACGGACAACCAGAAGAACCTCATGCTGTTCTCTGGCCGCGCCCATCCCGACCTCGCGCAGGCGGTCGCCGACGAGCTCGGCATCAAGGTGACCCCGCAGACCGCACGCGACTTCGCCAACGGTGAGATCTTCGTCCGTTTCGAGGAATCAGTCCGCGGCTCCGACGCCTTCGTCCTGCAGAGCTGCCCCTTCCCCCTGAACCAGTGGGTGATGGAGGCGCTGATCATGATCGACGCGCTCAAGCGGGGGTCCGCCAAGCGCATCAGCGTGATCCTGCCGTTCTACCCCTACGCCCGTCAGGACAAGAAGCATCGCGGGCGTGAGCCCATCTCGGCCCGTCTGATCGCCGACCTGCTCAAGGCCGCCGGCGCGGACCGCATCATCACGGTCGACCTCCACACCGACCAGATCCAGGGCTTCTTCGACGGTCCCGTCGACCACATGCACGCCCAGGGCCAGCTGGCCGACTACGTGCGCGAGAACTACGGCACCGACAACATCACCGTCGTCTCCCCCGACTCCGGCCGCGTCCGCGTCGCCGAGAAATGGGCCGACGCGCTGGCCGGTGCACCGCTGGCCTTCATCCACAAGACACGGGATCCGTTGGTGCCCAACCAGGTCAAGTCCAACCGCGTCGTCGGTGACGTCGAGGGCCAGACCTGTGTGCTGATCGACGACATGATCGACACCGGCGGCACCATCGCTGGTGCGGTGAAGGTGCTCAAGGACGCCGGTGCCGGTGACGTGGTCATCGCGACCACCCACGGCGTGTTCTCCGACCCGGCCGCCGAACGGCTCGCCAACTGCGGCGCCAAGGAGGTCATCGCGACCGACACCCTGCCGATCAGCCCCGAGAAGCACTTCGAGAACCTGACCGTGCTGTCCATCGCGCCCCTCTTGGCGCAGACCATCCGTGAGGTGTTCGAGAACGGCTCGGTCACGAGCTTGTTCGACGGCGTCGCCTGACATCGTCGCGCGGCGGGCGGGTCACTCCTCTCCCGCCGCGCGCCGACGCCACCACCAACCGGCCACTCCCGCTCCGACGAGCAGCACGGCCACGGCTCCGATGACGATGGGGACGACGGGTGGGCCCGATTCCGAATCATCGGCCGGGAAGGGTTCCATCGATGGGCCGCCGTAGAGCAGCGCCTCACCGAGCGAGATCCATTTCAGGTTGCTGCACAGCGACGCCGACCATTCGCCGTCAGCGGGCCTGACCGGTCCCGCCGAGCCGCCGCCGAGCATGATCACACGCTCCACGCCGACCTCCAGGTCGACACCGCAGGCCGCCGAACTCGACGCCGTGACCACGGTGATCCGCTCGGGTACCCGTTGCTTGTAGCTCTGCCGCACCTCGACGATGTACCGCGTCGTCTGATCGGCGCCCTCGGACTTCTCGACGGGTACGCCGAAGACCACCGCCGACGCCCGCTTGACGGCGTCGCGTTCGGACAGCGGAACGCAGGAACAGGCGCACGCCGGGGCGGCTCGCACGGTCGACCATCCGATCACCGCGGCGAGCAGTACACCGACGACGAGCATCGAACGGGTGATCCTCCCGAACCGCGGCATATCGGACATCCGCCCACGGTAGCCGCAGACCTCCGCATCCGACGCGTCGCGTGGATCGATCGACCGACACCGATCGGTCGTCGGTACGCTGAGCCCGTGGCCGCCACCATCTATCACAATCCCCGCTGCTCGACGTCCCGCAAGGCCCTCGACGGCCTCCGTGATGCGGGCATCGAACCGACCGTCGTCAAGTATCTGGACGAGCCGTACACGCGCGCCCAACTGGAGAAGTTGTTCGCCGACGCGGGTCTGACAGCACACGAGGCCGCCCGACGCCGCGACCCGCTCTACACCGAACTCGATGTCCCTTCGCTCACCGAGGACCAACTCCTCGACGCGATGGTCGAGCATCCGATCCTCGTGGAACGTCCGTTCGTGGTGACCGACAAGGGAACCCGTCTGGCCCGGCCGCTGGCGAAGCTCGACGAGATCATCTAGCCGAGCCCCGAGCGGCGACACCGGCGTTCGGCTCACAGCGAACAGGCTCTGTCCCGGCGCACCGAGTCGGTAGCGTTCGCTCCATGGAGGGCACTCGTATCCGACCATCGCTACCGTCGAAGCGGTTGCCGGATCCCCTGTGGCGCGAGATCGTCGGCGAGATCCTCCGCCGCCACCGCAGGCTCCGCGACGAGAAGCTCGCCGACACTGCGCGTCGGGCAGGGGTGTCGGGACAGTACCTCTCCGAACTCGAACGCGGCCTCAAGGACCCGTCCTCGGAGATCCTGTCCGCGATCCTCGGCGCACTCGATCTCGGCATCGCCGACCTCACCCGTGAGGTCGCTCGTGCGCTGTCCGCTCCGCCGGTGCTGACCAGCGTCCCGACCGGTCGCTCCGCGTCCGGGCCGGACACGGCGTCGCACACCGTCCGCCGACCGTCGGCGATGCGCAGCAACGTCATCGCACTGGCTGCCTGAGCGCGGGCCGGCCGGCGCGGCCACACGAGAGCCGTCACCGCCGGACCGACTTCTCCCGACTGTCGATGATGTGGTCGGCCAGACCGTATTCCACGATCTCGTTCGCCCGCAGCACCCGGTCGCGATCGGTGTCCCGACGCAGGGTCTCCACATCCTGGCCGGTGTGCCGGCTCAGCGCGGTCTCGATCTCCGATCGCACCCGCAGGATCTCGTCGGCCGCCAGGATGAGGTCGGGGATGGTGCCACGTCCCTGTCCGGATGGCTGATGCAGCAGGACCCGCGCATGCGGGAGGACGAACCGACGGCCGCGCTCACCGGCGGCCAGCAGCAGTGCGGTGGCCGAGAACGCCTGTCCGACACAGGTCGTCGATATCGGTGCGTTGCAATACTGCAGGGTGTCGTAGAGGGCGAACGCGGCGGTCACCGATCCGCCGGGCGAGTTGATGTAGAGGGCGATCTCCTGTTCCGGGTTGTCGGAGTCGAGATGCAGGATCTGCGCTATCAGCGCATTGGCGACACCGTCATCGATCTCGGTGCCGAGGTAGAGGATTCGTTCCTCCAGTAACCGGCTGTAGACGTCCATCACCCGTTCGCCCGCCGGGCTGCGGGTGACGACGTTCGGAATCGTGTAGGTGCTCATCGCAGCGCGCTCCCCAATCCCAGCCGCGACCGGGTGTCCGGACGGATCTGGGTGATGTCGGTGACCACGGAGTCGATGAATCCGTAGTCGATGGCCTCGGTGGCGGTGAAGACGTGATCGCGCAGGGAGTCGGCGAAGACGCGTTCGATGGTCTGGCCGGTCTGCTGGGCGATGAGCTCCAGCACTGTGTCCCGCACGGCACGGAGGTCGTCGGCCTGCAGCTCGATGTCGGGCGCATAGCCACCGATCCCCGACGATCCCTGGTGCAGGAGGACTTTCGCGTGGGGCATGGCATAGCGCTTGCCCTTGGTGCCACTGCACAGCAGGAACTGTCCTGCGCTGTAGGCCATCCCGAGCGCGACGGTCGAGACGTCGTTCGGGATCAGCCGCATCGTGTCCATGATCGCGAGCATCGCCGGTACCGACCCACCCGGCGAGTTGATCCACAGGCTGATGTCGGTCACCGGGTCGGCGGTGGCGAGCAGCACGAGTTGGGAGCAGAGTCGACTCCCGTTCTCGTCGTCGAGAGCGCGGTCGAGGAGGAGGACCCGATGGGCGAGAAGCTCTTCCGCCGTCCAGGTCACCAGTGGTTCGGTCTGGGTGTCGGTGCTCATGTCCCGACTGTGCGCCGGCCGTCGCACCGACGCCATGACACGCTGCTGTGAGCAGAACGATTCTGCTCACAGCAGCGACGCCCGTCGGCTCGCGTCACGACGACGGCTGCGCAGCGGCCCCGAACTCGGCTGCGCGGTCGACGCCATCTCGCTGGCCGTCCTCAACGGGCTCATGGTTCAGGTTCAGTGGCTGATCGACCCGGAGACCGCACTGGCGGGGGACGCAGTGGTGGATGCTGCGCGGGAGTGGTCGTCCTCGACCACTCCCGATTGAGGTGTCGTGGTCGCGGAACGCGCCGACCCCACCACCGCGGCAACGCACGCGACGCAGACCGTCGCCACCACCGATCCGACGAGCAACGTGCGCGCGTCGGGATGCATGATCGATTGACCGCGCAGGGCCTGCCACAGCGTGATCGCCACGCCGGCAGCCCATCCCGTCCCCACCACAGCCACCAGTCGCGCGCGGACACGCTCATCGCGCAACCACGGAGAACGTCGTGCAGCCAGCACCAACAGTGCAGCGACGACGAGCAGCACCTGCATTGCATGCAGCCCGAGAAAGTGCGGGATGCGTAGATCACCTGCGACCGTGCTCCATCCGGCGATGGGTAGGCCGGACGAGCCGTCATTGGCGCCGAAGGTGTGACCGCCGGCCAACTCGACCAGATCGCCGTTCGCGTCACGGACCACTTGCGTCCCGGCCAGCGCGACCAGGTATCCCAAGCCCATCCCGATCACCGAGACCACCATCCCGATCCGCATCGCCACGGTGATCGCGGCATCGCCGATCCGCTGGCGCAGCAGGATGATCGCGATGGACAGGTTGGCGACGAAGAGTCCCGGCACACCGCTGGCGAAGATGATCTGTCCGTAATGGTTGATCGGGTCACCCGCGGTGTTGAAGTGGCTGAACGTACCGCGCGCCGCCTGCAACACGATGAACCCGACGTCGATGATCGCCGTGACGGCGAACAACGGAGCGAGATAGCGGGTCCACCTGCGCCCCCGGTGTGGATGGTCGAGCAGCCACGCAAGGGTCGCCGTGTACAGGGCGAAGGCGATGCCGAACTTGACCGGCTTGGTCCATACGGACACACCGAGCAGCATTCGGTCGTCGATCATCATCGCCACCAGGCCGAACACTGCAAGCAGCGCCATCAGGGTGGCCGTCGTCATCAGGACCCGTTGTGTGCGGAAGAGGCTCATGGTCGCGACGCTATGGCCGCACCCCACCGACCGTCCTCACCAGAACGAGCCAGATGCCCCCTACCTCCGGAGTAGGGGGCAGGGGTCACAGGGGGCAGGGACCGTCGCGGCTCTCGCATGACCACCGCGGCACAGGGTGAGCATCGCAGGTCAGGTGAGTACCGCAGATCAGGTGAGTACCGCACCCTCCGAGGCGGATCCGACGAGCTTCTGGTACTTCGCGAGCACACCGCGGGTGTACCTCGGCGGCAACGGCTCCCACCCCGCGCGCCGGGATTCCAACTCCGCAGCATCGACCAACACATCGAGTGTGCCCTTGCCGACGTCGAGTCGGATCTGGTCGCCGTCGCGCACGAATGCGATCGGCCCGGCGTCGACCGCTTCCGGGGCGACGTGCCCGACGCACAGTCCGGTCGTGCCGCCCGAGAAACGACCGTCGGTCAGCAGCAGCACGTCTTTGCCGAGTCCGGCACCCTTGATGGCGCCGGTGATCGCGAGCATCTCGCGCATGCCCGGACCGCCCTTGGGCCCCTCATAGCGGATCACGACGACATCGCCCGCCGTGATGGTGCCATCCTCCAGCGCGTCCATCGCGGCGCGCTCGCGCTCGAAGACGCGTGCGGTCCCGACGAACACGTCGGAGTCGAAACCCGCCGACTTCACGACTGCTCCACCAGGAGCGAGCGATCCACGCAGGATGGTGATGCCGCCGGTCGGATGGATCGGCTCGGACATCGCCCGCAGCACCTTGCCGTCGGGGTCAGGCGGCGCGATGTGGGCGAGGTTTTCCGCGATCGTCGACCCGGTGACCGTGAGGCAGTCGCCGTGGAGGAGACCGGCGTCCAGGAGGGCCTTCATCACGACGGGCACGCCCCCGATGGCGTCGACGTCGGTCATCACGTGCTGTCCGAAGGGTTTGACGTCGGCCAGGTGGGGCACGCGGGACCCCACCCGGGCGAAGTCCTCGAGGGTCAGTTCGACCTCGGCCTCGCGGGCGATCGCCAACAGATGCAGTACCGCGTTGGTCGAGCCGCCGAAGGCCATGACGACCGCGATCGCGTTCTCGAACGCTTCCCGGGTCAGGATGTCGCGCGCGGTGATCCCTCGACGAAGCAGTTCCACCACCGCTTCTCCGCTGGCCCGGGCGAATCCATCCCGCCGACGATCCGGTGCGGGCGGAGAGGCACTGCCGGGCAACGACATCCCGAGGGCTTCGGCAGCGCTGGCCATGGTGTTGGCGGTGTACATGCCACCGCACGCGCCCTCGCCCGGACAGATGGACCGCTCGATGGTGTCGACGTCCTCACGCGACATCAGGCCTCGCGAGCACGCCCCGACCGCCTCGAAGGCGTCGATGATGGTGACCTGACGCTCGGTTCCGTCCGAGAGGGTGGCGAATCCAGGGAGCGTCGAGCCGGCGTAGAGGAAGACGTTGGCGAGATCGAGTCGCGCCGCAGCCATCAACATGCCGGGCAATGACTTGTCACAGCCGGCGAGCAGGACCGAGCCGTCGAGGCGCTCGGCGCTCATCACCGTCTCGACGCTGTCGGCGATCACCTCGCGCGACACCAGCGAGAAGTGCATCCCCTCGTGGCCCATCGAGATCCCGTCCGACACCGAGATGGTGCCGAATTCCATCGGGTATCCACCTGCGGCGTGGACCCCCTCCTTGACGGCCTTCGCCAGTCGTTCCAACGAGAGGTTGCACGGTGTGATCTCGTTCCACGACGATCCGACCCCGATCTGGGACTTCACCCAGTCGTCGTCGCCCATCCCCACGGCTCGGAGCATGCCGCGTGCGGCGGTGCGCTCGAGACCGTCGGTGACGTCGCGACTTCTGGGTTTGACGTCCGGCGACGTGGAGGTGGACGGATCGTTCGGAGTCGACATGACACTCCTGACCTGGGCTACGGGTGGGCTGTCTCCATTCGAGGTTAGACCCGCGCCTTCCGGCGCCCTGCGGTCACCGGTGAATGTCGCCTCCGATGCTGCGCGCGGTCAGGTCATCGATGTTCTGTCAGCGTGAGTTTTGGCCAGGGCGGCTGTTTGTAGACCGCGGCGCTCCCGAGGGTCGCCGCGATCAGACCCGTCATCACACCGATGATCGCCACCCGACCCGAATCCGGCGACGGAGTCCAGGTGGTGCCCGTCGGGGTCACCGTGAAGATCCCGACCGCGACGGATCGGCCGCGCCACGTGGCGCGCGAGACAGGTATGACCGTGCGATCGTCGTCGATCCGGATGGGTTCGTCGTAGTCCATGTCGTCTCCTCGTCACCGTCGTATTCGAGTCATGGGGGCGTGACCGTGCCCTCCCATCGTCGGCTCCCCGCTCACCTCGCACAACCGCCACGGTCATCCGACCTGCGAAGGCTCGACCACACGGGGATACGCTGCGATCCGTGGATTACGCCGAGGACATCACCGTGGGCGAGACCCGACGGTTCGGAAAGCACTCCGTGAGCGAGGCGGAACTCGTCGACTTCGCGCGTGAGTGGGACCCGCAGTCGTTCCACATCGACCGGGCGGCTGCCGAATCGGGTGTCTACGGTGGCCTCATCGCGAGCGGCATACACACCTTGGCCATCGGGCAACGGCTCGCGGTCGACGCCGTCTACGCGCAGTGGCACGTCATCGCGGGACGACGGCTGGTCGAGGTCCGCTTCCTCCGACCGGTCCGGGTCGGCGACACACTGTCCGGTACCAACACCGTGCGCGAGGTGGCCGTCGACGACAAGGGGCGTGCCCAGGTGGCCAACGACGTCGTGCTGGTCAATCAGGCCGACAAGCCGGTGCTGTCGATGACCGTCGAGGTACTCGTGCGAGCACGCCCCGGGGCCGATACCGCACGAGGCCCACGGCTCTCGTGATGCCCGTCAGACGGCGAGCAGGTCGTCGATCTGGTTGATGGCCGACGACGCACCCTCGACGACACCCATGTCGAGGACCTTCTGCAGCCCTTCGGCCGTCTCGTACGTGCTCACGTAGGTGGCAACGGTCGTCCCGTTGTCTTCGACGAAGCTGAAGTCGTTGGTGGACACCGGCAACGACTCGATCGGGGTGAAGTCCTCGTTCGCGAAACCGTCGGCGAAGCGAAAGCCCGACGGCTCGTCGACCGAGATGATCTCCCAGTAACCGGCGAACTTCTCTCCCTCCGGGCCGGTCATGAAATACGTGACGCGGCCGCCGGGGGTGAGGTCGTGGTCGACGACGGTCGCCGGGAACTCCGGTGGTCCCCAGATCTTCTCGAGCTGGCGGGGGTCGGCGTACACCTGCCAGACCCGATCGCGCGGAGCGGCGAACTCCGCGGTGATGGTCAGTGTGAGTGCGTCGAGATCGTGTTCGACGGTCGATACGGGCATGGCGTCATTCCTTCGGTCGATGGTCGGTGGCGAGCAATTCGTCGATCCGCGCGATCCGCCCTCGCCAGACCTGTTCCAGATCGGACAGCATCGACGAGACCGCGCGCACTGCTTCGACATCCCCGGACGCGAGTTGCTCACGGCCACTGCGTCGTTTGACCAGCAGGCCCGACCGCTCGAGGACGGCGACGTGTTTCTGCACTGCGGCGAAGCTCATGTCGTATGCCGCCGCCAATGCAGAGACCGAGTGCTCGCCGGCCAGGACCCGTCGCATGATGTCGCGGCGGGTCCGATCGGAGAGCGCGTGGAACAGAGCGTCGGCTCTGTCCTCGTCTGACTCGAACACGAGCCAAACATACAACCGTTTGGTTGTATGTGCAATACCTCGTTCGCGGGTGAGCGACCTCGAGCGGAGATCTCCTGCGGTTGACAGAGATCTGAGATGATCGACAACCGCCGGGGCGGAGGACCGCGCAGGGACAGAGGAGTGAGAAGTCGGTGAACATCCACGCGGAGATCGCGCACTGGCTCGTGCAGTTCATGGGGCGTCGGACCGAGAGTTCAGTCCTGACCAGGTTCTGACGAGTGTCACCGACCACGCCATCGAGCTGCTGCCGACAGTCGATCACGCCGCAGTCACCCTCGTTCGCCGGACGCAACGATCGAACAGCGCCGCCGCCGAACTCGACTCGACTGCTGCTACCGGACCTGTCGCGTCGATTCGACGCCCTGCAGCACGAGCACGGCGACGGCCCCTGCTTCGACGCGATCTGGCAACAGCACACCGTGCGGATCGACGACTTCACCTCCGATACCCGCTGGCCCGCGCTTGCCGCCGCCGTGGTGGCCGAGACACCCATCCGATCGACACTGTCGATCCAGCTGTTCACCGCCGAGCGGGAACTCGACGCGCTCACCCTCCACTCTCAGACCGCGGCGTCGTTCGACGCCGACCTCGAGGACATCGCGACGGTGCTGGCCGCTCACGCTGCGATCGCGTTCAGCGCCGCCCGACGCGGGCAGCAATTCCACAGCGCGCTGGCCACCCGCGACATCATCGGTCAGGCCAAGGGCATGCTGATGGAGCGCTACGACATCAGCGCGTTCGGTGCATTCGACATGCTGCGGCGACTCTCGCAGGAGACCAACACCCCGGTCGTCGAGGTCGCCGAGCAACTCGTGCAGGTCGATCACCCGGAGTGACCGGCGGATTCATCTGCGCCGGTGCGCGTCGCCGCCGGTGTGGAGTAATGCAAGCCAGTCGCTGATCGCTGCGCCAACCTCGGTCGGCGCCTGCACCGGAGCGAGATGGCCGACGCCGTCGAGCACGACGACTTCGGGATCGTCGGGCAGCAACTCGCGGAGTCGGCCCGCCTGCTCGACCGGGATCCACGGATCGTCGGCACCCCACCCGACCCTCGTCCGGCACCGGACCTTCGACAGTCGATCCACCAGCGGTCGGGTGTGTTCAGGTCGGAGCGCCGCGATCTGGCGGTAGAAAGTCGTCTGCCCGACCTCGTCGATCCACGGTCGGCACAGTCGGTCGAGCCATTCATCGCTCAGCAGATGATTACCGGCCCCGGCGATGTACTCACGCACGAGAGCCGTGTGCAACGCCGCGGGTAAGCGTTCGAACACCGCGGCGTTGTCGGCGACGAGCCGAAAGAACGGCGATCCCCACGGGTCGAGAGTCACGATGTCCCAGAGGAACAGCGACTTGTACTCGCTGCCGTGCAGCAGGTGGGCGCCGAGCGCCACCGCTCCCCCGATGTCGTGCGCCACGATGTGCGGGCGGGACGCACCCCACAGGGTCTGCAGTTGCGCGAATCTGGCCATCTGCGTCGCCAGATCGAGAGGGGCACCGGGGTCAATCGAGCGTCCGTATCCGGGCATGTCCCACAGGAAGACTCGACGATCACGGCTGAGGTGGTGGGCGATGCCGGCCCAGACCTGGGCCGACCAGGGCGTTCCGTGACACATCACGACATCGTCGACAGCACCCGCCGTGGGACCGAGCACCCAGGTTGCGACGGCCACACCATCGACAGTCAGATACGTCGGCTCCGGCAGTTCGACCCCCATGGCGATCACCTTAGGTCCTCACCGATGAGTTCCGCGCGGTCGTACGGTCTCTCTCTTCGCAGACCGAACAGAGGGAGACAGCCATGACCGCGACGTACACCTTCGACATCTTTTCCAGTCTCGACGGATTCGCCGGCTACGAGAACGGCGACTGGGGTGGGTACTGGGGCAAGCAGGGCCCGGAGTTCCTCGAGCACCGGGCCGCACAGTACGAACCCGGTTCGCGGATGGTGTTCGGTGCCAACACCTATCGCGACTTCGCCGAGATGTATGCGACACACTCCGACGATTCCGAGGTCTTCGACGCGTGGGCCACCAAGATGCGCGATCTCCCCGTCACGGTGGTGTCGTCGACGCTGTCCGAGCCCCTGGACTGGCCGGGGGCGACCGTCGTGAGCGGCGATGCGGTGAAGGTGATCGGACAACTCAAGCGGGAGTCGGACGAACCGTTGCGATCACACGGCAGCCTCTCGCTGAATCGCGCACTTCTGTCGGCCGGCCTCGTCGACTACATCCAGCTGACCGTGTTCCCGGTCCTCACCGGCGAGACCGGTGTGCTCCCGGTGTTCCGGGACGTTGCCGACTTCGACCTCGAACTCGTCGCGAGCCGGGTGTTCGACGGCAACACGCAGGAGCTGACCTACCGACCCACCCTGCACTGAGAAGCTCTCAAAGCACGGCGATCGCGGAGCGTCATCGAAGACCACTGACCAGAACTGCCGCCGCCGAGCGCTCACCTGCTCGACGTCAACACGCCCGCACCGCCCAGGACCGGCACCGAACAGTGAAGCGACCACTCTGATGGAGGAGCGTGGCACCAGCTCTATCGGCCGGCGCCCATGTGATCAACGATCGGCATCCTGTTGGCGATACCGACGCACCGCCATGCGATTGCCACACGCGGGCGAGCAGTACCGTTGACGCCCGTTTCGGGAGGTGTCTGCGTAGATTCGAGGACACCCGTCTGCCGCGCATTCACCGAGTCGGTCGATACCGCGCGCAGCGAGGTGGAATGCGGTGCCTACACACAGGAGTGCGGCCAGTTGGGTGGTCGTGGATACGTTGTCGCCCCGGAAGTGGAGGTGCCAGTCCGTGCTTCCGTGGTGGTCTGTTAGCCGTGGCGGGCCCACGTAGGTGGCAATGAGCGCGTTGAGGTTGTCTGTGCGTGGGTGGGGCCATCCACTACGGGCCATGGCGTCCCACTCGTCGAGGAACTGATTGATCGGCGTGAAGTCCGCGGGGGTGGGCTGTTGCGCATCAAAGACGATCTCCGCTGCAGCGCAACGATGAACGAGGTCCGGCAGGCTGGCAGGTCGATTGTTGACTAGCCCCGCCGCGAAGCGAACAACGTCCCTACCGTCATGGTTGAAATGCACAATGCCATTACATCACGCTGGGTGCATGCCGACGATGGATTGCCCGCACGAATGGTTGACTGCCTCGACCCACAACACCAGCCTCGGCATGGTTGCATACCTGCAGTGCGGGGCTTGCGGAATGTGGCGGGTAACCGAGTCCGGGCGGCGGCGAGCATGATGCCCGAGCGGTCGTCAGAAGTACTCGTGTTCGCGGATGCACAGGTAGTAGCCGTCGGGGTCGAGGATGCGAAAGTCGCGGACGCCCCATGGGCGGTGTTGTATGTCGTCGGCCAGCGGCCAGTGCGCGGCTAGGACAGCGGCGTAGGTGGTGTCGAGATCGTCGACCTCCAGTCCGAGTTCGACGCCGATCGGTGGCCGCCGATGCGCCACCGACGTCGGGGCCGGACGTAGCGATGCTCCGATGACGACCTCACCGCACCGAAACGCCAGATACGGGTCTGTGCTGTCCCGAGCGTCGCTGATGACGGTGAAGCCCAACAGGCCCACGTAGAAGCGAGCAGACCGGTCCAGGTCAGCGGGGAAGATCTCCCACGTCGACGCCATCGCCATCAGCGCGCTCCAGTCTCCATCGTGAGAATCATGGTGTCGTTGTCGAGGGTGAATCCGGCGCGCAAGTACACGGGGATCGATTGCGGAGTTGGAGACAGCATGACTTTGCTGTAGCCGCGCTGCTCGGCGATCTGCACCGTGTTGACCAGCAACCTGTACCCGATGCCGCGTAGCCGAAATTCGGGGCGCACGTACAGGTGCCCCAAGTAGCCCCACCGGGAACTGAATGCGGCGCGAGGGCGCGGCATCCGTGTGTGCTCGGTCATACAGACCATGCCCGCAGCGGTCGAGTACTCGGAAGCGATCCAGACGGTCCGGTCGGGGTGGGTCATCCATCGGTCTACGGCAGCAGAGAATTCGGCGTTGCCGGCCCACTGCGGCACTGTCGGGTCGATCTCGCGTGTCCACATCCACCGCAGCTGCGCGACGTCGCTTGGCAGCGGGTCGTCGGTTATGCGCACACCTAGAAGTCAATCAAATCGTGGTGCGTTCGCCCAGCTTTGATAGTTCTGCACCGGGGGTTCGATGCCCAGCGCTGCGATCAGCAGGGTCGCGTCCACCGTGGTCAGACTGCCCGACACAACCTACGCAGCCGGATCATCGACAAGCCTGGTCGTCTCCGCGACTCGCGATCACGGTGCGTCCAGGAACTGCAGGATCACACTGTTCACGGCAATCGGCGCCTCGAGCGGGATGAGATGGGTGCCGGGAATGACGGCCAGCCGCGCGCCATCGATGGCATCGACGACCTCACGCGAATGGTCGAGCGTCACCTCGTCCCGATCGCCCTGGAGCACCAGCGTCGGCACTGCGATGGCACCGAGGTCTTCGATCGGGATCTCCGGCTCTGAGCCGATCATTGCCATCGTCTTGTCGAACACGATCGAGAAATGCTCCGCACCATCCGGCGACTCTTCGGCATACGCCGCTCGGAAGAACTCCATCAGGTCGGAATCCGCGGAGTCCAGCTCATCGAGGATTCCGCCGGACGCACGACCGGAGCTGTTGAAGTACTGCCCGATCAAGACCAGCCTTCGGACGAGGTCGGGACGGCGAAGTGCCACGATCGCGCCGACCACTGCTCCGTCACTCCAGCCGACGATGTCCGCGGGCGCTCCGACGATCTCGTCGAGATACACGATGGTCTCCAGCGCCATGTCCACATAATGGAACTCCGCGGTCACATCGGGGCTGCGGCCATGCCCGTGACGCTCGGGGACGTAGACCCTCCGGTCGTCGTCGACGAATGCCGGAACCTGTGCACCCCACGACGATGCGCCCGCAAACGCTCCGTGCAGCAGAACGGTCGGAGGCCCGTCACCGGTCACCTCGTGCCAGATACGGGTGTTCGGTTCCGGATGGCTGATCGTGGTGTACTCGCGAACGGTCGAGGTCACGGATCGACCGTATCCGCATTCAGATCAGCCATCCAGCGATGGGCGGGTTCGTACGGGCCAGCCCCGCCAGTGGCCAACTGCCGCCGAGCGCGGCCGGGAGTTCCACCACATGCTCGACGATGAAGTCGACCATCCGTCGGGCGCCGGGGATCTCGGCGCTACGGGTCGCCGACCAGTCGGTGACGGCGGTGCCGGTGAGCTGCAGGAGATCTCCCGACGACCAGTCGACGAACAGCAGTCCGGCACGCGGGTCCACATCCAGGTTCCCGAGGGTCTGGTACATCGAATTGCCGCGATAGTCGGGCCAACTCAGATTGCGGTCGTCGGCCACCGCGACGAAGCCGGGGTTGCCACCCCGGTGTGAGACGTCGGCTCCGGCGGTCACGTGAGCGGTGGCTATGAAGAAGGTGTCACTCGTGCGGATGAGTTCTCGATGCACCGGGTCGAGTCGATCGAGATGACGAACGGCCCCTGGCCCCGGAACACCGCCGGGAGGTGCCTCGACGCGGTCCCGATCGCTGATGTACTTGGGGCAGTTGGAATAGACCTGATCGGTCGTGATCTGCACGCCGTCGTCAGTAGAACGCCCTCGTCCGTTGATTCGCATCCGTCGTCGCGACGCGAACTCGATGGCCAGCAGGCCCAGATCATGCGTGCCGGAAGCAAGTGACCCGGCGAGCACGTCCCCCTCCGGCGGCACCGCGCCGATGCGCACACTGCGTGGGTCGGACACGGAGATGAACCCTGCAGGGCCACTGAGGACGCTCGCCCACACGGAACCCCGCGGGTCGCGGTGGCCAATGAACAGCAGCCTCTGCTGCTCGAGGAAGTCGGCAGCGACATCGGGGATCTCGGCGCCGACGAGGCCACGGCCGACCTTGACCGCGACCTCGTGTTCGCCGGCCCGCTCCTGAACGCGCAGTTCACCGTCATGGAAGATCGCCATCGCCGGTCAACTCAAAAGAAGCCACAGGTGGGCGCCTCACCGGACGGCGCAGGTGCGGTCTCGTCCACGCCCGTCGGTGTGAACACCTCCAACCGGGTCCCGTCGGGGTCGTCGAAAAAAATGGCACCAGACGACGCGCCCTCCCCGTGGACCACGACACCGTCGAAATGCACTGTTCCGCCCAACTCCCGAACCCGCGACTCGATCGCTCGAACCGCCTCGACGTCACCGACCTGGAACGACAGGTGATGGAGCCCCGGCCCGGCGGGGTCGAACCGTCCCGAACTCTGCTGCCACAGCGTGACGAGCAGTGCTCCATCGTCACCGAGGAACGCCCAGCGCCGATCGGGGTCCGTCCCCTCACCCTGCACATCCCACCCGAACACCTGTCGGTAGAACGCGGTCGAACGGTCGATGTCGGTCACGTTCAGACCCACGTGGCCGGTGATGAGGCGAGGCGTGGTCGTCGTCATGGAGGCTCCTTGGTCGCATTGCTGGATATTCTGTCGTTTTGATGTTAGACAGTTACATGCTGATCGGTCAAGCAACAAGGCCCAGCTGTGCGCTAGGTTTCGAATCGTCAGCCAAGGCGAAGTGCCACTCAATGCCGAACGACGGTTACACTCGAACCGTGTTGAATCGGCCGCTGACAGGAGAACCGCTGCCGCTCGATCTCGCCAACACGCAGTGGGTCATCTCGGGCGAGCCGCACGACGCCCTGACCGACCCTGACTTCGTCCGGTCGTGGATGGCCGACCACGGTCGTCCAGACGTCGCGGATCTCCACCGCGCGACCCGTGCCCTGGTGTCCGCGCGGGCCGCTATCAGGACCGTTCTGCCACGTCCGACCGAGGCATCGGCCTACGACGCCTTCAACTCGTTGCTCGCTCGTGGACATCTGCGCGAACGCGTGGACGCAGACGGGGTGAGCACAGTCGTCGAGGTGGACGACCCCGACGAGTGGCTGGCGTGGAAGGCAGCACACGACTTGATCGTCCTGCTGAACGACCGACCACATCGGATAAAACCCTGCGGCGGCTGCGTCTTGTGGTTCTTCGACAACACCCGGAGCGGCACCCGACGCTGGTGCTCGATGGAGGCCTGCGGAAACCGCGCGAAGGTCCGTCGCCATCGGGCCCTGCACGACTAGACGCGCCGCGAATCTTCGCTGTCGGCGAAAGTCCTTGACTTCACCCGCACGTGAAGTCCGACGATGGGAAGATGAGCCCACGCGAGGATCTCGTCGAACCCACCGAATCCGCGATCGATCTCGACGCCTATCTCGCACGGATCGGCCATCGTGAACCGGTCGCGCCGACGGCGGAGACGCTGCGCACCGTTGTCGAGGCACACACCCGGACCATCCCGTTCGAGAACATCGACCCGCTGCTCGGTGTCCCCGTCGCAGACCTCGGCGTCGACGCCCTCACCGACAAGCTCGTCCGGCGCCGACGCGGTGGCTTCTGTTACGAACACAACGGGCTGATGCGTTACGTTCTCGACGAGATCGGTTTCGGTGTACGGCATCTCGGCGGGCGAGTGGTGTGGATGCTCGATGACGACGCCCCGCTACCGGCCCGCACACACAACGTCCTGGCGGTGACCGTTCCAGACTCCGACGACGAGTATCTGGTCGACGTCGGTTTCGGCGGCCAGACGCTACCCTCCCCCATCCGTTTCGTCATCGACGAGGAGCAGTCCACACGCCTCGAGCCCTACCGGATCTCGTCCTTCGGCAACGGATTGGCTCTCGAAGCACTCATCCGCGACACCTGGCGCCCGCTGTACCACTTCTCCCCCGACACCGTCCCACGGATCGACCGTGAGGTGGGCAGTTGGTACGTGTCCACCCACCCCCGGTCGGTCTTCGTCGTCGGCCTCACCGCCGCACTCGTCGCCGAGGACGAACGCTGGAACCTGCGCGGCCGCAACGTGTCCGTCCACCACCGCGACGGCACGTCGACCAAGAAACGGCTGGACTCGGCAGCGGAGGTCGTCGAACTCCTCGAAGACCGCTTCGGGATCGATGTCGCCACTCTCGACGGACTCGAGAAGCGGGTCAACGAGGTGCTGGATTCGTAAGCCTGCGCCGTATCAGGATCCCTGCTGCGTGAGCCATTCTTCGAAAGTCTGGATTCCGCGCGGCCCGTCGCCCTGTGGCAGCAGCTTGCCGTCACGCATCCCACGCCCCGCGGCCCCGGGCATGGGGATCGGGACGACCAGACGGCGAGAACCGCGGGCCCGCAGGAGACGACGGGCCAACTCCGGCTGATGTCGGGGGCGCGGTCCGGCGAGCTCCGGAGCCATCCCCACCGGCTCCGAGGTCGCGGCGCTGATCAATGCATCCGCGACCTCGGCGACTGCGATGGGCTGGCTGAGCATCGTCGGGATCACCGCGATCGGCCCTGGCACCAATCCGAGGAGCTGATCGGTGAACTCATGGAACTGCGCGGCACGCAAGATCGTCCACGGCACACCGGATTCCCGCGCGATTCGTTCCTGTGCACGCTTTCCCGCGTAGTACCCGGTGTCGACGTCATCGATCCCGATGATGGATAGCGTCACCAGATGTCGGACACCCGCACGACTCGCAGCGGCCGTCAGATTCCGGCCGGCGGTCTCGAAGAACTCCACCGCCTTCGGGCGGGACTGGGTCACGATGTTGCTGACGTCGATGACCGCGTCGACCCCTGCCAGCGCGTCGTCGATTCCGGTCCCGGCGACGAGATCCACACCGGCCGAACGTGCCAACACCACCGGTTGATGTCCCTGAGATCCCAGTCGGTCGACGACATGTCGACCGGTCAGACCGGTACCGCCGGCAACGGCAATCCTCATCGTGGGCTCCTTCGCAGTCCGTGCTCCGATTATCGCCGCATCTGCGAACTGCGTCGAGCGACTTCGTTGCAGTGAGTCTGTCCAGCCTGTCGCTGGGCATCCTCGGTACCTAGAGCCATCGGTCGTCATACACCGCGACTGCGAGGGCCCCCGACTCTCCGACGTCATCTCGGACGTGGTGCATGTCGCTCCGAAAGACGTGACAGCGGCCAGATCAGACCACTCGCCTAGTCGTCTGATTCGGGATCGGGCGACGACGCCACTTCCCGGACTGGCCCATCGGGGCAGGTGACTGGTGGCGTCGTCCCGACGACCGGGTTTCATCTGCGAGGCTGTCGTTACGTCCGATTGGCGTCTTCGGTAACAGCCGCTGCTGCGACAACCGCGCTGTTGATGGAGATCTCGCCCCGCATGCCGGGGGCGGCGACCATGTCTCCGACGAGATATACCCCGTCACCGCGGTCGATGGCTGGTCGGTCGCGCCACGTCTGTCCCGGCAAGTCCAGCGCGCCCGTGCGGTTCTTCGCGATCGCGGTGCGATGCCAGGTTGCGCGATCTTGCCAGTTCGGTAGTGCCTGTTCGGCAAACCCAGCAAGTCGCCGATGGGCGCTGGCGTGGGCTTCACCCATACGGACCGGCATCTGCAACTGAAAGAGAGCCTCGCCCGGCGGAGCTACCGATTCATCCTGCATGCTGTAGCTCTCGTGAAATCCGCCTTCGTCGAGGTCGAAGACGAGATTGGCGTCGTGGCGGTCACGAGGGATCGCCACGTCGAGCAGTGCGGCGTGACCGCTGGTCCAGTCAAGAGTGTCATCGCCGAGCAGCCGACGTGCGGCAGACAGTTCGGTGGCCACAATCACTGGGCCGTCGCTCGGTAACGAATCCACTCGCGTCCCAGTGTGCAGCTCCACGCCAAGTTCTTTGGCCTGCTGCTGCATCCGATTGATCACCATCTGCCAGCCGCCCTGCACCCACCGAATCGCCGGCACGTTGGGACCGAAGACTCTTTGAAACAGCTCCCACACGAACGCAGCCGACAGACGACCAGTGTCGGCGTCATAGGTGACCACTGCGATGGCGTTGGCCATCTGGCGGGCGGTATCGTCCCCCCACCGGTCAGATGCCCAGCTATGGAAATCGATATCGCTTGGCGCCGTGAGCCACTTGCGTGCTTGGGCGCGCAGCATCGAATACGGCGGTAATGCACGGACACGCCCGTCGGCACGGAAGTGTAGGAGCGTGACCATGTTCGGCAGGCTTGGCCACCCCACCCCTTGGACAAAGCCACGCTTTTTCAGCCACGAGTAATGCGGCCCGTCGGCATAGAAGACATGGGCGCCTTCGTGAGCCACGTATTGTCCGGTGGTGGCGCGGCCGCGACCACCCAGCCGATCATGGGCCTCGTACAAGCGAACTGGCGCGCCCGATTCTGCGCAGGCGATCGCAGCGGTCAGCCCGGCCAGGCCGCCTCCTATGACGGTGATGGGATGTGCCACAGTTTCCTCTCCTTCGATTGGGTAGATCAGGGTTGTGGCGTCAAACGCGCGGCAATCGTGGCTGCAAGAGTGCGCAGGTACCGTTCAGTGCCGATTCCGGAGGGGTGGAGTCCGCCGTATGCGTCGCTCTCCACCCAGAACTGACTTACCGCGCTGAGCACCACAGTCGCCAGAGCGTCCCAGTCCTGCTCCGCTGGGTGGGGGCCGGCCAGTTCGGCCAGGCCGCGAGAGATCGCGCTGAGCGCTTGTAGAAATTCGTTGCGCCGAAACACTTCCAGCACATCAGATGGGATGGAGTTATCTCGGAAGAGAATGCGCGTGACGTCCCTGTCGTGTTCCAGGCGACCGAGTCCCACCTGGCACAACAGTGTGATCGTGTCGACAAGATCGGCATCCGGCGCAATCTGAGCCATGAGTTCGGTGACGGAAAAGTCGGGGTCGAAATACTGCGCCCATTCACCACGGTCGGCCAGCGTCTCTCCGACCGCCTCGTACAGCAGTTGATCCTTGGATCGGAAGTGTCGATACAGCGATCCCGATCCGGGTGACAGCCCGGCAGCGTCCTCGATCTGCGCGATGGTCGTGGCGGCATAGCCGCGCTCCCCGAACAGACGTAACGCTTCGGTGATGATCCTCTGCCGCGTGGTCGTCGGCACCTCACACCTCCTCGATGCAAGCAAGTACTTGCTTGCATCGAGGCTGCCACGGACTGGCGGTGCGCGCAAGCATCGTGGTGTCGTGAAGAACAAAATCAGCCCAATGAGTCGATTCGAGCCGGAACAGCTGAGCACGCGTCTTCCAGATTGCGCCGGGGCATTCGCATTTCACGTCGTCGGGCAGCATCGCGTGCAGGCCGAGACCCATGCCGGATCGAGCCTCACGCACTTCGGATGCCAAGCGGCGCGGAACGTTACACCCGCATAGACCGCGGTGCAGCGGCAAGGCCAACAGCAAGTATCTGGTCGTATTCGAGAACGACGCCGGAATCCACCGTCGCACCAGTCAGGGGGATCTTCTACAGCCTCCGCCAACACACCCTCTCGTACGGCAAGGTCGTCTTGGTCCAGGACGAATCGTGCACATCAACCATTCACGCCTTGGCCTGTCAGGAGTCACGTGGATGAATGACCTGCACCGACGCCAATCTCACCATCGGCTGACTGGCCGCAATTCCGGCGACGGAAGGAGACCCGACCGACATCGCCGGAGCCGCAACTGAAGGAAGATTTCGACCAAGGGGGAGACTGTGAACGAATTCGGACTCTCGACAAGTGCCGGAACACTGACTGCAGCTTGGTTACCATCCACGCCGACTATCGCTCCGCCCGCACCACCGCCATCGGTACCGTTCGCGCAACCCGGCGCCGTACGGGATGGCCAACGCTCGCCGCCCATCCGATGCGTTGCGCGGTGACCGATGCGGAAAGCAGCCTCGTGACTGATGGCACCTCGCGACTGATGGCCCTGGAGACTGGTGGCGCTGTTGGCGGTAAGAGGGACTGCCAGACTGCGGGAGAATGAACTTCCGATAGAGAATCGGAAGTTTGCGATGAGAAGCGACAGTGGTGTCGGTTCTCAACGCATTCTTCCAACGCCGTCCGGTTCGACCTGCGATTGGAAGCCACAGCGTCTCGCCAGCTCGGACAGAAATTCTCATATGCGGCTTCCAATCGCGGCCTCAGCGCTGGGAAACGCCGGGCGAACGGACGCAGCGGTAGATCGGCGCTGGTGATGATCCCCAAGCGAGCCTCGTAGTCGGATCGGATCGAGTTGATGACCGGGAAGGCCGTCACCGTCTTGCCGATCGATGCGAAGTCGCTCGGATTCTCAAGCAACCAAGATCGTCCTGCGCCTCGGCCGGTAAGTCGCGCACGTCGTCGAGCGCGCTGCCGACCCAGCGGGTCGGTTCCTCCTCACCTGGCTCTCCGGAACCGCTGTATATCAACACTGATACGTGACGGGCCCTGCTCGTCTCGCGCCGGCCGGGCGCACTGGGACTTGCCTCAGCTATCTGCCACCAGTCCCGCCACCTTGTCATCCGACAACTGAACTCGATCTTCGACAAACTGGGGCTCGCGAACATCACCAACCTCGGCCGGCGTCATGGGCGTCGTCGCATACCTGAGACACTGAGTCGCCGGTACTCTCCGGCAGACCGTCGGCGAAGCGACCGCGGTGCCCGCGCTGTCGCGAACCAGAGCGCACTACGCAACAAGCTCGCAGGCTGCCAGTCCCAGGGACAGCTCCCCATTGTGAAACACGCGTGCCCTTTCGCAGATACGAGGCATCTAGCGATCTAGCTCCGACCGGAGTTGCCGACATCGCTGCTCCGCCAGGGTTCATCCGTTTGAACTAAATAGTCCGAACCCGCGAGGGCTCAGTTGCGTCAAACCAACGGTTCGTAGGAATCTTTGACCATGTCGCTTTGAGGGGAGGCAGAATGCCACCGGGACCACGACCGCCGGCGCCGACAAAGTTCGGCATCGACGGTGAACAGATCACCGCAACCGCTAACACATGGAGCGCACAGGGGCGTGACGTCACCGCTATTAGCCTGGCGGCGATGTCCAGTGTGATCGGCTCGTCGAGCAAGGTCATGGACGAACTCCGCGCTACGCCGGCCGCAGCTCAGCCCACGGTGCGATCGATTGGTTCACGTCTGACGACGATGGGCGCGAACCTCCAGAAGTTCAAAGGCCAGGTCGAGCAAGACGATCAAACCTCAGCGACGAAGTTCCGCAACCTACCGAGCCGCTGATGCCACCAACCATCTCAACGCTACGAGGATGGAACCCCCACACCATCACCGCTGCGGGGGACGCAGCACAAACTGCGGCAAGCACACTCGACGGCGCCCTCGATGCCGTCGTACGCGCTATGGACTCAGCTGAGGACTGGCACGGGCAGACCCACGATGCCGCGGGCACCAAAGTCAACCAGGAACGCGACCACGCCGATGAAGTCCGCAACGTCCTCAACCAGATCGCCGATGAAGCCAAAGACGCCGCACAGGACCTCACGCACTCGCGAGAGTTCGTTCTCCGCGAAGTCGACGGCGCCATAGCTGGCGGCTTCACCGTCTCCGACACCGGCGACGTCACACACCCCGACGACGACAAAGCCGACACTGCAAAAACGCTGCAAGCCAGCATCAAGAACGGCCTGAACGTCATCGGACAGTTCGACCAGGACTACGGAACACGCATCGCCAACCTCAAGGGCGATCTCGCCGCCATGGTCAACGGCCAACCCGACGTGACCTTGCCCGACGGGACCAAAGCCGACCCCGACGACGTAGTCGACCGACTCAAGACCATGCACCCGACACAGGTACGCAACTTCCTCGCGAAGATGACCGACGACGACGTACGCCGCCTCGTGCAAGCCGATCCACACACCATGGGCAACCTCAACGGAGTCCCGTTCCCGGTACGCGCAAACGCCAACGAAATCAGCATCCGCAACGCACTGGCCGACGAACGCCAAGCAGGCAACGGCAACAGCCCACGCGCACAGATGCTCGAAGCAATGCTCAAACAGAAGAACGACCCACGCGTCGCCGGAGACCGCGACAACGACTTCGGCAAAGACAGCCCCGACGACCACATGGTCGAGCGACAGTTCATCTCATTCGAGAACACCAAGAACGGTCGATTCATCGAGATGATCGGCAACTACGGACCCGGCACCCGTAACGCAACCGTCTACGTCCCCGGCACCGGGTCCAACCTCAACGGCAGCGGCGTCAACTACAACGCCGCCTGGGACCTCGCACACGAGACACGAGGACCCGTGTTCGTGTACATGGACGGCGACCTCCCCCAGAAGATGGGCTACGAAGGCTGGCCCAACTTTCTGGGTGGAGTCAACACGGCCACCGTCACCGGCTTCGCAGCATCTCTCGACGGCTCCGCAGTCGATCCCGACTTCGCCCGCGATATGGCACCACGCCTAGTCGGCTTCGGCAAGGAACTCGACATCGAACTAGCCGAGCACGCCCCCGGCGCACAAACCACTTTCATCGGACACTCCTACGGCGGATCTGTCGTCGGCTCCGCCGAACAACTGGGTCTGCGCGCAGACAAAGTCATCTATGCATCCTCGGCCGGCACCGGAGTATTCGACGGCCCATGGCACAACCCGAACCCCAACGTGCAACGCTTCTCCCTCACCGCCCCAGGAGATCTCATCCAATACGTCCAAGGCATACCCGGCAGCCCCCACGGCGGCGACCCCGACGTGCTTCCCGGCGTCACACGCTTGGACACCGGCTACTACGACCGTGACAATGCAGCACACCCCGGAGGACTTGTCGAAGGCCCATCCGGCCACGGCGACTACTGGAACGACAAACGATCCACCGCATTTCAGAACATGGTCAAAGCCATCAACGATGATCACCCCACCCCCTATGTCCACCGAGAAGACGACCGCCCCACCGACGATGCAGTCGCGGCCGCAGGCGACTACGCAAAGTTCCAACTGCGAGTTCTGGGCGGCATGCTCATTCCCGGCGCCGACATCCCGTTGAGGCTGTGGAACCGATGAAACATCGCGCAACTGGGCTGCTTTCAGCGTCAATCGCAGCGCTCGCGCTCGTTTCCGCGTGCGGCGGTGACGACGAGCTTCACGTAGCCGACATCTCCAAAGACCAAGCGTGGCACACCGTCAACACAAATCTCCACAGCGTCCTACCCGACTGGCCGACCAACACCCCCTTCCCTGAAGACGACCCCACCGGCCCACTCAACGGGCTCAAGGGATGCAAATCCGAGCCGCCGTCATACATGGCCAGCGGCCCTCCGTGGAGTGTCCGCGTCGAAGCGACGCTCAGCACCCCGACGGCCTCCGAGAAGGACGAGATCAACCGCGGACTCGATACCCTGCTAACGCAAGGATTCACCGAGATGCCGGGAAATGACACAACCGAACCCGACGAACGGGCCGTCACCAACACCGACAAGTACGTCGTATCGGTGAACATCAGCTCGAACACCGGCTCCCCGGAATACTCCGTCAGCTCGAGCTCACCATGCATCCGTTTTCCCGGCGACGACAAGTACCAGATAGGTAGATGACGGGGCCGCGTCCCTCAGCACACTCGACTGCAACGAGAAACCCGACCGTCGCGACCCGAGTGTCATCGGTGAGCACAACGTCGACTGTCAGACGCGCCAGGATGTCGTGAAGAGTGTCGGCCGTCCCAAGTGCCTAAAGCACGTTGTATTGGTGTAGCCGAAGACGGTTCGAGACCGACCGGCGCTCCGCACGCCTCGCACGTCCGGCCCGAACGCATCACATCGCTATCGATCAAGTCTCGGACGTATTCACAGCTCTGATCGTCGTGGCTCATCTCGTTGTCGAGGTGGGTGTTCTCGGTGTGTCGCCTCACGCGGATGCGCCGGCCCATAACCGGTCGGGCTGTTTGCCAGTGCGAACGACTGGAACTTGCGATGGAGAACCGATAAGAAGCGACAGTGGCATCGACCACCGTTCTGGCACACCTCCCCGATCCGTGTTAGAACCGTGTTACGGCTTTATTTAGCTTGTCTAACTAAATGGGAGGCGTCATGTGCGGTATCACCGGCTGGGTCGGATTCGACTCGGACATAAGGGGACAACGCGACATCCTGGACGCGATGACGGCCACGATGGCCGACCGCGGACCTGATGATTCGGGCACGTATCTCGACGACCACGTAGGGCTCGGCCATCGCCGACTGGCGATCATCGACCTACCAGGCGGGCATCAACCGATCACCGTGCACACCGATGCCGGCGACGTGGTGATCGTCTACAGCGGCGAGACCTACAACTTCGAGGAATTGCGCACCGAACTCCGCAGCGCCGGAGAGCACTTCGAGACCGAGAGCGACACCGAGGTGGTCCTGCGCGGCTACCTGCACTGGGGTAGCGCGATCGTCGACAAGCTGAACGGCATGTACGCCTTCGCGATCTGGGACGGCCGCACCGACGAGCTGATCATGGTGCGGGATCGACTGGGCATCAAGCCCTTCTACTTCGCCCGCACGTCGGACGGTGTGGTGTTCGGCTCGGAGCCGAAGGCGATCCTGGCCAACCCGCGGGTTCCGCGCGAGGTCGATGCCGACGGATTCCGCGAACTGTTCGCGATGACCAAGGCGCCGGGGTGGGCTCTCTGGAAGCACATCCGCGAGGTGGAACCGGGAACGATCGTCACCGTGCGCCGCGACGGCGTCGACACCCGGACCTACTGGTCGTTGCCGGTGCGCGGGCACACCGACGACCAGGAGACCACGGTCGCGCACGTCCGAGAACTGCTCACCGACATCGTCGAGCGTCAGCTGGTCGCCGACGTCCCGCGGTGCGTGCTGCTCTCCGGCGGGCTGGATTCCAGCGCGCTGACCGGACTCGCGGCCGCCAAGCTCGGCTCCGAGGGGCAGAACGTCCACAGCTACGCGGTCGACTTCGTCGACCAGGAGTCGCAATTCCGGCCGGACGAGATGCGGGACACCCCCGATTCCCCCTTCGTTCGAGATGTTGCCGCGCACGTGAACTCGATGCACCGGGACGTGGTCCTGGACTCGGCCGACCTCTCCGATCCGGCGGTGCGCCGTGCCGTCATCGGCGCCCGGGACATCCCGGCCGGGCTCGGCGACATGGACACCTCGCTCTACCTGTTGTTCAAGGCGATCCGAAGCGAGTCGACCGTGGCGCTGTCGGGCGAGTCGGCCGACGAGGTGTTCGGCGGGTACCGGTGGTTCTTCGATGCCGACTCGACGACGTCGAAGACGTTCCCCTGGCTGGCTTTCCAGTCGGCGATCTCCAAGGACCGGTTCGGACTGCTGAACGACGGACTTGCCAGCACCCTCGACTTCCCCGGTTACATCGACGACCAGTACTCGACCGCCGTCAACGCGATCCCCACCGTCGAGGGCGAGACGGAGCAGGAGCGTCAGATGCGCATCATCTGTCACCTCCACCTGACCCGATTCGTCCGGATGCTGTTGGACCGCAAGGATCGTGCGTCGATGGCCGTCGGACTCGAGGTGCGGGTGCCGTTCTGTGACCACCGGCTGGTCGAGTACGTCTACAACACGCCGTGGGGCCTCAAGACATTCGACGGTCGGGAGAAGAGCATCCTGCGTAAAGCCACCGAACACGTGCTCCCGCAGTCGGTGATCGACCGCACGAAGAGCCCGTACCCGTCGACGCAGGACCTGAAATACACGGAGTCGCTGCAGCAGCAGGTCGCCGACGTGCTCGCCGAGCGCGACCATTCGGTGTTCGACATCGTCGACCGTCAACGTGTCCGTGACCTGCTGACGCCCCCTGCGAGTGAGATCGCGTCGGAGCAGCGCAACCAGATGGATCGGGTCCTCGACCTGTACCACTGGATCGACATGTATTCGCCCGAGCTCCAGCTGGCGTGACCGTGTCGTCCGGTTGACGACCTCTGCCGCCGAACGGGTCGGCGTGCATCATGCACGTCGCTCCGATCGGCGGCAGTTGCTGTCGGGGGCCTGGCTCGTCGCACCATCCGCTGAGCCAGGCGCGGGCGATCAGGCGGGCGCGGGCAGGGGCTTCTGGAAAGCCGGGACGACGACCGCGGCGAGACCGCGCAGCAGCCCCTTGGTCATGTCGAAGTAGTCGAAGTAGTCGCGCCAGACCACGATCTGGGCGTCACGGATCTCGAAGCGACCCCACACCCAGAACTGGATGACGACCGGGCCGAACCGGAGTTCGTCGATGCGCTCGGTGAGGACGGTTGCGCCGTCCTCGGCGATGTTGAGGTAGCGGTAGTTGAACCCGATGGACGGTTTGTCGAGTCCCTTGATCACCTTGGCCACCTTGCGACGGCCGCGGATGGTCGGCAACGACACATTTGTGTACTGGATGTCGTCGTGGACCTGCGCGACCGCGCCGTTCACGTCACGCCGGGCGAGCGCATCGAGGAACGCAGTGGTGATCTCGGAGGGGGTCTGAGAGGTCATGGGGTCAGTATGCCCGTGCGGGTCGGCCGTGGCGATGGTCCGCGGGACCGCCGATCGCACCTCCCGCACCTGCGACCTCGTCTCGTTCCCGCGACCTCAGTCGAGGTCGCGGACGAAATGAGATCGCGGGAGGGGGCGCCCACCTGGACGGATGTGACATCGGCCCAGGCCATCGGCTAGTCTGGCTCCCGTTGTCTCGGCGAGGGTGACCCAGTCACCGTTATCGGCGCGACCATCGCGATCTCCTCGCGCGGGTATCCGACACCCGGCGTCGATCAATCGGTGACGGTGCGCAGACGCCGTGACCGGGACCCCGATCCGCCATCGAACGAGGAGAGATCCAATGGCAACTCAGACCACCAAGCTCACGGTCGCCGTCCGCACCGGCAAGGGCAAGGGTGCAGCTCGCCGCGCACGCCGCGAGGGCAACGTCCCCGCAGTGCTCTACGGCCACGGCACCGACCCGCGCCACCTGCTCCTGCCCGCGCTGGAGCTGGCCGCCATCCTGCGCCACGGCGGAACCAACTCGGTCATCGACCTCCAGATCGAGGGCGACAGCCAGCTCGCACTGACCAAGCAGGTCGACGTGCACCCGATCCGCAACTACATCGAGCATGTCGACCTCCTGGTCATCCGCCGCGGCGAGAAGGTGACCGTCGAGGTCAACGTCGTCGTCGAGGGCGACGCCGCACCGGGCACCCTGGTCGTCCAGGACGCCAGCTACGTCGAGATCGAGGCCGACGCGCTCTCGATCCCGGAGCAGGTCACCGTGTCGGTCGAGGGCGCCGAGCCGGGCGTCGCCGTGCACGCCTCCGACCTGGAACTGCCGGAGGGCGTCACCCTGCTGAGCGATCCGGAGACCCTGATCGTGGCCGTGAACGAGGCTCCGACCGCCTCCGATCTCGAAGAAGAGGCCGAAGAGGCCGGAGCCGAAACGCCGGGTACCGACGAGGAGTCCGAGGGCGAAGGCGAGTCCGAGGAAGCTGCCTCGGACGAGTCCGAGTAGGTCGTCGACCACTCTTCATGGCAGTGAAGCTGGTTGTGGGTCTGGGCAATCCGGGTACGCGATACGAGAAGACGAGGCACAACATCGGCGCGATGGTCGCCGATGGCCTCGTCGCCTCGGCCGGCGAACGATGGAAGGTCCACAAGAAGTCCGGGGCGGAGCTGGCGTCGCTGGTTCTCGGCGGCGAGCAGGTGCTCGTCGCCAAGCCCCGGACCTATATGAACGAGTCGGGCCGGCAGGTCGCCCCGCTGATGAAGTTCTACTCCGTGGCGGCCGCAGACCTCGTCGTCGTGCACGACGAACTCGACATCGACTTCGGGGCGGTCCGCCTCAAGTCCGGGGGCGGTGAAGGCGGCCACAACGGCCTGCGGTCGATCGCCCAATCCATCGGCACCAAGGACTTCCTCCGGGTGCGGATGGGCATCGGGCGACCGCCTGGTCGGCAGGATCCTGCCGACTTCGTGCTGCGCCCGTTCCCGACGTCGGCACGGGCCGACGTCGAGTTGTTGGTGGAGCACGGCTGCGATGCGGTCGAACTCCTGGTCAGCAGACCACTCGAGACGGCACAGAACACCGTCCACACATGGTGACGAGGACCATCCGCGCCCTCGGTCCACACATGCATCAGGGAGTGCAGGTCTAGAGTCTCCACAGGTCGCGTCGAAGGGGACGGCGCGTACCGGCGAACATTCATCCGAAGGGGCACAGATCGTGGCAGGAATCGCAGCTAAGACCGGACACCAGAACGTCGCGATGCTCGGCATCGGCGCATACCGTCCGCGTCGATTGGTCAGCAACGACGAGATCTGCGACGTCCTCGACTCCTCCGACGAGTGGATCTACGAGCGCAGCGGCATCCGCAACCGTCGCTGGATCAGCGGAGACGAGAACGCCCGCACCATGGCCGCCGAGGCCGCGCGCCGCGCGATCGCCAACTCGGGGATCCCGCCCGAGAAGATCGGTGCGCTGATCCTCGCGACCAACAGCTGGAAGACCAAGATCCCGCACGGCGGCCCGATCGTCGCCTACGACATCGGCCTCAACGGCATCCCGGCCTACGACGTCGCGGCTGGGTGCGGCGGATTCGGCTACGGCCTCGGTATCGCCGCCGACACCGTGCGCGCGGGCTCCGCGGAGTACGTGCTGCTCGTCGGCGTCGAGACCATGTCAGTGGTGATGGAGCCGACCGACCGCAGTACGGCCTTCATCTTCGGCGACGGCGCCGGCGCTGTCGTCGTCGGCCCGAGCGAAGAGAACGGCATCTCGCCGACGGTGTGGGGCAGCGACGGCGAGAACGCCGAGGCCATCGGCCAGAACCTGGACATCCCGGAGTACATGGACCGCGCCGAGCGGATGCAGCACCTCGATCCCGAGACCGACCCCGTCGGCCGGATGTACGTGACGATGGAGGGGTCCAAGGTGTTCCGCTGGGCCGCGATCACCCTGCCGAAGGCGCTGTCCTCGGTCCTGGAGACGTCCGGACTCGCCGCCGACGACATCGAGGTCTTCGTCCCGCACCAGGCGAACGCGCGGATCAACGAGTTGATGAAGAAGAACCTCGGACTCGCCGACGAGATCCCGATGGCCAACGACATCGAGAACACCGGCAACACCTCGGCCGCCTCCATCCCGCTGGCCATGGAGGAGATGCTGGCCACCGGTAAGGCCAAGGGTGGGCAGACCGCGCTGCTCCTGGGTTTCGGTGCCGGCCTCAGCTACGCGGGTGCCGTCGTGACTCTGCCCCCGGCTCCCGGCCGGACCAGCTTCGACGACCTGGGATGACGCCGTGACGCTACCCCCGGCTCCCAGCCGGACCAGCTTCGACGACCTGGGATGACGCCGTGACGCTACCCCCGGCTCCCAGCCGGACCAGCTTCGACGACCTGGACTGACCCTGGACGTCTGAACCACCACCTCGTTCGCGCTCACCCGACACCGGGTGAGCGCGAACGTGTTCGAGGGGTCAGGCGTTCTCCTTGCGGAACACCGCGGTGCCCCACCAGGTTCCGAGTGCCGACAGGATCACTGCGGTGAGCAGCCCCCACGCGACGCTGGACGTCAGTATCTCGCCGGCAAAGGTGTCACGCACGGCGTCGACGATCCACCGGAACGGCATGAAGTCGCTGACCTTCTGCAACCATTGCGGGCCCAGTGTCATCGGCAGCAGGATTCCGCTGAGCAGGAGTACCGGCATCATCACCATGTTGATCACCGGCGCCATCACGTCTTCGCTCTTCGTGGTCAGTGCCAATGCGTTCGAGGCCGCGGCACACGCACCACCCACGAGCAGCGTGATCAGGATGCCGACTACGATCCCCACGAACGATCCGCGCAGCCCCATCGCGAAGCCCAGCAGGACGAGGATGACCGCCTGCACGAAGAGCTGCAGGACATCACGCATCAACCGCCCGGTGAGCAGTGCGGTGCGGCTGGCGGGCGTCACGCGCTCGGCCTCGATGACCCCCTCGCGCCACTCCCCGATCAGACTGAATCCGGCGAAGAATGCGCCGAAGATGCCCAGTTGCACCAGGAGTCCCGGTACGAGGAACGTGTAGGCGTTGTCGGCGCCACCGGGGAACTGCCCGACCAGCGGCTTGAGCAGCGGCCCGAACAGCACCAGGTAGAGCACCGGCTGCATCACGCCGATCAGCACCCACGCCGGGTTGCGCAGGTTCATCCGGATCTGCCTGCGGAACACGATGAAACTCTCGCGGAAGAAGGTCACGACCGGGCTCCTTCGGACTGCTCGGCGCCGTCGGGCGCGTCTGATGTGGTGGTCGAATCGGCGTCTCGCAACGACCGACCGGTGAGGGTGAGGAAGACGTCGTCGAGGGTCGGGCGGATGACTTCGATGGAATCCAGTGGGATGCTGACCGATTCGAGGTCGCGGAGAAGCCCCGGCACCGCGCGGCCGGCGCGACGGACACGGCCACGCACATGACGACCATCGGTCTCGACCGCGGTCGCGATGGATGTCAGCTTCTCGGCTGCCGTCGTCACATGATCGTCGTCGGCGACCTCGAGATCGACGAGATCTCCGGAGACCTGGGCCTTCAGGTTGTCGGCGGTGTCTGCGGCGACGATCCGACCGTTGTCGATGATGATGATCCGATCGCTGAGCTCGTCGGCCTCGTCGAGGTAGTGGGTGGTCAAGAAGACCGTGGCACCACGCTCGGACCGCAACTTGCGGATGTGTTCCCACAGGTTCGCCCGGGCCTGCGGGTCCAGCCCGGTTGTCGGTTCGTCGAGGAACACCAGCGTCGGCTCGTGGACCAGCCCCATCACGATGTCGAGTCGGCGTTTCTGCCCGCCGGACATGTTCTTGGGCATACGTTCCCACAGTCCGTCGAGCTGCAGCTGGGCGAACAGCGCCTTGCCACGCTCGGTCGCCTCGGCGCGCGAGAGCCCGTAGAGCATGCCGTGGTCGACCACCTCGTCGCCGGCCTGCGCCTGACTGAATGTCCCACCGGCCTGCGACACGTACCCGATGCTGCGCCGGACCATCACCGAGTCGGCGACGACGTCGTAGCCGTTGACCGTCGCGGTCCCCGCAGTGGGCCGCAGCAATGTGGTCAACATCCGCAGCGTCGTGGTCTTGCCCGCACCGTTCGGTCCCAAGAACCCGACGACCTCGCCTTCCTCGATGTCGAGGTCGACTCCGTCGACCGCGAGCACCTCCCGCTTCTGTTTGCCTCGTCCCGTGTGGAACTTCTGCACGAGGCCGCGTGCGTGGATCATGTTCTCTCCCCTCGACTTCTCGGATGGCCCGGGCTGTGCCATCCACTCGATACGCGCAACGGTGTCGCGCCCGTCTGCGCTTATGTTCAAATTTGAATATTCAGGACTATGTCAACACCTCAGTCGGAAGTCAACGCCAGAATCCGACACCTGGCGTGGGAATTCACGGTCCCGACGAAGAAGAGACCACTCGACCGACCAGAAGTCATCGGTCGATGACAAGGCGTTCGGGTTGTCGGCCCGAGTCGCGGTGACGGCGACGGCCGAGGCGGGAGACGCGAGCATCGGCGATGGTTACGCTGCGAGGCATGCGCGCGTCCGTCACCCGACTGCTCCTGCTGGGAGCGGTCCGGCTGTTCGAGCCGGTGAACGGCTATCAGATCCGGCGCGAATTGCTGTCGTGGCAGGTGGACCAATGGGCGAGCATTCGGCCTGGCTCGATCTACCACGGCCTGGCGTCGCTGACCTCCGATGGCCTGTTGCGCCGCCACGATCTCACCGACGGCACACGTGATGTCGCCGTCTACGAGTCGACCGACGCCGGGCGCGCCGAGCTGCACCGCTTGCTGGAGTGGTCGATCACCACCGTGAACTCATTCGATCGACGGGACTTCCATGCCGGGTTCGGTCTCGTCGCGCTGCTCGACCGCGCGACGGGTGTCGACCTCCTGGGTCGACGCCTCACCGCACTCGAAGCAGCCGTCGCGGAGTTCGACAGGGGCTCCGGCGCGACCGACCCCTACGTCCCACCGCACGCACTGCGCGGGGTCGACCTGTGGGCTGCCGAAGCACGAGCGGAACTGCGCTGGCTCATCGAACTGCTGGACGACATCGAGTCGGGCGAACTCGCCATGTTCACCGACGATCAGCCCGACTGGGTTCCCGCTCCCGATGACCCCGGACATCAGATGTCGGCGGATCGGGAACGTTATCGCGCTCTGCTGCGATGAACATCTCGCGGGCACCGACAACCGTTCACATCGCGGCTACTTCCGAGTAGCCCACTCATGTGAGACGGTCTATGTCGGCTCGCATAACGGAAGGAAGCCCATGCCTCTGATCGCGGACACCACCGGCATCAACAACATCGGCATGCTCGGTATCGGTGCATACCGGCCAGAGCGCGTCGTCACCAACGACGAGATCTGCGAGAAGATCGATTCCTCGGACGAGTGGATCTACACGCGTACCGGAATCAAGACACGACGCTTCGCGCGGCGCGACGAAGACGTCATGCAGATGTCGGTGGCAGCCGGCCGCAAGGCGATCGCGAACGCACTGCTCAGCGGCTCGGACATCGACGCGGTGATCCTGGCGACCAACACCCACCTGTTGCTCACCCCGGCGGGAGCCACCGCCGTCGCGACCGAGCTCGGCGCCAATGGCGTGCCCGCCTTCGACGTCACCGTCGGGTGCGCGGGCTTCGGCTACGGCATGGCGCTGGCGACCGACATGATCCGTGGCGGCAGCGCGCACCACGTGCTCGTGATCGGCGCCGAGCAGTTGTCGGTGACGATGGACATGACCGATCGCGGCAATTGCTT
>NZ_BANX01000015.1 GCF_000334455.1 Gordonia soli NBRC 108243
GAACACACGTTCGACTAACGGTGTAGGCTGGCGACATGACCGCCGGGATGCAGGGCTCGCTGTTCGATCAGCCCACCGACGAGCCGGTCTTCGCATCTCTGGCCGACCAGATGGTGCGGCGCCCGCTGACCGAAGGCGCCTGGGTCGACCTGTGTCCGGGATGGCTGGGCGGGTCGGACGCGCTGTTCGACCACCTGCGGACCGACGTCCCATGGCGTACTGAGCGGCGGCGGATGTACGACCGCATCGTCGACGTGCCGCGCCTCGTCGCGACCTATCTCGCAGACGACGCATTACCCGACCCTCTTCTGACGCAGGCACGTTCGCGTCTCAGCGATCACTACCGCCCGATACTTCCGGACGGCTTCGCCACGGCAGGTCTGTGCCTGTACCGCCACGGTTCCGACAGCGTCGCCTGGCACGGCGACCGCATCGGCCGTGGCAACACCGAGGACACCCTCGTCGCGATCCTCTCCCTGGGCTCGGCCCGCGCCCTGATGCTGCGTCCACGGGCGGGTGGCGCGTCTCTCACCTTCACGCTCGCCGCGGGCGACCTGTTGGTGATGGGCGGCAGTTGCCAGCGGACCTGGGAACACGCGGTACCCAAGGCGCACGGCGTCGGCGCGCGGATGAGCGTGCAGTTCCGACCACTCGGCGTCTGGTGACGCCCGTCACGAGGTTGACGAACAGCCCCGTGGTTTAATCGATCCGTTATCCGGGTGGGTGCTGTTGGCGAGACGGGGTCCGTCCGTGCCGTCCCCACGAAAGAGTCCCCCATGAAGCGCACGACGTCGGCGTCCGCACTTGTCCTCTCACTGCTGAGCGCCCTCGCGATCGCCCTCTCTTCCGCACCGGCCGGAGCCGACCCACTCGACGCGCTCTTCGGCAGCGCGGGCGGAACCGGCAGCCTGGACTCGGGTAGCGCGGCGCTCGGATCGTCGGACAACACCCCGAAGCACTTCGGCAAGCTCGGCCGTCCGGATGCGCCCAACGGCGTCAAGTCGATCAACACCTGGGTGTACGCACCGAAGTCGAAGCCGGTCGCTCCGGGTGTCTACGGCAAGGGTGCTGGCGTGGGCGTGCGATGGAACTCCACCATCGACGCCGGTCCGGTCATCGACGGCAACGAGTGCGCGATCGCGGTCCGCCTGTCGGGACCCCGCGTCCCGAAGTCGGCACAGCTCACCCGGACGCGCGATTGCACCGCGACGAAGACCTTCGTCCTCCGCGCCCCAGGCAACTACACGATCAGCGTCACCGACGGCATCTCGGGCGCCTCCAACAAGATCGCCTTCACGATCCGCTGACCCGGCGCGGTCGGGGATTCGATCCGAATCCCCGACCCGCGGATCGCGTCAGACCCCGAAGGTCGTGGAGGTCAACGACTCCGAGAGGGTCCACAGCCGTTCCCGCTTGACCGTGTCGTCGGCTCGCTTGTGATAGCGCGAGGGTCCCGGGGCGCCGTGCATACCGAAGAACTCCGTCGGACCGTAGAAGCCGCCCGATGAGGCGTCCGGCGAGGTCGCCGCGTACAGCGTGGGAAGGGCACCCCCCGCCGCCGACTGCGCGATCGGCAGCCGGTTTGCGAGTTTCGCGAACCGGTCGGTCCAGTTCCCGGAGCGACCCTGCAATTCGGTTGCGGCATAACCCGGGTGCGCGACGAGCGATTGCACCGTGGAGCCGGAGGAGCCCAGCCGCGCGGCGAGTTCCTTGCCGAACATCAGGTTGGCGAGTTTCGAGTCGCCGTACGCGCGCCAGCGTCCGTACTTCCGCTTCTCCCAGTTGAGATCGTCGAGGTCGAGGTTGCCGATCTGGTGTACCTCCGACGACAAGGTCACGACGCGATCGGTGATCTTCGGCAGCAGCAGCGCCGTCAGCGCGAAGTGGCCGAGATGATTGGTACCGATCTGCATCTCGAAGCCGTCGGCGGTCCGGGCCAGCGGGACCGCCATCACGCCGGCGTTGTTGATCAGCACGTCGGCGCCGTCGAATCCCTCGGCGAAGTCGCGCACCGACGCGAGGTCGGCGAGGTCGAGCCGGCGAACCGACGCCTTCGGCCCGATCTCGGCTGCGACGGGTTCGGCCTTGGCGGTGGTCCGCACGGCCAGCACCACCTCGGCGCCCGCGGCGGCGAGCGCCTTGGCCGTCTCGGCGCCCAATCCACTGTTCGCGCCGGTGATGACCACCCGACGACCTGTCTGATCCGGGATGTCGGATGTGGACCATCCACTCATCGCGCCACGCTCCCTGTCTTGCCGGGCCATTCGCCCGAACCGTGTCGGCGGTCGAGGCGTCCGGGGCGGACCGGTGACCGCCGCCGATCGACCACCTCCGGACCAAACTATTTTCCCCGCGCCACCGGTGTCAACGGCAACCGGGGCAGGAGATCGCTTGCATCGTCGATGATGCTGCGGCCCAACCGAACAGACGTGGCTTCAGCGGCCGAGGAAGGTGAACGGCAGCCGGAGCAGACCCGACGCGGACACCTTGTGCGGCGGGCGCAGCAGTCCGGTGAGTCCCGCGGCCAGCGACGGTTGGCGCGCGTCCTGGGCCAGTTCCTCGGGCACGAAGACGTCGGTGTTCTCGGTCCGGCCGCGCAGCCGGCGTGACCCGATGGAACGCCATTCCTCCGCCTCGTCTCCGGCGTCGGTGAGTGCTGCGCCGCTGGCGATGACCGGCACGCTGTTCGACTTCGCCATCTCCGACAGTCGTGCGCATTCGTTCACCGGATCCCCGATGACCGTGTATTCATAACGCCGTTCCGAACCGATGTCACCGGCGAAGACCGGGCCGTAGGACACCCCGATCCCCCAGGAGATCGCCAGGTTCTCGTCGAGACTGCGGGCGAGATCTCGTGCCGCGGCGAGCGCGGCCGCCCCTGGACGCTCGACCTCCACGGGAGCGCCGAAGACCGCGAGCGCGGCATCACCCTCGAATTTGTTGACGAAGCCACCGTGGCGGTCGACGGCGTCGGCCACGATGGTAAAGAAGGCGTTCAGCAGATCGGCGGTCCGTTGCGGGTCCTGTTGCGCCGCAATGGTCGTCGATCCGACGATGTCGACGAACAAGACCCCGACCTCGGTCTTGGCGCCGTGCATTCCGACGCCGCGTTCGAGTGCGTTGGCCGCGACGGTGTCGCCGACGTGCCGCGCGAACAGCTCGCGCATCCGCTCACGCTCCTCGAGCCCGGTCACCATCTCGTTGAAACCGTGCTGGAGGACCCCGAGTTCGGACGAGTCGTAGACCGGGACGCGTGCCGCGAGGTCACCGTCGTCGACGCGACGGATGGCCGAACGCAGGTCGATGAGGGGGTCGGCGATGGCGCGGCCCACCAGTGCGATGACGCGCGCGCCGGCGGCCAGGCTGACGATCGCCAGCACCATCGACGTCCAGTCCACCGGCCCGCGCACCGGCGGGAGCATGCCTGTCCAGCGCGCTATGTTCATGATCAGCAGGCCGATCATCGGCACCGCGGAGCTGACCAGCCACACCGCCGTCATGCGGGCGTGCACACCGTTGATCACGTGTTGCGCGGGATAGTCGCGCAGCGCCACCACCGCGAGGGGGCGAGCGGCGCGCTCGGCGAACACATACGTGATACACGCACTGGAGATGCCGGCCAGCGCGAATGCGCCGGCCACGGCGGCGACCGTGACGCTCGCCAGGTCGTCGGCGGTGACGGCGTAGGTCACCAGGGCCGTCGCCCACGCGGCAAGCGATCCGCACACCTGGAAGATCGGTATGCGCTGCACGGCTCGGCGCTGCTCGTGATCGGCGGCGGCACCGGAGACGAACCAGCGCAGCGCCGGTTTGAGGAGGTACAGGCCGAGGACGACGTTCACGATCATCCCGGCCACGATGGCGGCCACGACCGCCGGGAAATTCGGAGCACCGATGGTGGTCTCGAAGGAGAGCTGCCCGCCGTTGAAGGCGAGCTGGACCAGGAAGAACGTCTCCAGACCGACCAGGCCGTTGCTCCCGACGATCGCGAGGCCGGCGGCCGCGGTCGCGCACCGGGCCATCCATGCGCGATCGGCGACCGGGAGGGTCACCATGTCGAGGTCGGCGGCGACGGGACGGCCGAGAAGGTAACGCATGGTCGATCGGGCCCGGCCGATCCGACGCTCATCGTCCGGGCGGTGTCGATCGCGTGGTCGCATCAACGGCCACCTCCTGCCATCCGGTATGTGCAGGATACCGAATCGACGTTCACCGACGAAGGGCCGAGACCACGCCGCCCGGACGCGCGACACGAAGTCGCGGCAGCCCGGGCGGTAGGACAGGAGCCGGTGCGCGTGGTCGGGGGTCAGCGCACCGACTCCTGAGACCGGTAACGACGAGTCGCGACCGGCGGTCAAAAGAGGATCAGGCCTGCTGGCCGAGTGCCTCGATCTCGAGGGTGATGGTGATCTTGTCGCCGACGACGGCGCCGCCGGTCTCCAGCGGCATGTCGATGTCGATGCCGAAGTCCTTGCGGTTGATCACGGTGCTGGCCTCGAAGCCGGCGACGGGGCCCTGGCCCATGCCGGGGTTCTCGCCGTTGAACTCGAGCGCGAGGGTGACCGGCTTGGTGACGCCCTTGAGGGTGAAGTCACCGGTCAGCTCGTAATCGTCACCCTTCGACTGCACCGAGGTCGACACGAAGGTCGCGGTCGGGAACTTCTCGGCGTCGAAGAAGTCGGCGGACCGGATGTGCCCGTCGCGCTGCTCGTTGTTGGTGGTGATCGAGGTGACGTCGATCTCGGCGTTCACCGACGGGGTGCCGTCCTCGGCGACCGTGATGGTGCCGGTGAACGCACCGAAACTGCCGCGGACCTTGCTCACCACGAGGTGCTTGACCGAGAAGCCGACGGTCGAGTGGACGGGATCGATGGTCCAGGTGCCTGCGGAGAGCGGGGCCTTGATGCTGGTGGTCATGAGAATTCCTCCTGCGGATGGGACCGGCGTCGATCCCCGGATGGTCGGTGGGTCCTCGCGACCCATCGACGAGTGTAACCGGACCACGGTCCGATTTCATTCCCGCGCGGCGGAACTTTCTATCGCCAGGCGAAGACCGGCTGCTCGTAACCGTCGACGCGAGTGTGTCGACCACGTAGAACCACCTCGGCGAACTGGTAGATCACGGCCGCGGTCGGCGCATGGACGAGAGACCCGACGATCGGCAACTGGATCACCGGGCGTTCGGATTCGGGGATGGAGTGGAAACGTGGCTCGGCCATCAGTTCGTCGGTGTCGACGAAGAACAACTCGGCGACCTCGGCCGGGTTGGGACGCGGTGTCTGATCGACATCGGCCCAGCAGACCACCGGGGTGATGACATAGCCCGATCGGGTCGGATAGTCGTCGAGCATTCCGATGACGTCGTCCGGGGCCAGCCGGATGCCGATCTCCTCGTGGAGCTCGCGCAACGCGGCGGTCGGTTCGTCCTCGCCCGGGTCCAGCCGACCACCGGGGAGGGCGAACTGCGCGGCGTGTGCGCGCATCGACGCCGGACGTTTGGTCAGCCAGATGCCGTGCCGTCCGTCGTGCTCGACGATCGTGATCGCGACCGCGGCCGGACGACTGTCGGCAACCTCGCCGACATCGACGACCCGGCGGTCGAACTCGGCGAGCCGTGCACGCACCGATTCCCGGTCGAGTCCAGTCACACCCTCAGTTCATCATGGTCGAGCTCCCGGGTCGCGACCGCGACCCGGATACCCAGGTGGTAGCTGATGACGGCCAGGGCGAACAGGCCGAGGGTGAGGTTGAAGACGGCCCCGAAGCCTTCGAGCGCGAAGTCGACGAGGGCGTTGGAGAGCGTGAAGATCAGCGCCGCGATCCGAAGGGCTCGCAGCGGCCACACGCGCACGGTTCGACGTCGGGCGATCATCGCGGGCAACGCGAGCGCGAGCGTGACGGCACCACTGACCAGGAGGATCCAGGTGGCGGTGTGGTTCTTGCTCAGTTCCAGGTAGAGGTCGACGTCACCGCGACGCCGACCGTCGAAGTAGAAGCTGAGCCCGCCGACGATCACGGTGATCGTGGAGCTGGCCACCAGCAACCACCCGACGACGGTGAGCCAGCGCGGACTGCGGAAGAAGCCGGGGATCAGGCGGGTCGCCCGCGCACGCAGCCGCATCAGCCGATCTGGCGTGTCGACTCCCGCCTCGACCAACGCGCGGATGTGCGCGATGGTCTCCGGGTCGCCGCCGTTGTCCGCGGCCACCTGGAGGAACTCGGTGGCCTGCTGTCGTCGCCGGGTCGGCAGGCCGTGGGCCACCCCATCGGCCGCGATGGCAGCAGCGTTGGCAATCGCCTCCGCGATTGTCGGACGCCTGACGTCCCGGACGATCCGACTGATGAGGAGGATCAGTACGACCAGGAGGTACATGATCTCGGCGGACGGACCGTAGAAGTAGTCGTTGTCCTTGGTGACGAACTTGCCGACCTCGTCGAGGAACAGCCCGAACCCGATGCCGCCCATCACGATCGCGAGGATGCGGGTCGTCGGTCCGAGGAAGAGCCATCCCGTGACGAGCGCCAGCATCATCAACGCGCCACCCCACAGGGCGTGGGCGATGTGGAGGGTGCCGCCACCGATCTGCGGGTAGCCCGTCAGCTCGAGATAAGCCCGCGTCACCAAGATGGTGCCGATGGCGAATATCAGGAACCACTCGACCGCTGCCGTGCCGTAGACACTGCGCACGATCACCGCGGTCGCGCGGGTGTGGGCTCTCATCGCTGAAGTATCGCCCGAAACGGACGCCCGAACAGGCGTTACCGCGCTTTCGCGATGGTCCGGAGACGACCGATCCGCCGACACCGAGTGGTGCCGACGGATCAGTTTCAGTGGGGCCGCCTCGGGCGGCGCGGACCGAGAAGGTGCTGCCGATCAGGCGAGCAGCCCCTGTGCCCCGAAGAGCTCGAAGAGCATCCGCGTGTGCCGGGTCGGTGCGTGGACGCTCATCCGACCGTCGGACGCGGCGGGATGCTCGGCCAGCACGCACACCGCGCGGGAGCAGAGGAAGGTCACCGACGACAACTCGACGTGGACCGAGTCGGCCGAGCGCAACGCCTCGTCGACCGCGTTCTGGACGTCGGATGCGGCCAGTACATCGATCTCACCGCTTGCCCACACGGTGGCGCGCTCGGGGGATCGATGCTCGACGTTCACCTCGAACAGCGGTTCGGCATGCTGGGCCTCGTGCGGGGTGAGGACGTCGAAGACGTCGATCGAGTCGTGCCGTTCGTTGGCGAAAGGAGCCAGTGTCATGGTGTCCACCGATCGTCGCAGGGTCATGCGCTGGTCGGGAGCACGTGGCTCGGCCCCGCCGGCAGTGGCGAAGTCACCCGAGGCATCGGATCGGTGGGGGCCGGCGCCGACAAGCGTTGTCCGTCAGCGACGATGAGCGCTCTGTAGGTCCCCGATCGGTGAGTCGTCGGAGTGTCTTCGGGTTCGACGCTATCGGTCGCTCGATGCCCACCGCCATCCACTGTCGCGGAGTGATGCGACTCCGATACCGGCGGTCACGGTCAGGTAACGACGCCGCGAATTCCCGCCGGCCGCCCACCCCACCGATTTCGTAGGAGAAGTTCCCGGTTTCCGGTACGAACTTCTACGGATTCGGGGTGCGGGACCGCGTGCGGAGCACGTTCTTCTGAATCTTGCCCGTCGACGTCTTGGGCAGGTCGGCGAACACGATCTCCTTGGGCACCTTGAACCGCGCCAGTTCCCGGCGTACGTGATCGAGCAGGTCGTCGGTGGACACCCGCGCACCGGCTCGCACGGTCACATAGGCCACGGGCACCTCGCCCCACCGTTCGTCGGCGCGGCCCACGACGGCGGACTCGACGACATCGGGATGAGCATCGAGGACGCGCTCGATCTCGACCGACGCTATGTTCTCCCCGCCGGAGATGATGACGTCCTTGCTGCGATCCTGGATCTCCACGTATCCGTCGGGATGCATCACGGCGATGTCGCCGGTTCGGAGCCAGCTGTCCTGTGACGCCGCGGCTGTCGCGTCCGGGTCCCGGTAGTACCCGAGCATCACGATGTTCCCCCTCACCAACAGTTCACCGGTGGTCTCGCCGTCGGCCGCGACGTCGGTGCCGTCCCCGGCGACCACTCGCACCCGGCCGGACGCGATGTTGCCGATCCCCTGCCGCGCGGAGCGGACGGCCCGGTCGTCGTCGGTACCGCCGTCCCATTCCGGCTGCCACTGGTTCACCACGATCGGACCGAAGGTCTCGGTCATGCCGTACAGGTGTGTGACATCGATGCCGAGCCGCGTCATCCGTGAGAGCAGCGCGGGAGACGGGGGTGCCCCTCCGGTTCCGGCGGCCACGGTCCGGTCGAGCCGGCGCGCTGTCGGGTCCTCCGCGATCATCGTCAGGACGGTGGGCGCGGCACTGAAATGTGTGATCCCGTCCTCGGTCAGATGTCGCCAGATCTGACCGGGATCGATGGCCCGCAAGCAGACGTGCGTTCCACCTGCAGCCGTGACCGCCCACGTGAAACACCAACCGTCGCAGTGAAACATCGGCAACGTCCACAGATAATTCGTCGCCGGCCCCAGTCCGGCGTGATGAGCCATCGCGAGCGACTGCAGGTAGGCGCCGCGATGGTGGTACATCACGCCCTTCGGACGTCCCGTGGTCCCCGACGTGTAGTTGATCGCGAGCAGTCCACGCTCCTCGGGCTCGCGCCGGACCGGCTCGTCGGCCCGGGCGAGGAGTTCTTCGTACTCGTCGCGGCCGTCGACCTCGCCGGCGACGAGGACCCGCACCCCGACCGCCTCGCCGACGGCCCGGGCCCGGTCGGCGAACTCGACGGTCGCGATCAGCACGGCCGCGCCGCTGTGCGAGAGGATGTACGTCAGTTCCCGCTCCGACAACCGGATGTTCAACGGCACCAACACCGACCCGTGGACCGGTACCGCACTGTGAAGTTCGAGCATCACGTGACTGTTCGCGCACAATGCGGCGACCCGATCGCCGGCACCCACGCCGAGACTCTCCAGGACACCTGTCACACGGCCGACCCGACGGTGGAACTCGCGATAGGTGAGACGGCGGTCGCCGTCGACGATCGCAGTCCGGTCGGCGAAGACCGCCGCCGCACGGTCGAGGAAGGAGGCCGGCGTCAGCGGCGCGAACGTGAACGGCGCCGGTGCGGGCACCGGCGGCCGCGACTCATCCGACATCGGATCCCGCCTCTTTCTCCACTCTCTCGATGGCGGCGATGATACGGGGCGTCGAGGCGTCGACCCAGGTGTTCGACGCGTGGGGTGCCGCGGCCGCTGCGACGGCGAGCTCCTCGATCTCCTCGGCGGTCGGATCGGACATGTCGAGGTCGGCGAGCCGGGTCGGCAACCCGATCGCGGTCAGGAACCGACGGATCTCCCCCGCATCGACGTCCGGATCGTCCTCGAGCGCCAGTTGCACCAGCAACCCGTAGGCCACATGGAAGCCGTGCAGATGCGCCGATGTCCCGCGTCCGATCTGCAGTCCGCGCGTCATGCAGTGCGCGATGGACAGCCCACCGTTCTCGTATCCGATGCCCGACAACAAGATCACCGCCTCGACAACAGCCTCCACCGCAGGCGTCACCTGACCGTCCGCCGCATCGCGGACCGCCTGTTCGCCGTCTCGCAGCAGGATTCGCGAACATCCGTCGGCGACCACCGAGCCGATGTTGAGAGGGCGGGTGCCCTGAGTGGTGACACCGCTGCCACGGGCGCACGAACGCGCCTCGTACTTCTTCGCCAAGGCGTCGCCGATGCCCGACGTCAGGAACCGAATCGGAGCCCCGGCGATGATCTCGGTATCGACCACCACGGCGGCCGGATTGGTCGGCAGCCGACCGAGTTCCGAGAGTCGGCCGGCGTCGTCGTAGAGGGCGAAGACCGCGGCCGTCGGGCCGTCGTTGGACGCGACGGTCGGGACCGAGATCATCGGTCGGCCCAGCAACTCGGCGACACCCTTCGCGATGTCGAGTGCCTTGCCTCCCCCTACCCCGACGATCACGTCACCGCTGCCTCCCGAGATCCGGGCGACAACGGTTGCGATGTGCTCGCGGGTGACCGGCCCCCTGACCGCGAGCACCTGATGAGCCGGCGACGCTGCGGTCATGGTCGCGGCGAGTCGGTCACCGAGTAGTTCGGCGACATCGGCATCGACGACCACGACCGGTCGGGTGCCGTGTGGCGAGACGATCGTGCCCAGGTCGTCGAAGACACCGGGCCCCTGCACATACTGCTGCGGTGCGGCGAACCTCCGTGCCGCCCGGGCCACCCCCACGCCGTCGAGTACCGCATTCACGTGTGCGGCCAGTCGCCGGTGATGACCGCGCGGGTGATCGCGTCCTCGTCCAGTCCGAACAGCGCCTCGTTGTAGGCCTGGGATCCGCACGGATGGAAGCGGTCGCCGAGTCCGATGCGCTGCACCGGGACTGCGATCCCATGATCGGACAGCGTCTCGACGACCGCGGTGCCGAGACCACCTGAGCGCACGCCGTTCTCGACAACGATCACCCGGTTCACGTCGGCGCACACCGCGGCGATGGCCTCCGCGTCGAGTGGCTTCACCGTCGGGACGTGGAGCACGGCCGCGGACACACCCTGTCCCGCAGCCGTCTCCGCCGCCGCCAGGGCGCGCGCGGTCATGAAGCCGGTGCCGATCACCGCGACGTCCCGTCCCGGCCGCAGCAATCGCGCGCGCCCGATCTCGAACGTGAAGTCCGTCTCGTCGAACACCACCGGCACCTTGCCGCGTAGGTTGCGGATGTAGAACGTCCCCGGTGTCGCGGCCGCGGCGCGGACTGCGTGCCGAAGTTCGACGGCGTCACACGGGTCGATGACGGTGAGGTCCGGTATCGACCGCATGACCACCAGGTCCTCCAGTGACTGATGCGTCGCCCCATAGGGATTCACCAGTCCCGGCGAGCCGGCGACGATCTTGACATTCGCGTTGCTGTGCGCGCACGAGACGGCGATGAAGTCCAGCGCCCGCCGCGTCAGGAAAGCAGCATAGGTCGCGCAGAAGGCGATCTTGCCGACCTTGGCCATGCCGGCGGCCATCATCACGGCGTTCTGCTCTGCCATGCCCGCGTTGAAGTAGCGCTCCGGAAAGCGGTCCCGGAACGGGATGATGTCGGAATACTTCGACATGTCGGCGCTCAGTCCGACGATCCGCTCATCGAGTGCGCCCAGGTCGGCGAGCTCGGTTCCGAAGGGGGCCCGCTCGTACGGGCCCTCCACCTCCGCGATCTCACCCATGCCACCCGCACGGTTCTTGACCTCAGCCACGATTCTCCTCCAGTTCGGCGATGAGTCCGGCCCATTCGTTGTCGGCGACCCGGACGAAATGTGCCCGTTCCCGGGTGACCAGGGTCGGGACCCCGGTTCCGGGTGTGGTGCGGGTGATCAGGACGCGGGGCCGGTCAGCCGGCGCCTGCGACAACGCGTCGAATCCCGCCACCAACGCGTCGATGTCGTTGCCGTCGACCTCCTGCACCGCCCAGCCGAATGCCGCCCACTTGTCGGCGATCGGCTCCATGTCGAGGACGATGGGACCGTCGGCCTGGATGCCGTTGCAATCGACCACGGCGGTGAGTCCACCGAGCCCGAAGCTGGCAGCCGACATCGCCGATTCCCAGGTCGCCCCCTCCTGCAGCTCACCGTCAGACAACTCGACGATGATCCGCTGATCGCCGCCGTCGAGCCGGATCCCCAGCGCCATGCCGACTCCCTGGCCCAGTCCGTGGCCGAGGGAGCCACCGGTGATCTCGACGCCGGGAGTCTGGTCGAAGGTGCTCATCGGCAGCTCACTGCCATTGAGTCCGTAGTCCGCGATCTGATCCTCGGTCAGGATGCCGAGCTCGGCGAGCACGGCATACAACGCGATCGAGTAGTGCCCGGTCGACATGAGGAAGCGGTCGCGGCCGACCCAGTCGGGGTCGGTGGGATCGAACCGCAGCTGGCGGAAGTAGATCACCGCCAACACATCGGCGATGCCGAGTCCCTGCGCGATGTATCCCTCGCCCTTGTCGGCGGCCATCCGCATCATCGTCGAGCGAAGTCGGAACGCGATGTCGCGCAGATCGGCGACCGTCGGTGAATCGACCGTCGGGTGTGTCAACAATTCGGTTGTCCTCTCAGGTAGTTCGGTCAGTACGAGTGGTCGATCCGGATCGGTCACCGTGGACCGATCCGCTCGTCGTCGTGTGCTGCTTCGCGCGATTCGGGTTCGTTCTCGTCCCCCATCGATCGGTCGGACCGTGCGACGGGACGGGATGGCATGTCGGACAGCATGTCCAATTCGCGATCCGACTCGTTGCTCAGCGGCTCCCACGTGATCACCAGGCACGCGACCAGTCCGGTCAGCGGCGCTGCGACCAGGAAGATCAACAGCGTCGTCGACGTCCCGACGGCACTCTGCAACACGGGGAAGCAATACAGTCCGGTCACACCTGCAGCACTGCGAGAGATCGTGACGAGTTGCGAACCGCGAGCCCTCAGCTCGCTGCGGTATGCGAGTGATCCCATCGTGAGTCCGGCGGTGCCGGGAGCTATCGCATGGCAGAAGATGAACACCGACGGCACCAGGAAGCCGGCCCACAACGGGATGTCGGTCCATAGCGCGAGAACGAGTATCGACACCGCCACACCTGCGTATCCCCATGCAGTGGCGACCCGCAGACCCAGACGCTGAGTGAATCGAACTGCCAGGAACCCGCCGATGATCCCGAACACGTTGAACACCAGCGAGCCTGCGATGGCCATCGTGATCCCTCCACCGAACAACTCCAGTGAGATGATCGGCAGGTAGAACGCAATCGCGAAGTACTGCAACGCCTCGGTGAACCCGACGATGTTCGCAAGGACCGTCCTCCTGCGGTAGCCCGGAGTCCAGAGCGCCGACCATGGAACGGTCACAGCGGGTGCGGGTGCCGATGCCGCAGCCTCGGCCACGAACGGCTCTCGGTACAAGCGCGTCAGGGATCGCGCTGCGCCCGGTAGATCGCCTCGTGCAGCGAGCCACCGCGCGCTCTCTGGCATGAAGATCAGGCGACACAGGAAGAGCACGAACGCGACGACAGCAGCCACACCGAGGACCCAACGCCACGTGTCCAGCCCGGCTCCCAACTCGGTGACCACCAGGGTGACCAGCAGGGCGAGCGATGTGGACGTGTACCACTGCGCCTGACTGAAGTTCAGCCAGTTGCGCCGGGCCTTGGGCAGGAACTCGGCGAGGTAGGCCAGCGCGATCCCGAGGTCGATCCCATACGCGATCCCGCTCGTCACCCGACCGGCGAGCAGCATGTCGAACGACCCTGCGGTCGCCATGACGGTCGCACCGATCACGGCGAGGACCTTCGCCCCCACCAGCAGACGAACCCGACCTACCCGATCACCGATTCGTGCGCACGCCAAGGCCGCGACGATGCTCGCTGCGTATCCCAATCCGCTGAAGGTCCCGACGGCATCGCCGTCCAATCCGAGCTGCTCCTTGAGCGTCGACATTCCGCCACTCAGGGCGCCGACGAAGAATCCCTCGAAGCCCAGTCCGGCGAATGCCAGCACGATGACAAAAACATGACGACGTCCCTGAATCGGGCGTCCGTCGATCGCCCGATCGACATCACCTGCATCGGTGATGACGACGGGGCTCGATTCCGACTGTCCGGTAGTAGATCTGGTTCCCGTCGGAGTCATCGAAGGCCCTCCTGAGTTCCCGACGAATCGGGAGTGTGCGCGCGGCCGGAGACACCTGTGAACTCAGACGAGTGGAAGGTGCCGTCGATGGTGATGCCGCCGTCGACCCGCAGCACGATGCCGGTGACGAAGGAGGCATCCGCCGAGGCGAGGAATGATGCGGCGGAGGCGATCTCGTCAGGACTCCCGAAGCGCCGCAGCGGCGTACGCTCGAGGAGCCGATCCTCGTCGAGAACCCCCGACTCGAGACCGGAGCGCATCATGCCGGTGTCGATGTAGCCCGGTGCCACTGCGTTGACCCTGATCCCGAACGGTCCCCACTCGGCGGCCAACGTGCGGGTGAGACCGGTGACGCCGGACTTCGCCGCCGTGTAGGCCAGCCGATGCGGTAGGCCGAGGGTCGAGCCCACGGAGGCCAGGTTGATGATCGACCCATTGGACGAGTCCCGAAGGAGCCCGAATGCCTGTCGGCTGCAGCGCATCGTCCCGCCCAGATGGACGTCCAGTTCACGTTGCCACCCGTGGGAGTCGATCTCCTCGGCGTTGCTCCGGGAGATGATGCCCGCGTTGTTGATCAGGACGTCGAGTCGACCGAACTGTCGAGCCAGCGTGTCGACTCCCCGTCGCACGGACTCGTCGTCGGTCACGTCGATCACCAGGGCGGTACCCGACACCTCCGCCGCGGCTTGATCGGACCGGCCGGCGTCGACGTCGGCGACCACCACCTCGAAACCGTCGGCGCGCAGGCGACGTGCCATCGCGAGGCCGAGCCCCTGTCCGCCACCGGTTATCAGCGCGACAGGTGATGTCGTCCGGGGCGTCATCGGCCCGACACCTCTCGCACCGCCATGTCTCCCTCCGCGGCACCGACGTCGTTGGAGTCGGTCGACGTGTCGAACGGTTCCCAGCGGATCAGCATGCAGATCGCCGCGCCGACGAGGGGTACCGCCACGAAGATGGTGATGGTGGTGGACAGGCCGAGCGACTCCGACATCCGCGGGAAGGCGTAGAGACCGACGATGCCGCCGATGCTCTGCGAGATCGTGGCCAACTGCCCTCCGCGACCACGCAGATCGGAGGGATACGCCATGGCCGCCATCGTCAGTCCCGACACACCGGGGCCGGCCGAGTGGAAGAAGATGAACAGGGCGGGCACCGCGAATGCCAGTGCTATCGGGAGGGAATCGAAGAACACACCCAACACCAGGATCGTCGTCGCGACGAGGAGGAAGCCGTACTTGGCCGCCCCGTTCGCGCCCAGCTTGGCGGCGACCCAGATCGACGCGACGCCACCGACGATGCCGAACAGGTTGAACACGATGGACCCGAACGTGGCCTCACCGAAGTCGTCCCCGAACAGGCTGAGAGCGATGACCGGCAGATAGTAGGCGACGGCGTAGTACTGCAGGGCCTGCATCATCGTCACGACATTGGCCAAGACTGTCCGTGCGCGGAACCGCACGCTGAACAAATCGGTGAACCGACGTTCCTTCTTCGGCTCGGTGATCGCGGCCTCGAGACGACCTGTCGGATACGACGCGTCGATGCCGTACATCCGCTTCAACGACTTCGTGAGATCAGTCAGCCGATTCTTCTTCGCCAGCCACCGTGGGCTGTCGGGCATGAGGACGAACTGGGCGATCGCGACGACGAAAGCAAAGATCGCGGCGGTCACGAGGCCCCAGCGCCAGATGTCCAGGCCGACGTCGAGGTGGTACAAGCCGAGCACGATCGCGAGTGCGACGACGGTCGAGATGTACCACTGAGCCTGCCAGAAGTTGAGCAGATACTGGCGCTTCTTCGGCAGGTTCTCCGACAGGTAGGCCATCGCGACGCCGAGATCGACGCCGTAGGCCGCACCGGCGATGCAACGGGCGAGCACCAGCATCGCGAAACTCGGTGCGGCAGCCATCATCAACGCGGCGATCACCGCGACGATCTTTGCGAACACCATGATCTTCACGCGACCATAGCGGTCGGCGAGCAGGCCGCAGGTGGCGGCCGCGACGAGCGTGGCGATGTAGCCGTACGCACTCACCAGACCGACACCGTTGGCATCGAGTCCCAGCTGCTCGCTCATGGGTGCGGTGCCCGAGCTCAGGACGGCGAGGAAGTAGGCCTCGAAGGCGATCCCGGCGAGACCGAGAATCAACATCACCTTGTGTCGACGGGTTCTGATGTCCTCGGAGTCGACCAGGTCATCGACCTCGGCGACCGAGGTCAACGCCCGATTTCGGGCAGGGAGTACTTGGGTCATGATGATTCCGTTCCGGTGAGCGCCCACTCCCAGGGTGGACGAGATCGTGAGATATGCTGCGGCGCAGCGTCAGACGAGGTGGAGCAATTCAGGAAGAGTGGTCAGCAGATGATCGGGCCGATGGTCGACCAGGGTGGCGGTGCCGTAGTAGCCGTAGGCGGCGCCCATGGTCCCGGTCCCCGCGGCTGCGCCGGCCAGGACGTCCTGTGGTCCGTCGCCGACATACCAGCTGTGGGCGGGGTCGAGTCCGGCACGTTCGAGTCCGAGCAGGACGGGTGCCGGATGGGGTTTGCGTTCTGCGGTGTCATCGGCGGTGACGACGGTCGCGAAGGTGGCCGGATCGATCCCGAGATGATCGAAGTCGGTCGACACCCGGCTCATCCGCTTGTTCGTGACGATCCCGACCGTGATCCCCCGCTCGGTCAGAGCCGAGAGCGTCTCGCGCAGACCGGGGTACGGCGTAACCCTGCGGAAGGCATCTGAGGTGTAGTGGCGTCCGTAGGCTCGCTCGAGCTCGAGCGGATCCTCGTCGGCGAAGCGCGCGAAGATCTCCGGCGGCCGTGGTGCCATGATCGCACTCGGATCCTCGAGTTCGGCGGGCAGCGGACGTCCGAGCTCGTTCTCGAACGTCGCGCGGTAGGACTCGATGATGGCGTACCGCGAGTCGATGAGTGTCCCGTCGAGGTCGAACAGCACTCCGCGGGTGGGCAGGTGGGTGCGCGTCGACGAGGTCGACACCGTGATCGGCGAAGTCATGCCGACACCTCGGCCGGCGTGAACGCGAAGAATTCCCGAGGATTCGTCACCAGCACCTGCTCGGCGATGTCTGCCGAGAGCCGCTCGCGGATCTGCTTGAGGAGGCCGGCGAAGCCGGGACCACCGCCATGGTGCGGTTGGTAGGAGGGTCTACCGAGATCGCCCGAGACCATCACCCGCGTGAACCCCTCGGCGAAGAGCCGTTCCACGTACTCGACGCGGAGCTCGTCAGAGGGATACTTGGGCTTGGTCCAGTGGTCGAAGCCCAGCCACACGCCCGTCTGCGCGACCTCGCGCAGGTAGCCGTAGTCGAGGTTGCGGTCGAGGTGCCCGATCAGCACTTTGGCGGGGTCGACCCCGAGGTCCGCGAATCCGTTGGCCTGCAATGTTCCCAGCGTCCCGGCTTGGCAGTGGGTCGAGATGGGCGCGCCGGTCACGAGGTGGGCTCGGGCGACGGCCCGCTGGACCTTCCGCTCGTCGTCCCGGATCTCGTCGGTCCGGCAGGTGCCGAACTTGATGACGCCGGCACGGGCAGGTGTGCCGTCGACACCCGACTCGACATCGGCGATGAACCGGGCGGCGATCTCGTCGATGCTCTCGATGGTCACCGTCTCCGGGTAGTAGATGCCCTTCTGATAACCACTGGCACTGACGATGTGGACTCCGGACGCCTCGGCGACGGCGAGCAGTCCCGCGGCGTTGCGACCGTAGTCGTGAGTGGTCATCTCGATCAGGGCACCGCCGCCCAGGCCGTCGAAGTCGGCGACTTCACCGATTGCGGCGTCGACCTTGTCGAGCACCATGTCGCTGTCCTTCGTCTGCGCCCACAGGGGTGGGTTGGTGAAGAGGTGCTCGTGACACAGCGTCACGCCCAGCTGGTCCGGGGCGATGTCGCCGAGCACTGTCCTGATGACGGTCACGGGGTCTCCGTTTCGCGATGGGATGTGGGGATTTCGGTGTCGGAACGGGATCAGGCGGAGGCGAGGGCGTCGACGGCTCGGGCGCTCGCCGCCCACACCTCGCGGAGCGGGTCGAGGACCGCGCGGTACGTGTTGAAGGCCTGGTCGTAGATCGCGGCCGCGGTCGGATCCGGTTCGTGCATGCGTCCGGCGCGGACCATCCGTGCGGTCGCCGAGTCGAGATCAGGAAAGTGGCCGGTCGCCACGGCCGCCAGCATCGCGGCGCCCAGGGCCCCGGACTCCGGGACATCGGGCGCGACGATCGTCTTCTGGAGGACGTCGGCGACGATCTGACTCCACTCGACGCTGCGTGCCCCGCCGCCGGTGAGCCGGATCTCGTCGATCTGCACGGGCATCGCCGCGTAGCAGTCACGCACCGACAGCGCGGTCCCCTCCATCACGGCACGGACCATCTCGGCAGGCGTGGTGTCGCGACGCAGACCCACGAAACTGCCGCGGGCGTTGACGTCGAGGAACGGCGCGGTGGCACCCGCGGTGTTGAGGTACGGGTGGAAGATCAGTCCGCGACAACCGGGTTCGGCGGCGCGGGCGAAGTCGGCGACCACGGCGCCCAGCGTGGTCGCGCCGGTGGCGATCTGCTCGACCTCGGTCGGGCAGAACGTGGCGATGACCCAGTCGAGGCACAGCGTCCCTCCGCCGGAGTTGGTGATCTGCCGCTGCCAGCGGTTCTCCGGCATGAGGAAGCCGAAGCCGACGCCGGCCGGTTGCAGCACGGGGTGGTCGGTCGAGGTGCCGTTCATCAGACTCGTGCCGATGGTCGTCACGGCCTGACCGTCGTGTGCGGCGCCGATCCCGATCATGTTCGCGGTTGCGTCACCCGTACCCGCGCAGACCGGCGTCCCGACGGGGAGTCCGGTCTCCGCCGCCGCGGCGGCGGTCACGGTCCCGAGGAGTCCGTCGCTCACGCCGACAACGGGCAGGCGGTCGGACATCTCCTCGATACCGAACGCCGTGAAGAAGGCCTCGGACCTGCGGCGTCCACGGAAGTCGCAGGGCGCGAACGAGAGATCCGACTCCTCCGTCGCGATCACTCCGGTGAGACGAAAGTTCACGTAATCCTTCGCCATGAAGAAGTGGCGGATGCGTCGGTAGCGGCCCGGATCGTGTCGCTTCACCCACGCGAGGAGCGGATACGGCGTGCCGGGGATGAGCGCATTGCCACTGAGCTCGAACAGCGCGTCGAGTTCCCCGCGGTCGCCGACCTCGTCGAGGATCGCGGTCGCCCGCGCGTCCGGCCAGCAGATGGCCGGACCGACCGGATCACCTGCCTCGTCGAGCGTCCACAACCCACCCATGTGGCCGGTGACCCCGACCGCGGCGATCGTCGTCTCCGGTCCGAGCGCCGAGACCACCGTGCGCAGCGTGCCCGCCACCGCTTGCCACGTCGTCTCCGGATCCTCCTCGTGCCGACCGGCTCCGGGGTAGCTGCACGGCGTTCGTGCGCCGCAGTCCGCGACCAGCTCGCCGGTGGCGAGATCGACCGCAATCGACTTGAGGGAGCTGGTGCCTTTGTCGATGCCGATGACGACGGATCGGCGGCTCATCGGACCGACTCCCGCGCGGTGAGTGCAACGACGCGGACCACATCGTCGATCTCCGTACCGACCTCCGACGACTCCTCCGGCGCCCGGCTACCACCGGCGACCGGGATGCCGAGGTCGGCCAGGCGCTCGACGAGGGCGTCGGCACCCGGATGGTCGGAGTCGACGACGATTGCGCCCTCGAACATGTTGTCCCGCAGCGTGCGCGCGATCGCGACGGACAGACCGGTCCACACCGCGGCAAGGATCTCGGTCGGCGCGGTCTGGTAGGAGAGGCCGACGAGTACATCACGCCCGCCGGCGACCGTGTAGACAACGCGGGAGGGTGCGGTCGACCACGCGGAGACGGTTCCGGCGAAGTCGGCAGCGAGTGCGATGGCAGCCTCGGGGGCGAAGCGCTCGACCATCGAGTCGAGGACGCCCCACCCGGGAACCGGGACCGTTTGCTCTGCGCCGGACGCGGTGCGGCCGGCGGCCGTGGACGGTCCGTCGGTCGGCAGGGTCAGCACTGTCACAGAGGGTGCCGTGTCGATGTCCATCACCTCTACACCTTGACTCGGTGTCCGGAATCCGGATAGCGTGTGCGCCATACGGAACACTTGCACGGGTCGGTGCCATGTGTCAACCATCACATCACGTGCCGGAGTGTGGCTGTCGACTCGGACGACCGTCCGACAACGGATGATCGCACCGATGACGACTCCGTCGAATACCGTTGGCATACAGGACAACCAGGAGATCTCGTGACCACAGCAGCCGGACCGGGCGAGCTCGACCCCAAGAACCACATCGCCTCGATCATCAAGGCGACGACCGTGCTGGAGGCGTTCAAGGGGGATCGCACCGAGCTGTCGTTGGCCGAGCTGATGAAGAAATGTGGCTACAGCAGGACCACCATGTACCGGATCCTCAGCACGCTCGAGGTCGCCGGATGGGTGGAGCGGACGCGGTCGGCCGACTACCGGCTGACTTTGCGTGTCTTCGAGCTCGGGTCCGCCGTGCTCGGCAGCTTCGACCTGCGGACCGAGGCCAGTCATGTGATGTCGGAGCTGGCCGCGCGCTTCGACGAACACGTGTACCTGCTCGTGCCGGACGGCGCGCGTGCAGTCTGTCTCGACCTGATCGAGAGCAGCCAGCCGATCCGGGTGATGGTGCTGACTGTCGGGCGCTCGCTGCCGCTGTATCTCGGCGGCGCGCCGATCGCGCTGCTGGCGGAGCTGGAGGAGACCGCACTCCCCCAGGTCCTCGGCGCCGGCCCGATGCTCACGCCATCCGGCGAGGAGATCACCGAGGCGCAACTGCGGTCGCGGCTGACCGAGATCCGCAAGCGTGGCTACTCGATCAGCGTAGGCGATGTGACACCCGGGGTCGCCGCGCTCGGCGCCTGCATCCACGACCGCAAGGGTCACGCAGTAGCCGCGCTCAGCGTCGGCGGACTGTCGGCGGACATGTCCGACACCCGCCAGACCGAAATGGCACAGGCCCTGATGGACGGCGCACGTACCGTGTCGAGAAGGCTGGGCTTCGTCGGCTGAACTGCCCGCATACGCGAGCACTCCACAGATCACGCAATCCCGCCTGAGATCGTGCCGGCAGCCTGACTGTGCAATGCCGCTGTGAACTCACCCGCCTTCCGGGACGAACTTCTACGGATTCGGGGTGCGGAACCAGAAAAGCGGCCCTCCGGAGAGGACCGCTTCGCTCTGACTCGATTGTGGCCAGAGTCGGGATCGAACCGACGACCTTCCGCTTTTCAGGCGGACGCTCGTACCAACTGAGCTACCTGGCCGGACGGCACCGGAAACCGAATGCCAATCGCAATCTCTTGCGACCCTGACGGGACTCGAACCCGCGACCTCCGCCGTGACAGGGCGGCGCGCTAACCAACTGCGCCACAGGGCCATGTTCTGTTGTACTTCTGGTGCCCACCCCGGTAAGGGGCAAACGTACCCCCTACGGGATTCGAACCCGCGCTACCGCCTTGAAAGGGCGGCGTCCTAGGCCGCTAGACGAAGGGGGCCGGTTCTCCGTTGGGAGCTACGTTAGCTTAGGGCACGCGCGTCGGAAACCTCAAATCGGCAGGTCAGGCGCAGATTCGGCGATGATCGGTCACTCGAGGGACGGCACAGGTCGGTCGCCGGCTCGATGGTCGATCGACCCATTGGTCACCGCGTCGATCATCGACGCGATGCCGTCGTGAGGAACCGATACCCACAGTCGGATCGGATGAACGCATCGGCTCAACGGAACTGTCCGTCGCCGTGACCTCGAGGTCCCACTGTGCCCCCGCGGTGCGCCCGCTGTGCCCCCACCAGGGCTCGAACCTGGGACCTGCGGATTAAAAGTCCGTAGCTCTACCAACTGAGCTATAGGGGCCGTGCCGGGGAACCTCCCGCGGCCACGCCAGTTTACAAGCCGGACGCCGGTGTCCGAACCCCGGGCCGTTCGGACCACTCGCCGGATCGGCCGCCGCGGATGACGAACGGGCGCACGACGACCCACCAGACGCGAACGATCCCCGGGGCTGCACATTCTCAACCCCGGGGATCTGACCCGACAAACTCCGCGGCGCTCATCACAGGCTGATGATCGGCTACCCGTGTCCGTGGACGTGAAACCTGCTGCGGTGGTCGAATCCACACCGGCATCGCACTGGCCGACTCAGGTCAGGCGGTCGACTCCCCAGCTGCGCCCGATGTGCCCGACAATCCGTTCCACCGCATCGACGGGGACCTGGTCGGCGGCACCGTCCTCGAGTGGGTCGGCGTGGAAGATGTAGAGCCGGGATGCGAACTGCTCGAACGGCAACGAGCCCTCGCCAGGGCGTTCACCGTTGCCCGCGGTACCGACGACTACGTCGTCACCCCAGTCCTGACCACTGTCGTTGTTCGGGTTGTAGAAGTAGACGCGGATGACACCGTTCGGGTCGGCCGCGACGCGCAGGATGGTGATCGCGTGCCACCCGACATATCGGGCCGCGCTGTCGGTGAACGCGATGCCGGCCGGTTGCGGGTGGATCAGCGGCTGATTCCCGTTGTAGTCGGGGTGATAGGCCGCGTAGAACTGCCGGATGAAGTCGTCGATGTCGATGATCTTGCCGGTCTCGACGTCGACGTTGATGCGGAAGCCGCGCGCCGACCACCAGCCGTGGAACTCTGGGTTCACCCATCGGTGCGGGTCGCCGGCGCGATCTGCACAGCGTCGCACCATCTCTGCATAGATCCGGTCGAGATGCGGAACCACGAGCAGTGACACCGCATCGAGGTCGATGGGATCGGCGGTGGCCACTCCCCCGACGCTCTCCACCGACGAGATCGGCTGGCCCTCGAAGTGGGCGATGACCTCGTCGTCGCGCGCCGCCCAGGCGACCACCTGCAGCAGGTAGTCGGGATCGTTGTAGGCCCACATCGACAACGCGCGGGCCGACTGGCAGGTCGGGTTGTCACCCTGACCGACCCCCAGTGGCTGGCCGAGCATCGACAGGATTCCGCCCAGCAGCAGCGATTCGGGTGCGACGGCGGGACCGAACCCGGAGTGCAGCCGTTCGCGGACGCGAGGTGACAGTCGCAGCACCAGCTGTCGCCACAGCGAGGGCACCACCGGGGGTTGATGCAAGATGCCGCGGTCGAGCAGCAGCGCCAGTCCGTAGAGACTCTGCGGGCTCTGCGGCAGCACGGCCTCGATGATCAACTGATGCACCAGTTCCGGGTAGCGGAGAAGGGAGTTGCGGCCCACCTCCGACAACCCCAGCGCCTCGGGCAGGAGGTACACGTTGTCCTCCACCAGGAAACGCACCAGCGCAGCGTGATACGGCGAGACCAAGCCGGTGTCGTGCATCGCCCGGGCAAAGCCGCGCGCCTCGAATTCCAGGCCCTCGGCGTCCATCGCGGACACCCGCGACAAATACGTGTCGATGCCCGGGTCCTCACGCGAGGCCTCGGTCGGACCGAACAGCGCCGTCGTGAGCCGGTCGAGACCCTGTGCCGCCGAGCCGAGATCGACGTCGGATGCGCTGCGGTGGATCGCGATGCGGGTGACCATCGCCTTCACGTGATCGACCTGGATGGGTCGTTGACGCAGGATCCGCCAGATCTCCTCGACCAGGCCCTCGAGCATGCTGTCGTAACCCAGTTCGTCGACGAGGTAGGCGAACAGGTCGCGGATCAGGGACGCGGTGCGTCCCTGGCGAATCCGCTCCGACTCCGACGGCGGCGCCAGCAGGAGGTCGAGATTCATGGCCAGCACCTGGGAGAGGAACCGGCGCGCATCCTCGGCCGACAGATCTTCTCGGTGATGGTCGCCGGTTGCGATCGCGAGGATGCGCAGCTCACTCGTCGCCTCGAGCAGCACCGTGTCGGTACGGTCACTGCGCAGACTCGGACCGGCGAGCGTCGGTACGAGGATGCTGGGCTGGTCCCAATCCGAACCGGAGAACACCCCGGCATCCTCCAGTGCCGCAGCGCGTTCACGGACCGCTGCGGGGCCGCCGTCCTGCAGCAACACCCGACGCAGGGCATCGAGCACACGTCGCAGTTTGCTCGGCCTGGTGTACTCCGGCGCGTCGCGCATCGCGGCGACGGCATGGTCGAGCTGCTCGACCCGCGAGGCCAGGGCGCGGTCGCTCGCACCGTCCTCCGGCCCGAACCGATCGGCCCGGGATGCGTCCACCTGAGCGGCGCGGTGCGCCTCGGACGTGTCCGTCGGGGCCGCACCGATCGGACCACCGTCGACCGGTGCCCCGTCCGTCGCCGCCCCGTCCGTTGAAGCCCCCTCCGCTGAAGCCACTGGCAACCCTGCTGTCCTCACCGTTCACGCGGACCGCGCGGTTCGCGGTCCACCGACTAGCCGTACCTCATCGCATCACACGTAGAAGTCGAGTTCTTCCTGACTCTTCAGGAGGTCCCGCATGCGATACGGATCCTCGCCGAAGAAGTACAGCAGACCCCAGTGTGTACCGAATGCCGTGCGTTTGGTGACCGTCTCCTCCAGCGGCGGGGCGAGATCGTTGGTCTCGTAGTAGTCGTCGTCTGCCGTGACCTCGGGGATCTCCAGGTTCGACACCACCCGCCGACGCGGGTAGACGCCGAAACATCCGGCGACACCGGCCGCGTCGACCACCTCGCGGGGGAAGAACGCGTCGATCTCCTCCTCGGTGGTCTTGGGGTCGAAGGAGAGCACCAGCGCCTGGTAGGCATTGAAGCCGTACGCGCGCTCGAGCAGCTCGAAGACCTTGAAACCCGGTGGCCGGTAGGCGACCTCGCCGAAGTACATCTCACCGTCGTTGGTGACGAAGTACTCCGGATGCACGAATCCGAAGTCGATGTCGAAGGTCTTGATCAGCTTCTCGATCTGCGCGGTGATCTGCGGGCGGTACTTCTCGAGTTCCGGTGTGGCCGGGACGAACACCGAGTAGCCGAGAGTGACGTACTCCGAGATGTTCAGGAACTTGATCTTGCCGTTGTGAATCCACGCCTCGACGGCGAATTCCCAACCGTCCAGGTGCGATTCCATCAACACCGGGAACTCCTCGTCCGGTATCGAGTCGACCTCGTCCGGAGTGCGGATGACGCGGTGTCCGAGGCAGCCGGCCTTGTCGAATGCCTTGAGGTGGATCGGATCATTCGGGTCGCCGTCGAGTTTGAGCAGCGTCTGGTTCACCCGACGGAGGAAGCGGATCACGTCCTCGCGGTCGTGCGCCTCCTCGAAGATGCCGACCCGGATTCCGCCGAGCTGGGCACGACGCTTCATCAACGCCTTGTCGCGCAACAACATCGCCTGGCCGAAGAGCCGCGGGTTGTTGAGCAGGACGGCGTTGATCGCGCCTGCCCACTCGACCGTCTCCTCGAACAGCGGTATCGCGACGTCGACGCCCTTCTCGCGCAACGTCTCGGCGATCTCCAGGGATCGATCGTTCAGCCGCTCGAAGTTCCACGGCAGGTACGGGATGTCGTGCTCGGTGCAGTACTCCTCGGCCCAATCGGGCGCCACCACCACGTACCGGCGGTCGAATCGATCCAGCGCCTCGATCGCGCTCAGACTCCAGCCGAGTAACGCCACATACCCCTTCTCGGGGTCCTTCGGGGTCTTCGCAGGCTCCGCCATGCATGTCCTTTCGCTGGTCGTGCGCGGTTCATGCGTCGTCGTATCGCGCATCGCGCGGCACGGTTCCTCGAAGCCACCGTACATACACGCCGACGACCCGGGGCGGCGCGCGTCGTCGGCCGACCGGTGTCAGACGACCGTGACCTGCGCGGTCACGTGATCGACGGCATCGCCGAAAGGCCCCACGAACCGCTCGGCGCCGATGACGCAACAGGCATGTCCACCCTGTACGTCGAACCTTCGGGCACCGGGGATGCCATCCAGCAACAACTCCTGGCGGGCGGGCTCGACCACCCGATCGTGCACCGACACGACGACGGCGGTCGGCACATCGATCTCGGCCAGCCAGTCGCGCGAGTCGAAACGGCCCAGCCCGTCGCCGAAGGTCCCGAGTTCGGCGAGGGACGTGGAGAAGAACTGGCGTAGCGCCCACACCGATGTGTGGCCGGATGTGTCGTCCAGTCCGGGGCCGGTGACCCGCGGGATGAGACGACGAGCAGCCTGCAGCCGGCGGCCGGTGCGATGTGCGCTCGCGAGGTTGTCCGGATCGCGCGTGCTGAAATACGGTCCGGTGGAGCAGAGTACGAGACCGCGGACCCGATCGGGGTGCCGCTGCCACGCCAGCTGCGCGATCCCGCCACCCATCGAGAAGCCCGCGGCGGTGAAGGTCGGGACACCGAGCTGATCGGCGACCGCGATGACGTCGTCGGCGCAATCGGTGAGGTCGAAGACGTCCGACCGGATGCCACGCCCGTGCCAGCGCTGATCCATGGTGATGACGCGGTAGCGGTCGGTGAGCTCCGGGATGGTCGGATACCAGCACAGCAGACCGGTGGTCAGCACCGAATGCATCAGGAAGACGACGGGTGCGTCACGCGGCCCGTCGTCCACCACGAAGGTGGTCCCCCGACCGGGCAGTTCCAGCGCGCGACCGGTGGGCAGATCACCGACCGGATAGGGCGCGGCGACATGGCGCACGGCGCGCAGCGCGGACGCGTAGACGTCTCGGACACTCACCCTGACGACGCTACGCGAGATCGGGCGACATCGGACGGCCGTCGCGGCTGGAGCAGGGTGAGCTCCGGGGCGGGAACGGCCCTGGTCGTCGGCCCTGCTGCCCGAGCGTCAGACATCGAGGGCCTCGTCGAGGTGGGCGAGCAGGTCGGCCGGGTCGTCATAGACCACCGCCGCCCCGGCGTCGGCGAGTTCGTCGGCGCCGATACCGCCCGCGCGCACGCCGACCGAGCGGACGCCGATCTTGGTGGCGGCGATCGCATCCCACGTGGCATCGCCCACCATCACGGCCTCCGCAGGGTCGACCCCTGCGCGCTCGACCGCGATCGCGACGACGGTCGCATCGGGCTTGGCCGTGTCGACGTCGTCGCCCGAGGTCACGGCGTAGACGTGCTCCTCGACGTCGAGCAGATCGCGCAGGATCTCCAACTCCTCCGGTGGCGCCGATGTCGCGAGCACCACTCGGAGTCCGCGTCCGGCCACCGCTGACAGCAGCTCACGCGCCGAGGGCAACACGTCGAGGCGTGATGCGTCGGCCAGGTAGAGGCGGGAGTGCCGTTCGGAGGCGTCGTCGGCGACCTGCTGGTCGAATCCACCGTGGTCGGTCATCAGGTCGTGGACGAGCAGGCTGCCGTCCTTGCCGATCTGTCGATGGATCTCTGCGGCCGGTACGGTGCGGCCCACCTCGGCGAATGCGCGCTGCCACGAGCCGACATGGGCGTAGACGGAATCGACCAGGGTGCCGTCGATGTCGAACAGAACCGCGGAGATGGCCATGACGAACTCCTCACGTCGCCGGGCGTCGCAACGGGCTGTACGACGGGGAGGGTTCCAGGCTAGGTGAATCGGGCCCCACCGACCGGGCCGTAGCGATCGCCGAAACGGCCGGATTGTGATCCGGGCTACATGTCGGCATGCCATGCTCGGATGATGATCGACATCGACCGGCCGAAGATCGAGGGTTCGGTTGCCGTCGGCGACGGTCGCCGGATCGGGTTCGCCGAATTCGGCTCCGCCACCGGACGGGCGGTGTTCTGGCTGCACGGCACCCCCGGTGCCCGCCGCCAGATCCCGACCGAGGCACGCCACTTCGCCGCCGACCACGCAATTCGCATCATCGGCCTCGACCGGCCGGGTGTCGGATCGTCGACGCCCTATGCCTACGCCGACGTCGCGGCCTTCGCCGACGACCTGATCACCGTCGCGGACGCACTGGGTATCGACGCGTTCGCGATCATCGGGCTGTCCGGCGGCGGGCCGTATGCGCTGGGTGTCGCGCACAGTCATCCCGACCGCGTGGTCGCGGCGGGCATCCTGGGCGGTGTCGCGCCGACCGTCGGACCCGATGCCATCGCCGGCGGGGCGATGCGGTTGGCGGCCTTCAGTGCGCCGGTGCTGAACATCGCGGGTGCACCGATCGGCAAGGCGCTGAGCTCTGTCCTGCGCGTGGCCCGGCCGGTCGCCGACCCCGCGATCAGCATCTACGGCCGCCTGTCACCGCAGGGCGATCGAGAGCTGTTGGCACGGCCCGAGGTGAAGGCGATGTTCCTCGACGACCTGCTGCACGGCGGTGGTCGACGGATGGAGGCGCCACTCGCCGACATCGTGGTCTTCGCGCGGGACTGGGGTTTCCGGGTGCCGGAGGTGACGACGCCGGTGCGCTGGTGGCACGGCGACCGTGACCACATCATCCCGTTCGCGCACGGGGAGCACATGGTGGACATGCTGCCTGACGCGAAACTGTTCACGATGCACGGTGAGAGTCATCTGGGCGGGCTCGGGATGGCCGTGGACATCCTCACCGAGTTGATGACCATCTGGGAGCAGCAGGACGCCTAGCGCACGATCGACGAACTCGAGCGCACGATCGACGAATCCGAGCGCACGGTCGACAGATCAGGGGGCGGTCGCCGACAGTCCGACCGCCAGGCCGATCACCACCGCCATGACCGCGATCTCCACCGCGGCGCGGCGGATGGCCGTGGACTCACTCCCCCGATGCCGCCGCACCTCCGGAAGCCAGCGACTGCGATGCCAGGCGGCGATCCCGACCAGGATCACCAACCCGACGCTCTTCGCGATCAACAGTCGTCCGTAACCGGTGTCCACGAGCACCCAGCCGACGCCGATCTCGATGATCCCGGCGATCACGCCGGTCAGCGCGATCACCCCGACCGCCCACTGCGCCCGGCTGGAGAACACCGGGAGTGCCCGGGCCCACCCGGATCTGCCGCGAACGGCCACGGCGAGCGCCAGCAGGGTCCCACACCACCAGGCCGCCGCGAGTGCGTGCAGTCCGACCAGCACCGGCCCCCAGGTCGTCTGACCGGGATGACCGGAGATCGAGGTCGCGAGCAGACCGACCCCCGCGAGGATCGCGACCGCAGCCACCGGGATACGCGTCTCGGTGATCAGATCGGCCACCGCCCAGCCGACGACGAGCACCGCACATCCCGCCGCCACCAGATCGGGTGCGCCGGCGTGGGCCGAGTCGGCGAACCGACCGACATCCAACCGGAGCACACCGACCCCGGCCTGGTCTGCGGCGCGTACCCACGCCGTGGTCAGTGCGGCGACCGCCCAGATCGCACCGACCACACCGACGAGTCGACTCGACGGGACGGCGCCCAACTGCGGTAACCCGCCCAACCCGACGAGCAGCACCGCGGCCCCGACCGCGACGTTTGCCGGGATCGCGGTCGACTCCGGACCATCGGGGTGCGCGAGCAGCCAGGCCAGGCCCAGCCCGGCGACCGTCACGACGCAGGCTCCACCCATCAACAGGGCGGAGCGTCGGGTCGTCGTGACGGTCACCATCGTGGACCGATCAGCTACGACCGGGCGAGCGCCGGGTCACCCACAGCACCACGCCGAGGCCACCGCCGAGGACGACGACGGCACCGACGATGAACGGCCACAACGGGACCCCGCTCTCATCGGACTCCTGCGCGTCGGCGACCGCGGGTCCTGGCGTACCGGTCCCGGCGGTCGTCAGCTCGAAGGTCCGCTGCCCCTCGACGGGATGACCGTCGGCGGAGGTGACCCGGTAGTTGATCTTGTAGGTCCCCGCCGGTCCGAGTGGCCGCAGGGCGGCACGGATCGTCGGACCCTCGACGATCGGATCGCCGTCCTGCCAGTACCGGTCGTCGGGACCCACGACGTTCAGCACCGCGAACGACTTCTGCAGCGACTCGTTGAAGGTGATCGACACCTGCTGCGGACCGGCTTCGACGCGGGCACCGTCGGCGGGCACCGACGACTCCGGACGTGAGTGCGCAGCGGCCATCGGCGCGGTCCACGATCCGAGGATCGCGACGAGGATCGCCCCGAGCAGGGCGGTTCCCGCGATTCGACGACTACGCATCCGAGCCCCCCTTGTCCTCTGTTCCCGCCGAGCCGGTGTCGGTCGATGCTGCGTTGGTCGATGCTGCGGCGGCCCGACGGGACGAGCGCGCCAGCGCGGCGACTGCCACGACGACGCCGAGCGCCCCGACGACCAGCCCGATGCCGCCGATCCAGCGTGCGGCGCTGTCCGACGACGAGGCCTGCGCGGTCGAGTCCTCGTTCGTCGCGGTGGCGGTCGAGCTGCCGTGGTGGTCGCCCCCCTCGGCCGCAGGCGCCAGGGTCAGCGTCGGGGTCGGGTACTCGGCCTCGGAACCATCGGAGTTCTCCGGCTCGGTCCAGGACGCCTTCTCGCCGTCGGCGTAGGTCTGGACCGCGGGCAGCCCGACGGTCTCCTCCTCGGGGAAGGGACCACCGGAGATGCGGAACTGCTGGAACTCACCGACCGGCACGCCGGGCGTGCCGGGCAGCGCGGTCCAGGTGATCGAGGTCGCCTCCTTGCTGGAGGGATCCTTGACGATGTCGGCCTTCCAGCCGGGCAGGACCTCGGCGCGTGCCGACTTCAGATTGGGCAGGGTGACCGTCAGGGTGGTGGTCGGGCTGGTGTCGGACTCGTTGGGCACGACGAGCGTCACGACGCCGTAGCCGCCCTGGGTGAGGGTCGGCGCATTCGCGGTGACGTGTGCGCTCGCGGCACCCGACCCCAGCAACACGGCGCCGGCGGCGGAGCCGGCCGCGACGGTGGCCACCAGAGAACGACGGACACGCGTCGAGCGCGGTCGGATCGACGGGGGGACGGCAGGGGTGATGACGGTGGATGACATGGATGACCTCTCGATTCGGCGATCAGGTGTGGGGCGCCGACCTCCCGATGTGGGGCAGGTGGCGTCGACGCCGATGCGGCCGACTGAGCGGGGGCACCGACGGATCAGCGCAGCACGGGAGGTCCCCGGACCCCGACCGAACCGAGGACGACCGGCATCGGCAGGGCAGCCGCCGGTCGCGTCGCCACGATCAATCGCGGAACACCGACCGGGAGCCGCCCCGGACCGGCGAGGGTCCGCACGGTCGAGGTGAGGACGTCGAGCAGCCGGCCCGTCAACGCGATGAGCACGGCACCGAGGGGAATCGCGACCAGGTGGGTCAGCGCCATCGTCCCCAGCGCCGAGCCGGATGTCGCCGCTGCGTGTCGGTGTTCGTCGAGACCCAGCACCGCGTGGCAACCGAGTTGGCCGACGGTCAGCACCGTCACGATGCGGGCCGTCACGTCGATGATCGAGAGGCGACGGGATCGGGGCGTCACGACAGCCGCGAGAACGCCGACCCCGACGCAGAGCATCGCACCGCCGAGCGTCGGCAACGCACCGGAAGCCGATCCGTGCGCAGCCATCCCGACCGCGGGCACGACGAGACCGACTGCGAGGCGTGGCGAGACCGCACCTGTCCTCGCGCCGCTCATACCGAACCCTCTGGCCGTCGGGGACCGCTGTCCCCGGTCGTGATCTGTCGGGTCTCAGCATGTCACGCGCGTCGTCGACGCCCACACCGACGTCGAAGGCTCCACTCACGAGGGGCTCGCGGCCGCTGGGCCCGGATCAGCCGCCGGTGAGGAAGGGCCCGATCGATTCGAGCAGCTCGCCCGGGGCGTCGACCGGCACGATGTGACCGCTGTCGGCGATGACGTGACCGACGAGGTCGTCGGTGATCGGGCGTAGCTGCCGGTGGGTCGCCTCGCCGACGACCCCGGCGCCGATCGTCATCGTCGGGACCGTCAGCCGACTCCGCGCGGCGTCGGCGATGTCGGCGGCGTTGCGGGTGCCGGCGCGGTAGTACTCGAAGGCACACCGCAGCGACTCGGTGTCGGCGTACGCGTCGAGGATCGCCTCGCGGATCGGGGGCGGCGGCCCCGCACCGTCGGCGGTGCCCTGTCGGAGGAAGAAGTCGATGTACGCACGTTCGTTGCCCGCGAGCACCGACTCCGCCAGCCCGGGCACCGCATGGAATCCGAACCACCAGGGCGGCCCACCCGCGAGGAAGTCCTCTGCTCCCGGCAGCACCCCGATGAGGGCCTCCATCAGCACGAGCCGCGTGATCCGCTGCGGGTGCCGCGCGGCGAGCAGGAACGCCGGCGGGACACCGGCATCGAGCGCCACCACCGACGCCCTCGACTCGCCCACTCCGTCGAGCAGTGCGAGCACGTCGTCCGCGAGGGTCGCCGCGTCGTAACCGCTGTCGGCACGCTCACTGGCGCCCAGTCCGCGCAGATCCGGTGCGATGACCCGATGTCGGTCGGCGAGATCCGGGATGACAGCCGACCAGATCCGCCAGGTGTGCGGGAACCCGTGCAGCAGCACGACCGCCGGTCCGGTGCCCGCCGTGGCGACATTGAGGCGCACACCGTTCGCCGCGACCGTGAACTCCTCGACGCCCATCCCCGACAATGGACCTACCCCCTTCGCGAACTCGACCGAACGACCTCCCCGACGCTAAGGACGCCACCGTGACCACACAAGAACGCACTCGGTCCACACCTGGTCACTCCGAGGTGACCGACCCCGCACTCTGCCCCACCCGCCGGCTCCTCGATCACCTCGGCACCCGCTGGACCGCACTGGTCGTCAAGATCCTGGCCGCGTGGCCGCAACCGGAGATGCGGTACTCGGATCTGCGTCGCTCGACTGTCGGGATCTCGGCGAAGATGCTCGCCCAGACCCTGCGCGAGATGGAACAGGCCGGCCTGGTGCACCGCCGGGTGGAGCCGACGACCCCGCCACGGGTCCACTATTCGTTGACCTCGAAGGGGCGCTCCTTGGAGGAACTGCTGGTGACGGTCCGCAGCTGGGCCCAGGAGAACATGGCGACCGCCTGACGCCGAGCGTCGGCGCAGCGGCCGGCTTCGGGCTCGCGCGCCACGGTTTCTCCGGCGTCCGACCGGGCTACGCTCGACGGGTGTCCGTCTACTCCCACGGTTTCGCACGTGTCAGCGGCGCGGTCCCGACACTGCGGGTCGCCGATCCGGCGTTCAACACCGAACAGACCATCACGCTTCTTCGTCGCGCTGCCGACGACGATCCGGCGCTGGTCGTGTTCCCCGAACTCGGATTGTCGGCGTACAGCGCCGACGACCTCTTCCACCAGGACGCCCTGCTCGACGCGTGCCTGACCGGGCTCGGACAGATCGTCGATGCCAGTGTCGGGTTGCGGCCGCTGGTCGCCGTCGGTCTGCCGCTGGTGGTCGGTGACGGCCTCTATAACTGCGCGGCGGTCATCCGCGACGGCGAGGTCCTCGGTGTGGTGCCGAAGTCGTACCTGCCGAACTATCGGGAGTTCTACGAGCAGCGCTTCTTCGCGGCGGCGCGGGATGCGCCGACCGACACCGCCCGCGTGTTCGGCCGCGACGTCCCGTTCGGCGCCGACCTGATCTTCGAGGCAGAGGATCTTCCCGGGTTCGCACTGCACGTCGAGATCTGCGAGGACGGCTGGGTTGCGGTCCCGCCCAGCACGTGGGCCGCACTCGGTGGCGCGACGGTGCTGGCCAACCTCTCCGGCTCGCCGGTGACCGTCGGCAAGGAGAGTTACCGGAAGTCGTTGAGTGCAGCACATTCCGCACGCCTGCTGGCTGCGCACATCTACGTCGCTGCCGGATTCGGCGAGTCGACGACGGACCTCGCCTGGGACGGCGATGCCCTGATCACCGAGAACGGCACGCTGCTCGCCCGCAGCGAACAGTTCGCGATGGACGACCAGATCATCACCGCGGACATCGATCTCGACCGTCTCCGCCAGGAACGCATGCGGATGATCAGCCACCGCGATCAGATCGGTGATCACGCGGACGACCTGAAGCAGTTGCGCCGCATCAGGTTTTCGTTCGGCGGACCCGGCGGCTCCGATTCGATCCTGCGAAGGACGGTGCCGCGCTTCCCGTTCGTGCCCGCCGACTCGGCCGATCGGGACGAACGCTGCCGCGAGGTCGGCAACATCCAGGTCCAGGGGCTCGCCGCGCGCCTCCGCTCCACCGGCATCGACAAGATCGTGATCGGGGTGTCGGGCGGGCTCGACTCGACCCTGGCACTCCTCGTGGCGGTCGACACCTTCGATCGGCTCGGCCTGCCCAGGACGAACATCCTCGGATACACGATGCCCGGGTTCGCCACCGGGACAGCCACTCTGGCACGGTCGCATCGACTCATGAACTCACTGGGGATCACCGGCGAGGAGATCGACATCCGACCGTCGTGCGAGCAGATGCTCGCCGACCTCGGTCATCCGTATTCGCGGGGCGAGTCGGTGTACGACGTCACCTTCGAGAATGTCCAGGCCGGCGAGCGCACCTCGCACCTCTTCCGCCTGGCCAATCACAACGGTGGCATCGTGCTCGGCACCGGCGACCTGTCGGAGCTCGCGCTCGGCTGGTGCACCTACGGTGTCGGTGACCAGATGTCGCACTACAACGTGAACTCGTCCGTGCCGAAAACGCTGATCCAGCACCTGATCCGATGGATGATCGCGTCGGGTGCGCATTCACCCGAGACCACCGAGGTGCTCGTCGAGATCCTCGGTGACGTGATCTCGCCGGAGCTGGTGCCGGCCGGTGAGGACGGCGCCATCCAGAGCACCGAGGACACCGTCGGGCCGTACGAACTGCACGACTTCTTCCTCTACTGGATCACCCGATTCGGCTATCGGCCGTCCAAGGTGGCCTTCCTGGCCGAACACGCCTGGGGCGACCGCGACCGCGGACCGTGGCCGGAGATGCTCGAGTCCGGCAAGCGCAACGAGTACGACCGCGCGACCATCGAGCACTGGCTGGGCGTGTTCCTCAAGCGGTTCATGAACAACCAGTTCAAGCGCAGTGCGATGCCCAACGGTCCCAAGGTCGGATCGGGTGGGTCGCTGTCGCCGCGCGGGGACTGGCGGTCGCCGTCGGATGCGTCGGTGCGTGCCTGGTTGGACCAGTTGGGGCGTTGACGGGTCGGTTCAGTCGGGTGCCGGGCCCACCTTTCCCGCCCGCCCTGTCCGCCGCCTGCGCCCGGTCTGACCGGCGTCCGTCTGCCGTCTGCTGTCTGCCGTCTGCCGTCTGCCGTCTGCCGTCTGCCGTCTGCCCAAAATCTGCCGTCCAGCGCTGGAGCGCGTGGATATTGCACACGACCCAGCGCTGGGCGGCAGTTCTTGGTCGACCGGGCCCGCTGTCCGGCGCATGCCGAGGCCGGCAGATCGCCCCCGGCCCGGCACCGCCGTCCGCACGAAATCTGTACGCCAGCGAACAACCATCGACATAACGTCGACCGCCCCGCGCTCACGTACAGATTTCGGCGGGGGATGCCCCGGCACGCCGGGCCCGCCCCGGCGCACCCACCCCGAAAACCACCCAACGGCAACCGAAAACCACCGCACAGCACGCCACCACTGCCAATACGGTTCCCACGTCCCCAATACGGGCGGATTTCGGGCAGATTCGGAGACGGCCCGCCCCCGATCGGCCCGCAAAATCTGTACCCCGGGGCCGGGCCACCGACATATCGTCAACAGCCCAGTCCCGACGTACAGATTTTCGGCGAACCCCCGCCGCTCAGCAGCAGACCTCAGTCACCGACGCCCGCACCCGATCACGCGGCCGACCAGAACTCCCCCAACCGTCCGGCCAGCGCCCGACCGTGAGTCCGGCCGGCGCGGGCCGCGGCGGGACGGAGCGACAGATCCATCGCGTTGGCCCCGAACATGCACTCCGACTCGGCATCCGGCACGACGATCTCGACCCGGGCGCCGGTCGCACGGAGCTCCTCGACCTGCGCGGCGAGCTGCATCCGCCAGTCGAGCGGGTGCAGGGTCCGACCACCGAGGGGCGACAGCACCAGAACCCGGCCGAATCCCGTTGCCAGGTCCGCATTCTCGTTCCGCCGGTAACCACCGTCCACATACCAGCGGTCGCCGATCCGATACGGAAGACCACCTCCGGAACAGCTCGCGGCGACTGCATCGACGAGGTCGACCCCGCTGCGAGCATCGAAGACGATCGGCTCGCCGGTCTCGGCATCGACGGCCGTGATGGCCATCGCCCGGTCGACGGGCCACAGGTTGTCGGGCAGGCGCGGCGCGACGATCCCACGCCACCGCTCCGACCAGGAGCCGTCCGACTCCGCCTCGCGTGCCATCGCGGCCGCACCCACCCGTCGCCGCATGTCGTCTGGATCGACTGCGGTGGCGATGAGTGCACGTAAGCGTGTGAGCTGCTCCGATGCCGGGGCGCCCGGCGCACCACCACGGTGTCCGCTGTCGCGCTGCGGAGCAGGTGGAGCGACCTGGGTGGCCTCGAACAGCTCAGCGGCCGTCGCGCCGGCGAACTGGGCCACCGCCGTGGCACCCGCCGACGTCCCGACGCTCAGGGCCGCGGTGGTGACGTCGAGCCCGACATCGGCCAGACCGGCGACGACGCCGATAAGCCATGCGTTCCCCGTCGAGCCGCCCCCGCCGAGTACCAGGGCCCGACCATCGGAGGATGCACCGGACGCCGAACCCGGTGCGGCAGAGGGATGTACAGCCGGCTGACCGGCCGGAATGGAATCAGTGACAGAAGAAGTGTTCATGGGAGTCGCCTCTCGAGAAGAGCGTGGCGGGGCTCCCGGTGGCGACTATCCCAGTCGCGAGATCGTGGACTGCGGGGGAGCACCCGATGCGGATACTGCGTACATGGGTCTCACCTCCTGACAGCTCGAACACGATCGATGCGAACGCTAGCATGCCGGATCGGCGGCGCGCCAGCGGTTTCCGCAGTTGCCGCAGCACGACCCGCCCACGGGCGCGATCCGGTGCGCATCGAGGGTCAGGCCTCGCACACCTCGAGCAGTACCTTCAATTGGTCGGCGAACCCGTTGGCGATCACGGAGACGTCAGGCGCGTGGTCGGCACACGAGAGGATGCCGATGTTGAGGTGCCCGTCGGCGGAGAACACCGTGATGTTGAGGCCGAGGCCGTGGAAGATCGGGCCCAGGGGGTACACGGCGCTCACCCGAGCACCGAGGAAGTACAGCGGGAAGTCGGGACCGGGGACGTTGGAGATCAGCACGTTGAACACCGGTGGATGCGATGCCGCGAGATTCCGGTCGCCGTAGAGCTTCATCAAGTTCGCCATCGTGGTGCCGGGCGCGAACTGCGCCCACGCCCGCAAGATGTTCCCGTCGATCTCGGCGTGATGTGCCTTGGATCGACGACTCAGTTCGGCTGCGGCCTCGACCCTCTCCACCGGATCGGGCCGGTCGGTCGGGAGGAGCGTGAACATCCCGGACACCTTGTTGGTCCCCGGCACCACGAGGTCTTTCTCGTCGAGACCGTGCACCGACACCGGGACCATCCCGACCAGCGGGCGGTCCGGGAGTTCGTCCTTGTCCTCGAGATAGCTGCGCAGCGCGCCGCCGGCCAGCGCGAGCACCACGTCGTTCACCGTCACACCGAATCGGTTCTTCACACGTTTGACGTCGTCGAGCGACACCTGGGTGATCGCGATGCTGCGGTGCGGGCTGATCGGCGCGTTGAACCGGGTGCGCGGCGCACGGAACGGTGCGGGCATCCCGGTGTTCGAGAAGGATCGCCGCAGCCACCCCACCGAGATGTCGAGCGTGCGGGGCAGCAGCTTGGCCATCGCGATCGGCCGTTGCACGAAATAGTTGACCGCACCGCCGACGGCCATCGTGGCCCGCGAGGTGCCGCCCGCCGATTCGGCGACCTGCTGGGAGTCGAGGTCCGGCGGCTCCGGTGTCATCGTGCACAGCTGCGCCAGCATCTCCGCGCTCGTCACGCCGTCGACGTTGGCGTGGTGCACACGCAGCATCACCGCGATCTTGCCGTCGGCGAGGCCTTCGATGAACCACAGTTCCCAGAGGGGTTTACCGCGATCGAGGGTCTGTCCGGCGAGGTGACCGCAGAGGTCGGCGACCTCACGCTCACCGCCGGGCGCCGGCACTGCGACGCGATGGACATGTCGTTCGATGTCGAAGTCGTCGTCCTCGATCCAGACCGGGTGGTCGATGTTGAGGAGCGAGTTGTCGAGTTTGCGACGGAAGGTCGGGATCGCCGACACCCGGCGCTCCAGTTCGCTGCGCATCCGCGGGAACGAATAGCCACCGGGGACCGTGCTCGGGTCGATCTCGATCAACCCGATCACGTGCATGAGTTGCGACCGTGTCTCCAGGTACAGGAACGAGGCGTCGAGTCCGCTGAGCCGCTGCATCTTGCACCTCCGAGTACACCCGATCGTCGGGCTGACGATGGCCGACGACGCCACGGTAGTCCTCCGTCGGGGTTCCCATGTCGCCGGTTGGTGCTCCGGCTCACCATCATGCCGTACCAGCGATTCAGATCACGTAGGTTTGACCCATGCATCGCGAGGCTTCAGAGCGCAAGCGTTACGAAGACGTCCCGGTCAATGCCAACCCGCTGTTCTCCAGGCCGGGCGAGGCCACCGACTTCCCGCGGTACTCACTCCCGGACGGCCCGTCGCTGCCCGAGACCGCCTACCAGATCGTGCACGACCAGGCGATGCTCGACGGCAACGCGCGACTGAACCTCGCGACCTTCGTCGGCACCTGGATGGACCAGCACTCGGACAAGCTCTACATCGAGTCGGCCGACAAGAACATGATCGACAAGGACGAGTACCCGGCGACGGCAGCCATCGAGACCCGTTGTTGGACAATGCTCGCCGACCTCTGGAACGCACCGGTCGCGACCGACGCAATCGGCACCTCCACGATCGGGTCGTCCGAGGCCGGCATGCTCGGTGGCCTCGCGCTCAAACGACGCTGGCAGGAACGCCGACGCGCCGCGAGCGAGTCGACCGAGAAGCCGAACATCATCATGTCGTCGGCCGTCCAGGTGTGCTGGGAGAAGTTCTGCAACTACTTCGAGGTCGAGGCGCGCTACGTGCCGGTGACCGCGGAGCACCCGGTGCTGGACGGCCACGGCCTCGCCGACGTGATCGACGAGAACACCATCGGCGTCGTCGCGATCATGGGCGTCACCTACACCGGCGCCTACGAGCCGGTCGCCGAGATCGCCGCGACGCTCGACAGACTGCAGGCCGACACCGGCCTCGACATCCCGATCCACGTCGACGGAGCATCGGGAGCGATGGTCGCTCCATTCCTGCAGCCCGACGTGGTGTGGGACTTCCGGCTCGACCGGGTCCACTCCATCAACACCTCCGGCCACAAGTATGGGCTGGTGTATCCGGGACTCGGGTGGATCATCTGGCGCGACCGCTCGCTGCTGCCGGAGAGCCTGATCTTCTCGGTGAGCTACCTCGGCGGCGACATGCCGACCTTCGCACTGAACTTCTCACGCCCGGGTGCGCAGGTGCTGCTGCAGTACTACCAGTTCCTGCGTCTGGGCTTCGAGGGCTTTCGCGCGGTGCAGCAGAGCTGCCAGGACGTCGCGGTCTACCTGTCCGGCGCGATCGGCGAGATGGCCCCGTTCGAGTTGCTCAGCGAGGGCCGCGACATCCCCGTGTTCGCCTGGCGTCTGAAGGCCGACCACACCGAGAACTGGGATCTGCACCATTTGTCGTCACAGCTGCGTGAACGCGGCTGGCTGGTCCCCGCGTACCCCCTCCCCGACAACCTGGCCGACCAGACCGTCGTCCGGATCGTGGTGCGCAACGGGTTGTCCCACGATCTCGCCACGCATCTGCTCGACGACATCAAGGCGTCCGTCGCGTACCTCGACGGCCTCGACGCACCCGCGCCGACACCGGCGATCACCGACAGCTTCCATCACTGAGCGCCGCGGCGAATCCGATCGTCCGCCAACCACCAGCGGCCCTGCGACAGCGCAGGTCCAGAGGGGAACAGCCCGCACGATGAGCACCTTCTCCGCCGACGAACTCGATGCCGCATTCGGCGAGTTCCAGCGCACCGTCGCCGAGATCGCGATCAGTCGCGACTGGGATCGCTTCGCCGAGATGTTCACCACCGACGCCGATTACGTCGAACACGCGCTGGGCACGATGTCCGGCCGGGAGGAGATCCGGGCCTGGATCTGGAAGACGATGTCGGCCTTTCCCGGCAGCCACATGACGGGCTACCCGTCGCTGTGGCATGTCGTCGACGCACCGACCGCACGCGTGATCTGCGAGGTCGACAACCCGATGCGCGATCCAGGGGACGGATCGGTCATCACCGCCACCAACATCACCATCCTGACCTATGCGGGCGACGGCCTGTGGAGTCGCGAAGAGGACGTCTACAACCCGTTCGAGTTCGGCGTGGCCGCCATGAGGTGGTGTGAGAAGGCCGCCGATCTCGGTACCATCGACGCCGACGCCACCCGGTGGATGGAGACGACCGGGGCGATGTTCGCCCGGCGCCGCTGACGACGGTCAGCGGCCGACGGCCAGCGGACACGGCCCGGGCGACACCCCGCCGACCTGGACATTCGACCAGGCTGGCATCCTGCTGTGAATCCGCTCGCGGGCTGGCGTCCAGACGGGTCGATCAGCCATGATCGTCTCGCGTGACCAGTGACACGGTGAAGTGGGGTAACGCCGGGGGGAGTTGGTTACGACTGCGTAGGTAGGGCTTGGGTTCACCTGTCCTGTTGCCGTACGCTGGACCACTGATCATCCACGTCGGTCGCAGTGCCGCGGACGTATCGGCATCGCGATGCGGACAATCATTCGGAGGAAAAATGCCACGCGAGCTGACTCAACTCGAGCTTCTCCAGGAACTGGCACCTGTCGCCGAAGACAACGTCAATCGACACCTGAAGATCGCCAAGGACTGGAACCCGCACGACTACGTGCCGTGGGACGAGGGGCGTAACTTCGCGGCGCTGGGGGGCGTCGACTACGACCCGGAACAGTCACAGCTGGACGAGGTCGCCAAGGCGGCCATGATCACCAACCTGCTGACCGAGGACAACCTGCCCTCGTACCACCGGGTCATCGCCGACAACTTCTCCATGGACTCCGGCTGGGGCCACTGGGTCGGCCGGTGGACCGCCGAGGAGAACCGTCACGGCATCGTGATGCGCGATTACCTCGTGGTCACCCGCGGCGTCGATCCGGTCGCCCTCGAAGAGGCGCGCATGATCCACATGACCAACGGTTACGACCCGATGCTCGCCGCCGCCGGTCGCGTCGACGAGTTCCAGGAGCACGCCGACGAGCTCGGGCTGCTGCACTCGGTCGCCTACGTGACCTTCCAGGAACTGGCCACCCGCGTGAGCCACCGCAACACCGGCAAGGCGTGCAACGATCCGATCGCCGACAAGATGCTGCAGCGCATCGCGGCCGACGAGAACCTGCACATGATCTTCTACCGCAACATCTGCGGTGCGGGTATGGACATCTCGCCGGACCAGACGCTGCGCGCGGTGACCGACATCGTCACCAACTTCCAGATGCCCGGCGCCGGCATGCCGAACTTCCGTCGCCACGGCGTGCTGATGGCCAAGCACGGCATCTACGACCTGCGCCAGCACCTCGAAGAGGTCATCATGCCGGTCCTGCGCAAGTGGAAGGTCTTCGAGCGCGAGGACTTCTCCGCTGCGGGCGAGCAGACCCGTGAGGAGCTCGCCAGCTTCCTCGAGCAGCTCGAGAAGGACACCATCCGCTTCGAGGAGATGCGCGATCGCTCGCTCGCCCGCGAGGCCAAGAAGCGGGAGCAGCAGGCATCCTGAGCACCGCAGTCACCGCACGACCCGAACCGGCGCCCTCGCACACCGACGGCGCCGGTTCGCCGTTGTCGGCACCCGACCCGCGGGCGGCATCGACGACCGGCGATGCCGCGCTGCGCATCGGGTCGATCGAACTGTCGAGCCCTGTTGTGCTGGCCCCGATGGCGGGCGTCACCAACGTCGCGTTCCGAACCCTGTGCCGTGAACTGGAACTCGCGCGTACCGGGACGGTCTCGGGGCTCTACGTCTGCGAGATGGTCACCGCTCGAGCACTGGTGGAGCGGCACCCGGCCACCATGCACATGACCACCTTCGCGCCGGAAGAGTCGCCGCGATCGATGCAGCTCTACACCGTCGACCCCGAGAACACCTACGCCGCAGCGAAGATGATCGTCGACGAAGATCTGGCCGACCACATCGACATGAACTTCGGCTGTCCGGTGCCCAAGGTCACCCGCAAGGGGGGTGGGTCGGCCATCCCGTACAAGCGCACCCTGTTCCGAAAAATCGTCGCCGCGGCCGTCCGCGCCACCGAGGGCACCGACATCCCGGTCACGGTCAAGTTCCGCATCGGCATCGACGACGAGCACCACACACACCTCGACGCCGGCCGCATCGCGGCCGAAGAGGGTGCGAAAGCTGTTGCATTACATGCTCGCACGGCATCGCAGCGATACTCCGGCACCGCCGACTGGGATGAGATCGCCCGCCTCAAGGAACACGTCACCTCGGTGCCCGTCCTCGGCAACGGCGACATCTTCGAGCCGTCGGACGCCGTCGAGATGATGCGACGGACCGGTTGCGACGGCGTGGTCATCGGCCGAGGTTGCCTGGGCCGCCCGTGGCTCTTCGCCGAGCTCGCCGCCGAACTGAACGGGGTCACCGCTCCGGAGGCACCGGATCTCGGTGAGGTGGCGCAGATCATCGTGCGGCACGGGCAGTTGCTCGCGGCACACCACGGCGAGATGAAGGGCATGCGTGAGATCCGCAAGCACGTTGCCTGGTACCTGCGGGGATTCCCCGTCGGGTCCGATCTGCGGCAGCGGATGGCGCTCGTCAGCACCGTCGACGAATTGCGCGAACTGGTCGGATCTCTGCCCGCCGACGCCCCGTTCCCCCGCGACGGGCACGGTCCCCGCGGCCGACAGGGCTCTCCGGCGCAGGTCGCGCTACCGCACGGCTGGCTCGACGACCCGGAGGAAGACGTCGTCCCGGACGGCGCAGAGATCATGCACTCCGGCGGCTGAGTCACTTCTCAGGTCAGATCAGTAATATAGCGCGGAGGTTCCGTGATCGACGGAACCGTTTCGCGGTGCGCACCTTCTGTGCGCGGTCAAGGGGAAGTGTCAGGTGAGTCGCACTCCGGGGTCGGATGATCCGCAGTCGGGTGGATCCGACGCCTCCCGACGCAGCCGTCGTCCCGGCGCGAACCAGCCTCCGAACACTCCTGGCGAGTCACCGGCCGACCTGAATGCCGGACGGCTGAACGAGCCGCGCGCCACCGACCGCTACGTCCGCGGACGCACCCGACTCACCGTGCGCGAGCTGATGGAGCAGATGAACGCGGGCGAACCGCCCGCGTCCGCCGCCTCCTCGCCGTCTGCATCGCCATCGGCGCAAGGACGAGCCCCCGAGCCGGACGACAGCCCGACCGAACTCCACCGGTTCGGCAACGAGAACGACGTCACCACCCGCATCCCACTGATCCGCTCGGCGCCCGGCGACGTCGACCTCTCCGACGACGCCACCACCCAGCGGGTGATGGAAGAGTCACGTGGCCAGGGCGGCCCCCGACCGCCGATGCAGCGGACCCCCGACCTCTCCGACACCGTCCCCCCGCGATCGCGGCCGTTGCGGCACCCACCGACCGCCGAGCAGCGCCGCCGTCACATGGCCCGCAACGCGACCGTCACCGGCCGCATCCTCGTTGCCATCGCCTGCGTCCTCGCCCTGGTCGGCACCGGATTTGTCTGGGGTTACCTGAAGTCGGTGAACGGCACCTGGAACACCATCAACGCGGTCAACCCCGACGACGAGAACATCCGGAACAAGAACGCCCAGACCGGTGACGAGACATACCTGATCGTCGGCACGGACACCCGTGGTGGCAAGAACTCGAAGGTCGGTGCCGGCACCACCGCCGACGCCGAGGGTGCCCGGTCGGACACGGTCATCCTGGTCAACATCCCGGCCAACCGCAGTCGCGTCGTCGCGGTGTCGTTCCCCCGTGACCTGCAAGTCGATCGACCACAGTGCCAGGACTGGGACAACGACAACGGCACCTACGGGCAGTCGCTGCCCGCGGCCGACGCGGTCAAGCTCAACAGCATCTACGCCGACGGCGGACCGAAGTGCCTGGTGCAGACCCTCACCCGGATGAGCGGCCTCAACATCAACCACTTCATCGCGATGGACTTCTTCGGATTCGAGAAGGTCGTCACCGCGATCGGCGGAGTACAGGTGTGCTCGACCAAGCCGCTCTACGACTACGAGCTCGGACAGGTCCTGCGCAAGGCGGGCAAGCAGAAGCTCACCGGTAGGCGCGCCCTCAACTACGTTCGTGCCCGCAACATCTCCTCCGAGGGCAACGGCGACTACGGACGCATCAAGCGCCAGCAGCTGTTCATGTCGTCGCTGCTGCGCTCCACACTGTCGGGCAACGTGCTGGCCAACCCCAACAAGCTCAACAGCCTGGTCAACACGTTCATCCAGTACAGCTACGTGGACGGTGTGGACACCAACTCGCTGCTCAACCTCGCCGACTCGATGCAGGGCATCGACGCCGGTCGGGTGACCTTCCTGACCATCCCCACCTCGGGCACCGCCACCGACGGCTCCAACAACGAGCTCCCACGCACCGACGACATCGACGCGATCTTCAACGCGATCATCGACGACGACCCGCTGCCCGGCGAGAAAAAGGCCACCAAGTCCCCGTCGAGCTCGTCCAAGCCATCCTCGACGTCGAAGTCGCCGTCCACGGGCTCTGGCCAGACCCCGGGCAAGATGTCGGCGACCGCGCAGTACCCCGGCAACGTCGGCGTGCGGGTGCTCAACGGCACCGGTCGATCGGGTCTGGCGACCGAGGTCTCCGATCAGCTCTCGCCGCTCGGATTCGACGTCCGAGGCGTCGCCGACGCATCGTCGAGCCAGGACACCACCGTGATCCGCTACGGCACCGGCGAGCAGGACTCCGCCGCCACCCTGGCCACGATGTTCCCCGGCGCGAAGATCCAGCAGGACCGCAACGTGAAGTCGGGCGTCGAGGTCATCCTCGGCAACTCGTACGACGGTTCGCTGGGGTCGGTGCCGTCGGCCGGCGAGACGCTGTCGGTGCAGCAGCTCGCGCCCTCGACCGATTCGTCGGCGTTGCCCAACGACCTGTCGGTGACCAACGCCGGCGACACCACCTGCTCCTGACCCCCTGACCTCGGGTTCGCCCGGCCGTTCACGGGCTATTCACCTCATCGGTAGCCCTGTTGGATGCACCGAGGAAGTAGGCTGGTCAGCATGCGTACCGCGTACCAAGAGCAGCTCGAGGGCCTGAACACGGTCCTCGGCGAAATGTGTGACCTGGCCGGCGCCGCCATGGCCCGGGCCACCCAGGCACTGCTGCAGGCCGACCTCGCCGTGGCCGAAGAGGTCATCACCGACAACGATCGTATGACCCAGCTGTCCGCACGGGCCGAGGAGCAGGCCTTCGCCCTGCTCGCCCTGCAGGCGCCGGTCGCAGGCGACCTGCGCGGGATCGTCAGCGGATTCCAGATCGTCGCCGACATCGACCGCATGGGCGCACTGGCCCTGCACGTCGCGAAGGTGGCTCGTCGACGGCATCCGGCCAAGGCACTCCCCGAAGAGGTGAACGGCTACTTCGCCGAGATGGGTCGCCTCGCGGTCCAGCTGGCCAAGAACGCTCGCGAGGTCCTCACCAACCAGAACCCCGAGGATGCGCTGCGTCTGCAAGAAGACGACGACGCCATGGACGACCTGCACAAGCACCTGTTCACGGTCCTGATGGACCGCGAATGGAAGCACGGTGTGGCCGCCGCGGTCGACGTCACCCTGCTGGGCCGCTACTACGAGCGCTTCGCCGACCACGCGGTGCTGATCGGCCGACGCGTCGTCTTCCAGGCGACCGGCAAGACCCCGGAGCAGTTCCAAGAGGTTTCCTGACCCAGCTCACGGTGACCCGGTCGAGGTCACGATCGTCACAACAGTCCGGACGGAATTCTCCGTCCGGACTGTTCTGTGATTAGGGTGACGGCATGGGTGTGCACTATCCCGCCGAGCCGGATTTCAACGCCGTTCCGGACGACGAGCCGTCGCCTGCAGCGCGGCGCCGACAATTCATCGTCTACGCGGGTGTGACGCTCTCGCTCCTGGCGCTGTTGGTGATCCTGATCCTCAACATGTGACGTCGACCGTGCGCTGCCGAGCGTCGACCGTGCACAGTAAACCGTTGATCGTGCGCCGTGGATCATCGTCCGTGCGCTTGCACCGGCGAGTCCGAGCACGATCGACGTTTCCGGGCGCACGATCGACGTTTCCGGGCGCACGATGGACGATTCCGAGCGCACGATCGACAGCCGCGAGTGCACGGTCAACGCATCCGAGTGCACGATCGACGGTTCGAGGCCCGGCAAAGCCACTGCTCCCCGCCCGGGATCACCGGAAGGGGAGCAGCGGTGCTCTCCGGTCGCTGAGGTGGCGACCGGTGGTCTGAGCTAGCCGAAGCGACCCGAGATGTAGTCCTCGGTCTCCTTCTTCAGCGGGTTCGAGAACATGGTCTCGGTGTCGTTGATCTCCACCAGCTGGCCCGGCTGCCCGACGCCCTCGAGGTTGAAGAAGGCGGTCTGGTCGCTCACGCGAGCGGCCTGCTGCATGTTGTGGGTCACGATGACGATGGTGTACTCCTTCTTGAGTTCACCCATCAGGTCCTCGATCGCCAGCGTCGAGATCGGGTCGAGCGCCGAGCAGGGCTCGTCCATCAGCAGCACGTCCGGGGAGACCGCGATCGCTCGCGCGATGCACAGGCGCTGCTGCTGACCACCGGAGAGACCGCCGCCCGGCTTGTCGAGACGATCCTTGACCTCTTCCCAGAGGTTCGCACCGCGCAGGCTGCGCTCGGCGACCTCGTCGAGCTGCGAACGGCTGCGGACGCCCTGGAGCTTGAGGCCGGCGACCACGTTGTCACGGATCGACATGGTGGGGAACGGATTCGGACGCTGGAAGACCATCCCGATGGTCGAACGCACGCTCACCGGGTCGATGCCCTTGGCGTAGATGTCCTCACCGTCGAGCAACACCTTGCCCTGCGCGTAGGCACCCGGGGTGACCTCGTGCATGCGGTTCAGCGTGCGCAACACCGTGGACTTGCCGCAGCCCGACGGTCCGATGAAGGCGGTGATCGAGCGGGGCGAGACCTCGAGGGTGACGTCCTTGACCGCGTGGAAATCGCCGTAGTAGATGTTCAGGTCTTTGATGTCGAGGCGCTTGGCCATGAGATGTCCGTTTCGGTTGCGAGAAGAAGAAGTCGGTTCGGGTGCGCCGGGTCAGGAGGTCTTGGGCGCGAAGACCTTCGAGACCACCTTGGCGCCGAAGTAGATGATCGCGACGATGATCACCAGCGTCAGGGCGGCACCCCACACGTCGTCGAACGCGCTGGGACCGTTGTTGTACTGCTGCACCATCATCAGCGGCAGCGACTGCTGGTTGCCGTCGAAGGGATTCCAGTTGGTCGCCCTGGTCGCACCGACCAGGATCAGCACCGGGGCCGACTCACCCATGACGCGGGCGATGGCCAGCATGACGCCGGTGATGATGCCGGACAACGCGGTCGGCAGGACAACGCGCAGAATCGTCTTCCACTTCGGGATACCCAGGGCATAGGACGCCTCTCGGAGATCCTGCGGCACGATCTTCAACATCTCCTCGGTGGCCCGGACCACCAGCGGCACCATCAGCAGCACCAGCGCGATGGCGACAACGAAGCCCGAACGGGGCAGGCCCAGCGTGGTGCGCCACACCGCGTAGACGAACAGCGCGGCCACGATCGAGGGCACACCCGACAGAATGTCCACCATGAAGGTGGTGACCCGGGCCAGCACCGACTTCTTGGTCGCGTACTCGACCAGGTAGATGGCCACGAAGATGCCCAGCGGCACCGAGATCGCCGCGGCGAGCGCGGTCTGCATCAGCGTGCCGATGATCGCGTTGGCCGCACCGTTGAAGCGCTCCGCCCGGAACCACCAGTCGGGGTCCAGAATCGGCTCGATGCCGTTGGCCACCAGGGTGATGACCAACCAGAACAGCGGGACGAGCGCGATGAGCACGGCGAGGGTCACCAGGATGCCGGCCCCGTTGCTGGTCACCCGGCGACGAGCGCTGAGCGGGACGAAGCCCGATGGGCGGGTCTTGACCGGGTCGGTGCCCGGGTTCTCCACGGTCACGGACATGTCACTTCTTCTTTCCGGTGACGACCGCGCGGGCGGCGGCGTTGACGACGAAGGTCAGGACGAAGAGGGTCAGGCCGGCCGAGATGTAGGCACCGGTCTTGGCGGGCGAGTCGAACTCGGCCGCGTTGTTGGCGATCTTCGTCGCGAAGGTCTCGCCGCTCTCCATCAGGTTGAAGTCGATGGGGCCGGCCGTCGAGATGATCAGCAGCAGCGCCATCGTCTCGCCGAGTGCGCGGCCGAGACCGAGCATCGACCCGCTGATGTAGCCGGAGAAGCCGAACGGCAGGACCGCCACGCGGACGACCTCCCACTTGGTGGCACCCAGGGCCAGTGCGGCCTCGCGATGCCCCTTGGGGGTCTGCACGAAGACCTCGCGGGTGACCGCGGTGATGATCGGCAGGATCATGACCGCCAGCACGATGCCACCGGTGAGCAGTGTGCCGCCGGTCGACATGTTGGCGACCTGCGTCGGCTGCTGGAAGAACGGCAGGAACGACAGGTTGCCGACCAGCCAGTTGTTGAGCGGGACCAGCGCCGGTCCGAGGACCAGGATGCCCCAGAGGCCGTAGACGATCGAGGGCACCGCGGCCAGCAGGTCGACGGTGTAGGTGATCGGGCCGACGAGGCGCTTGGGCGCGTACTCGGTCAGGAAGATCGAGATGCCCAACGCGATCGGCATGGCCAGGAGCAGCGCGATCACCGCGACGATGACCGTCGCATAGAAGAGCTGCGGGATACCGAAGCGCAGTTCGGTACCGGTCGTGATCCACTCACCCTGGTAGGTGAAGAAGTTCGCGGAGTTGTCGATGAGCGACGGCACTGCCTGCGCGAGCAGGAACAGCGCGATCAGCCCGATGATGATGGAGACGAGGAATCCCGAGCCGACCGAGAGGCTGCGGAAGATCTGGTCACCGAGTCGGCTGCTGGTACCCGAACGCAGTCCCTCGGTGTCGCCCTCCGATGTCGAGGGGGGTCCTGGCAACGTGGGATCACCCTGGGGTGAGTCGCCCTGCTGCTCACTGAGAGAGGTCATGCGTCCTTCTGGTTCGGCTCTGGTCATCCGGCTTCCCGCGTTCGATGGAGTTCAGTGTGTCAACCGATGCCGCGGGGCCGCAAAATCTCGGCGGCCCCGCGGCGGGGATCTCGGTCGGTACTACTAGCTGTTCTGTCCGCCGGATGCCTGACCCAGGGAGTCGATGCTGCCCTGCAGGGTGGTCTTGAAGGCCTGCGGCAGTGCGACGTAGCCGATCTCGGAGAGACCGTCCTGGCCCTTGTTCAGGATCTCGGTGAACGCCGACTTGATGGTGTCGCTGGTGGCCTGGTCGGCGTAACCGGCCGAGCACACGATCGAGTACGGGGTCAGCAGCAGCGGGTAGGAGCCGGCCTCCTTGGAGGCGTACAGGGCGTCGGTGTCGACGACCAGGTCCTTGCTGCCCGGGGTCTTGAACTTGACGGCGTCGAGCGCCTTACCGGCGGTCTCGTTGGTGAGCTGGACCGGTCCGGCACCGAAGTCGATGCCCGCGACACCGAGGTCGTTCTCGGTGGCGAAGCCCCACTCGACGTAGCTGATCGCGCCCGGGGTCTTCTTCACGGTGTCGCCGACGCCGGTCGACTTGGCCGCTCCGGAACCGCCCTGTCCCTTGAACTCCTTGCTGTGCTCGTACGGCCACGCCTGCGGGGCCGACGCCTGCAGGAAGCGCTGGAAGTTGTCGGTGGTGCCCGAGCTGTCGCTGCGGTGGACCGGGACGATGGCGGTGCTCGGCAGGTTGACGCCCGGGTTCAGGGCGGCGATGGCCGGGTCGTTCCAGGTCTTGATCTTCGAGTCGAAGATCCCGGCCAGGACGGTCGGGTTCAGGTTGAGCTTGTCGACGCCCTCGACGTTGTAGGCGACGGCGACCGGTCCGGCGACGAGGGGCAGGTGCCATGCGTCGTTGCCGCTGCAGCGCTCCTTGGCCTGGGCGATCTCCTCGCCCTTCAGAGCCGAGTCCGATCCGGCGAAGTCGACGTCACCGGCGATGAACTTCTTGATGCCGTCGCCCGAGCCGCTACCGGTGTAGTCGAGCACGATGTCGCCGTTGTCGGTGAGCACCTGGCTGAAGTGCTCCATGGCCTTCTGCTGCGCGGTCGATCCCTCGCCGCTGATCGACTGGCTCTCGCCGCCCCCGCCGCTGCACGCGCTGACCAGTGCAACCGCCGCAATGGTCGACACTGCCGCCATCGCACCGTTCCGATTGATTTTCACAGCTGGAATGCCTTTCGCTTGGTTCATCGACTCCGCTGGAGTGTCCGGTTTGAAGCTAGGGGTGGGTGGTGGACGGTCCCTCTACGCAAGATGAACGAAAGGTGAATTGCACACGGAGACCAGCAGCGGAAAATGCGTGGTCATGGACACATTGTCGGTTGTGTCACACGGTGCCAGAAATCGTCGGAGGGAGATCCCCGTACCGACGTGCGGCCGTCGTCAGCCGTAGGCGACGTCGATGGCGTACCGGGTGAACCCGAGACGCTCGTAGGTGGCGAGCGCAGCGGTGTTGTCGCCCTCCACGTAGAGGTTCACCTCGTCGAGGCCGCGGTCGGCGAGGTACCGCACGCCGGCGAGGGTGAGCAGACGCCCGAGACCGCGTCCCTGTGCGGCCGGATCGACCCCGACGATGTAGACCTCGCCGAGGTGATCGTCGTGGACCTTGGTCCAGTGGAAACCGAGCACCTTCTGCGGATCGGCGTCGTCGACGACCAGGAACAACCCTCCCGGATCGAACCAGTCGGAACCGACGCGGTCGTCGATCTCGGACTGCGTCCACCCGCCCTGCTCGGGGTGCCATGCGAACGCGGCGTTGTTGACGCGCAGGATCTCCGCGTCGTCGGCCGACCCGGTGTACGTGCGCAACGTCACCCCGGCGCCGACGGCCAGATCGGGCAGCGGGGCGTCGGCACCCAGGGGCCGACGCAGTTGGAGCAGCTCACGCCGCCGCTCGAGGCCCAGCGCCGCGGCGAGGGCCTGCGCTCCCGGTAGATCGCCATGCGCCCAGGCCCGGGCGGAATCACCGGGCAGAGATGCGGCAGCGCCGAACGCGGCGCGCAGCAATGCCGCTCCCCGACCCTCACGTCGGCGCTCGGGATCGACGACGGCCTCGATCATCGCCGGCTCACCCTCCCGGCCGGGCAGGATGTTGGCGTAGGCACCCGTCGCGAGGACATGCACCGCGCCCGGATGACGACCGTCGATCGCGAGGACGGATTGCTCCGACAACGGGGCGACGCCATCTGCGGCGGTCGCAGCGGTGACCAGCCGGTGGGCTTCGGAAGCGGCGTCGGGGGTCGGCTCCGCGGTGACGATCGGATCGTCAGCTCCGGTTGGCGCTGGCACTGAACTCCTCGTCGATACTCGGGTCACTCGGCGTGGTCGTGTTCGGCGGCCGGGTCCGGCTGCCGGCGATCTGCTCACGGGTGGTGGGCAGGGAGTCCGGATCGTCGATGTCGCCGTCGTCGAAGTCGTCCTCGATCGGGGTCTCGACGCCACCGGATCGTCCTCGGCTGGGTCGTACCGCCTTGTAGCCGACGTTGCGGACGGTCCCGATGAGGGACTCGTGCTCACTGCCCAGTTTGGCGCGCAGGCGCCGGACGTGGACGTCGACGGTGCGCGTACCGCCGAAGAAGTCGTAGCCCCAGACCTCCTGCAGCAACTGGGCACGGGTGAACACCCGACCGGCGTTCTGCGCCAGGTACTTCAGCAGCTCGAACTCCTTGTAGGTGAGGTCGAGTGGACGGCCGCGCAGCCGTGCGGTGTAGGTGCCCTCGTCGATGACCAGTTCGCCGAGCGTCACCTTGCCGGAGGACTCCTCGGTGGTCAGTCCGCTGGTACGAACCACGAGCAGACGTAGGCGGGCGTCCAGTTCGGCGGGTCCGGTCGCCGGGAGCAGGAACTCGTCGATACCCCAGTCGGCGTTCACCGCGACCAGGCCGCCCTCGGTGAGCACCGCTGCGACCGGCACAGACGATCCCGTGCTGCCGAGCAGTCGGCAGAGTCCGCGCGCGGCGGCGAGGTCGGTGCGTGCGTCGACGATGGCGACGTCGGCGTTGCCGGCCTCCATCAGCGATGACACCTCGGTCGGTGCGACGCGGACGGTGTGCGCCAGCAGGCTCAGGGACGGCAGGACGGATTCCGGGTCGGGATCGGCCGTCAACAGCAAGAGATCCACACGCCACTCCGATCTCGTCGTCCACGCCCGTCCCCGGTCGTCGCCCGCTGCGGGTCGACCTCCGACCGGACGGGCTCGTCCTCGCGCCGACACCTCGTCGGTCTCTCTCGGCAGCGACCGGGATGGTCGTGCCACCGTGCACGCGATAGGTGACAGAATAGCGCCAATGTCGCGTTTCGCTCGTTCGCAGGCACCCGGGGAGCCGGAGCGATCGACCATTCCACCGGGGCGCGGCCGCTCCCCGATCGGGCGACGGATCGTGGTCGTCGCCGTGCTCGCGGTCGTGGTCGCCGTCTTGGCGGCCGTTCTCACCGACACCGTCGGGGCGATCGTCGGCGAGCAGCGCTTCGCCCACGCACTGCTCGCGTCCCCCCGGGTCACCTTCGAGCCCGAGGTGACGCTGAGCGGCTCGCCCTATCTGCGTGCCGCAGCCTCGGGGCGATTCGACGGAGCGGTGATCACCGCCCGCGCCGTGTCGGTGCCGGGCTGCGCCGACCGCGGCGGATGCCGGGCTGAGCTCGGAGCCACCCTCGGCCCCCTCGACGTCCCCGACGGTTGGCACATCCGACCGTCCGACACCCTGCGCGCGCAATCGGTGGACGCCTACACACGACTGGACACCATCGCGCTCGGACGGATGCTGGGCATCCTCGACCTAACCGTGAACACTCCCGCGCCGACCGACCGAGCCGGTGGCGGCGGTCCCGGCGACGGACTGTTGAGCCGTACGTCGGGGGTGCTGCTGACCGGCACGGTCGCTCTCCCGCCGGCAGCAGGCCGCGATCCCGCCGACCCGCCGTCGGCGTCGGCGTATGTCGGGCGCAAGGCTCGGGTGAGCGTGAGCGTCGACCTGTCCGTGCGCGACGGTCGACTCCATCTGCAGGCGACCGACTTCTACGACGGCCCGGAGGAGCACTCGCCGACCACCGTCCCCGACACCGAGCGGGCCGCTGTGCTGGCCGCATTCAGCGGGACCCTGCCGCCGCTCCCCCTGCCGTGGTCTCTCACCGCGACCGAGGCACACAGCGAGGGCAGCGACATCCTGTTGGCCACCTCGGTCGGCGCCCGCGACATACGGCCTGACCAGTTCTGATCGACACCCCACACCCCGACGTCCGGGTTGCGATCACGGCGTCGGACAGGCTTGCCGGACCCGATCGGTGCTGCTGTACCCTCGTGGGCATGCAACTGCGCCGTGAGTTGATGCTCACCCGCCGTCGGGCGATCGACTTCTGTCGTCTCGCCAACTGTTGCTGTCTGTAGTCCGGTGCGGCGTCGCCGCGTCCTGTCCGGGACCGGCACCCACGTCCACCGTCTTCGATGACGGCCGGTGCAGATCACTGCATTACTCCTGACTCCCGTCGGCGCAGCCGATGTGTGGCGGTCGTTCATCACCCGCGAGGCGGTCGGCCTGCGCTTGCGTCGCCGCCCTCCTCACCTCACCACTCACATCAGAAATCCATTCTGGGAGGGATCACCACCATGGCTCGTTCCGACGTCCTGGTCAGCGCCGACTGGGCTGAGCAGAACCTCACAACCGACAACGTCGTCTTCGTCGAGGTCGACGAGGACACCACCGCATACGACGGTGGCCACATCGAGGGCGCGATCAAGTTCGACTGGAAGAACGACCTGCAGGACTCGGTCCGCCGCGACTTCCTGAACCAGGAGCAGTTCTCGAAGCTGTTGTCCGACAACGGCATCGGCAACGACACCACCGTCATCCTGTACGGCGGCAACAACAACTGGTTCGCGGCCTACGCCTACTGGTACTTCAAGCTCTACGGCCACCAGGACGTGAAGCTGCTCGACGGCGGTCGCAAGAAGTGGGAGCTCGACGGTCGTCCGCTGAGCACCGACTCGGTCACCCGCGAGCCGGCCACCTACGTCGCCAAGGACCCCGACAACTCGATCCGCGCCTTCCGCGACGAGGTCGTCGACGCCATCGGCAACAAGAACCTGCTCGACATCCGGTCGCCTGACGAGTACGCGGGCAAGATCCTCGCGCCGGCCCACCTCCCGCAGGAGCAGAGCCAGCGTCCGGGTCACATCCCCGGCGCCGTCAACGTGCCGTGGAGCAAGGCCGCCAACGAGGACGGCACCTTCAAGTCGGACGAAGAGCTCAAGGAGCTCTACGACGGCGTCGGCATCGACCCGTCCAAGGGCACCATCGCGTACTGCCGAATCGGCGAGCGCTCGTCGCACAGCTGGTTCGCGCTGACCCAGCTGCTCGACTACCAGAACGTCAAGAACTACGACGGCAGCTGGACCGAGTACGGTTCGCTGGTCGGTGTGCCGATCGAACTCGGAGAAGGAAAGTAAGTCATATGTGCTCTGCCCCCAAGCAAGGTCAGAAGCTGCCCGCGGGTGTCGACGTCGAGAAGGAGACCGTGATCACCGGCCAGGTGACCGATTCCTCGGGCGCCCCGGTCGCGGGAGCCTTCGTCCGACTGCTCGACTCGACCGGTGAGTTCACCGCCGAGGTCGTGGCCAGTGCGACCGGAGACTTCCGGTTCTTCGCCGCACCCGGCACGTGGACCGTCCGCGCGTTGAGCGCCGTCGGCAACGGCGACGTGACCGTGAACCCCGATGGTCCGGGTGTCCACGAGCACGTCGTCACCGTGGCCAAGTAGGCCCGTCCGCCATACGGCGGGACGCCATCGAGACCGCCCACCGGTGGTCGTGTCGGGGATCTCCCGATTCGACCCCGGTGGGCGGTTTTCGTCGTCCGGCACCCCTGGGTAAACTGCGGGTGTGGTCATCTTCTTCGAGATCCTGCTGATCGCCGCCGCGGTGTTGATCACCTGGTTCGGCATCTACGTGCTCTACCGTCTCGTCACCGACGAGTCGTGACCGACGCGCCTGAGCCCACACCGGACGAACCGGCCGCAGACAACTCTGCCGCGGGCGATCCCGACGCGGACCAGGCCGTTGCGCCTGCCCGGCACCGATCCGGCGACGAGGCGATCAATCAGGCGGCCGAGCGTGCCCGCGAGACCGCGGACCGCAACCTCCCCGTGTGGGGTGAGCTGCCGCTCCCACCGGACACCGCCAATCTCCGCCAGGGCGCCGATCTGCATCCGGGACTGCTCGCGCTGCTCCCGATGGTCGGCGTGTGGCGCGGTGAGGGCGAGGGCAACGACCCCGACTCAGGTGAGGACTACCACTTCGCGCAGCAGATCATCATCAGCCACGACGGTCAGAACTTCCTGAACTGGCAGTCCCGTTCGTGGGTCATCGACGCCGACGGCGGCTTCGTCCGGCCCGACCTCCGCGAGAGCGGCTTCTGGCGGATCGGCGACGACGACACCATCGAACTCCTCCTGGCCCACGCCGAGGGATCGATCGAACTCTTCTACGGTCAGCCGCGCAACCAGACGTCCTGGGAACTCGCGACCGACGTCGTCATCCGGGCGCAGTCCGGCCACCGGACCGGTGGGGCGAAGCGCCTCTACGGTCTCGTCGAGGACGGCGACCTGGCCTACGTGGAGGAGCGGGTCGACGCCGACGGCGATCTCACGCCGAGGCTGTCGGCAAAGCTGCGTCGTTACGCGGGCTGAGCCACTCGCACACGATCTATCGTCGGGCCCACCTGCGCCGACGATCCGACCACGCCAGGTAGAGGTTCTTCTTCGGGATGGCGCTGTAGACCACTGCGCCCAGCATGATCACCACCGACCCGTAGTTGGTCGGCGTCCCCGGGCGTCCCGGCGACCCCGGTGCGACCTCCCCATCGGCATCGATCCGCGCGGTACGGCCGGGCGTGGAGTCCACGCGTTCACCGACCATCGAGAAGACCTGTCCGCGGTCCGCGTCGGGCGAGACCGGAAAGCTGGCCCTGCCGCCCGGGGCGACCTCGGTGATCCGACGGTCGTCACCGCTGTTGTGCAGCACCGCGATCCACATGTGCCCGTCGTTGCGCACGGTGATCGACTCCGCCCCCGCGCGGTACTGGTAGGTCACCTCGTCGAGTTCGGCGTCGAGGTGCAGTTGATCGGGATAACCGCAGTCCCAGTCCGAGCTCCACGGCGTCAGGTAGCGGTAGTCGAGAAACTCCCGACGTCCGGGCAGCGGCAGGACGCTGGGCATCATCCGGCCGCCGGCGATCCACAACACCCCGTAGAGCACCGGAACACCGTCGAGGCGCTCCCCCTGGACATAGGCCACCAGGTCGCCCGCGGGTAGTGGCGCCGTGTCCTCGGGGGCGATGAGCAGCAGGTCACGCGGTCCGTCGGAGCCGATGGTCAGCACCGCGATCTGCTGATCTCCGCGGTTGTGGACGGCCACCTCACCACCGTCGGCGGTGACGTACAGACCGGCGGCGAAGGGGTCGCGGAATTCGAGGTCGGGCATCTCCGGACCACCGAAGTCGGCATCACCCGGGGTCCAGAACCGGTTTGCGGAATCGATTGCGGCGATGTCGATCTCGCCCGACACCGGCCCGTCGACAGTCATCACCGGACCGTCCTCGTCCTGCCAGATCTGACCGACCAGCACCGGATGTCCGTCCACCATCTCCCGTTGCAGGATGTGATAGCCCGCCGCCGGCAGCGACTCCGAGGCCCCCGCGGCGATGACCGTCAACTCCGTGCCGTCGGTGCGCGGCAGTCGCGGCGTCGAGAGCACGCCGACATCGACCGGGCCGCCGTTGTGCAGCACGAGGCGGGCTGTTCCCGGCACCTCGGTGTACGTCAGCCCGGCGACCCGACCGGGGAGCCAGTCGGCCGTGCCGTCGTTGGTCCACCGAGGGCTCTGCGGGGTCAGGAATCGGGTGTCGACCGACCCGCGGGGCCCGTCCGGGCCGCCCTGCCGCAGATCTGCCGACGGTGACGCGACCGCGCTGTCGCCGAGCTCCGCGGACACCGACTCGGCATCCGGCTGTCGCTCACGAGCGACGCGGAGGTCAGTTCGGGGCGACGCGAATGTGTCGGTCGATCCCGGATGCGACGTGGTCTGTGCATGCGTGGTCGTCATGGGACCGCTCCTCGGGGGCGAATCGGAGGTCGTCGGTGGGCGGTGGCCGCGCCGGCGTCGGAGGGGACGTGCCGCTCCGACTCGATCTCTCGAGGTGGAGCGACGCGACCGATGCCATCGTCACCCGCGCGTCGAGGGGACGCACGAGTAGTCCACTACCCGAAATGGCAGTCGGCCATCTGGTGACATTCGTTACACGATGGGGGACGAAGCGGGCCGAGCGACGCGATTTGCGCAGGTCGGATACCCCCGAGAAATGAGTGACCCCCGCACCACCCCGGTTGACGGGGCCTACGCCGACTGGACGAGTCGGGGTGCGGGGGTCCGGTGACCACCTGGTATTCGCCGGCACGGCCGCGCCCCGGATCGGGTCGCGAACGCGGCAGTGAATGCCTCGTGGAAACCGCGCTAGCGGATGGTCACCTCACGTGTCCTCAAGTTCTTCAACTGCAGACCACCTCCTCTCTCGTGTACCACCGAACGTACGCCCGCCCCGCGGGCGCGGCAATCGATTTACCCGTCGACCCATTCACCCGTCGATACGGACCGAGGGACGATCCCGGAGTCCGGCGCGGTCGTGCGAGCACTCTCCCGGACACAGACGCGCGACCTCCGCCGCCACGATCGAGCGGGCTCGGGCCTTGTCCGCGACACCGGAGCGGACGAGGAGATGCGCGGCGAGACCATCGGTCAGGGCGAGCAGACGGTATGCCTCGATCCCGACGTCGACACCGGGGTCGACCTCTCCACAGACCATGCCGTTGCTCAGCGCGGTAGCGACCCGCTCACGCAACTCGTGCTGAGCGGCTTCGAGGCCCGCACGCAACCGATCGTTTTCCAGCGCGAGCCCGGCGAAGGCGTGGGCCAGATAGACCTCATCCCGGCGGCGCGGCGAGGTCGGCAGCAGTTGCCCGAGGCCCGCGACCAGCATCTCCTCGATCCGGGCGCCGCGCCGCTCCGCCCGTGCGACCTCCGCGTCGATACGGGCCAGGACCTCGCCCCGCAGATGGGTGAAGGTGTCGATGAGCAGGTCGTCCTTGGACGACCAGTGATGCTGGACGAGACCGACCGACACGCCGGCGGCGGCCGCCGCCCGTGCCATCGTCACCTGCCCCAGGCCGTGGTCGCGGGCTGCCGCGCGGACGCCGTCGACGATCTGCTTGCGTCGCTGCTCGTGGTCAGGGTTCCGCACCATGGGTGCAACCCTACCGTGGACAGCCCTGAAACAATATGTTTGTATTGCCGAGTCAATATGCTCATATTGCCGAGGAGGATCGGGATGCACCGCAGCACAAAGTGGTCCGCGTTCGCTGCGGTCCTGGCCGTCGCTGTTTTCTCGGTACCTGCGGCGATCCCACTCGCTTCGGCGGCTCCGGGATCGGCCGGCCCGCCGGCGACGGTGTCGACGGACGACGCCCGCGCGGCCGACGATCACCTCGACCGCCTCGTTCGCGAACTGCATCTGCCGGGGATCACGGCACGCGTCGTCGATAGGGACGGCACGCTGTGGACGGGTAGCCGCGGGCAGGATGGCGGCGGCAGTGACGCGATCACGCCGACCACCCCGTTCCTGATCGGATCGGTGGCCAAGTCGCTCACTGCGATCCTCGTCACCCGTCGACTCGAGGCCGGTCGCCTCGGCATCGACGATCCGATCACCGACCATCTGCCGTGGCTTCGCGACGCAGACGGGGTGACGGTCGGCGAACTGCTCACCCACACGAGCGGGTACACCCGGAACGACGGGCTGGCGGTGGCCGAGCGCTTCGACACCGCACCGGGTGCGATCCGACGTGCAGCGGAGGCGCTGCGGCACAGTGGTTCCCGTGGTCCGTTCGAGTACAGCGACGCCAACTATCTGGTACTCGGGGCGCTCGTCGAGGCCGACAGCGGGAACTCATTCGCCGACGTCCTGCGCGACGAGCTGACCGAACCGCTCGGTATGCATCGGACCTCGGCAGCCTCCGCCGAAGCCACCGATCTGCCTGCCGGACATCGGTTCTGGTTCGGACATCCGCGCGTCTACGATCCCGGTTTCGACGACTCCGGCGCGCCGTTCGGATATGTCACCTCGACTCTCGACGACCTCACCGCCTATGTCCGCGCGCTGTACGGCAGCGCTCCCGCTGTCGTGTCCACATCCGTCGTCGACTCGGTGACCACGCCGCATGTGCGCGGAGGCACCGCCGACTACGGCTACGGTTGGCGCATCCACCCGCCCGACTCCGACGGCCTGACTGTCGTCGACCACACGGGTGCGACCCCCGGCTACTTCGCCCATGTCCTGATGCGTTCGGACGGACGATCGGCGGTGGTGTTGGCCGACGCCTACGGGGAGTCGGTCGCCCCGACTCTCGCCGACACCGCACAGCAGTTGCTGATGGCCTTCGACGGTGGCCGACCCACGCTCGCCGACGGCGACACGATGCTCGGCGCCCTCCCCTGGGCGCTGTCCGTGCTGGCCGGACTGGGGCTGGTGGTCGCCGTACTCGCGGTACGCCGACCACGACGTGTCGCGTTGCGCATCGCCGTACTGATCGGGGTGGTGCTCGTCATCGTCGCCGTCCGCCTCGCACCGGCCCTGTTGGGCGTCGGCGGGTCACAGGTGCGGATCTGGCTACCGGACTCGGCGCTGGCTCTCGACGTCGCGACGTGGACGTGGATCCTCGCCGGCGTCGTGCTCATCGTCGGCGGGTTCGTCGGGCATCGACGGCACCGCACCCCCACCGGTTCCACTGTCGTCACCGATCAGGCCGCTGCGCGTGGCCCTGCCGTCGGGGACCCCGCCGATGCCGTTCCGGGTTCGGGGTCCACCGCCTGATCGGATACCCGTCGATGCGGACACGACGGTCGGTGTGACGGTCAGGACGTCGACGTCGCGCGCGGTGTCGTCGGCGGAATCGAGCTGATGCGTGATCACCACGACGGTCTGATCGGGACGGAACCACCCCGATCCGGGATCGAGCAGGGCGTCGAGCACCGACCCGGCGTCGTCGGCGTCGAGGTGCTCGGTCGGCTCGTCGAGGATGATCACTGCTGCCGGATAGAGCAGCGCCCTGGCCACCAGGAGTCGGCGGCGCTGGCCACCGCTGAGCGCCTCGGCGCCGGCGAGGTCGGTGTCGAGGCCCTCCGGGAGTCCGGCGACCCACGAGGCCAATCCGACTGTCTCGAGCGCACGTTCGAGTTCGGCGACGGTGGCGTCTCCGCGCGCCACCTTCAGGTTCTCCGCGACGGTGGTCGCGAAGACATGCCCTTCCTCCGCGAAGTAGCCGACCGTCCGACGTGTCGGCGCGTCGACGCCATCTGCATCTCGGCATCGCACGGTTCCCGACACCGGGGTCAGCAACCCCGCCATCGTCAACGCCAGCGTCGACTTCCCCGACCCGCTCGGGCCGGTGATCACGAGCCGGGATCCGGCGGCGAGCTGTCGCGACAGGCCGCCCGCGGGGCCGAGATGGACCGGGGCGCCGCCGCGCGGCCACCCCCACGAGAGGTCGGTGAGTTCGAGGGTCACCGGGCCGGCGAGGGGCAGGACGTCACCCGGTGGCTCCGACCTCGTCGCGGCGCCGGCTCCGTCCACGAGGGCCATCACCCGACGCGCGCTCTGACGGCTGCGCTCGATCTGGACGCCGGCCTCGGTCAGGGGCGCGGTCGACTCGAAGGCCGACAGCGGCAGCAGGATCAGCACTCCGATGACCATCGGCGTCAGCCCGGTCCCGGAGGCGATCGCGGCCAGGGAGCCGGGCACCGCGCCCGCCAGGTCGATCGCGATCAGGCAGGCGGCGAGCAGGGAAGCTCCCAGGGCGAGCGGAGTCGCAGCAGACGCGGCGGCCTGCCAGCGGACCCCGCGATCGGCGGCGGCGACGGCCTCCCGGTCCGCCCGGGAGACAGCTGAGAGCAGGTCGTCCCGACGCCCGGCCACCGCGAGTTCTGGCGCGTGCCACAGCAGCGACGATGTGGCCTGCACCGACGCGGTGGTGGCGACCGCACCGTCGGCGATGGACCGCGCCGAACCCCGGGCGGCCATCCACGGCGCGACGACTGAGCTGACGATCAGGGCGACGGCGAGGACCACCGCCGCCGACGGCGCCACGAACGCCATGACGACGACCGCCGCGATCCCGGTCACGGCACCGACGCCGATCGGGATGACGCCGCGGATCAGGGCATTCCCGATCTCGTCGATGTCGTCACCGGTGCGGGTCAGCAGATCACCACGCCGCAACGACACCGAGTACCCCGCCGATCCACCGGCCAGTGTCCGATAGACCCGCTCACGTGCGGTCGCCATCGCGCCGAGCGCGAGATCATGGGTCGCCAGGCGCTCCAGGTAGCGGAACACCCCGCGCGAGATACCCAACGCGCGCACCGCGGTGATGGCCACCGAGAGGAAGAGCACGGGCGGCATCTGCCATGCACGGGTGATCAGCCACGCCGACAACGCGGCCAGCCCGAGCGCCGACAACGCCCCGGCGACACCGAGGAGCAACGCGCGGATCACCGGCCACGGTGCGAGACCGAGGAATCCGAGTGCGCGGAGCAGCGGGTCGTCCCGCAGGGGCCGATGAGTCCGTCCGTCGATCGGGTCCGAGTCGGCCGCCGGGTCTGCGGTGGATCGGTCAGTGTGCATGTGCCACCCTCGGGACATCGATGACGGTGTCGGCGCGCTCACGGGCGATCGCGCGGTGGGCGACGACGATGACCGTGTCGCCTCCCCGCGCCCGGGCGTGGAGGGCATCGAGAACGCCTGCCTCCGAGTCGGTGTCGAGATGCGCGGTGGGTTCGTCGAGGAGGAGCAGCGGCGCCGGCGATGCGAGCACTCGGGTGAGGGCGAGACGCTGACGCTGACCGGCGGATAGTCCCACGCCGCCGCTTCCCAGTAGCGTGTCGAGCCCGTCGGGTAGCCCCGCGAGAACCCGATCGAACCCCGTCGCCGCTGCCGCGCGAGAGATCTCGCGGTCGGTGACCGCGCCGAACAGTGCGAGGTTCTCGGCCACCGAACCCGGGGCGACCACGGGTTGCTGTGGCAGCCATGCGATCTGTTCGTGCAGCGCATCCGGATCCAACTCGGTCACCGGCACCGACCCGATCACCACCGACCCGGAGTCGGGGCGGACGAGTCCCATCACCGCGGCCAGCGCGGTCGACTTCCCCGAGCCGTTGGGTCCGGTGATCAGCGTGAGTCGGCCGGGTTCGACGACGGCGTCGAGATCATAGGGCGCCCAGCCGTCCCGGCCGTGCACGCCGAGGTCCAGGAACCGGATCGGTGCGCCGACGACCGACACCCCGCGCGTCCCGTGCCGCTCGCCGATCTCCCCTACCTGGTGGCCGTCCTCGTCGATCAGCGCGAACGCCTCCTCCGCGGCGGCCAGACCGTCGGACGAGTCGTGGAACCGGGCACCCACCTGCCGCAACGGCAGGTAGGCCTCCGGCGCGAGGATCAGTGCGAACACCCCTGCGTAGAGGCTCATCTCGCCGTACACGAGCCGGAGACCGATGCCGACCGCCACCAGTGCGACACACAGGGTCGCCAACAGCTCGAGCACGGCGCCGGACAGGAATGCGACCCGCAGCGCCGACATCGTGCTGCGTCGGTGCGCCTGTCCCAGTCGGTGGACACGCTCGGCGGGCCCCGCGGCACGGTTGAGAGCTCGGAGCGTCGGCAGTCCGGCGATGAGGTCCAGCAGTTGGGAACTGAGGCGACTCATCGTCGCCAGCTTGCGGTCGGTACGGTCCCTGGTCATCAGGCCCACCAAGACCATGAACAGCGGGATCAAGGGCAGGGTGATCAGGATGATCAACGCCGACGGCCAGTCGGCGACGGCGATGACGACGATGACCACCGGCGTGACCGTCACCGAGACGATCAGCGCCGGAACGTATCCCGACAGGTAGGGACCGAGAGCCGCCAATCCGCGGGTCAACACCGTCGCGGCGTGGTCCCGACGGTTCAGCAGCGCGCGCATCGTGGTCCGGCCCGGATCGGTCACCGAGTCGAGCGCCCGCAGCCGCAGTTGTGCGATCACCTCGGCGGACGCGCGATGCGCATACCTGTCGTGCAAGAAGGACATCACGACCCGCGCGAGCAGCGCCACGGTCAGGACGGCCAGGTGGCCTGACTGCGCCGACAACGATCGAGCCGCGGGGTCGACGACGAGTTCCGACAGGATCGACGCTGCCATCGCAGCGGTCACGATGATCGCGACCACCGTGGCGGCGGCGAAGATCGCGGTGGCGACGACGTACCGGCGGCTCGTCGGAGCGTAGCGGAGCAGGCGAGGATCCAGCGGCGGTCCCGACCGCTTGCCCCGCACCTGCGCGGCGGTCACCGGCTCGATGCGCGCAGCGACGACACGCCACCCGGTGGCGGGATGTGGGCCACCGAGATGCGCTTTCGGAACACCCAGTACGTCCACGCCTGGTATCCGATGACGACCGGCAGGATGAACACCGCGGCCCAGGTCATCACCGTGAGTGTGTAGTCGCTGGAGGACGTGTTCGCGATGGTCAGGGTGTAGGCGTCATCCAGCGTCGAGGGCAGCACGTCGGGGAAGAGCGCCGCGAACAGCGTCGACACCGTGCCCGCGATGGCGATGGTGGTGGCTGCGAATGCATACCCCTCCCGCCGGAGGTAGGTGGCGACCACCATGACGATCGCGGCGACCGCCGCGATGAGGACCGGGATCCAGGTCCAGGCGTTGCCGTAGGCGAACTGCGTCCAGAGCAGGAACACCGCTGCGACGACCGCGGTCGGGATCGCCAGTCGCTTGGCGTAGGTCGCCGAGTCCTCGTGGAGCACACCGGATGTCTTGAGGGCCACGAACACCGCGCCGTGGGTGAGGAATGCCAGCAGCGTGGTCAGACCACCGAGCAGCCCGTAGGGGTTCAGCAGGTTGAACACCCCACCGGTGTATTGATGGTCGGCGTCGATGGGCAGCCCACGCAGGACGTTGGCGAACGCGACGCCCCACAGCAGCGCCGGGATCCACGAACCGAGCCCGATGCCGATGTCACACCACATCCGCCATCGCGGATGATTGATCTTGCCCCGCCACTCGATGGCGACGATGCGGGTGATGAGGCCGACCAGGATCAGCAGCAGCGGTAGGTAGAACGCGGAGAACATGGTCGCGTACCACCCGCCGAAAGCTGCGAACAGCGCTCCGCCACCGGTGATCACCCACACCTCGTTGCCGTCCCAGACCGGCCCGATGGTGTTGAGCACCGCCCGGCGCCTGCGGTCGTTGTCGTCGAAGCCGGGCTCGTGGTCGACACCGGCCTCGTCCGCGACCGCCGACGGATGACTTCGCCCAAGGAAGGGCATGAGCATGCCGACACCGAAGTCGAAGCCTTCGAGGACGAAGTAGCCGACGAAGAGGAAAGCGACGGCGAGAAACCAGAATTCGGGGAGACTCATGGTCTGCTCCTAGTACGCGAACGACAGGGTGGACGGTTCGTCGGAGTCCGACTCGTCGTCACCGTCGCCCGGTGGTTTGGCATCGGAGTTGCTCGGCCCCTCGATGACGTACCTGCGCTGCAGCAGGAACCAGACGATGCCGAGGGCGCCGTAGAGCAGGGTGAACACGATCAACGAGGTCCACACCGTCGCCGCGACATGGTTGGACACACCGTCCTGGACGAGCATGTGGATCTGCATCGGGTTACCGTCCGGGTCGGCCCAGTTCGGTGCGACCACCCACGGCTGCCTGCCCATCTCGGTGAAGATCCAGCCGGAGCTGTTGGCCAGGAAGGGCGTCGGGATCATCCAGAGTGCGACGAGACCGAACTTGCGGGACTCCACGACCCGCTTCTTGCGTGTGAGCCACAGACCGCCGAGCGCGACCACCACCGATCCCAGCGCCCACGTGATCATCGCGCGGAAGCCCCAGTAGGTGACGAAGAGGTTGGGTGCGAAGTTCTGCCCCGGCATGTTGAACGCCTGCTGGTATTGCGCCTGCAGTTCGTTGACACCCTGGAGCGTGCTGTCGAAGGTGTGCGTCGCGAGGAACGACAGCGCATTCGGGATCTCGATGATGTGCTCGATGTTGTCGCAGTTGTTCTGTCTGCCGATGCTGAGCACCGAGAACGGCGCGCCGGTGGCGGTCTCACACAGCGATTCGGCCGCCGCCATCTTCATCGGCTGCTGCTCGAACATGATCTGCGCCTGGGTGTCCCCCGATATCGCCACCCCGATGCCGGCGGCGATTATGAACCACAGCGCCATCCGGGTCACCGGTCGCCACAACTGGTGGGCGTCGCGCTCGAGGTCCTCCGGTGTCGCATCGATGTGACTGGGCGACGTGGTCTCCGGCAGGTCGGTGGTGTCGCCGGTCTCGGCGGCCTCGCGGAGTTTCTTGGCCCGCCAGGTGTTCCGCGCCATCCACCAGATGCCGATGCACGCGACGAAGGTCGCCGCGGTGAGGAAGGCTCCGGCGATCACATGCGGGAAGGCGGCGAGCGTCGTGTTGTTGGTCAGGACCGCCCAGAGGTCGTTCATCGCGGGGCGGTTCCGCTCGGGGTCCCAGGTGACGCCGACCGGGTGCTGCATCCACGAGTTGGCGGCGATGATGAAGTATGCCGACGCGTTGACGCCGATGGCGGCCAACCAGATACACGCCAGATGCACTCGTCGTGGCAGCCGTCCCCAGCCGAAGATCCACAGGCCGATGAAGGTCGACTCCAGGAAGAAGGCGACCAGCCCCTCCAATGCCAGTGGCGCACCGAAGACGTCGGCCACGTAGCGCGAGTACTCGCTCCAGTTCATACCGAACTGGAACTCCTGCACGATGCCGGTCGCCACGCCGAGCGCGAAGTTGATCAGGAACAGCTTCCCGAAGAACTTGGTGGCACGCAGCCACTGCTCGTTGCCGGTCCGATGCCAGACCGTCTGCATGATGGCGATCATCGGCGCGAGGCCGATGGTCAGCGGGACCAGGACGAAGTGATAGACGGTCGTGATCCCGAACTGCCATCGGGATACGTCGAGAGCATCCATGTCGCCTCAATCGAGAGAGGGGTGCACCAGCGGGCTGTGATGCGTGGCGGGACTTCTCTACTACTAGACGTAGTAGGTCCTCGTCTACGACGCTACGCTGGGCCGACGGCCGAGACAAGCGACCAAGGTCCCGCCATCGGGACATGCGGTTGTGCGGTGCGTCTCGTCACCCGGGCAGCGCGTCGGCGGTCACCGCGCGGCGGTGTCTCCTTCTCGGTACGAGCTCGGGTACCGGTCCGCAGCTCTCATTCTCGGTCAATGGAAATGGCACGGTCCACCAAATCCGAAAACTCGGAGCCGTTCTCCACCACCGGGGTCAGGTAGCGGTTGATGGCGGTGACCCGGGCGGCGAGCGTGACACTGCTGACGAGCCACACCGAATCGGCCTGGATCAGGTTCTCTCGCTTGAGGACCTCGGTCTTGACCGTCCAGCCCTCCTTCTCCGCCAGCTCGAACACGGCGAGCTGGGTCGTGCCCGGGAGGATGCCGATCTCCGACGGCGGCGTCACCAGAGTCCGTCCGAACACAGCGATGACGGTCGACCGCGGCCCCTCCAGCACCGCGCCCTCACTGCTGATGAAGACCACGTCGTCGAAACCCTCACGCTCCGCGTGCCGGAGTGCGGCCATGTTGGTGGCGTAACTCAACGTCTTCGCGCCCAGTAGCGCCCAGGGCGCCGACCCCGCGAGGTCAATGGAGTAGCCACGTTCGAGCGTGACCACCGAGACGCCGTCGGCGCGGACGGCGGCCACCCGCGCCGGGACCGGGGCGACGGTGACGTAGGCGGTCGGCCGGCCGCCCGGCTCACTCTCCCGCCCGCGCGAGTAGACCAGCCGGAGCATGCCTTCGGCGCCGTCGGTGTACTGCTCCGCCCAGGTGTGGGCCGCCTGCTCGATGGCGCTCCGCCAGGCCTCGCGGTCGGGCTTCGGCAGATCGAGCGCGGATGCACTGCGCTCCAGCCGGTCGAGGTGCAGCGAGACACACCGGGCGCGCCCCGAACGGACGAGCAGTGTCTCGAAGACACCGTCACCTCGGACGGCGGCGAGGTCGTCGGCGTACAGGAACGGCTCCTGCGGATCGCGCACGGTGCCGTCGAGTGTGACCAGAATTGCCTGCGACATAGCACGAGGCTATGGCATCGGTGTCCGCGATCAGGCAGGACGCGGCGATCAAGGACGTCGACTTTGCGTAGAATCGCGGTGTGACCGCGTCACCGATCCTGACCAGGTATTCCACCGACGGTGCCGTTCCCGGCCCGGCGGATCCCGACATCGCATGGCACTACGGCGATCCGCTCGGAGAGCAACGGAGCGCGACCACGGGCGCGGTCATCATCGACCGGTCCGACCGCACGGTCATCGAACTCCCCGGCGACGAGCGCCTGTCGTGGTTGCACACCATCTCCAGTCAGTTCGTGAGCAATCTGCAGGACCGACGGAGCGCCGAGAACCTCTCGCTGGACGGCAACGGTCGGGTCGAAGACCACTTCGTCCTGACCGATGTCGACGACATCACCTGGGTCGACACGGAGGCGTCGCGCGGACCCGCGCTCCTCGACTTCCTCACCAAGATGGTGTTCTGGGCCAAGGTCTCCCCCGCGGCGCGCGACGACCTGTCGGTGATCACGCTGGTCGGTCCGCAGGTCCGCGAACCCGCGATTGCCGACCTCCTCGAGATCCCGGCCGACGCGGACGTCTACAGCGCGGGCGATCTGCCCGAGATCCATCACGACGACGAGCCACTCGGTTTCTGGCGCATCATGCCGCCGATCGGCGAGGGGCGCCGACTCCCGGTCGTCGACCTCCTCGTCCCCGACCACCTGCTGCAGGCGTGGTGGACCGCACTCACCGATGCCGGGGCGCGGATGGCGGGCACGTGGACGCTCGATGCGCTCCGCGTCGCAGCCGTGCGCCCCCGCCTGGGCGTCGACACCGACGAGCGCACCATCCCGCACGAGGTCGACTGGATCGGTACCCCTGCCGAGCAGGGCGCCGTCCATCTGGACAAGGGCTGCTACCGGGGTCAGGAGACCGTGGCGCGTGTCCACAACCTGGGCAAGTCTCCCCGGCACCTCGTGCTCCTGCACCTCGACGGCAGTTCCGACGAACGGCCCGCCACCGGAGACCCGATCCTGGCCGGTGGCCGCACGGTCGGTCGGCTGGGCACCGTGGTCGACCACTTCGAGTACGGTCCGATCGCCCTCGCCCTGATCAAGCGGAACGTCGACGTCGGCACCGAGCTCACCGTGGGGACCGAGAACCCCGTCGCCGCAAAGATCGACCCCGATTCGGTACACGCCGACGATCGGGTGCAGGCCGGTCGAGAGGCCATCGAGCGACTCCGGGGCACCGCCCGATGAGCGGCGTCGAACCGACCCCGATCGCATCGGCAGTCGGGGCCGGCGTCGTGCTGGCCGTGTGCGCCGCCCGCACCGATGTGGAGCTTTCCGGGATCGGTGCCAGCGGCATCGACAAGCGCCAGGAGGCCGGCCGAGTGACCGTCGGGATCGACGGCCTGGTGCCGGATCACTCGGTGGACACCAAGCACCACGGCGGCGGCGATCAGGCCGTGTACGCCTACGACGACGCCGAGGCCGCCCGCTGGGCCGAGGAACTCGGACGCGATCTGCCATACGGCTGGTTCGGGGAGAACCTGCGGGTGTCCGGCCTGCCGGTGACCGATGCGATCGTCGGCGAGCAATGGGCGGTCGGCGATGACGGACTGCTCCTGGAGACGACGATCCCGCGCACGCCGTGCCGCACGTTCGCGGTCTGGGCCGGGGAACCGCGCTGGGTCAAACGATTCATGAGCCGCGCCGACGTCGGAGCATATCTGCGGGTCGTGACCCCGGGGACGGTCGGCGTCGGTGACGCCATCCGGGTCGTCCACCGGCCCACCCACGGAGTCCACGTGCGGCACCTGCTGACCGGCGCCGGGACCGACGCGGAGGCGCTGTCGGCGCTGCTCGCCGCCGACGATGTCGCCCCCAAGGTACGGCGTGAGGCGACACGTCACCTCGCTCGCGCGTGACCGGCGTCGCAGACCGTTTCAGCGCAGGTCGGCGCGGCGTGGCAGGGCAGTCCGCATAATCCTGGCGGGCGCGCTAAACTGGTCCCCACGACAGAATCATCAGCTACAGAACGGGGCCGCCAAGTGTTTGGCCGCCCCGTCATTGTGCGAGGGGGTCCCATATGGGCCGCGGCCGGGCGAAAGCAAAGCAGACGAAAGTTGCTCGTCAGCTCAAGTACTCCACTCCGAACACCGACTTCGACAGCTTGCAACGCGAGCTCTCGGGAGGCGATGAGTCGGTTGAACACCGGGAACCGGTGAGGGACGACTGGGCCGAAGAAGACGAGTGGCGTCGCGCTTGACGCTGCGCGCCCCGTTGTCGACGTTCCCTGTCTGACACCGCACACAACAAGCACCACATCTACGCCCGCCGGCAGCTGACCGGGTCGGAGTTCCGACCAGTCGGCGACCGGCGGGTGATGTGTTGCGCTCCGGCTCGTCGACCGTGCGCTCGAGATCGTTGACCGTGCGCTCCGGCCCGTCGACCGTGCGCTCCGATCCGTTGATCGTGCGCTCCCGCTCGTCCACCGTGCGCACGAACTCGTCCACCGTGCGCTCCGATCCGTCGATCGCGCAGGGATTGCGGTGACCGCACGGCCATATGGACGTGGTCGGCGAAACGGACTGCACGATCGACGTTTTCCAGCGCACGATCAACAGTCTCCAGCGCACGATCAACGTTTCCGAGCGCACGATCAACGAATTCGAGCGCACGATCGACGCTCTGGTGCGCACGGTCGACGCATCGCACACGGTCGACGACGAGGCCGACCGGGCCTTCACACGGTCAGAACCGCGGGTGATCTCCGACGAGGACGGCGCTGCCGGGGGCGGCCTTCTTTCCGGAGCCGACGCGCTTGATCGAGCCGAGGACCCAGTTCTCCACGTGGCGTGCCGTCAGCACTGCCTGCGCACGATCGGTGTCCTCCGGGGCGACCACGGCGACCATCCCGACACCCATGTTGAAGGTGCGCTCCATCTCGACCCGCTCGACCCGACCACGCTGGGCGATCATCGAGAAGACCGGCGCCGGGGTCCACGTGTTGCGTTCCAACTCGGCAACGAGCCCGGACGGGATGACACGGGCCAGGTTCTCGGCCAATCCACCGCCGGTGACGTGCGCGAAGGTGCGGACGTCGGCTTCTGCGGCGAGCGCCAGGCAGTCACGGGCGTAGATGCGGGTCGGCTCCAGCAACTCCTCGCCGAGTGTCCGACCGAACTCCTCGACATGGCCGTTGAGATCCATGTGCCCCCAGTCCAACAGGACCTTACGGGCGAGGGAGTAACCGTTGGAGTGCAATCCCGACGATCCCATCGCGATGACGACGTCGCCGGGGCGTACGCGCTCGGGCGAGAGGATGGCGTCGGCCTCGACGACGCCGACCGCGGTCGCGGACAGGTCGTAGTGGCTCGCATGCATGAGTCCCGGATGCTCCGCGGTCTCGCCGCCGAGCAGTGCACATCCGGCGTCGACACAGCCGTCGGCGATGCCGGCGACGATCTCTGCGACGGTCTCGGGAACGACCTTGCCGACCGCGATGTAGTCCTGCACGAACAGCGGCTCGGCACCGGAGACCACCAGGTCGTCGACGACCATGGCGACGAGGTCGCGGCCGACGGTGTCGTGCTTGTCCAGGGCCTGCGCGACAGCCAGTTTGGTCCCGACGCCGTCGCTCGCGGCGGCCAGGACCGGTTCGCGGTAATTGCCCTTCAGGGCAAAGAGTCCGGCGAATCCACCGAGACCACCGAGGACCTCGGGACGAGATGCGCGCTTGGCGTGCGGGGCGAAGAGTTCGACGGCGCGCTCGCCGGCGTCTATGTCGACACCGGCCGCTGCGTACGACGCTCCCCCGACATGCTCGGACGACGTCGTGTCGGACGAGGAGGTCGGATTGTCGGCAGCCGAACCCTGGTCGGACATCTAGCTGAGCACCCCTTGTCGAGAGTCGAGGCGATCTCCGATCGCCACCGGCGGAACAGATCGCCGACGGGTGACACGCTACCCGACCAGCACCCACCGCAACGGCCCGACCACCTCGGTGGTCAGGACCGCGGTGTCACGGACGCATCACGGCGCTGACGTTGTCGTTGGCGGCGGTCAGCGGGTCGCCCGCGGCATTCGCCAGCATCTGCTCGAGGACCGCCTTGCCCATCGAGGTCTCCTGCGGGAGCTCGATGGGGTAGTTGCCGTCGAAGCACGCCGCACACAGCTTGGACGCCGGCTGTTCGGTGGCCGCGATCATCTCGTCGATGCTGATGTAGCCCAGCGAATCGGCACCGATCGCCTGCCGGACACCCTCGACCATGCCCTCTTCGGACTCCATGCCGTTGGCGATCAGCTCTGCGGGAGAGGCGAAGTCGATGCCGTAGAAGCACGGCCACCGGACGGGGCTGGACGCGATGCGGACGTGGATCTCGGCCGCGCCCGCCTCACGCAGCATCCGGATCAGGGCGCGCTGAGTGTTGCCACGAACGATCGAGTCGTCGACGACGACGAGTCGCTTGCCGCGGATGACCTCGCGCAGCGGATTCAGCTTCAGCCGGATGCCGAGCTGCCGGATGGTCTGCGACGGCTGGATGAAGGTACGCCCGACGTAGGCGTTCTTCATCAGCCCCTGGCCGTAGGGGATGCCCGACTCCTGCGCGTAACCGACGGCAGCGGGCGTGCCCGACTCCGGCACCGGGATCACCAGGTCCCCATCGGCCGGGAACTCCCTAGCGAGTCGTCGGCCGATCTCGACGCGGGTCGAGTGCACCGACCGGCCGTGGATCACGCTGTCGGGACGGGCGAGGTAGACGTACTCGAAGACGCAACCGCGCGGGGTCGCCTCGGCGAACCGCGTGCTGCGGACGCCGTCGGCGTCGATCGCGAGCAGCTCGCCGGGCTCGATGTCGCGGACGAAGGATGCACCGACGATGTCGAATGCCGCGGTCTCGGATGCGACCACCCATCCGCGGTCGAGACGACCGAGCGAGAGCGGACGGACACCGTGCGGATCGCGTGCGGCGTAGAGCGTGTGCTCGTCCATGAAGGTCAGGCAGAAGGCGCCGCGCAGGGTCGGGAGCAGCTCCATCGCCGCCTGCTCGATGCTGGCGTCCGCCGCGCCGTGGGCGAGGAGCGCGCCGACGACGTCGGAGTCCGAGGTGGCCGCGCCGGCGCCGTTGCTCATCACACCGGCCGCGCGTGCGCGGCTCGCCAGCTCCGCGGTGTTCACCAGGTTGCCGTTGTGTCCGAGCGCGACGCCGGTCCCGGCCGCCGTGGTGCGGAAGATCGGCTGGGAGTTTTCCCAAGTGGTGGAGCCGGTGGTCGAGTAGCGGCAGTGCCCGATCGCCACATGCCCGACCATCGCACCGAGCGTCTGCTCGTCGAAGACCTGACTGACAAGTCCGAGGTCTTTGAACACCAGGACCTGCGAGCCGTCGCCGACGGCGATGCCCGCGGCCTCCTGGCCACGATGCTGCAGGGCGTAGAGCCCGTAGTAGCTGAGCTTCGCGACATCTTCGCCCGGCGCCCAGACTCCGAAGACACCGCATTCCTCGCGGGGTTCGTTCTCGGGTTCGTCCAGGTCACGGCCTGTACCGCAGCCTGCGGTGGGTGCGAGGAGGTTCGAACTGGTGATCGACACGTCTGTCATCGGGGCGGGCTCCCTGGGGGTGGCGGGCTAACACGGTGACGGGCTGGGGAGACGTCTCCAGAGTCTACGGGGCGCCGACGGATCGACGCGAATCCTTCAACGGTGCGCCGCCACGTCGGATTCCGGCGAGTGGGCAAGATAACTGGCGCGATGCGCCATAGGGTTGATCGGTGACGAACCCGACCGCACGCCGGAGCCTGACCTACCTCTGGTTCGCGGGGGTGGTGATCGTGTACCTCGGGATCATCCAGCTCGGCGGGCTCGCCGTCGACGAGGCCTCTGACGTCGACGACCTGGTCACCACCCGCGGTCTCGTGTTCGGGATGATCATCCCGCTGGGCGCCGCGCTGCTCTTCGCGCTCGGGGTGATCACGGTGCTGCGATGGTGGCGCCCGGTCCTGACCGACCACCGACCGGTGCGGCGATGGGTGTGGGCGGTCCCGGCCGTCTTCGCCGTCGCGATCGTCGTCGGCATCGACTACTCGTCGCTGGCACAGAAGGACCTCGCGTTCGTGGTCACCCTGCTGATCGCCACCCAGTTCGTCGGCTGGGGCGAGGAGGCGATGTTCCGCGGGATCGGCGTCACCACCCTGCGCGACCACGGACTCACCGAGGGGCGGGTCGCGCTGTGGTCGAGCGTCATCTTCGGCGCGGTGCACCTGACCAACGCCATCGGGCACGGGGTGTCGGCGATCCCGCAGGCCATCGCGGTCAGCTTCGCCGGGTACTTCTTCTATCTGATCCGTCGGGTCTCCCGCGGCAACGTCCTCAACTCGGTGTTGCACGGACTCTTCGACTTCTCGATCATCACCGGGACCTCGATCCTGGTCGATCAGAAGGGCTACCCGGGTGCGCTCGCACCGATCCTGGTCTACGTGATCCTGGCCGTGGTGCTCATCATCGGGCGCCATCGCATCGAGCCCGCACCCCGTCCGGACGAACCGATGGCGGACGACGCACCCAGGCCGGCCCAACGACGGGACGCGTAGCGATCAGATCGGATACAGCGGCATCCACCGCCCGACCTCGGCCGCCCGGGACCCGGAGGCGCTGATCGCCCCGGCCTCCACGAGCGCTTCGAGATCATCGAGACCGGCCGCCAGCCGCAGCCAGGTGCGGGCGTCGGTCTCCACGACGTTGGGCGGGGTGCCACGGGTGTGCCGGGGTCCCTCGATGCACTGCACGGCGACGAAGGGCGGCACCCGCACCTCCACGGAGGATCCGGGTGCGATGTCCTCGAGCGACCGGGCCGTCATGCGGACCGCCGCCGCGATCGCCGGACGCGGCGGAGTCTGCGCGGCATCGTCGGAGATCCACCGTGCGACCTCGAGCACCGCCGCACGGGCGGCGGCGGGGTCGATCGGTTTACGGGCCGGCACGGCACTCATCATGCACCATTGATCCATGGGCACCGACGTCTCGAGACGAGAGTTCACCGGCGCCGACCGGGTGCGGTTCCGCAGGCAGGTCGGACGCGGGACCGAGGCGATCGCACGGATGCTCGCCGACGGCCTCTTCACCGACCACGGGCGGCCGCCCGAACCACTGCTGGGCATGGAGGTGGAACTCAACCTCATCGATGCGGCGATGAACCCGGCGATGGCCAACACGACCGTCCTGGACGCGATCGCCGATCCCGACTACCAGACGGAGTTGGGGCAGTTCAACATCGAGATCAACGTCTCACCGCGCCCGTTCACCGGCGACGAGGTGATCTCCCTCGAACAGGCGTTGCGGACCTCGCTCAACCGCGCCGAACACCGTGCCGCACAGACCGACAACCATCTGGTGATGGTCGGGATGTTGCCGACCCTCCGTACCGAACACTTCGCGCGCCAGTGGATCTCGACCAATCCGCGCTACGACCTGCTGAACCAGCAGATCTTCGCCGCGCGGGGCGAGGACCTGGAGATCGACATCACCGGGATCCCGCTCGGCGGCGCCTTCGGTTCCGAACGTCTGTTCACCGCAACGGATTCGATCCTCCCCGAGGCCGCGTGCACCTCCCTGCAGCTGCATCTGCGGGTCGCGCCCGAGGACTTTGCCGCACACTGGAACGCCGCACAGGCCATCGCCGGCGTCCAGGTCGCGCTGGCCGGCAACTCGCCGTTCCTCGCCGGCACCGCGCTGTGGCATGAGAGCCGGATACCCGTGTTCGAACAGGCCACCGACACCCGGCCACTCGAGTTGAAGAACCAGGGCGTCCGGCCGCGGGTCTGGTTCGGCGAGCGATGGATCAACACCATCTTCGACCTGTTCGAGGAGAACACCCGCTACTTCCCCGCGCTGCTGCCGGTGTGCAGCGACGTCGACCCCATCGAGGCCCTCGATGCCGGCGACACCCCGACACTCGACGAGCTGCGCCTCCACAACGGGACCGTCTACCGGTGGAACCGACCGGTGTACGACATCGTCGACGGTCAGGCCCACCTCCGGGTCGAGAACCGCGTGCTGCCTGCCGGGCCCACCGTCATCGACACCCTCGCCAACGCGGCCTTCTACTACGGGGTGGTCCGCGGGCTCGTCGACTCCGACATTCCACTGTGGTCGCAGATGTCCTTCGACGCCGCGGCCGAGAACCTGCACTCGGGTGCGCGATCAGGCCTCGACGCACAGCTCTACTGGCCCAACGTCGGGTGGGTGCGTCCCGACGAGCTCACCCTGCGCCGACTCCTGGCCGTGGCCGATGACGGCCTGACCGCGTTCGGCGTATCCGGCAAGGCGCGGTCGCGCTACCTATCGGTGATCGAGGGTCGGTGCATCAACCGGCAGACCGGCTCGGCGTGGCAGCGGCGCTCGGTCGTGGCGCGCGAGGAGGCCGGCGAGAGTCGCGCAAAAGCGTTGCGCGGCATGCTGCGCGACTACGTCGATCTGATGCACGAGGGCGAGCCCGTGCACACCTGGGGCCTGTGAGCCGCGTGTCGCGCCGAGACGGCGCGAGGTCGGCGACCGTACCGTCCCGCGCGGGCGCCCGCGATGTGATCGTCGCCGGCATCGCGGGATCGATCGCGGCGAACGTGGTCCCCCACCTCGCCCACGGCATCACCGGAAGACCGTTCCCTACCCCGTTCGCCAACCCACCCGGTGTCGGGGATTCGTCGGCGGTGCTCAACCTGATCTGGGCGACCGTCAACGCGTTCGGCGCGGTCACCCTCTTCGCGGGCGTGCGGCACCACCTCGACGAGCCGCGTGTCCGCGCGTCCGCGGCAGTGGGTGCAGTGGTGTCAGGCGCCGCTGTTCGTGCCTACTTCCGGTCGGTGCGCAGACACTGAGGTCGCGCCCGATCGCGGTCGGACGGTTGCCGACAGCGAGCTCAGTCCATCGGCGGACGTGCCAGGAAGGTACCTGTCGCCTGCGCGACGACACCTCCCGTGGTACGTAGTTCGGCCGCCGCGAACAGGTGACGACCGGCATCGTGGGTGATCCAGGTGGTGATCGCGAGAGTCGTCGCCAGGGGTACGGGCGCGAGGTAGTCGACCTCGAGTCGAGTGGTCGCGACGGTGACCTCCAGCGGCGCGATCGCGGTGCCCAGAACTTCGTCGAGCAGGCTTGTCACGGCTCCGCTGGCCGCGAATCCGGGCGCGCCTCGGTGTCGTTCGTCGAGCACGACCGTTCCGTGCAGCCGTCTGTCGTGCAGTTGCAGCACGATGCCGTTGGGCATCCGCCACATCGTGCGATACGGGACGCCCGGCTCCATTCGGCCCACGATGCAGTCTCCGAATCTTGCGATTTGCCAGCGTCGATCAGCCGGGTTGTGCGCAAACAGATGACAAACGTGTGGTCTGGATCAGATCGCGATCACGCGATCGCGGTCTTGACTGTTACCGACGGTCACGTATACCTTTTCGGAGCGACGGTTATGACGTAGTACATACCGACGGGTGTGGTGCGTGCCGCCGCGGGTTCGGACATCGAATCCGATGGTCGCGCGGTGTACCGGCGAGTCGACCCCAACTCCCCCTTGGGCGGTCCTCCCGGTCACCGCGCGATCGACTGCTCCCGGGCCACGACGCCACGCAGGACATCGACGGTCTCCGCGGGTTCCGATCCCCATACGCTGACGATCAGCTCGTCCACACCAGCGTCTCGGAAATCGGCGATGCCGGCCTCGACCTCATCGGCAGATCCGATGAGGACCGTGTCGGTGACCGCCGACAATCCTTGCCGATCGAGCAACGATCGGTATGCGGGAAGGTCGCCCGCGAACCCCAGCGCCGCGTCGATCTCGGCTCGAACCTCGGACGAACGGTCGGTGACCGTAGCGATGACCCCGGCAATGACCTTCGGCGTCGCCCCCCGACCGGCGGCATCGGCTGCCGCCAGCAGCGCGGGTCGGATCACCTGGGCGATGTGGTCCGGACGCACCCAGACGACGATGGTGCCGTCGGCGAGTTCGCCCGCGATCCGGAGCATCCGCGGACCAAGCGCGGACAGCAGGACCTCGGGTTCGACCACGCCCGGAGCCTGCACCGCACCGTCGAGCCCGAACCACTCGCCCGTGTGGGTCACCCGTTCACCACGGAGAAGCGGGCGCAGCACCGACAGGTACTCGCTCGTGTGCGTCGCCGGCCGCCGGTAGGACACGCCGTACCCGCCCTCGATGATGGCCGGATGACTCGGACCGACCCCCAGCGAGAATCGGTTCCCGGTCGCCGCCTGGATCGTCAGCGCCTGCGATGCCAGCACCAACGGGTGACGAGTGAACGTCGGCACGATGGACGTCCCCCATCCCAGGTCGGGAGCGTGCGCCGAGAGCGCGGCAACCGCGGTCAGCGCGTCCCAACCGTCGACCTGATTCAGCCAGACGCCACTCAAACCGGCCTCGGACGCCGAGCGCGCGGCATCGACCATCGCATCAAAGGTGGAAACACCCGGTACCGACAGCGAGATCTCCATGATCGACTCCTCAAAGTGAATGTGAAATTCACCTTAAGCAGTCGGATATCCTGAGCGCAAGATTCACCTTAGGTGCGGAGGAAACCGGCATGAGAGCGGACGCGCGTCGCAACCGCGACAACATCGTCACGGCGGCCGTCGTCGAACTGACGGCCCTCGGCGAATCGGCGTCGATGCAACAGATCGCGGACACCGCCGGCGTGAGCGTCGGCGCCCTCTACCGCCATTTCCCCGATAGGCAGAGCCTGCTCGAGTCGATCGCCGCGCACGCACTGACAGACCTCATCACGGAGGCGACCGCCGCGTCGGACCACGCGAGCCCGTGGGACGCGTTCGCCGGCGTGATCCGGCGATGCACGGAACTCCCCCTGGGACTGACGCATTCGCTTGTCGGACAACCGGTTCGCGACCCAGAACTGCCGAAGATGATCACCGCGAGCGACGACGCACTCCTCGCGCTCATCGATCGGGCGCAGTCCGACGGCAGCATGCGCAACGATCTGGGCCGCCGCGACGTCCTGACCGCGGTGAGCACCACCGTCTGCCGGCCGGGCGCGCGACCCGACGATCCCGTCGTCACGATCCTGCTCGATGGACTGCGCGCACGCTGATCGCGAACAGGGTTCACCTGACGAGGATTTCCGGTCGTCGATGTCGTGCGGTCACGCCGGCGCGACGGTGGCCGGCCGAATCTCCGCACAAATGGCACCCCACCGCGCCCGGCCCTGCGATATCCACACCGCAGCCCGCTCAAGTGTCAAAAATCCGGAAGGGCCCCACCGCCCCGCCGCACAAATGGCACCCGAGCGGACTCAGCCGTGCGATATCCAGACCGCAGCCCGCTCACGTGCCAAAGATCCGAAGAGTCGCCCGCAGGACCCCGCCGAATCCCGCCCAGACCCTCGGCCCCGATCGTCAGCTCCCGGCGACCAACCCGCGTCCGGAGATTAGCGGCAGATCGAGCGCGGTGACCAGGCCGGGCTTCGCGTCGACGACCGCTGCGACCGCGTTCACCAGGCGCATGGCCGTGACGATCATCCCGGACACATTGTGATCGCCGTGCTTGCCGTGGTGGGTGAACTCGACTTCCATCTCCGGTTCACCGGAGACGATGATCCGGTAGCAACCGTCACCCTTCGCCGGCGTCGGCCAGTCCGGGGCCTGGTCGGGGTGCGTGCGGGTGAAGTGCTCCAGCACCACCCGCGGCACTCCCCCGACCTTCCCGATGACCTGGAAGTGCAATGCCGCCATCGTGCCCTCGGGGATCTCCACCGACACGGTCGAGTAGTCGCGGTCCGCGGCCACCCGGTCGAACTGTTCTTCCAGCGGCTCATCGAGGGTGAGATCCAATCCCGCGGCGATCTGACGGACGACGCTGCCCCAGGCCAGGGACAGCACGCCGGGATTCAGCAGCATCGGGGTGGAGTCCATCGGCTGACCGAAACCGAAGATCGACTTCATCACCACCGGTTGGTAGTACGTCGAGTAGTCGGCGATCTCCAGGCAACGCACCTCGTCGATCCTCTGCGAGAGACTCGTGATCGACAGCGGCAGTGCGTCGTTGGCGAAGCCCGGGTCGATCCCGTTGACGTGCAGGCTGGCGTTGCCCTCTCGGCCGGCCGCCTCGACCCGCTCGACCAGTTCATCGGGCAGCACCCCATGCGGGAACTGCAGGACCACCGGTCCACTCGACACCACGTTGATCCCCTGGGAGATGAAGAAGATCAGATCCTCGATCGCATCGAAGACGCGGTCATCGGTCATCGCGGTGTGCACGATGCAGTCGGGCCGCAGCGCCACCAGGGCGTCCCGATCGTTCGTCGCCGACACCCCGAGCTCTCGCCCCAGCCCGGCCAGCTCGCCGGCGTCCTTGCCGATTTTGGCGGGACCGGAGACCCAGACACCGACCAGTTCGAGGTCGGGTCGGGCATCGATCCCGGCGATGGCATGCCTACCCACGGTTCCGGTCGACCACTCGACCACTCGGATCGTCATGGCTTCAAACTAGAACACGTTTCACTTTCGGGCGGACGATTCCGCCGATCTTTCCGCCGCCCGCGTCGGCTCAGTACGCAGGCGCGGTGTCTGCCGGTCGGTCGTTGATCCAGGCAGTGGTCGACGGCACCAGCACGAGGACCAGGGTGATGAGCGGGAAGACGACACCCGCGACCTGGCCGAGGATGCCGCCCACCCCGACGTCGGCACCCGTCGTGTCGAGCTGGGAGAGGAATGCGTACTGGGAGATGGTCAGTGCGAGTCCGGAGACCAGATAGATCGCGCAGCCGGATGCGATGAGCGTCCGCCCCACCATCGATCGTCGCAACACCGCGACGCCCCCTCCGACCAACAGCCCGGCGACCACGATGTTGATCACCGCCACCACCGCCAGCAGCGCGACGAACCACCCGGGGAAGTACTGGTCGGCGCCGTCGATGCCGAGCGCCACGAGGATGACGAACAGCAGGGAGATCACCCCGATCGCCGAGGCCAACGCTCCCAGGAAGGACAACACCGACGCCGCGATCGCAGTGGCTCCCGACGCGCGGGCGGGTGCGTACTGACCGGCGAACTGTGGGGTCCCGAACGGCACCTGGCCGTTCTGGGGGTACGACGTCGGCCCATACGGAGCGCCGACATTCGCCGGGGTGCCGTACACCGGCGCCCCGTACGCCGGGGTGCCGTACGCCGGGGACTCGTACGGGCTGCCGCCGTACGGGTTCGGCGCGTACGACTGGGCCGCCGACTGCCGATTCGGCGCCGACAGACCGGGGCCATACTGGTTCGCGCCCTGCGGATCTGCGCCGAACGGCGACGATCCGTACGTCGGTCCCGGGGCTCCCGGCGCGGGCTGTGCCCACACAGTGGGCTCTGCGGACGGACTCGGGGCGCCCCCGCTCGGAGAGCCGTATCCGTCGTGCGGGCCTTGGGGATCGGGGTGCGGCTGATTCATGGCGAGGTCCTCGGATCGTCGGCAGCGGCCTGGGCGGCGGGGCCCGGCGTCGGCACCGATTACAACATCCCGGACGCGGCCACGCGGATCGACGTCGGTTCGGCGACCGACACCGACGGTTCACACCGGATGTGGACACCACGATCACGCCGGATTCGACGGCGGTTGCCGCCCCACGTCGAGTGGCCAGCCGTGAAGGACCGGGTAGTCGTCGAGCACCCCTCGCACTCGACGACTACACGGGCGCCGCAGCGTCCTGTTCGGGTAGGACGGCTCGGATCTCGCGCGCCGCGCGACGCCCTGACTCGACTGCGCCGTCGATGTATCCGGCCCACCTCGTGGCGGTCTCGGTCCCGGCCCAGTGCAGCGGCCCGATCGGCGCTCGCAACGCCGGACCGAACCGGGTCAGGGTTCCCGGGGCGAGGAATGCCCCGTAACAGCCGCGGCTGTATTCCTCTTCGGCCCAGTCACGCTCGATGTAGTCGATCGGCGCGCCGGCGTTCGGACCGAAGTAGGCGACGAGGTCGTCGATCACCTGCGAACGTCGGGTCGGGAGATCGAGTCGGCTCCCGACATCGGCGTGCCGACCCTCGAGGAATCCGACGAGTACCCCCGGAGCCCCGTCCGCCGGGGTGTTGTCGAACACCGTGCCCAGCGCTCGGCGATCACTGTTCGCCTGACCGCTCATACCCGCGTTGCGCCAGAACGGTTCGTCGTAGACCACGTTGACCTTGATGACGCGGCCCATCGGCATCCGCTGCGCGAGTTGATCCCGATCCCCGGGCAGACCCGGGCTGAACCGGATCCGTGCTACCAGCGGCGGCGGCACCGCGAGGATCGCAGTACGGGCCCGGATGGTCGTCGAACCCGTGCGGACAGTGACCCCCGAACCGTTCCAATCGATCTCGGACACCGGGCTGTCGAGGATCACACGATCCCCGAGGGACTCGGCGATGGCCAGCGCGATCTGCTGCGACCCGCCACCGACCCGGTCCTGTTGCGCACCTCCCGCGGTGTCGATCAGGGCGTCGACGCCGCCGGCCGAACCGATGTAGAAAGCAGCCCACAGCGCGGACAGATCAGACGGTTCGGCTGAGAACACCGCTTCGGTGATCAGACGGAAGAAGCCTCGGCCGCGGGAGGTGCGCGCCGTTCGGCGCAGCCACGTCTCGAAGGTCTGCCCGTCGAGCTCGGCCGCCTGCGGTGTCGACCACGGCTCGCTCAGCACCACCGAGCGCGCCAGACGATCGAGACGCCACTGCGTCTGCGCGATGTCGGCCAAGGAGATCGGGTCCAGTCGCGGGACGCGACCGGTGTACTCCGACCGCGAATCCCCGACCTCGGCGACATGTCGCCCCTCCACGTACGTCGGGAAGGTCGTCAGACCCAGTTCATCGATGAGGCCGAGCACCTGATGCTGGGTCGGTCCCACCCACTGTCCACCGACCTCGATCGGTGATCCGCCCGGCAGGACATCGTTGAGCAGGCGTCCGCCGACTCGGTCGCGCGCCTCGAGGACCAGCACGTCGACGCCCGCACGGCCCAGCTCACGCGCAGCGACCAGGCCGGCGACACCGGCGCCCACGACGACCACATCTGCCGACCGCATCACTCGCGACTCCCCATCCCCCGCGTATCTGACATACAGACTGTATGTGATAGACAGTGCGCATGGGAAGGGTGCGTGACAAATACGCCGAAACCACACGACAGACCTTGATCGACACCGGCCGGCGACTGTTCACCGAGCGGGACTTCTCGACCCTCTCCGCCGAGGAGATCGTCCGCGAGGCCGGTCTCACCCGCGGTGCGCTCTACCACCACTTCGACGGCAAGAAGGGCCTGTTCGAGGCGGTGTTCGTCGAGCACGAGGCGGAGGCATCGCGGCGCATCGGTGTCGCCGTCGACGGCGGTTCGGACATCCTCGACGCGGTCGATCGCGGGATCAGTGAGTTCCTGTCGGTCTGCTCCGAACCCGCATACCTGCGAATCGTGTTGCAGCAGGGGCCGATCGCGCTGGGCTGGGCCCGGTGGCGGGAGATCGACCAGGGTTACCTCGGGGACGTGGTGGTCAGCTCCGTGCAGGCCCTGATCGGTGACGGGATCATCGCGCCGTATCCACCCGAGCTGCTCGTCAGCGTCTACTACGGCGCCCTCACCGAATTGTCCATGACCATCGCCGATTCCGAGGATCGGGACCGCGCCCGCGTCGATGCGATGGAGATCATCCGCAAGATGATCGGCGGGCTGATCGTGCAACCCGACCAGTCCGAGAACTGAGTCACTCCTCGCACATCGCCCGCCGCACATGACCAGAGCTGACATTTCTCACTACAGGTGCGGCCACACTCCTGGTGAACTCGTATCCACACGGACATGGACACGAGACAGGAGGAGGGCCGCAGAATGGTCTTCGCGAACAGCAAGCGCTGGATGGCGGACCGCCGCCTGAAGCCCGGTGACGGACACCCACTCCCACCCTACCGGTGGTGGAACATGTTCAGCCGCACACGTTTTCATACACATCTGCACGACGGCGACTACACGGTCAGCGTCGACTACACGGACGACAGCGGATCGATGGCCCACCTGTACCGCGATGGCCGACACCATGCGCGGAGTCGACTACCCGCGATGTTCCCGGTCGGGTCCGGCGTGATCGAGGTGAAGGCGAGCGGTCACGGACTGCGTCGGATGCATTTCGTCGGTGACGACGGGTCCGAGCGGGTGCTCACACCCGATCCGAGATCCGCCGAGGGGCGCCGTAGGCGCCTCGCCGAACGAGCTCCGGCCCTGAGCAGCGCGATCGGTTTCCTCGCGGCCGCAATCCTTCTCATCGCACTCCCGTGGGGTCTGATGCAACTCGCCGACACACTCACGCACATCGAGGCGATCCGGACCTACGTCGAACCGTTCACTCCCCCCATCACGCTGCCGACCTGGGCGCACGTGACCATGGTCGTCGCACTGCTGGTGGCCGGCACCGAACGCGCACTGATGCTCCGACACCACTGGCTCATCGACCTGCAGAGCAGTCTGGACAGCTGACGTCGTCTGGGGACGGTAGGGTCGGCTCCGATGAGCGGACCCGATGACGACCCAGCCGCCGATGTGTGCGACGCGCCGGTGTCCATCGACCACGGCGCGCATCGCACCTGGTTGAAATGGCACCGGGCGCGACGCCGAGCCGGCGACACGGCGTTCACCGCCGAGCGGATCATCGAGGGGATGCGCGCCGGAGCGAGCGTCGAAGTGGATCTGGTGATCCACGCAGATCGAGGTTTCGCCGTCCTGCACGACGCCGAGGTCGATCGCGCGACGACCGGCGTCGGCCGGGTCGGTGAACTCGGGGCCGCAACCTTGCGCACCCTGTACCTCCGTGATGCGCGCGGCGAGCCGACCGACTCACGGGTCCTGGTCCTCGACGATCTCGCCGAGATACTCGACGGAATCGACATCGCGCCGAAGGCGCTGCTGCAGTTGGATTTCAAGGACACCGCGGCCGACCTCGACGTCGCAGCGCTCGACTCGTTCGAGCAGGCGGTCCGCCCGATCGCCGACCACGCGATCCTCTCGTGCGGAGACGCCGAGGCCGTTGCGGCGCTGACCGCGCGGGTCCCCGACATCCACATCGGCTACGACCCGTGCCACGGCGGCGCCATCGATCGTGTCGTCGGCAGCGGCGATTTCGACGGTTTCGTCGCGGAGGCGGTGCTGGCCGCACCAGGGGCGGAGATGATCTACCTCGACCACGGTCTCGTACTGCACGCCGCCGACCGCGGCCACGACCTCATCGGCGCATTCCACGACGTGGAGCGTCGGGTCGACGCGTACACGATCCATCGCGCCGATGAACGGACGTTGCCGATGATCGAGAGGTTGATCGCACTCCGGGCCGACCAGATCACCACCGACGACGCGGAGGGACTCGTCGCCGCCTGGTCTGCCGAGTTCTCGTAGTACGAAACGACTCTCGCAGTCGCTCCGTACTACGAGATCGTCAGGAGATCAGACCGCGCCCTGTCCGAACAGTGCGGGAAGCGTGCCCTCGTGGGCTTCGCGGAGCTCGGCGAGCGGAACGTCGAAGTAGTCCTGCACCGACACCGAGTCACTGCCCTGGTCGACCACACCGATCCGGACCCACGGGACCGAACGGGCATCGAGCATCGCGCTGAAGCGCGACTCCTCGGTGCGGGGCACCGAGACCAGCACGCGGCCGGTCGATTCCGAGAACAGCCAGACGAACGGGTCGGCGTCCTCGGGCAGCAGGATCCGACATCCCGTCTCGCCCGCCAGTGCCGACTCGACGACTGCCTGCGCCAGGCCACCCTCGCTGAGATCGTGTGCGGCCGAGATCAATCCGTCGCGGGACGAGGCGACGAGGATGTCGGCGAGCAGGCGCTCACGCTCGAGATCGACCTCTGGCGGCACGCCGCCCAGGTGATCGTGGGTGACCTGCGACCAGATCGACCCGTCGAACTCGTCGCGGGTCTCGCCGAGGAGGATGAGGGTCTCACCGGGCTCGGTACCGAAGCCGGTCGGGATACGGCGATGCACATCGTCGATGACGCCGAGGACACCCACCACCGGGGTCGGCAAGATCGCCGTCGCGCCGGTCTGGTTGTAGAAGCTCACGTTTCCACCGGTGACCGGGATGCCCAGTTGCGCGCAACCGTCGGCCAGGCCGCGGACCGCCTGCTGGAACTGCCACATGACGGCCGGGTCCTCCGGCGAACCGAAGTTGAGGCAGTTGGTCACGGCCTTGGGGGACGCGCCCGACACCGCGACGTTGCGGTACGCCTCGGCGAGCGCGAGCTGCGCGCCGCGATACGGGTCGAGGAAGGTGTAGCGACCCGACGCATCCGTGGACAGTGCGATACCGCGGCCGGTCTTCTCGTCGATGCGGATCACGCCGGAGTCGGCCTGGTCGGCGAGCACTGTGTTGCCGCGCACGTACCGGTCGTACTGCTCGGTGATGAACTTGCGGCTGCACAGCGCAGGTGACGCGATGAGCGTCAGCAGCGTGCTGCGCAGTTCATCGGGGGTCTCCGGTCGCTGCAGCGGAGCGGTCGTCGATGCGACCACCTCGTCCTGCCAGTCCGGACGCGCGAGCGGACGCTCGTAGACCGGCCCTTCGTGTGCGACGGTGCGCGGCGGCACGTCGACGACGGTCTCGCCGTCCCACGTGATGACGAGCCGCTCACCGTCGGTGACCTCACCGATGACGGTGGCGAGGACGTCCCACTTGCGGCAGACGTCCAGGAACTTCTCCACGTTCTCCGGGGTCACGACCGCGCACATGCGTTCCTGGGACTCGCTGGAGAGCACCTCTGCCGGCGTCATGCCCTCGGCGCGACGGGGGACCTGCTCGAGGTCGATGTGCATGCCACCGTCACCGGCGGCCGCCAGCTCCGACGTCGCGCAGGCCAGGCCGGCACCGCCGAGATCCTGGATGCCGACGACCAGGCCGGCGTGGTAGAGCTCGAGACAGCACTCGATGAGCACCTTCTCGGTGAACGGGTCGCCGACCTGCACCGACGGCAGCTTCTTGCGGCTGGGTCCGGCACCGTCGGAGTCGTCGAAGGTCTCCGACGCAAGCACCGACACCCCGCCGATGCCGTCCAGGCCAGTCCGGGCGCCGAACAGGATGATCTTGTTACCCGCACCGGATGCGAACGCCAGCTGGAGGTCCTCGGTGCGGAGCACCCCGGCGCACAGCGCGTTGACCAGCGGATTGCCCGCGTAGCTGGCGTCGAAGACGGTCTCCCCCCCGACGTTCGGCAGGCCGAGCGAATTGCCGTAGCCACCCACGCCGCGGACCACACCGTCGACGACCCGGCGGGTGTCGGGGGCATCTGCGGCACCGAAACGGAGCTGGTCCATGACCGCGATCGGACGTGCCCCCATCGCCATGATGTCGCGCACGATGCCGCCGACGCCGGTGGCCGCGCCCTGGTACGGCTCGACGTAGCTCGGGTGGTTGTGCGACTCGACCTTGAAGGTGACGGCCCAGCCGTCGCCCACGTCGACGACACCGGCGTTCTCGCCGATACCGGCAAGCATGCCGGCGCGCATCTCGTCGGTCGTGGTCTCACCGAAGTAGCGCAGGTGCACCTTGGACGACTTGTAACTGCAGTGCTCCGACCACATCACCGAATACATGGCCAGTTCGGCGTCGGTGGGACGCCGACCGAGGATCTCGCGGATGCGCGCGTACTCGTCATCCTTCAGGCCGAGCTCACGGAACGGCTGAGGGTGATCGGGGGTCTGGTTTGCGGACGAGACGGTATCCACCTGGGCACTCACCCCACAGATTCTAGATGTCGGCGCGGGGGCTCTCTCACCTCGTCTCCACGCACCGGGGACCGAGCGCTCGGGCGCCGCCACCTGCCGCCGCGCGGACCGGTTACGGCTAGGCTGTTGCCTTGATCGAGACGGTCGATGCGCCGGGGGCGCGGGAGACTCACGGGGGGCCGATGGCAGACGTCCGCAAGGCGCGAAAACTCTTCGACCTCGGCGTGCTCTCACTCGGGATCCCGGTCGAGGGACAGGAGCCCATCGACAACCCCGCACAAGCCGCCAAGGCCTTCACCCGTGCCAGCGAGTGGGACCCGTCGATGACCGACGCGTGGTTGGGACGTCTGGCCTGCGGCGACAATGCCGACGAGGTGATCCTCGCCCTCTATCGCGGACGCGCCGCCATCGGCGTCGAGCAGCGCCGTCTCGGACTCCCGCCCGGCACCATCGTCGGACGCTGGGACACCGGGCTGTTCATCGACTACCCGATGACCGACGGCATCGAGGCAGCGACCGCGTACGCCGCGTCGTTGGTCCGGGGCAAGGACTACGCCGGGGCGCAGGAGGTCCTCGACGAGATCGCGCCAGCTCATCGCTCGCCGGTCGTCGAGTACGTCCAGGCCGCCACCTACTTCCGAGCCCAGCGATGGCCCGACGTGTTGTCGGCGCTCGGTCGCTCGGAGAAGTGGGGCGACCCGTACATGCGGGCCGGCGCCGACTTCATGGCAGGCTCGGCGTGCGTGCAACTCGGGATGTTCGGCGAGGGCATCCGGCGGCTCGAAGGCGCCATCGACGGGCCGATCCGATCGTGCGCGACCGAGGCACTCTTCACCTACGGCCTGGCGTTACGCGAGCAAGGCCACGAGGACAAGGCGAAATCCGTTCTGGAGCAGGCCTACTCCCGCAACCCACGACACACCGCGGCGGCCGATGCGCTCCGGTCGCCGAGCTTCCGGCTCGTCATCGAGACACCGGAGTCCATCGCCGAACGCACCGACCCCTGGGATCCCGACTCCAAACCGCAGTCGGGCCAGATGCTCACCCGTGAGGCGATCGACTCGCCCGTCGAGCGGAACGAACTGGTCGAGGAGGCGCAGCGCGAACTCCAGGCGCAGATCGGACTCGACTCGGTGAAGGAGCAGGTGGCCAAGCTGCAGTCGGCCGCGTTGCTGGCGAAGGTCCGCGCCGACAAGGGCTTGTCGACGTCGGCGCGCAGCCTGCACCTCGCGTTCACCGGTCCGCCCGGCACGGGTAAGACCACCGTTGCCCGGATCATCGCGAAGATCTACTGCGGCCTCGGCTTCATCAGCTCCGACAAGGTGGTCGAAGCGACCCGACGCGACTTCGTCGGCGAGCATCTGGGCAGCACGGCCATCAAGACATCGGCGTTGATCGACTCGGCGATGGACGGCGTCCTGTTCGTCGACGAGGCATACACCCTCATCCAGCAGGGCCTCTCGGGCGGCGACGCGTTCGGTCGCGAGGCCGTCGACACCCTGCTGGCCCGGATGGAGGACGACCGCGACCGACTCGTGGTGATCATCGCGGGATACGACGCGGAGATCGACCGCTTCCTCTCCGCCAACGAGGGGCTCGCGTCCCGCTTCGCGCGTCGCGTGCGGTTCGACTCGTACACGCCGTCCGAGCTCGCCCGCATCGGCGAACACATCGCGCGCCGACGCGACTCACTACTGACCCCCGAGGCCCTCGTCGAGCTGGAACTCGGCTGCACTCCGCTGTATCACGAAGTGCGCGACAGCGGTTCGACCGTTCGCCGCGCCATCGACGGCGCGGGCAACGGTCGTTTCATCCGGAACATCATCGAGGCGGCCGAAGAGGAGCGCGAATACCGACTGTCGGCGTCCGCTGACGTCAGCGCGTTGTCGCCAGATGATCTGATGCGCATCGAGGCGACCGACATCGCCACCGCGCTGTCAGGCGTGCTGTCGGGGTTGCGTCGATGAACGCGCGTCTGGCCGCCGTGGTCGGCAGCGCCGCACTCGTGCTCACCCTCGGGATGACCGCCTGCACCGTGACCGGTTCGCCGGTGGCCGACCCCGCGCCGCCGCCGGTGACGTTCATCGAGACCAGCGAGCCCGAGTTCGACACCCCGACGACCTCCACGACGAGTCGGCCGCTACCGCCGGCGCCCGCCAATGCCACGACGATGAGCTGCCGCGAGTTCGTACAGCTCGACGACGACACCCAGGCTGCGGTCGCCAAGGCGAACGGTGCGACGAAGAACGTCTTCCTCGTCGGTACGCTCCTGTCGATCATGTGCATCCAGTATCCGGACAAGACGGCGTACGACGCCCTGCGTTCGATGAAGCCGGAGTTCTGGCAGAACTGACCGGTTTGGCCGGCTCCCGGCTCCCGGCTCCCGGCTCCCGGCTCCCGGCTCCCCGACAAATGACACCTCACGACGGCCGTCTGTGCGCAGTGCACGCCGGCCATCGCTCAGGTGTCATTGTCCAGAACAGCGAGAATCATCGCACCGACGCGGCCCGCAGTCGGGACCCAGGTTTGAATTCCGCACGCCCGCAACCGGTGGCGCGGATGGATGGATGACGTAGAGTCGGCGACGCCATGAGTTTCGACATCCCCGACCTGACGGGCAGCATCACCGAACGCTACGCCGACCTCGCCGACGCCGCGCGAGGGTTGGTCAGCGGCGAGTCCGATCGCATCGCCAACGCCGCCAACCTCTCGGCGCTGGTGTATCACTCACTGCCACAGCTGAACTGGGTCGGCTTCTACCTGTACGACGGCACCGAGCTGGTCGTCGGCCCCTTCCAGGGCAAACCGGCGTGCATCCGCATCCCGCTCGACCGCGGCGTCTGCGGGGCGGCCGCGCGCACACGTGAGACCCAGCGGGTGGCCGACGTCCACGCCGTTCCCGATCACATCGCGTGCGACGGTGACAGCCGCTCTGAGCTGGTGATCCCGCTGGTGGCACGCGATCAACTGATCGGTGTCTTCGATCTCGACAGCCCCGTCACCGACCGCTTCACCGCCGCAGACCAGGCGGGCCTGGAGGCGATCGCCGCGGTCTTCGTCGAGTCGCTGGGCTGACCGCCCGTCGAGCGCCGAGATCGGCTCAGTTGTCGACGATCTCGATCTGCACGCGATCGGGATAGAACGCGGCGTGGCCGGCGATCGAGGCCACTGCGTCGTATGGCCGCTCGTACGTCCACACCGCACCCTCGACCGAGCCGTCGTCGGTCACGATGTCGTAATACGACGCCTCGCCCTTGTACGGACAGTAGGTGTGGGTGTCGATGCGGCGCAGCCGACTCTGGTCGATCTGGTCGAGGGGCACGTACGCCACCTCGGGGTACGACGCCTCGCGCAGGACGAGTGCGTCGGTGGTGTCGACGAGCACCGTCTCGCCCACCGAGACCCGCACACGCCGTGCATCGGGTTCGACGGTGATCGGATGACTCTCGTCCGGGATCAGCTGGGTTCGCGACATGACGCCTCCTGAGATGGATCGCTGACCTCTCGGTCAACCCCGCGCGGGGCCGCACCATTCCGACCCGCGTGATCCGTTCCTCCGCCCCGACCTCTTCTTCCGCTGCCTGCAGGCGGCGGACGAACGAGTTCGCGGCGGAAGAAGTTGCGCCACTAGTCCGATCGGACGACAGCCTGTGGATTGCTTCGCGCGGCAGACCCCACATCGACTGTATGGTCCTTCGCATGGCCAACGGCTTCCCTCCTCAGGGTGCGCAGTCGTTTCGTCCGGGGGAACACCACCGACCCGCACAATCGAGGATCGCGGGACACCCGTTCGGAACCCCACAGCCCCAGTACCCGCAAGCGCAGTACCCGCAGGCCCAGTATCCGCAGCCGTCGAGGCCACCCGCACCCCGTGGTCCCGAGCCACTTCCCCGCAGCGTGCGCTCGAGTCTGATCACGTTCGGCGTCGGCGCGATCCTTTTGATCGCGGCGATGATCGCCTCACTCCTGGCGCCACTGTCGACGTCGGGGTCGGCGTCGCTGCCCGCCGAGGTGGTGGCACGATCACGACTCCTTGCGGCCCAGGACACCCTCGCCCACGCCCCCGCGCGCCACTACACCGGCACCGTCTCCACCCCGAAGCGCCGTGCCGACATCGACATCACGTTGTCGAACGAAGGTGACGGCTCGGGGACGGTGAAGTTCCCGCTGGGGGAGTTCCAGTACCTGTCGGCTGCGGGTACCTCCCTGTTGAAGGGCTCGGCCGTCGGTTGGGTGGGGCTGGGCTTCGACCCCAAGTTGGCATCCGGATTCGCCGACCGATGGACGCGGATCACGCCGGACCTGCTCGGCATCGATCTCGGCACCGATCTGGCGCCCCGTCGGCTCGCAGGCCGGCTCGACGCCGGGTACCTCGCAGGCAACGGCGACGTCGCGCTCGGTGAGCCCGTCGATCACGGCGGCGTCACGGCTGTCCCCGCCACGAGCGGCGGGTGGAAAACGCTCCTGGTGCCGAACGCGACGCCCGACACGGGTGGCGCGAGCACGATCCCAGCATCGACCGAGAGCGACTCGGACGATGAGGACCCCATCGACGTCGAGGACCTCGGTCCCGGTCCACGCGGATCGGACGAGGTCGGGCACGTCGAGGCCACCGACATCGGTGAGAACGACGACACCTCGATCGACCTCGATGTCGGCGCCGCGAACCGCCCCGATGTCTACGCGCCGCTGCCCGCGATGCTCGGCGCCGCCAGCGCGAATCCCGCCGACTCCGCGGTGACGTTGAGCGCCAACGGCAATGGGGTTCTGGCGCCCTGCACCGCGAGCGGCTGCGTCCTCACCTACACGCTGTCGAACCAGGTTGCGGCCGGCAGCAAGGTCACCATCACATCGGTGACCGCGGTCGTCCAGGTCACGATGAGTGTGGACGGCGCGCAGGTGGCGAACTGCACTCAGCAGGTCACGATGGCTCCCAACGGAACCGGCCCGCCGGTCATCTGCAGCGCGACGTACACCGTCCGACCGGGCAACCATCAGGTTCTCGCGCGCGTTGTGTCGACGGTCCGGCTCGATGCGAAGGTCCTGCGTGAAGCCACCGAGACCGTCACCCGCAACTCGAAGCTTCCTCCGGACGAGATCCAGCGGTACATCCCGAATCCGGCGGTGTCTGACAGGCTCAGCTGGCAGCGGCAGCAGAGGCATCTGAAGGATCATCCGGACTGGAAGAAGCAGCCTTCGCGGAAAGGCTTCGTGCTCTCACAAGAAGACGCTCAGAAGGTTCTCGCCGCTTATCGCAGCGGCGATGCTCGTATCATCGGCCTCAAAAGCCCGCGGAATGAACCGGTTGTCGAAGTGCCGAGCGTAACCGGATTCGACAACAACCGGCGAGAGGGGCGACTTGATGTACCGACTCATCGCTTCTGGATCAAGGGAAGCAAGAGCCCCAGTGTGGTGCCGGTGAGTCCAGACTGGCCGCGATGAGCATCCCCGGAGTCGACCTCTACCACCGAAACGTTCTGCACCGGCTGGCCGCCGGCGACATCGCGACTGTCGTCCGCACCGCACTGGACCCGACCACGATCCTCGATCCTGTGTCGGTGGTTTCCCTGTTCCCTCAACTGCCGATCGCTATCCAGGTCGCGGTCCTCGACGAACTCGCCGACCACCTCGAACGCACCCCGTCACACCGCAACCAGATCGACGGTCTGACCGGACTCATCTACAGCTGGTATCACCACCCCGACCCACGCATCCAGACTGCGGCAATCCGGTTGACCCGCTTCACCGACCCCGATCCCGCACGTGCCGCACGCCAACTCGAAACCGTCACCGAAACCAGCGAAACCGAGTTCGTCGCCCTCGCCCAGCATCAACTCCAGTTGCTGTGTTCGTCACGGCACGAGTTCACGCTCAACACCGACGTCTCTCAGGCCTTGTTGGGATTCATCGACGACCGCATCAACGCCGTCGAAGTCACCGCAACACAAACCGCTGTGTCCACGGAGGTCGCCATCGACACGACCGTCTGGACATCAGAACCGCTACGCCACAACGAGTTCATCGTCGAAGAACTCTGCAACGACATCGACGAGTTCAGCGACGCAACCGGAAATCGGCCCGTCGTCGAGGTCGCGTGGCGTATCGGTTGGCCCGACCAGATCGACAGCCGCTGCGTCTACCTCAAACACCGCCCCGGCCATCCCGCACCTGCACTACCGACCTGGGCCCGCATCCCTGCCGAACAGACCACCACCGGAACCGTCTATTACCCCGTCGCATTCGCCGCCACCGCTGCAGCCCTGCGCGGAGTAGTGACCGCACAATTCGAAACAGTCCTACTCAACCTCGACACACCCGACCACATCCCCATCGACGTCTACATCGACCCAAACCCCACCGAAGAAACCAACGCGGCATACAACGACCTCGAGCGCGCCCTCCACGCAATCCCCACCGACACCCCGATCCGCCTGCGCCGGCACACCGGACCACCCCCGCCATTCGACTCCCTACCCGACGGTACGACCGGCATCTTCAACCGCGCAGACCCCGATTACATATGGCCTCCCGACGAAGACGACGACTGACCCAGCCCGTTCTTCCGCCGCGAACCTCCTCCTCCGCCACCTGCAGGGCGCGGAAGAAGGAGTTCGGGGCGGAAGAAGCGCAGAGTGAACGGGTCAGCCGACCACCGACGTCACCGCGAGAATCTGCTCGGCCAGTTCCGGGCGACAGATGACGAGGTCGGGCAGGTAGGTGTCGTCCTGGTTGTAAATCAGCGGCGAGCCGTCGATACGACTGCACCACAACCCCTTCGAGCGTGCGACTGCGACCGGGGCAGCCGAGTCCCACTCGTACTGTCCGCCTGCGTGGACGTAGGCGTCGGCCTCACCGCGCACGACGGCGATCGCCTTGGCACCGGCGGACCCCATCGACAAGACCTCGCCGCCGATGGCCTCGGCGACAGCCTCCGAGAACGCCGGTGGGCGCGATCCGCTGACCACCACCCGAGGTCGATCACCTCGCGGTTCCGAGGCGAGCCCGGTGGTCGGCTCGACCAGTGAGTCGTCGTCGACATACGTGATGTCCAGTGCCGGTAAGGCCACGGCACCGACGATCAGACCGTCCGACGCCGACCACAGTGCGACATGCACCGCCCAGTCGGTGCGCCCCTCGGTCCCGTACTCGCGCGTTCCGTCGACGGGGTCGACGATCCAGACGCGCTCGGCCTGCAACCTCGACTTGTCGTCGGCGGACTCCTCCGACAGCACCGAATCGTCGGGCCGCTCGCGGGCCAGTCGATCCAGCAGATAGGTGTTCGACCGCGCGTCACCCTCGTCGCCGAGTGCTCTGCCCGACAGTCCACTATCGGATCTGATGTCCACCAGCAGGCGGCCGGCCTCGGTCGCGAGATCCCCGGCGAGCAGTCGGTCATCGGTCAGGTCGTGTCGATCAGCCACATCGTCTCCCACACTCATCACCCTGTCAGATCATCGGTCGCCGATGATCGCTCGACGCAGCGTCGATCGTCACAGCCCGAGATCGCGCAGGATCGCCTCCGCGACCTCCGATGGCGTGCCGTCGGCAGGCGTCACGACGATGTCGGCGTCCGTGGGCCTCTCGTACGGCGAGTCGATGCCCGTGAACCGGCTGATCTCACCGCGGCGCGCCTTGGCGTACAAACCTTTCGGATCACGCCGCTCACATTCTTCCATCGGGGTGTCGACGAAGATCTGGTGGAAACCGAGATCGCGCTCGGCGTGTATCTCGCGCGCCCGCCTACGCTCGTCATCGAACGGGCTGATCAGCGAGACGATCGCGACGGCACCGGAGTCGGCGAAGAGTGCGGCGACCTCGGAGGTACGCCGGATGTTCTCGCGTCGGTCGTCGTCGGAGAAGCCGAGATCTGAATTGAGTCCGTGCCGCAAGTTGTCCCCGTCCATCAGGTAGGCGGGGCGTCCCTCGGCCACCAGGCGGCGCTCGAGTTCGACGGCGACCGACGACTTGCCCGATCCCGAGAGTCCGGTCAACCAGATGGTCGCCCCTCGATGCGGGCGGTGTTCGCGCGCGACCTTCGTCGACTGCCACACCACGTGACTGTCACGGGTCATAGGCGCCGAGATCATCCCCGCACCCACCGTCTTGTTGGTCGCCTCGTCGATCAGGATGAAGCTGCCCGTCTCCCGGTTGCGGCGGTAGGGGTCGAACATCAACGGTTGCTGGGTACGAAGTGTCAGGCGCGCGATCTCGTTGAGCTGCAGACGATCCGCGGTCTCGTCTCGATGCAGGCTGTTGACGTCGAGTCGGTAGTTCAACCCCGTCACCTGTGCACGGGTGGACCGGGTCCCGCTCATGATCGCGTAACTGCCTCCGACCTGCAGTTCCGTGTCGTCGGCAAACCAACACACCATCGCGTCGATGTCGCGGCCGACGTAGGGGCGGTTGTTCGGGCGGGCGAGCATGTCGCCACGGACGATGTCGATCTCGTCCGCCAACTCCACCGACACCGCCATCGACGCGAAGGCCTCGTCGACCCTGTTCCCGCCCGGACCCCAGATGTCGGTGATGGTCGTCTCGAAACCCGACGGCAGCACCACGACCTCGTCGCCACGCGAGAAGACACCGCCGGCAACGGTTCCCGCGTAAGCACGGTGGTCGGCGCCGTCGCCCCGCTGCGGTCGGATCACATACTGGACGGGCATCCGGGCGTCGATGAGATTGCGATCGGATGCGATGTGGACGTTCTCCAGGTGACTCAATAGAGGCCGCCCCTCGTACCACGGCATCGCTGCCGACGACTCGACGACGTTGTCGCCGCGCAAGGCCGACACCGGGATGAACGTCAGGTCGGTGACGTTCAACTTGGCGGCGAAAGAGGTGAACTCATCACGGATCTCGGTGAACCGCTCCCGCGACCAGTCGACGAGGTCCATCTTGTTGATGCACACCGTCAGGTGCGGAATCCCCAGCAGGGACGAGAGGAACGCGTGGCGGCGGGTCTGCTCCAGCACCCCTTTCCGCGCGTCGACGAGGATCAGCGCGAGGTCGGCGGTCGACGCGCCGGTCACCATGTTGCGGGTGTACTGCACGTGACCGGGGGTGTCGGCGATGATGAACTTCCGCTGCGGCGTTGCGAAGTAGCGGTAGGCGACGTCGATGGTGATGCCCTGCTCGCGCTCGGCGCGGAGCCCGTCGGTCAGTAAGGCGAGGTCGGCACGCTCGTCCCCGCGTTCGGCGCTGGTGCGCTCGATCGACTCCATCTGATCGGTGAAGATGCTCTTCGAATCGAACAGCAGTCGACCGATGAGGGTCGACTTCCCGTCGTCGACCGACCCGGCGGTCGCCAACCGCAGCAGCGCGGTTCCGGTGTCGACACTCTCGTGAGCCCCGCTGAGCAGACCGGTGCCGGCAGTCACGGTGCCATCGGTGGTGCTCATCAGAAGTAGCCTTCTTTCTTACGATCCTCCATACCCGACTCCGAGATCCGGTCGTCGGCGCGCGTCGCTCCGCGTTCCGTCAACCGTGTGGCCGCGATCTCGACGATGACCTTCTCCACCGTGTCGGCGTCACTGCGCACGCAGCCCGTGCACGTGGCGTCTCCGACCGTCCGGAATCGCACGGTCTCCGTCTGCGTGACCTCATGGGGATGGCGGTCGAGGAATCGGGTGTCGGCCAACAACATCCCGTCCCGGGGGATCACCTCACGCTGATGGGCGTAGTAGATCGGCGGCAACTCGATGTCCTCCGCGGCGATGTACTGCCAGATGTCGAGCTCGGTCCAATTGCTGAGCGGGAACACCCTGATGTGTTCACCACGGTGGTGCCGACCGTTGTAGAGATGCCACAGTTCCGGACGCTGACCACGCGGGTCCCAGGCGCCGAACTCGTCGCGAAAACTGAACACGCGCTCCTTGGCGCGCGCCTTCTCCTCGTCCCGGCGCGCACCGCCGAACACCGCGTCGAACCGGTTCTCGGTGATCCCGCGCAGCAGTGCGGTGGTCTGCAGCCGGTTCCGACTCGCGCCCGGCCCGGTCTGCTCGACGACCCGCCCGGCGTCGATGTCGTCCTGGACCGAACTGACCACCAGGCGGACACCGGTGTCGACCACCACGCGGTCGCGGTACTCGATGACCTCGTCGAAATTGTGCCCGGTGTCGACATGCATCAGCGGGAACGGCACGGGCGCCGGCCAAAAAGCCTTGCGCGCCAGATGGAACATGACCACCGAGTCCTTGCCCCCGGAGAACAGCAGCACCGGGCGCTCGAACGTCGCGGCCACCTCGCGGATGATGTGCACCGACTCCGCCTCGAGAGCTGCCAGATGCGGTAGTTCGTATCGGCGCGCTCCATGAGACTGGGCACCATGAGACTGGGCACCATCACGCTCTGATGCCGTCACTGCCGGAGTGGTCACTGACCCACACCCTTTCGTCCGGACTGCCTCGCCGGTTCCGCTTTCTCGATCGGAATCCGCGAAGGCTTGACATGTCGAATAGTCGACACTCAGTATTGAGTATGTGACACACACGGTAGGCCAGGCTGCGACGGACAGTCAACAGACCGAGGCGACTCGTCCGTCGTCTCCCCCCACCGCTCGGGCGACCGCGATCATCGAACTGCTCGCGGACCCGGGAACCGGCCCCCTCACCGTTGCGGAGATAGTGCGGGCAGTGGGCGTCTCACGCGCGACCGCGCACGCCATCCTCGGCGAGCTGAACAGCCGGGGCTGGGTCGTTCGTCATCCCATCGACGGCACTTACGGCATCGGGCCGGGCTTCCTCGTCGTGGCGAGGTCGGCGCAGGACGCCGACCACCTGGGCCACTGGGCTGCCGCCGCGGTCCATCGACTCGTCGACGAACTGCGGATGCCGTGCTTCCTGGCACGCCGACTGTCGGCGGACACGATCACCGTTGTCGACTACGCGACACCGATCGGCATCGAGCGTGTCGGTTCCGACACCGGCCGGGGTTCCGAGCCCTGGATGGAGGCGGGGCGGCGAATCCGACTGCGCCCGCCGATCAGTCGTGAGTTCATCACCTGGGCGTCCGCCGATGTGCGTGCGGCCTGGATCGAACAGGCCCCGGCGTCGGCGCGCACCCGGCTGACCATGGTTCTGGACGCCATCCGCGAGCGCGGCTACTCCATCGAACGGATGACCGACGACCACGCCGCGATGATCGACGCCCTCAGTTCACTCGACACCGTGTCGGACCGCCTCCGCACCCGGGTCGGAGATCTGCTCACCGAGCTGACCATCGTCGACTACCTACCGGACGAGTTGACCGGCGACGTCGCAGCGGTCACCGTCGGCGCCCCGGTGTTCGATGCCGCAGGCGAGATGGTCGCCGCCGTGGTCGCCTGCCCGAACCGGACGTTGCCTGCAGCAGAACTGATGGCGGTCGGCGATGCCGCACGTTCCGCCGCGGAGTCGGTGACCGCGCAGCTGGCCGCGGTGCCGTGAAGGGCGCTATCGCTGCGGTGCCGTGAAGGGCGCTATCGCTGCGGTGCCGTGAAAGGCGCTATCGCTGCCGGGCCGTGAAGGGCGCAATCGCCACGGCATGCGCGCCGTGCGTACGTGTTAGAACTGGTCGATGAGGTCGCTTCCCCGACGCTGGTACCACCGCCTGGCTGAGCGACGCGACGGACCGCTGTCGGCGCATCGGGCCACTGCCCGCCTGTCGGCATACGTCTACGGCAACATCCTGGCGCTCGCCGCGGTCGTGGTCGCCACCCCGACCTCGGTGGAACACGGCACCGCGGTCGTCGTCGTGATCGGTACCGGGGTCACGACGTTCTTCGCACACGTCTTCGCGGAGTTCATCGCGCACGCAACGATTTCCGCCGACGACACGACACCTCACGAAGAACGACGACTGCTCGCGCTGGAGGAATTGCGCGATGCCGTGCCGATCGCGTCGTCGGCGACGTTCCCTGCTTTGATCTTGTTGTCGGGCATGTTCGACATCCTCGAGTCCGGGTGGGCCGTGCTCATCGCCGGCGCGATCATCGTGGTGCGCATCGCCAGCGTGCCCTTGGTCGCCGAACGTGTGCGCGGCAATCCGCTCAGCCTGCGAGTCCTCGTCGCCGGGCTCGCCACTGCGGGAGTCGCCGCACTCGTCGTCTTGCTCAAGGTGCTGATCGGTCACTGACTTCGTCGATCCGACCCGCCATCGAGCGACAAATCCCCTGCACACGCGATTCGTTTGCGATACGAATGGACCACCGAGATCGCCACGACACACGCCACGAGAGGGAAAGATGCTCCGATCGATCCGCACCACCGCCATCGCCACCATGGCCGCGGCCACCGTCGCCGCCGGCCTCGGAGCAGTCGGTGCTGCGCCGGCATCCGCCGAGACCGTTGCCCCCTTGAGCCGCTGCTGGGGTGTCAGCCCCAACATCGTCGACCAACCGTTCAGTGTCGCCCGACTCTTCCTCGAACCCGACGGTGCCGGCCGTGTCATCGCCCGGGTCCGTGACGTCTCGTCACTGTGGGCTCTGTTGTCGCCGGCGGCCGGCTACGACTCCGTCGGGCGACTCGACTGGCACAACGTCTCCAACGGCCGCAAAGGAACCGCGATCGACACCGCGCGCATCGGTGGATACGTCAACGGGCAGCAGTTCCGTCTCGCCACCGGCGCAGGCACGGTTCGGGTCACTTACAGCGCGGTCAACCGGAACGCCCTCTGGGCGATCCCGAGCACGTCCTGCGGTGGGACGCTCACCGTGCGCTGACCGGCCTGCCCACCATTCGCGATCCGAACTCCCGTGTGCGAGTGACGTTCCGCTCGCACACGGGAGTCCTGCTCGCATATCACTCGACCCCGCGACCTGACAGATGTCATCCATCGGACCATCGGGAAGTCATGGTCGATCGATGACCGTGCGTACTGCCGGATCGCCCCTGTGGAACGCAGGGTGGAGACATGACCACAGAAATCGCACCGACACCGCAGACATCCGCATCGACACTGATCCCCCTCACCGACTTCTTCGACTCACCGACACGCATCGGCGCGGTCATCTCTCCAGACGGCAGCCGGTACGCCTTCCTCGCGCCGTGGCACAACCGACTCAACGTGTGGATCCAGGATCTGGACTCCGACGCCGAACCCCACTGTGTCACCGCCGACGACAACCGCAGCGTCTCGCGCTTCCGGTGGACCGACGATCCGCGATGGCTGCTGTACCAGCAGGACTCGAACGGGGACGAGAACTGGCACGTGTACCGCGTCGACCTCGACGACCCTGCCGCCCCCGCGGTCGACCTCACCCCGTTCCCGGGCGCGCGCACAATGAGTCTCGAGAAGTCACAGGTCACGCCGGGTGCGATGACGCTGCTGCTCAACGCACGCAACGCCGCCGAGTTCGACCTGTACGAGCTCGACGTGGCTTCCGGCGAGCTCACCGTGCTCGCCGAGACGACCGAGCCGGGCGGCAGCTGGGTACAAGGACGCGACGGCGACCTGCTCTGGAACGGCATCACCGCCGACGGCGACTGGCAGCTGTCGCGCCGTGACGCCGAGACCGGAGATCTCGCCCTGCTCACCTCCGTCCCGGGCATCGACCACCCGATGGGTGTGACACCGATGCAGATCACCCCCGACGGCACCGGCATGTGGATGGAGTCCCTCCGCGGAACGGATCTTCCCCGACTCGTCCGCCTCGACCTGACGACCGGCGAGGAGACGGAGGTCGACAGTCATCCGACGCTCAGCCTCGACTCGACGCGCCGCGCGGTCACCGAGACCTCGTCCCCGCTCATCCTGGATCGGGCGACCGGCGACCTGCTCGGCGTCCGGTACCTCGGTGAACGACAGGTCATCCACGCTCTCGACCCCCGCTTCGCCGACATCCTGGCGAATCTGGAGAAGTTGTCGGACGGCGACGTCGGCGAGTTGTCGTCCGACACCAGCGGAGAGAAGTGGATCGTGAGCTTCGTCCACGACCGCGATCCCGGCGCCACGTGGCTCTACGACCACGCGACCGGTGCGAGCCGACTCCTGTTCCGCCCGTTCCCGCACCTGGATCCGTCGGCACTGAGTCCGATGAGGCCGGTGACCATCCCCGCCCGCGACGGCCTGGACCTCCCGTCGTATCTGACCCTGCCGTCCGACATCCCGGCCCCGGAGGACATCCAGAGTACGGTCGACCTCGACGAGCGGCTCCCCCTGGTGGTCCTCGTGCACGGCGGCCCCTGGTACCGCGACGCCTGGAACTACAGCCCCATCGTCCAGCTGCTCGCGAACCGCGGCTACGCGGTCCTGCAGGTGAATTTCCGAGGATCGATCGGATACGGCAAGGCGCACATGCAAGCCGCCATCGGTGAATTCGCCGGCAAGATGCACGACGACCTGATAGACAGTGTCGACTGGGCGGTCGATCACGGCTACGTCGACCGCGAACGCGTCGCGATCTTCGGCGGCTCCTACGGCGGTTACGCGGCACTGGTCGGCGCCGCATTCACCCCCGACGTGTTCGCCGCCGCGATCGACTACGTCGGTATCTCCAACCTGGCCAACCTGATCCGGACCCAACCGGTGTTCGTGCGGCCGGCGTTCGTCAACACCTGGTTCCGCTACATCGGTGACCCCGACGATCCGAAGGGTGCGGCCGAGGTCGATGCCCGCTCACCGATCAACCGGGTCGACGACATCCGCAATCCTCTCCTGGTGGCCCAGGGCGCCAACGACGTCCGCGTAGTCCGTGAGGAGTCGGACCTCATCGTCGAGGCCCTGCGTGAACGCGAGGTCGAGGTCGAATACCTGGTCTTCGACGACGAAGGACACGGATTCGTGAACCCGGAGAACAGCATCGCCTTCTACCGGGCGTCGGAACGATTCCTGGCACGCCACCTCGGCGGCCGACAGGAAGACGGACCGCAGAGCTGATCGCTCGGCATCTCGGTCCGCAACGACAACGCCCCGGGTTCGTTCGTCCGCTCCGACACGGAGTGGACGGACGGCCCGGGGCTCCTTCTCTGCCCACCGACCGGTGCGGGCGTCAGATCCAGCCGAGCTCTCGCGCCTTGAGTGCGGCCTCGTATCTGTTGGACGCGTTGAGTTTCGCCATCGCGGACGACAGGTAGTTCCGAGTCGTCCCCGCCGACAGGTGCGCACGCTTGGCGATCTCGTCGACGGACGCACCGTCGATGGCGTACTCCAACACGTCGGCCTCGCGGGCGGTCAGTACCGAGTCGCCCGCACTGATCGCCTCGGTCGCGAGTTCCGGGTCGATGTAGCGGCCACCGCCGTGCACCTTGGTGATCACCTCGGCGAGCGTCGTCGCGGGGGTGGTCTTGGGCAAAAACCCACGCACCCCGGCGGTCAGCGCGCGCTTCAGATAACCCGGCCTGCCGTGACTGGTCACGATCACGACCCCGGCGTCCGGGGTCGACGCCAGGATCTCGACTGCGGTGTCGATGCCGTCCATCCCGCCCATCTGCAGGTCGATGACGGCGACCCCGGTCGGCTCACCGTCGTCGACGCGTCGGCGCCACAGGGCAACCAGCTCTTCGCCGGAGTCGACGTGGGCGACGACCTCGATCTGTTCCTCCAGGTCGAGCATCGTGGCCAAGGCCGTCCGGATCAGAGTCTCGTCATCGGCCAACAACACCGGGATCATGCTTTCTCCCATCGGATCTGCAGCGTGAATGTGTCGCCCGCGGTGGCGATGTCCAGCTCGGCCCCCACTGCACCGAGACGCTCGTCCAATCCTCGCAGACCCGAGCTCAGCTCCCCCGACGACGGGATCGACGCGTCGGCAGCGCCGTCGTTGGTCAGCGTCATCGCAGCGGTGCCGAGGGTGAGGCGGGCGTACGACGCCGACGAATGCTTGACGATGTTGGTTGTTCCTTCGCGGACGACCCATGCCGCGACCTCATGGAATCGAGCGGGCACCTGCTGCGGGTCACCTTCGACGTCCAACCGACAGCCGGCGGCCGAGAGCAGCGATCGGGCACCCGCCACCTCGCCGGTGAGATCGATGTCGCGATAGCCGCGCACCAGAGCGCGCATCTGATCCATCGACTCGACGGCGAGCGTCTTGATCTCGTCGATCTCATCGACCGCGCGGTCGGTCGCACCGGCACGCAGCAGGGTGCCCGCCAGTTCACTCTTCACCGCGATCGCCGAGAAGCCGCGCCCGACGACGTCGTGCAGGTCACGTGAGAACCGGAGTCGCTCCTCCGCGACCCGGAGCCGCGCTTCGACCGTCTTGGCGCGCTCGAGTTCGTCGATCATCCGCAGCCCCCACAGGGTCAGCAGGGTCGTCGCGACCATCACGATCCCGATACCAAGGGTGTAACCGACCAGCTGCAGCACGCCCCGCGGCGATGCGCCGAAGGCGGCCCCGGTCACGAGACCGACCGCGAGCAGGACCCACCACCGATGGCGCAGGAAGGGCACCACCGAGATGCCGGCCAGGAACACGATGTACACGCCGGTCTGGCGTGCGGCGGCAACATCGGACTCGATGGACGACACACGGCTGAGCACCGCGGCCGCCACCCAGATCGTGGCGAGCATCGCGACGGCGGTGGGCAACGCCCACCGCCGTATCCGTGCATCGGTCAGGCTGGCTATCTCGGGTTGGGCCTCCAACGCGAGCACCGCCGCGATCCCGCCGAGGATGAGGCCGACCATCGCAAAGGGCTTCGGCGCCGCGGTCGCCAACACCACCGTCACCACCGCGACGACCACCTGCAGGGTGACCCGCGAGTAGAAGCGATACCGCTGCGGACCGGACAGGCCCCGCCACCAGGCGACGGCTGTCGTCACCCCCGGTCGTCCCACCGAAAGGTCCGAGCGGTCAACGCCAGCGCCAGAACGGTCCATACCGCCAGTGTCGCAAGCGGCGCGCCCATCGCGCCGAACACGCCCGCCGCGTCGAGCACTGCGGTCGATTCCGGAGCGATGGCGGTACGTCCCGTGGAACCGAGTGCGATCAGATCGGAGATCGCCGCGAACGGCGTGCGATCGGCGATGTCGGAGAGTTGCTCGGGCAGCACCGACCGTATCGACCCGAGACCGACCATCGCGAGCATCATCACCGGCAACGAGGTGATCTGGGCCGCTTCGGCATTGCGGGTGATCCCGCTGGTCGCCAACGCCAACACCGAGAACAGCACCACCCCGGCGACCATCGCCACGACGATGGGCACCGCGTTCACCGGCGCAGGTGCGCCCAGACCGTAGACGACCGCCGCGATCGCCACCGACCCGACGACGGTGAGCAGCGCGCCGGGCACCCCCGGCGCGATCTGGATCTGACGGTCGGTGGCCTCACCGGTGCGCAGTCGCTTGAGCACGCCCTCACCGCGCCGGGTCGTCACCATCGACAGCACCGAGTAGTACTGCACGAACAGCAGTGCGACCAGAGCGAACATCTCGAGGGTCGTCGCAGCCACCGTCGCGGTGGACCCGGCATCGCGACGGGCGATCACGAACGTCACGAGCGGTAGTCCGATCGGGAACAACGTCCCCATCGCGACCAGGGTCTTGTTGCGCCAGAACTGGCGGAACTCGGCGGTCGCCAACGCACGCAACGGGTGTCGACGATGGGTGACGGTCGCCCCGCCGGCGTGCGCGGTCATGCCGACATCCCCGTCGTCGCCGACGCGATGGAGCGCGCCGGGCGGCCCGCGGCGTCGTCGACCGGTGACGCCGGTCGATGTGCCGATGCGGAATCTGCGATGTCGAGGAACACCGACTCCAGTGACGCGGAACGTGCCTCGAGACCGGTCAGCGGGACCCGGTGCCGCCGCGACCACTCGAGCAGCTCGTACAGATGTCGGGTGAGTTCGTGGGTGTGGACCGTGACGCGCGCGGTCGGCTCGACGGAGGCGCCCACGAGGTCCGGAAGCACCAGACCGGGGTGATCGAAGACGATGCGCGACGGATGGCCGCCGACGATCTCCGCAAGGCTCCCCTCACGGGCGATGCGTCCGCGGTGCATGATCGCGATCCGATCGGCCAACTCCTCGGCCTCGTCGAGATAATGCGTGGTGAGGACCATGGTGACACCGGATCTCTTGAGGTCGGCGAGCAGATCCCAGGTGTCCCGGCGACTCTCCGGGTCGAGACCGGTGGTCGGCTCGTCGAGGAACAGCAGCCGTGGACGCCCGAGCAGTGCGCAGGCGAGGTCCACCCGGCGCTGCTCTCCGCCCGACAGCGACCCGACCCGCACCCGGACCCGGTCGGTCAGACGCACCTTGTCGAGGACGTCGGCGACCGTCGTCGGCTGCGAACACGTCCCCCGCCACATCTCGAGCGTCTCACCGACGGTGAGATCGGCCGGCAGGCCACCGGATTGGAGCATGATGCCGATGTCGGGCCGGACGCGGTCCCGCTCCCGCAGGGGATCGAGGCCGAAGACGCTGACCGATCCAGAGGTGGGCGCGACGAGCCCTTCCAGCAGATCGAATGTGGAGGTCTTGCCCGCACCGTTGGTTCCGAGAAGAGCGAACACCTCCCCGTCGGCGATGTCGAGATCGACCCCGGCGACCGCCTCGTGGGCGTCGGCGCCGCGGCCGTACACCCGGCGCAGTCCCCGTGCGGAGATCACGGTGGTGGAGCTGGTGTTGTCCATGCACTCCAGCCTCGCCGCGCGATCCGCTCGCCGGTAGTGCCGTCGATCATCGACCGGCCGTGTGGATCTCATGGATGCGTGATGACATCTGTCATGCCCGGGCCATGACGGCAGCAGCGCGCTTCGGTGACACCCTGCACTACCGGCCGAGGGGCAGCACGGATCACCATGGACACATGACCGCACGACGAGCAGACGAGACCTCCGACCCCGAACCGCTGATCGTCGAGGACGTCCTGCTGATGCTCCTCGATGACGCCTCCGGCACCATCGCGGGAGAGGGCACACTGATGTACCCCCTCGGTGGCGCCGTACTGGTCGAACTCGGCCTCCGCGGCGCGGTCGAGATCGACCCCGGACGGGGTCTGACCGGTGCCCGGATCTCCGCCGTCGCCGATGCCGAGCCGTCCGACCCGATCCTGGCGACGGCGTATCGCACCATCGCCGACCGCCCGCGCGGCATCCAGACGCTCTTGATCACCGTCGGTTCCGATCTCCGCGCGAAAGTGCTCGACCGACTCGTCGATCGGGGGCTGATCCGCCGTGAGCGCCGGAGGATGCTCGGCATCATCCCCTCGACCCGACACCTGCCCGCCGACGCGGCCTACGAGTCCGCGCTCCAGCAACGCCTCCGCGCCGTACTCGAAGACGGCGCCACGCCGGACCCGCGTACCGCGGCCGTCGCCGCGCTGCTGTCGTCGAGCGGTGTCCTCTCGCATCTGGACCCCACCATCCGATGGTCGGGTGATGTCCACCGCCGCGGCAAGGCCCTGGAGAAGGGCGATTGGGGTGCCGAGGCCGTCAACGAAGCCATGGTGCGCACGGCCGCCGGGATCGCGGCGGCCGCCATCGCGGTGTCAGTGACGGCGGCGGGAACCGTGAGCGGCTCCTGACCGCGCGGCGGCGCCCTGCCTACCAACCAAGCACTTGCTAGGTTACCCTCGAACCCATGAGTGACGCCGTCATCCCACCTGCACTCGGGCCCGACGACCTCGGCCCGGAAACCACCCCGGTGGCCTACGAGACCGGCGGACCCGACGGCGCTGTCGCATACGTGACGCTGAATCGGCCCGACTACCGCAACGCGCAGAACTCGGTGATGACCTATTCGCTCGACGCCGCCTTCCGCAAGGCGGTCGACGACGCATCGGTGAAGGTCATCGTGCTCCGCGCGAACGGCAAGCACTTCTCGGCCGGCCACGACATCGGCACACCGGAGCGGGACTTCGACACCTACTACGACAACACCGCCACGCTCTACTGGGACCACACCGACCGCACCGGCGCCGACCAGCGGCTCGCACGTGAGACCGAGGTCTACATGGGGATGTGCCGACGGTGGCGCGAGATCCCGAAGCCGCTCATCGCGCAGGTCCACGGTGCCTGCATCGCCGGCGGTCTGATGCTCGCGTGGGTCTGCGACTTCATCGTCGCCTCCGACGATGCGTTCTTCTCCGACCCGGTCGCACGCATGGGCATCCCCGGCGTCGAGTACTTCGCCCACGCGTACGCGCTCGGCACACGCCGCGCCAAGGAGATCCTGTTCACCGGCCAGCGATTCACCGCGGCACAGGCCGCGGAATGGGGGATGGTCAACCACGTCGTGCCCCGCGACGAGTTGGCGTCGAAGGTCGACGAGATCGCCGAGCAGGCCGCCACCATGCCGATCCAGGGCCTGATGCTGAGCAAGAAGGCCGTCAACATCTGTGAAGACCAGATGGGCCTGCGCAACTCGATGGACTCCGTCTTCGGCTGGCACCACTACGCGCACGCGGCGAACGCCGAGTCCGGTGGCGACTCTCTCGGAGGGATGGACGCCAAATCGATGAAGTCGAGCGCCACGACCCCGGCGAAGAAGGGCGACTGAGATGGACCTCCTCTTCGACGACGACGCCGACACCTTCCGTGCCGAGGTCCGTTCCTGGCTCGCCGATCACGTTCCGGCCGAACCGCTCCCGTCGATGGACACCGCCGACGGATTCGAGGCGCACCGCGAATGGGAGCGCACCTTGGCCGCCGACCGGATGTCGGTGGTGAGCTGGCCCGAGGAGTTCGGCGGGCGAGACGTCCCCCTCCTGCACTGGCTGATCTTCGAGGAGGAGTACTACCGGTCGGGCGCACCCGGACGGGTCAGCCAGAACGGCATCTTCCTGCTCGCTCCGACCCTCTTCGAACACGCCGCGCCGGAACAGCTGCAGCGCATCATGCCGCGGATGGCTCGTGCCGACGACATCTGGGGTCAGGCGTGGAGCGAACCCGAGGCCGGTAGCGACCTCGCATCACTCCGCTCGACGGCCACCCGCACCGACGGCGGTTGGCTGCTCAACGGCCAGAAGACCTGGAGTTCGCGATCGAGCTTCGCCGACTGGGCTTTCGGACTTTTCCGCACCGACAAGGAGGCCCAGCGGCATCGCGGGTTGACCTACTTCATGTTCGACCTGCGCGCCGACGGCGTGACGGTCCGGCCGATCGCGCAGCTCGACGGTGAGGCCGGATTCGCGGAGCTGTTCCTGGAGAACGTCTTCGTGCCCGACGATCCCGACAACCCTGCCGACTCGGGGGTGATCGGGGCGGTCGACAACGGCTGGAAGGTCGCGATGAGCACCGCCGCCAACGAACGCGGACTCTCGCTGCGATCGCCGGGCCGGTTCCTGGCCACCACCGACCGACTCGTCGACCTCTGGAAGAACACCCGGCACGAGCAACCCGGCGCCAGCGATGTCGACTCTCGCGTCGCCGACGCCTGGATCGGTTCGCGCGCATACGAACTCTCGACCTACCAGACCGTGAGCCGACTCGCGGCCGGCGGACAACTGGGTATGGAGTCGTCGATCAACAAGGTCTTCTGGTCGCAGTGGGACATCGCCGCCCATGAGACCGCTCTCGACCTGCAAGGCGCTTCCGCCGAGATCGACGACCCCTGGTCGGACGGCTATCTCTTCTCGTTGTCGGGTCCGATCTACGCGGGCACCAACGAGATCCAACGCAACGTCATCGCGGAGCGGCTTCTCGGGCTGCCACGTGGGGACCGGTGAGGTGACCCGATGGAATTCCTGATCTCCGACGTCCACGAGGACCTCGCATCCAGTCTCGACGCGATGCTCACCAAATCCGACCTCCCGTCGGTCATCCGGGCGTGGTCGGCCGGCGACCGTGATCCGGCGCGAAAGGTGTTCGCCCACCTGACCGATGCCGGTGTGAGCGGCCTGCTGATCGACGAGTCGCACGGTGGCAGCAGCGCGGGCGCCATCGAGATGGTGGTGGCCCTCGAACAACTCGGCCGCCACGCCGTCCCGGGCCCGCTCGCCGAGAGCATCGCCGCTGTCCCTGTCCTGCTGCGGAGCGCCGACGCCGAGGACCGACTGTCGGCGCTCGCCGAGGGCGCCCTGGCCACCTGCGCGATCCCGCCGCTGGCACCGTTCGCCGCCGACGCCGAGACAGCGACCGCCTACCTCGTCGACGAAGGCCGCGTCTCCACTGCGTCGCCGACCGACACCAGGGCATCGGTGGACGCGACCCGGACGGTGTCCCGCCTCGAGGCCGACTCCGTGATCGCCACCGACGTGGACGCCGGCCCGGCCATCGACGTCGCGGTGCTCGCCACGGCCGCACAACTGCTCGGCCTCGCCTCCACCATGTTGGCCATCGCGGCCGAATACGCGCAGGCCCGCAAGCAGTTCGGCCGGGCGATCGGCTCGTTCCAGGCCGTCAAACATCACCTCGCCGACGTGGCCATCGCCATCGAGATGGCTCGCCCACTGGTCCACGGAGCGGCACTGGGCATCGACGGTCAGGTACCCGAGGGCACCGATGTGCACCGTGACGTGTCCGCCGCGAAGGTGGCCGCCGGCGATGCCGCGAACCTGTCGGCACGGCGCGCGCTGCAGGTCCTCGGTGCGATCGGCTACACAGCGGAACACGATCTGTCGCTGTACCTCACCAAGACCAGGGCACTGCTCGGAGCGTGGGGTACCGCCGCAACGCATCGGCACCGGATCCTGGAGACGCTCGGATGACGGCGCCCACACTCATCTCCGCCGAGGAACGCGACGCGTTGCGCGAGTCGGTCGGCGATCTCCTGCGCAAACGGTCCGACCCGGCAGCGGTTCGCGCCGCCATCGGGTCCACCCCGCGGATGGATCGGGAACTCTGGTCGACGTTGTGCAACGACATCGGCATCGCCGCCCTCCCGATCCCCGACGAACACGGCGGTGCGGGCGCCAGTTTCGTCGAGTCCGCGGTCGTTCTCGAGCAGCTCGGTGCCACGCTCTCGCCGGTACCCGCCCTGTCGACAGCGTTGGCCACCGCCACCGTCCTGATCGCCGACGACGCCGCGGCGACGGATCGCCTGTTGCCCGCCATCGCATCCGGCGAGCAGATCGTCACCGTCGCGTGGGCCGACTCTTCCGGCTGGCGCCGCCCCGGGGTGCGGGCCGAGGCAGGACTACTTTCCGGGACAGCGCACTTCGTCACCGATGCGGAGGCCGCCGGCACGATCTTGGTGCTGGCCGCGGGCACCGACGGCACCACCCTCCACGAGGTGGACACACGGGCGGACGGTGTCACGGTCACACCGCTGCCGACCGTCGATCCCACCCGTCCGCTGTCCCGCGTCGACTTCGACGACACCCCGGCGACGACGATCCCGGCGCCGGACGATCTGACCGACCGCCTGCGGACCCATGCGTTCGCGCTGCTGTCGGCCGAGCAGGTCGGTGGCGCTCGACGCGCGCTGGAGCTCACCGTCGACCACACCACCTCCCGCGTGCAGTTCGGGCGCACCATCGGCTCCTTCCAGGCGCTCAAACACCGGATGGCAGACATGTTCGCCGCCGTGGAGACATCGGCGTCGATCTCTGCGGCCGCGGTCGAGGCGGTTGTCGTCGGCCGCTCCGATGCTTCAGAACTCGCCGCGGCCGCCCACGTCCACTGCTCGGAGTCCTTCTCTCGGGTCACCGGTGACGCCATCCAGTTACACGGCGGTATCGGGATCACCTGGGAGCACGACATCCAGCTGTACTTCAAACGCGCCCACGGCAGTTCGCAGTTCTTCGGGCAGCCGCACGAGGTGGTGCGAAGTCTCTCACGAACCGTCTTGGCCTGAGCCCCTGCGCACATAGGGAACGGCACGCGCCAACATCGACTCGATCGGCCCGGACAGCACGACCAGGATCAGGGGCCAGTTGCCGACCTCCGGCCGGATCGCTGCGATGACGAGTGCGATCAGCAATGTGATGATGGTGCCGTAGCCGTTACGGCGCGCCATCCACTGGTCGAACATCTCGTCCGATTCGTCCTCGAGCAGGTCGCGGTGCGCCGCACCCCACCGCTCGATCGCCAGGAGCACGGAGATCGACACCGTGAGCACGCCGATGTAGAAGACGTTCCCGTAGCGGACACGGTCGGTCACCTCGAGCGTGCCGGTCGCGAAGGGCAGCGCCACGATCGTCAGCAGCCACACACTGTGCAGCGAGATCAAGGTGTTGTCGTACGCGCGGAAGTGCTCCATGATCCGGTGATGGTGTCGCCAGCACACCCAGATGACCGCGAAGCTGATCAGGAAGCTGACGATCGCCGACGAGTTGTCACGGAACATCGCCACCAGGGTGGTCGGTTCGCGCAGATCCGTGACGATGTCGGCGAGTGGGAGGATCAGCAGGGTCAACGCGATGGCGACCACCGCGTCGCAGAACGCGATCAGCCGACGTAAACCTTCGGTCGTCCGTCGTTGCGGAGCCTCTGACATACGCAGCACTGTAACGCCATCGAGCCCGCACGGTCGCCGGTCGTCAGCAGTGGTCGAACACATATCCCGGTTGGCCGGCGGCAACCAGGTCGCGATCCCGCAGCATCGTCCGCGTCGGCCTGTCGGCCCGGGCGCACACCGCCGCCCACGAACCGCCTGTGTCCTTGTGCCCGGTGTCCATGTGCCCAATGTCCTTGTGCCCGATGTCCGTGTGCCCGATGTCCGTGTGCCCGATGTCCGTGTACTCGATGTCGATGACGCGCGGTCCGTAGACGTCCGTATAGGCATCGCACTCGCGGTAGGCCACGCATTCCTCGGCGATGGCGAAATCGAAACCCGCGTCGCGGCCCCTCTGCCCGAGTTGCGGCGTGTTCTTCTGACCGACCGCGAGACCGCGAACGTGTGCGACGTCGACCAGTGAGCTCGCCAACGCGAGGTTGCCTTCCTCGCGAAGAGCACTGTCCGATCGCGTCCACGACGAGTCGAGGTTGTCGAACTCGACCGCATCGAAGCCGCGGTCGGCGCACCGGGCGATGGTCGGGGTGAGGAAGTCGACGATCGCTCGCCGGGCAGCCGGTGTCGTGGTCGACAACAGCATCTCGTCCGGCCACTGTGGGTCGATCACGGGCTTGCCGTCGGCTCGGCGCAGGATCGCGTCCGGTTGCTCCGACAACCATCGGTCGGCATCCGCGGGCTGGGTCTGGAACCCGTTGACGTAACAGATCGAATAGCGTCCGGCCGCGGGCGCGGCGGTCGAGTCCCGCACCACGATCGTGACCCCCGGCGGTGGGTCGTAGGCACCACCGAGTTGGTAGTCGGCGTCGCCGGTCGTCGGCAGATCGCGGTATGAGCCCGTGCCGGCAGCCCCGGGGGTCGGACTGGGTTCTGACGGACTCGAACACGCCGTGAGCGCGACGAGGACCGCCACGATCCCGATCCACGAACGCATGGCCTCAGTATGCCGCGCCCCCACACCGTCGACCGTGCGCTCCAAGTCGTCGACCGTGCGCTCCGATTCGTTGACCGTGCGCCCCAGATCGTTCACCGTGCGCCCCAGACCGTCGACCGTGCATACTGCAACTCCGAATTGCCAGAGTCGGCGAGCACCCGTACAGACATCGGCACATCTGGGCGCCCAGTCAACAGGTTCAAGCGCACGATCAACGAGTTCGAGCGCACGATCAACGACTTCGCGCGCACGGTCGACGGGAGAAGGCGTAACGGATCAGAACGCGGCCGCGACCTGCTCCTCGGTCAGACCGAAGTCGGCGAGCTCGTACTTGTGCTGCGGCTTACGCGCACCCGACTTGCTGTCCTCATCCAGGGCCACCATGGCCGACCGCGCCTCCGGCGACACCTCCGCCCCCAATGCCGCGTAGACGGCGTCCACCGCACCGAACGGGTCGCTGCGCAGATCGGCGAAGTCGACGTCGACGAACTGCGCCGGGTCGTAGCGCTTCCGCGCCTCCGAGAACTCGCGCAGACCGCGCGACCACAACTCCAGCTGCGTCGCGCCGATGTTGGCCCCGACGAATGTGTTCGACCATCCCTCGGTCGCGTGCTCGGCGAGGCTGCACATCGAGGCGATGATCGTCGACGGAGCTCTGTGCGTCTGCACCACGATCGCATCGGGGTAGGTCGCCATCAGCGCATCGAGGGCGAACAGGTGACTGGGATTCTTGAGCACCCAGCGCTTCTCGGCGTCGTTGCTCCCGATCAGCTGCAGGTTGCGCTTGTGCCGCGCGTACGTCGGCGTCCAATCCTGCCTGGCCAGCCAGCGCGAGTACGTCGGCAGATACGCGAGCGACTCATACGAGATCGAGGTGAGATTCTGACGCAACAGCTGCCAGCACTCCTCCACCTCGGCGGCGTCCATGTAGTGCAGCCCCATGAACTCCGGGTTCTCGACGTGATGCTGCGAGAAGCCCTCCTGGAGTCGGGCGAACACCGGATCCGACTCCCAGGTGTCCCGTGGCGGTCGGGGTTGGGGGAAGTCGGTCAGCCACATCTCCAGCCCCTGATGGGTCGGGTCCGCGGTCAGGAGTCGATGCAGTGCAGTGGTTCCCGTCCGGGGCAGCCCGGTGACGAAGATCGGACGCACGATGTCGACGTCCCGGTACCCCGGGTTCGCCTTCCACGACGCCTCGCTGAGCAGCCGGGCGATCAACGCCCCCTTGAGGAAGTAGCGGAACATCTTGGAGCCGAGCTCGGTGAGGTCGGCGTCGCGGGCGTACGAGTCGAGAAGCACCTCGAGCCCCTCGAGGTAGTCGTCGCCGCCGAAATCATCCAGGCCGGTGGTCCGGGTCGCCGCCGCGTGCAGATCGTCGACGGTCCCGACATTGGTACGAGGAGCAGTAGAACTAGTCATGGTATTCACCGCAGTTCACATCGAGGGTGTGGCCGGTGATGGCGCTGGCCATCGGCGATGCGAGGAACACCACCGCCTCGGCGATCTCGTCTGGCTCGGGCAGACGCTTCAGATCGGACTTGCTCGCGGTCTGCTCGTAGACCTGTTCGGGGGTGATGCCGTACTTCTTGGCGACCTCGCCGAAGTACCACTTCAACTGGTCGTCCCAGATGTAGCCGGGTGCCACCGTGTTGATACGAATACCTTTGTCGCCCAGTTCCGTCGCCAATGTCTGCGACATCGCCAACAGCGCCGACTTGGTCAGTTTGTAGCTGCCGTAGCGCGGCTCGGAATGTCGGATGACCATCGAGTTGATGTTGACGAAAGCGCCCTTGACCTCGGCCAGCGGGTCGGTGAACGCCTTGATCACCCGTAGCGTGCCCAGGACGGTCAGGTCGATGCTGGCCGCGATGTGCTCGAAGTCGGTGCGCGCCAACGGCTTCATCGACGGCAACGCGAACGCGTTGTTCACCACGACGTCGGCCCGTCCGAACTCCACGACGGTCGCCGCGACGAGATTCTGCACCGCCCCGTCGTCGGTGATGTCGGTGGGCACCACGTGCGAGGTCCCGCCCGCGGCATCGACCTCCGCGGCGATCTCTGTCAACCGCGACTCGGTCCGGGCCGCCAGTACCACCTTCGCGCCGGCCGCCGCCGACCTGAGCGCAATCGACCGACCCAGTCCCGGCCCCACTCCCGAGACCACGACCACCTTGTCGGCGAGCAGGCCGGTCGTATTCGGCCCGCTCGCTCCGCTCCCGGCGCCGGCATCATTCGGCCCGCTCGCTTCGCTCCCGGCGCCGGTGACATTCGGCCCGCTCGCTTCGCTCCCGGCGCCGGTCACCCGAGCATCCTCTCCGCGAACGCACGCTGCCGGGTCGCGATCCGCTGCGCCCACCCTTGCGCGTCGATCCGGTTCTCGGACAGGTACGGGAGATGCGCATCGACGTCCGAGAGCGCCACCACCTGCGCGGTCGGCCCGCCATCGGCACCGATCGGCCCGTCCACCCGCTGCCAACGGAACTGCAGGATGCCCGCACGCCGACCGGTGGTCTCGATCCAGTTGGCAACTCCAGGATCCTGCCGGGACACCACGAGTCGGATGTTCCCGTCCGGATCCACCTGCGCCTGAGCACTGTTCAGGCTGGTCTGATGGTTGACGTAGTCGAGCGAGATGTACCACATGCTGCCCAACTGAAAGCCCTGGTAGGGGGCATCCGATTTCGGGACCGTGATGATCATCGCCTCGTCGTCGGCGAGCCGGTAATGACCGACCGACGAGTACTGCGTGCTGAGTCCGCCCGGCGTGAGGCGCGGCGCGGTGAAGGTGTTCACCGGCTCGTCGAGGTAGAACCACTTCGGAAAGTTGAACCAGGTGGTGATCCGTGCAGTCAGCATCTTGGCCGCGGTTCGGTATCGCCGGACCACCCGCTCGAGGTCGGGTTCCGTTGGCGCCGTACCGATCGTGTCGACCCGCTCGATGCTGATAGTGCCCTTCTCCTCGGTCGACCAGTCGCTGTAGACCTCGCGGACCGCGAGCATCGACGCGCCGTCACCGAGGGCGAAGTATCCGGGCTCGGCATCGTCTCGGGCCGGGCCGAAAGTGATCGCGAACGATCCGTCGGCGGCGATCGGGATACGACGGTCGTCGAACGCGTCGTCGCCGCCGGGCACGGTGGACGGCGTGTAGTCGCCCCGCAGCACCTGGAAGCTGAGATCTGCTGTGCTGCCCCGACGTCCACGGACGATGTACGTCCCGTCGGGCTCCACGTCTGCGTGGTAGTAGAGGGTGTCCGGGTTGTCGAGTCCCATCTTGGTGTACGGACCCGTCGACGTGAAGAAGAAGGGATGACTGGTCTGCCGGGCACGGACGAGCTGTGTGATGGCGGCGATGCTGCCGGCCAGGTAGTCGTACCCCTCGGCGAGATCCTGCTCGGTCTCGACGAATTCGGCGCCGGCGACCATTCGCTCCGCCTCGGCGATGGCGTCGGTGAAGGGACGGGTCACATCCGTCGGCGGTGTCGGACGCTCGGTACTCGTCGCGGTGTCGGTCTGGGTCGTCGAGCTCATAGCCAGGTGTCCCCTCCGGTCCAGGTCAGGAAGTTCTCCAGTTCCGCCTGCGCTGGTGTCACATGCGGATGTTCGGTGGACAGGTAGCCGCCTCGATAGAAGAGCAACGGCTTGTCCTGCAACACTTCTCCGAGCGTCAGGGCACGTCCGACCACGATGTGGTGATCGCCGCCGTCGGTGACCTGCTCGACGTCACACTCGACCCAGGTGAGGCTGTGCCGGAGCACCGGCAGCCCAGCCGGCGACGGATCCCAGGAGATCGTCCGGAACTTGTCGTCCCCGGGTGCGCCGAACACGGCGCTGACGTCCTGCTGGTGGTTCGACAGGACGTTGACGCAGAACTTGCCGGTCTTCTCGATGACCTTCCAGCTGCGCGACGTCTTCATGGGGCAGAACAACACCAGCGGTGGGTCGAGGGAGAGGGCCGCGAACGACTGACACGCGAACCCGACCGGACCACCCGCCTCGTCGAGCGTGGTGATGACCGTGACCCCCGTGCAGAACTGCCCCATCGCGGTGCGGAACTGCCGGGAGTCGAACTCCGCGTTGCCGTACGGACCGCGCGTCGCCGCGGTCACGTCAGCCCTTGAACCCGACGGTGAAGTCATGTCCCCAGAGGCTCACCGCAGTCGACTCGCGTGCGACCCAGGCCGCGTCGTCGGCCACCTGGCGCCCCTCACAACCGAATTCGACGTCGAAGCCACCCGGCGTCTTCATGTAGAACGACAACATCAGGTCGTTGACGTGCCGGCCGAGTGTCGCCGACATCGGCACCTTGCGGCGCAGAGCGCGATCCAGACACAGTCCCACATCGTCGGCCTCTCCGACCTCGACCATGAGGTGCACGATGCCGGTCGAGTTGGGGATCGGCAGGAACGCGAGGCTGTGATGTCGAGGATTGCAGCCGAGGAAGCGCAGCCACGGGACCTCGTCGCCCTCTTCGCGACCGACGACCTGCGGCGGCAGGCGCATCGAGTCGCGTAGCGAGAATCCGAGGACGTCGCGGTAGAACTCGAGCGCGGCCTTGTCGTCCGTGCACGTCAGGACCACGTGTCCCAGTCCCTGTTCACCGGTGACGAAGGTGTGCCCGTAGGGGCTGACCACCCGTCGGTGCTCGAGTGCCGCACCGTGGAAGACCTCGAGGGTGTTGCCCGCCGGATCGTCGAAAACGACCATCTCGACGACGCGCCGCTCCTCGAGTTCTTCCTGCTTGCCCTCGCGGAAGATGACCCCGGCACGGCCCAGGCGCTCCCGGACATCCTGGAGCGCAGACGCGTTGGCGACCTCCCACCCGGCACAACCGAGGCGGTCGTGCTCCGACGGGACGATCACCAACCGGGCCGGGAAGTCATCCATCCGCAGATACAGCGCACCCTCGGTGGTGCCCTTGCCCTCGATCATCCCGAGGACCTTCAGGCCGTACTCCCGCCATGCGTCGATGTCGGTCGCCTCGATCCGCATGTACCCCAACGACCGGATGGGGCTCACATCAGTCATGTCCTCGAACTCCTGGCTGTCTCGGTCGAACTCCGCAATGGTCGTCGGCAGCGGCCGGTCACACCATCGTGTCGCCGATGGGGACACCGAACTCGCCGTTGCCGAAGGCGACGTAGGCGCGCTCGGGGTCATTGGCCGCGTGTACCCGACCGGCATGCGCATCACGCCAGAACCGTTGGATCGGCGTGCCGTTCTCCAGTGCGTGCGCACCCGAGTTCTCGAAGAGCCGGTCGATGGCGCTGATCGCCCGTCCGGTTGCCCGCACCTGGTCGCGACGAGCGGCCAGTCGGAGCTCCATCGGCACCTCCTGGCCCGCGACGATCAGGTCGTACTCCGACTGCAGGTTGCCCGACAGCTGACGCCACGCGGCGTCGATGTCGCTGGCGGCCTCCGCGATCCGCACCTTGGCGAACGGGTCCTCCTTGGCCTTCTCACCGGCGTAGGCCGCGCGCACGCGCTTGCCCTGGTGCTCGACATGCGCCTGGTACGCGCCATACGCCATACCGACGATCGGCGTCGAGATGGTGCTGGGATGGATGGTGCCCCAGGGCATCTTGTAGACCGACGCGGTGTTGGTGGCCAGGCCGGGAGCCTCGCCCGCATTCATCGTGCGGTAGCTGAGCATGCGATGCCGGGGCACGAAGACGTCTTTGACCTCGATGGTGTTGGAGCCGGTGCCGCGCAGACCGACGACGTTCCAGACGTCCTTGATCGTGTAGTCGCTCCGCGGGATCAGGAAGCTGACGAAATCGACCGGTTTGCCGTCCTTGATGACCGGCCCGCCGACGAAGACCCAGTCGGCGGTCTCACAACCCGACGACCATGCCCATGCGCCGTTGACTTTGTAGCCACCCTCGACGACCTCACCCATGCCCATCGGGGCGTAGGAGGACGAGATGCGCACGTTGGTGTCGGCGCCCCAGACGTCTTCCTGGGCCTGCTGGTCGAAGAGCGCGAGGTGCCAGTTGTGCACACCGATGATCCCCGACACCCAGCCGGTCGACCCGCAGGCACTGGCGATCCGGCGGACCGCCTCGTAAAAGGTCACCGGGTCGGCCTGGAGGCCGCCCCACTGCTCGGGCTGCAGCAGCCGGAAGAAGCCCGCACCCTCGAGGCTGGAGACCGTCTCGTCCGGGATGCGACGCAGGTCCTCGGTCTGTTGTGCGCGTTGCTCGAGCTCGGGCAGGAGCGCACTGATCTTCTCGAGTACCTGCTCGGCGGCCTCGCTGCGTCCGGCTCCTGCGCTGGGTCCTGCCTGGTGCAGGGTCTGTGCTGGCATCTCGCCCGCTCCTACTCAATCGTTCGACGGGATCGGGTGGATCCGTCGAGCCTGGTTGCCGTCCTCACAATGAGATTAGAACACGTTCTCATTTATGTCGAGCGCTGGGCATTTACGCCGATTTCCTGCTTCGATCGGCCCGCCCGACCCGGTTACGGTACCGATTTTTGTAACATGTTCTAGTATTGGCGGTAGGCGAATCGCAGCCTTTGACGATTCACGAGATGCGGCCGCAACGGTCGCACCGCCGACCAGCATCGAGTCCGATGGACCCCACGGACACGCGAGGACAGGAGTGCTCAAGATGACGGTGACGTCTCAGTCCACCACCGCGGGCTCCGGCGACAGCGGGATTCGCGAGATTGACACCGGAACCCCGCCGACCCGGTTCGCACGCGGGTGGCACTGTCTCGGACTGGTCGACGAGTACGCCGACGGCAAGCCGCATTCGATCGAGATCTTCGGCACCAAGCTCGTCGTATGGGCCGGCGCGGAAGGTGAGATCAACGTCCTCGATGCCTATTGCCGACACATGGGCGGCGACCTGAGCCAGGGACAGGTCAAGGACGGCAACGTCGCGTGCCCGTTCCACGGTTGGCAGTGGAAGGGCAACGGCCGCTGCGCGACCGTGCCGTACGCCAAGCGGAACCCGAAGCTGGCCAAGACGCGTTCCTGGCCGACGATGATCCGCAACGGTCAGGTGTTCGTCTACAACGACCCGGAGGGCAACCCGCCGCCCGACGAGGTGATCATCCCGGAGCTCGCCGAGGTCGGGGATGAGGGTTGGACCGCATGGACGTGGAACCGGATCGTCATCGAAGGCTCCAACTGCCGCGAGATCATCGACAACGTCGTCGACATGGCGCACTTCTTCTACGTGCACTTCGCGCTGCCGGACTACTTCAAGAACGTCTTCGAGGGTGAGACCGCAGCCCAGTACATGAACAGCCACGGTCGCGCCGACATCGAGCTGGGGACCGCCTACGGCGACACCCGCCTCGAGTCGATCGCCGCCTATTACGGGCCCTCGTACATGCTCAACCCGATGGTGCAGTACTACGGCGGCTACGCCATCGAGACCATCCTGACCAACTGCCACTACCCGATCGACGAGAACTCCTTCGTCCTCATGTACGGCGTCATCGCGAAGGTCCCGGAGGGCCTCACCGCCGAGCAGGCCGACAAGATGGCGAAGAAGATCACCGCGGGGATCGAGGTCGGCTTCCTGCAGGACGTCGAGATCTGGAAGCACAAGAGCCGCATCGACAATCCGCTCCTCGTCGAAGAGGACGGACCGGTCTACCAGTTGCGACGGTGGTACGAGCAGTTCTACACGGACAAGGCGGACGTCACCGAGGAGATGACGCAGCGGTTCGAGTACGAGATCGACACCGAGAAGGCCCTGGAGACCTGGAACATCGAGATCCAGGAGAACATCCGGGCGCGCGAAGAGGCGAAGGCGGCCGAAGCCGAGGCCGAGTCGACGGAGAAGGCCGAGGTCTGAGATGACGCGGGCCGCCGAACGTCCGGCGGGGTCTCGCCCCGGGTGGGCGAAGGCACCCGACTTCACCGACGATCCCGAGCGTCGGGCGGCCGTCGACCGGGCCACCGCACGCGATCGTGAGCACTATCTGCGGGGTGGACTGACCGAGATCGAGTGCCGGAGCTGTCATGCCTGCGTGATGGTGAAGAAGTACAGCTCTTTCCACACCAGCGTGCAGTGGAACGCCGAGGCGCGGGGGCGATGCGACGAGCTCGAGCGCATCCGGACCGAGGGTGGCAACACGGCGATGATGCCGACCTGCCCACGACTGTCGGCCAGCATCGACCACGGCGTGGCCGAGGGCATCGTGCCCGGAGAGTCTCCGGAGAGCGATCCGGACGGCTACTGGTGACGCACCAGGCACACTGATTGCCTGGATTCACCGACTTCACATCTGTATCAACTTCATCACACCTCGACGACTACTCGAGGCATTCGTCCGTTCTGCCCACATTCTTGGTGGGTGTTGCGACCTCGACTCCGTACGGCCGGTCTGACCTGCGCCGTCTGCATCGCGTTGACCGTTCCCCTGACGACCCAGACGCCGACCGCCCGCGCCGATACCGGTTCGTCCGGCTCGTCGGGGTCGGTCGAGATCTTCCTACCGGTGCCGACCCCCGCGGGGCTGGGCGCATTGTCGGCTGCCATGACTCAGATCGGTCGGCCGTACAAGTGGGGTGGCACGGGCCCATGGTCGTGGGATTGCTCCGGCCTGGTCCAGTGGGCCTTCAGCACCGTCGGCATCTCGCTGCCCCGGGTCAGCCAACAGCAGGCGAAGGTCGGCCATGCGATCCCACTGTCGGCGTTGGCGCCCGGCGACATCATCGTCTTCTACCGTGACGCCAGCCATGTCGGCATCTATGCGGGCCTGGGAATGGTCTTCAACGCCTACGGGCCGAACGGGGTGCCGATCGGCTTCACGCCGCTGAGCCACTGGTCGGACATCAAGACGATCCGCCGGTTCGGCTGACGCGATCGGCACGCACCCGCAGGGCGATCGCCCCCAACACGCCGACGATCATCACCGCGGAGACGACTGCCGTCCCCACCACCCCGTATCCCGGCGCGAGGATCGACGACGGCCCGTCGAGAGCATCGATGACCTGATCGTCGAACAACCGCTGCTCCGGCGATGCAACGGTGACGATCGACCAGATCAGCACTCCGACAGCGGGTATGCCGACGATCGCGCTCGCGTACCAGAATGCCTGTGGGCGCCACCATCCGTCGGCGGCCGCGATCAGGATGAGAACGGCTGCCCCGATCACGACGAGTCCCGGCCGCTGGGTGTGTTGCTCGAGGAAGGCGACGTCCTCGGCCGATGCCCCGGGCACCGAGACGCGACCGACTCCGCTGACACTCGGCCGCACGCCCTGATCCGACGTCCCCCACGGGGCGAGGCTGAAACCGACGAGGAGCAACCCGCCGACGAACAGACCTGGCCACAGGAATCGCCGGAACTGGTCTCGGAGGGTGTCGGCGTCCGTCACGCCTCCAGCGTGCCACGCTGGGTGGTGCCGACCGTGGTCGGCTCGACCGCGTTTTCCGGGCCCCGGTCAACTGCTCCGCGGCCAGAACGGCTCGCGGCCCGCGACACCCACGAGCCGATGCAGGAGTCGGGCGTCGTCGGGGACCTCGACGACCGGTCCGAACATCCCTTCGCGCTCGCTCTGCGGCTGCGGCGGGTGGTGCAGGTCGAAGACGGGCTGCAGGACCGCGTCGGGAACGTCGTAGTCGAGACCCAGGGCGCGCGCCAGATCCCATCCGTGCAGGACCAATTCACTGAGTGCGACGGTCCCGAGCACCTCTGCCGGAGCCTCGACTCCCCCGGCGCGGGTCATGCCCTCCCAGGCCGACGGGGCACGCCAACTCTGGACGAGATCGCCGAGTCCGGCGGTCAGGTCCGCCATCCACGATTCCGGGAGAGCACCTGCCGCCGAAGGGTCGGGCGGGGTGTCGGTGAGCGGTCCGAACTCCTTGCGGCCGGCCGCCCCGAATGCGGCGCTCAGGCCTATCACATGGGTCAGGAGCGAGCCGACGTCGGTGCCGTCGCACGGCGTCGGCCGGTCGAGTGCGTCGGGGCGCACGGTGCCGGCCAGCGACGCCATAGCGTCGGCGGCCGTGGAGATCTCTGCTGTGTACACGTCCACTCCTGATGTCTCGGGCTGCTGCGACATCCGGCCGGACGTCACCACACCCATGCAGACCGTCCCCGACGGTCGAACTCATCGGTGTCGGGGCACCTGATCGCCACCGAGGGCGCACCGATGTCGGATCGACCGCCGGATGGCCGATTCGCGGCGAGTGCGCGAACTCCGCCACCGGACCGATGATTTTCACTCACCCTGAATGTCTGTAGCTGTGACGACCACACCGCCTCGAGAGGACACCGAACATGACCGAGTACGCCGCGCCCGTGGGGGCGCCGATCTGGTTCGACCTGATGAGCAGCGAGCCCGCCCGCGCAGTCGACTTCTACGGTTCGATCTTCGGCTGGGAGGTCGAGGCACCTCCGCAGCAGGAGTTCGGCGGCTACCAGAACTTCACCCACAACGGTCGCCGGATCGCGGGCCTCGGGCCGGCGATGGACGGCGGTGTCCCGAATGTGTGGTCGGTGTACCTGCGCACAGACGACTCTGCCGCGACGCAGGCCGCCGTCGAGAAGGCGGGTGGCTCGGTGATGGTCCCGCCGATGCCCGTCGGCGACATGGGCACCATGTCGGTGGCCACCGACTCAGCCGGTGCGGTCATCGGGTTCTGGGAGAAGGGCTCCCACGTCGGCTTCACCGAGTGGGGAGTCCACGGTGCGCCGTACTGGTTCGAGAGTCAGAGCAAGGAGTACGCGAAGTCGCTGGAGTTCTACCCCGCGGTGGTCGGTGCCCGCGCGGACCCGGTCGGTACCGGCGGCGATCCGGACGCGATCGGCCCTGACGAGTATGCCCAGCTGTTCTTCGGCGAGACCGCCTATGCGGGGATCATGAACTCGGTGAAGGTGTTCCCGCCCGAGGTGCCCTCGTTCTGGCAGGTCTACATCACCGTCGACGACGTGGCCGCGACCATCAAGCAGGTCGAGTCACTCGGCGGCACCATCCTGATGCCCGGCGAGGACACGCCGTTCGGCACCCTGGGCGCGTTCCAGGATCCCCTGGGGGCGCAGATCTGCGTCGCACATCCGCCTGCCGGGATGTGAGACACCTCCCCAGGCCGGTGTCGACGACCGTCGGCGCCGGCCCGGGGCCCGTACTCCTTTGCGACGCGATGCGCACCTTGCTGTTCAGTGTGGTCGCAACCATTGCGGGGGCGCCGGGACAAGCGTTGGGTGGGATCCGATCGGGGCGGAGCTCTGATCGCATCCCGCCAGGCAACGGAAAGATCCCTCTTCCATGAGTTCTTCGCAGTCCGCACTCGCCCTCGACCCGACCGCGCTGCGCACCGCTTTCGGTCTCTACCCCACCGGGGTCGTCGCCGTGGCAGCAGAGGTCGACGGAGTCGCAGTCGGGTTGTCGGCCAACTCCTTCACAAGCGTCAGCCTCGACCCTCCGCTCGTCTCCTTCTCGATCGCCCGTACGTCCCGGACGTGGCCGGTTCTACGCCGCGCCACCCGACTCGGAATCACCGTGCTCGTCGACCATCATCAGGCGACGTGCCGACAGCTCGCCGGGCCGGCCGGCAATCGTTTCGACGGTGTCCCGTACTCCACGTCGGCCGATGGCGCGATCACCCTGGACGAGGGCATCGCCCACTTTCACACGTCGGTCCACGAGGAGGTGGCGGCGGGCGATCACGAGATCATCCTGCTCGCGCTCCACGACGTCACCGTGCAGGAGTCGGGTGCCCCGCTGGTCTTCCACCGCAGCACCTTCGGGCGGCTTGCCTGATCCGAGATCGCGCGGGTGAGGACGTTCGCCGGCTCTGACAGCTGCAGACACGGCTCTCGTCACCGTGCCACAGCGATGCCGCGACAATCATCGTCGCAGCGTCGCTCTCACACCGTGCCGGTGATCATGCGCCTGTTCATTCCGGCGACTGCGCGTACTCCTCATCGGTGACCGGGTCCAGCCACTCGACTGCTGCGTTGTCGTCGTCGGCTTCGTTGATCGCCAGGTGCACCATCAGCCGGTTCGGCGAGGCGCCGTGCCAGTGCTCCTCATCGGCCTCGAACAACACGCGGTCGCCGGGACGGATGACCTCGACCGGTCCGCCTCGCCGCTGACACAGTCCGACTCCCTCGGTCACGAACACGGTCTGGCTCAACGCGTGCCGATGCCAGAACGTCCTCGCCCCCGGCATGAAGTGCACCAGGTTGGCGGACACCCGTGAGGGCGCGGGAGCTGCCGCCACGGCGTCGATGTAGACATCGCCGGTGAACCACTCGGGCGGGCCCTTCGTGGTCGGGTTCGAACTACGGACGATCTGCATTCACAACACCTCTCTCGGTCATCCGCCGCGGTCGCAGACGGGTGGTACACGACGCGCCGATCTGTCGGGACTCTAAACGGTCAGCAAGACCTTCGTCGCACGTCGCTCATCCATGGCCCGGTACCCTTCGGCGGCGTCCGCCAGGGGCAGGGTCAGATCGAACACCTTGCCCGGGTCGATCTCTCGGTTCCAGATGAGATCGATGAGCTCCGGCAGGAATCGACGGACCGGTGCCGGTCCACCGTGCAGGTGCACACCGGAGAAGAACAACTCGAGTCCCGGGAGTTCGACGTCGTGCGAGACACCGACATAGCCGACGTGCCCGCCCGGGCGGGCCGACCGGATCGCCTGCAACATCGACTCTTGTGTTCCGACGGCCTCGATCACCGAGTGTGCGCCGAGCCCATCGGTGAGATCCTTGATCCTCGCGACGCCTTCGTCCCCCCGCTCGACGACGATGTCGGTGGCGCCGAACTCGCGCGCCAGCGCCTGACGGGCGGGGTGACGACTCATCGCGATGATCCGCTCGGCTCCGAGGTGCTTCGCCGCCAGGACACCGAGCAGACCCACCGCACCGTCCCCGACGACCGCCACGGTCTTGCCGTGGCCGACCTCGGCAGCCACCGCGCCGAACCAACCGGTACCCAGCACATCCGACGCCGCCAGTAGCGACGGGATCAGTTCTTCGTCCGGATGTCCGGGGGTGGCGACGAGGGTGCCGTCGGCCAGTGGGATCCGCGCGTATTCGGCCTGCGTACCCACCGCGCCCATCGGGTGGGCGTGGACGCAGCGCGATTGGTAACCAGCTCGGCAGATCTCGCAGGTGTTGTCGGACGCGAAGAACGAGCCGACCACGAAGTCGCCGACACTCACCGTCGTGACCTCGTCGCCCACTTCGGTGACCGTCCCGACGTACTCGTGCCCCATGGGCGCGTGGTCGACGTCTTCCACTCCTCGGTACGGCCACAGATCGGAACCGCACACACAGGTGGCAGCGACCTTGATGATGGCGTCGGTGGGCTCCTCGATCGTCGGTGTCGCGCGCTCGTCCACCCGGATCTCGCCGGGAGCATCCATGATCACTCCGCGCATCCGTCTTCCTCCTCGTCGGTTTCTCCGCCTCCACATCGCGGGCGGGTATTCGTCAAGGCAACCGCATGTATGCGTCGCGAAACAGTCACTGGCATGAGGTGCACTGAGAGGGCACCCCTGAGGCGGCCCGCCGGATCTACGCTCGATGGATGGACAATCGCGCAGAGGTCCGGGAGTTCCTGATGTCGCGGCGGGCCAAGGTCACGCCGGAGTCCGCGGGCCTGCCGGTCGGCGGACTCCGACGTGTGCCGGGACTCCGCCGAAGTGAGGTCGCAACCCTCGCCGGTGTCAGTGTCGAGTACTACGCCCGGCTCGAGCGCGGGACCATCGCGGGGGCTTCGGCCTCGGTGATCGAATCCGTTGCACGAGCGCTGCAGCTCGACGAGACCGAACGGGCGCATCTGCTCGACCTGGCCCGCGCGGCCGATGGTGTACCGGCGTCAGGTCGGCAACGCCGACGCTCTGCCAAGAGCACCGCGAACCGCAACAGCCTGCACTGGGCGCTGGCCGCCATCACCGATGCCGTCGCCTTCGTCCGTAATTCGAATCAGGACGTACTCGCGACCAATGATCTCGGACGGGCCTTCTACTCACCGGTCATCGGCGACGGTGGCCGGACACCCAATCTGGCGCGCTTCCAGTTCCTCGACCCCACCAGCCGCGACTTCTACCCGGATTGGGACCTCTTCGCGGAGATGTGCGTGGCGATCATGCGAGCCGAGGCCGGGCGCGACCCGTACGACCGGGCATTGCAAGACCTCGTCGGCGAATTGTCCACGCGCAGCGACATCTTCCGCACCCTGTGGGCATCACACGACGTTCGTACGCACGGCACCGGGACCAAACGGTTCCGCCATCCGGTCGTCGGCGAGCTCACGTTGGCGTACGAGGAACTTGCGATCACCGCAGATCCCGGCGCGATTCTGATGATCTACACCGCCGAGCCCGGTTCCCCGAGCGCCGAGCGTCTACAACTGCTGGCGTCCTATGCTGCAACCGAAGCCGAGGAGTCGGGCCGGAGTGTCGCTCAGGAGTAGCGTGCCGCCAGGGCACGCAGGGTGCTCTCGATGCCCGCACCATTCTTCTTCTGATAGCCCAGCAGTTCGATGACCTTCGGCACGGGGATGGTCGAGTAGTCGAACGTCTCGGTGACCTCGGTGGTGGTCGGCGACGTCGGCGACAGTTCCCAACGCCATCGGTGTCCGAGCGGGTGCCGCCACTCGACGAGCTTCCCGTCCTCGAACGCGGTGACCCGCGACGTGATCGTGTACGGCACCCCGTACTGCTTCATGCCGACGCTGAACCGGGCCCCCTCGGTCAGGAGGTCGGGCCCCTTGACGGGGGTGTCGCGCACGGTTCCCGATCCGTCGAGTTCTGGGTGTCGGTGCGGATTGGCGATCAGGGCAAAGACGTCGGCCGCCGGGGCGTCCACGGTCACCCGTCGGGAGACCTTGTGCGGACCGGAATCGATCGTTGTCACGCTGTCGTGTGCCATACCCCGAACGTACGCCGCGGCTCCGGGTCACACGAGCCCTCGATCGGTCGGAGTCGTCGGACCGGCTCTGACCGATGCTGGGCGGTGCCGTCTAGGATCAGCCACACCACATGTTCCGACGAAGGGATTCACCGATGAGTTCTCGTTCCGGCACCTCGCTCGATGCCGTCTCCTATGCCGGGATCGGCGTCGCCGCAGTCGGACTCGGCCACTTCGTCGTGCCACAGGCGTTCGCACCGATCACCGCACCGGTGTTCCCGGACGACACGAAAACGTGGACCTACCGCAACGGAGCGACCGAGACCGCGATCGGCGCAGCACTCATCTCACCGCGCACCCGGAAGATCGGCTGGGCCGGACTCGCCGCGTACGTCGGTTTCCTCGGCTACCGCGCCGTCCAGTCGCGCCGCTGACCGTTCTTCGTAGCGCGAACACGCGGATACCGCGTTGTCGCGCTACGAGAATGCGTCAGACGCCTGCGTCGGCGTCCTGCTTCTTTTTGAGTTCGAGGGCGATGTCGATGAGTTGGTCTTCTTGGCCGCCGACGAGTTTGCGGTTGCCTGCTTCGAGGAGGATGGCGGCGGCGGAGACGTTGTAGCGTTCGGCGTGGCCTTCGGCGTGTTTGAGGAAGCTGCTGTAGCAGCCGGCGTAGCCCATCATCATCGACGAGCGGTCTACGAGGCATTCTGAGGGCATCGCCGGACGGACGACGTCTTGGGCGGCATCAGCGATGGTCATGAAATCGACCCCGGTACGGATGCCGAGTTTGTCGCACACCCCGACGAACGCCTCGGTCGGGGTGTTCCCGGCGCCGGCACCGAAACGGCGGATCGAGCCATCGATCTGCTGCGCACCGGCCCGGATCGCGTTCACCGAGTTCGCGACCGCAATATCCAAGTTCTCATGCCCGTGGAACCCGACTTGGGCATCGTCACCGAGTTCGGCGACCAACGCCTGCACCCGCACGGTGACATCCTCCAACACCAACGCGCCTGCCGAGTCGACCACGTAGACGCACTGACATCCCGCATCGGCCATGATCCGCGCCTGTTCGGCCAGCTTCTCCGGCGGCTGCGAATGGCTCATCATCAAGAACCCGACCGTCTCCAACCCCAACTCCCGGGCCAACCCGAAATGCTGGATCGACACATCAGCCTCGGTGCAATGGGTCGCGATCCGACAGATCTGCCCGCCGTTGTCCTGCGCAGCCCGGATGTCGTCTTTCACCCCGAGTCCCGGCAACATCAAAAACGCGATCTTCGCCCGCTTCGCGGTCTCCGCAGCGGCCTTGATCAACTGCTGCTCCGGGGTCTTGGAAAACCCGTAGTTGAACGACGACCCACCCAAACCATCACCGTGGGTCACCTCGATCACCGGAACCCCCGCACCATCGAGTGCACCAACAATCGCCCGCACCTCAGCCTCGGTGAACTGATGCCGCTTGTGATGAGAACCGTCACGCAACGACGAATCAGTGATCCGAATGTCCAACAGGTCGGAATACGCCCGCGCATTCGCCATCAGACCGGTAGCCGCGCCTCCAGCAGCAGTGGTGGTGGTCGTGCTTGTTGTCGCAGTGTTCATGCGGGGACCCCCAGCTTCGTCTTCGCGATCTCTTCGCCGACCTTGGTCGCGGCGGCGGTCATGATGTCCAAATTCCCCGAATAGGGGGGCAGGAAATCCCCGGCGCCTTCGACCTCGACGAAGATCGACACACGCGCATGGCCGCCATTGACCTGCGACGGCGGGTCGAACTGCGGATCCTGCAGCAGTCGGTACCCGGGCACATAGGATTGGATCTCCTTCTCG
>NZ_BANX01000014.1 GCF_000334455.1 Gordonia soli NBRC 108243
GCCAACTTGTACATCAGATCAGTACCGATGTTGCCCGACCCGATGATCGCCGCAGTCAACTTCGCCGCCACAAGAACCTCCTAAAGAAAACGTATTCCGAACAGTTGTGACGGTCAGCTGAAGTCGAGCGTGACCGAGCCCAGGCCGACGAAATCGGCGACGAAATGATCACCCGCGGCGACATCGATCGCACGCGTCGCGGTACCAGGCAGAATCACATCACCCTTGCGCAGCCGTACACCGAACGACTCGACCTTGCGCGCCAGCCACGACACCGCGTTGAGCGGATGCCCCAGCACCGCTGACGAATTGCCCTTCGCCACAACCTCACCGTTACGGGTCAGCGTGGCGTCGATGTCACCGCAATCGATATCGGAGATCGGCACCCGCTGCTCGCCGAGAATCCAGCCGCACGACGACGCATTGTCGGCGATCGTGTCGCACAACGTGATCTTCCAATCCCGAATCCGCGAATCAATCAACTCGATCGAGGGCACCACCCACTCCACCGCCGCGATCACATCCTCATTCGTGCAACCCTCACCCGGCAGATCCGCACCCAGGATGAACCCGACCTCCACCTCCACCCGCGGAAAACACAACCGTGACCGGTCGATCGGGGCGGACTCGTAGTACTGCATCGAATCCAACAAATGCCCATAATCCGGCTCATCCACGCCCATCATCTTCTGCATCGCCACCGACGCCAGCCCCACCTTGTGACCAGCGACCGTCGCACCCGCGTCCAGACGCTTGCCGATATTGATCAACTGGATCTCATAGGCATCCACCACATCCAGGTCGGGATGGGCATCCGACGGACGATCGACAGCCACCACCGACTCCTCCGCCCGCCACAGATCAGCAGCGATCCGCTCGCGAATCCGACGCTCAACAGGCATGCCGACGCTCCTCGGGTTCGGTGTCGACTTCTGTTTCTAGCCGTCGCGTCGGCGGCGTGGAGGCCGACGTCCCACTCAGCAGAAGAGCTGATGGAACGGCGTGTCGGTGGGTGATTTGATGCAGATGTCCGCGAGAAGTTTCGTGAGACGCTTGTCACATCGGGTCAAACCAACCTACTGTACGTTCACTAGGTTTGATGGGAGACAACAGCGCGTGTCCACTCAACGCCCGTACGCCACATTGCTCGCCAAAGGCGAGGAACGCCGTCAGCAGATCGTCCATGCCGCGACCCTCCGGTTGGCCCGCCAGGGCTGGCGGAACACGACTCTCTCGCAGATCGCCGCTGATGCCGGGATGACTTCGGCCGGCCTGCTGCACCACTTCGATTCCAAGGAGCAGTTGCTCCATGCCGTGGTGGATGCGCGCGACCACGCCGATCTCGCCGAGGCAGACCTCAACGGGGACCTCTTCGTGCAGATCCGCCGAGTAGCCGAGAGGATCACCCGCTCACCAGATCTCGTGGGCACCTTCACGGTGCTGCTGGTGGAGAACCTGTCTCCTGATGCGCCGTTGCACGACCGCCTCCTCCAGCGCTGGCGCACCGCCGTCGACATCGTCACCGACGTGATCACGCAGAGCCAGGAGACCGGTACCTATCGGGCCGACCTCGACGCCCGCGTCCGCGCGATGGAGATCGTCGCCTTCATCAACGGCGTGGAACTGTCATGGCTGCTCGACCCGACGATTCCGTTGATCGACATCTTCGACGACTACGTCCGAAACCTGGAGAAAGACTTCACATCAGGGGAGAGAGCATGAGGTACCAACTCGACATCATCGGCGACAACGTCAGCGACCTCGTCGTGCACGTGGGGGGCTGGATCTACGACCGGGTGTCGGCGGGCTGGGATGTGACCGTTCTACTCCCGGGCGGCGAAGATGTTCGGCCACTGCACATTCTCGGCGCCGGTGCCGAGACCCTCGACCTCTATGGACACGGGTTGCTGTGCGGGGTACGCCAACCGCAAGCGATCGCAGCATCGGCCGATCTGTGCAGTCGGAATCCGTGGGTTGCAACCGTCCTGGCCAACGCACTGTCCACCGGGGACGCCGAGATCACACTCTGGGGCGACCATTGGCCGTCCAATCTCGACGACTCCCGGGAACCGGTCTCCCACCGCCTCAGCGTCGCCGCCCGCGCATTCAAAGCGCAGGCACTCGCCGCGGTCGGCGAATCGCCGCTGGCCGTGGGTAAATGTGAGGTGTTCCGTACCGAGGTCGCGCAGCACTCACTGATCAGCACGGACCTGGTACCGGCCGGATGATCACGCGCTCTGCCTGTCGGGGACGAGCTGGATCAACGGGTGAGGCCGTGTGCGCAGAACTCCCAGACCTCGGTCGCGGTGATCCGATGATCATGCGTGTCGGTGCTGGCCGGCTGCGCGATGAACATGACCGTCTGCATGGTCATCGACGCCAGACGACGCGGATCCCCGCCCGCGCGCAGGTGTCCGGATTCGTCGACACGTTCGAGCAACTCGGTGAAGAGATCGAAGAGCGAGGCATGGGCGATCCGCACCTCGACGGGATGAGAGATCAACAGTCGGGGCGCGAACTCGGTGAACAAGGGCCGACGCGCTGCGGGGTCCGGCTGACACAACTCGTACAGCAACTCCACCGCCAACCGGAACTGCTCCAGCGGCGCGGAACCGTTCTCCGTCGCGGCGCGGATCTGGCCGGTCATCCGCACGACAGCGTCCTCGTACAGTGCGAGCAACAACTCATGCTTGCCGTCGAATTGGAGGTAGAAGCTACGTAGCGACTGCTGGGATCGCTCGACGACCTCCTGCACCGTGAAGTCGGTGGTCCCCTTCTCGACGATGATCGATTGGGCGGCATCCAGGAACTTCTGAACACGTTGCCCGGCTCGCTCTTTCGCGGTCCGCAACGAACGCTCGACGGCCCGCTGCTTCCACGCGGGCTCGTCGCTCTCAACTGTCATGTCGAGCGGTCCTCGATCTGCGGCTCAGCACAAACATTCGACAAGCATATCGGACCGAACCCGCATCGTTGCCGACATATGAGAATGCCATTCTCGCTCATGCGGAGCCTGACCGACCCAGCGTGCCTGACCGAACCCGCGGTGCCTGACCAAACCCGCGGTGGGAGCCGAAGTACCGACCGTGTCCCACCGATCACACGAAAGGACGAGTCCATGACCTACGTGATCACACAGAACTGCTGCAAGGACGCGAGCTGCGTCTCGGTATGTCCGGTCGACTGCATCCGACCGTCGGATTCGAGTTCCTCGGGCAACGGGCCCCAAATGCTGTTCATCGATCCGGACACCTGCATCGACTGCGGGGCCTGCTACGACGAGTGCCCGGTGGACGCGATCCATGCGGACTCCGACCTGCCGCCCGAGCTGGAGCCCTTCCTGGAACTCAACGCGGAGTACTTCCGGCGGAACCCCCTGGAGCCAGGTCCGTTCCTGCCGTTCACGAACCGGCCGGCCATTCCCGCCGGCGCTCTCCGGGTCGCGATCGTGGGCGCCGGCCCGGCTGCGTGCTATGCCGCGGCCGAGCTCCTCGCGGTCGGTGGCGTAGAGGTCGAGATGTTCGAGCGGCTACCCGTTCCGTTCGGACTCGTGCGGTACGGCGTCGCCCCTGACCATCAGCACACCAAGTCCATCACACAGATCTTCGATCGAGCCCTCGCAAACAAGCGGTTCACGGCACACCTCGGTGTCGAGGTCGGCGGTATCGTCGACCACGAGTTGCTCCTCGAGCATCACCACGCCGTGGTCTATGCGGTCGGCGCACCCGACAGTCGAGAGCTCGGCCTCGCTGGCGAGGACCTCCCCGGGCACCATGCCGCCGCCGAGTTCGTCGCCTGGTACAACGGCCATCCCGATCACGCTGCAGCAGATTTCGACCTCTCGACACGGACAGTCGTCATCGTCGGGAACGGCAACGTCGCACTCGATGTCGCGCGGGTCCTGTTGATGGACGACGAGACTCGTGCATCCACCGATCTCGCACAACACGCCCTCGACGCGCTGGCCGACAGCGCGGTCGAGGAGGTCGTGTTGCTCGGACGTCGCGGACCGCGGCACGCCGCGTTCTCGGTCGGCGAGTTCCTCGCGCTCGGCCACCTACGCGGGGTGGACATCATCATCGAGGGATCCGACCTCGACGACGGCGATCTCGCCGACGACCCGGACGACGACGTGGAGACCGCTGCGGCCGTCGCCGCAACCAGGGACTACCTGGGCCGATCTCGGGTCGAGGGCAACAAGCGTCTGGTGTTCCGCTTTCTGCGCACGCCCGTGGAACTCGAGGGCTCGAACACCGTCGAGGCGATTCGGCTGGCACCCTCCCGGCCTGATGCCACCGGCGCGGCGAGCGCCGACGAGCGGATCGAGACCGGACTCGTGCTCCGGTCGATCGGCTACCGCGGCCGACCGATACCCGGACTACCGTTCGACCACGACCGTGGGGTCGTGCCGAACGACGAGGGGCGCGTGATCGACGACTCCGGTCAACCCGTGCCGGGCGCGTATGTCACCGGATGGATCAAGCGTGGACCCCGCGGGGTCATCGGCACCAATCGTGCGTGCGCCGAGCAGACCGTCGGCAACGTGTTCGCCGACCATGATGCGGGCACGCTCGACCGCGGCGTCGCCGACCACGAGGCACTCATGTCGGCCTTGACCGAGCGCGGTGCCGATCCGGTGGACTGGGTCGGCTGGCGGGCCATCGACCGCGCAGAGAAGTCGGCCGGCACCGAATCCGGCCGTCCTCGAGTGAAGTTCGTCAGCATCGCAGATATGCTGCAGGCCGCACGCCCCTGACCGTCGCACATGCCGAGGAGGGCGACCTCGGCGCGGATCATGGTCCTGACGACACGATTTCGGGGAGTGGCCTGTCGGCCACTCCCCGATGTCATCGCGGTTCAGCGCGTCACATCTGTGCCCACACCGTCTTCGACTGCAGGTAGGTGTCGATACCGGCCTTACCCGCCTCGTATCCCCAGCCGGACTGCTTGTAGCCACCGAACGGCATCGAGTGGTCGAACTGCAATTGGCAGTTCAGTCCCACTGTGCCGGCCTTCAACCGCTTCGCGAGCCGGTGTGCCCGTCCGAGATTCTGGGTCCAGACGGTGCCGGCGAGGCCGTAGTCGGTGTTGTTGGCGAGTGCGACGGCCTCGTCCTCGTCGTCGAACGGCAGGATCGTGACGATCGGCCCGAAGATCTCCTCGTGGTAGAGCCGACTTGACGTCGGGTCGACGTTGGTCGCGACAGTCGGCTGCACGAAGTACCCGGTGCGGTCCAGACGCGCTCCGCCACTGACGAGTTCGACTCCTTCCTTGCGTCCTTGGTCGAGGTATCCGAGCACTCGGGTGAGCTGCTTCTGACTGATCAGCGGGCCGATCATCGACCCCTCGTCGGCAGGCCCGCCGAGCACCAGGTTGTTCCCCAGCGCCGCAACGCCCTCCACCACACGCTCGTAGACGCCCCGCTGGACGAATATCCGTGATCCGAGCATGCAGACCTGGCCCGAGTGCAGGAAGCATCCGAATCCGGCCATCGCGATGGCGAGATCGAGGTCCGCGTCGTCGAAGATCAACACGGGCGACTTGCCACCGAGTTCGAGGGTGACCTTGTTCAGGTTGCTCTGCGCCGAGGCCTTGACGATCTCGCGGCCCACCTCGGTGGAGCCGGTGAACGCGACCTTGTCGACGTCGGGGTGTGCGGTGATGGCCGCGCCCGCCGTGTGGCCGTATCCGTTGATTAGGTTCACCACACCGTCGGGAACGCCTGCCTCCGCGAGGATTCGGGTGAGCACGTGCGCCGTCAGGGGTGTCTCCTCGGCCGGCTTGACCACCGTGCTGCTTCCCGCCGCAAGGGCAGGCGCGAGCTTCGCGCAGAAGTTGAAGATCGGTCCGTTCCACGGGAAGATCAGCCCGACCACGTCGTAGGGCTCACGCAACGTGTACGCGTGCATGTGTGACTCGACGCCGGTCAATCCGCCGGTGTTCACGTCGCGGGCGATGCCGTCGATCTTGGTGCACCAACCGGCGTAGTACCGGAACCATTCCGAACCGACGCGGCTGATGACCTTCGCCTGCGACGGCGGGATCCCCGCGTTCACGGACTCGAGTTCGGCCAGCAGGTCACTGTTCTCGTCGATGAGATCGGCGACCTTCCACAGGATGCGGGCGCGATCGTAATCCGGTACGCCGGACCAGGTTCGCGCCTCGGCGGACTCCTTGGCGCGCGCGACGGCGGCGTCGACGGCTTCCGGACCGGCATCGGTGAACTCGGTGATCTGCTCTTCGGTGGCCGGGTCGATGACGGGGATGACGTCCCCGGTCCCCGGTATGTCGCGGATCTCGTCCAACACCGACTGCACCGTCATGGCCATCCCCTTCGCTGTCCTGCGATCAGATTCGTCTCGCGCCCTGAGTCGGGCCGCTGCCGTGAGCGTCGTGGACCGACAGGGGTGTGTCCACCGGATGTCCCGATGGTCGGGAGCGACTTCCCGGGGTAGGGCGCACGGAGAGCAGTCTCGATTGCGTCGGCATCGCAGTGCCTGCTGCGCAGTGCGATTGACCGAATCCAGCCGCTCCGTCGAGGAAGGAGCCCAGACATGGTGGACTTCGTCGACATGGGCGACGAGGAGCCGGCGGCCCTGCAGTTCACGACCGGGTTACCCGGCGCCGCGGTCGGGGTGATCACCGACGCCGACAGCCTCGACCTCGCCTCGCCGTCGGTGTCCGCCCGGCTGGATCGCGCGACGTTCACCCTCACCGAGGCCGACCTCGACGATCGTCGTTGTGTGCGAGTCGATTCCGTCGATGACGCCGTCCGATCCATCGCACGGGTGTGTGACGACACCCCGATCGCCGCGGCGACCTGTACGGACGTTCTGCGGGGCGTCGACCAGGAGGGGCCCATCGGACCCGCGCTGGTGACCGAGTCATTGGCGTACTCGACGCTGCAAGCCGGGCCGGAGTTCCGAGCATGGTCGGCCGCACGTGGTCCGGCATCGCCGGTGCCCGACGAGACTGCACCGGTGGTGGTCGTCCGTGGCGGCGACACCCTCCGCATCACCTTCGACCGTCCGAGACGACACAACGCTTTCACCGATGCGATGCGCGGCATACTCCTCGACGCCCTCACCGTGGCGCTCCTGGACGATTCCATCAGGATCGTCGAGCTGAGCGGCACGGGCCGCTCATTCTGCAGTGGTGGCGATCTCGCCGACTTCGGCGAGTTCGCCGACCCGGCGTCGGCGCATCTCGCTCGCACCCGGCACAGTCCGGCAATCGGCCTCGACGCCCTGGGCCGCCGTCTCGGCGTCCGGTTGCAGGCGTCCGTTCACGGCCAGGTGTTGGGTAGCGGTCTGGAGATGGCCGCTTTCTGCGGCCATGTCACCACGACCGCCGGCGCGCGATTCGGGCTCCCGGAGTTGTCGGTCGGACTGATCCCGGGGGCAGGCGGCACCTACAGCATCCCCCGGCGGATCGGACGGTGGCGGTGCGCCTACCTGGTCCTGTCCGGGGAGACGGTGGACACCGCGACGGCGCTGCGGTGGGGGCTGGTCGACGAGGTCGTCGACCCGCCTGCGCTGACGAGCGCCAGCCAGCGGAACTGACGTTCTCATTTTTGACTGTCCATATTTTCATGCGTGGTAGTGTCCGTCTCGAACGCTCTCGAGCAGCTGTGGAGGTGATGTGCGTGCAGGCGTCCCGACAGCCCCGAACAGCGACGGCCGGCGTGTGCCCGCGAACGATCGGGCAGGCGGTGATCGCATGACCCGGTCGCTGACCCGGTCCGACGGTGGCACCGGCGCGGTCGACGACGACGAGTACTCGAACCTGGAGCTCGCCGAGGCCGAACTGGCTGCGGCCGACGCAGAGGCGGCGGCGGCCAGTGCACGTGCCGACGCCGCCCGCGCCCGCGCTCGGGTCGCGCGCCTTCGGCAGCAGACCTCTCCCGCCGACGAGTTCCCTGCAGCCGACGGCTCTGAGAGCACACAAGCAGATGTCGACGACCCGGTCGAGGACGCAGGGTCGAGCGGCCGCGGTGAGGTGCTATCCGACGATCTCAGCACCGAAGACAGTACGAGCACGCCCGCCCGCACCGCCAGGGGCAAGGTCCGCCGGACGGCAGCGCTGAAGCATTCGAGCGATCCCCAGGATCCGATTTCCTCGGTCGACGACCGTTCCGCGCGCCGACGCTCACGAATCCGCGGTGGCGCGAACAGGATCCGATCTCTCATCCGGCGGCCGAGCCGACGCGGGCTGTTGATCACACTGCTGGGCGCCCTGACGGTCGCGGCACTGGTCGTCACCGGCGTGTTCCTCTGGCAGCATCGCCAGGCCGACGCCGAACGTGCGCGCGCGGCCGAGTACACGGCCGCCGCCGAACGAGGGGTCACCGCGCTGACGTCGCTCGACTTCCGCAACGCCGACCGAGATGTGCGCCGGGTGCTCGATCAGTCGACCGGCGCTTTTCGTGCCGACTTCCAAGGCCGCTCCGACGACTTCACCGAAGTCATCAAGCAGTCACAGGTCACCACCCAGGGGCGTGTCACCGCCTCGGCCCTCGAGTCCCTGAACGACACCGGTGCCGTGGCCCTGGTGTCGGCGACATCGGACGTGACCAATGCGGCAGGCGCAAAGCAGGAACCGCGGATGTGGCGTCTCCGCGTCACGATGACCGATGTGGACGGGGTGAAGAAGATGTCGAAGGTGGACTTCGTGCCATGAGCGAGCCGACCGACACCCGTCCCGAGTCCGAAGCGACGAGCGCCGAGGCCACCGAGACCCACGAGGCCACCACCGCGACCGAAGCGGACACCGGCGATCCCGATACCGGTACCGGTACCGGTACCGACGCCGGCATCGAGGACACCGCAGTGTCCGAGACTCCCCGGTCCGACTCGGACGCGACCGCGGACACCGACGATTCGCCGTCGTCTCCACGCGAGGGAGCTACTCGGCGGAGTCGATTGCGGCGGAATGCGATCCCGGTCGGTGCGTCCGTCGTCGCGGCCGCTGCCGTCGCCGCAGCGATCACCGCATACTCGACCGTGCATCGCAGCGATGCCGCGTCGCCGATCGCCGGCCCGCCAGACATCGTCTCAGCCGCCAATGACGGGACCGTCGCACTCCTCTCCTATTCGCCCAAGTCCCTCGATGCCGACTTCGCGAAGGCCAAGACCCACCTGACCGGCCAGTTCCTCACCTATTACAACGAATTCACGACCAAGGTCGTCACACCGGCCGCGACGGAGAACAACGTCGAGACCAAGGCGCAGGTGGTCAGGTCCGCAGTGTCCAAGGTGGACGGCGACGACGCGCAGGTTCTCGCCTTCGTGAACCAATCGACGACGAGCAAGACCAAGCCGGACGCGGAACTGACCTCGAGCAGTGTCCGGGTCAGCCTGCATCGCGTCGACGGGCAGTGGCGGATCTCGTCGTTCGACCCGGTGTGACGGATCGGGACACGCTCCCGCCTTGACTTCGCCGGCGCATCGATCGCCGACAGCGTGTCCAGGTCATCGAGGTCAGCCGAATACCGTTGCGCCAACGGCACTGCGATATCCGGGCGTTGCCACAGTTCACCCGCACCGGCAGTTCACGGCCGGAGGGTCATGACGTGGCCAACCGATGCCCGACAGCAGGGGTCGACCTCTTCACGGTTCGGCATCTCGTCGACAGCTGACCTCCGCCCTATCGTCACCCGGAGGACTCAGCGCGGCAGCATGCCCTGCCAGTTGCCCGGCCGTTCGGCCAGATCGGTTTGTCGGTACCGAGTTCCATCGGCCCCGACATAGCTTCCGTCAGAAGGGTTGTACTGGGCCGCCATGACGGGCGGGCGATCGCCGTTCGCACCGGTGGGTGCTGCGACACCAGGTCCGGCGGTATCGGATCCGGTGGTGTCGGCGGCCGGCGCGGTCTGCCGTTGCAGGTTCGGATCCCGCGGATACGGGCCGACCAGCGGCTGCCGGGTCGCCAACGGGGTGAACTGTTGGTCGCTGTTGCACATCGCCGCCGTCGGCGCGCGTTTGCCGGGATTGCTCAGGCACGGGATGTTGCGTGCACCGCGTACCCCGATCTCGCTGGACTGCGGCAGTTTGCAGTACAGGTCGGACGGGGTGTCGATCACCGAGGTGTCCTCCGGTGGCCGCCACTGGTCGGGTGGGAGGAATCCGACCGTGCACGCCGGCGGATCGGAGATGCCGCTGATCCGGAAATCTCCCAAACCCCACTTGGTGCCGTTCCGATTCGGCTGCACGGCCTGGATCATCGAGATGGCCGGAGGGAGGAGCACCAGGATCTGTTCCAGGCCCGCGTTGTAGGTGACCGCCAACTGGCCGACGCTGGTGATGTTGGCGAGCAGAACCGGCAGGGTGAGCTTGACCGAGTCGAGTGTCGCAGCCACCTCGTCGGCGAAACCGGGCCCGTCGGCGAGCAACTTTCGCACCTGGGGTGTGTTGGTGACGAGTTGGTCGGTGACACCGTCGAGGCTGGAGGTCCACAGCCGGATGGCGTCGGCACTGGTCACCTGGGAGTCCACCAGCGGCACCGCATCCCGGATCAGGGTCGCCGACTGGCGACCGACCCCGTTGAACGTGGATGCGAGTGTCGACGACGACTTCACCAGGTTCTGCAGGTCGTACCCCTGCCCGCCCAGGCTGCGATCGAGTTCGCTGACCAGCGTGGACAGTTGGTCCTTGGGGATGCTCGTCACCAATCCGTTGAGCTTCTCGAGCATGGGAGCCACCGGTGGCGGCAGCCGCACGTCATCGGACCGGATGACCGCCCCGTCCGCGAGGTATGGCGCGGACCCGGTACGCGGACGCAGGTCGACATACTGCTCGCCGATCGCCGACATGCTGCGGATGTCGGCCTGCAGGTCCGCCGGGATGCGCGCTCCGCCATCGATCGACAGGGTCGCACGGACCCCGGTGTCGGTCAGATGGACCTCACTCACCGTCCCGACGTCGACACCTCGATAGGTGACGTTGGCGAAACGGTACAGCCCGCCTGCGCGTGGTGCATCCAGCGACACCGACATCCGGCCGATACCCAGCTGCGTCTGAACCCGCATGTACGAGAACAACATCATCCAGGTCGCGATGATCGCGACCACGGTGAAGACCACCAGTTGGATCTTGACGAACCTGGAGAGGATCATCGCCCACCCCGCCCCTTCGACAACGGACCGAACAGCGGATGGGTCGGCGCCCGGCTGTACCCCGGGTCTCCCGGCGCGAACGGGACGACCGCATTCGGATCGCCGAGCGCCGTGCCGAGCAGGAGCTCACGGCGCAGCCGCGGAACGGTGAGGTCCACGGTCGCATGGAGATTGATGTAGTCGCCGCGCACGGCGCGGTCGATCACCTTCTGGCCGTACGGGAACACGGTTGCGTACGCGAGAGCGGAGTTGATCGTCGGGCCGACATCGGCAAGTGACCGGAGGGTCGGCTCGAGGTGCTCGAGGTTGGTGAGGAGGTCGCTGCGGACGTCCTCGACGACCCCACGCGTCGTGGTGCTGAAGACACGCAACCTCTCCAGCGCCGTTGTGATCTGAGGCATCTGTGCCTGCAGCACAGCAAGTCCCGGTGGGATCTTCTGCAGAGCGGCGTCGATCACGTGGTCCTGCTCGGCAAACGCGCCGCTGACACGCCTGGCCTGGGTGAGCAGCGAGACGAGATCACCGCGCTGTCGGTTCAGGGTGTCGACGAACCGGTTGAGATTGCCCAGCAGCGAGCGCACATCGGATTGCCGGCCGCCGAATCCGTCGTTCAACGACCGGATGATGCCGCCGAGTTGTCCGAGGCCGCCACCGTTGACGACCGAGGACACCGCGGCGAGCGTCTCCTCGGTGGAGGGATATGACGACGAGCGTTCGAGTGGGATCCGGCCGCCCGGTGGCAGTTCGCCGATCGGGGCAGCACCCGCGGGTGGATCCAGGGCGAGGTGCATGGAACCCAGAAGGCTCGTCTGGCCGACGGTCGCGACCGCGTTGCCGGGGATCACGGTGCCACGTTTGACCCGCACGTCGACCTGGGCGTGCCAGGCACGGACCGACATCCGGCCCACGCTGCCGACCTCGACGTCGTTGATCAACACGGGCGAGTTCTGCGAGAGCGTGCCGACATTCGCGACCTCCACGGTCACGTGGTAGTCGTCGCCGGAGGTTCCCACCGTCCCCGGCAGGGTCAACGAGTTGACGCCGTTCCACTGGCAGCCCGCGGCCAGCATCGCGACACAGGAGAGCGCCAACGCCAGGATCAGCGGTCGACGAGGGGATCGGTTCATCGCGGCCTCCGCTGTGCGGGTAGGAGCAGGTCGCGGCGCGACTGGGCCGGCGTCCCCTGCGCGGTACCGGGTTTCAGTTGAGGCTCGGTGTAGATGATGTTCTTCGGATCCGCGGTCGGACCCAGGACCGGATTGAGGGGGACCGGCAGGTAGTTGAAGCTGAGCATCGGTGCAATCGGTCCGAGGTACCGCGCACAACGGCGCGCGCCCTCCGCGGCGGTCAGGTTCTCGATGCTCGCGACGGACGAACAGATGAACTGGATCGGGTTGGAGAAGTTGTTCACCGTGAAGACCCCGGCCTCGGTCCCGGTGTCCGGGTTGTAGATGTTGTAGAAGTTCGCCATGTTGGTCGGAAAGGCGTGCAGCAACTGTTCGAGATCGCCGTGATGGTCGACCAAGTTCTGTGTGACCGCCGCCAGCCGACGCACCTGCTCGGCGGTCCCGTCGCGGTTCTCTGCAACGAAACGTCGGACGTCGACGACGGCTCGCGACAGATTGGTCAACGCGGAGTCGAGGTCGGACCGGCTCCCGTCGAGAACCTGCGTGAGGGTCGCGAGTCGGTTCTCGAACTGCACGATCTGCGTGCCGGAATCGCGGACCGCCGTGACGAACGTCTGGAAGTTCCGGATGGTGTCGGCGATGTTGCCGCTGTTCTCCGACAACAACTGTCCCACCTTCGACAGCTCACCGAGGGAACGACCGAGCTTCTCTCCGTTGCCGTCCAGAGCCCGGCTGCCGGCCGAGACGAAGCGTCCGAGGGAACTCTCCGAGCCCGCCCCCTGAGGGCCGAGGTCGGTGGCGAGTCGGGTGAGCTGATCCTTCACCTCGTCCCACTCGACCGGCACCGCCGTGCGGGTCCGCGGGATGGTCGCACCGTCGGCGAGTACCGGGCCGGAGGACACGTACGCCGGGGTGAGTTGGACGAAGCGGTCGGCGACCAGGTTCTGCGCCACGATGATCGCCTTGGCGTCGGCGGGTATCTCGACGCCCCGATCCACGTGCAGTTCCATGCGTACGGTCTCGCCCTGCGGCTCGATCGACGAGATCGAGCCGACGCTGACTCCTGCCACCCGGACGTCGTCGCCGACGTAGATCCCGGTGGTGTTGGAGAAGATGGCGTCGATCGTGGTGGGCGCGGTGATCTGCCGGTACCCGGTGAACAGACCGGCCGCGACCACCACGATCGCCAGCGCGGCGACCACCAGACGTCCAGTGCGGCGGTTCATCCGATGGCTCCGCCCGGGATCGGGATCTTCGCGGGTGGGTTGATGCCGAAGGCGCGGTCGAGGAAGGGCTGGATCAGCGGACCCGGGATCAAGTTGGCCACGTAGGCCTGATAGAACGGGCCGCCCGAGACCGCCTCGCCCTGTGTCTGTGACACCTTCGCCAAGCCGGGCAGGGCTTTACCGATGTTGTCCCGATTGCGCTCCAACATGGCGAGCACCGAGTTCAGGGCAGTGAGCGTGGGTGCGAGCTGCTTCTCGTTGTCGGCGACCAGCTTCGTCAGCTGGTCGGCGACCGCGGAGGTGTTCGCGAGCAACGACGCAATGGCCTGTCTGCGTTGGACGAGCACATCGAGCAACATGTTCGCGTTGAGGATCATGGTGTTGATGCGCCCTGCCCGTCCGGCGATGATCTTGCTGACGTCACTGGTGGCGGTGAGGAGTTCACGCACGCCGCTGTTGCGCGAGTTGATACCTCGGGAGATCTCGGCCAGACCGTCGAAGGTCGGTCCGAGGTCGGGAGCGACGTCGGTGAAGGTCTGCGATATGACGTCCAGGGATCGGTTCAGCGACTTCGTGTCGATCCCCGCGGAGTTGGTGGTGAGGTCGTCCACCGCCTCGTTCAGCGAGTACGGTGACGCGGTCCGGGCGACCGGGATGACGTCGGTCGGCCCCAACGTTCCCGCCCCGGAGGGTTCGACGGTGACGATCCGCTGTCCGAGCAGTGAGCCCGTCCGGATCTGCACTGCGGTGGAATCACCGAGTCGGGTGCCCCGATCGACCGAGAAGGTCACTCGCGCGAGCCCCTTGTCGAGGGTGACGTCGGAGACCGCCCCCACCCGGACACCGGCCACCTGCACGACCGCGCCCGGAGACAGGCCGGCGGCCTCGGAGAACTCGGCGGTGTAGGACACCGTGGTGAACCATTGTGTGGCCTTCGCCATGTTCAGCCCGGCGATGATCACCATGACGATGAGAGTGAGTCCGATGCACCCATAGCGGATCAGACCGCCCCCGCGATACCTCCACATCTAGCCCGAACACCTCCCGTTGGTCTGCTCGACCCACGGCAGGACGACGACCTTGCCGGAGGGATCGGACACGCGGACGGTGACCGCGCAGATGTAGTACTGGATGAAGTTGCCGTAGGTTCCGGTCCGCACGAGCTTCCGGAAGTTCTCGGGTGCCCGGCCCAACGCCTTTTCCAGTGTCTGCTTGTCGGAGTTCAGGTTCGGAGCGAGCCGCGCCAATTGGTCGATCGTGCCGGCAAGGGGTGGGCGCGCCTGGGTGAGCAGGTTCGCCACCGACTCGGTGCCGCGGTCCAGCGCGGTGATCGCCGCTCCGATCGGGTCACGCTGTCGGGTGAGGTCGCCGATCAGACCGTCGAGTCGATCGATCGCATCACCGAACCGATCTCCGTTCGCCTGGAGCGTCGTCATCACCTTCTTGAGCTGATCGATGAGCTGCTCGATGACCCCGACGTTGTCGCCCAGGGTGGTGAACAACGACGAACTGCTGTCGAACAACGTCCGCACCGTGGTCCGCTGCCCCTGCAACACGTCGAGAACCGCCGAGCTCAACTCGTTGACCTGCTTCGGTTGCAGTCCGTCGATCACCGGTTTGAGCCCGCCGAGTAGTACGTCCAGATCGAGCGCCGGACGGGTCCGCGAGGACGGGATCAGCGCACCGGCGGGCATCGGTGCCGTGCCATCCCCCTCCGTCAACTCGAGGTAGCGATCGCCGACGAGGTTGAGATATCGAACCTCTGCACCGGTTCCGACGGGTAACGAGACGCCGCGGTCCACATCGAACGAGACGAACACCCGGTGCTCGGCATCGAGATCGACATCTCCGACTGTGCCGACCCGGACACCCGCGATACGAACCGTGTCACCGGATCGCAGGCCGGAGACATCGGTGAACTCGGCCCGATAGTCGGTGCTGTCACCGGATCGCGTGTCGGAGAACACGAGTAACAGGAATCCGGCGACCAAGACCATGACCGAGGTGAACGCGACGAACTTGATCGTCGTCGCATCGATGAGGCCCTTCATCGTGGCGCCCCGTCCGGGATCGGTCCGAACAGGGCCTGCTCGAGGCTCTGCACGTTGAGCTCGAGGGACTTCCGGCCGGCCCTAAAGGGATTCGCCCCGGTGTCGGCGACGACGAACGGCGGCTTCTCCTGGAAGCCCACCGGCAGCATCGAACACTGAGGTCCGCCCGACGCCGCCACCTTCGGGAGGTCCTGTGGGTTGCGATAGGGATCGGTGCCCCAGAGGAAGTTGGCCGACAGTCCCAGGCCGGGCGCATCGGCCGGCGGGGAGACCGCGAGATCGGCGAATCCCCTGAGCGCACAGGTGAGCGCGGCGTTGTACTCATCGGTGAGCGCGGTCGTCGGGACGAGGAGCCGGAGCGCGCGCGCCAGCGGTCGGCGGTTGGTCGTGAGCACGCGGTTGCCGACGTCGGACAGTCCGATGACGCTGGTGAGGAACGCGTCGAGATTGTGCTGCTCGGCGACCAGAGTGTCGCTGATGTGGCTCGCGTTCGCGATCGTGCCCAGGAGCGGCCCGCTCGTGTCGGCGTAGACATCGAGCATCTGCGGGGTCTCGTGGATGAGCGTTCGCAGCGCCGGCAATGCCGGGTTCACCTGCTCGAGAAAGCCGTTGAGGTCGGTGAGCATCTGACCGAACTGCTCCCCCTGACCGCTCAGCCCGGTCGAGATCGCACTCAATGCCGCATTCAGTTCGGCCGGGCGGATCTGCGCGAGCACCCGCGTGAGTTCACCGAAGACGGTGTTGACCTCGATCGCCACATCGCGCGAGTTGATGATCTGCCGATCGCGCAGGCGTGCGCTCGACGGTTGTGGCGGTGACACGAACTCGACGCTCTTGGCGCCGAAAACCGTTGGCGCTGCGATTTGTACGGCGATGTTGGCCGGTATGTGGTCGAGTTGGCCCGGAGATATGGCCAGGGTCAGTTCGGCCGTGTCCGGCTCCCCGTAGCTGATCTTCGAGACCCGTCCCACGGTGACACCGCGCATCTGCACCTTGGCGTCGACGTCCATCACCAGACCGGCACGCGGCGTCACCACCGTCACCTCGGCGTTGGTCTGGGTGGCGCCGGAGAACATCGCTGCCGCAGCGACCACCACCGCGACGATGACCATCAGCATCGCCGCACCGGCCAGCGGCCGGACGAATCCGTTCGACATGCCCCGCCTCAGCCAGAGAGATTGAAGTTTCCGTTGGAGCCGTAGATCGCGAGCGCGACCAACAGCGTCACCGTGACCACCGCGACCAGGGACGTTCGCACTGCATCGCCGACCGCCACCCCCACCCCGGCCGGACCACCGCTGGCGAAGAATCCGTAGTAGGTGTGGATCAGCAGGATGAGCATCGCCATCACGATCGCCTGGACGAAGGACCACACCAGGTCGAGCGGATTGAGAAAGGTGGTGAAGTAGTGCTCGTACAGACCCGATGACTGCCCGAGCAGCATCACGGTGGTGAGACGACACGCGATGAAGGACGTGATCATCGCGATCGCGTAGACCGGGACGATCACGATCATGCCGGCCGCGATGCGGGTCCCCACCACATAGGCGATCGGGTTGATGCCCAGCGATTCCAGCGCGTCGATCTCTTCGTTGATCCGCATCGCACCCAATTGCGCGGTGGCACCGGCTCCGAACGTCGCGGCGAGACCGATGCCGACGACGACCGGGGCGGCGATCCGCACGTTGATGAACGCGGAGAGGAAGCCGGTCAACGCCTCGATGCCGATGTCTCCGAGCGAGCTGTAACCCTGGACCGCGAGCATGCTTCCCGTTGCCAGGGTGAGGAATCCGACGATCACGACGGTTCCGCCGATGAGCGCGAGATTGCCCGCGCCCATACTCGTCTCAGCGATCAGCCGGATCGTCTCGCGGCGATAGTGCAGTGCGGCATGTGGAACGCTACGCAGCGCTCGGCCGTAGAAGATCGCGTGATCGCCGAGACGCGACAGCATCCCGACCGGCCGGGCGATCTCCGCGGCCAGTCGCGGGAACCGAACGCTCGGGGCCGAATACCGACGCGACGACGTGAGGGACATCGCCCGTCACCGCGCTGTCAGTTGGACGCCGATGGCCGTGATCACGACGTTCACGACGAACAACGCCATGAATGCGTAGACCACGGTCTCGTTGACCGCATTGCCGACCGATTTCGCACCGCCGGTGACGATCAGACCCCGATAACACGCCACGACTCCGGCGATCAGGCCGAACACCAAGGCCTTGATCGACGAGATGACGACCTCCTGCGTGCCCGTCAGCAACGTGATGCCCGCAGCGAACGCACCGGGGTTGACGCCCTGCACGAACACCGAGAAGACGTAGCCACCCCCGACCCCGATGATGCAGACCAGGCTGTTGAGGAGGAGCGCGACCAGCCCCGACGCCAGCACCCGCGGTGTGACGAGGCGCTGGACGGGGTTGATGCCGAGCACCTCCATCGCCTCGATCTCTTCGCGGATCGTGCGCGATCCGAGATCGGCGCACATCGCGGTGGCGCCGGCCCCCGCCACGATCAACACGGTGACCATCGGCCCGATCTGCGTGATCGAGCCGAACGCCGCGCCGGCACCGCTCAGGTCTGCCGCACCGAGTTCACGGAGGAGGATGTTGAGGGTGAACGAGACGAGGACGGTGAACGGGATCGCGACCAGAAGCGTCGGGACGAGCGACACCCGTGCGACGAACCACGACTGATCGATGAACTCGCGCCCCTGGAAGGGCCGCCGAAAGGCGAACCGGAATGCGTCCGCTCCCATGATGAACAGGCCGCCCACAGCTTGGAGCGGCGCGGTCGGGTAACGCGAGAAGAACGAGCTCGCAGGTGTCTTCTCCCGAGCCGGTCGCGTGTTGCTCATCGTGACCACTCCGCTGATCCACACGTGGCTGATCGACAAGTGGCTGATCCACACGTGCCGGGCGCGCGTCGGAGGGCCGACGGGCGCAGTGCCACACGTCGGCCGAGAGACATCCCACGACCCCCCGTCGCACCCGCGTTCCCCTGCATGATTCCCGCCCTCGTGGTCCTGATGGAAATGCCATTCTCGTTCGGTGAGAGTAGCGTAACCAAGTGTGACCTGGGATACAACCGAGTGCGTCATTCGTCCCACTCGGGCGCGCGTATACATCCGAAAAATGCTGCTGGACAGCATGATGTGGCCATCCCGGCCAGTGGGAAGACCACATCTCTCACGCCTCTTCCTCGAATCGATCGCCTCGGGTCATCCGCGTGTATGGATGACCGGATCGGCGGTCGGTCGATGAGTGCCACCGGTGCCACTCGCCCGTCCATCCGAACGGGTGGACCTGCGCCACGTCAGGTGGTCATCGACGATGCCGACCTCGGGTGGCCGGACGGGCGACGTGGCCGGGTACGCGTGTCCGCTCGCGACGGCGACGCGGTGGTGGAGTCGGTGGACCCGATGGGACCGACGGGTGTGGCACCGATGGGCGAGGTTCTGCACGCGGGCGGTAACGCCGTGCTGCCCGCATTCACCGACCATCACCTCCATCTGCACGCGATGGCGGCCGCAGACTCATCGACGGACTGCGGTCCAGGATCGGTGCGCGATGTCGGCGAACTGGGCCTTGCGTTAAGGACTGCCGAGACCGACACGCACGGATGGATCCGCGGTACCGGGTACTTCGAGTCGGTGGCCGGCGACCTGACCCGCCACGAGGTGGATCGATTGCGATGCGAGCATCCGGTCAGGATCCAGCACCGGAGCGGTGCCCTGTGGATGCTCAACACCGTCGCACTGACGCGGTGCGGCATCACCGACCGTGCGCACCCCGGAGTAGAGGTGGACGCCGACGGCCGACCCACCGGGCGCATCTGGCGCGCGGACGCGTGGCTGCGTACCCGTCTCCCGGTCGCCGAGCCACCGGCGCTGGGCGGGGTCGGCGCACGGTTGCGGGCCTCGGGGATCGCCGAGGTCACCGACGCCACACCTGATCTCGGTGCGAGACGACTACGCTCACTGATCAGTGCGGTCGACCGCGGTGACCTGACGGGACGGCTCCACCTGCTCGGGGTCGGTATCGGGCACACGGTGCAGCACCCCCGGATCACGCTGGGGCCCTACAAGATCATCATCGCCGACTCCGATCCACCGGCGCTGGACGACCTCTGCGAACTCATCGCGGCCGCGCACGCTGCCGATCGTCCGGTGGCTGTGCACTGTGTCAGTCGGGTCGGACTCGCTCTGCTCATCGCCGCATGGCACATCGTCGGCGCCCGGCCGGGCGATCGCATCGAGCACGCCGCCCTCGTCCCGGCGGACACGCTGCGCAGCCTGGCCGGACTCGGTGTCGTGGTGGTGACCCAACCCGGGTTCCTCGCCCATCGCGGCGACGACTTCCTCAGCGGCACCGAACCTGCCGAGCACCAGGACCTCTATCGCTGTGGCGCCCTCCTCGCCGCCGGCATCCCCGTTGCGCTCAGCAGCGACGCACCGTATGGCCCTCTGAACCCGTGGACCACCATCGCGGCCGCGGTCGCTCGAACCACACCGCGCGGACATCGCGTGGGAACCGCAGACGAGTCCGTCGACGTGATCCGCGCACTCGGTCTCCACAGTGCACCGGCATCCGAACCCGGTGGACGCCCCCGCCGCATTCGTCCCGGAGCACGCGCCGACCTGATGGTGCTCGACCGACCGCTACGTGAGGTGGTCCGAGCACCCGCCGACGTCCGCGTGGTCGCCACGGTGATCGACGGGCAGCTGAGGTGACCGTGGCACCGCGACACCCACAGCCGCGGGGAGACGGCCACGGCGGAATCGACAGCGTCGCGCGATGGGCGGCCTCGGGACTCGCAGCGCTCACCGGAGAGGCAACAGGGCCCGCCGATCTGAGTCGAGCGCCGATACTCGACTGCGCGGCGGCGACCCTGGCGGCGTTCGACGCCGAGATCGCGATGTGGAACGGGGGGCGCACTCGCATCGGTGACGAGAGCGCGGCGACGCTCTTGAGCGGCCGCGCGGCGCTCACCGGGGCACGGCGCTCGGGCCGGGTCTCCGTGGGCGGCGGCACGCGCCTGGTCCAGGCTGCCGACCGATGGTTGGCGCTCAGTCTGACCCGGCCGGACGATGTCGACCTCGTCCCGGCGCTGCTGTGTTCGTCTCCGCCGCAGGGGCGGGAATGGGACGCGATCGCAGTGGCAGCAGCGGAGTCGTCGGCGCAGGAGATGGTCGACCGCGCACGGATGCTGGGCTTGGCAGCCGCGGTGCTCGGAGACACCGCACCACGATCGCCGATCGCCCGCCACCGCGGCTCCCGGACGGCTCCCCGCGGCCCGGACGGCCTGTTGGTCGTCGATCTGTCCGCGCTGTGGGCTGGTCCGCTGGCCACCCGATTGCTCGCCGATGTCGGCGCGGTGGTCGTCAAGGTGGAGAGCGCAGGCCGACGGGATGGCGCACGCGACGGGAGCCCCGACTTCTTCGGCTGGATGAACCACGGGAAGCTCTCGTACCGAGCCGATCTGAGCCGCGGGCGGGACGAGCTGGCCGCGTTGATCGAGGTCGCGGACGTGGTCGTCGAGGCGTCCCGACCGCGTGGCCTGCACCGGCACGGGCTGGCCGCCGCGCAACTGCGAACCAGGCCCGGGCAGGTGTGGCTGCGGATCACCGGACACGGCACCGATGGCACATGCGCGGACCGGATCGGCTACGGCGACGACGCCGCGGTGTCAGGTGGACTCGTCGGGACCGGACGGGGCGGTCCGGTGTTCTGTGGGGACGCGATCGCCGATCCGCTCACCGGACTGGAATCGGCCCGCCTGATCGTCGACGCGCTGGGACGCGGCGGCGGCGTCGAGATCGACATCGATCTCGCATCCACCGCTGCGCGTCATGCCGCTGCCGGTCGCGCACCCATCGTCGCGCACCAACCGGTCTCGCGACCTCCTGTCGCGCCGCTCGTTCGTGGGCCCGGCCCCCCGTTGGGCGCCGACGATTCCCGGGTCGCCGCGATCGTCGCGGATCGGATTCGGGCAGCACATGAGTCGGCGCTATGAGCCCGCCACGGGCTCTCGGACGCCGGTGCCGATGCCGCTCAGACGACTCCGCGGATCACCTGCAGGTCGACTCGGTCAGTCGCGCCCGAACCCCTGCACGAAGGCGGCAGCGAACAGGGCCGCGGTCTGCACGAAGCCGAACACCAGCCCCAGGATGGCTCCCGTCCCGATCTGGATGAACGGCGGGATCGCGAGCGCCGCCGCGAACAGCCCCAGCCATCCGGCAGCAGCACCGACTGCGAGGATCGACAGCGCGCGCCGGTAGCGAGGCGCCAGCACGAGCAGAGTCGCGAGCGCGACCACACCGAGGACGATCAGGAACCGGCCCGGGTTGAGGACGATGTCGTAGGACAGGAAGCCCGGGATGCCGATCCCGTTCTCCGCCTGCGACGCCCAGTCCTCGAACTGTCGATCGGCGTTGGTGGGGATGGTGACCCAACTGACGAAGCCCATGAAGTAGGCGACCGAACCGGCGACCACCGCCACCAGCGCCAGCACCGAGGCCAGATCGAGTCGCGATGTCCGCGCGGGCGGCGGCTGCCATGCTCCGGTCGGTCCGGCAAGGGGCGCTCCGAACGGTTGCGGACCGGCGGGCCCTGGTCCGGGGTGATGGGAGCCGACCGGCTGCTGACCGGGCTGCTGCCCTGGTGCCGCGGGTCCGGTCGGTCCGGCCGCCGACCACGAGCCGGAAGCCGGACCCGACGTCGGGACCGCGGTCGTCGGCTGTTCGGATGCGCCGGACTGATGTGGCTGGAAGCGGGGATCGCCGGGATTCGCCATCGTGCTGCTCCAATGTCGGACGGTCGGTTGCCCGCCGTGGATTCTCCGATCGGGCCGGTGGCTCCGACGTCACTCACATCGTAGGGCCGACCAGGCCATTCGCTGTAGGACCTGTCGTAACCGGCGGTCGGGGAACGGTGGCAGACGAGGCGACGAGTTCAGCAGCCCGAACGTCGCGTGGACCCGCACCCGCACCTCGGCGCGATCGAGTGGAGCGGCGTCCTCGACAGCACTGAGCGCCATCACCACGTCGACCCACTGCTCCACGTACCGACGCTGCAGTGACCGCACCTGATGATTGCCCTCGGGAGTCAAGGACGACAGGTCACGGTCTTGGACGGTGATCAGATCGGGCTTGGTCACGAGGACGTCGATGTGGAACGCGATGAGATCGGTGAGCATCGCGTCCGCCGACCCGCCGCGTGCGACGACCTCGGCGCCGCCGTCGTACAGCCGCTGGCTGATGTCGATCAGCATCTGGTCGAGCAGGTCGGTCTTCGAGGAGAAATGACGATACATCGCCGGGCCGCTGACCCCGACCGCAGCACCGATGTCCTCCAGTCGCACACCGGCGAAACCGCGCTCGGCCATCTGGCGGGCGGCAGCCGCCAGCAACTCGGCTCGACGGGCGGCCTTCGCCTGGCCGCGCGCGGTGAGTGCGGCCGACGGTCGCGGCGACGGCTCCGCCGGGCTGGACGCCGTCATGATGGTCTCCGGGTCATGGTGACCTCGAACACTACCGGCGGACCGTCCACCACATGAGGATCACCGCCGGACCGGGATCACCAACCGTCGATGTGCAGCACCTCGTCGAGCGGACGACGCGGTGCGGGCTTGAAGTCGGTGCCCTTGGTGTACGCGACGGGCAGCAACACGCCCTGCCGGACGGTGTCGGGGAGACCCAGGAGTTCGGCGACCTCGCGCTCGTAGACGAGGTGCAGGGTGGTCCAGGCACTCCCCAGTCCACGGGCCCGCAACGCCAGCGACAGGCTCCAGGCTCCCGGAAGCAGGGAGCCCCACAGTCCCGCCTGGTTTCCCTCCGGCAGGTCACCCCCGGTCTCGATCGCGCCGATGACGAGCACCGGGACCTCCGCCATCGTGTCGGCGAGGTACTGCGAACTGGATCGGACGCGTTGCATTGTCGAACCGTCGTCACCACTCGGGCGCGCTGCCGCATAGTCGCTGTATGACCGCGCGTAATGCGCTGCGACCTGCTTCTTGAGCTCAGGATCGGTGATGACGATCCAGTGCCAACCCTGCGAGTTGCTCCCCGAGGGTGCCTGCAGCGCCACCTCGAGTGCCTCCCGCACGACGCTCAACGGCACCGGCCGCTCGAGATCGAGACGCTTACGCACCGAGCGCGTGGTGGTCAGCAACTGGTCGGGGTCCAAGGGCAACAGTTCGCTCATGCTGCCATCCTCCACAGCGACATCCATCCCGACAACCGACCTGGCCACAGCGCCGGCCGAGTTGGCGTCTCCCTGCCCGCGAGATCGCTTCGGAGACATCGCGTGTCCCCGAGGCGGTCTCGCTGTTCCGCCAGACCCACGTCGACCCCAACCCCGTCGACCGTGCGCCCCGGAGCGTCGACCGTGCGCTCCAAAACGTCGACCGTGCGCTCCAAGACGTCGACCGTGCGCAGTCAGCGCACGATCAACGAGTTCGGGCGCACGATCAACGAGTTCGAGCGCACGATCGACGCCGGAGGCTACTGACGCGTGAAGCGCACCGTCGTGCCGCTGTTCGCGGTGTCGACAGCGGTCAGGGTCGAGCCGTTGACGGAAACGAGCCACTGGTTGTCGTTGCACTGGCCGTAGGTGACCGTGGCGTCGACCACCGGCCGGCCGCCGCGACGGGCCGACTCCTTCCAGGTCGCACCGCAGCGCCCCGGGATGTCGATGGTCGCGAGCATCGGCCGGTCGGTGATCACGGTCAGCGTCGCGGGAAGGCTCTCACCCGCCGACTGCCACGTACCCGACCACCGGCTCGCAGACACCCCGCTCGAACCGTCCGCAGCCGCGGCGGCGTCGCCCTGCTCTGTCGATCCGTCTGCCGCTTCGCTCTCCGGGGCGTCGCTCTCGACCGCATCGGACTCGGCGACGGATGTCGATGTCGATGTCGATGTCGCGATGGCCTGGCTCGACGATCCGCCCTCGGCCCCGGTGGCGGGACCCTGGGTGTCGCCGCAGGCGGTGAAGAGGACGAGCATCGCCGTCGCCGACACCCCGGCGGTCATCATTGTGCGGACCACCGCGAATCCGTTCGCGCGCTTCATCTTCCCCCCGTCCCCGATGGTCATCCACATGACCACGACAACCCGGACAGACCGGGCGCTCGGAGAGCGTATCAGGGGTCGAGTGCCGGCTACCGGTAGCGGGCGCGCCGCGCCAGCCAGTTGCCGAAGTACTGGCCGACCTGGACGAGGATCACCAACAGGGCGATGACCACGACGGTGAGCTTCCAGTCGAATTGCTGGTAGCCGTACTGGAAGGCGAAGTCGCCGAGACCGCCGCCACCGACGTATCCCGCCATCGCCGACATGTCGACGATGGCCACGAAGATGAAGGTGTAGCCGAGCACCAGCGGCGCGAAGCCCTCCGGGACCACGATGGTCAGCAGGGTGCGTAGCCGACTGGCGCCGGCCGCGCGTGCGGCCTCCACGACGCCGGGGTCCACGGCCACCAGACTCTGCTCGACCACGCGGGCGATGACGAACATCGCCATCAGCGTCATCGGGAAGATCGCCGCCTCGGTACCGATACGGGTTCCCATGGCCGCCTTGGTGAGTGGCGCGATGGCGGTGATGAAGATGATGAACGGGATCGGCCGGATGATGTTCACGGCGATGTTGAGTGCGTTGAAGATCCACGCATTCGCCCACAGGTTGCCCGGACTGGTCGCATAGAGGATGACGCCGATGACCAGACCTAGTGCGCCACCGATCAGCAACGTGAAGCCGACCAGCGCGAAGGTCTCCCAGATAGCCTCGATCAGCACCGGGCGCAGCGGCTCTTGGAACACCCGCAGGAATCCCTCGTCGGCGGCCAGGACGGTGGTCACGCTCATCGTGCTCCCTCCGCCTCGGTGAGGTCGGCACCGTCGGCGAGTTCGGCGTCGGTCGGCTCCTCGTGGACGACGACCCCGGGGCGCCCGGCCACGGCGTCGAGCACGGCGGCTACACCGTCCTCGGCGCCGCTCAGCAAGAAGGTGAGCGCACCGAACGGCCGTCCGGCGAGTTCGGCGATGCCGCCATGGATCACGGTGGCGGACACGTGGTTCCGGGCAGCCGCGGCGGTGATGTCGACCTGCGGCGTCGGGTCGTCGCGAACCGGGATGGTGACCAGGCGACCCGGGTGCCGACGATTCAGTTCGACGACGACCGGACGCTCGGGAACGCCCGCGACCGCGTACTTGATGAGGCCGCTGGTGACCTCGGAGGTCGGCTCGGAGAACACCTCGTAGACACCGCCCCGATCGACCAGCGTGCCCTTGTCGAGCACCGCCACCGAATGGCAGATCTCGCGGATGACGTCCATCTCGTGGGTGATCACCACGATGGTGGTGCCCAGTTCCTCGTTGATGCGCCGCAACAGACGAAGCGTCTCGGCCGTGGTCTCGGGGTCGAGTGCGCTCGTCGCCTCGTCGGCGATCAGGATCGACGGCGAGGTGGCCAGCGCGCGGGCGATACCCACCCGCTGCTTCTGGCCGCCCGACAACGCGGCCGGGCGCGAATCCGCCTTGTCCGCGATGCCGACGAACTCCAACAGCTCGGTGACACGCTTCTGACGATCGGCCTTCGACACCCCGGTCACCTTCAGACCGAAGGCGACGTTGCCGGCCACGGTCCTCGAGTTGAACAGGTTGAACTGCTGGAAGATCATCCCGATGCCGGTCCGGAGCTTGTTGAGCTCCTTCTCCGAAGCACCGCTCTGGTCTTTGCCGTCGATGGCGACGTGCCCTGAGGTCGGGGACTCCAGTCCGTTGATCAGCCGCGCGAGTGTGGACTTGCCCGCACCCGACGGCCCGATGATCCCGACGATCTCACCGGGGGCGATCCGCAGATCGATCCCGTCGAGTGCCGGCCGTCCGGATCGGCCGAACTGCTTGCCGATCCCGACGAACTCGACTGCTGCGGTTCCGGCGGTCGAACCGTCAGGCACCGCTGCTCTTGACCTGCGCCTCGAGATCCTTGGTGGTCTTCTGCAGGTCGGCGGCGGAATTCGTCTTCAGCACACCGGAATCGCCCAGCGACTCCTTGACCGCTTTCTCGACCTCGGGATCGTGGTAGATCTTCGCGAGCTTGAGGTAGGTCTCGTTGTTCTTGTCCGCGTCGCGGGCGACGAAGGCGTTGATGTACGGCTTCGAGCCGTCGGAGTTCGGGTCGTCGGACGCGATCACCTGGTCGGCGGTGAGCTTGGCCGAGGTCGCGTAGTTGTTGTTGACGATCGCGGCGTCGGCGGAGTCGAGGTTGGCAGCGGTCTGACCCGCGTCGACCGCGACGACCTTGACCTTCGACGCACCGGTGTCGATGTCGGCGACGGTCGAGAACGCGCTCCCCGGGGTCTTCAGCGTGATCAGCTTGGCCTGCTCCAGGACCAGCAGCGCACGCGCAAGGTTCGTCGGGTCGTTGGGAACGACGACTTGGCCACCCTGCGGGATGTCGCCGACCGACTTGTGCTTGGTCGAGTACAGCGGCAACGGGTAGACCGCGGTCGCCCCGATCGGCACGAGGTTCTGGTTGTTCTTGGCGTTGTACGTCGCCAGGTAGAGCAGATGCTGGAACTCGTTGAGGTCCAGCTCGCTCTCGGCCAGCGCCGGGTTGGGCTGGTTGTAGTCGGTGAAGTTCACCAACTCGACGTCGATGCCGTCGGCCGACGCCTTCTGCTTGAAGACGTTCCAGTAGTTCTCGCTGGCGTCGGCGACGCCGATACGGACCGTCGACGAATCACCGCTGCTCCCACAGGCGGTCAGCATCCCGATGAGTGCGACCAGGACGACCAGAATGCTCAGACGCGAACGACGCATCAGACACACCTCTCAGCTATCGACAATGACCCACAGGAGGCTAGACGGTTGTCAGTACCTGGGAACACCAGGCCTGGGCGGCCGACCAGCGATCCCGCCGTGATCTGCACATTCCCGACACCCGACTTTCGGTCAGCGTGATCGAAGGTCGGCGGCATCGATCCGGCGCCCGGCTCACCGATCCATCCGTGTGGGCACAATCGGATCCTGACCGTGCCATGCTCGACGGCATGCCGTGGGACCTCACCCGGGCGGTGAACGGACCACTGACGGGCGATCGGATCTCCCCCGACCGCGCCGCCCGGCGGATCACTGCGTACATCTACGGCACCATCCTGGTGCTCGCGGCGCTCATCCCGGTGATGACGTCGCCCGAGACCTTCGGTGTCGCGATCATCGTCGGCGCCGCGTTCTCCACCTCCCTGGCACACACCTTCGCGGAGTCGGTGGGGCAGTCGCTGCGAGCGGCCGCTCCCTGACCCGGGACGAGCGGATCGCCGAACTGCGCGACGGTGTCCCGATCCTGACCTCGGCCGTGGTGCCGAGCGTCATCCTCGCGACCGCCGCCCTCGGCTGGCTCGGACCCCAGACGGCTCAGTTCGTGGCCGAGATCGTCATGATCTGCCGGATCGCCTCCACGACGTATGTGATCCGCCGCTTCCGGCGGGAACCGCTGACCGCGGGGACGCTCCTGGCTGCCGTCGGTCTCGCAGTACTGGGGTCCGTCATCGTCGCACTCAAGGTGGTGCTCACCCACTGAGCGCTCGCAGCTCGGGCACTCCCGGCCTGGGCACGCGCAGACCCCGGTGGTGGCCTCGGCTCAGCACTCACTATGGCGAGCGACTGCCGGCCCCGACGTCGGGGCCTGACGCAACAGACCGGCAGCTCGGAGATGGTCGATCAGCCCGTCCGTCAGATCTGCGTCGACCATCTCCTCGACACCGAACCATCTCGCGTCGGCTGCATCGTCGCCTGCGGTCACCGACGTCGTCAGCGGGGTCGCCACGAAGTCGTGTACTTCGAACACGCCACCTCGGTCATCGGGGATGTCGACGACCCAGACCTCGTCGCCGACGGTGACATCGATACCGGTTTCCTCGCGGATCTCGCGGACCACGGCCGCGGGGAACGACTCCCCCGGCTCCACCTTGCCGCCGGGTACCGTCCATCGTCCCGCCTGCGGCGGATTGCGCCGCTGCACCAGCAAGAAGCGACCGTCGGTGTCGCGGATGATCGCCCCGACCGCGGGGATGCGCCGAGCCGCCATCACGGAACCCGAACCCGCGCGTCGGTCGACGGTCGGAGACCGGCGAGTTGCTCGGCGATCTCCGCGCGCAGTCGCCGGACCCAGTCGCCGTCGACCGACACCAACCGATCGACCATCCCCGACGCCGCCAGGTCGACGGCCGAGATGCCCTGCGCTCGAGCCAGTTCCGCTGCATGGTCGAGATCGCGATGCACGATCAGGCTCGCGCCCTCCGGCGGGAGTGGCGAGAGCCAGCCGTCGTCGGTCGCGATCCGGCGATCGGTCGGGAAGAGCGCCAGCGCGGCGCCGCCCGCTCCCTGGCCCATGAGCACCGACACGGTCGGCGTCGCGGCGCCCACCAGATCGGCGGTGCACTGGGCGATCTCGCCCGCGAGTCCGCCTTCCTCGGCATCGGTCGACAACTCCGCACCCGGCGTGTCGATCACCGTGACGAGGGGCAGGCTCAGTTCCGAGGCGAGGGTGACGGCTCGTCGCGCGACGCGGAGGTCATCCGGACCGATGAGTTCGCCGCGTGCCTGCGCACGACGGTCGTGACCGACGCAGATCGTGCGGACGCCGCCGAACTCCGTGGCGGTCAACCAGATCGGGCCGCGGTCGCGGATCACGGCGGTGCGCTCCGCGTCGAGGAGGTCGGCGATGCCGGCGCGGTCGGCGGACCGGGTCGCGTCGACCGATTCCCACACGTCCCGACGCGGTGTCGCGGAGGCGCCTGACACCGCGGCGCCTCCCGATGGCTGTGCGATCGGCGGCCGGAAGTCGGCGACGGAGCCGGCCTGGTCGCCCCGCATCGCGCGGACCATGGCCCCGACGGTCGTGGCGATCTCCGGGATCGGTACCACGTCGTCGACCAGTCCGTGCTCGCGCAGGTTCTCCGCGGTCTGCACACCGTCGGGAAAGGGGCGGCCGTACAGACCGTCGTAGACGCGGGGACCCAGGAATCCGATCAGCGCCTCGGGCTCGGCCCACGTCACGTGCCCGAGGGAGCCCCACGAGGCGAACACGCCGCCGGTGGTCGGCGAGCGGAGGTACACCAGATACGGGAGGCCGGCGCGCCGATGGTCGAGGACGGCACCGGTGATCGCGACCATCTGCAAGAACGCGGAGGTTCCCTCCTGCATCCGGGTTCCGCCCGAGGCGGGCAGGGCGAGCACCGGCAGTCCCTCGTCGGTGGCGCGGCGGATCGCGGCGATGACCCGTGTACCCGTCGCAGCACCGATGGATCCACCCAGGAAACCGAACTCGCTCACGATGATCGCGATGTCGGCACCGCCCACCACGCCGCGTCCGGTGACCACCGACTCGTCCTCACCGGTGCGCTCGGCTGCGCGCGCCAGGCTGGCGGCGTAACCGGCCTCGACGTCGCGTGTGCCGACCGGCTGGTCCCAGGATTCCCATGTGCCCGGAGCGATCAGGGCGGCGATGAGTTCGGGTGCTGATCGTCGTGAAGGCTCGGACATCCGACAACCGTAGCCCGCATCTGCGATCATCCGATGAGTTCCGCGCCCCGCGCTGGTCAGCACCCAGGACATTTCAGACAGAGGAGCCCATCATGGCCGACACCTACACGGTCGCCCGCAGCATCACCGTGGCCGCCGCACCCGACACCGTCCACGCACTCATCGACGATCTCCACGAGTGGCGCAAGTGGTCACCGTGGGAGGGCGTCGATCCCGACCTCCAGCGGACCTACTCCGGAGCCGACCGCGGTGTCGGCGCGCGGTACGCGTGGTCGGGAAACCGCAAGGCAGGCAAGGGCGACATGGCGATCGTGTCTGATTCCCCCACCGACGTCGACATCCGCGTGGTCTTCGAGAAGCCGATGAAGTCGACCAGCACGAGCTCGTTCCGGCTGGCGCCGTCAGGATCGTCGACGGAGGTCACCTGGACGATGACGGGCCAGCACTCACTCTTCTCCCGGGTCGCCGCTCCCCTCGGCATCTTCGACAAGCTGCTGGGCAAGGACTTCGAGAAGGGGCTGGCCCAGCTCAAGGTCGCTGCCGAGGGCTGACTTCGGCGGTGGGGCTCCGCACCGAGTCAGCTACGTCGACTGATCTCGTTCTCGACTCTGGTCCTGCTCGTCCAGCGTCAGAGTCAACGAGGTTCGGAATGCCGGGTTGGGGCCGTCCTGCACCGTGACGGTCCAGTCGGGGTGCGGCCGGCGCGGTCGGACGTCGATCGCACGGAATGCATATCCATCCTGATCGGCGTGTTCCCAGGTGAAGTCGACGCCTTCGCCCGCGATGGCAGTACGGCGGACGCCGGAGATCGTCATGGACTGGCCCGGCCGCAATGTGGGGAGGAGACCGGCCCACAGCTGCGCATAGAAGAACCAACATCCGCCGGGCGTGACCTCGGAATCGATGACGCCCCAGCCCTCGTCGGACTGGAACCGCACAACCCCCGAGGTGAATCCCGCCGGTGTTCGCCGACTCTCATCGCTCATCGCTGCCCCCAGTGCTCGCTATCCACTTGCTCGATTCCGTTGACTCGCTTGGTCGGCAACCACGTCGCCAGGGTGCGGCCCAACGTGGCGACCAGACGCGGACCGAAGACGCACAGGGTCTGCTCCCAGGGATGCCCGAAGGTTCCCTCACTGAAGTCGGGTCGGGCGAATGTGTTGTAGTCGCCGTTCGGATGGATCGGGACGCGCCACTCGGTATCGAAGGTCGTGGCATGCGTGACAGCATCGAATCGGTAGCCGGGATGTTGCCAGTCCAGGACGATCCACCCCGGATCGTCGAACTGTGACACGAAGCAGCGCAGAGCCTCCGCGTTGACCGCGTCGAACTGGGCAGCCCAGGCTGCCGCTGATTCCCGCGGCACTGTCAGGTCGAAGGTCACCGAAGGCTCCGGCTCGATCACGGCCGGCCAGTCCGCCGGGCGTAGGCCCGGACGGAGTTCGCCGAATCGTTTTTCGAACAGTGTCCATGCACTGGTTGATTCATCTGTGGTCAAGAATTCCCACCCTGCAGGTAAGGGACCACCGAAGTCCATGGTGCGACGCATCATCTGACCATCGTCGCAACCATGACCCGTGTGCCCCGGCTCCGACACTCGAGCTGCCGTCGACCTCGCAACCGTGTCCTCATCGGGTTGGTCTGAGAAACCCACCCGACACTGGCGGCCCGTACGGCGCGTCAGGGCGAGCCCGGTCCAGCGCGCGATCGGGTCAGCACGCGGTCGGGGTGGTGGATGTCGTTGACCTGTGATGTCGGTGGGCCGTTGATGGGTTGGGTGGTTCCTGGTGGGGTCCAGGTGACTCGGCCGGTGGTGCGGTCGAGTCGAGTGGTCCACTGATGTTGGCCTGGGCCAGCGGCCCGGTTGTGTTTGGGGCAGGCGTTGCCGAGGGCGTCGATGTCGGTGCGTCCGCCTTGCGCCCAGTCGATCAAATGGTGGGCCTCGGAGTGCATCGCCGGTTGATCACAATCGGGTGCGGTACACCCACGATCGCGAGCGAACAACGCCATCCGTTGGGCGCGGGACGCTGTTCGGCGGGCGCGACCGAAGTACAGGATCTCCTCGGTGTGATCGGCGAACACCGCCAGATGTGGATCAGCGTGTGCGGCAAGTTCGACGACGTCACGCCAGGGCAGATCGGCACCGGTGGCGGTGACACCGAGGTCGGCCGATTCCCGTAGTTGGGTTTCGGTGATGGAGATGATCAGCTGCGGTGGCAGTCCGCGATGACTGCCGCCTAAAGCCCCACCATCAAGAACGCATTTGAACAGGGCGTTCAGAGCGTCATGATTCCGCTGCGACTGAGTACGTGAACGCGTTGCGCTGCATCCTTGACTACCTCGGAGTCGGGGTCGGTGTCGTCGACATTGCCAATCGGCGAGTTGGGATCGTCGGGGTTGTTCATCCCCGGTGCCGCCCACTTCGCCAGGACGACGTCGAGCATGGCCCTGGTAACCGAGTCCAGGGTCGCGGTCAGTTTCGACATCAACTGCGCATCCTGGCGCGACAGCGTCATCGACCGTTGGCGGGCGCGGTCATGGTCGTCGGTGAGTGCACCATCACGATCCAAGTGCGCGAGCAGTCGAGTACCGACCTGGCGGAGCGCGCTGGGTGACAGTGTGCGCGCGTGTTCGGCCAGAGCGACCTCGGCGGCCACGTGATCGTCGATTTCCACACTGGCAGGTATCCGGTTCGCGATGTCGAGGATCACCGACACGTGCTCGGGAGCGATCGCCCCTTCGGCCAACGCATCAGATGTGGCCGACAACTCCGGCGGCAGCTTATAGCCCGCGAGGGTGTACGTCTCCGACAGTGCCGCGGCATGTGCGGTGTCCAGCAAGAGAGAACTGGGTGTTGGTGGTGGCTTGTCGAAAGCCATGAACATCATCTCCTCATAGCTTCCTTCATCTGAACAGAACACTGTCCGAGCCCACCGACAATTCCGTCCGCGTGCAAATGGCCACGGAGTTCCATTGCGTACCAACAGCAGCCGAGACAACCGGGGGCGATCCCTCCACCATCGCTCCCGCGACCACGCCTCGACAACGCGACCTCGATCGAGGTCGCAGGAACGGACCGACGTCGCGGGAACGTGCACCGCGTACCATCGAGTGGTACCGGCGCTCAGCGCGAGTAGACCACCCGCGTGCGGACCACGATGTCCTGCAGCGACCGTCGGCGCGGGTCGATGGCGACCCACAGCAGCCCGACTGCGAAGAAGGTGTACCCCGCCGCACGCAGGATCGCGACCACCGGGCGGACGCGCTCGCCCTTGCGATTGACGACGCGCAGCCCCATCACGACACCGCCGAGGGTGCGGCCGGAGACGGCCCAGCACGTCGAGTTGTAGGCGATCGAGACGATCGCGAAACCGGTCGCGGTGAAGAGCACGCCTCGGTCGGGGAAGTGGAAGGCGTTGGCGCCGAACACCAACAGCGTCAGCGCAAGACCCACCCAGATGGCGCCCATCAACGCACCGACCGTCAAGACGTCCAGGACCGCGGCCACCCCGCGACTGACGACGCCCGCCGTCTTGGTGCTGTCGGGGACGTGGTGGTGCGGCCGAGGGTGTTGCGCGGCGGTCGAACGCGAGACAGTCGCATGCGGCGCGGAGTGAGAGGTGGACGGGTGCGAACCAGCCACTGGCGGATCGGATCGATGCGCGCCTTCGGCGGCTCCCGCGTCCTCCGACCTTCCCGGCGACGACTTCGCGGCCTCGGCGGCTCCCGGATCAACCATCGGTCTCCCCGCTCTCCTTGCGACGCAACAATCGGCCGATCGCACGTGCCACGGCGTCGTCGGCGCGTTCGCCGGTGCTGCGGACGTCGGTCATCACGTCGGCGGTCACCGACGTGCTCGCATCGCGGATGATCTCGGTGAGGTCGACACCGTCGATGACGTCCTCGGCGATCGACACCAGGTCGACACGACCCAGGATCGCGTCGATGTCGACGCGCGCGACGATCCCGTCCACATCGATCTGCTTCGCGATCGCGTCGAGATCCAGCAGCCGCGCCACCGCGTTCAGGTCCACGCCCTCACGGATGATGGTGTTGATGTCGACCTGGTCCAGGATCACCTCGTCGAGGTCGATGCGGGCCAGGACCGCGTCGACGTCGAGATCGGTGGCGATGGCGTTCAGATCGACCTGCTCCCGAACCAGGCGCGTGATGTCGAGTTCGGCTATCACGATCGTGATCACGGCGACGACGACGCGTAGGACGCGGTCGGTGAGTTCGGGAGCGACCGTCACCACGGCCCGCTCCCCCTCGGCGGCGAGGCGGTCGATGACCCGCCGCCCGAACGGTCCGATCACCGGCGTCCGCAGTGCCAGACGTACCCCGGATCGGGCCAGACGCAGACCACCGACGACGGTTTGGCCGGCGACGATCGCAGCTCCCGTCGCGATCGCAAACTCGCGAGATCCGGCAGCGGAACCGACCACCTGCGCCACGGGCAGCAGGTCGCGACGCGTCGCGCCGGTCGGCCCGGACGCCGCGCCGCCGGTGGCGGGTCTCTCGTCGTCCACGAAAGAAGAATAGTCGGGCAGAACGGACCGGCGATGGAGGTTGGCCCGCGTTGCGATCGGCACGGCCGCTCCCGACACGACGACGGCGGGGCGTCGCGATGTTCGCGACGCCCCGCCGTCGGGGATGGTGTCCGGGTGCCTTACAGACTCTTGTAGAGCTCCCGTGCCAGGTTGGCGGTCTCGGACGGCGTCTTGCCGACCTTCACGCCTGCGGCCTCGAGGGCCTCCTTCTTCGCCTGGGCGGTGCCCGAACTGCCGGAGACGATCGCACCCGCGTGGCCCATGGTCTTGCCCTCGGGCGCGGTGAAGCCCGCGACGTACCCGACGACCGGCTTGGTCACGTTGGCCTTGATGTAGTCGGCTGCACGCTCCTCGGCGTCGCCACCGATCTCACCGATCATCACGATCAACTTGGTGTCGGGGTCGGCCTCGAATGCCTCGATGGCGTCGATGTGGGTCGTGCCGATGACCGGGTCACCGCCGATGCCGATGGCGGTGGAGAAACCGAGATCGTTGAGCTCGTACATCATCTGGTAGGTCAGGGTTCCCGACTTCGAGACGAGTCCGATCGGACCGGTCCCGGTGATGTTGTTCGGTGTGATGCCGACCAGCGACTCACCCGGCGTGATGATGCCGGGGCAGTTCGGGCCGATGATCCGGGTCTTGTTGCCCTTCTCGACGTTGTAGGCCCAGGCGTAGGCGGAGTCCTGCACGGGGATGCCCTCGGTGATGACCACGAGCAGCGGGATCTCCGCGTCGATGGCCTCGATGATGGCGTCCTTGGCGAACTTCGGCGGGACGAAGGCGATCGAGACGTCGGCCCCGGTCTCCTTGATGGCCTCTTGGACCGACCCGAAGACCGGCAGCTCGACGCCGCCGTCGTGGGTCACGGTGGTGCCGGCCTTGCGGGCGTTGACGCCGCCGACGACCTGCGTGCCTGCCTTGAGCATCAGGGCGGTGTGCTTGGTTCCCTCACCGCCGGTGATGCCCTGGACGATGACCTTGGAATCCTTGTTCAGGAAAATCGACATAGCTCTGCTGCTCCTACTTGCTCGCCAGTTCGGCTGCCTTGTCGGCGCCGGAGTCCATGGTCTCGGCGAGCGTCACCAACGGATGGTTCGCATCGGCGAGGATCTTGCGTCCCTCTTCGACCTTGTTGCCGTCCAGGCGGACGACCAACGGCTTGTTGGCATCGGCACCGAGCTTGTCCAGCGCGCCGACGATGCCGTTGGCGACCGCGTCACATGCGGTGATCCCACCGAACACGTTGACGAAGACGCTCTTGACCTGATCGTCACCGAGGATGACGTCGAGACCGGCCGCCATGACCTCGGCCGAGGCGCCGCCACCGATGTCGAGGAAGTTGGCGGGCTTCACGTCACCGTGGGCCTCACCGGCGTAGGCGACGACGTCCAGGGTCGACATGACCAGACCCGCACCGTTGCCGATGATGCCGACCTGACCGTCGAGCTTGACGTAGTTGAGGTCGTTCTCCTTGGCCTTGAGCTCCAGCGGATCGGTCGCGTCGCGATCCTCGAAGGCCTCGTGGCCGGGCTGCCGGAAGTCGGCGTTGGCGTCCAGGGTGACCTTGCCGTCGAGGGCCAGGATCTGGTCGTCGGGCGTGCGCACCAGCGGGTTGACCTCGACGAGCAGGGCATCCTCGTTGATGAACACCTCCCAGAGCTTCTGGATGGTGACAGCTGCGGCGTCGAGCACCTCGGCAGGCAGCTTGCCTGCCTCGGCGATGCTGCGCGCGAATGCGAGGTCGACACCCTTCACGGCGTCCACGGGTATCCTCGCCAGCGCGTCAGGGTTCTCCTCCGCGGTGACCTCGATCTCGACACCACCCTCGACTGAGCACATGGCCAGGTAGGTGCGGTTGGTGCGGTCGAGCAGGAAGGAGATGTAGTACTCCTCCGCGATGTCGCTCGCCTCGGCGACCAACAGCTTCTTGACGACGTGACCCTTGATGTCGAGGCCGAGGATCGCCTCGGCGTTCGCCACGGCCTCGTCGACGTCCTTGGAGTACTTGACGCCGCCGGCCTTGCCGCGGCCGCCGACCTTCACCTGTGCCTTGACCATCACGGGCTTGCCGATTTCCTCGGCGATCTCACGTGCTCCGGCAACCGTGTCGGTCACACGGCCGGCCGAGGTCGGCACCTCGTGCTTGGCGAAGAGTTCCTTCGCCTGGTATTCGAAGAGATCCATTCAGCTCACCATCTCGTAGATTCGTCCGCTCATGGATGTAACACCCGGATGGGGTGTAACGCGGGCCATATCGGACTCTAAACCCGCCGCGTATGACCACAGTTGGCGCACCCTTCGCTTGTGCGACAGATCACTCGCTCGGTCGTCACACGGGCACCGTGGGTCACGTCGAGGTCACGGCTTCGGCCGGGTGGCAGTTCTCGACGGCGGCTGGCGTCCGGGGGTGACACGTGGTTGAGTGTCCGAGGGCCCAAGGGCCCGCATACTCAGGGGGACATGGCGATAGAGAACTCGGAATTCGTCACAGCACAGCCGTGACCGATTTCCAGTGATGCAAGTCACAGATTTCGGCCCAATAGACGCCGATGGTTGGACTTGCCGCAATCATTTCGTTACCGTCTCCTGAGTGTCACGAATCGGTCACGGGGAATCGTCCCCCGGGACCGTGGAGCAGTAGAGAGTAGGTGGGCGATTTGGCGGGACGAGGTCTTGCGAGCGGACCGGCCGCGCCCACCCGGCGCGCCACCCGCACCGACGACGCGATGCGCGCCGAGGAGATGACGACGGTCATCGCCGTCGACGACTACATCCCGTCCTGGGAGGCCGAGGCCGACGCCGGCTGGGAGTCGGACACCCGCTGGGGTTCCGGCAACTGGGATTCCGATCGCCGCGACAGCTACTACCACCCCACTCGTTCCGAGATCACGCAGGACATCCTGATCCCGGAGGACGAGTTCGACGAGTACGTCGACGAGCCCTACGAGGTCCAGGGCGCCGAGCTCGACAGCTTCTTCGAGGACTACCCCGAGAACGCCACCTCTTCCGGCGAGCTGCAGATCCGAGTCGCCGACAGCAAGCCGTTCCGCACCCAGCGTGCCACCAGCGGCTCACGCCGCGGTGGAAAGCACCGCGTCACCGCACCTCCGACCGCCCTCAAGGGTGGTCGCGCCGCGCTGGTCGCGATGGCAGCGGGTGCGGCCGTCGCAGCCGTCGCCCAGGTCAGCACCTCCGCAGAGCCAGAGGTGACGCCGACCACGGCCGCCAACGTCGGCGACGCCGCACTCCCGGCCGCCGATCTCGGCCCGGGCATCGCACCCGACACCTCGGCCCGCGACATGAGCACCTTCACGCAGCAGTTGGCCGTCGGCAAGAGGATCGCCGCCGCCGAGGCACAGCGTGAGGCTCTCGCACGCCGACCGCTGTTCGCTTCACCCATCCCGATGGGCAAATACGACTTCACCTCGTCGTTCGCCATGCGCTGGGGCAGCTTCCACGGTGGTATCGACATGGCCGCCCCGCTCGGCACCCCGATCCACTCAGCCACCGACGGCGTCGTCATCGCCGCCGGTCCCGCATCGGGATACGGCAACTGGGTCCAGGTCCGGGCAGCCGACGGCACCGTCACCATGTACGGCCACATGGCCTCATCCGGCGTCCTGGTCCAGAAGGGCCAGCACGTGACCGCGGGCGACGTCATCGCCCTGGTCGGCAGCGAAGGCTTCTCCACCGGCCCGCACTGCCACTTCGAGGTCTGGAAGAACGGCACCACCAAGATCGACCCGATGCCGTGGCTCGCGCAGCACGGTGTCCAGCTGTCTGCCTACACCGGCGGCTGATCTTCCCTTACATTCCGTCTGGACTGTTCCTCCCACCTCTGACGTCGACCAGCGCTCGACGCCACCAAGGTGGTCAGGAGATCAGACGCTCCCGCACACCTCTGCTCGCGCGAGTCGACTCGTCATCACCGTCGGATCTGGTGATCTTTGCCCACACCTGGTCGAGCGAGAGGTCGAGTACGCCCGCGATGGCCGCGATGGTCGGGAACGCCGGAGTGGCCACGCGACCGGTCTCGATCTTGCGCAAGGTCTCCGGTGACACCCCCGCGTCGAGAGCGACATCGAGCATCGGACGTTGCCCCCGCGCTTCGCGCAGCAATGCGCCCAGGCGTTGTCCACGTTCGACATCGGCGGGAGTGAGCGGCAACCGGACCATGACACCGATAATAGTACCGGGATAGTATGGCCGGGATAGTTATTGGATGACAGCTGCGCGGCGACCCGTATGAGGCGTCGAGAAGGGCACCGAATGATCGAGATCTTGAGTCCGCGCGAGGTGGCGCGGGCACGCGACACCGGCGCATTGGTCGGCGACATCCTGCACACCATGAAGCGGCAGGCGACCGTCGGGACCAACCTGCTCGAGATCGACGAGTGGACCAAGGCGATGATCCTCGAGGCGGGCGCCGAGTCGTGCTACGTCGACTACGCGCCGTCGTTCGGCCGTGGCCCGTTCGGCCACTACATCTGCACCGCCGTGAATGATGCTGTACTGCATGGCCGTCCGCACGATCGAGTCCTCGCCGACGGCGATCTGCTGACCCTCGACCTGGCCGTCACGCTGCGTGGGATCGCGGCCGACGCAGCCATCAGCTTCATCGTCGGCGACGCACGGCCGGTCGAGAGTGTCGCGATGATCGAGACGACCGAACGCGCACTGGCCGCAGGCATCTCCGCCGCCGGCCCGGGCGGTCGCATCGGCGACATCTCACATGCGATCGGCTCCGTGCTCTCCGCCGACGGCTACCCCATCAACACCGACTTCGGCGGTCACGGCATCGGGTCGACGATGCATCAGGACCCGCACATCGCCAACGTGGGGCGCGCCGGTCGGGGACACAAGCTGCGGCCCGGACTGCTGCTGGCACTCGAACCGTGGATCATGGCCGACACCGATCAGCTCATCACCGATACCGACGGTTGGACCCTCAAGAGCGCCACCGGATGCCGGACCGCGCACAGTGAGCACACCATCGCCATCACCGACGACGGAGCCGAGATCCTGACGCTGCCGACCGTCTGATCTGTGGGCCGGCTCTTTCGCTCGGTCGGCCGGACGCGCTGACCCGCTGGCCCCGCGACCAAAATCTGCCGCGGAGCGCATCGCCACGTGGATATTGCACACGACCGACCGCTGGAGCGCAGTTTTTGGTCAACCCCGGGGGGCGAGCCGAGGGTGTTGGGCACATTTCGGATGAGCCAGGGCACATTTCGCGATGACCCAGCCGCCCGTCCGCGATAGCCAAAATCTGCCGCGGAGCGGGTCGCCACGTGGATATTGCACACGACCGACCGCTAGACGGGAGATTTTGGTCAACCCGGGGCCGAGAGGCCGACGCCGACGGAATCACCGCCCGCCCGTCCGAACGCAGTAGCCAAAATCTGCCGCGGAGCGCAACACCACGTGGATATTGCACAAGACCCACCGCAGAACAGCAGATTTTCGTCAACCCGGCGGGCCGCTCAACCCCGCCACGCCCGCGAAACCCGAAAGCTGATCCGCCCTACAGCTTCTCGCCGGGCAATCCGCCGAGCGTCATGAATGTCATCCGACCGACGCTGCCACCGAAGTCGAAGGTGATCCGCTCGGTGGGACCATTGCCCTCGCGGGCGACGGCCTTGCCCATCCCGTACTTGGGATGGTTCATCCGGTCACCGACGGCGTAGTCGACGTGCTTGTTCCGACCACGTGCCGGGTCGGACGAGTACGACGACCGACCGCGAGTACCCGAACCGAATCCACCCGACGACCCGAACCCTGACGATCCGAAGCCGCCCGACTCCCGGCCGAACACTCCGCCCGACGATCCGAGTTGCCGACTCGCCGACCGTCGCGGTTCGGTACGACGCCAGTCGAGCAGATGCTGCGGGATCTCCTGCAGGAAGCGGGATTCCGGATTCGACACCGGCTGCCCCCACGATGCCCGCGTGACCGACCGGGTCACGTAGAGCCGCTCTTTGGCGCGCGTGATCCCGACGTAGGCGAGGCGACGCTCTTCGCTCAGCTCACCCGGATCGCCGAGGGCACGCATGTGCGGGAAGTGCCCGTCCTCCCAGCCGGTGACGAAGACGACCGGGAACTCCAGCCCCTTGGCGGTGTGCAACGTCATCATCGTCACCAGACCATCGCCCTCGTCGGGCACCTGGTCGGCGTCGGCGACAAGCGAGACCTTCTCGAGGAACGCGGCCAGCGAACCCGGTTCCGGCTCCCCCTCGTTGTCGACCTCTGCGCGAGCCTCGGCGTCGAGGTCATCGAGGTCGCCATCGGCCTCGCCCGCAGCCTCGGCACTGAATTCGCGCGCCACGGCGACGAGTTCGTTGATGTTGTCCAGCCGCGCACCGTCCTGCGGGTCGCTCGACGCCTCCAGCTCGGAGCGATAGCCCGACCGCTCGACGATAGCGTCGACGAGTTCACCGATGTCGGCGCCCTCCTCGGTCGCGTCGGCCACGGCGATGTCGGCATCCGACGATCCGGCCTCGCCGAATGTCGCGAGAAAATCGTTGCGCAGCCCCTCGATGAGCTCGACGAAGCCGCCGATCTGCTTGACCGCACGAGTGTTCAGCAGTGGCACCTTGCCCTCGGCGCCTGCCAGCAGCGCCTCGTAGAAGCTCGTCCCGGTGTTCTCCGCGTGCACTGCGACGCACGCCTCGGCACGGTCGCCGATGCCGCGGCGGGGCGTGTTCAGGATGCGTCGGAGGCTCACCGAGTCGTCCGGGTTCGCCACCACGCGCAGGTAGGCCACGACGTCGCGGACCTCCTTGCGCTCGTAGAAGCGCGTCCCGCCGACCACCTTGTACGGGATGCCGTGCCGGACGAAGACCTCTTCCAGCGCACGGGATCCGGTGTTCGTCCGGTAGAACACCGCGATGTCGGAGTACTTGGCGCTCGTCGATCCGCCGATGGAGTAGTCGGTGAGGGTCTCGATCTCCTTGGCGATGAACATCGACTCGTCGCGATCGGAATCGGCGACGTAACCGACGATCAGTTCGCCGTCACCGGAGTCGGTCCACAGCCTCTTCTCCCGCCGATTGGAGTTCTGTGAGATGACGGCATTCGCCGCCGACAGGATCGTCTGGGTCGAGCGATAGTTCTGCTCGAGCAGGATCGTCTCGGCATCGGGGAAGTCACGTTCGAACTCCTCGATGTTGCGGATGGTTGCGCCGCGGAATGCGTAGATCGACTGATCCGCGTCACCGACCACACAGAGTTCGGATGGTCCGACGGTCACCGCGTCGGCGTCGTCGTCCACCCGCTCCCCCACGAGTTCACGGACCAGCACGTACTGTGCGTGGTTGGTGTCCTGGTACTCGTCGACCAGCACATGCCGGAAGCGGCGACGGTAGTACGCGGCGACCTCCGGGTGCCGCTGGAGCAGCGCGACCGTCTCGCCGATCAGATCGTCGAAGTCGAAGGCGTTGGCCGCCCGCAGCCGACGCTGGTACTCGGCGTAGATGCGTGCGACGGTCTGCACCGCGGGTTCGCCGTCCGCGGCGGTCGCGGTGGCCTGATCGGGGTCGATCAGCTCGTTCTTCAGGTTCGAGATGCTGACCCCGACCCCGCGTGGACTGAACTTCTTCGGATCGAGCTCGAGATCCCGGATGATCATGCCCAGCAGGCGCTTCGAGTCGTCGGAGTCGTAGATCGAGAAGTTCGAGTTCATCCCCTCGAGCAACCCGGATTGGGCACGCAGGATGCGGACGCAGGTGGAGTGGAAGGTCGACACCCACATGTATGCGGCACGGGGACCGACGAGATCGATGACCCGCTCGCGCATCTCCGCCGCGGCCTTGTTGGTGAAGGTGATCGCCAAGATCTGGCCGGGCGTGAAACCGCGGTGGGCGAGCAGGAAGGCGATGCGTCGGGTGAGCACCGCGGTCTTGCCCGAGCCGGCACCGGCGACGATCAGCAACGGCGTGCCGGTGTGGAGGACGGCGGCGCGCTGCTGAGGGTTGAGACCGTCGAGGAGCCGCGCCGAACGCTCGTCGAGATCGGCGTCGACCGGCGGCGACGTCGGCTGTGAGGTGGATCGTGTCATCGGTCCTGAGGCTACTCCGGGCGCCCGACAGGCTACGATATGCCCGAATCACTCGGGTGTCGGTGGGGGTCATTCGAACGGTCCAACTCGACGACCAGGTCTGTGCCCGATCGTGATATCCATAATCGGACATATCGCCGGTCGGCGCCGTGAAGGGGACGCGAGATGAACCGCAAGTCGAACACCATTCCCGCTGTGATCCTCGGTGGGGGTGTCCTCGCGGTGGTCGTCGCGTTGGCGCTCTCCTTCATACCGTTCAGCTCTCAGGGGTCCGCCGGGCCCACCCAGGCCTTCCGTGCGCAGCAGGATCTCGACCAGGTCGCGTTCAAGCTCGCCGGCAACGCCGGCGCCCGCTACACCGGCAAGATCACCTACGGGATCGGCGGCGACACCGACACCAACACCGTCGAGTTCAAGAACCTCCTCGTCACCTCGAGCAAGAACACCGAGGGGACGGTCATCAGCAACGGCAACCAGGCCCAGTACCGGGAGATCGGCAACTTCTACTTCGCCAACGGCCCGTCGGCGTTCTGGTCCTCCTTGCTCGCGTTCCGCAAGAACGGTGAGGTCCTCGACCTCGCCCCGGTCGACAACAAGTGGGCCAGCCTCGATTACACCGCGTTCCCCGACCTCGGGTACCTGCTCTCACCACGTCAGCTCGCCGGTCGCATCGCCAACGCCGAACGTGTCAGCCGTCCCAGCCTCGGCCTCGAACTGCCGACGCCGAACAAGGGCCTGCCGGATGCCCGCTACTGGCCGACCTCGGACCCCACGATCACCGCGATCGGCAACGACAAGGTGAAGGTCAACGACGTGACCACCACCTTCGACCCGAACACCAAGACCGTGACCCACGTGTCCGGCGAGATCAAGGTCGACCGCACCAGTTACACCATCGACACCAGTGTCGAACCCCTCGGCGCCGACGACATCTCCAAGGTCTTCGCCAGCGAGCGGTCGATCGCGCCGGAACTCACCAACGTCCCGGCGCCCGGGGTGGCCCCGTTGCCCTCACCGATCAACGTCAATCGCGGCGGTGAGTGCAACCCGGTCCGATGCGGATTCGATGTCAACGTGTCCGGCGCGCTGAACCCGGTCATCAAGGCCCCTCTCCGCGGTCGGATCAACTACGGCATCAACCTCAAGTTCGAGGTCAACGGCCGGCCCGCAGGCGAGGTCGGCGGCAGTTGCGATCGGATCGTCTCCGTCCCGATCGGAGGCGCCACGCGGACCCGTTGCGACGCCACCAACCTCCCCGCGTCGGGTGGCGTGGTGAAGTCCAAGACCACCTACAAGTTCCTGCCGTTCCTCGACTACAACCTGGCCGACCTCAACCAGTACATCGACGAGAACGAGAAGTCGGCAAAACAGAAGGTCACCATGGTGCGTACCGGCGCCAAGCAGCCGGGCACCGCAGCCGACTACAACGACCAGATCACCGGCCTGCCGAGCAGCTACGCGATCGAGCAGAACGGTTACCTCTTCGACGGACTGTCGCCGACCGGCAAGCTGCACGTCCTGCTGTCACCCGGTTACGCCGAGCACGTCACCAACGGTGTCTTCGACCCGACCTGGGAGGGCACGGCGACCCTGACCGAACAGCTCAAGAAGCAGGTCCAGGCGGCGGGCGACATCGACGTCATCTGGTGGGTGTCGGAGGCCGCGGCGGTGCCGGCGGTGCGGGCGCTGATCGCCTCGGCGAACATCGATCCCGCCGACGTCATCGTCTACAACACCCCGCTCGACCAGGACTGACTTCCTTCAGTCGCGCACGAGGTCAGCCGGCGAGACGCGCCTCGACCACCTCGCCGACACGCCCCTCGCCGGTGTGCAGGGCGAGGCCCGGCGTCACCGGCGTCGCGGTGATCCGCGAGCCGGCACCGTCGAGTTGTGCGTAGACCACGTGCAGCCCCGAACGCACCGGCACCCGGACGGCGGGCCCGCCGTCGAGGGCCAGTTCCACGATGCCGTCGCGGTTGGCGCAGTAACTCAGTGCGACCGACCAGCGCCACTGGATGAGTGGTCCGTCCAGCGGCAGTCGCTTGCGTTCGTCGACCTCCGGCCGCCGGCACGAACCGCGTCCGGCCTCGATGGTCCGTCGTTGGGTCACGGTGCCGGGCACCAGGTTCCCGGCGGAGTCGAGGACGTTGAGGGTGTCGGTGGTCGATGCGAACGGTGAGCGGTCGGTGATCCGACCGAAGGTGTGGCTGATCTGGTTGTCGGGATAGGCGACCGGCAGCAGGACCTCGAGGGGCAGGGCCTGGTCGAACATCGGGTGCTCGCGGTTCTGGGCCAGCGATCGCTGGGCGTTGGCCAGGTAGTCGCCGGTCGGGTCGTCGCGCCAGGACGAGGAGAACGACGCCAACGAGATCATGGCGGATCCGACCACCAGTGCACCGACGAGGGCGGCACCCACCGCGACCGGCGCAACCTGTCCCGCCGGATCCTGCGCATGGCGCCGGGTCGCGGTCGCCTCGGCCGAGCGGCGGATCGGTGGTGCGGCGAGTACCAGGGCCCACGCCAGGGTGATGACGACGGCCGTGTCGGGCAGATAGCGCATGGTCTGCGCGAGTTCGAGCGCGGTGTTGGCGCTCGACCGGTTCCACATGGCGGGAACCTGAGCGAGGACGGCGTAGGCGACGGTGAACAGCACGATCGCGATCGCTCCCTGCCGTCGCGTGACCGCCCACCAGATCGCGCCGACGACCACCAGCAGGCCGCTGACGATCATCCACAGCGGCGCGAAACCCATTGGCGGACTGGGCACCCAGCGTTCCCACTCCCAGGGACCGCCGACGAACGACGGCAGGATCGCGTTGGTCACCGACCGCCAGACCAACCGCGCGGTCTGTCCGATCGAGTGTTCGCCTGCCGTCGCGTCGGAGACCGCGAAGAAGATCACGAGCCACACGACGAACACGGCGCCGAGGGAGGCCCACAACGCCCTCACACGGACGAACGCGATACCGATCGGCCCGAGGTCCGTTGCATGCGAACGTGATCCGCTGTCGGCGTCGGTCGGCGCGGGATCGCGCGATGGAGTCGGCTCCTGGGTCTCCGCCGACCGCGTGCGCCGTACCACGAGCGCAGCGGCGACGAATGCGACCGGGAGGATGAAGAGCGACTTCTCGAAGAATCCGAGCGAGACAAGGAAGACGATGGTCGATCGGATGACCACGCCGCGCATCGCCTGCGGCGCGACGTCACCTCGGACGGCGCGTACCGCTTCCGCGACGATCCAGGCCATCGCCGCCTGCAGCGGGAGCGAGTTGAGGCCTGCGGCCCACCACGCGAACGCCGGCACGGTCATCGGCGTGAACAGATAGAAGGCGAACGCAGCGATGGCACCCCCACGAGCGGCCGGTGCGATCACCCGGATCATCCGCCACACCGCTATCGACGCGATCGCCTGCGCCACGATCAAGGTCGCCGCAGGGATGATCCAGTTCAGTGGAGCGATCAGCGTCGAGACCCCTGCGACCAGGAACGTCAAGGGCATGAAATGACCATCGTGACTGTGTCCCAGGTACTCCCAGGAGAGGATCGGGTGCGTCGATGCGCGCCCGATGAAGATGAGATCGTCCCAGTAGAAGCCCCCGGTCGCGACCAGCCACCCTCGGACCACGAGTTGGGCGACGATCAGCACGATCACGACCGACGACACCGTCCGCCTGCTCAGCATGGGCTCTAGTAGACCTGTCCCGGATCGTGCGTGGCAAAATCTGACAGGTGACCGAGCCCAGCAGTCCTACCGACAACGGCGACGACCAGCCGTCGGGCGCGCCGACCCCGGGCGAGCCGACCATCGACCTCGCCGCCTACGACCTGACCGCCGACGTCACCGACCTGCCCGAGGACATCGACGTCCTGCGCGGCGAGATCGACCGGCTCGACGCGGTGATCCTCGCCGCCATCAAGCGCCGATCCGCCGTCTCGAAGAAGATCGGCGCCAAGCGGATGGCCTCCGGAGGTCCGCGGCTCGTGCACAGTCGGGAGGTCAAGGTCCTCGACCGGTTCGCCGAACTCGGCCAGGAGGGGCACACGCTGGCGATGCTGCTGCTGCGGCTCGGTCGTGGCCCGCTGGGTCGCTGACACGATGGACTCCGCGTCGGTGACGACTTCATCCACTGGGACAGCCGCGACCTCCGCACAACGCGACAACATCGTGTTCGTGCACTGGCACGACCTCGGCAGGCACCTGAGCTGCTACGGCGCCGAAGGCGTCGACAGTCCACATCTGGACGCCCTGGCCGCGGAGAGCATCCGCCTGACGAATGCGCATGCGACGGCACCGCTGTGCTCACCGTCGCGCGGGTCCCTGTTCACCGGCCGGTACCCGCATTCCAACGGACTCGTCGGGCTCGCGCACCACGGGTTCGAGTACAACGACGACGTGCTCACCCTGCCGCAGCTGCTCGGCGGCGCGGGATGGCGCACCGCGCTGTTCGGGATGCAGCACGAGAGCAGCGACCCCGAACGACTCGGTTTCGACGAACTCGACGTCTCCGATTCGCTGTGCGACTACGTCACCGAACGTTCACAGGACTGGCTCCGAGCTCGGCAGTCCGCAGGCGACGAGTCGCCGTTCCTCTTGACCGCGGGATTCTTCGAGACCCACCGTCCCTACCCGGCCGACCAGTACCCGCCGGCCGATCCGCATCGCCTCGGGGTGCCGGGTTTCCTACCCGACGCCCGTCCGGTGCGCGAAGACCTCGCCGGCCTGCTCGGCTCGATCACCAAGGCCGATGCCGCGGTCGGTCGGCTCCTCGCGACGATCGCCGAGTTGGGCCTCGACGAATCGACCTGGGTCGTCTTCATCACCGACCACGGCCTGGCCTTTCCTCGTGCCAAGTCGACTCTCTACCGCGAAGGCACCGGGGTGGCCTGCATCGTCCGACCGCCCCGTAGACGCGCGCTGGCCGGACGTGTCTATCCCGACATGTTCAGCGGCGTCGATCTCACCCCGACGCTGCTGGAGCTGTTGGGTGTGGAGATACCCGATTCGATCGAGGGGGTCTCGCACGCCGACGCATTCCTGGCCGGCCGCCCGGCCCCCGGCCGGTCCCGATCCCATCCGGTGGTCCGCGACGAGGTCTTCACCGAGAAGACCTATCACGACAACTTCGATCCGATCCGCGCCGTGCGCACACGCAATTACGCCTACATCGAGAACTATTCGCAGCGTCCGGCGCTGAGCCTGCCGCTCGACATCCGCGACAGTCCGTCGGCGCTGGCGCTCGACGGCTCGCAGGACCTACCACGCCCGGCCAAGGAGTTCTACGACCTCCGCGTCGACCCATACGAGCGGGTCAACCTCATCGCCGATCCGCAGTACGCCGACGAGATCGCCGACCTCGCCGGCCGATTGACCGGTTGGCGTGAGTCGACCGGAGACCGACTGCCCGACGAACGAACCGGCAACGCAATCGCACGCGAGTTCATGGCCCGCTACCAGCGGCAGCTCGCGTCCGACTATGCCGCCGAGCCGGAACGCCAACTGCCCTCCCGCCGTCCACGGGGGTCCGAGCGGGAGCTGCGCGAGAACGGGCGGGGCGAGCGCGCCTGACCGCCGCCGGCCGGGGCCGTCGCAGGCCCGGGACATCCGCGCGCCTACACATCACCCCACCGGCGTCTGACGACATAGGGTGGCAGGTATGAGCACCGACGCCCCCGGTGGCGATCTCGACCGCACCCTGAACGATCACGGCGACATCACCGCAACCCAGTCGTGGCAGGCCCTGGCCGCACACCAACCCCACGTCTTCGCGATGCACCTGCGCGAGGTGTTCGCCGTCGACCCCGACCGTGGGCGCGAACTCACCGTCGACGTCGGCGACCTGCACATCGACTATTCCAAGCACCTGGTGCTGCGCGAGACCCTGGAACTGCTGTTCAGCCTGGCCCGCGAGATCGGGTTGGAAGAACATCGCGACGCCATGTTCGCCGGTCGCCACATCAACACCTCGGAAGACCGCGCGGTCCTGCACACCGCTCTCCGCCTTCCCGCCGATGCCTCACTGACCGTGGACGGCCAAGACGTCGTGCACGACGTGCACGAGGTCCTCGACGCGATGGGCGCCTTCACCGATCGGCTGCGCAGCGGCGAGTGGAAGGGCCACACCGGCAAGGCCATCACCGACGTGGTGAACATCGGCATCGGCGGATCCGACCTGGGCCCGGTGATGGTCTACACGGCTCTGCGGCACTACGCCGACGCCGGTATCCGCGCCCACTTCGTCTCCAATGTCGACCCCGCCGACCTCGTCGGGACCCTCGCCGACCTCGATGCCGAGACCACCCTCTTCATCATCGCGTCCAAGACCTTCACCACACTCGAGACCATCACCAACGCCACCGCCGCGCGCGCATGGCTACTCGAGACGCTCGGCGCCGGTGAGGAAGCCACCGCCAAGCACTTCGTGGCGGTGAGCACCAACGCCGACGAGGTGGCGAAGTTCGGCATCGACACCGACAACATGTTCGGGTTCTGGGATTGGGTCGGCGGCCGATACTCGGTGGACTCCGCGATCGGACTGTCGGTGATGGCCGCGATCGGCAGACAACGGTTCGCCGAGTTCCTCGACGGTTTCCATCAGGTCGACGAGCATTTCCGCACCCAGCCGCTGGAACGCAACGCGCCGGTCATCCTCGGCCTGATCGGGCTCTGGTACTCCAACTTCTGGGATGCCCAGACGCGCGTGGTGCTCCCCTACTCCGACGACATGGCACGCTTCGCCGCCTATCTGCAGCAGCTGACGATGGAATCCAACGGCAAGTCGGTGACCGCGCACGGCAACCATGTGACTGCGGGTACCGGCGAGATCTTCTGGGGCGAGCCGGGAACCAACGGCCAGCACGCCTTCTATCAGTTGCTGCACCAGGGGACCCGGCTGATCCCGGCCGATTTCATCGGCTTCGCCGAGCCCACCGACGACCTGCCGGTGACCCCCGACGGTGCCGGGTCGATGCACGACCTGCTGATGAGCAACTACTTCGCCCAGACCAAGGTGCTCGCCTTCGGCAAGACCGCCGACGAGATCGCGGATGAGGGAGTGCCGCCGGAGGTGGTGGCGCACAAGGTGATGCCGGGCAATCGCCCCTCGACGTCGATCCTGGCGCCGAAGCTCACCCCATCGGCGATCGGTCAGTTGATCGCGCTCTACGAGCACCAGGTGTTCGTCGAGGGCACCATCTGGGGGATCAACTCCTTCGACCAGTGGGGCGTCGAACTCGGCAAGAAGCAGGCCAAGGAACTACTCGGCCTCATCACCGATCCCGAAGCACCTGCCGCGCAGGACGACTCATCGACCGACGAACTCGTCCGCTGGTATCGCGAGCACCGGGGACGCACCCGCTAGTTCTGTGCGCCAGGCGCGTCAGTCCCACCGTTCGTCGTCGAAGACCTCCGGCGGGATCTCGTCGCCCGGCTGCACGCCCAACGCTTCGAGGCGCCCCATCAGGGCTGCCGCGACGGCGATGTAGGTGATCAGGTCCTGCGGTTCTGCCGATCGCTCGGCGGGGTCGCCGCCGAGGAACTCCATGACCGCGGGCGGGACACAGGCGCCCATGTCGAGTGACCGGATGCCGGTCGCGGTACGCCACTCGTCGAAGCTCTCGCCGTCGACGGCCTCCGCGATGTCGCCGTCCCGGACCGCCGCGAGCACCTCGTCGACCGTGGCGAGATCGCCGGAGTCACCACTCGACGGGTCGAACCCGATGATCACGTCCGGAGCGACCTCGTCGTCGTCGGCGAGGGTGAAATAGACGATGCCGCGCCAGTCGGCTCCCACGGCACCGACGTCCTCACGACCGAAGATGTCGCGCAGCACCTCGTCGACCTGCAGTCTCCGTGTGCTGCCGAACAGTTGGAACGCGCCGTGCGCGACGACCTGACCCGCCTTGCTGGACACATCGGCTACCTTACGCACGTGAGGTTCACCGTGCCGAAGATGTGGATCGCGATCGTGGCGGGCACCGCGGCCGCGCTGGTCGCGGGCTCGGGCTGCGCCTCGAATCGGACCGATCCGGATGCCGTGCCGTCGATCACGGTGCCGACCTCGACGTCGGTGGCGCCGCCGGCGGGCCCCGCCCAGCGGACACCGACGGGCACCGAACTGAAATTCGGCGAGAGCGCCACCTTGCCCGCCGACGCCTTCCGCGCTTCCGGTCCACTGGCGCTGTACACGGTCACCGGCATCGCCAAGGGCGGCGGGGTACCTGAGTCGATCACCAAGGGCGGCACACCGTACTTCGTCTACGTCACCGTCACCGCGCTGTCACAGCGACCGACCACGGCCCCCGACACCGAGGGCGTCACCGGTAGTCCCGACGGTCGCGCACCGACCCTCACAGTGGATGCCCCCACCGGCCTGCCGCAGTGCGTGAGCACCACGCCACCGGAACGGATGACGCGCGGACAGTCGTACTCGACCTGCCTCGTGTCGATCGCAGACTCGGGTACCGACCTGAAACACGTCATCTACTGGGCGGACACCACCGCCGACAAGTCGCTGGACTACAAGTCCGGTCCGGTCGTCTGGTCCGACGGCACGGCGGCGTCGGCTACACCATCCGGCGGGTGATCCCGGCCGGGAGGTGATGCAGCGCGGCCGAGATCGGACGCCACGGCCATCCCGGCACCGGCACCCATTCGTCCTCGGACTCGACGGCCTTGACCATCGCGTCGACACCGGATTCGGTGTCGGTCAACAACTTGGTCTTCACGCCGCGGTTGATGTCGGTCTCGATGTACCCGGGCAGCAGCACCGACACCCGGATCGGCGAGCCGGCGAACTCTGCCTGGAGTCCCTGCCCCAATGCCGACAACCCGGCCTTGGACGCAGAGTAGGCGGCCTGCGCCTTCGGCAGTCCCCGGACGGCACTGATGGAACTGATCAGCACGAGGTGACCGGCGTTCTGCGCCCGGAAGATCTCGAGGGCCGCCTCGATCTGGGCCAGCGCGCCCACCAGGTTCGTCTGCACCGTCTCGATGTTGGCCGAGGCCTTCCCCGTCCCGATCGGAGCGCCCTTCCCGACACCTGCGTTCACGATGACACGGTCGAGCCCACCGAGCTCGTCCCGCAGTCGTGCGAAGGTGGTGGGGACGGTCTCGAGGTCGGTGACGTCGAGACGTGCGGTCGCGACCTGCGCCGCGGTCGATCGCAACTCGTCGGCGAGAGCGTCGAGGCGTTCGGTACGGCGGGCGGCCAGTGCGAGCGCCCGACCCTGGTCGGCGAACCGACGGGCCATCCCCTCCCCCAACCCGGAGCTCGCGCCGGTGATCAGGATCCGCTGACGAGTGGGAGCGCTCATGCCAGCGAACTTACCGCACGGTCAGGTGTGAAGCCCAGGTGTCCGTCGACAATGGCCCGAATCCCGCTGTGTTCCCTTCCATGACAACGGTTCTCGTTGTGACGACGGGAACGCACCGGTTGCGCACTACTTCAGCAATCGCGACATCCGCCGGTCGGCGAGGACCTTGCCGTCGGTCTGGCAGGTCGGGCAGTACTGGAAGGACCGATCGCTGAAGGAGACCTCGCGGATGGTGTCGCCGCAGACCGGACAGGGCAGACCGGTTCGCGCATGGACGCGCAGTCCGGTTCGCTTCTCCGACTTCAGCCGCGCGACTTCCTGCCCTTCCAGACGTGACGTCGCGTCGGTGAGCACTGCGCGCGTGGTCTCGTACAGCGAGTCGATCTGTGCGTCGTCGAGATTCTTGGACGTGGCGAACGGCGACAGTTTCGCCGTGTGCAGGATCTCGTCGGAGTACGCGTTGCCGACCCCTGCGATGGTCCGCTGGTCGGTGAGCAGGTTCTTGATACGCGCGCTGGAACCCCGCAGGATCGCGGCGAACTCGTCGCGGCTCACGGCCAGGACATCGGGCCCCAGGGTGGCGATGCGTTCGACTTCGGACGGGTCGCGGACTATCCAGACCGCGAGACGTTTCTGTGTGCCGGCCTCGGTGACGTCGAAGCCTTCGCCCGGCAGGCCGCAATGCACCCGGATGGCGATCGGACTCTTGCCGCCGGGACGCAGGGGTTTCGGCGACAGATCCTCGCTCCATCGCAACCAGCCCGCACGCGAGAGGTGGACGATGAGATCGATGGTCGGTTCGTCGGCGGGACCGTCCGGTCCCGGAACGGTGTGGATGATCAGATACTTGCCGATGCGCTCGGACGAGGACACGATCCGGCCGGTGAGGGCGGAGTACGGCGGGTCGGCGGTCTTGAGCACCGACAGCGACGCGATGTCGACGCGGCGGATCGGGAGTCCGGCCGCTCGACCGTCGACATAGTCGGCGATGGCGGCGACCTCGGGCAGCTCGGGCATGTCTCCAGTGTGCTCTAGTAAGGGGATGATCTCCCGTCTTTCCGATGCCGAGCTCGCGGCGCGTATCGCGCAGGGCGCCGGAGAGATCCTGGTCGGGGTGCGCCACGGCGGCTTGCTCGAGGGACGCCGCCTGGGCGATGTCGGTGACACGATGGCGCAGGCGTGGATCGCCGAGATCCTCGCCCGGCATCGGCCACGCGACGCGGTGTTGTCGGAGGAGGCACCGGACGTCGGCGACCGTGCGACCGCGGACCGGGTCTGGATCATCGACCCCCTCGACGGGACCCGGGAGTTCGCCGTGGGCAGCGCCGACTGGGCCGTCCACGTGGCCCTCACCGAGGGCGGTCGGGTCACCGAGGCTGCCGTGTCGCTGCCCGCGACGGGCGAACTGTTCCGCACCGACACCGTCGACGAACCGACCGGTGAGCTGACCGGTCTGATGGCGACCTCGCGTCACGGCGGATCGTATGAAGCGGCGTGGGTCTCGAGCCGGCTGAACCTGTCGATGGTCGGGATCGGCTCGGCCGGCGCCAAGGCCATGGCGGTGGTGCGCGGGACCGTCGATGCGTACGTGCACTCCGGCGGTCAGTACGAATGGGACAACTGTGCGCCGGTCGGTGTGGCCGAAGCCGCCGGACTGCACTGCAGTCGACTCGACGGTTCGGAGATCGTCTACAACCAGCCGAGCCCGTACATGCCCGACTTCGTCATCTGCCGCAAGGAGATCCGCGCCGAGATGCTGACGGCGCTCGAGTTGGTGTGGTGACGGTCGCGACCGTCCGTGAAACATTCCACCGCCGTGCACCAGACCTCGTGTCGGCCATGACGGAGTCGATACGGTGGGCGTGACGTGACGCCCTCGACGCGCGCGACCGGCAGACCGCCGAGGTGCTGATCCGACGGGGTGTCGAGGCCGCGTCAGCGCGTCTTGCGGATCAGGTAGATGTCCATGATCCAGCCGAGCCGCGCACGTGCCTCCGATCGGACTGCCGCGATGCGGTCGCCGACATCGCCGACGCGTCCGCTGACGAGGATCTCGTCCGGGGTCCCGAGGTAGGCACCCCACCAGATCTCGTCATCGGGATGGGCGGTGTGTCGGAACGTGAGGTCGGCATCGAGCATGACGATCTGGTTGCCGTCGGCGCCGGCCGGGGTGTCGGGTAGCCGACGGCCCGTGGTGATGTGGATCGGTTCGCCGATGCGATTGGCCAGGATCCGATGAGCGGCGGTCAGCGCGCTGGCACTGGTGACACCGGGGATCACCTCGACGTCCAGCTCGAACTCGGGACGCTGCTTCAGATCGTCGACGATTCGTAATGTGCTGTCGTACAAGGCCGGATCACCCCAGACCAGGAAGGCCACCACCCCACCGTCGGGTACCTCGGCGACGACGGCGTCGGCGATCAGGGCCGCACGCGCGGCGTGCCAGCGTCGGACCTCGGCGTCGTAATCGACCGGACGGCGATCACGGGGCGGGTCGGCGATCACGACGACGCGATGTCCGGGAGCCGCATGTCGATCCAGGATCGCGGTTCGCAGAGCCGCCAGGGAATCCTTGTCGGCCCCCTTGTCCAGCACGATGAACACATCGACGTCGGCCATCGCCTCGACGGCCTGCAGGGTGATCTGACGTGGGTCGCCGGGGCCGATCCCGATGACCCGCAGGGCGATCCGCACCGATCAGGCCTTGATCCAGGGCAGGCCGTGTTTGCGTGCCGTGAGGGCCAGCACCGCATCCCGAGGGGCGAGACGACGTAACAGGAACACGATCCCGGCCGAGTTCCCCTTCGCATAGAACGGCTTCGGCTTCGATGCGAGCGCGGCGTCGACGACGACCTTCGCCATGGTCGGCGCATCGATGCCCGCATCCTCGTTGCGGCGCGTCGCGGCGGCCAGTGTCTCGTACTCCGCCCGGTACGGGGAGTCCTCACCGATGTGGATGCTGCGTCGATCACCGATTCCGGTTGCGATGGTGCCGGGTTCGACGCTGATCATGCGGATCCCGTATGGCGCGACCTCACGTCGGGTGGCGAAGGCGAACGCCTTCAGCGCCGACTTGGTCGCCGCGTAATTCGATCGGAACGCAACGGGGAAGCTCGACAACATCGATCCGACCATGACCACGGTCCCTCGGCCGCGCTCCCGCATACCCGGCAGCACCGCCTTGGTGAGAGCCACCGGACCGAACACGTTGACCGCGAACAGATCTTCGATGGCCGACATCGGCGTGTCCTCGAGCGCACCCGCCTGGCTCTCACCGGCGTTGTTGATCAGCACGTCGATGTCTCCGACCTCGGCGAGCAACGCCGGGATGGTCCCCTGGTCCGCGTTGTCCAGGCGCACGTAGCGGACCCCCGGGATCGGGTCGGTCACCTTCTCGGGCGCGCGACTGGTCCCGAAGACGGTGTGACCACGCTCGGCGAACTGACGTGCCACCTCCGCGCCGATGCCGCTGGATGCTCCGGTGACGAGGACGGTCTGACGATCGGCGGTGCTTCCGGTTGCGCTCACCTGGTCAACCTAGCGCAGCCCGTCGCTGGAGCGACCTACAGTTGCTCCACCACGGGTTCACAGCCCTGGATGTCCCGATCCGACCGACCGCAGGCCTCCCACACATGACGACTTCCCCGACGTATACGACAGCAGCGCCTCCCGATCCCGCCGGCAATGCCCTGGGCACCTACCGTGCACTGCGGCTGGGCATGCCGCTGCTCGTCGGTCTGCTCGGTCTGGCAGTCGTCGCCGACGCCGGCCGGTCGGACTGGTGTTTCCAGACGTCGATCAGCGCGTACCGGTTCTCCGCGATCAGCAGTGTGTTCGTCGGCGTCGTCGTCGCCCTCGGTGCATGCCTGATCGTGTATCGGGGCAACACCGACACCGAGGACGTGCTCCTGGATGTCGCCGGGTTCTTGGCATTGGTCGTCGCCGTCGTCCCGACCGGCCGCCCCGGTCCCGGCTGCGCAGCGGTCGTCGACGACACAGCTTCGGCGAGCGGGGTCCGTACCTCGGTCGCCGCGCTGCTCGTGACCGCCGTCGTCGCGGTGATCGTCGCGTGGTTGCTGCGGCGACGGTCCGGCATCGACCGACGGAGCCGGACCGGGATCGCAGCCCGCATCCTGGGCGCCGCCATCGTCGGAGTGGTGGTCGTGACCTTCGCGTTTCCCGACTTCTTCCTCCGGTATGCGCACGGCTACTCGGCGGTCACGCTGTTCGTGCTGATCGGTCTGGTGGTGGCGTGCAACGCGTATCTGGCTGCACGGCAACACTCTTCCTGGAAGAGTCCGTATGCAGTGGTGTACACGACGATCTCGGCAGCGATGATTCTCACCGCCGCTGTGGTCGTGGTCGTCCACCTGTGGACCCGGTGGCCCTACGCGATCTTCGTGGTCGAGGCTGCGCTGCTCGCCGAGTTCGCCGCCTTCTGGCTCGTCCAGACGAAAGAGCTGTGGAACGTCGACGACCGGCGGTGTCTGATCTCGTCGCAGGTCCCGCTGACGCCCCTCTGAGGCGCCGTGACATCGGGACCTCAGGCGCCGGGTCCGGTGAGCGGCCGCCCCGAATAGCGATCGACGGTCACGAAATCGTGCACCGGTGACCGCCTGAGGCTGGTCAGCTGCTTCACCGGCTTCCCGATGGGCACGACCGCGGCGACGGCATGCGCGTCCGGCAGACCCAGCAGTTCACGGACCCGAGGTTCCTCGGCAACCGCCATCGTCGTGAAGGTGCCGCCGAATCCGGCTTCCCGAGCACCGAGGAGGACGTTCCACACGAGCGGATAGACCGACGCGCCGCTCACGAGGCCCACGCGATCGAGGAATTGGTCCATGGCGGCAACCACGCCGAGGTCGACGGAGACCACGAGCACCACGGGCGCCCGGACGAACGGAGCAGCGTAGGAGTCGGACAGTTCGGTCGCGGCGATCTGGTCGTCGGTCAGTTCGGTGGGGGTCACCGGATTCCAGGGCTTCTCCCCGGCGTTCTTCTGTGCCGTATAGCGACGCATGGCAGGCCGTCCGATGTCGGCGAGCTGCTCCTTGGTCTGCGGGTCGCGGACCACGACGATGTGGGCGCCCTGGCGATTACCCCCGCTGGGCGCGAAGCGCGCATTGTCGAGAATGCGCCAGAGGACGTCGTCGGGGAGCGGATCGTCGGTGAACTCGCGAGCGGCGAAGGTGGTGCGCATGACGTCGGAGAGCTCCATGACTCCACTATCGCGGATGCGCGGCTTGGACGGACGTCCTCGCTGCGGCGGGCGCGAGGGGGCAAGATAGACGCGGTAGTCTCACATCAGCGTGGCGGTTCGGGCCGGACTCCGGTTCCCCGCCGGCAGATCCCCCGATCCCCTCAGGCCTGGATCGCCACGCGGCTCAACTCCTGGCAGGGATGGGATCGAGGCCGACGAGTCGTCGGGGTGCGGGTGTGATGCGCCCTCGACGGACGAGCTCACCACCCCAGACCCCCTCGGGCTCACCCCGATCGAGGGCACCGTGAAGGCACTCGGTCCGCAACGGACACGGTTCGCAGAACGATTTGGCGAGTGCGATGTCGCCGGGATGGTCGGCGAACCAGAGGTCGGGATCGTCGCCCTGACAGGGAGTCGGCTCGACCTCGACAGCAGGTGCGCGATTCACGCCACAGCCAACGAGACCGCCGGCTGGATCAGCACATAGGCACACACCCCGACGATGACGGTGTGCGCGACGGCGACCACACCGACTGCGACCGCCATCGTCCGATCACGGATCTGCGCGGCGACCGCGCTCGCGATACCTGCCACCAGCGCGATCGCCGTCCACCACGGAACAGCGGTGGCGGTGAAGAGCGCAGCGGGACCGGCCGGTGCCGACACCGCGAGATCGCCGGTCACGAGATAGCACAGCGGAACGGAGGCACACACGGCGATGAAGATCGCGGTCAGGGCTCCAGCCGCGACGGCGGGTGGGTAGGTGCGATTCGGCGTCGAGACGGTCATGACGTCTTCCTGGTCGGGGCGGGACAAGGGTGTCGCACCGCAAGCGCGGTATGGGCCTGCCGATCCGGAGCGCGGAGCGAACGACCCGCGGTGCGACACCCGCCTCCGGCCACCCGGTGGGATGGGCGGTCCGGAGACCCGACTGATGTTAGACATGAATGTCTACACATGACACTGTCGTGAATATTCTGTGTGGTATCTCGCATTTCGGTGCCGCATCGCAGCTTTCCGCGAACCGCGGACAGCGCCGCGCGCAAACGCCACCCTCGATGGAGGGTCGATACACTTGCACTCATGAGCGTCAAGGAGCGGACGTATGCGGGCGTCACCCTCAACGCACGCCGTGAAGAACGCCGCATTCGATTCCTCGACGCCGGCCTCGCCGTCTTCGGCGACCACGGCTACCGCGACACATCGGTGTCGGCGATCTGCACGGCGGCGAACCTGGCGCGCGCCCACTTCTACGAGCAGTTCGGCGATCGCGAGGAACTACTCCTCGCCGTGTACGACCGCATCCAAGAGCAGAGTCGGGTCGCGGTCATCGAAGCGTTGGCCAACCATCAGAGCGACGACATCGCCGCCCGCACCCGCGCCGGACTGCAGGCGTACGCGCGAAGCATCGGTGAGGATCCACGGCGGGCAGCGGTGTCCTTCGTCGAGATCGTCGGCGTGAGCGCAGCAGTCGAGAAACACCGTCTCGACCAACGCGATCAATGGCGCTCGTTCATCCGCGTCGAGATGACGCGCTACCTCGGCGACGACTACGAGCCGCCCGGCGGATGGGCGGTCGCGACCACGGCGCTGATCGGCGCCTTGATGGCCCTCGTCGAGCAGTGGGCGACGACGAAGCGGGCACGCCAGCGTCGACTCGAGGACCTCACCGAAGTCCTGACCCGGTTCACGCTGTCCTTGTTCTGACGGCTCTGGCGGGATGCCCTCACGGGCGCCCGGCCGCCGGCCACGAATGCTTGACAGCGCACGAGTGATTCATGACACCAATTCACTCATTTACTGACGCGGACTATACACTCACGTCTAACTTTCGTGAGAGAACCAAACGATCGAGGCCTTTGCAGGCCCCTACGATCGCACCGACCAGGAGTCGACATGTCCGACAAGACAACCGAGCCGGATTCATCCGGCGACGAATCAGCACCTGAGACCCACCTCGCAGTCGGGACGACCGTCGTGGTCGACATGACAGAGGGGCCGTCGGTACGAGGCGTGATCGTCGACGACTACGGCGACCTCGCCGGCGCCCAGGCCACCATCGACGGTCGCGATGTGCGATCTCGACGCTGGGCGATCACGCTCGACGACGGCCGGATCACCTTCCGCGACTCCGACGAGCTCGCCCCATCTCCCGCATCCGAATGACTGCGCCGCAGTAACTCTCGAACGTTGTATGCCGACGGGGCCGCCCGATCGGACTCTCCGACGGCATCCGGGGTCCTGAGCACTCGGACGGTCGCGCTGTTCACGACGGCACACCGACCGTTGTCAATCTGAGACTGATGCGTCTAACATCATCCGCGTGATGAGACCCACGCCACAGCGCGCTCGTACGTCGACCATCGTTCGCAGAGCTCTGACGGCGACACTCACCATGGGCATCCTGTGCGGCGGCAACGCCGTGGCGGGGCCGGTCGTGGCGGCGGCGCCGCCGAGCCCACCACGAGACGCGTTCTACGATCATCCCGCCGACCTCGCGACACTCGCGCCGGGATCGATCATCCGCACACGCAAGATCACGGCTCGGTCGCTGCAACTGCTGCCCATCAACGTCGACGCCTGGCAACTGCTCTACCGGACCTCGGGCGCCGACAAGCAGCCCGATGCCACCGTCACGACCGTGCTCGTCCCTCGGGGCAAGCGCCCGACCAAACTGCTCTCCTACCAGGCCGCCACCGACTCGACTCTGCGCCAATGCAACCCGTCGTACAGCCTGCGGACCGGACTGCCGGTATCCTTCTCGACGCGCCCGGGCCCGCTGACCTTCGCACTGCCCGGCGCCGAGGTGCTCCTCGCCTCCGCGGGTCTGGCGCAGGGATGGGCGGTCGCCCTCCCCGATCACGGCGGTACGTCAGCTCGGTTCCTCACGCCGCGTCAGCCCGGCTACGCCACACTCGACGGCATCCGCGCAGTCCAGAACTTCAGCCCGATGCGTATGTCGGCGAAGACCCCCGTCGGACTGTGGGGCTACTCCGGCGGTGCGATCGCCAGCAGCTGGGCGATCGAGGAGAAGCAGAGCTACGCACCCGAGCTCACCATCACAGGCGCGGCCTTCGGCGCGCCGGAGCGTGACCTCACGGCGTCACTGCGATCGGTCAACGGCGCACTGCTCGGCGGTCTCATCCCCATCGCGCTCGACGGGATCAGCAAGGACTCGCCGGGGTTCCGTACGGCCATCCGTCGCTATCTGACCCCGCAGGGGCGAGCAGTGCTGGCCGAGACCGGCAATCAGTGCATCGGCCAGAACGCGCTGCTGAATCTCTGGTTCGACTACCGCCGCTACCTCACCAAGCCACTGAACGTCGTACTGGCCGATCCGGTGATCAAGCGCGAGATCGCCGCACGCTCGATCACCGGCCGATCGACGTCGGTACCGACCTACATCTACAACGGGGTGAACGAAGAGGTCGCTCCCATCAGCGGCACCGACAAGCTGGTCCGCTCGTACTGTGCCGGCGGCGCTCCGGTGACCTACCGCCGGGAACTGCTCCCGCCCAACATCCCTCAGCAGATCTTCTCCACACACGGAACCGTGGCGATCACCGGTGCACCGGGTGCGTTCGCCTGGCTCAAGAGCCGGATGAACTCCGGCGGCGCACCGGCTCGCAGCGGCTGCGACGTCTCCACCGTCCCCGCCACCCTGACCAACGCAGGTGCCCTCGGCGAACTCGGTCCGTCGTTCATCGTCAATCCACTCGCGACGATGCTCGGGCTGCCCATCGGGAGCTGAGTCACCGGCACCGCGAGGCCGGGTCGATCTCAGGTCCCGGCGTCGCGGTGCATGCGCGACCGACTCAGGCGGTCAGATCGCGGAGTTGCTTCCGCAACGTCGCATCCGTGTGCCTGATCGCCTGTCCCACCACGGGTTCGATGATCGTTGCCAATGCTCGTCCGGCCAGCCCGCCCGGCAGCGCATAGCTGAACTGCACGGTCAATTCGGTGCCGTCGGCATCGGTGTCTGCGAAGGTCCACGTCGAGTCGGTGCTGAGGCCATCAACCGACGTCAGGCGGATTCGCTCGCCCTCGATCCACTCGGTGATCTCTACCGTCGACGCGACGGATGTCGGCCCGATGACCATACGAGCGTCGAAGCGCGCGCCCAGACCTCGGGTGTGGTCGGTGACGGGCTCGAACTCGCGCAGCGCATAGAACCAGTTCGGAATCGTCCGATGATCGGTGACGTAGTCGAATGCCTGCGCCCGATCGATCGGCGAGTGTCCGGTGTGGTGGAGCACCCGGGGCTTCCGGCCTGCCATGTGTGAATCCTCTGGTGTCGACAACGGGATCCGAGACCTGCCCGACTGAAGTCGCCGGACGGCTCGATGTACGGGAAAGTGTCCTCAGCGGTCGTCGGCTGCCGTTTCGCCCCGACTCGCGATCCGTTCGTGATAGTTGGCCCGTCGCACCGGATCGGCATGAGCGAAAGCAGAACTCAGACCGGCGCGTTCCTCGATGGCCAACCGCGTACGACGGGGCAGGAACGACAATGCCGTGATCGCCACACCCGCGCGGCGCGGTACCGCGATCACCCCTCCGCGCGCGGAGGCCACGGCTTCCACCATCGCATCGGCGACGTGAGCGGGGCGTCCCGCGACGAGTGCTGCGATCAGCCGCGGGTAATTGGCCCCGGCCGAGAGCTCGGTGTCGATCATGCCCGGTAACACCGCCGTGACGGTGACCCCTGTGCCGCGCAATTCGAGGTCGAGGACCTCGGTGAACCGGGTGACCGCGGTCTTGGTCGCGCCGTATGTCGCCAGTGCGGGTATCGCGAACTCCCCCGCGAGCGAAGCGACGTTGATGATGTGACCGCCGGCCCGCGGCACCATGACCTCGAGCGCCAGGCGGCTGCCGGTGATCACCGCCGACAGGTTCACATCGAGCATCCGTCGCGTCATCGACTCCGTCTCGTCGACGAAATACCCGGTCGGCATGATGCCCGCGTTGTTGATCACGACGTCGGGTTGTCCTGCGGCGCCGAGGAATGCTCGAAAGGAGTCGACGTCGGTGACGTCGAGATCCACCCCGAGCGCCCGGTCGCCGATCTCCGCCGCCGTGGCAGCCGCGAGTCCTGGTTCGACATCACCGATGACCACCGTCGCACCGCGCCGATGGAATGCCTCGGCGGTCGCACGGCCGATACCGCGACCGCCACCGGTGATGGCAACGGTGAGTCCGTCGATGGGGCGTTGCATGAGCTTCTTCCTCGGGTCGGAGTTGCACCGGGTCAGGCGATGGCCCCGGTGGCACGCAGAGAACTGATGGCGTCCTTGTCGTATCCGAGTGCGGCCAAGACACTTTCGGTGTCGGCTCCCGGCGTGGAGCCCGGCGTCGGATCGGCCGCGGGAGTACGACTGAATCGAGGCGCCGGAGCCGGCTGCTCGATGTCACCCACGCGCACGAAGCTGCCGCGCATCGCATTGTGCGGGTGTTCGGCGGCCTCCCATGGTGAGAGCACCGGCGTGACACACGCGTCGGAGTGATGGAACAGCTCTGTCCACTCATCGCGTGGGCGCGTCGAGAACACCTCGGCGAGGCGCTCTCTCAACTTCTCGGCATTGTCGAGGTCGTATTGGAACGGCAGATCCGGCTCGTCGGCGAGACCGAGGATCTCGAGCATCTGGGCATAGAACTGTGGCTCGACACATCCGACCGCGACGAAACGTCCGTCCGAACACTCGTAGGTGTCGTAGAACGCGCCGCCGGTGTCCAGCAGGTTCTCGCCACGCTCGCCGTCCCACACGCCCGAAGCATGCATGGCATGGAGGAACGCGGTGATGAGTGCGGCCCCCTCGACCATCGACGCATCCACGACCTGTCCGGTGCCGGAGACGCTGCGCTCGTGAACCGCAGCGAGGATGCCCATGACGAGCAGGAGTCCACCTCCGCCGAAATCACCGAGCAGGTTGACCGGGGGCAACGGGCGTTCGCCTGCCCGCCCGATCGTGTGCAACGCCCCCGACAAGGCGATGTAGTTGATGTCGTGTCCAGCGCGATGTGCGAGAGGCCCGGTCTGCCCCCACCCGGTGATGCGGCCGTAGATGAGTCGCTCGTTGCGCAGTGCACACTCGTCGGGGCCGATGCCGAGCCGCTCCGCCACACCGGGACGGAAGCCTTCGATCAGGATGTCGGCCGTTTCCACCAGACGGAGCACGACATCGCGGCCCTCGGCCGATTTGAGGTCCACCGAGATGGAGGTGCGGCCGCGGTCGAGGACGCCGGTCGGGGCCAACAGACCGCCGGCATCGTCGGCTCGATCGACCCGGATCACCTCGGCGCCCAGGTCAGCGAGGATCATCGCCGCGAACGGCCCCGGTGCGAGACTGGCGATCTCGACGACACGCAAACCTTCCAGGGGGCCGCTCATGCGGCATCCCTGGGCAGCCCCAGCATGCGCTCCCCGATCACGTTGAGCTGGACCTCGGTGGTGCCGCCGTAGATCGTGGTGGCTCGACCAGAGATGAGTTGGTCCATCGCCTTGTCGCTCGGTTGTCCGGCGACCGACACCGCGCCCGCGACGCCCAGCTCAGCGACGATGAACTCCGAGATCGATTGTCCGAGTCCCATTCCGAGCAGTTTGCCGACACTCGACGTCGTACTGACGTCACTGCCCGACAACTGTTTGAGCACCACCCGGGCCCCGATCACGTCGATCGCCCGACTCTCGGCGATCAGCTCACCGACGGTCGCCGTCGCCAGCGGGGAGAGGTCGCGACCGGTGACGAAGGTCAGCAGGTCGCGGTCGGTGGCGTAGGCCTCCATCTTCTGACTCAACGCGACCCGCTCCCCGGCAAGCGTGGTGCGCGCGACGTTCCATCCGTCGTTCACCTCGCCGACCACGGCGGAATCGGGGACGAACACGTCGTCGAGGAACACCTCGTTGAACAAGGCCGACCCGGTCATCTCACGGAGAGGGCGGACAGTGATCCCCGGTGTCGACATGTCGAGCACGAAGTAGGTGATGCCATCATGTTTGGGCACCGTGGGATCGGTGCGAGCGATGAGCATCGCCCAGTCCGCGAACTGGGCGACCGTCGTCCAGATCTTCTGACCGTTGACACGCCAACCACCATCGACCCGCTCGGCCTTGGTCGTGATCGAAGCCAGATCGGAGCCGGCGCCCGGCTCGCTGAACAACTGACACCACACCAGATCGCCGCGCAGTGTGGGCACTGCGAGATCACGCTTCTGCTCGTCGGTGCCGTGTGCCACCACGGCCTGGACAGCCCATCCGCCCATCAACAGTTGTGGGAGTTGGATCTTCGCGGCCGCCAATTCGTCGGCGATGATCACCTGCTCGAGTGGCGATGCCGAACGGCCATAGGGGGTCGGCAAGTGTGGCTGCACCCAGCCGCCGTCACCGAGGGCGATCAGCTGGTCGTCTTCACCGAGGTCGGCGATCGGCTCCAGTGCGGCGCGGATCTCGGTCCGGATGGCGTCCGCCTCGGCGGGCAGTTCCAGGTCGGTGGGCAGCAGGTCACCGGCCACCGCATGGTCGGCCACCGTGGTGAGACGTTCTTCGCGGGAGGGGAACTGGGCGCGGATCGACAGTGCGCGCCGGTAATAGAGGTGGGCATCGTGCTCCCAGGTGAACCCGATACCGCCGTGGACCTGGATGCAGTCCTGCGCGACCTGGACGGCGATGTCCGGCACGATCGCCGCGGCGATCGCAGCCGCATAGTCGGCCGTCTCGTCGTCACGGTCGAGGGCGCCGGCAGCATCCCACAGGACCGCTCTGGCCTTCTCCAGCGCGATGCCCATGCGCGCACACTTGTGCTTGACCCCCTGGAACTGCCCGATGGGTCGGCCGAACTGGACCCGGGTGGTGGCGTAGTCCGCGGCGGTACCGACACACCACGAGATGATTCCCACTGCCTCGGCACCGAGGATCACCGTCGCGATCGACCGGAGTCGGCGACGGGACAGCCCCGACAGCACAGCATCCGCGCCGATCACGGCGTCGACGAGTTCGACGCGAGCGGCGCCTCGCAGGACGTCGATGGAATCCTGGGCGGTGATCGTCACCTGATCGGGGGTGATGGCGGCCCAGGCGGCGTCGTCTGTTCCGGTGTCGATCGGGACGATCAGCACATCGGCGTGTTCGGCACCCAGCACCCCGTCACAGACGCCGGAGATCTGCCAGCCGTCGGCGACCTCACGGGCAGGCAATGGCGCCGTCATCGCAACGGCGCCGACGGCACGGCCGCCGATCAGATCGGAGATCGGGAAGGGTGCCGCGTCAGCGGCGCTCAACGCCGCGGACGCCAACACGGTTGGCACATACGGGCCGGGCGCGATGGTCCGCGCCAAGGCTTCGAGAGCCACTGCCGCAGTGAGCACTCCGGCTCCATCGCCACCCTTGTCCTCCGGCACGTGAAGGCCGAGCAGCCCCTGTCCGACGAGGGCGTCCCAGTAGAAGGGGAACTTGTCCTCGCGTGGTTGCTCGACGACTGCGCGTACGTGATCGTGGTCGATGATCTTGGTGGCGAAGGCCTGCACGGAGTCGGCAAGTGCCGCGTGGTCGGGACTCAGACCGATGCCGAGGTCGTAGCTGTGTCTTCCCATGGCTCAGGCCTCTTTTCGGACCAGCTGGTCGGCGATGTCGTCGATCTCCCACGGGCCGTCGGTCTCGATGGTGCGCCCACCCTGCCAACCGATGAGCTCGGTGATCGCGCCGCCCTGCACCGCGAACACCTTGCCGGTGACGGTCGTCTTCTCCGACGCCAGGTACCCGACCAGCGGTGCGATGTTGGACGGCGCGAAGGGGTCGAACTCCCCGGCGGGGATCTCCTGCGCGAACAGTGCTCCCATCCCCGGGGTGGCGAGCGTGAGACGAGTCCTGGCGATGGGCGCGATGGCGTTGACGCGCACACCGTAGCGCTCCAGTTCGTCGGCGGCGACCAGGGTCATCGCCGCGATACCGGCCTTGGCGGCACCGTAGTTGGCCTGACCGGCGTTGGGCATGAAAGTGCCCGACGCCGAAGCCGTGTTGATGACCGAGGCGGCGACCTCATCGCCGGCCTTGCTCCTGCCCTTCCAGTAGGCAGCCGCATGCTGCAGGCAGGCGGCGTGCCCCTTGAGGTGCACGGCGATCACCGCGTCCCACTGCTCTTCGGTCATGCCGGCGATGAATGCGTCACGGAGGATCCCGGCGTTGTTGACCAGGATGTGCAACCCGCCGAATTCTTCGATCGCCTGGTCGACGAGTTGTTCCGCCCCAGCCCATGTCGCGACGTTGCTGGTGTTCGCAACGGCTGTGCCGCCCGCGGCGACGATCTCGTCGACGACCTGTTGGGCGGGCCCCGCATCGGCACCGGTGCCGTCGTTGTCGCCGCCGAGGTCGTTGACCACGACCGCGGCGCCCTCACGCGCCAAGAGCAAGGCGTGTTCGCGGCCGATGCCGCGTCCCGCTCCGGTTACCACCGCTACACGTCCATCGAATCTACCCATGGTGAAAAGTCCTGTCAGAGAGAAGTTGTGCGGGGTCCGCGGCTCACGCGGACAACGGTCGGACGTCAAATGCCAGTACGTCAGATGTCAGGAGTGGTCGGCGATGACCACGAGGCCGTCCTTGATGACGAGTTCGCCGTCCGATGAGGTCTGGAATGCATATCGAGCCGTGCCGTCGACATCCGGAAGCGACCAGAATCGAGTCTCGATGTCATGATCGGGCAACACCGGTTTCGCGAATCGCACCGCCAGACGTCGGAGTCGCCCGGTGTCACCGTCGGCGAGTTCGGTCAGTGCGGCCCACGAGGTGAAGGCCATCGTGCACAACCCGTGGTTGATGATGCCGGGCAGTCCCGACATCCGGGCGATCTCGTCATCGAGGTGGATCGGCATCGGATCCCCTGCAGCCGGCGAGTACCGGAATGTCTGGTCGGCGTCGACGTGCTGGGTCACCGAGTGGACCGGATCTTCGGCCGAGACACTCTCGTCGGCGCGATGGTCGGGCGCCCGCTCGCCGACGTCCGCGCCGGCATCGACGTTGCGGAAGAACGCGGTGATCCATTGCTCGTTGACGAGTTCGCCGTCGGCATCCCGACTCTCGCCATAGATGACCACCGTCGATCCGTTCGCCCGTCCCGTGTATCCGATGGGCTTGGCGCGCACGGTGATCCGATCCCCGGCCCGAAGCGGTCGGTGGAACACGAAGTCCTGCTCACCGTGCACGAGGCGCGGCAACAACTCCACCGGTGCAACCGAGAGAGCGGCGGGTGCCATGCTGCCGAACACCGGGACGACCGCGAAGACCGGTGGTGCGACTTCGCCGCGACGGTGCGCACCGATCGGGTCGTTGGTGGCCGCGGCGTAGTCGGCGATCCGTTCGGCGGTGACCTCGAAGTGTTCCGGGTCGGTCCACTCGTCCAGTGCCGAGGTGTCGAAGGTGACCGCGTTGTCGGCGTCTCGAACTGCCCCCACGGTGTCGGCTACTTCGCCAGCTCGTTGAACTTGTCCATCGATTCGCGCAGATCCGCCTCGGCGTGCTTGGCGACAGCCTTGCCGATCGGCCCGACGATCATCGCGCCGGAGAACGACGCGTCGAACGATGCCTTGGCGCCCTCGCCGTCGCCCTCCACACGGAGGGTGAACTCGATCTGGACGCCGGCCATGCCGGTTCCGGTGATCTTGACGTACTTCGGTGCGTCGACCTCGGCGACCGTCCACTCGATCTTGTTGGCCATGTTCATCACCTCGACGACCTGGGTGAACTGGCGCCCCTGGGTCAGCTCGGTCGGGATCTCACCGCGCCATCCCTGGTGGATGGTCAGCCACTCCTCCCAGCGATTGAGATCGCTCAGGAAGGCCCATGCCTTGTCCGGGGTGGTGGACACGATGGTGGATACAGACACTGATGCCATGGTTGTGTTCTCCTCTGTCGGGAAGGTTCGAGCGTCGCTCGGAGGGTGTGAGATGTGGTGCGGGGCGGCACAGGCCGTGACCGCCCAGGTGATCAGCGTTGGGCCGGCTGGTAGGCGGTGACGACGACGGCACCGCCCAGCCCGATGTTGTGTTGCACTGCGGTCGTGGCACCGGGTACCTGACGCGCATCGGCATCACCACGCAGCTGCCAGGTCAGCTCGCTGCACTGCGCGAGTCCGGTGGCACCGAGAGGATGTCCCTTGGAGATCAGGCCACCGGACGGGTTGACCACCCAACGACCGCCGTAGGTGGTGTCATCGGCATCCACGAGCTTCCCGCCCTCACCCTCGCCGCAGAGCCCGAGCGCCTCGTAGGTGAGGAGCTCGTTGGTGGAGAAGCAGTCGTGGAGCTCGATGACGTCGATGTCGTCGGGGGTGATCTGCGCCTGTTCGTACACGCGCTGTGCCGCGGTTCGGGTCATGTCGGCGCCCACCAGGGAGATCGCACTCTTGTCGTCGAAGGTGCTGTTCAGGTCGGTAACCATCGCCTGACCGACGATCTCGACCGCACGATCGGCGAGGTCGTGCTCGTCGATGAAACGCTCGCCGGCCACGATGACCGCGCCCGCACCGTCGGAGGTCGGCGAGCACTGCAGCTTCGTCAACGGACCGTAGATGGGACGCGAGGCCAAGATCTCGTCCAGGGTGTACTCATCCTGGAACTGGGCGTACGGGTTGTTGCGAGAGTGGCGATGGTTCTTCACGCCGATCGCGGCGAACTGTTCTGCGGTGGTGCCGAACCGCTCCATGTGCTCCTTGCCGGCTGCGCCGAACATGTAGGGCGCCGGGGGCATCGAGAACTCCTGCAACTCGGCCAGGGCGAGCAGGTGCCGCATCATCGGCTGTTCACGGTCGTCGTACGTGGACCCGAGAGACCCCTTCTGCATCTTCTCGAATCCCAGCGCCAGCGAACAGTTCACCTGACCGCTCCGTACCGCTTGCGTCGCCAGGAACAGCGCGGTCGATCCGGTCGAGCAGTTGTTGTTCACGTTGATGATCGGGATGCCGGTGAGACCGAGCTCGTAGATGGCACGCTGTCCCGACGTCGACTCGCCGTAGACGTAGCCCGCGTAGGCCTGTTCGACGGCGTCGTAGTTGATCCCGGCGTCGTCGAGCGCTTTGCGGCCGGCCTCGCGAGCCATGTCGGGGTAGTCCCAATCGCGGGATCCGGGCTTCTCGAACTTGGTCATCCCGACCCCGACGACGAACACCTTGTTGGGCATTGGAGAACGCTCCTGCTCACTGCGAAGATCCCGTCTCCGCATTTAGTGGGACACACTGTCCAACGCAGATTATCTTGGACACCGTGTCCGGTCAATCCCCGATTTGCCAGCGTTCACCAGCAGGAACAGTCGCCGACGACCACGAAGCCAGGTACTACAGTGATCGGATGCCGACACCGCCAGATCGCGAGGACGGGCGTGCACAGCGGTGGGAGGACCACAAAGCCCAGCGCCGCGACCTGATCCTCGACGCCGCGGTCGAAGCCGTGCGCGTCGACGGCGAGATGGCCGGCGTAAAGGACATCGCCGCCCGTGCCGGCGTACCTCGCTCGGTGGTCTACCGGCTGTTCAAGGACCGCGGTGACCTCGACGAGCACGTCCGGGGCCGGATCATCACCGATCTGATGTCGGTGCTGTCACCAGCGCTGTCACCCAGCGAAGGCACCATCGAGAACGCGTTGACGACCGCAGTGGGCACCTATGTGCGCTGGATAGTCGACAACACCAACCTGCACACCTTCCTCGGAACCGGTTCGGCCAGCAATCACACCGTCGGGTCACGCGTGCTGACCAGCACCCGAAGCGCGATCGCCGGCCAGGTCGCCACCGTGATCAGCGGCGTACTGGCCGACCTGGGCGCCGACACGCGCTATGCCGAACCTCTCGCGTTCGCCCTGTTCGGGATGACGGATGCGACCGTCAACAGATGGCTCGGGCAGGCCCAACAGCCGCTGAACGCCGACGAACTCGCCGGGTTCCTCGAGACGGCGGCCTGGCACATCCTCGATGCCACCGCCGGCGGACTGGGCGTGAACCTCACCCTGCAAACCCGCCTCGACGGCCTGGACGATGCGGCACCGAGGCGAAAGAGTCAGCAGAAGAGGAGAGTTCGCGGCTGAGACGCCAACTCGGTCGACGCCGCAGCGACGGCCTCGACGAATGGCTCGTCGGTCAGTTGGCGATGGACGAAAAGAGCGACGAGTCGAGATCAGTGCTTGCCGTGAAGTAGGTGAGACTCACCCGGAACGCGGCGGCGATGGCTGCGACAGCGGCGAAACTGGGGTCGGCGCACTCTCCCGAGCGGATCTCAGCGATCTCCTCGGCGGACACCACGTGGCCGAGATCGTTTGCGGCAGAGATGACATCGGCGGAATCGATGGTCGTGTTGCCGGCAAACAGAGCGTTGACGCGAGAAGCGAAGAACGACTGATCCATGGGGTTGGCCCCTCGAGAACTGTCCATTCTGTGCCCCTCATCTTGGACGCCACCGTCTACGACGACTAGAACACCGCGTCCAGATGTTGTCAACCGGAGTCGCCTGGTGAGTTCACACGGCTACAGGTTCGAGGGTGAGCACGCGAATGCCGTCATCGACGTGATGCCGCCTGCTGGGCTACCGGCTCTACGACCCACAGATCGGCGAGCGGCTCGCCTGAACACAGGCCCTGTTCACGACTCCGCGCGATACGGGGAAGTTCATCTGCTGCAGCGTATCTGCGACCTCCACGCCTGTGCTACGCCCGTCCCGTGTGAAATCTCGCGCCTCCCGCGACGATGGCCGAAACGAAGGCAGATCATGCGAGACACTCTGTCGATCTCACCGGTTGCCGATCACCTTGGCGAGAACAGCGTCTGCACCCGACCAGAACCAGCGACCGGCGATCGACATCACCAGGAAGAACAGCACGACGACCGGGATCTGCCCCCAACGATGCGACCATTCGCCCAGGTGCGAGAGGTTGGCCGCCGTGAGCACCAGCAGCACACACCCGGCCACGAAGAGCGCCGCCTGAAGAGCCGGAAAGCGCTCGGGTCCTTGATCATCTGTCGCCGCTGAGGCCTCGTCGATCATGCGGTCTTCACCGAACAGGCGGTGTCCGGCGCTGGTTCGGACCCCAGAAGCATTGCTGTGCCGGGTTGCGGTGGTCATGACAGTGCTCCCGCCCTGTGGATGCTCGCATCAGGGAGCAGGCCAGTATTGACTGACACCGATCGGACGAGACGGGCGCTGCTTGTCGAAGTACAGGGAGACCTGCCCGCCCGGCTTCGACGACGCCTCGACCACGAGCGCCTGTGCCGACCCGTAGTACTTCCGGTGCCCGACCGGTCCCGACACCATCGGGTAGAACTTCGAGTCCTTGCGCACGATCACCGTGGCTCGCCCCTTGACTGCCGGCTGGTCGAAGAAGCGACCCAGTCCGATGCTGGCAGCTTGCCGAGTCTCGCTGTGCGACAACCACACCACTGCGTAACGCTGGCCTTGATACACCTGGACCGCTGACGCCTCCCCGGCGCCGTCGATCACGGCCATCGGAGTTGCGATGGCCGCTGCCGCAACAACACTCGCAGCGATGCGCGACACACGTAGACGATTGATCATCAGAGCACTCCTCGTTTGCGACACGTGATCCATCACCCCGTATCAACAGTTTGCGATATTGAATGCGAGAAGTTCACCACGCTAACGTTCGATGCACAAGCGTGAATCATCAATGTGTGATCGCGACAACACGGCGTTCACTCGGTCGACCGACAGGAGCCTCGATATCCGACGCTGAACCACACCGTGATCTATGTGCGAATGCCGCGGGGGTCCATCTCAGGGCGGCCAGGGAGGAGAGTGCAGCGTGCGCCTGCGCGACGGCTCGGCACCGCACCCGACCGGAGATCGGCAGGGAATATGACCGCGCGGCCCGCATGGATCTCTTTTCGAACCACGGGGGCGCACACCGACCGGAGGTCGGCAGGAAATGTGACCGTGCGCCCGCGTGAATCCTTTTCAAACCACACAGTGGGCGCACACCGGCCGGAGGCCGGCAAGGATGTCACCGTGCTCCCGGCAGGATTCGAACCTGCGACACCGGCTTTAGGAGAGCCGTGCTCTATCCCCTGAGCTACGAGAGCGAGGCCGGATCGGAGGCCGATCGGGCCAGTCGGAGTCTACGACACCCTCGCAGCACAACCGGCCACCAGACGCCAGGGTTGCCCAGAAGTGTGATCCGAACGGTCGAACGGAGCCGTCGAACCACATGTGAGACGTGTTAGTCTCACTAACGACCGCACACCGTGTGGAGTTCGGCAGATACACACGGGAGGGGTGGTCTGATGGCGAGCGCCGATCACTTCGTGGATCACCTGGCGACGCTCTTCCGCCACAACCCAGATCTCACCGCGGGTGCAGTGTGCCGCCAAGCCGGGCGGCTGGGGCATCCCATCACCGAGTCGTGCCTCAGTCAGATCCGCAACGGTCATATCCGGGACCCCGGTTTCACCACCATCACCGGGATCGCCATGGCCTTCCGAGTCGACATCGACTTCTTCACCATGCCCAAACCCGGCGAGACCCTCGACGACAAGTATCACCGGGCCCGTCTCACCGATGCATCCGTCGGCGAGACAGTCGCCGACCTCACTGCGCTGCCGAGTGGCATCTCAGACGCTGTCCTCAGTCTGCTCGAGGTGATGGCGGAGACCGAGGACAAGGACTCGAACGGTCCGTCCGCCGCGTCGTCCGATTCGTGACACAGGTCACCCGTCTCGATCGCTCCCATCGAACTCCAAGGTTCGATCCGTAGACTCCGCGCCGGAACACGAACGGATCGGAACGGGGTGCCAGGGGTGCGGAACGGCGGGGACATCGATATTCGCGAGAGCGCCGATCAGTCAGCGGTCGACCGCGAGATGGTGGAGGACCCGGAGGTGAACCCTCCGGCCGGCACCCCGACCGCCGAGTCCCCCACCCACGAGCCGACGAAGCGCCGAAGCCGTGCACACACTGCGGATCTGGTACGGGTAGCCCTCTTCGCTGCAGTGGTCCTCGCGCACAGTGTCAATGCGGTCAACGTCACCGCGGAGACGGTGCAGCCGTCGGGCCTGATCGGCGTGCTGTGTCACCTGACCCGCTACGGATTCGTCGCAATCACGTTGTACGTCCTGGTGATCAGCACGCAGGGCAAGCCCATGTCACCGATCTCCTTCTGGCGCCGACGTTTTGGACTTGTCGTCGGCCCCTACCTCCTGTGGACGCTCATTTATGCGGTGACCGATCACGTGCTGCTGCCCGACAACCCGTTCCCGTCGACCGGTGCGTTCTTCGCCGACTTGTGGCGAGACATGTGGATGGGCGAAGGCAAGTACCAGCTCTACTTCCTGCTGATCTCCATGCAGATCTACCTGGTCTTCCCGGCGATCTCGTGGCTGCTGCGTCGTGCACAGAACCGACCGTGGTCGCTGATCGCCGGTGGTGCGACCATCCAGATCGGCATGTTCCTGCTGTACCAGTACTCCCCTCGCCCCGCCGGAGAGGCCTGGGTCACCACCTTCGACATGCTGTGGAAGTCGCTGCCGATGTACGCACTGTTCGTCGCGATCGGCGCGTTGGGAGCTGCACATCATGATGCGATCGACGAGTGGTTGCGCGCTCATGCCGTACCGGTCATCGCGGCATCGCTGATGGGGGTTGGGTTCACCGTCGCCGCGTACTTGTTCGCCACCTCGCCGGGCAACGTACCGCTGCAGTCGACGACCCCCTGGAATCCCGCTCTGCTGCCGTGGCTGCTCGGTGGGACGGCGCTCCTGTGGTTGGTCGCGATGGCGTGGAACGACCACCGTGGCGCCGGCGACGGCGTCGTCGCCCGAGTCGTCGGCTACAGCACCCCCCGCGCATTCGGTGTCTTCGCGGTGCACCCGCTCATCCTCGACGCCTTCGGTCGGTTCGGCTTCCTCAGCGGACTGTTCGAGTGGTTCCCGGGGTCGGCGGTCACCCGCGGGATCGTGCTGGTGGTGGCGACACTGGTCGCGTCGGCGTTGCTCGTCGACATCCTGCTCCGCACGCCGTTGAGCAAGATGTTGGTGGCACGCTCGCGCCGGCCGCTGTTCGCAGGGCGGCGCCCGGGCACGGCCCTGCCCGCCCAGCCCGCCTGACCGACCGCACTCGAGTCCCCCGAATGCACATGGGGGCCTGGTGGCAGGGCGTCCATCCGCGTCCGACAGAGTGAGACCATGCCGTCGGAGACCCAACCCGCCTACGACGGACCGCGCCCCGGCTCCTGGGCCGAGCTTCTCGGCCGCGAACACCGGACGGTGGTCACGGTGTTCGCATCGGGCATCGTCCTCTTCGCGGTCAACACCTACCTGACTGCGGCATCGCTCCCGACCGCGATCGCCGACATCGGCGGGCAGCCGCTCTACGCCTGGGTGATGACGGTCTTCCTGCTGTCATCGGTGGTGTCGTCGATGCTGGTCACCCGCGCCATGCAGCAGCTCGGCCCCCGTGGGGCCTATCTCACCGGATTCGGTCTCTTCGGCATCGGCTCCACGATCTGCGCGCTCGCGCCGAACATGCCGATCATGTTGGTGGGCAGGCTGATCCAGGGTCTGGGCGGGGGTTTGCTGACCGGCCTGGCATTCACCGTCGTCCGCATCGCCCTGCCGCAGCGGTTGTGGGTACGCGCGATCGGACTCACCTCTGCGATGTGGGGCGTCGGCAATCTGCTGGGGCCGGTGCTCGGCGGATTGTTCGCCGAGATCGGGTTCTGGCGCGGATCGTTCTGGATCCTGGTCGTCGGGACGGGAATCCTCATAGTCCCCGCCGCACGTACCCTGCCGGGCCGCCGGCCCGATGCGGACCCACCGACTCCGGTGCCCTGGGCCTCGCTCACTGTCGTCGCTCTTGCCACCGCGGCGGTGTCGGTGGCCGCCATCGCCGGCGACCCCGCCGTGATGGTCGGACTCCTCGTCGCAGCAGTTCTCGTCATGGGCCTGGCGATCGTCCTCGAGCGCCGGCGTGCGATCGGACTGCTCCCGGCGATGACCTACCGTCGGGGAAACCCACTGAAGTGGATCTACCTGTCGGTGGCGGTCCTCGCCATCGGGTCGACCGCCGAGGCGTTCATCCCGCTCTTCGGACAACGACTCGGCGGCATGAGTCCCTTCGTCGCGGGCCTGCTCGGCGCGGCACTGTCCTGGGGGTGGACGGTGGCACAACTGGCGTCCACCACCTGGGCTGAAGGGGCTCGATCACGCATCGTCCGCGTCGCCGGTCCGGGCACGCTTGCCGTTGGCCTGGCCGGATACGGAGTGCTGCAATCGAGTTCGTCGGTCGCCGCGATGACCGGCTGGTTCGTGTTCTTGTTCGTCGCCGGCGCAGGCATCGGCATGGCCTTTCCCCATGTGGCCACGGCCGCGATGACCATCACCGACGACGAGGACGAGGCGGCACGGGCCTCGGCCGGGGTGAACTCGATGCAGATGATCGCGAACACGTTCGGCTCGGCGACCGCCGGTCTGTTGGTCAGTCTCGGTTCCGACGACGTCGCGTCGGCCCACATCCTCACCGGCGGCTTCGCCGCACTGGCCGCCTTCGGCATGCTGATCGCTGCGCAGTCGTTGCGAGGCGGGCGGGTCGGCGCGGCCTGAGTCGATTCTGCTGTCGGGGCTGCCGGGTTCTGCGTCCGTTTCTGGCGGCGAGGTTTTCGGATTACTGACACGTGAGCGCGATGTGGTGTGCGTACTCCACAGCACGGCCCGCTCAGGTGCCAAAAATCCGGCCCAGACGAGCGGCACCCACGACCGACTCCAAACCGCCGGACTTTCGGACTACTGACACGTGAGCGCGACGCGGTGTGCGCACTCCACAGCACGACCCGCTCAGGTGCCAAAAATCCGGCCCAGACGAGCGGCACCCACGACCGACTCCAAACCGCCGGACTTTCGGACTACTGACACGTGAGCGCGACGCGGTGTGCACATTCCACAGCACGACCCGCTCAGGTGCCAAAAATCCGGCCTCGGCGCCCCGGGCCGGGGCCGGACATACGCAGAAACCCTCACCCGTCGAGGCGTGCGACCACCTTGCGCAGCAGATCGGTCAGAGCCCTACGCTCGTCGCCGTCGAGCGCTGCGAGGATCGCATCATCGGCCGACAACCGTCGGGGCAGTTCCGCATCGACCACGGCCCGCCCGGCGTCGGTGAGCGACAACAGCACCACCCGACGATCGCGAGCGGACCGATCCCGCTCGAGAAGCCCTCGCGCTGCGAGGTTCTCGGTGATCTTGGTGATCGACGCGCCGCTCAGCATGGTCGTCGACACCACCTCACTGGCTCGCAGCGGACGGTCCGACCGGGCGAGTGCTCCCAGGACGTCGAACTCCGAGCGGCCGATGCCGTGGGCCTCGAGCGAACGATCGAGTCGCTGGCCGGCCACCGTGGTGATGCGCTGGATCCGACCCAGGATTCCGACGGGCGAGAAGTCGAGTTCGGGATAGGCGCCGATCCACTCATCCTGGATCCGATCGACCAGATCGCGGGACTCCGGCGTGGTGCTCACCCGAGTCATCGTAGGCGCCGACAATCGGCATGATCGGGACCTCTGCGATGTGTTTCACAGATAAAGTATTTTATTTCACCAGTGAACCAATGATAAATTAACCCAGTGAAATCGTCCGCCTCCGTCGCCTCGACCGCCCCTCGCCGGGCCGCTCTGCATCACCTCGGCTCCCTGTCGACCTGGCGTGGCGTGATCATGCTCGACACCTCACCGGTCGCCATCGCGGCCCCGGTTCGCGTCGGGCTCGCCGTCGGCGCCATGCTGCTCGTCGGCGGGCTCGCCGATCTGCGTGCCGCGGGGTCGTTCGCCGCTCTCGGCGCTTTGACCTCGGCATTCTGTCGTCCGGATCCGTACCGGGTCCGGATCGGTCGACTGGGTGCAGTCGGTGTTGCGCTGGTCGTCTCCGTGGCCGTTGGCGGGATCGTAGGCGCCGCCGACGTACCCGTGGAGGTGGAGATCGTCGCGATCTCGCTCCTCGCGGGGGCCGGCGCGCTGGTGGTCGGTGCGCTTCGGGTGGCCGGGCCCGGGGTCGTCGTGTTCGTCTTCGCCGCGACTGCCGCGGCCGCATCGGTGACCGACGGTCACAGCCTCGCGCGCGCGGTCGCGGCGGCGGCCGTCGGCACGGTGGTCGGTATCGCGGCATCGCTGGCACCATGGCTCACCGACTCCGTCCGTCGGGGTGCCCGACGCCTGGCCGGTCGGCCGGTCGCATCATCCACCGCCGAAGCCGTGGCATACGAGTCGGTCTGGACGTCGCTCGCGCGTATGCCCCACCGCGACATCGCGCAGTCCGCAGCGCGCATCGTGGTCGCCGCCGCCATCAGCGCGTCAGCCGCGACCGCGGTCGGACTCGAGCACCCGATGTGGGCTGCGATGGGAGCCGTCGCAGCTCTCCAGGGCATCTCCTATCACCTGACCGTCCGGCGTGGCGCTGCACGCCTCCTGGGCAACCTGGCCGGATCCGTCATCGCCGCGGTATTGCTCGCGATCCCCCTCGGCTACTGGGGTGCGGTCGTGGTGATCGTCGTGTGTCAGATCATCGCCGAGACGATGGCAACCGTCAGTTATGCCATCACCTCGACGGCGGTCACGCCGATGGCGTTGATGCTCACCGCCCTGAGCGCGGGATTGACGCCGGCCGTCGCGATCGACCGTGTGCTCGACACCCTGCTCGGAGTGATCGTCGGCGTGGCGATCGCAGCGGCGACGGTTGCCCGAACCGACACCGCGCATCACCCCGAACACGCTGCACGTTCGTAGACATATGCACTCGTAACCTGCGCGACACCAGTTATCACCACGGTCACACCACGGCAATGCCGTGCATACGTGCTGCTCGTAGCGTCGTATCGCTTGAGTCGAGCGTCCTCGCGCAACCGCACCGAGGAGATGAACACCAGGAGTAGCGCATGAGTGGCAGCATGTCCCGTCGTCAGGCCATCGAGGCAGTGACCACCTACGAGGTGCAGACCGACGGATTCCCCGAGCCGTTGGCGGAGACCTTCGGGCGCAACGTCTTCTCCCTGTCGGAGATGAAGAAGCGACTACCCAAACACGTCTTCAAGGCTGTGTCGGCGACAGTCGACAAGGGCGTCCCGCTCGATCCGACCCTCGCCGACTACGTTGCGGCGGCGATGAAGGACTGGGCCATCGAGAAGGGTGCGACTCACTACGCGCACGTGTTCTACCCTCTCACCGGCTTCACCGCCGAGAAGCACGACTCCTTCCTCGAACCCGATTCGTCGGGTGCATCCCTGGCCGAGTTCCAGGGCAAGACATTGCTGCAAGGCGAGCCCGATGCCTCGAGCTTCCCGAACGGCGGCCTACGCGGCACGTTCGAGGCGCGCGGATACACCGGCTGGGATGCGACCAGCCCGGCGTACATCCTGGAGAACCCCAACGGCAACACGCTGTGCATCCCGACCATCTTCATCTCGTGGACCGGGGAGGCTCTCGACAAGAAGACGCCACTGCTGCGCAGCCAACAGGCGATGAGCAAGCAGGCGATGCGCCTGCTGAAGTTGTTCGGCCACAGCGACGTCGACACGGTCGTGTCGTATGCGGGCGCCGAGCAGGAGTACTTCCTGATCGACCGCCACTTCTACTTCGCACGTCCCGACCTGATGACCGCCGACCGCACCCTGTTCGGCGCCGAACCGTCCAAGGGCCAGGAGTTCGACGACCACTACTTCGGTGCCATCCCGGATCGTGTGTTGGCGTTCATGATCGAGCTGGATCGCGAACTCTTCAAGCAGGGCATCCCGGCCAAGACCCGACACAACGAGGTGGCCCCCGGGCAGTTCGAGCTCGCGCCGGTCTTCGAGAAGTCGAACCTGGCGCACGACCACCAGCAGTTGATGATGACCACGATGAAGAAGGTCGCCGAGCGGTACGGGATGGTCTGCCTGCTGCACGAGAAGCCCTTCGCCGGCGTCAACGGGTCGGGCAAGCACGTGAACTTCTCACTGGGCAACAGCAATCAGGGCAACCTGCTCAACCCCGGCGACACCCCGCACGAGAACGAACAGTTCCTGGTTTTCTGTGCGGCCATCATCCGCGGCGTCCACAAGTTCGGTGGACTGTTACGCGCGTCCATCGCTTCGGCCTCCAACGACCATCGTCTGGGTGCCAACGAGGCCCCGCCGGCCATCATCTCGATCTTCCTCGGCGAGCAGCTGATGGACGTCTTCGACCAAATCGCCAAGGGCGGCGCCAAGCAGAGCAAGGAGACCGGGGTCCTGGAACTCGGCGTCGACACCCTGCCACCGCTGAAGGCCGACGCCGGTGATCGCAACCGCACAAGTCCGTTTGCCTTCACCGGCAACCGTTTCGAGTTCCGCGCGCCCGGTTCCAACCAGTCGATCGCCGACCCGATGATCGCGATCAACGCCATGCTGGCCGAGTCGATCGACCACATCGCGACCGCGCTGGAGAAGGAGATCTCCGACGGCAGTGAGTTCGACGCGGCCGTGCAGACGGTGCTGGAGGGGATCATCAGCGAGCACGGTGCCGTGGTGTTCAACGGCGACGGCTACTCCGATGCCTGGCAAGAGGAAGCCGCCTCGCGTGGACTGCTGAACCTGCGAACCACCGTCGATGCGATTGCACAGTACGACGAGCCGGAGATCAAGGCGCTGCTCAACGACTACGGCATCCTGAGCAACCGGGAGTTGGAGGCGCGCAAGGAGGTGGTGCTCGAACAGTACGCGCTCGCATTGCTGGTGGAGGCCAAGGAGACCGCGGAGATCGCCAAGACGATGATCCTGCCCGCAGCCATCCGTTACACCGGAGAGGTCGCGTCCACCGCTGCGAATCTCGCCGCTGCCGGGATCGAGGTCACCACACCGACGCTGAAGACGATGAGTGACGGCCTCGAGGGCCTCGATGCGGCCATGGATGCACTGGACGAGGCGATCGCGGGCTTCCACGATGCCGACGACGAAGCCGCCTACGCGCTCGCGACACTGATCCCGGCGATGGCCGGTGTACGGGCGGTGGCCGACAAGCTCGAGAGCGTCGTCGCCGACGACCTGTGGCCGCTGCCGACCTACAACGAGATGCTCACGATCCTCTGATCCCCGAATTCGTGGCGCGCACAAGCAGATCGCGCGTGCGCGCCACGGCGTCGGTCAGTATCCACGGAAGGAATCGGTGTGCAGTCGCCACGGAGCGCGCCACACCGACGGATCGACCCGACGTAGGCTGCGCGCGGTCACACCGACGAAGCCGGGAGGACCGCTGACGTAGTAGTGGGCCCCGGGAACCGTGGTGATGAGCGACCGGAGACGGTCGAGGTCGTCGAGGCCGTCCGCAAGGGTCGGCGACACCAGCGTGATCACCTGGGCACCGGCCGCTTCGGCTGCGGCGAGATCCTCGGGATACACGGCGCGATCGTCGGCGCGCAGCACATGCACCAGCGTGACGCGGCTCAACATGCCGCCGTCGGGGACTGGGGCGTCCGCGCCACCACCGTCGTCCACCGCGGCCCGCAGCATCGACCGGAACGGCGTGATGCCGATGCCCGATGCGATCAGCACCACGTCGCCGCCGCGTCGGGGTAGGACGAAATTGCCACCGACGGAATCGATCCGCAGGATCTGGTCGCGTCCGTCGATCAGGTGCGACTTGAACGGTGAGGCGGGCCGGGCGGTGGTGAACCCGAACTCGACGGCGGTGTCGCGGTCAGCCGAACTGAACGAGAACACCCGTCGCGTGCTCTGCCAGACCGGCGCCGACCAGCGAGGTGCGCTCAGCAATGCCCACTGGCCGCCACGGAATCGCACCGGTCGGTCCGGTCGGCCGACCACCGCGAAGGTGTTCGCGGCGATCGGTGTCACAGCGTCGACTGTCAGCGGCACCCGCCGGCCGTGCCCGGCGACGAACCGGACACCCGCCGCGTACAGCGAACCGACGAGAAGCGCCAGCTCCGGGACGAATTCGATCGTGAACGAGTCGGTGACCGGGATGGCCACCTGCCAGTACATCAGCACCCCGACCAGGATTCCGTAGATCAGTCGGTGCACTCGGGTCGTCGGCGACGTCAGCGGTTCGGGCAGCATCACCGCCGCCACGAAGAACATCGGGCTGGAGATCAGCCACACCGACAACGTCTGGTCTCCGCGCGCGAGTTGCACGACGCCGATCGTCGCCAGCGACGCCACCAGGAAGATGGCGACCAACGGCCACTCGGCGATCGCGGAGACCAGCAGGACGCCGATGACGAGCATCGGGATCAGCAGTGGTTCGGCGGCCACCCACCACTGCGGATAGCCGATCTGCCCGACCTCCGCGTAGGCGAGGGCGTAGACCACCACGGACCCGGCGACAGCCGGATTGATCACCAGCCGACGACGCCATGCGAGAACATATTTGGACGCCGCGGCCACGCCTGCGCCGACGGCCACGGTCAGTGCCGATCCGGCATCGATGACGCCGGGCAGGATGAAGAAGAGGATGAGCGCGGTGATGAGCCAGGAGTCCGAGCCGGGAGGGACGCGCACGAGCGCGGCACATGCGTAGGAGACGACCCCCGACACTGCGATCGCGATGACGAGCGATGCCACCAGTTGTCCAGGACGGTAGGCGAAGTCGCCGTCGGCCGCGGAGGCGACCAGGGCACACCCGACGAGCGCGATCAGCGCGAGGAGCACGGCGCGATGGGCGGTCAACCACGGGGGCGTCAAGCGGGTCACAGGAACAACTCCAGTCCGGGTACGTCGGTGTGCTCGACGCTGCCGTTGCGTCGGACGGTGATGTGGTGGAAGACGATCCCACGGTCGGCGAGTCGGGTGCGCAGTGTCGGTGCGTCGACGAAGAAGAGTGCCGTCGCGATCCCGTCGGCGATCATCGCCGACGGCGCGATCGCCCACGTGGCCAACACCTCCCGCGCCGGGGACGCCGACCGCGCGTCGACGATGTGGTGCCAGTCGGCCCACGCGCGCCGGTTGCCCGCCGACGCGCAGATCGCTCCCCCGGGCAGCGCCACCACCCCGATGGCGCTGGTCGGATCGACCGGGTGCTCGAGCGCCACCCGGACCGGTTCGACACGATCGGAGATCCACATGTCGCCGCTGCCGTCCACGATCAAGTCACCCGAATGGTCGGCGAGCAGGGTCGCGATGCGGTCGACCGCGAATCCCTTTCCTGCTGCGCCGACATCGAGCAGGACCGGTTCGACGATGTCGAGCGCACCGGTGTGACCCGCGATCACCGAGTCCCATCCAGGCGCGGCACGGACCGTGGTCGCCGAGGTCAGCGAGTACGCCGCGTCGTAGCCGGCATCGACGAGTGTCTGACCGATGGTGGGGGTCACCGCTCCCCCGGTGACCTCGTAAAGCGTGCGGTACCAGTCGATCAGCGGTTGGTCGGTGACCGGGATCGGGTGATGGCCTGCGCGTCGGGCGATCTCGGCGACGACCGAGTCGGAGCGGAAGCGCGACCAGGTGATGTCGATGCGATCGAGCTCGGCGCGGATCGCCGCCGTGGCAGACGGGTCGAGACCGGTCGACGAGGTGATCTCCCAGTGGGTCCCGAGTGCTTCGGTGGTCCAGCTCTCGGGGGTACCGGTCGACACCGCGGAACCTGCGATCAGCCCGAGGCCTCGGACTTGATCTGCTCGATGGCGTCGTTGAAGCCACCAGAGGTCAGCGACGAGCCAGACACCTTGCTGACGTCGAGGTCGTCGATCTTCTTGCCCACGACGAGAGCGTCGATGCCGCTCTCGAACTTGCCCTGGTACTCCTTCGACGTGCCGCGCGTCTCGCTGGTGTCCAGCGTCAGTGCGGTGATCACGGAATTCGCCAGGGTGACGGTGACGCCGACCTTCTGCGGTCCGCCCGGCGAGGTGTAGCGACCGGTTGCGGAGTACTCCCCGTCGCGATACTCGCCCGATGCCGCTCCGCTCGTCTGCGCCGATCCCGCTGCACTCGACTCGGTCCCCGACTCCGCGGACGTGGCGGCGGTGTCGGTCGGGGTCTCCGAACTGCAGGCGCCGGCAACGAGGCCGATGGTCGCCAGCGCGACGACGAGGCCTCCGGTACGACCCGCGGTGGAGCCGGTGAGGATCTGAGTCATGACCCGATTGTGCCGGTCAGCAGACCGTCACGGGCGGCGACGACCCGAATTGAAAGGTAATCCACAGGTAAAGCGCCTGTGGCTCACCGATCAGCGACCGGCCGCCGCGACCCGCGCCTGGATGGCGTCGATGAACACCGTGCCGATGTCAGACGGGGTCTCGGCGACATAGGTGGTACCACCGGTGGCATCGGCAATCGCCTTGAGCGCCTGCGTGTCCGCGTCCTCGGAGATACCGATCGTCAGCACCAGCACCGGGCGGGCCGGGTCCTCGAGTTGCTTGAGCTGCCCCAGCAGTTCGTCGAGGCTGATGCTGTTCGGATCCTCGTTCTTGCCGTCGGTCATGATGATCACGCTGTTGGAATAGTTCGGATCGTAGGTGTTCTGCACCTCTTTGAACGCGGCCAGCGTCGTGTCGTACAGACCGGTGCCGCCGCCCAGCAACTGCAGCCCGTCGCGGACCGCCTTGGCCAACGCCTGTCGGTGCGTGCCACCGTCGGCCGCGGGAGCATCGAGCCGGCGGATCGGCGCCATTTCACGCCAGTCCTGGCCGGGACCGCCCTTGTCGATGCCGAACGCCCAGCCACCGATCATGGTGTTGTTCGGGAACAGCTTCAGACCGGCCGTCGATGCGTCGATGAGCAGCTGCGCGCGGGTGCTCGAGCCGGCCGGGGCATCCATCGACCCGGAGGTGTCCTCGACGACCAGGGTGCGGATGGGGACGCCGAGGACCTGCCACTGCCGGATTGCCTTGTCGACCTGGGTCGGGTCCTTCAACTCGAGGGTCTTCACCTGGCCGATACCGCCGTCGATCGGCGCGGCGTCCGGAGCGCGATAGCCCGCGCTGGTGAGGCTCGACCGGCCTGCGTCGGAGTTGAGCGCGTCCTGCAGCGCCTTGCCCGCCTTGGCCGCCTCGTCGCGCTTGCCGGTACCGGCGGTGTTGACCAACGGGTAATCGAGCAGGACGGTGCCGTCTGCGGGAACCGATGCCTTCAGCTCCGACCCCGGATGGGTCCGGGTGAACAGCAGGTACTGCTGCTCGGAGGTGACCACCGGGACCTCCGACGTGTTCGCCAGGTTCAGTCGGGTGCCTTCGTTGTCGTTGGCGAGTCGGGCGTTGTTCTGCTGGATCGCGAGCACCGTCATGGCCTCGGTGAGCTGCTCGGAGGTCAGTTTGGAGTCGTTGACCTCGGCCAGCGCACCGATGATCGGCGCGTCTCCGGTGCTGGTGTCGATCGGGCTGCCGGTGCGCAGGTCCGACAGCTTCATGACGTCGACCCAGCTGTTCAGCTCGGGGAGCTTCTTGCCGACGACGACCGTCGGTGAGGTGGCGACCGACGGTGCGATCAGGTCGAGATCCTTGCGGACCTGGGTGGTGACCCGACGTGCCTGCACCTGCGAGTCGGGGACCCATAGGTCCGGCGACTGGTCGCCCTGGGTCAGCTTCCCGGGGATCTCGGCGCCGGGCGTGGCGGTCACCACGTAGTCGTAGCAGGAGTCCTCGGATGCCGTGGCCGCGACGGACCGTAGCGGCGCGTCCATCGCCGGGTCGGCCGCCACCGCGATCCGGGTGCGCTCGGCACATCCGACGGCACCGGTCCGCCACAGGATGAACCCGGCGATCAGGGCGATGACCACGATCAGTGCCGCACCGGCCCAGATCCAGACGCCTCGACGACCCGAACGCGCCTTGCGATGGGCGAAACCGAACTCCTCCTCGGAGCCGGCAGCCACCGCGCGCCGTGAGCCGGTGCTCGGTTCGGCCGACCCTCCCGCATCCCCCGAGCGGGCCGTCGGCCGTGAGATCGGGCCGGAACGCGGTGCGGATTGCGCCTTGTTCGGGCCGGTGTCCTCTCCGAAGCGCCCCCCGTTCGGGCGATCGGCGTCAGAGCTGTGACGCCCCATGATGTTCCCCTATGTGTTTTCCCGGACGCGACCGTGTCAGGTCGTCGCGCCGAAGACGTCACGGAAGTTCGCCAGCGACTTCCGCAGATCCCCCGATACAACCTTGGCGGCCGCCTTGCCCGCCGGACCCATCAGCGGCAGGCCGCCGAGGTCAATAGTGAAGGTTACTGTCGATCCGGTGTCCGTGGGGGCGACCGCGAGATCGAGTTTCGCCTTGACGCCGCCCTTGCCGTTGCCTTTCAGCAGCACGTGCTTCGGCGGCTGGTACTCGGCGACGGTCCACTGGAATCGCACCCGGGTGCCCTTGAGTGCGATGACCGAGGCCACCTCGACGCCCTCCGCGATCTCGTCGGGTGCCGGGAGCTCGCTGCGCCAGCCCTCGTGCAGCGTCAGCCACTCGGGATACCGCGCCAGGTCCGTCGCCGCCGACCAGGTATCTTCCGGTGACATATCAACGTCGATGGAGTCGCTCGTCTTGGCCATGGTCTCGAAGCCTAGCGTCAGCGCGAACGCGCGCGACCTGCTGGGTTCTCACCTGGTCGGTCACGGCGTCACGATCCGGGTGACCGAGGTCGAGGCCTACGGGGGTTCCGACGACCCGGCATCGCACGCCTTCCGGCGGACACCGCGATCGGCCATCATGTTCGGGCCGACCGGCCGGCTCTATGTCTATCGCATCCACGGACACCACTGCGCGAACGTGGTGACCGGGCCGACCGACCAGGGCGCCGCGGTGCTCATCCGGGCCGGGGAAGTCATCGAGGGCATCGACGTCGCCCGCGAGCGCCGCAGCAGCAGACGCACCGACGGACGCGAGATCCCGACCTCTGCGCTGGCCAGGGGGCCGGGCAACCTGTGTCGCGCGGCCGGCATCACGATGGCCGACCTCGACACCGACCTCGCCAACCCGACGTCGGTGCACCTGAGCGTCGGGGATGCGCCGACCGCTGTCAGCGTCGGACCGCGGGTCGGGGTCCGCCATGCTGCCGACGTGCCGTGGCGATTCTGGGTCACCGACGATCCGACCGTCTCGGCGTATCGGCGACACGCACACGCCGCGGCCGACTGAGGGTCGACCGCGGCGCGGATCAGGCCCGCCCGATGCTTCGGGTGCACGCCTGCGGAGATCGGCCCTACTGGGCGGGCGGGGGGTTCTGCGGGTCCTGCTTCGGCGTGTCCTGCTGCGGTGCCTGCGGGGCCTGCTTGGGATCGGCACCGACGGCCTTGCGAGCGGCATCCTGCGCCTTGTCGACCTTGTCGGCGTACTTGCCACCGGTCGCCTTGTCGATGGCGTCGCCGCCCTTTTCGATCAGGTCCGGGTTGCTCTTGAGGGCGGACTTGGCCTTGTCGACGAGACCCTTGAGATCCATCACAGCTCCTGGCTCAGCAGTTGAGGATGCGCCGGTCGACCGACCGCGCATGCCGCTGGGGGAATGTCCCGGCGCGGCCACCCGAGTCTATGGCGTGTCCGTCGATTCGGCAGTCGCGGACCGTTCGCGGGATGCTTCCGACGGTGCGATCGCGGAACCGGGCGCCTGCCGGGCGGCGGCCACCCGCGGGACGATCCGGGAGACCAACTCGACGGCCACGATCCCGACTGCCGCCGAGATCAGCGCGACCGACGTCTTCTGCCAGTTGGTCGAGTCGAGTTTGAACAGCTCCTGGGTCCACGGCCAGGCGAAGATGATCACGTATGCGAGCGCCGAGACAGCGATCAGCACCACCTTCCACCAGGTGTAGGGCCGTGCCACGACGGCGAGCACGTAGACGGCCACCGCGATCAGGGTTATCAACGCGGCGGTCGCCGCCTGGGTCTGAGCGGGCGAGAGATCGACCGAGTCCTTGCCGCCGATCTCCACCCCGGCACCGCCGGGATTGACGATCACGTAGGTGACGAAGGTGGCCAGACCGACGATGATCCCGTTCGGCACCGCCTGCAGCAGCACACGACGGACGAATCCGGTCCTGGCCCGCTCGTTGTTGGGTGCCAGCGACAGGATGAAGGCCGGGATGCCGATGGTGAACCACGCCGAGATCGTCACGTGGATGGGCTGGAACGGATAGCTCAGCGACGCGAAGCCGAACACCTTGCCCGCAACGCCGCCGACTCCGACGAACAGCGCGAGCAGCACGGCGTAGACCGTCTTCGTCAGGAACAGGTTGGAGACGCGCTCGATGTTGCCGATGACCCGTCGGCCCTCACCCACCACATACGGCAGGGTCGCGAACTTGTTGTCCAGCAGCACGATCTGCGCAACCGACCGTGCGGCCGAACTACCCGACCCCATCGCCACGCCGATGTCGGCGTCCTTGAGGGCCAGCACGTCGTTGACGCCGTCGCCGGTCATCGCGACGGTGTTCTCCCGCGACTGCAGCGCCTTGACCATGGCGCGCTTCTGGTCGGGGCGCACCCGTCCGAAGGTGACACCGTCGGCGACCACATCGGCCAGTTCGTCGGTGTCGGTGGGCAGGCTGCGCGCATCGACCGATGTCGCGACGGAACCCAGACCCAGCGATGCGGCGACCGCGCCCACCGACTGGGCGTTGTCACCGGAGATGACCTTCACATCGACGTGCTGGTCGGCGAAGTAGTCGAGCGTGGAGCGGGCGTCGGGCCGGACGCGCTGCTCCAAGACGATCAGCGCCACCGGCAGCACGGTCCCAGGCGCGACCGCGCCGTCGGCGGGTTCGGTGTCGACGGGTACGTCGGTACGCGCAAGCAGCAGGATGCGCAGTCCGGTCGCACCGGCCTCGGTCGCGTCGTGGGCGGTGGGGCTCTCCGGATCGAGCAGGACGTCGGGTGCGCCGACCAGCCAGTTGCCCACGTCGTCGCCGGAAGCGTCGGCGAAGGACATGCCGCTCCACTTCTTGGCGGACGTGAACGGCTCGATCGACGTCGTCGACCATTGCGGCGGGGTCGCGAAGGCCTCGGCGATGGCCTGGACGCTGGCGTTGGGTCGCGGATCGTGGGCGGCCAGTGCGGCGAGGACCTCGCCGAGCCGTTCTTCGTCCAGGCCGTCCGAGGCCTTGTCCACCCGGCGGACCTCGGCCAGTCGCATCCCGTTCTCGGTGAGCGTGCCGGTCTTGTCGGCGCACACCACGTTGACCCGGGCGAGGCCTTCGATGGCCGGCAGCTCGTTGACCAGGCATTTGCGTCGGCCGAGCCGGACCACACCGACCGCGAAGGCGATCGACGTCATCAGCACCAGCCCCTCGGGGACCATCGGCACGAGCGCGGCCACCATGCCCAGCAGCGACGCCTTCAGACCGTTCTGGCTGATGAACAGCTGGTTGACGATGGTGAGCACGCCGGCCGGGATCAGCAACCAGGTGATGACCTTGAGGATCTTGTCGATGCCGGACCGCAGTTCGGAGGACACCAGGGTGAACTTGGACGCCTCCGCGGCGAGTTGCGCGGCGTAGGCGTCGGCACCGACCTTGGTGGCCCGGTAGGCGCCGGAGCCGGCGACCACGAAGCTGCCCGACAGGATCTGATCACCCGGCGCCTTGTCGACCGCGTCGGCCTCGCCGGTGAGCAGTGACTCGTCGACGTCGAGCGCGACCGATTCCACCGTGACGCCGTCGACGACGACCTGGTCGCCCGCGCCGATCTCGATGATGTCGTCCAGCACCACCTCGTTGGGCGAGATCTCGGCGACCACCCCGTCGCGGCGCACCAGCGGACGCGTCTGCCCGACGATGGCCAGCTTGTCGAGGGTCTGCTTGGCACGGATCTCCTGGATGATGCCGATCGCACTGTTGGCGATGATGAGCAGGCCGAAGAGTCCGTTGATCAGCGAGCCGGTGAAGGCGACGATCGCGAAGAGCACGCCGAGGATGGCGTTGATACGGGTGAACACATTGGCGCGGACGATGTCGGCGACCGAGCGTCCGGACCGATCCGGTAGCGAGTTGACCCGACCGTCGGCGACGCGCTCGGCGACCTGTGCCTTGGTCAGTCCGGGATCGGCGACCGCGACGGCAGCGCCCGACGCCGCCGGATCTGCGCTCACGCGGACGCCTCCCACCATCGGGGGTCGGCGACTCCGGTGCCGGTCCGCGATGCGAGGTCGATCGTGCCGCCCGGCGGCGGAACCAGCGCGGTGACGCCCGCACGCTCGGCCGCCGGCAGCAGACGCTGGATGGGGTCGGCCCAGGAGTGCCGGGCGAGGTTGAAGGTGCACCAGTGGATGGGTACGAGGACCGAATCGCGACCGCCCGCGCCGGAGACCAGGTCGTGCACCGCGACCGCCTCTTCCGGGTTGACGTGGATGTCGGGCCAGAGCGGGTCGTAGGCGCCGACCGCGATCAGCGTCAGGTCGAAGGGGCCCGATCGGTCACCGACAGCCTCGAAGCGTTCGGTGAACCCGGTGTCGCCGGAGAAGAAGAACGAGTGACCCGGTCCGGCCACCGCCCAACTCGCCCACTGGGTCAGATTGCGCGACAGGCCTCGTCCGGAGAAGTGCCGGGCCGGGCAGCAGGTGAACGTCAGTGTGGTGGCGCCGACCGTGATCTCGATCTGCTCCGACCAGTCGGCCTCGCGAATCCGACGATGGTGGATCCCCCACGACTGCAGGTGCGCGCCGACACCCACCGGGGCGACGAAGATCGCATCGGGTTGGGTGACGGCGATGTCGACGACGGTCGCGGTGTCGAGGTGGTCGTAGTGGTCGTGGCTGATCAGCACGACGTCGAGCGCGGGCAGCTCGGTGGCCGCCAACGGTGCACGGTGCATCCGCTGCGGACCGAGGACCTGCGACGGTGAGCACCGGCGACTGAACACGGGGTCGGTGAGTACGCGGACGCCGTCGAGCTCGACGAGGGCCGACGCGTGGCCCAGCCAGGTCACCGCCAGGTCGGAGACCTCGTCGGAGAAGGTCGGGGTGAGCACCTCGATCGGTGCGGTGGGTCGTCCCGGCCGTCGGAGCATGTCGATGGCGACCTTGACGTCGGCGTCGAGTTCCTCCGAGGCAGCCTCGGCATTGGCGAACCGACCACCGGTCTGGAAGGCGGACCCGGAGATGTGCGGCCAGATCTGCTCGCGGGACGCGCCGATGGCCCGGGCAGCGGGCAACCCCGCCGCGGCCAGTCGGCCGAGCGCGGCGTCGGCCACGGTGACGCCTGTGGCACTGAGAGTGGTGACGGCTCTCGACGCGATGTCGGCGCCGAGCGGGAATCCGGTGGAGCTCACCCGCACCACAGTAATCCTGGTCGGCTGATCTGCGGCGTCTTGCGTGCCGGATGTCGTCGGACACGCCCAGCTCGTCGGCGATTCTCGGCAATTGGGTTAAACCGCGCTAACCGGGTCACACGTCCAGGGAGCGCTGATATTCTGCTGCGAGCATTGTCGAGCACGTGCGCGACGCGCATGTGGCAGGGGAAAGTAGACAGTCGTTGCCACGTATGTCTGTCGACCAGCGTCGTTCGGCGCTCGTCGAGGCCGCCTACCGCGTCATCGCCGACCACGGCGTCGAGGGAGCGACCACCCGTCGCATCTGTGCTCACGCGGGGATGCCGTTGGCCAGTTTCCATTACGCATTCGAGAGTCGGACCGCACTGCTGTGCGCGGTGATGGACACCGCGGTCCCCTCGGACATCGCCCGCATGTTGGAGGCCATCGTCCCGAGCGCGGTCGACACCGGCACCACCGGGCGCGCCGACATGCAGATCAACATGGATCTGCAGTTCCGCGCGTTCTACGCGCTGCTCAAGACGGATCCGGGCCGTATGCAGGCCACCATCTCGCTGGGGATCTACGCCCACAACCATCCTGAGCTGCAGAAGGTCGGGAAGCAGATGTACGAGCGCCTCTACGGTGTGGCCGCTCTCGGTCTGCGTCTGGGCGGCGAGCGGTCGGGCATCACGTGGTCGGAACCGGTGGAGGATCTCGGTCCCGTGGTGATCGCAGCGACCAACGCCATCACGCTCATCTATCTCAGCACCGCCGACGATGTGGTCGTCGAGAAGATCATCGAAGCGGCCGTGCGCGAGATGATGTCCTATGTGGTGGAGCCGGCGCCCGCTGCCGACTGATCGTTCGTGATCGGGAGCAGGACCGGGAGAACCGTTGCGGCACCCCGGTCCCACTCTCGTCACCCCGGGTGTGACGTCACTGCTGCGCCGGCAACACGTGCAGGCCGCTCTTGTCGCACGACAGTGCGAGCGAACTGATGTACTGCTTCTCGCCGTCGGGGCCCGGGACCGCGGAGGCGATCATGTCCGGTCGCTCGAACTCGATACCGGTGACACAGCACAGCAGCTTCGCGTCGGACGGGTTGCCGTGTTCGTCGTACATGGGCAGGTCGATGCCGTCGTCGGTACGACGCAGGTAGTACCGCCCCTTGGTGGCGAGGGCGATGATCGGCGGCAACACCAGCGCGAGCACGAGCGCGACCAACGGCGAGTACGGCTGGATGGCGTCGCCGAAAACGTGGAAGTACACCAGGATCGACACCGTGCCGGACACGATCACCGAGCCGAATCCAACCGGGTTGACGTTGTAGAGCATCCCGCGGCGGAACTCGGGCTTCTTCGGTGAGATCTTCAGCAGATACTTGTTGATCGCGATGTCGGAGGCGACGGTCACGATCCAGGCGATCGCGAGGTTGGCGTAGAAGTTCAGCAACTCGTTGAGGAAGCTGAACATGTTGGCCTCCATCAGCACGATGGCGATGGCGACGTTGAACACGAGGAACACCAGCCGGCCCGGGTAGGTCTTGGTGACACGGGTGAAGCTGTTGGTCCACGCCAGCGATCCCGAGTAGGCATTGGTGACGTTGATCTTCACCTGGCTGATGACGACGAGGATCACCGCGAGGGTCAACGCGAGCCAATGCGGCATGAATTCCTCGTAGACCGCCAGGAACTGGTGCACCGGCTCGTTGGCCACGCCGGCCTGTTCCGCGAAGTTCATGATCAGGTAGACGGCCAGGAACAGTCCGACGACCTGCTTGATGGCACCGAACAGCACCCAACCGGGGCCGGCCGTGAGAACCGCGGTCCACCACTTGCGATTGTTCTCCGGGGTCTTCGGCGGCATGAACCGCAGATAGTCGATCTGTTCGGCGATCTGGGCAATCAACGAGAGGCAGACGCCTGCGGCGAGCATCGTCCCGGCGAACGAGACGCCGTGGCCCGCTTGGCCGTCGGTGCCGCCGCTGAACGACAGGAAGTCACCGATGGCATCGGGATGCTTGACCACGAGGTAGCCGAACGGCAGCACCATCATGATCAACCACAGCGGGGTCGTCCAGACCTGAAGCTTGGCAAGGGTGTTCATCCCGTAGATGACGAGCGGGATGATCAGCACCGACGAGAGCAGATAGCCCAGCCACAGCGGGATGTTCAGTCCGAGCTTGAGACCTTGGGCCATGATGGAGCCCTCGAGCGCGAAGAAGATGAAGGTGAACGACGCGAAGATGACGTTGGTCAGGACCGAGCCGTAGTAGCCGAATCCGCTTCCGCGGGTGATGAGGTCGAGGTCGATGTTGAATCGTGCCGCGTAGTACGAGAGCGGATAACCGGTCAGCATGATGACCACGGCGAAGAACAGGATGCCCCACAACGCGTTCCCGGTGCCGTTGGCGATGCCGATGTTGGCACCGATGGCGAAGTCGGCGAGGTACGCGATGCCGCCGAGCGCCGAGATCGCGACGACCCCGGGACCCCACTTGCGGTAGCTGCGGGGTGCGAACCGCAGCGTGTAGTCCTCGAGACTCTCGCGCGCTGCCGCGGCGGCGGCGCCGGTCGCGAGTACTCCTCCGGAGTCCGGAGGAGCCTGTTCATTCGTGGTCATCACCGTCTCCCTGCGTCGTGGATGCTGACGGGATGACGCTAGGGAGATGGTGTTGCCGGGAATTTGTGCGTCTGTTGCGCTCCGGTTACGAACTGCGACGCGATCAGGAGCCGGTGAAGTGAGGTGACCGCTTCTCCTCGCGGGCGGTTCGTCCTTCGCGGAGATCCTCGCTCTCCCATGCCCGCACCATCGCCGACAGATGCTCGGGGAGCGGCTCGTCCCGCGCGCCGTCGCCGTTGAGCACGAGCTTGTAGTGCTGCAGCGTGAGCGGGGCGAGGTCGGCGATGGTGGCCGCCCAGTGCTGCGCCTCGGCCAGGTCGCCGATCCGGTTGGCGAATCCCAGCGTCCTGGCCTGGTCGGCGCGCAACGCATCGCATCCGATGAGGATGCCCGCGGCGGTACCGGCGCCGACCAGCGACACCAGCCGGCGGATCGTCCACTCGTCCACGGCCACACCGATCTTCGCGGCCGGGATACCGACGGTGGCCCCGGGGGTGAGCACGCGGAGATCGGCGGCCATCGCCAACTGGAGTCCGGCACCGAAGGCGGATCCGTTGAGCGCCGCGATCACCGGGACGGATGTCGTCTCGATCTTGCGGAGCGTGGCGACCAACAGGTCCAGGAACGAACGGTCGTACACCGGGCCGGACAGGTCGGCACCGGCGCAGAACACCGGTCCGCGTCCGGTGAGGACGATCGCCCGTGCGCCGGCCTCCCGGGCCTCGTCGAATGCGGCGGACAGCGCGGTGACCATCTCCTCGTCGAGCGCATTGCGCTTGTCCTCACGGGCGAGTTCGATCGTCGCCACGGCTCCGTCGACGCTGGTGTGGATCATGGAGGCAGCGTACCGAGCGTCGCCCCGCTCGGCGGGACGGCCGCGATCGGCCCGCACACGTCGGTGTCGCGGGGCGTCGTGGCAGGCTGGCGTGGTGAGCGTTGAGCCGTCCCCACCGATCGACGACCACTCCGATGTGCTGGTCATCGGTGGCGGACAGGCCGGACTGTCCACGGCATACTTCCTGCAGCGCTTCGGGCTCGGCGATCGCTACCAACTACTCGACCACGCCCCCGATTCCGGCGGCGCCTGGCAGTTCCGCTGGCCGACATTGACGCTCGCGACGGCCAACCGTGTACATGATCTTCCTGGTCTCGGTCTGATCGAAGCGCTCGGCGACGACCGGCCGGAGGTCGCCGCGAGGGCCGCGGTCCCGGAGTACTTCCGCATCTACGAGGAGCGGTTCGGTCTCCGCGTCCGGCGACCGGTGCACGTCCGGTCGGTGAAACGGGTCGGAGACGGCTTCGTGACCCACCTCGGCGACGGTCGACAGATCACCAGTCGGACCATCATCAATGCCACCGGGACATGGGACAGGCCCTTCATCCCCCACATTCCGGGCGCCGAGGAGTTCGGCGGCCGCCAGCTACACACCCACGACTACACCGGACCCGCCGACTTCGCCGGCCAACGCGTCCTCGTCATCGGGGCGGGGATCTCCGCGGTCCAGTTGCTGATCGAGATCGCCCGCGAAGCCGAAGGCGCGCAGACGTTCTGGTGTTCGCGTCGGGAACCGGAGTTCCAGCGCCGCGAATTCGACCCGGAGCAGGGGCGGGCGGCGGTCGCGCGCGTGGAGGAACGCGTGCGCGCCGGTCTGCCGCCGACCTCCGTCGTATCGGTGACCGGTCTCGCGTCGACACCCGCGATCGAGGCGGCCCGGGCCGACGGCATCCTCGACTGGCGTCCGATGTTCACGCGCATCACCCGGACCGGCGTCTGCTGGGATTGCGGGCCGGGACCCCCGACCGGCGCCGAGCGGCTCGATGTCGACGTCCTGTTCTGGAACACCGGCTTCCGGAGCTCGCTCGATCACCTGTCGCCACTACGTCTGCGCGGGCCGGGCGGCGGGATCGTGATGACCGGTCGACTCACCACGACGGTCGCCTCGGACCCGCGGATCCAGCTCGTCGGATACGGGCCGTCCGCATCCACGATCGGCGCCAACCGTGCAGGTCGCGAGGCTGCGCGGATGGTGGCGGAGCTACTCGGCAACGACTGAACCCTTCCACCTTCAGTTTAGGGCGATGATGTGGGCTTGCGGCAAGGCCCCTAGAGGGGTGCAGAATCGCAGGGCCAGTGCCCTTCACCTGCGTAGGAGAGTGTGTGAACCACGTCTGCGGACCGCTTGACGACGGACCGTTTTTCCATGGAACGCGGGCCGACCTAGGGCCGGGTGAGTTGCTCAGGGCGGGGTTTCGGTCGAACTATCGGCCCGAGATCACGATGAACCACATCTACTTCACTGCGTTGCGGGACGGGGCCGGGCTGGCGGCGGAGATCGCCGCCATGGACGGGGCGACGCCGCACGTGTATGAGGTGCAGCCCACCGGACCGTTCGAGAACGACCCCAACGTCACCGACAAGAAGTTCCCGGGCAACCCGACACGGTCGTTCCGCAGTCGGGCGCCGCTGAGGGTGGTGCGCGAGATCGACGACTGGGCACGGCTCAGCCCGGCCGCGCTGCAGATGTGGCGCGATCGGCTGGCCACTATTCGCGCCGGCAACCACGGCGACATCCTCAACTAAGAGTTCCCCCTGTAACGGCCTTGCTTCCCACGCTTGACAATGTGTTGTGTTTTCCTAACACTGTGATATGTGAGTCCGGTCCGTCGCGGGGACAAGCTCCCCATCTACAACCGCATCGGCGTCCTACGCGCCGAACGGCGGATGTCGCGTGCCCAGCTCGCCGATCTGGTTGGCGTCAACGTCCAGTCGGTGGGCGCGCTCGAGCGGGGCGACAACTACCCCAGCCTCGATCTCGCGTTCCGCATCTGTGACGTCTTCGACCTCCCGGTCGAGGCCGTCTTCAGCCGCACCGAGTTCGGCGCGATGTCGGCCGAGCTGTACCGCCGGTCGTCGACGACCAGGGGGACCGCGGTCCAGGCCGGCACCGCGACCGACAACGGAGGAGACCGATGAAGGACCCCAATTCGGCCATCCCGACGGAGGCCCAACCGGCGCTCTGGCGCCGTTACGACGAGTGGCGCGGCCGACGCCACCTCGACTTCAACGAGCGCTACGCCGGGCAGCTACCCCAGTGGCGCAATCGCCGGACGTTCCGCCGACTGGTGATCGCGCAGATCATGCTGATGATCCTGGCCGTGGCCAGTGCGGTCACCTCCTTCTTCACCGGATGGTTCTACATCCCCTTCGTCCTCAGCATCGTCGGATCGATCACGGTGATGTCGTTGCTGCGGATCGTCACCGGCTCGGTCGCCGACACCCCGGCGTCCGCGCTCGACGAGATCCAAGCAGCCCAACGGAACTCAGCGCGTTCGATGGGCTTCTTCGCCCTGTACTCGCTGATGTTCATCCCTTACGTCGTCCTCGTCTGGCTGGGCACCCGAGACGAGGTCGACGGCTCCACCGTCTACGGGGTCGCCGTCCTGCTCATCTGCCTGATGGTGGTCGGCGCACTCGTGCCGTCGCTACTCGTGGCGTGGTGGATGGACGATCCCGATCCCGAGGATTTCGAGACCTACCCCGAGAGGAGCACCGAATGACCGGCGAACTCGTCGTCGACGGACTGCACAAACGCTATGGCGACCTGGTTGCGCTGCGCGACATGACCTTTCATGTCTCGCCCGGCGAGATCTTCGGATTCGTCGGAAGCAACGGCGCAGGCAAGTCGACCACCATGCGCATCATCCTGGGAGTCCTGGCCGCCGACTCCGGCGAGGTCCGGTTGGGGGCGACACCCATCGACTTCGACGGTCGTCGGCGGATCGGGTACATGCCCGAGGAACGTGGGCTGTATCCGAAGATGAAAGTCGGCGATCAACTCGCCTTCCTGGCGCGTCTGCACGGGATGGACAACGCGACGGCGGCCGACGCGGTCGCCCGGTGGACGCAGCGCCTCGGCGTCGCCGAGCGGGTCGACGACAACGTCGGTGACCTGAGCCTGGGTAACCAGCAGCGTGTCCAGTTGGCCGCGGCCCTGATCCACGATCCGGCGGTCCTGGTGTTGGACGAGCCGTTCTCCGGCCTCGACCCGGTCGCGGTCGACGTCATGAGTGACGTCCTCAAAGAGAAGGCGGCCGAGGGTATCCCGGTCATCTTCTCGTCGCACCAACTCGAGTTGGTCCAGCGCCTGTGTGATCGGGTGGGCATCATCGCCCGCGGCGAGATGAAGGCCCTGGGTCGGGTCGACGAGTTGCGCAGTCGAGGAGGCGTGACCCTCGAGGTGTCCGGGCCGTCGGCGGACAGCCGTTGGGCCGACGGATTGCCCGGCGTCACCGCGGCGACCTATGGCGAGAGCGTCACCGAACTCCGCATCGACCCCGCGGTCGCCGACGACCAGGCGATCCTGGCGGCGGCACTGCGAACAGGTCCGGTGCATCGCTTCGCCACATCCACACCGACCCTGACCGAACTGTTCCGAGAGGTGGTATCCGCATGAGTTCCCCCACCGTGTCCGACAACGGCGCGTTCCGGTCCATCTGGCTGATCGCCGAACGTGAGATCGTCACCCGGGCCCGCACGAAGTCCTTTGTCATCAGCACCGCACTGCTGATGGTGGTCATCGTCGTCGGTGCGATCGTGCTGGCCGCGTTCACCGGCCGCGACGACGCCAAGAAGATCGGTGTCGTCGGTGCAGATGCGTCGCTGTCGCAGACCATCTCGGCCGTCGGTTCCGCGACCGACACCAAGCTGGACGTGGTGACGCTGGACTCCACTGATCAGGCCCGGAGTCAGGTCACCGCAGGCGATCTCGAGGCCGCCCTGGTGCCCGACGCCACCGCGACGTCACAGATCCTGATCAGCAAGTCCGGCGTCGACCCGACCATCGACGGAATCCTGCGGGGCGCAGTCGACCAGGTCGTCACCACCCAGGCACTCGCCGCACGCGGGGTCGATCAGTCGACCCTGCCGCGCGCCTCAATCACGGTCGAGCAGACCCAACCCGACAACCCCGACGAAGGGCAACGGATCGTGATCGCGCTGGTGGGCACCATTCTGCTGATCACCGCGATCATGATGGGCGGTTCGATGGTCGCGGTCGGTGTCGTCGAGGAGAAGACGTCTCGGGTCGTCGAGATCCTTCTCGCCACGATCAAACCGCTGCACCTGCTGTGGGGCAAGATCATCGGCATCGGCGCCATCGCACTCGCACAGGTCCTCGTGCTGGGCGGGACCGCACTCATCGCCGGCAAGGCGACCGGATTGCTCACCATTCCCGGTGCCGCACTGGGGATGTTCGCCGCGGTGATCGCCTGGTTCGTCCTCGGTTTCCTGTTCTTCGCGACGCTGTACGCGGCGACCGGCGCCCTGGTCTCCCGACAGGAAGAGCTGAGCGCGAGCTCGGCGCCGCTCACCATTCTCGCGATGGCGGTGATGTACTCGGGCATCTTCGGAATCCAGGCCCTCGACTCCACCATCGTCACCACGCTCAGCTGGATTCCGCCGTTCAGTGCAGCGCTGATGCCGATCCGGATCGCGACCGGCGACGCATCGGCCCTGCAGATCATCGTGACCTTCGCCTTGATGATCCTCGCCTGCGCGATCGCCACCTGGACCGCTGCGCGCATCTACCAGCGCACGATCCTGCGAACCGGCAGCCGGGTCAAGTGGAGCGAGGCACTCTCGTTGAGCCGGTAGCACTCTCGCTCGCACGGCCGGATGTGTCGATCGCCGACACATCCGGCCGAGTCGTCGTCAGAGCGCGGCGTTGACGGACTTCTCGACCGCGGCCGGGTCGTCGACGGTCAGCACCAGCCGGTGATACTTGCCGGTGCCGTCGAGCTCGATGACCACGTTGCGGACCGGATCGCCGACGTTCCAGAAGGATCGCTCACCGTCCCGATGAAAGGTCCCCGCGTACTTACCCGGGATCGCCAGACCCGGCGCGCGGATGCCGCGCTGCTCGCGGCGGACGCCGGTGTCGACGGTCGCTCCGCGAACAGAACTCAACGGGATGTCGAGCTGTCGGGTGAAGCTCCACAGCTTGTCGAGGCCGCGCGGCGCGACGATCAGCCGATCCCCTTGGACGGTAACGGTGTTCACGTGGTCTCCGATCTCTCCAGTCCGGCGCGGCGCAGGAGCGCGGCACCGAGTGCACGGTCGTCGATCTGCTGAGCGGCCAGCATCGCCCCGATCTCGTCGCGCACCGTCTCGTCGTCGGGGGCGAGCTCCAGCAGCGCCACCAGCAGCAGGTCCATCGTCGATGCCGGCGATCGCAGCGCCGCGAGGAAGAGTCCCCGCTTGCTGCCGAAGGCGTTGTACAGGCTGGCACGTCGGATCTGTGTGGCCGCCAGGATCTCGTCCACCGACGCCGCGCTGTATCCCCGCGTGGTGAAGACATCCACGGCGGCAGCCAGAACGGTGTCGGTGTCGAATGCTCTGGGTCGGCCCACGAACCCATAATAGACCGAACAGTCAAAAACTGTCGAGTGCGGCCCTCAGCGCGGTGTCAGCGGGAGGCCGCGTCGATCATCGTCGCGGCGCCCCGCTCGTGCCGCACTCAGGACGCTGCGTGATCCACCTTGGCGAGGAATCGTCGGAAGTGCCGATCGAAGCGTGTCGCACTTTCCGCGAGGATTTCATCAACAGGCCACCAACGGACAGAATCGAACTCACTCGGATCGTGGGTCACTTCGATTCCTCGGTTCAGCTCGATTGTGTACCAGAGGCTGACATCGACGTGCGCCCCCACTGAATCGACCGACGTGACCGTGATGAAGACCGGATCAGCCGCAACGCACCGAGACGCCAGTTCCGGATCGATCGCCAACTCCTCCACGATCTCCCGTACTGCGGCATCGCGTGGGCGCTCGCCAGGCTCGACGTGACCACCGGTCGGCAGCCAGAGGCCAGCCTTTCGATGCTGCCCCAGGAGGGTCGACCCGTCGAACGGATCGATAGCGACGATGTATGCCACCAGATGCTTAGGAGGCGTTGCAGGCCGTTCCCGCCGCACGAGGTCGCCCGTGGATCGAATCCACGCAGCGACATCCTCCATGTGCGCCTGTTCGAGCTCATCATGCGGCCGCAGTCGCGAGACGATTCGATTCAGGAGCGCGCCGAGATCCATCGGGACACCATGACAGGCTCCACCGACATCGTTCACACCGCAGGCGGATTCAACCGGGCAAAAGCCTCCTGCCGACGATACGGGAAGTGCGGGTACGGGACCTCGGTCGCGGAGACGTCGTCGAGTCGCCGGATCTGGTCGTCATCGAGTCGCCATCCTGCCGCGGACAGGTTGTCGCGCAGCTGTTCTTCGGTTCGGGCGCCGATGATGACCCCGGCGACCGTCGGACGAGATGACACCCAGTTCAGTGCGACCTGCGCGACCGTGCGGCCGGCCTCCTCCGCGATCTCGGTCAGCACGTCGACGATCGCGTACAACCGCTCGGCGTCCACCGGCGGCCCCGCATCCGCGGTCACATGCAGCCTGCTGGTCTCGGGCAGCGGCACGCCCCGTCGGATGCGACCGGTCAGCCGCCCCCATCCGAGCGGGCTCCACACCAATGCCCCCACACCTTCGGCGAGCCCGAGCGGCATGAGATCCCACTCGTAGTCGCGTCCGATCAGCGAGTAGTAGACCTGGTGTGCGACATGACGGACGCGATGTCTACGGTCGGCGGCGGCGAGTTCGCCCATGAGCTGCCACCCGGCGAAGTTCGAGACCCCGGTGTAACGGATCTTGCCGACGCGGACCAAATCGTCCAGGGTGTCGACGACCTCGTCGAACGGAGTCAACGCATCGAAACCGTGCAGCTGGAAGAGGTCGATGCGGTCCGTGTCCAGGCGACGGAGCGCGGCATCCACCACCCGATGCAGACGCGCCCGAGACGTGCCGATGTCCCGAGGCCCGTCGCCGGTCGGCAGCGCCGCCTTGGTCGAGATCACGACGTCGTCGCGGCGGCCGCGGAGTGCGGCTCCGAGCACCTGTTCAGAGGCCCCGTCGGAGTAGACGTCGGCGGTGTCGAACAGGGTGACACCTGCCTCGAGGCAGATGTCGATCATCCGTCTCGCCTCGTCGACGTCCGTGGCGCCCCACGCGCCGAAGAACCTTCCGCGACCACCGAAAGTGGCTGCGCCGAAGCCGAGTTCGGACACCACCAACCCTGATGTGCCAACCGTGCGATATTCCATCGATACTCCTTAACGGGTCTGTGTTCCTGTTAGTACCATAACCCATTCGGGTCATTAATGGAACTACGATTCCTTTAGCGATCGGGTCCGCGTACCATCGGCGGTGTGCCCAGCACCCCCAACACCCGGCCCGGCGGACGGACCGCCGCGGTGCGCGCCGCCGTTCTGGACGCCACCGAGAACGCGCTGATCGAGGACGGATTCGCCGGGATGGACCTACCTGCCATCGCACGAGCCGCCGGGGTCGGCAAGACGACGGTGTACCGACGGTGGGGCACTCCCCAGGTCCTCGTCGCCGACCTGCTCGACCAGATGGCCGGCCAATCGGTGCCCGCCACCCGTACCGGCGACCTCCTCGCCGACCTACAGGCCAACGCCGAGCTGGTCGTGGACACGCTCGCCGACCCACGCCAAGGTCGTCTGTTCGCCGCGCTGATCGCAGCGGCCACACACGATCGCAGCACGCGAGCAGCGCTGGACGACTTCTATCGCACACGTGTCGACGAGTGGTCGCAGTGTCTGGCCGATGCGGTCGACCGCGGCGACGCCCCCACCGACACCGACGCAGCGGAAGTCATCCGCCATCTGTCCGCCCCGCTCTACTACCGGTTTCTCACCACGTCGTCGGCGCCGACCCGGGCTGACGCCCAACGATCGGTGCGCGCCACCGTCGCAGCGCTGCGGGCGGGGGTCTTCGCCGACTCCGGGTGACGGCCCGCACCGTTGCCGTTCCCTGTCCGCGGAAACCGTTTGCGACCGTCGACGGACTCGACCGCGACGGCCGTCCGTGCGCTCACGATCGCGGGCGCCCCGGCCGTCGGAAAGTCGACCGCTGCCTGGGAACTCCTGCGAAGTAGTTGGTCCGACGATCGAGTGACGGTATTCGTCGATGTCGAGCAACTCGCATGTCATGCACCGGTGACCGATCCGGCCATGAACCGGGGGCACTGTGCCGCACCATCATCGACGGATACGTCGCGGCCGGCGCGGACGAGGTGGTGATGGTGATCCGCGGGCCGGACTCGGCTGTGGCAGACCACGCCGATTCGGTACGAATCCTCCTCGATGCCTCCGACGGCACACTGCGCGACCGGATTCGCCTGCGAGTCGCCGGCAGCCCCGCCCGCCTTCCCGGCGACGCACTCGTCGGCGCGTCACAGTCCGAGCATGACCGCCTCACCGACGTCTCGACGGCCGCCGCCGCGTCGCTCCATGCCTCACAGTGGGGCGCGATCATAGACATGACGGATCAGATGATGTCCGAGACGGCACACGCCGTGGGAGTCGCGGCCGACGGTCGGTGACGAGCGACGAGCGACGAGCGACGAGCGACGAGCGACGAGCGACGAGCGACGAGCGACGAGCGAGTGTCGGATCATTGCTTTCCCCTACCCTGGAGAGACAACTGACGATGCTGGAGAGGATGGTCGCAACATGGGTTCACATGCGGACGACATCCGCGCAGACGTCCTCCACCATCCGGTTCGCTGGCGTATCGCGCAGACATTGATCGGTCGCGAGTTGACGACCGCCCAGGTGTCGGAGCAACTCGACGACATCTCGCATGCGACGCTCTATCGACAAGTCGCCATCCTGATCGACGCCGGGCTGGTCGAAGTGGTCTCCGAACGGCCCAACCGTGGTGGCGTCGAACGCACTCTACGTCTCGCGACGCCGGGCACCGACGATCGCGGCGGCACCGTGACCGACGAGCAGGTACGAACCTACTTCACCGTCTTCATCGCCGGACTCAGCGGTGACCTCGACCGCTATCTCAGTCAGCCGCAGATCGACCCCGTCGCCGACCACGTCTCGTTCCGGCAGGCGGCTTTGTGGCTCTCGGATACCGAGCGTGCAGAATTCGCTGCCGCCCTGGAGAAGTTCTTCGCTCCATTTCTTGACCGGCCGGCGGCGCCCGGGCGACGCCGGCACGTCCTGTCGACCGTGTTCCTTCCGGACACCTGACACCCTGGGCTTCGACCTAGGACCGAGACAGGGCCGGCACGGTAGCAACTCGAATCTCCGCGCCGCAGCCGACTCCCGTCAGCCCCCGCTCGTGAGTGCATCGACCACCTGCTGCGCGCGTGGAGTGCTGATGATCAATTCGTCGTAACCGATCTTCTTGGCCGCCTCGTCATTGAGCGTGAGACGCACGGCCGGGATCCGGCGCTGCACGCTGAGATATCGACTCTTCGACGTACCCAATCCCCACCGACCGATCTTCACGACACCGGTGACGACCAGTCCAGCGCGCCCTCCTGGCGCCACGGAGTAGCGCGTCGGGTGCACCACCCGCTCGACGCCGTCGAGATCGGATCTCGAGAGGATGAACTGCTCTCGACCACCGGCAAAGAACTTCTCCCACCATCGCAACTCGACACGGACTCGTCCGTTCGCTGTGTCGATCGAGGCCATCGCTAGCTCCTTCCACTGATTGATATCAATAATGATATCAATTGAACCGGTGCGAGCCAAGCAAATTCGTTGTGAACGATTCGACGCCGGCCGTCAGTGGCTCATCGGGCACACCTGGGAAGACTTCGCGTGATCGGCCTCGCCGCTGTCAGATCTCGCCGAACCGGCGGAGCGCTTCCTCGCGTTCGGCCTTGTGATCGACGATCGGCTCCGGGTAGTCGTCGGTGCCGGCTTCGGGAACCCAGCGGCGCACGTACTCCCCGTCGGGGTCGAACTTGCTCTCCTGCGTGGTCGGGTTGAACACCCGGAAGTACGGCGCCGCATCGGTTCCCGTGCCGGCAGCCCACTGCCAACCATGCTGGTTGCTGGCCATGTCGCCGTCCATCAGCTGATCGAGGAACCACTCCGCACCCCACCACCACGGCAGGTGGAGGTCTTTGACGAGAAAGGAAGCGGTGATCATGCGGACCCGGTTGTGCATGAAGCCGGTCTCACTCAACTGCCGCATACCGGCGTCCACGATCGGGAAGCCGGTTCGTCCGGCCTTCCACGCGTCGAAGCGCTCGTAGGCCTTCTTGTCGGTGTCGAGATCGATGTCGTCGAACTGCGAATTCCAGTTGCGCCAAGCACTTTCGGGCCAGTGGAACAACACGTCGGCGTAGAAGTCGCGGAACGCCAACTCCCGCAGGTAGGCCTGCGCCCCTTTTCCGCGGCCGAGATCGGCGGCGAGAGTGCGGGGATGGATGTTGCCGTACTTCAGGTAAGGGGACATCCGACTCGTCACGTCGTTGTCGGGCCGGTTGCGGTCGTCGTCGTATCCGGCGAGGTCGTGTTCGACGAACTCGGCCCACCGCTCCTGCGCGGCCCGCTCACCCGCCGCCAGCGACAACTCGACCGGGGCAGCCGGGATCCGAATTCTTCCCGACTTCGTGATCTCCTTCGGGTCGAGAAGATCCGACGTGGTGATCGTCGACGATGCGGGCTTGCGCCAACCGTGCTCGGCCCATCGACGGTGAAACGGCGTGAAGACCTTGTACGGTTCGCCGTCGGACTTGGTGACCCGCCCAGGAGAGACGAGATAGGGCGAACCCTCGGCTTCGAACGGAGTGTCTCCCAACGCATCCACGACGGCTGCGTCGCGCCGGCGGCCGAACGGCGAGTAATCCTCGCTCGCATGGACCGAGGTCGCGTCGACGGCATCGACCAGGCGTGGGATCTCGACATCCGGGCGTCCGCGGACCACGAGCAGCCGTCCCGAGAGTTGCTCGTCCAGATCACGCAGGGAGTCGAAGAGAAAGCTCAGTCGCCGATCACCAGAGGACTTCTCGAGCCTCGGGTCGACGACAAAGCAGACCAGGACCTGCTCGGCCGCCTCCTGCGCTGCGATGAGCGGAGGGAGGTCGGCCAGGCGCAGGTCCCGGCGTAGCCAGAGGAGGGCGGTGGAAGTCGTTTACCCCACACCCAGCAGGTCGATGACGAAGACCAGGGTCTTGCCCGAGAGGCGGTGGCCGGCACCTTCGGGACCGTAGGCCAGCTGCGGCGGGACCGTCAGGCGGCGGCGTCCGCCGACCTTCATGCCGGGGATCCCCTCCTGCCAACCCGGGATCAGACGCTCCAGCGGGAAGTTCGCGGACTGTCCACGGTCCCACGAGGAGTCGAACTCCTCGCCGGTGGCGAACTCGACGCCGACGTAGTGGACGTCGACCACGCCACCGCGCTGGGCCTCGTCACCCTCGCCCACGATCAGATCCGTGATCTGCAGCTCGGTCGGTGCCGGTCCCTCGGGGAACTCGACTTCGGGCTTCTCGGTGCTGGTCACGAACTCTCCTTTGAGTCGGTCGATGTCAGGAGCCGGTGCCGTCGTCGCGGAGGCACCGGCCGCGGCCCCGGCTGGCCGGGGACAAAGGCTAGCGTCCGGCGATCTCCACGTAGTCACGCTCGGTGTAGCCGGTGTAGAGCTGACGCGGACGACCGATCTTGCCGGTCGGGTCGGCGTGCATCTCCCGCCAGTGGGCGATCCAACCCGGGAGACGTCCGAGCGCGAACAGCACCGTGAACATCCGGGTCGGGAAGCCCATCGCACGGTAGATGACGCCGGTGTAGAAATCCACGTTGGGGTAGAGCTTGCGCTCGATGAAGTAGTCGTCGTTGAGGGCGACTTCTTCCAGGCCCTTCGCGATGTCGAGGAGATCGTCCTGCACGCCAAGCGATTCCAGGATCGTGTCCGCGGTCTTCTTCACGATGGCCGCACGCGGGTCGTAGTTCTTGTAGACCCGGTGTCCGAAGCCCATCAGCTTGACGCCGGCCTCTTTGTTCTTCACCCGGTTCATGAAATCCTTGGTGTCGCCACCGGACTCACGGATCTCGTCGAGCATCTCGAGTACGGCCTGGTTGGCGCCGCCGTGCAGCGGGCCCCAGAGCGCGTTGATGCCACCGGAGATCGAGGTGAACAGGTTGGCCTGCGACGACCCGACGAGACGGACTGTCGACGTCGAGCAGTTCTGCTCGTGGTCGGCGTGCAGGATGAACAGCATGTCGAGGGCCTTGGCGACCTCGGGGTTGACCTCGTAGGGCTCCGCGGGGAAACCAAAGGTCAGCCGGAGGAAGTTCTCGACCAGGCTGTAGGAGTTGTCCGGGTACAGGAAGGGCTGTCCGGTCGACTTCTTGTACGCGTACGCCGCGATGGTCGGGAGCTTCGCAAGGAGGCGGATGGTCGACAGCTCGACCTGCTCGGGATCCTTCGGATCGAGCGAGTCCTGGTAGTACGCCGACAGCGCGTTGACGGCACTCGAGAGCACCGGCATCGGGTGGGCGTTGCGCGGGAAGCCGTCGAAGAACCGCTTGAGGTCTTCGTGCAGCAGCGTGTGCCGCTGGATCCGCTCGGTGAAATCGGAGAGCTCGGACGGGGTCGGCAGCTCACCGTAGATGAGCAGGTAGGAGACCTCGATGAAGGTCGACTTCTCGGCGAGCTGGTCGATCGGGATGCCGCGGTACCGCAGGATGCCCGCATCGCCGTCGATGTAGGTGATGGCCGACTTCGTCGACGCCGTGTTCACGAACCCGCTGTCGTAAGTGGTGAGACCACTGTCGGCGAGGAACTTGCCGAGCGCGACGGAGTCGCTGCCCTCGGTGGCCTTCAGGATCGGGAGCTCCAGCTGTCCACCGGGGTAGGTGAAGGTCGCCGAGGCGGTGTCAGACGCCTGGTCAGCTGGGACGGTTTCAGCGGACACACGAACCCCTTTACTCAGGTACGTCGTTTGCAGATGTGTCCGGGTTGGGACACTCCTCTACAAAGCTAGTCGGTACTCAGCTCGCCCGCCCACGGAGGGTCGGCGCCCGGACGCCCCACGGTGACCGCAGCGACCTGACCTGCGAAGGCGGCGACCTTCCGCCACTCGTCGGGGCCCAGTGCACGAACAGCGTCCGGCGAGAGTGCGCCGAGCTGATCCAGCTTGCTTAACACACCACCCAAGACGCTGTCACCTGCACCGATGGTGTCGGCCACGGCTACCGACGGCGCCGGCGCGCTCACGATGTCGGTCGCGGTCCGGACCGTGATGCCGTCGGCACCGGCAGTTGTGACCACCGCCACCACTCCGGCCTCCAGCCACTGGTCGGGGCCGGTGCCGGATGGGCCCTCGGCCAGCCAGGCGGCGTCCTCGTCGGACAGTTTCACGACGTCGACGGACCGCACCCACGCCGCGAACCGTCTCCGGTAGGCGTCGGGATCGTCGATGACGGCGGCTCGGATGTTCGGGTCGACCACCACGAGGCGGCCCTCCTCGTGACTGCGCCGCAGGACCGCCTCGTAGACGCTCGCCCCAGGCTCCAGGACCAGCGACAACGTGCCGAAACAGACTGCTGCGACAGTCGCCGGGAACGCGCCGGGGTCGGCAACCGTGCGGTCGGCCGTACCCGAGACGTAGAAGGAGTACTGGGCGCCACCGCCGGGGCCGATGGTCGCGAGGGCGAGGGAAGTCGACTCGGACCGCCGCTGGACGAGCGACGTACCCACGCCACTTGCCTGCAACGCGCCGACGATGGCCTCGCCGTAGTTGTCGGTGGAGACCGCCGAACACAAGGTGACCGCGCTCCCCAGCCGCCCCAAGGTGATCGCGACGTTGAACGGACCACCCCCGAGCGCGGGCTGCAGCGGGGGAAGACGCCCTCCGTCGCGGGAGACCGGCGCGCCGGCGACCACGTCGACGAGCGCCTCACCGCAGACGACGATCTCTCTCACCGCGCACCTCTCGACGTCGCATTCACCAGGTCATCGTCGAGTGTGCCACCGCCCACGCCCTGACCTCGGTAGGTTTGCTGCATGCGAGAGTTGCCCGCCGGACTCGACGCTGTGCTGCTCGACTTCGGCGCCGAACCCGATCCGGCTGTCGCCGTGCGGCGTTCGGCGGCGGCACTGCGATCGGCCATGGCGGCCGGACGTCTCCCGGAGATCACCGACGTGATCCCGGCGGCCCTCACCATCCTGGTCCAGGCCGAGATCGGTTCCGGCGTGGACACACTGGGCGTCCATCGGGCTCTGCGTGACGGCCCCCGCCGTGACGACTCCCCCGGCGTCTCCACGCCATCCGAGATCGTCGTGCCGGTGCGCTACGACGGTGCAGATCTGGACGCCGCGGCGGACTCCGTCGGACTGACCGTCCCGCAGCTCGTCGCACTGCATCAGGACACCACGTGGCGGGTGCAGTTCATGGGCTTCGCACCGGGCTTCGGCTATCTGGTGCCCACGGACGACGACAATCCGTTGACCCGGATCGGCCGGCGGTCCGAGTCGCGCCCGCGGGTTCCGGCCGGATCGGTCGCGGTGGCTGCGGGATACAGCGCGGTGTATCCGCGCGAGAGCCCGGGCGGGTGGCACCTGCTGGGCCACACCGACATCGAACTCTGGGACGAGACGGCCGACCCGCCCGCGCTCCTCGCGCCGGGCGCCGTCGTCCGCTTCACCGAAAGGGACGGTCGGGCCCGTCGCGAGGAGCAGCGTCGGGGGCACCGGCGGGGACGCTCGACGACGGACGCGACCGGATCGCTGACCGTGCTGGCCACCGGTCCGCTCGCGACCGTCCAGGACCTCGGTCGGCCCGGGTACGCGCACCTGGGTGTCCCGCGTTCGGGAGCGACTGATCGGACCGCGGCGGCGCTGGCGAATCGGCTGGTCGGCAACCCGGAATCGGCGGCGACCGTCGAATGCACCCTCGGTGGACTACGGGTGCGGGCCGACATCGACCTGCTGATCGCCGTGACCGGCGCCGACGCCCCGGTGAGCGTCGATGGCCGACCGGTCGGCACGCACGGCGCGCAGGCGGTGACCGCCGGAGCCGAGGTCCGCGTCGACGTCCCGCCCCGGGGGTGTCGGAACTACCTCGCGGTCCGCGGCGGGATCGACGTTTCCGCGGTGCTCGGCTCGCGCTCCACCGACATACTCTCCGACCTGGGACCGGCGCCACTGTCGGCCGGTGCGGTCGTGCCGATCGGTACCGGGGCGTCGGGCTGGCCGTCGACGATGACCGCCCCCGCTGATCATCGGCTCGACGCGGTGATCGACCTCGACGTCCACACCGGTCCACGCTCGGCACTCCTCGCCGACGTCGACGACCTGTTCGTGGCCACCTGGATGGTGACCCCGGAGAGCAACCGTGTCGGGGTGCGCCTCACGCGCCCCGAGGCATCGCCCGCTCCGATGGTCGTCCACCGTGCCGACACGGGAGACCCGGCATCAGAAGGGATTCCGCACGGCGCGGTCCAGATCCCGCCGTCGGGTCGGCCGGTTGTCTTTCTCGCCGACCATCCGGTGACCGGCGGTTATCCGGTGGCCGCCGTGCTGACCGTCACCGCACTCGACCGCGCCGCCCAACTCGTGGCCGGAGACCAGGTCCGATTCCGCCCGCGCTGAGCGCGTGAGCTACGGCACCGGGTCCAGCGGCCGACGTCGCGTGGTCGCGCGGGACAGTTCTGTCGCGTGGTCGCGCAGGACAGTTCTGTCGCGGGGTCGCGCGGGACAGTTCTGTCGCGTAGTCGCACCTGACAGTTCTGGCCGCGGATCACCACGACGGGGCGCCGAACTCCCGACGAATCTCGTGGTGGGTCGGTTGCGGTCGGACTAGATTCTGTCCATGCAGGTCACGAACATCACCGTTGCGCTCCCCGTGTCCGACCTCGATCGGTCGATCGCCTGGTATCAGCGCGCGCTCGAGTTGGGCGATCCCGACGTCGCGCCCGACGAGGGCATCGTCGAGTTCGATCTCGGGGTGTTCTGGCTCCAATTGGTCGGCGCCACCGAGATCGCCGACGGCGGCACCCGTCCCGCGCCGAACCTCACGGTTGCCGACGCGGGGGCCGAACACCGACGGCTGACCGGACTCGGTCTCGACGTCGGCGCGCTCGGGCGGATCGAGGGCGTGGTCGAGTTCTTCGAGGTGACCGACCCGGACGGGAACACCATCGGCATCGTCACCGAACTCGCCGGGCAGTGATCGCCTGAGCAGTGCCCGACAACCTACCGCTGGTGTGGACGTCGTTCCGGCTCAGGAGAAGTCGCGGGTGATCCATCGGTCGATCCGGATCTCGACGTGCTCCGGGTACCGGCCGCGATTCCCACCGGAGACCTCCCAGTCGGCCCACCCGTCCACCTCCTCCGCCGGGAGGTATCGACTCCCGATGGCGACCAGCGCGTCGCGGCCGGCTCGGTCTTGGGCGATGACGGTGCCCTCCACGGTGACGTATTTGTACGGGACCTCCGGCTGCTGGACCGAGAAGGAGACTGCACCGGCGGCCCGGATGAGGCGTGACTTGCGTTGCCCGGCACGCGTGATCACCGACAGCGTGCCGCCCGGCCGATAGTCGAACCAGGTCGGGACGGTGAGTGGTGGCCGCCCCTCGTCGGCGGCGACGCTGAGGATCCCGACCCTCGGCTCGGCGAGAAATCTCTCGCGCTCCTGCGCGTCGAGCTTTCGCGGTGCGGTGTTGATGTGCTCGTCCGGTTGCCAGTCATCGCCCATGTGCATTGCCAACCGGATCGATCGCGCGGCGATTCCCTTGCGATCAGGATGAATCGACAGCGTCAACACAGGGACGGGCACTGCCGAAATCTGTACGTCCGCGGCCTGCCGATGACCATATGTCGACGACTCGCCTCAGGCGTACAGATTTCGTGCGGGATCGGGCGGTCGCGCTCGGCGTGCAGCGACCTCGGGCGCTCGAGCACGGGCGGTCGACACGGTGATCCGACCACCTGTCAGCGGTCGGGCATGTTTGCCCGACGACCGGTCCGGGAATCGGTGAATCACCATCGTTGCCGATCATCGTCGGCACCCGGACGCGAAGGAGTGAACCGCAATGAGCCATCCGAGCACCGACGAGCTGTCGACCGTTCAGCTGGTCGAACGGTTGCAACAACAGACGACGACCCTGGTACGCACCGAGGTGCGCAATGCACTCGACGAAGTGCGCACCAAGGGCACCCGCATCGGGGTGGGCGCGGGCATCTCGGGTGCCGGCACCCTGCTGGCCCTGTTCGGACTCGGCACGCTCGTCGCCGCCGCAGTCCTCGGGCTCGCTGTTGCGGTACCGGCGTGGCTCGCCGCGATCATCGTCGGTGGCGCACTCGTCGTCATCGGCGGCATCGTCGCGGCAGTCGGTGCCCAGCGCGCGAAGTCGGCTCTGCCGCCCGCACCGGAACAGGCCGTGCAGAGCATCCGGACCGACGTCGAGACCGTGAAGGAGCACCTCTAGATGACCGCCGCAGAACATGGGCCCAACGTGACCCCCAACAGCGATCTGCCGTCCGCCTCGGCCGACACACCGCCACCAGTCGAGCAGCAGCGCGAGGAGTTGGCGGAGACCGTCGACGCCCTGGTGCGCAAAGCCGATGTGCCTGCGCGGGTGAGTGCCGCCGCCACCGATGCCGCACAGTCCGCGCAGGCGACGGCCAAGGCCAACCAACCGGCACTCATCGGCGCCGCCGTCGCGGCTGTCCTGGCCGTCGTCGGTGTCGTCGTCGTGCGGCGCCGACGTCGGGAGGCGTGAGATGAGCGTGGTGTCGAAGGCCTTCTACACACCACTGTCGATCGGCACCAGTGTGCTCGGCGGTGTCGCCGCCGGGGCCGTCTTCTCCCAGATCTGGAAACGAGTCGCCGACACGCCGAATGCTCCAGATCCCAAGGACCTCCAGCGCAGCAACACCGAGGTCCTCGCTGCGGCAGCGCTGCAGGGCTTGGTGTTCGGGCTCGTACGCGCGGCGGTCGACCGGGCAGGCGCACGTGGTTATCGCGCGGTGACGCATGAGGACCCCACGTGATGACCTGATCCTGTTCGCTCCCGACCTCATCGCCACCGATTCCTCGTGTGTGCCGACGCGCCCGAGCGAACCGTGGTGATGAGAGCGGACCTGCGGCTCGGGACCGCACCCCGATCCCCCGTTCCCGGCGGGCGTGAGTTCTCGACGCGGACGTCGGTCGACCGGCCGGAGAGATCACCGAGGCGGTGTCCGCGACATCACACCGCCTCGGTCGATCACTCGGCTCGACACGTAACTGCCGTTGACAGCCCGATGAGACGAACCTAGAGTTTCGTCTCATGACGGAGGTACTCTCCACCACCGGATCTGCACGGATGGACGCCGGGCCGCGCCTCGACACCCCGACTCCGGCCGAGGTCACCCCGCTCGGACCCGACTCGCTGACATGGCAGATCTGGGGCACCTGGACCGGGATGCTCGGCGGCCTGTGGTCCGGCTCCATGCAGAACATGCACCCCAAGCTCGGCGCCGCGGTGTGGGAACACTCCGACTTCTTCGGCGAACGGTGGGAACGCCTGATGCGGTCGCTGTACCCGATCAGCGGGGTGGTCTTCGACCGCACACCGGACACCGGCCTCGAGGTCCGCGACTACCACCGCACCATCAAAGGACAGATGGACGACGGATCGCGGTATCACGCACTCGATCCCGACGTCTTCTACTGGGCACACGCGACGTTCTGGTACGGCAACGTCCGCTTGTGCGAGAAGTTCGGCCCACGGTTGTCAGAGGACCAGAAGCGGCAACTCTTCGAGGAGTCGAAGACCTGGTATGCGATGTACGGGGTGAGCATGCGCCCGGTGCCCGACACCTACGAGGACTTCCTCGAGTACTGGGACCACATGTGCCGCAACGTGCTCCGCGATCACCCAGCGGTGCGCACCGTACTGGACATCTCCGAACTGCCGCCGCCGCCGTGGATGTCGTGGATGCCGCGACGGATCTGGAGGCGACACGCCGCACCCCCGGTCCAGCGGTTCTTCGTCTGGCTGACCACCGGCCTCTACGACGAGCCTATCCGCGAGATGATGGGTCTGCGCTGGACGGACCGTGACGAGCGCGTGTTCCGACTGTTCGGCAAGGGTGTGGACCTCGTGATGAATCGCCTTGTGCCGTACCGCATCCTGCGGCACCCACGGCCGCGCGACGCCTGGGACCGGGTGTCCGGCCGTGTCGCCGCCGACGCCCCGCTGGTGGAGACACCTGTGCGCAATCTGCCGCCGGAGAGCGAGCGGGACAACCCGATGCACTACTGCCCGGTCCACGCCGCGCGACGTGCGACCTACCCGGGTCGGATCGATTGACCCGGATGCACAGTTGCGGATCGCCGGTCGGCCGCGGTGTGGTGGTCGATCAGCACTGTCGTTCGGATTCCTGACGCGTGAGCGGGACGTACTCTGCACCATCCACAGCACAGACCCATCAGGTGTCAGAAATCCGACAACCCCAGGGCGGACAGCCCCGCCAACCGAAATCAAGCCCGACCACCCCGAACAGCCCCTCCGCCCGGATTCCTGACCCTCCAGCGAGCCACACCGTGCACCATCCACAGCGCGGCCCCATCAGGTGTCAGAAATCCGACAACCTCAGGGCGCCCGTTCAGGCGCGTTCACCCGCCCGATAGCGCACGAACGCCGGGATCGCGAGCGCTGCAACGACGGTCAGCACGATCACTCCGATCCCGCCGCCGGCCGTGGCGACCGCGGTACCTGCCGTCGCCGCCGCGGCACCGTGCGCGACATCGGCGATCCGTGGACCGCCGGCGACCACGACGATGAACACACCCTGAAGTCGGCCACGCACCTCGTCGGTGGCGGCGGCTTGCAGCATGGTCTGCCGGAACGCGGCCGAGGCCATGTCGGCTGCACCGCCGACCATCAGCGCGACCAGCACCACCGGCAGCATCGGGATCGCGGTGCCCGACGCGAAGAACAACGCGCCACCGGCCACCACGATCGACAGCCCCCAGATGAGGATGCACACGATCACCGCGAGCCCCTGTCGCTGGACACGGACCACCCACCCGGAGAACACCCCGCCCAGGACCGCACCCAACGGGATCGCCGCGAACAGCAACGCAAAGGCGATGCCACCACCTTCCGGCCCGCCGAAGTTCTCGTGGGCCATCTGCGGGAACAACGCCCGTGGCATGCCGAAGATCATCGCGATGAGGTCGACCAGGAAGCTGGCCATCAGTACCTTGTGATGTCGCAGATAGACGAATCCGTCTATCACCGAACGCAATCCGGCAACCGGACGCGGCTGGTCCGGATCCCGGTCCGGCCGCAGACGGGGCAGCGCGATCACCGCCCACAGCGTCGCGAACAGGCAGACCGTGTCGACAAGGTAGAGCAACGAGTAACCGAGGACCGGGATGAGCGCACCGCCCGCCAACGGCCCGGCGATCGCGCCGGCCTGCATCACCGTCATGTTGAGCGAGTTCGCGGCCGGCAGCTCGGTCAGCGGTAACAGCCGAGGGAGGACGGCGGTGCGAGTCGGCTGGTTGACCGCGAAGAAGGCCTGCTGAGCGGAGAACAACCCCAGCAGGAGCCAGACGTTCCCGACACCGAGCGCCGACTGCAACCAGAACGCAGCACTGCACAGGATCAGCCCGACGGTGGTGATGATCAGGATCACCCTGCGGTCGAAGACGTCGGCGAGCGCGCCGCCCCAGAGCCCGAAGATGACCAGCGGGACCAATCCGAAGATGCCGGTGAGGCCGACATAGGCCGAGCTGCCGGTGATCTGGTAGATCTGCGCGGGCACCGCCACCACCGTCAGCTGCGCGCCGATCACCGTGACGATGTTGGCGATCCACAGTCGGCGGAAGTAGACGTTGCGTAGCGGAGTGGTGTCGGCGAGCAGCCTCGCCATCAGGGCTGGAGTCTTTCCGCCTGCCAGCCGTCGGTACCCAGGGTGAGCCGCGCACGGTTGTGCAGTCGGTTCGCACGGCCCTGCCAGAACTCGACGACGGTCGGGGCCAGACGGTAACCACCCCAGCGAGGGGGCAGCGGGACTGCGGTGTCGCTGTCCGGCCCACCCAGCTCGTCGGCGACGGCGGCAGCTTTCGTCTCGAGGTCGATGCGGCTGTCGATCGGTTGCGACTGTTCGGATGCCAACGCCGACAGCTGCGAACCCCGCGGTCGGCGAACCCAGTACGCGAGGGACTCCTCGACGGGAACCGGGGTCACGGCGCCACGGAAATGGACCTGTCGCTCCAGGCCGATCCACGGAAATGTCACCGCGGCATGAGGATTGGCTGCGAGATGACGTCCCTTGTCGGAGTCGTAGCCGGTGAAGAAGACGATGCCGGACTCGTCGGCGCCCTTGCACAGCACCGTGCGTGTGGACGGATGACCGTTCTCGTCGACAGTCGCCACGACCATGGCATTCGGTTCGGCGATCCGTGCATCGACCGCCTCACCCAGCCACACCCGGAACAGCTCGAGCCACGGAGGATCGCCACGCAGCCAGCTGGGGTCCAGGTTCTCGCGGATACCGTCGGCACCCGCCGCGCGATCGCCTTCGCCGATGTTCGGCGGGATTCCGCCGCCGTATCCGACCCGCATGTCGGGGAGGTCTACCGGTTGATCCACCACTCTGAGAGAGGCTACTCCCGCCGCTGGTTACTCCCCGGTATGCCACCGGTGGTGACCTGGCCTACAGTGCATCTGTGCTCCCCATGCGGGGTGTCCGACCCTCTGCCCCGGGTCGATCAACACGCCGCAGTGTCGACGATGAGGTGGTGCCCGATGGCTGGCAACGTTCCCGACGATTTCGTTCCTGGTCTGGAGGGCGTGGTCGCCTTCACGACCGACATCGCCGAACCGGACAAGAACGGCGGCAACCTGCGATATCGCGGTGTCGACATCGAGGACCTGGTCGAGAACCACGTCACCTTCTCCGACGTCTGGGCGCTGCTCGTGGACGGCCAGTTCGGCAACGGGCTCCCGCCCGCGGAACCGTTCCCCCTCCCCATCCACACCGGTGACGTGCGTGTCGATGTGCAGGCGGCGCTGGCCATGCTCGCACCGATCTGGGGCTATCAGCCCCTGCTGGACATCGACGATGCGACCGCACGCGACAACCTCGCCCGTGCGTCGGTGATGGCGTTGTCGTACGTCGCGCAGTCCGCACGCGGCATCCATCAGCCTGCGGTGCCGCAGCACGTCATCGACGAGTGCGAGACCGTCACCGCGCGGTTCATGACGCGATGGAAAGGCGATCCCGACCCGCGCCACATCCGCGCCATCGACGCGTACTGGGTCAGTGCGGCCGAGCACGGACTCAATGCCTCCACGTTCACCGCGCGGGTCATCGCCTCCACCGGCGCCGACGTCGCGGCCGCGCTGTCGGGTGCGATCGGTGCCATGTCGGGACCGCTGCACGGCGGGGCGCCCGCGCGCGTACTCCCGATGATCGCCGAGGTGGAGAAGTCCGGCGATGCCCGTGCCCTGGTCAAGGGAATCCTCGACCGCAAGGAGAAGCTGATGGGCTTCGGCCACCGGGTGTACCGGGCCGAGGACCCGCGCGCCCGCGTGCTGCGGCGCACCGCCCGCGAGCTCGACGTGCCGCGGTACGAGGTGGCGGCGGCCCTCGAGCAGGCTGCGCTGACCGAGCTCCGGGAGCGTCGGCCCGATCGTGCGATCGAGACCAACGTCGAGTTCTGGGCGGCGGTCATCCTCGACTTCGCCGAGGTGCCGACGCACATGATGCCTGCGATGTTCACCTGCGGCCGTACCGCGGGATGGTGCGCCCACATCCTCGAGCAGAAGCGGTTGGGCAAGCTCGTCCGGCCTGCCGCGATCTACACCGGCCCGGGTCCCCGACGCCCCGAGGACGTCGCCGGCTGGGACGAAGTGGTGCCGCCCGGGTTGTGACCCGATGTGGCAGGTCGCGAGCTTCTGCTACCCGACGTCCCGTCGGTCGAACGCCGCGCGACCCACGGCGATCAGCCCGACCGCGACCACGAGCATGACGATCAGCGGCGTCCCCCGCACCGGTTCCAGTGGGACCGTCGGCGTGTGGGTGAACGGCGAGATGTCTCGAACCCATTGCGGCAGCTGGAACATCCCGGCCAGAGGCCCGAGCAACAACGCACCGAGCACCACCAGCCAGCCGGCGGGAGCCGACCTCGGGGCGAGTCCGTAGAGCAGCATCGCCGACCCCACGATCACCGTCGCCGCGGGGAGTTGCACCGCGGTGGCCCGAGCCGCATCGGCGAAGGCCGATCCGGCATCACCGCCCGCAGCAGCAGTCCCGACACCCAAACCGAGTGTGGTGGCGACCAGGATGGCGACCACGCCGCCGACCGCCACCGCGACGTGGGCGAGGTAGAGCCGACTTCGCGAGGTCGGTGTCGCCAACAACACCTCCACCCGTCCCGCCGACTCCTCCGATCGGAGTCGGGAGATGACCGCGACCGACCACGCGCTGGCCGCGACGGCGAGAAACGCGCTCATCGTCGACGTGAACAACGCGCCCAGAGATGCGGACACCCCAGCGGCGCCGACGACGTCGGCGAACAACTGATTGCCCTCGGCCAGTTCGTCGACGGACGGTGCGATGGCGCCGACCACGAGGGCGTACACCGCGATGGCAACCGTCCAGGCCACAGCCTGCGACCCGAGCAGCCGCACGGCCACCGCCCCGACGTCGGCGAGACGGGTCGTCGATGCGGGGCCTGGCCGGGGTGCGAGCAGACCGGCCCCCAGATCCCGACGCTCGGCCACCACACCTGCCAGCCCGACCGCCAGCACGAACACCAGGATCGACGCACCAGCCCACCACAGGTCGTCCGCACCGAACGGATCGATCAGCTCGGCCCATCCCACCGGGCTCAGCCAGCGCAGCCATCCCCATCCGTCGACGATGTCGGCGGCCCCGCGCAGCACGTAGCCGCCGAGCACCATCGCCGTCGCGGTCAGGTTGGCCAGATGGGCGGTGGTCGCGACCTGCGCGGCCACCAGCGCGACCCCGGCGGCGGCCATCCCGGTGGTCGCGTATTGGGCGAAGACGCAGACGACGTCGATCGCCCCGGCCCCGAGCGGGATCAGCATGAGCGACATCGCCAGACCCACGACGACGCAGTAGACGACCGCGACGATGGTCGCCGTGGCGATCGGCGCGAGTCGGCCCGTCGCGCCGGCCCGCACCATCTCCACGCGGCCCTGCTCCTCGTCGCGCCGCGTGTGCCTGGTGACCGCCAGGGCGACACACACGGCGAAAGCCGCGATCATGAACAGCCCCGCCCGCCACACGGTGATCGCCGCGGTCGATTCGACCGACTGCAGCGGACCGAGCAGGAAACGGAACGCCGCATTCGCTCCCGGCCCCTGCTGCAGCGCGACGCGGTCGGCGGCCTCGGGATACATGCTGACGATCGAGCCGGCGGTCGCGGCGTTGATCATCAGGAACAACAGGACCGTCGTCGGCGCGATCACGCGTTCGGCCCGTGACGCCGGACCCAGCAGCACTCGGGTGCCGGCGAATCTCGAAGTGCGTATCGGCAATTCGGTGCACGATACGGCGACGCTCATGCCGCGCCGCCCTCGTTGGCGGCACCGTGCACGCCGGAACCGTCGTGAGCTCCATCGTTGTCACCGTGTCCATCGTTCTCACCGTCGCCATAGGCGTGTAGGAACAGTTCCTCGAGGCTGGGCGGTTCGATGGTGAGGCGCCGGACGTCGAGACCGGCGAGAATGCGCGTCACCTCGCCCAATCCGGTGTCGTCGACGGTGAAGGTGACCGACTCCCCCTGCACCGCGAGATCGTGGACGGCGATGGGGGTGGCGAGCGCCGAGGTGTCACCGACCACGGTCGCATTCACCCGTGATCGCCGCAGGTGTCGGAGCTCGGTGAGTGTGCCCGACTGCACGGTGCGGCCGGCCCGGATGATCGTGACCGTCTCGCAGAGCTGCTCGACGTCGGCGAGGATGTGGCTCGACATCAGGATCGCCGACCCGGCCGCAGCGCGCTCCCGCACGCATTCCGCGAACTGATGGTTCATCAGCGGATCGAGACCCGACGTCGGCTCGTCGAGGATCAGCAGGTCCGTGTCGGCGCACAGGGCGGCGATCAGCGCGACCTTCTGTCGATTGCCCTTGGAGTACGTGCTCGCCCGTTTGGTCGGGTCCAACTCGAACCGTTCGACGAGTTCGGCACGTCGGGGTGCCGCCGCTGCCCGCACCCCGCGCAGCGACAGCAGCAGGTCGATGCACTCACCGCCGCTCAACGACGGCCACAGCGTGACATCGCCCGGTACGTAGGCCAGGCGGCGGTGGATGGACACGGCGTCGGCGCGCGGCTCGGCACCGAACACCCGCACTTCCCCGGAGTCGTAGCGGTACATACCCAGCAGCACGCGGATGGTCGTCGACTTGCCTGCGCCGTTGGGACCGAGGAACCCGGCGACCTCCCCTGCCCCCACCCGGAGGTCGAGCCCGTCGAGCGCTGCGAACCGCCCGAACCTCTTGTGCAGATCGCGAACCTCGATCACCGGCGCGGCTCGCCCCTGGTCCTCGATCGCGGCGTGCTCGCTCATCGTCGATCCTCTTGATAGGACACCACCGCGTCGAGCAGTGTCGGGTCGGTCATGATCCCGTGGACCGCCATCTCGGTCGCGGGGACGACGACGCGGTCGACATAGGCGCGCAGGATGGCGCCGACGTCGGACCAGTCGTCGGGCGGATGCATCGTGATGTCGACGAGCAAGGTGCCCATCGAGTAGGAGACGAGATACCGGGCGCGGGCGGCCTCGTCGAGGGATGGTCGGATCGCCCCGGATGCGACACCGTCGCGGACCGTCTTCTCGACATCGACTGCGAGATGGTCGAGGAGGTCGCGGGCCATCTGGCCACCCGCCTGGACGCTGCGGATCAGATACACGATGCGTGGGCCGTCCTCCTCGAGAACGTCCATCCGGCCCATCAATGCGCCGAGCACCGACCCGTTGGGGTCGGACGCGAGCTTGGCCGCATTCGCTTGTCGGGTGAGCGCCAGCACATGGTCGTCGCACTCTGCCCGCAGCGCTTCCTTGCTGCCGAAATGGTGGATGACCAGCCCCGGGCTCACTCCCGCCGCCTCCGCGATGGTCCGCACCGTGGCGCCGAAGCCCTCGCGAGCGAACACCTCGACGGCCACATCCCGAACCCGCGCACGCGTCGACCGATCGTCGGGCGGAGTGGATCGATCGTCGACTGAACGCATATACAACATATTAAACGCGCGTTCAGCGCTGAGTCAACGAGTCGCCCACTCCGTCGACCGTGCGCGCTGATTCGTCGACCGTGCGCTCCGATTCGTCGACCGTGCGCTCCGATTCGTTGATCGTGCGCTCCAGATCATCGACCGTGCATCTACCCCGACAGTTCAGTAGCCGCCGCGAGACTTCAGGGCCTTGTCGATCTCGACCACCACTCCGAAGGGGTTCTGCCGCAGTCGGGATCCCCGGACACGGATCATCAGCCAACCGAGATCGAACAACGCCTGGTCACGTTGCGAGTCGGCCGATTGCTGCGATGGCGACGAATGGAACTCCTCGCCGTCGTACTCGATCCCGATCTTCAGCGCTTCGTATCCGAGGTCGATGCGCGCGAACACCACACCTCGCCGATCCCGTACCTCGATCTGAAGGTCGGGCGTCGGGAGATCGGCTGTGAACATGAGGTAGCGGACCCAGCTCTCCGGCGGAGACTCCGACCGCGCATCCACGAGTCGCGCGAGGTCGCGAGCTTGGCGGACGTACCGAACCCGACGCTGATCATCTGCGTAATCGGCCAGCTCTCTCGGATCGATCGGAGTGGCCCGGGCCAGCATGTCGACGTACCCGAGCGCACGCCACGGCGGACGAACTCGCAAGAGATCGAAGGCCGTACGCACGGGAGACGTCACCCGGATTCCGTCGACGACCACCACATCGGAAGCGGCGAGATCGAGGCGACGCGCGCTTGTGCTGACCGCAGCGCGCCCGGAACCAGTAGGTCCGCGGATCAACTCGACGTCGAAGTCTGCGTCATACCAGGCGGTTCCATGCACGATGCTCGCGGCGGTTCCGCCGACGACTGGTTCGCCCTGAGCAGCGCCGACCACAGCGATTATGCGTTCCCGAGCCGTGAGCAGCCGAGAGCGCGCGATCGAGTGGACTCCACGGAGACCGCGGAACGCCGCGTCGAAATCCGACGTCGCCATCTGCGACTCCAACTTCTCGCGCCGACGCACGATACTCACGTCGGTGCTCATGGACTCGACCACTGTCATGCGATTGTTGACGTCGAGTCGGAACATCTGGTTCCCGCCCGCACACGAAACTTGGCCGCGCTCGACGGACCACGACAGCCAGTCGAGGACGCACGACGCACGATCGACGAGTTCGAGCGCACGATCGACGACCTCGAGCGCACGATCAACGCACTCGAGCGCACGATCGACGAGCAGGCCGCGCATCCAGGCCCGACGCCCGGGTGGCGGACGCCACATCCCTAGACTGGCGGCATGAGTGACACCGCGCCCGAATCGATCACCATCCCCGCCGACCTCAAGCCGGCCGACGGCCGGTTCGGATGCGGACCGTCGAAGGTCCGCCCGGAACAGCTGCAGTCGCTCGTCGACACCGGCGCGTCGGTGTTCGGCACCAGCCACCGCCAGGCACCGGTCAAGAACGTCGTCGGCGAGATCCGCTCCGGACTCGCCGATCTGTTCGCCCTGCCCGACGGCTACGAGGTCGTGCTGTCCAACGGCGGCACCACCGCATTCTGGGACGCGGCCTCCTTTGGGCTGATCAAGCAGCGGTCGCTGCACCTCACCTACGGCGAGTTCTCGTCGAAGTTCGCGACGGTCGCCAAGAAGGCCCCATTCCTCGATGAGCCATCGGTGATCTCCACCGATCCCGGCACCGCTCCCGATCCCGCCGCGCTGACCGCCGACGACTTCGGCGGCGTCGACCTGATCGGTTGGGCGCAGAACGAGACCTCGACCGGCGTCGCGGTCCCCGTCAGCCGACCGGCAGGCTCGGCCGACGCCCTGATCGCGATCGACGCGACCTCGGGCGCGGGTGGTCTGCCGGTGAACGTCGCCGACGCCGACGCCTACTACTTCGCCCCGCAGAAGTCCTTCGCCTCCGACGGCGGCCTGTGGATCGCCCTGCTGAGCCCGGCCGCGCTCGAGCGCATCGCGCAGATCGCCGAGACCGACCGCTGGGTCCCCGAGTTCCTGTCGCTGCCGACCGCCGTGGACAACAGCTCCAAGAACCAGACGTACAACACGCCGGCCGTGGCCTCCCTGCTGCTGCTGAACAACCAGATCCGCTGGATGCTCGACCAGGGCGGCCTGGACTGGTGCGTCGCACGGACTGCCGACAGCTCACGCCGCCTCTACGAGTGGGCCGAGGCCAGCGAGTACGCGACGCCGTTCGTCACCGACCCCACTCTGCGCAGCCAGGTCGTCGGGACCATCGACTTCTCCGACGACGTCGATGCCGCCGCGGTCGCCAAAGTGCTGCGCGCCAACGGGATCGTCGACACCGAGCCGTACCGCAAGCTGGGGCGCAACCAGCTCCGGATCGGCATGTTCCCGGCGATCGACCCCGAGGACATCTCGCAGCTGACCCGCAGCATCGATCACGTGGTCGCCGCGCTCTGAGCGCTGCCCTCCTGATCCTTCACCGCGGGTGCGAGATCCGCGGGTCCCTCCACACTCGGTAGCCTGGAGCACAGCGGTCACATACGCCACTGTGTTCCCCTGGGAACCGTGCGTCACAGCCTTGTTGAACTGCGGTTTTGCCGCGTGTCCAACCGGGCGGCGGCGCGTCGAGGAAGTACTGTGACCCCAATGCCCGCACTCGTGGTCGGAGGAGGAGGAGCAGATGCGTGAACTTCGCGTGGTCGGTGTAGAGGCCGACGGCAGCCATGTCATCTGCCAGGACCCGCAGTCCGGCGACAAGTTCCGCGTCGCGGCCGACGAGCGATTGCGTGCGGCTGCCCGGGGCGACATCTCCCGTCTGGGACAGATCGAGATCGAGATGGAGAGTTCATTGCGCCCCCGCGAGATCCAGGCCCGAATCCGTGCCGGCGCCAGTGTGGCCGAGGTGGCCGCGCTCGCCGGTGTCCCGGTCGAGAAGATCGAACGTTTCGCGCATCCGGTGCTTCTCGAGCGAACCCGCGCGACCGAACTCGCGTCTCTGTCACATCCGATCCGCGAGGACGGACCGGCCGTCGCGACGCTGGGTGAGGTGGTCACCGAAGCCCTCACCCTGCGCGGCAACAGCCCGCAGGACGCGGAATGGGACGCCTGGAAGGGCGAGGACGGCTTCTGGGTCGTCCAGATCAGCTGGCTCGTCGGACGCAGCGACAACCATGCGCACTGGCGCTTCCACCCTGGCGCACACGGCGGTACCGCCGACCCGCTCGACGATCTCGCCGACGAGCTGACCCACCCCGAGGCCATCACACCGCATCGTCGACTCACCCCGGTCGCCGCTCCCCCGGAACTCGCCGTGCACGTGGAGACCGTCGACGACCACGACGAGGTGACCGTCGACGCGGACTCGCTGATCGGCGCGCAGCGCGCACGACATCTGCCGCCGCAGTCCGACGAATTCGGTACCGTCGCGATCGATTTCGGCTCGCCGACCGTCGACGATTCCGCTGAGCAGGAGGTGTTCGAGACGCCCGCTCACCCGGTCCCCGACACGCGCCCGACCGTGGAGCACGCTCAGCCGGAACCGGCGGCCTCGGCCGACGCCGACACGTCTCCCGCCGAATCGCAGCCGGCCAAGAACCGTCGTCGCAAGTCCCGCAAGCCGGCCGTGCCGGCGTGGGAAGACGTGCTGCTGGGTGTCCGCAGCAACGGGAACAGCTGAGTCCACTCGATGTCGGCTCGCGCTGTCACCCTGTGGTTGCTCGACCATCCCGATCCGGCCGGTCTGGTCCGCGCGGGCCTCACCGGCAACCTCGACGCCGCCCGTGATCTCGCCGGGCGCGTGTACCCCGACAACGTGCTCGTCCCGGTGGTCGACACGAACCTGGCCGCCGCTGTCGCTGCAACCGATCCCCACGTCTACGTGGGAGCATTCGGTCCGATCGCGGTGATCACCTGCGGACTCTTCGCGACCACCACACCGTCCGACCTGACCCGCACGGTCGCCGCACTGCACCCGACCGGCTCGACGGTCCTGCTCGTGACCGACCCGGCGAGCACCGTCGGGGCGTTCGCACGGTGGGACGAAGGCGAACTGAGGCGCTCGTTCGCCGCCACCCCGGTCAGCATCACCGAGGACATCGGGCTCCCCTACGTCTTCGAGAAGACCTACTGGGCGGGCGATCATCCGCTGCAGTACGCGAACGGCCACGACCCCGAGCCGTTCGCGCTGCCGTTCCATCCGCAACAGCTCGCCGAGGACGCGAATCGCGACTGGGTCGGCTTCCGGTTCACCCATCCCCTCGCCCCGACCGACACCGATCCCGCGCGTATCCCGGTGACCGGCTTCGCAATCCACCCGGCCGGCTACGTTCCGCCACCGGTGCCCAACCTCGACGCCCGCACCGCGGGCCCGACGCCGGCGGCACCGCCGTCGGTTCCGGAATCAGCTCCTCACCGTGGCCGTATCGCACGCTACTTCGGCTTCGGCGGTCGCTGAGACCGACCTGCCGGGACACGTGTCCCCGGCAGTCAGCGTCCCATCGTGAGCAACGCGATCGACGACCCGATCCCGGCGAGCAGCCCGATCATCGTGCCCCACACTATCCACCGCCAGACCGGTCGATCGCGCAGGTCCCACAGGGTCCAGCCGACTCCGATGCAGACGATGCCCACCGCGCCGACCCCCACCCACTGCGCCAACTGACCGACCAGTTCGTAGACACCGACGAGCAGGAACGCGATGAACACGGCAAAGATCGCGCTCACCATCAGTCCGGTCACCCATGGGGTCGGCTCACCCGACGGTCGGTCGAGGCCGCGGGCGACCCCCGCCCAGTCCGGCGCGGCGATCGGGAGGGACGTGCCCTCACCGGACTCGTCGATGCCGGCCGCCTCGGCCTCCCCGACATCGTCGGCCGGTGGGTGCTCGGTGGGCGGACGAGTCTGATCCCGATCCTCGGTCACGAGATGGGCGCCTCCCGTCGCGCGCGCTCGTAGAACGCGATGGCCGCCGCGGTCGCGACGTTGAGCGAGTCTGTGCCCCGACTCATCGGGATACGGGCGCGGACGTCTCCGGCCCGCATCGCGGTCTCGGTCAGGCCTGGCCCCTCGGCGCCCACCATGAACGCGACCCGTTCTGCGTCGACCGCGTCGGCGAGGGCCACCGACCCCGGGTCCGGGGTCAGCGACACGATGCGGAAGCCATTCGAGCGGAGCGTCTCCAGATCGGCAGGCCAGGCCTCGGCGGACGCGAACGGAACGAGCAGCGCGTGGCCCATCGACACCCGGACGCAGCGGCGGTAGAGCGGGTCGGCGCACCCGGCACCGAACACGACCGCGTCGACGCCCAGCCCCGCGGCGTTCCGGAAGATGCTGCCTATGTTCTCGTGGTCGTTGACGCCCTCGAGGACCGCCACGGTCCGCGCATCCTCGATCACCGACGCGATGTCCAGAGTCGACGGTCTGCGGGCCACGGCCAGAACCCCGCGGTTGAGGTGGAAGCCGACCACGTCGGCCATCACCTCGGCGGTGGCCCGATAGAACGGCACCCCGGCGAGGGCGGGATGGGTGAGGTCGTCGGCGAGTTCCCCGAGGCGTTTGTCGACCCCCAGGAACGCGTGGGGGGCGAATCGGGAGGCGATCATCCGCTGGGCGACGAGCACGCCCTCGGCGATCACCAGACCTTTGCCGGGGCGACCGCCGGGCAGTGCCGGCAGGTCGGGCCTGCGGTCGACCGAGTTGAGATCACGGAAGTCGTCGACGCGGTCGTCAGCGGGATCGATGATGTCGATCACGTCGACGGCGAGGTTCGGCACCTGAGTCAGTCTGCCAGAGGGACACCCCGGGGCGGAGTGCGGCGATGCCGGGTCGGTATGCCACCGTTGACTGGTGAACACCACGCCTTCTCCGGCCGAGGGGCTGACGCTGCGGCGCGCCACCGACGCCGACTGGGACAACATCATCGCCACCGATGCGCGTGCCTTCGTGATGCGCAATCCGCTGCCCGACGCCGAGCGCGCCGACCTACGCGGCAAGGTGGACGATTCAGATGTGGTCGTCGTGTACGACGAGGCCGGTCCACCGCCGCCGCGGCTGGTCGGCGTGTCGATGTACTACCGCCTGCCGATGACGCTCCCCGGTGGCGACGTCGCCGACACCGCTGGGCTCTCGTGGGTGTCGGTCGCCGCCACGCACCGACGCCGGGGCATTCTCCGGCGGATGATCACCGAACTGTTCGATCAGTGGGAATCCGAGGGGCAGGTCTTCGGCATCCTCACCGCGAGCGAGGCGACGATCTACGAGCGGTTCGGGTTCGGGCCGGTCTGTTTCGCCCATGACGTCACGGTCGATCTCTCCCGGACCAGCATCCGACAGGAAGCCGACGCGCAGGCGACGGTCCGTTACGGCACCGCCGAGGAGGTGGCCGCGCGCATACCGGAGATCCACGACCGGTGGACCAGGACCCGCGCCGGCGCGCTCGGCCGGTCGGCTGCCTGGTGGAAGCCGATCCTCGCCGACCGCAAGTCGCAGCGCCCCTTCGGCAGCAGCGGGCTCCACTACCTGCTGCACCAGGACGGTTATGCCAGCTACCGGATCAACACCGCCACCGACCCACGGCGCGGCGACATCTCGGAGATCGTCGCCGTCACCGATGCGGCGCACACCGATCTGTGGCGGGTGCTCTCCGGCCTCGATCTGCTGCCGACGGTCACCGCGTCGATCCCGGTCGACGACGCCCTTCCGGTCAAACTCACCGACCGCCGTGCGGCACAGGTGACCGGGATCAGCGACAAGATGTGGCTCACCATCCTGGATGTGCCTGCTGCACTGGGCAAACGGAAGTACTCCGGCGATCTCGACGTGGTGCTCGAGGTGACCGACGGGTTCCGCGGACGCGCGGGCGTCTACGACCTCTCGGTGCGGGGAGGCGGCGCGATCGTCGCTCCGTCGACAGCGGAACCGACCGTGCGCCTGGACATCTCGGTGCTGTCGAGCATCTATCTCGGCGGCATCGACGCCCGTTCGTTCGCTGCTGCCGACCGCCTGTGGACCGACTCCCCCGAGACGCTCACGGCCTTCGACCTCGCGTTCGCGACAGACCGCGCGCCGTACTCGGGCACCTTCTTCTGACGGCTGTCGGGCGACTGCGCCGGGTGCGCCGGTCCGGCGCGGTCAGCCGTCTGCGGCGTTGGTGATCTTCGCGAAGATCGGGAGGACGTCGGCCAATGCCTGACGCTCGTCCGCGGTGAGTTCGGCGAGTCGGTCGCTCAACCACTCCTGACGGGCGGCGCGCTCGGCGGTGATGACCTCCTCGCCCAGCGGCGCGAGTGTCACGATCGCCTGCCGTCCGTCGGTGGGGTGGGGCTCGCGCCGGATCATCCCCAAATCGGCCAGCGAGGCGATCACTCGCGTCATCGACGGCGGCTGCACCCGCTCGGCGGCCGCGAGGGCGCCGGGTGTCATGGCGCCGTCCTGATGCAGGGTGTGCAGCGCCGACAACTGGGTCAGGGAGACGACCTTGCTCGCACGCCGCAACCGCAGGCGCCGGGCGAGTCGGACGACCGCGAGCGACAGTTCCCCGGACAAGCTGTCGTCACCGTTCGGTGCGTTCACGACGACAAGACTAGAGCAGAGTCAGCGATCGCGGGACACAGGTCAACGATCGTTCCACCGAGCGAACTCGTCGGGTCCGTCCCAGGTCAGCCGATCAGATCGGAGATCGGTCCGCGCGCGAAGTAGAGCGCGAAGAGGATGGCGACACCCCACAGCAACGGGTGCACGGACCGGATCCGGCCGCGTGCGGTGGCCAGGACCACCCAGCTGATGAACCCGACACCGATGCCGTTGGCGATGGAGTAGGTGAACGGCATCGTCACGATGGTGAGGAAAGCCGGTAGCGCGTAGTCGAATCGGGTGAAGTCGATGCTGCGGACCTGACCGATCATCAAGGCGCCGACCACCACCAGCGCCGGTGCGACCGCCTCGAGCGGCACGATCTCGTACAGCGGTGTCAGGAACATGGCGGCCAGGAACAGTACACCGGTGACGAGGTTGGCGAGGCCCGTACGCGCGCCCTCGGCGATGCCGGACGCCGACTCGACGAACACCGTGTTGGACGACGCCGAACCGACACCGCCGGCGACCGCGCCGGTGCCCTCGACCACCAGCGCGCGCCCGATGCCGGGCAGGTTGCCCTTCTCGTCGGCGAGGCCGCCCTCTTTGCCCAGGCCGGTCATCGTGCCCATCGCGTCGAAGAAGTTGGACAGAACGAGGGCGAAGACCAGGACGGAGGCGGCGAGGACGCCGATCCGGGTGAAGGCACCGAACAGGTCGACGTCCCCGACGAGGCTCAGATTCGGGAGGCTGCCCAGTCCATCCGGGAGGTCGGGAACCGACAGACTCCATCCCTTGGGATCCTTCACGCTGGAGCCCAGGTCGAAGACCGCCTCCAGGATGACCGACACGACCGTCGTGATGATGATGCCGATGAGGAGGCCGCCCGGTACGCGCCGGACCACGAGGATGCCCATCAGGAGCACTCCGAGCGCGAAGATGAGCGTCGGGACCGTGGTGATCGAGTTGTCGGCGCCGAGTTGGACCGGGACGGTGGTGCCTGCGGCATCGGGGATGCGCTTGACGAAGCCGGCGTCGACGAAGCCGATGAACGCGATGAAACAGCCGATGCCCGCGGCGATGGCGGCCTTCAGTTCGTCGGGTACGGCGTTGAAGACCGCGGTCCGGAATCCGGTGACCGCCAGCAGGACGATGATGATGCCGTCGATGACGACCAGGCCCATCGCCTCGGGCCAGGTCACCTGCGGTGCGATGGTGACCGCGAGCAGGCTGTTGATGCCCAGGCCCGCCGCGATCGCGAACGGGTAGTTCGCGACGAGTCCGAAGATGATCGACATGACGCCTGCCACCAGCGCGGTGACCGCTGCGACCTGTGCCAGTGGCAGTACGTTCCCGAGGACGTCGGCGTTCTTGTCGCTGCCCGGCAGACCGCCGATGATGATCGGGTTGAGCACCACGATGTAGGCCATCGTGAAGAAGGTGACCAGGCCGCCACGGATCTCGCGGTTGAAGGTGGACCCGCGCTCGCTGATCTTGAAGAACCGGTCGACCGGGTTCGTCGCGACGGTCGCGGTCGGCGTCGTCGGATGCGCCTCGGTGCTCACCGTGTCCGGGGTCGCCCCCGTCCCCACGTCCGCGGTTCCCGCGTCCGTCGTGTCACCCTCCGGTGTCGTCACCGGCCTCTCGGCGGGTCCGGGCTCTGCCGGTCCGGTCGAACCCGACGATCGTGCGTCGGATGGTTGCGGGCTGGGCGAATTCGGGTCGGTCATCGAGACGGAATCCCCCTTCGACGTCGGCGGGGCCTGGGTGGCGGACACACCGAAAGCTACCCTGATGGCATGTCGGACGCAGCGCACATCCCCGAACTCCCGCGTGTGGTGCGCGCTCCCGAGCCGTTGATCATCGTCGGGATGGTCATCTGGGCGGTGGCGACCGTCGTGGTGTGGACCACCGGCTGGGGCGGCGAGCGGACCGGGTGGGTGTGCGTCGTCGGGCTCGCCGTCGGAATCCTCGGCACCACCATCGTGCTGGTGCAGCGGGCCGGGGTGCGCCGCGGGGACCGCGGCGCCCAGCAGGGTCTGGACTGAGCGGCTCAGACCGATGATCGCGCAGCGGGATACGCCCTCAGAGCGGCGGTGGCGCCGACGATCGCCGCGCTGACATATGAGTCGTCCAACGCACGGTCACTCACCTGCGTGAGACTCTGCAACTGCCCGACCACCAGGCTGTAGGCGACGTCCACCGGTATCTCGCCGATCTCCCCCCGCGCGCGGGCCCGATCCAGGATCGCCGCGATCACCCGCAACCGCGGAGCCACCATCGTGTCCGCGACGGCAGCCGACAGGCCAGGCTCGCGACGCAACTCGGCGACCAGCGCATCACCGAGGTCTGCCGGCCGCAGGCACATCACCTCGGTCAGCCGTTCGACGAAACTCGCGACGTCGGAATCCATTCGTCCGGTGTCGATGTCGTCGATCTCCGCTCGACGCGAAGCAATGGCCGCGGCGACCAGATCGAGTTTGGTGGGCCACCGCCGATAGACGGTTGCCGAGGACGTCCCCGCACGGGCGATGATCGCCGAGACAGTCACTTTCGCGTACCCGTGTGCGCTGATCAAGTCGAACGCCGCATCGAGGATGGCGCGGTCCGCTGACGGATCGCGTGGCCGCCCTCGGATCACCGAACCAGATGACACCACCTCCATGGCCTGGAGCATATCGGATGTGCTAGGTTTCGAAACATCGTCATTTCGAAACAATCGCGTTTCGCTCACTTTGCCGATCGGAGCAGTCGATGACCGAGCTGGATCTCACTGCGGTGCGCACTCGTCTCGGACGGATCGGTGCGCATCTGCCCTTCATCCCGTTCACTCCCGCCGTCCCGGCCGCCGAGCAGATCGAAGCAACTCGCCGGTGGGAACGTGCAGGCGTGTCGACGGTGTGGATCAACGAAGGCGTAGGCGGCAAGGACATACTCGCGCAGGCGGGAATCCTGTTGTCCGCCACCGAGGAGGTCACCATCGCGACAGGAATAGCGAACGTGTGGGCACGGCCACCGCAGACCGCGGGCGGCGGATCTGCGTCACTCTCAGAGGCATTCGACGGCCGGTTCGTCCTGGGTGTCGGAGTCGGATATCCCGAGCAGGCCGACGTCATCGGACGGACCTTCACCCGACCGCTCGAGATCGCTCGCGGCTACCTCGACCGCCTCGACGATGTCGTGGCCATGTCACCCGCACCGGAGGTGCGGGTACCCCGCCTCTTGGCCGCGAACGGCCCGCGCATGCTGGGGGTCGCCCGCGACCACGCCGACGGCGCGATCCCCACGTTGGTCCCACCCGCGTTCACCGAACGGACCCGACGGTTCCTGGGCCCTGACAAAGTACTCGCGGTCGGACTCACCATCGCCGTCGATGACGACGCCGAAGTTGCTCGGCGGATGGTGGGCGACTTCGCGGCACGAGTTCTCGGACACCCCGACAGTCCCTACGCGGACAACCTGATCCGGCTCGGATACCGGGCGGACGAACTGTCCACACCGAGCGACCGGGTCATCGAGGACCTGTTCGGGTTCGGCCCTCCGGGCGCGATCGCCGAGGCCATCGACCGGCATCTGCACGCAGGCGCCGATCACGTGTGGCTCTCCTCCACTGCGCCCGACTTCGCGACCAGCGTGACACAGATCGAGTCCGTGGTCGGCACTCTCACCGCACAGGGGCGATACACGTCGGTGTGAGCCGGTGTCACCCCGCGATGATCGCCGACAGCCGGTTCTCCACCATCCCCACCGCGTAGCCCAGCATCTTGTAGGCCTCGTTGGTGGTCTGACCGTGGTAGTAGCGGTAGTAGATCTGCTGCGCGATCACCGCGAGGCGGAACATCCCGAACGCCTCGTACCAGCGCCACCGGTCCGCGTCCATGTCGAAACCCATCCGCTCGCAATAGCGTTCGACGAACTGCGCTCGGGTGATCATGCCCGGTACATGGGTCGGCACCCGACGCGTCAGCTGGAACTGCTCGTCGTCGTCGGCCTGCACCCAGTACGCGAGGGAGCCCGCGACGTCCATCAGCGGATCACCGAGTGTCGCCATCTCCCAGTCGAGGATGCCGATGACCCGGGTGACGTCCTGGGGGTCGAGGACGACGTTGTCGAGTTTGTAGTCGTTGTGGATGACGCAGTTGGCGATGTCGTCGGGCTGGTTGTCGGCGAGCCAGGTCATCGCCGACTCGTAGTCGGGGACGTCGTCGGTGCGCGCGTTGCGGAATCGCGTCGACCACCCCTCGACCTGCCGGCGCACGTACCCGAGTCCCTTGCCGAGGTCGGCGAGCCCGGCCTGCTCGGGATCGACCGAGTGCAGCTCGACCAGCACGTCGATGACGTTGTGACACAGCCGCTCCGCCTGCTCCGCCGACAGCGGGACGTCGGCAGGCCACTCGCTGCGCGGGATGACCCCCTCGATCCGACCCATGACATAGAAGTCGGCGCCCAACACCGCCTCGTCGTCGCAGAACGCGACCATCGGCGCGATGTAGGGCAGCACCGGGGCCAACTGCGACTGAATCCGGTACTCGCGGCGCATGTCGTGTGCGCCGCGCGCCTTGGTGCCCCGCGGCGCCCGACGCAGGATCAGATCACGCTCGGGGTAGCGCAGCAGATACGTCAGATTCGATGCGCCGCCGGAGAACTGACGGACCTCCGGGGTCTTGTCCAGACCGGGTTCGTCCCTCGCTGCCGTGCGCAACCAGTCCGCGACCGCCGCGATGTCGAACGAATCCTCCGAACGGACCTGCCGCGCGCCCGCCACCTCGCCACTCATCGCGCGCCGTCCGATCCGCTCTCGGGGGTGGCGTCGGCGATCGCGTTCAACTTGCGTGCCTGTTTGCGCATCACCGCGTCGTAGGCGGCGCGATCGTCACGCTTGAGCCCCACCGCAAGACGTGCGGCGTCGTCGGGGACGATCACGTCGTCGCCGGCGTCGATCCCGGCGAGCACCGCATCGGCGATGTCCTCAGCACTGATCGGCGACTGCTCGACGAGCACGCTCATCACACCGGCGAGCGCCGAATCGGCACCCTGCATCGACGCCATGAGGTTGGTCCGGAAGTACGAGGGGCACACCACATGTGCGTGCACACCGTACTGGGCCAGTTCGTGCCCGACGGTCTCGGTGAACGCGACCACCGCGGCCTTGACCGCGTTGTAGGACCCCATGCCGGCCGGATGCACCAGACCGGCCAGCGAGGCGATGTTGACGATCTCGCCACTGCCCTGCTCTTTGAAGAGCGCGGCGAAGGTTGCGACACCGCGCACCACACCGAAGAGGTTGATGTCGGTGATCCATCGCCATTCCTCGATGGTGGCCCGGTCGACGCGACCGCCACCGGCCACGCCGGCGTTGTTCACCAGGATGTCGAGTCCACCCCAGCGCTCGCGCACGGCGTCGAGCGCACGCGCCCAGTCGGAGTCGGAGGTGACGTCGAGTTCGAGGTCGGCGCCGGTACCGGGTCGATCCGTGGTGAGTACCTGGTCGCCGCGAGAGGTGAACGCCGCGGTCAGCGCCGCCCCCAATCCACCTGCGGCACCGGTGATCAGCACTCTCCGCCCGGTCACTTGTACTTGCCCAACTCGATACGGGCCACGACGTTGCGATGGACCTCGTCGGGGCCGTCGGCCAGCCGCAGCGAGCGCGCCCCCACCCACGCCGCAGCCAGCGGGAAGTCGTCGCTCAGACCGCCACCACCGTGTAGCTGGATCGCGAGGTCGATGACCGACAGTGCCATGTTGGGCACATCGACCTTGATCTCGCTCACCGCCGACAATGCCTCGCGCGACATTCCCTGATCGAGCAACCACGCCGCGTGCAGCACGAGCAGGCGCGACCGGTTGATCGCGATCCTGGCATCGGCGATGCGCTCGGCATTGCCACCCAGGCGGGCCAGTTGCTTGCCGAACGCCTCACGTTCCAGCGCGCGGCGCACACCGAGCTCCAGAGCACGCTCGGCCAGGCCGATGGCGCGCATGCAATGGTGCACGCGCCCGGGCCCCAGGCGCCCCTGCGCGATCTCGAATGCCCGGCCCGGCCCCAGCAGGATGTTCGACGCCGGGACCCGCACGTCGGTGAAGCTGACCTGTCCGTGTCCGAGGGGCTCGTCGAAATAGCCCATGGTCGACAACATCCGGTCGACGGTGACTCCCGGTGTGTCGATGGGGACCAGCACCATCGTGTGCTGCCCGTGGCGCTGCGCCTCCGGATCGGTCAGCCCCATGAAGACCAGGATCTTGCAGTCCGGGTTCCCGACGCCGGTCGACCACCACTTGGTCCCGTTGATGACCACCTCGTCGCCGTCGAGCACCGCGGTCGCGGCCATGTTGGTCGCATCCGACGACGCCACCGCCGGCTCGGTCATACAGAATGCGCTGCGGATCTCCGCCCGTAGCAGCGGCTCGAGCCACTGCGCACGCTGGTCGTCGGAGCCGTAACGCAGCAACACCTCCATGTTGCCGGTGTCGGGGGCATTGCAGTTGAACACCAACGGCGCCAGCGCCGAGCGACCCATCACCTCCGCGATCGGCGCATAGTCGACATTGCTCAGGCCCTCACCACCGTCGGTGCCGAAGTCGACGGCGTAGCGACCGGCATGCTCCTTGGGCAGGAACAGATTCCACAGGCCCTGAGCGCGCGCCTTCTCCTGTAGCTCGGCGATCACCGGCGACGGTGTCCACGGGTCGCCCCCCGCTGCCCGACGACGAGCGATGTCGGCGTGCAGCTCGCCCTCCACCGGATCGAGCTCGGCGGCGACGAAGTCGCGCACCCTGTCACGAAGATCGGCCGACCGAGCCGACGGGGTGAAATCCATGTACCCGACCGTAGCCGTCGGTCGGTGCGGATGGTCACCGAACCGTCGGGTGGATCGGTAGCGGCCGGTAGCGGCCGATGTCGCCCAGCGACACTTACTGCTGATCCGCCGTCCTCGGCACCCGGGAGACGAGCACAGCGCACACGACCACCCACACCGCGCCGATGACCCAGCCCGCGATCACGTCGGTGGTCCAGTGCACGCCAAGGACCACACGGGAGATCCCGACGAGGACCGCCCAGACCGGGGCGAGAAGCAGTACGGCCGGGTGGTCGTGCACCCAGGTGCTGATCCGGTACGCCGCGACCGCGATCAGGCCGAGGACGACCGTGCTCATCATCGCGTGTCCGGATGGGAACGAGAACGTGTCGATGTCGATCAGCCGGTCCCGGACCGGCGGACGATCACGTTGGAACAGCGCCTTGGTGCCCAGCATCAGCAGGTAGCCGACCAGTGATCCGGCGCCGACCAGCATGGCCTCGGCGCGGTGCCCGCGGATGGCCAGGGCGATGGTCGCGACGACCACGACCGCTGTGAGTACCACCGTGTTCCCGGTGATCGTCACTGCGTGGGCGATCGCCTCCGCCGGCGCGGTCCGATGCTCGACCACCCAGTCGGTGATCGAGCGGTCGAAGTCTCCAGAGGTCAACTCCATCGTCGACGCATTCGACGACATCCCTGGTCAGCACGGGCCCCACCCGGCTGTGGCCGCGTATCCAAGTCGGCCGCAAGCCCACCGCAAGTCATACGGGCAACCCTAGCGGTGCACCGAGAGCCGACCCACCTTCCGATCCGGGCCGGTCTTGAGCATCGACGTCCACCAGTCCGCACGACCACCGACACCGCGACCACCAGTTAGTACCCGAGGAGTTCGACATGACCACCGCCACCCCGACCGCAACCGTCCCGCAGCTGAACCTCCCCGGTCAGGCGGCCGCTCCCGCAGGTCGCGCCGACACCTTCATGATGTATCTGATGCACCACGGTTACCGCCGCGACCTGGATGACTTCGTCGCGTGTGTGCCGTTGACACCGGTCGCGGACCGCGCGACATGGCGAGCACTCGCGGCTCGGTGGACGGCCTTCGCCGACGCGCTCCATCACCACCACACCGCAGAGGACGAGCACCTGTGGCCGGCCCTGCACGCACACTCGACCGACGACGAGGCCGCGGTGCTCGACGCGATGGAGGCCGAGCACAGCGAGATCGACCCGCTGTTGGCGCGCTGCGCATCTGGCTTCCAGCAGATGGTCGATGCCGGAGATGATTCGGTCCGAGGCGATCTCGCGACGACGTTGATCGCGGCGACGGAGTCGTTGGCACGTCATCTGGGGCACGAGGAGAGCGAGGCGATGACGTTGGTGCAGAAGTACTTCGACCACGACGGATGGTCGGCGCTGGAGAAGAAGTTCGGCGCGGACATGAAGCCGACCGACCTGTTCTGGATGATCCCCTGGCTGCTCAAGGGATTGTCGTCTGCGGATCGGGCCGATGTCATGGGCCGCGTACCCGCCCCCATGCGTCTCATCGGGCGCATCGCCGAACCGTTCTTCCGCCGGACCGAGCGTCGAGCCTTCTTCTACGACGCCCGGCCACAGGCGGCATAGGTGCGAGCAGAACTCCCGTGTGCGAGCGAAGGTCTGCTCGCACACGGGAGTTCTGAGTGCTTCCGTCGGCGTGAAGCGTCAGGACGGCACGTAGGCGACGGCGACGTCGAGGACCCAGGTGATCCCGAACCGGTCGGTCACCATCCCGTAGAGCGGGGACCACTCGGACGGAACGAGGTCGACGATCACCGTGCCCTCTGCGGACAGACCGTCCCAGTAGCCGGTGATCTCGTCGGTGGTCTCGGCACGGACCGACATGTAGAGCCGGTTCTGTCCCGCGTCGAAGGGTCGGTCCGCCTGGACGTCATATGCCATCACGTGGAATCCCTCCGACGACTGCACCTGCCCCCACAGGACCTGGTCTGCCTGTGGGCCCGACGTGTCTCCATCGGCATCGCCGTAGGTCATGATGACCACCTCACCGCCGAAGACGGATCGGTAGAAGTCGAGTGCAGCGCGGGCGTCGCCGCGAAAGTTGAGATGAACTGTGGTGGTGATCGACATGGTGATCTCCTGATCGGTGGATGTGCTGACTCGTCGAACACTCGCAGGCGAAGAGGACAGTATGTGTCCTCTTCTTGGGCCACGATCGAGTTCATGGCGACGACCTCCGCTCGACTACTGGATCTGCTGTCCCTCCTGCAGGCGCGTCGAGACTGGCCGGCGGCCGTGTTGGCCGACCGCCTCGCGATCAGCACCCGTACCGTGCGCCGTGACGTCGACCGACTGCGCGAGCTGGGCTATCCGATCGCCGCGTTCAAGGGTCCCGATGGCGGTTATCGGCTGGAGCCGGGCTCAGAGCTCCCGCCGCTGCGGTTCGACGACGACCAGGCGGTCGCGGTGGCCATCGCACTGCAACTCGCGACCACCGCAGGCGCCGGTCTCGCCGAGGCGTCGGTGCGCGCGCTGACGACGATCCGCCAGCTCATGCCCGCACGTCTCCGACATCGCGTTGATCTCCTGCAGGTCAGCGCCATCGATGATCGGCGAACGCCTGGCGTAGACGGAGTCGACGAACGGCTGCTCGCCGTCGGCGAAGCGATCCGCGGAACCGAGACGTTGCGATTCGATTACGTGTACGAGTCGGATACCAGGGCCGCTGCACCTTCTGGATCGGAGCCGTCGGGACCACGTCCGCCGAGGCAGGTCGAACCGCATCATCTGGTCACCCGCAACGGCCGCTGGTACGTGGTCGGGTGGGAGCCGAGTCGAGCGGATTGGCGTACGTATCGGCTCGATCGCATGGTCCTGAGATCGCCCAACGGCCCTCGGTTCACGCCCCGGGAGATACCGGACGGCGACCTGAACGCATTCGTGCTCAGTCGGTTCCGCGGTTCCACAGATCACTCCGGGACGTGGCCGTGCGTCGGTGTGGTCATCCTCGACCTACCGTTACGGGCGGTGGCGCCGTACGTTGACGACGGATCTGCCGAGCCGGTGGGCACGGATCGGTGTCGGCTGCGGTCGGGGGCGTGGTCGTGGATCGCATTGGCTGCCCAGCTGGGTCGGTTCGACGCCGATGTGGAGGTGGTCGAACCTCCGGAGCTGAGGCAGGCGTTCGCGGAACTGGCGGCACGGTACACGCGGGCGGTTGGATAGTCGGGCGTCGCCGGTTCAGCCCTCCGGGAGGTCGAGAGAGGTCACGACCTCGTCGGTTGTCGCGTCGCGGAACTCCACGACGGCACCGGTGATCGGTTGTGACGGCGGCACTTGACGCAGTACGTACTCGATGCTGACCATCCGATCCGATCCAGACGCCCGGGTCCGGAAAGGAAAAGACGAACCACCGACCACCAGATGGGCTCGCGGAAGCTTCGGGAACGGATTCCATTGCCGCGCTGCCGAATCAGTACCTCGCAGGGCGGCGTCGATGGTGAGGCCGGCGCCGGTACGTCGCACCTCGCCGATCGCCAGAGTCAGGTCGCCTACGCAGCCCGGGAGTTCCAGTACGGGGTCGAATTCGAGGTCGTCGGCGGTATCGAAGTCGCTGCCATCGTCGTTGTCGGACATCTGTCACCCCTCGTCAGGTAGTTGCGCGACTTCAGCATAGTGCGCCATTGGCCGAGCGAGGCAGACCGACCGTCGACGTACTGACCGAGTTGCGATGAGCAGCGGACTCGCACCGGTAGCGTTGTCAGGCAAGCAGATTCATCCACAGCGTTCAGCCAGGTGAACGAGATTGTCGGCGGGCTCGGACAGTGTTCTGGGTAGATGACGGAAGCCATGAGGAGATGATGATCATGGCTTTCGACAAGCCACCACCCACACCCACCTCGCCCGTGATCGATGCCCCACCTGCTGCGACACAATCGGATTCGATAGACGAGTTGGTGGCCGCCTACGGCGAACTCGACGCCGTGCTGGACCGAATCGCTCAACTGTCCGCCGCGCACCAACAATCGCCACCACCCCGACCGTGCGCTCGAAAGCGTCGACCGTGCGTTTCAGGCCGAAGTCTCGCCGGCCCGTGGTCGCTGTGGCGCACGATGAACGAGTTCGAGCGCACGATGAACGATTTCGGGCGCACGGTCGACGAATCAGGGCGCACGGTCGACGTGGACGTGGAAGTTCCGATCCCTCACTGCGGCGTCAGTCCGGCGAGCACCCGCGCCATGAGATAGCCCGACACTCGCAACTCTCCGTTGTCCCCATTGCGTGGGTAGTCGGAGTGGGTGTGCGCTCCCTGCCGCTCCACGCCATCGGCAGTCGCACGGTCGCCGACATCGAGTTGCACGAGGTCGGTACTCGACGGATCGGGCCCGTTGGGACCCACCGGCCCCATGGACTGTGCATACGAGATGAAGTCGTCGTCGCCCTCCATGACGAATCCGTGCCCCTGACGGAGGCCCAGTTCGGGCTCGTCGTTGGCCTCGAAGCCCGGCGACCCGTAGAAGATCGCGTCGTCCACCGGATGTCCGCCCGGCTCCTGCAGCGCCAGCCCCTGGGTGAGTGAGCCGTAGGAGTGACCGAGCGCGACCAGATGCGGATCGTCCTTGTTGGTGACGGCGAGGCCGCGGTAGAAGTCGGCGAGGTCGTCCGCACCTGCCGCCGCCCTGTCTTGTTGCGCGACTTCCAGATAGGGCACTCCGGGCGGCCGGCTGCTGTCGTTGTCCGGCGGCTCGAAGCCGAGCCATGAGATCGTCGAGACCTTCTCTGCCCCACTTCCGGCCCGATTCAGCTGCCTGTTGGTTTCGTCACGAAGGGCGTCCGACTCGCCGAGCATGCTGCCGAGGCTGTTCCGGATGTTCGTGTCCAGTCCCGGCGTCGTCACCGAGACATGGTCGGCATCATCGGGATTCCCGATCGCGACGGCGGCCATGCCCTGCTCGCCCGACTGCATGTCCATCAACAGAAGCATCCGGCCGTCGGGATTCTCTGGGCTCCATGAGTCCTCCCCGATCAGCTCCCGCAGCTTCTTCACGTCCTCGATCTTCTTCTCGACGTGTTCGAGTTCGGCGTCCTCGTTGGTGAACGTGCCCCCGAACCAGTGGTCGTCGAGCTGCTCCTCGAGCTTGTCTCGGCGTGCTTCCAGTCGCGTCAGCTCGGAGTCGATCCGTGAGGTGTTGGCCTGGTGCCGCACGGCCGCCGGGATGCCGTCGACGTTCCCGATCCAATCCGGATGCTCTCGCAGCACCTGTTGCTGCTGATCGGCATCCATGGCATCCCAGTACGCCTTCGCCTGCTGCGGCGTCGGATCGGCCGGGGGCGTAGGCGGTGTCAACGCACCCTGCTCCTCGCCGGCTCGGGTCGCGTCCTCGATGGTCGTGGCGCCCCGTGCAGTGATCTTCCCGTCGCGGATGTCGGCGAACACCTTGTCGGCATCGGAGTCGATGTCGACGGCCTGGGCGATCAGCGCCTTCGCGGCGGCCTCGATCCGAAGACGTTCCTGCTCATGCGCAGCACGTTCGTCCTCCGGGACGTCGGGAGCGCCGGTGACACTGCCGTCGGCGTGGATCGTCATGGACTCCGCCGCCGCGTCGGCACGCAGACTCGCGAGCTGCGACTTGAGATGTGTGACAGCCGAACTCGTGTCGCTGGCCAGGCGCTTCGCCGCCCCGAGTACAGCCGCCTCGTCGGTGAGTTCCGCTGCGGTGACCCGATACAGCTCGCGCGCCGAGTCGGCACCGCCGCCGAACCATCCCTCCAGCCGGCCCGCGGTCCGCAGCGAACTCTCGACGTCGGCCACCGTGGTCACGCGTTTGCCGAGAGTGTCGGCCATCGTGTCCAGTGCGCCGGTGTCCCACCGGTCGATGGTCGTCAGGTCCACCGCGTGCTCACGGCGCCGTCGACGTCGGTGATCCGGCCCCCGTGCGCTCGGGAAGTCGACATGCAGTCACCCCCGAGATCACCGCGGCTTTCAACGAACCGATCGACACACGATGCCCACCACCACTGAACACCACATCGTGATCGTTCGGCAGATCCCGCCGCACGGTCTCATGAACCAGCCCATGATCCGCGGCAAGCTCCCGCGCGACCGCCAGCGCAGCGTCCCACCGGTCCTCCGGTATGGGCACCGGCGACGTCAGATAACCCAGGAACACTCGTCGGCCGTCAGAGGACGCCCACTCGTCCGTGCAGATCCCGTTCTTGGTGCCTTCCGGCTCTGCCGGAAACCGCGTCCCCGGAGCCACCCGCTCCACAGCCGAGGCGATCTCGCGGATCACCGCACCGAACTCAGCACCCGTGGCCTCCAGCGACGGCAGTGCCCGCAACTCCGCGTTCATCTCATCGACGCGCTCCTGCGACACCGCAGAGCCATCCGAGAAGAACGTCGACTGGTCATCCATCGAACATCCCCCGATCAGCAGGACGGTCACGATCATGCCCACCCCGAGTGGTCCGCGACTGGCGCGACCGGCCGATCCCCCGAACACTGCGTCCCCCTCGACGTCGATGCGATCACGGGCCACCGTGCGCTAGCGTGAGCTCACCTTCGCAAATCCGACGTCGGGAGACAACATGACCGAACCCGTTCGCGTCGATCCCGCCGTCCTGTGGGCGGCGGCCCAGACGATCTCGACCACCAAGGCCACCGCCGACGAGCATCTGCGCGCGTCCGACCGCACCCTCGCCGACTGCGGATCGGCATGGGCGGGTACCGCCTCGGCGGGTTATTCCGGATTCACCACGCGCATGTCGCAGTCGACGATTCATCTGCGAAATGCACTGGCACACATCGCCGAATCCACCGGATCGGCAGCAGCCGGATACGAGAAACAGGATTCCGACAACGGTGTACGCGTTCGCGCGGTCATGCCGACCGCGTCCACGGACACCGACCTCCGGCTCTGAGACGGATCGTCACACGGAAGCTCGCGCGCAGCGATACGTCGCGCCCGCGACACGTGTTGCCGACCGTCAGAATTCACCCGATCGGACGACCCGGTGCGACCTCCTGCTCACCCCGCCAATGACCGTCCGATGACCAGACGCTGGATCTGGTTGGTGCCCTCGAAGATCTGTGTGATCTTCGCTTCGCGCATGTATCGCTCGACGCGGAAGTCACGGGTGTAGCCGTTGCCCCCGAGGACCTGCACGGCGTCGGTGGTCACCTTCATCGCGGCGTCGGTGGCGACGAGCTTCGCGGTCGCGGCGGCACGGGTGTATGGCCGTCCGGCATCCCGACGACGTGCGGCATCGAGGTAGGTCGCGCGAGCGGAATCGACCGCGGCGGCCATGTCGGCCAGGACGAAGCTCAGCCCCTGGTGGTCGATGATCTTGCGCCCGAATGTCGTCCGCTCCTGTGCGTACTCGACCGCGGCATCGAGTGCCGCCTGCGCAACGCCGGTCGCAACTGCGGCGATGCCGAGACGGCCGGAATCCAACGCGGAGAACGCGATTGCAAGACCTTGCCCCTCGTCGCCGAGTCGCCGGCCGGCGTCGATCAGCGCGTCGTCGTAGGTTGCGGAGGTAGTCGGCACCGCGTGCAGGCCCATCTTCTCCTCGGGCTTGCCGAAGGACAGGCCATCGGTGTCGCGCGGGACCAGGAAGCAACTGATCCCCTTCGATCCCTCACCCGTTCGCGCGAAGAGGTTGTAGACGTCGGCGATGCCGCCGTGGGTGATCCACGCCTTGGAGCCGGTGACGCGGTATCCCTCGTCGACCGGCTTCGCCCGACACACCAGCGCCGCGGCGTCGGAGCCGGCCTGCGGCTCGGACAGGCTGTAGGCGCCGATGATGCGGCCGTTGAGCAGGTCTGGCAGCCACGCCTGCTTCTGCTCGTCGGTGCCGAACGAGTTGAGCGGGTGACTTGCGAGTCCGTGCACGCTGACCGCGACGGCGACGGCCGCCCATCGTGCGCCGAGTTCTTCCAGGACCTGCAGATAGACCTCGTAGGGCTGTCCGCCGCCGTCCCACTCCGTCGGGTACGGCAACCCCAGCAGGCCGGCCGCACCGAGCTCGGCGAAAACGCCCTCGGGGTACTTCTCCGCCTTCTCGTGCTCGTCGACGATGGGCGACAGTCGCTTGTCGGCGAAGTCCCTGGCCAGGGCGATGAGATCGTGCGCCTCATCGGTGGGGAGCAGACGGTCGACCGCCATGGCTGAGCCTCCAATAGCTTCTCAAATGATTCTCAAAACAGTACTCAAGTACTTGAGATAGTACTATCGGGATGGCGAGCCACGCCAGATCCGGAGGAGAAGCGATGCCCACCAGCACGGATGCGCCGACGTTCTCCACTCGGCGCCGGGCCGCCCTGTTCGACGCGCTGGTCGACCTGCTGCTCGCCGACGGATTCGCGCAACTCTCGGTCGCCGACATCGCCGCACGCCTGCGGTGCTCGAAGACGACGCTCTATCGCCTCGCCGACAGCAAGGAGCAACTCGTCGCACTCACCGTCACCCACTTCTTCCGGACCGCGACCCTGGCCGTCGAGGAGCGCGTGGCGGCTGCGGGGTCCGCTCGCGACCGCGTCATCAGTTACCTGCTGGCAGTCGGCGACGCACTCTCCCCGGCATCCGAGCAGTTCATGTCGGACCTGCACGCGTTCACCCCGACCCGCGAACTGTACGAACTCAACACCGCTGCGGCCGCGCGACGGGTCCAGGAGCTCATCGCAGACGGCGTGGAATCCGGCGAGTTCCGCGACGTACATGCGGCATTCGCGGGCGATCTCGCGGCGGCCGCGATGAGCAGGATTCAGCGTCGCGAGGTGGCTGCGACAACCGGGCTCGAGGACGCGGAGGCCTACCGGCAGTTGGCGACGATCCTGACCACCGGTATAGCCCGTGACTGAGTGCGATCAGCGCTCCACATGCGTGATCCCCGACTCGTCGATCCACCATCGCACCCGATGCCGGATGGATTCACCCCGACGGGACAGCGTGATCCACAACTCGTCGTGGACACGGAGGTCGCCGTGTCCGAGCGACAGGTCACGCTCGATGGCGAACCGGACCGCGTCGGCGGAGGTCGCCGTCACCGGCTGACCCGGCTCGTCCACGGACACCGTCACGGCCTCCGACGCCAGCGAGATGTCGAGCAGGTCGGCGAGGTCGGCGGCATCCTCGGCGGTGACCGGCGCACCGGCGACGGCGAACTCGCCCGCGTCCATGACCTGGACGTACCAGGGGCGATCGATCACGACAACGTCGCCCTCGGCGGTCCCGCCCGATGTTCGAACCCGTTGCGGCGGTTCGATGTCGGCGGGATGGACGATCCCGGCGCGGACCGCGTCCACCAGAGCGGCATGCACACCCACCGCGACCCCCGGTGTGATCTCCCTGGCCGTGTCCGCCAGGGTCTCCAGTCGTTCGACGGCGTCCGCGACCGACTCGATCGCCACGGCGGCGAGAGCGCCCGCCAGTGCGTCGGCGTGCGGATGGTCCAACGGATCGAGCACTTCCAGCAGCGCATCCTCCGACGGCGCACGCCACGCTCCCAGCCGCCGACCGTCGATGATCGCATTGTGGCGTAACCACCACGCGGTGTAGCCCGACCGATCCATCAACAGCGGCGCGATGTCCGGGTCCTCGGCGAGCAGCGTCAGGGCCGCGCGCCACCGATCGTCGTCGACCAGATCGAGATCGCGGACCGCGACCAGTGATTCGGGTGGCTCCGGAAGAGAATCCCACCACGCGTCCTCGTCGGGAAGGTCGTGATCGGGGGCGACGGGCAGATCGTCGGTCACCAGGGTGAACCCCCACCCCACCCCGACCCGGCGCAGCACCTGCGTCCCGGCATCGTCGACCACGGATGCGGCGACCGTCCCGAACGGCGAGTCGGCCACGAGCACTCCGGCCAACGGACCACCCGGCAACAACAGCTCGTCGGCGGGACGCAGCTCGGCGGAGTCGTCGCGGAGCAGCAGCAGACCGGACAGCCGGTTCGGCAGCGCCACTTCGGTGTCGACGGCCATCACACCCAGCACCTCGCGGGTCAGTTCCTCGACCACGTCGTCGGCGTCGTCAGCGGACTCGAGGGCCGCGCGGAGGCGCTCGTCGGCCAGGATCTCGGACGCCGAGATGCGCTGGGCACCCATACGTTCGACGAGAGGGTGGTGTGCCGCGTCGGCGACCGCGGGAATCCACGACACCGAGAGTCCCTCGAGATCGGTGAGATACAGACCTCGCGCGCCGATCGACATCCGCCCGTCCGCCCTGGGGATGGGCAGAGCGCCGAGTTCGTCGACGAGCGACTGCGACTGGAGCATCGGGTCGAGGGCGGCATAGAGCCGGCCCCACCACACCGGATCGCGTTCCACGCCGGTGAGACGCTCGGCGAGATCGGCGAATCCGATCTCCTCGGCGCCCGCTCTACGCATCCGCGAGAGTTGTTCGCGTCCGGACACTTCCGGATCTGCCAGGTCGCCCATCACCTCACCGAGAACTCCGGCGGCCGCCTCGGTCAGGTCGGCGAGGATCACCGTGCGTCCGGCCGTCAGTAGGCCACCGGACGCGGCCGGCACCCATCGCGCGTCAGCGATCCGGGCGAGGACCGCCTCCGTCAGGCGGGCGTCGGCGGCATTGCGCGCGAGACCGGGTTCCGGGATGAGCACCGGGCGTTGGTCGGCCCGCACCCCAGCGACCAGATCCGCGTATCCCGCTGCGGCCGTGCGGATGTCGGCCTCCGGGTGGAGATTGCGACGATCCGATGTCAAGGGGAGTTCGGTGATACAGCGCGCCGGCAGCCCCAGTTCGATGTCGGTCGGCGTCGGGGCGCGGAGGACATCGGAGCGAGGGACGAGCACGCCGCCCTCGGGGTCGAGCTCGGCCAGCCATCGGGTACCGGACCGCTGCGACTCCAGCCACTGCCGCGGCGGGCCGTCGGTGTCGTCGGTGTCGTCGATCGTGATGTTCCACAGGACGGCCGCCCCGTCGGCCGCGCCGGATGTCTCGCCGGCAGGCCGACGCTGGCGATCGATGCCGATCTCTCGACCGTCGATCCGGGTCCGGTGCAGAGCCGTCAGTTCCAGCAGGAGATCGGGCAGTTGATCGCGCATTCGATCCATCGCCGCCGCCACGGCGGCTGCGTCCTCGAGCACCAGCACGATCTCGGTGTCGAACTCCGCGACGGGAGCAGCCTCGATCGGCCACGGCAGTCGCAGCAGCGGAACGTCGATGCTGCCTATGCCGGCAGCCGCCGCAGCGTCACGCGAGGCGGCCCGGTCGAATGCGATCGATCCGGAGCGCGAACGGATCTCGACACGATGTGCGACGGTCGCCGTCACCGAGAACCCGACACCGAACCGCCCGACGATGGCGTGGGGATCGTCGGACGACTTCGCCGACACCCTGAGCGCAGCCAACGATCGGACCCCGTCCTCGCTCAGCGGCACACCGGTGTTGGCGATGTGGATCTCGCCGCCGTCGGCCCAGATCGCGAGTTCACCCGGTTCTCCCGCCGCGGCCGCGGCATCGGCGGCATTGGCGGCGAGTTCGGTCAGGAGCCGGTCCCGGTAGCCGACGGTGACGAGATCGCGTTCGGTCGCGAGATCTTCACGGAGGCGGGTGGGCGACGATCGCCAGCCCTCGAGGGTCGATGTGCGTAGGTCAGCTGTCCCGAACGGGTCGGCGAACTGCTCCGGGCGGGCGGTCATCGCCGGGCTCGAGGCGATGTCGCCGGGATGGTCGTGGGGATCGACGCCACCACGATGCGCGGGATCCGCTGCTGTCAGGAGCCGTCGGCGTCAGCGCCGACAGTCGCGGGCTCGGGGGTGATCTCGACGATCTCCACCGCACCGTCGTCGTAGGCGTCGTAGGCGGGTGAACCCTCGCCGCCCTTCGGCGGCGCGACGTCGGAGTGTGCGCCGCATCCGTAGTCGGCGGCCACCACCCGACCGTCGGCCGCGTACTCGTTGGCACAGGCGCCGAAGGCAGGTCGGAGGGCCCCGCCGAGCGGGACGTAGAAGCCGCAGGTGCAGCACGGGTAGGGCGCAGCCTGCGCCATCTCCGACGCAGGCCCGAAGTCGCCGTCGAACCAGCGCTGGGCGGCCTCGTCACGTCCCTCCGGGCTCAGCAGGCGCCGGCGGCCGAGTCCGAGTTCACCGGCGATCTGTCCGATGTCCTCGGGATCGTCGTCGTCGGGGTCCAGGTGGAACTCGTCCTCGGTGTCGATCTGGTTGGGCACCAGCCGTACATCGTCGGGATCGGCGGCGAGCACATCGCCGGGACCGAGGTCACCGGCGGCGACCCGCTCGATCCACGGCACCCAGGTCGGGGCGAGCAACGACCCCTCACCCGGGAGCAGCACCACCTCGCTGACGGTGATCTCATCGGACCCGGGAGCACCCGACAGCACCACACACCACTGCCAGCCGCGGTAGCCGGGGATGTCGGCGGCGAAATAGTGCGCCACCGCCCAGTCGCCCTCGACACCCGCGTCGAGGTGCGCACCCGGCTGCTGACCGTCGTCGATCAGCGCGGCGCGTGCGACGTCCACCGCCTGGAGCAGGCGGTCACCATCGAATACATCTGTCACGCCTCCAGTGTGCAACATCGGCACAACGGTGATCCCGGACACCCGTGGATCCACGAGATGAACGTCTGTGCCGGTCGGCTCGCCGGGACGACGGGCGTCGGGCGGCGAGTCGGCGCGATGAGGAACAATTGTCGATGTGAACCGACGTGGCCATCGAGACCAGGACGTGGAGCGGGGCGCACCGCCCGTCGCCCGCGGGTTCGATCCACCCCGCCGGCGACGGGTGGGGCAACACCCGGGGACCGCCAACTATCCCGCCGCCGACCCCCGTGGACGCGGTCGGCGTGCGGTGGGAACTGATCAGCACCCGGGGTACGCGGCGCCGGCCGGCGGTGACCCGTCCGGCCAGACCAGTGCCATCCACCAGGGCGCACGACCAGACACACCGCGCGGATCGGGACGCAACGCCTACCTTCCGCCGCCGACCCACAACCCGCACCTCCCCCCACTGGACGGCGATGGGGATGCCTACGGCGAGACCGGCCGCCTGGGTGGGAACGGGACGAGGGCGATGCCGGCCGATCACGAGCCCGGCACGCCGAAGAAGCTCACCGTCGCGCGCGTGGCGGCGATGCGCGGCCGCGAGCTGACCGGCAAGGGCATCGGCAAGATCCACCGCGCCGCAACAGCCGACGGCGCTGACCGATCCGGACTGACCGCGCTGACGCTGCCCGTCATCGTGAACTTCGCCGTCGACGCCGCGATGGCCGTCGCCCTGGCCAATACACTGTTCTTCGCCGCCGCGACGGGCGAGTCGAAGACCAGCGTCGCGCTCTACCTGGCGCTGACCATCGCGCCCTTCGCCCTCATCGCCCCGCTGATCGGTCCGATCCTCGACCGGATGCAGCACGGCCGCCGCATCGCGATGGCCACCACCTTCGGCCTGCGCGTGGTCCTGGCCCTGCTGATCATGGCCAACTCGTCGTGGGACCCGGTCGCCGGACAACTCCAATACGACCCATGGGTCCTCTATCCCTGCGCGCTCGGTCTCCTCGTCCTGTCGAAGTCCTTCGGCGTCCTCAAGTCGGCCGTCACGCCGCGCGTGGTGCCACCGACCATCGACCTCCCACGGGTGAACTCGCGACTGACCACCTTCGGTCTGGTCGGCGGCACCATCATCGGCGGCGCACTCGCAGCGCTGTTCGAGATGCTGCTGGGCAAGGTCCTCCCGATCCACATCCCCGGCGCGATGGCCTGGCTCGCGGTCATCGCCGCCGGCGGCGCATACCTCTGCATGAAGATCCCGTCCTGGGTCGAGGTCACCGAGGGTGAGATCCCGACGACCATCACCTACCACGGTGAACCGTCGACGCCGGAACCCAAGCCGGGCGCCAAGCCGTCCGCGCGGGCCCGCGACGGCGCCCGGGCGATCGCCGAGAAGATGCGACAGCCGTTGGGCCGCAAGGTCGTCGCCGGCCTGTGGGGCAACGGGACCATCCGCATCCTGACCGGCTTCCTCACCCTGTTCGTCGCGTTCTACGCGAAGGCACAGCAGGGCGTGCACTCCGACTGGACCCAGCTCCTGCTGCTCGGTGCCGTCGGAGCCGCCGCAGGTGTCGGCAACTTCCTCGGCAACGGTGTGGGCACCCGACTCGAACTGAAGAACCCACCGAGCATCGTGGTGTGGGCCACCGCTGGATGCTTCGCGGTCGCCGTGCTGGCTGCCGTGTTCGGCAACATCTTCTTCGCCGCCGTCGCCGCATTCGTGGCGTCGGGCACGAGCGCCATCGGCAAGGTGTGCCTCGACTCGTCGATCCAGGACGATCTGCCCGAGGAGTCGCGAGCATCGGCATTCGGACGTTCGGAGACCGTCCTGCAGCTCAGCTGGGTGTTCGGCGCCTCCCTGGGGGTGCTGTTGCCACCGACCCTGTGGATCGGGTTCACCGTGGTGGCCGTGCTGCTCGGCGCCGGTCTGCTGCAGACCGTGTTGACCACGCGGGGTTCGACTCTGGTGCCCGGCCTCGGTGGTCGGCGCCCCGACCACGCCGCACCGACGGTCGCCTTCGCGGTACCCACCCGGGTCGACGGCGATTCACGTGGATCGTCGGGTCAGGATCGGAGTCCGAGCGCTGCCGCGACCCGGCCGCAACCCGGCGCGCCCCATGCCGACGCGTCCCGATCCCCGAATCCCCGATCCCCGGGCCACCCGTCCCCGAACCACCCGATCGACCGGACAGGACAGCACTGACATCGTGAACCTCAGCAGCGGAGAGAAGAAGGCCCTCGCGATCGGCACCGCGGTCCTGGTGGCATTCGTCGCCGTGGTCGCGACGTCGGTCGCACTGCTCAGCCGCGGCGGTGACCACGACGAGCGGCCCTACCTCCACCTCGCGATCGGTGACCGTCTGGTCCAAGTCAAGCCGGCCATCTGGTGCGACCTGTTCCTGCGTTCCTGCGAACCGTCGCAGCAGAGCCTCGTCTCCATCCCGCACGTCCCGGTGCCGGTCGGCGAGTCGGTGATGTTGTCGGTCTCGCAGGGCATCTCGGAGTCGCCGTGGCGACTCGTCGCCGAGTACCTGACCCCGCGCGGGTCGGTGGAGGACATCCACCAGATGCGGTCGAACAGCACCGTCACCACCGTGCTGCCCTCACGACCGGACTACATCCTGGTCAACGTCGAGGTGACCGTGGTGTCCGCCGTACCGACCCAGGATCAGCAGTCCTACGAGTCACGCGGGCTGCTGGCGGTGAACACCATCCCCGAGGGTCTCAAGGTGCCCGACGAGCCGGCCGCCTGACCGACCGCCGACGGTCGGGTTCGCGACGTCAGTGGTCGAGTTCGCGCGCGACCGCGCGGACGACCTCGGAGATGCGCTGTGCCGTCTTGCGATCCGGGTAGCGCCCCTTGCGCAGATCCGGCTGCACCTTGCCCTCGAGCAACGTGATCAGGTCGGCGACCATGCCGTGCAACTCGTCCGGCGTGTGCCGCTTGACCTCCTTGCGGGACGCGTCGCGCGCGGCCTCGCGTGTGTTCTTCGCCACGCTGGGGGCCGGCTCGAGGACGGTGACGGTCAGCGCCTGAGGGCCGCGACGACCGGCGGCCATGCCGAACTCGACGCGCTGACCGGGCTTGAGTGCCTCGACGCCCTCGGGCAGGGCAGAGGCCCGGACATAGACGTCCTCGCCACTCTCCTGGGCGAGGAACCCGAAGCCCTTCTCCGCGTCGTACCACTTCACCTTGCCGGTCGGCACTCTGCTCACCTTCATCTGTGTCGAGGAATCGTCATAGGAAAAGCGCCTCACCCACAGCAGATGAGCGAGGCGCCTGGTCCGGCCAGTCTAGCCAACCCCCGGTCGAGGAGTCACGAGGGTTTGACGGGGGCTCGGCGGCGGTGTGGGAGATCCGTCACGGCACGGATCGCCGATGGTGAACTACCGTGGATACATGCAGAGCAACACGTCCTCCCGCCTGCTCCAGGCAGCGGTGGTGCTCTTCGTCATCGGCATCGGCGCGATCGTGGCCCTCTTCGTCACGCCGATGGTCAGCCATGGCGGCACCGCACCGACGGTCGTCTATCTCCTCACCATGCTCGCCCCGATCGGATTTCTGCTCTCGCTGATCTTTGCGCTGCGCTCCGGGCGGCGGGCCCGATGACCATCGACAGCGTGATCTCACTCGTCGGCGACCTCTCGCCTGCGTCCGACGCCCAGGCGCTCAAGCGCGCGTACAGCTGCTTCCCGTCCGGTGTCGTCGCCGTCTCGAGTCGCATCGAGACCCCCGACGGCGATCCGATCCTGCTGGGCATGGCTGCGAGCGCCTTCACCACCGTCTCACTCGCCCCTCCGCTGGTGTCGCTGTGTGTGCAGAACTCCTCGACGACGTGGCCCCGGCTGCGCAGTGCGCCGGCGATCGGCGTGAGCGTGTTCGCCAGCGATCAGTCCGACCTGTGCCGACAGATGGCCGGGCCGGCCGAGAAGCGGTTCGACGGCATCGAGCCACAGCGGACCGATTCGGGTGCCGTGTTCGTACCCGGCGCCGCCGCAGCACTCTCCTGCAGCCTCTACAACGAACTGCCCGCGGGCGACCACACCCTGGTGCTCCTGAAGATCGAGGAACTGCGCGCCGACCCCGAGGTCGAGCCACTCGTTTTCCACGCGAGCAGCTTCCGCGCCCTGGAAGTCCGTAAGGACGGTTAGCTGATGCACCGGTGAGCGTCGTCGACCTCGGACTACCCACCCCGACCACCACGGCCGGGGAGTCGCCCGCTGTCGGCGCGCCGACCGAGGGGCCGCTGGTCGACACCTTCGGTCGGATCGTCCGCGATCTCCGGGTGTCGGTGACCGATCGCTGCAATCTGCGCTGTACCTACTGCATGCCGGCCGCCGGTCTCGACTGGCTCCCGCCGTCGGCGGTGCTCGACACCGCCGAGTTCGTCCGCGTCCTCACGGTCGCGGTCCGCGATCTGGGCATCGAGTCGATCCGTTTCACCGGCGGTGAGCCGTTGCTGCGCCGGGATCTCGAGGAGATCGTCGGCGCGGTCGCGGCACTGCCCGGTCGGCCGGAGATCGCGATGACAACCAACGGTCTCGGGCTGCGTCACCGTATCGGCGGTCTGGTCGACGCCGGGCTGTCGAGGATCAACGTGTCCCTGGACACCGTCGACGCGGCTCGCTTCGCCGAGGTGACCCGCCGCGACCGGCTCGCCGACGTGCTCGACGGACTCGCAGCGGCCGCAGCAACCGGTCTGCGTTCGATCAAGGTCAATGCCGTCGTACCCGATCGCGCCGATCTCGGCGGCCTGGGCGATCTGCTGCAGTACTGCCTCGACCACGACTACGAGTTGCGCGTCATCGAGCAGATGCCGCTGGACGCCGACCATCGGTGGGCCCGAGCGTCGATGGTCACCGCCGACGAGATCCTCTCGACGCTGGGTGCCCGATTCACCTTGCGTCCCGACCCCCGGCCCCGCGGCGCCGCACCGGCCGCCACCTGGCTCGTGGACGGCTACGGCGCGCGGGGCGGCGGACCGGCCCGGGTCGGCGTGATCGCGTCGGTCACCCGGCCGTTCTGCGCCGATTGCGATCGCTCCCGTCTCACCGCCGACGGGTCGCTGCGCAACTGCCTGTTCGCCGACGACGAGGTGACCCTCATGCCCGCACTCCGCGGGGGCCTGCCCGACACCGAGGTCGATGCCGCGATCGCCGCGCTCTGGCGCGGTAACGCCTGGCAGAAGAAGGCCGGGCACGCGGTCGGCGAACCGGATTTCCATCAGCCCGACCGACCGATGTCGGCGATCGGCGGCTGATCTCCGATGCAGCTGACGATCCGCTACTTCGCTGCAGCTCGCGCCGCAGCCGGTCGGGACGAGAACGTCGTCACGATCGACGAGTCGTCGACTCTGGGCGAGCTGGAATTGGTCCTGGCTCACGGAAATCCCGCGCTCGCTCAGGTCCTGGAACGGTCGTCGTATCTGCGCGACGAGATCGCGGTGCGCGATCGCAGCGCCCCCCTCGGCCCGTGTCGCATCCTGGATGTGTTGCCGCCCTTCGCCGGTGGCTGACGCCACATTCGCGTTGTGAGCTTTATCACATAACAGTGCGATAACGAGATGGACACGAGACGACCATCAGCCGCGTGAACTGGGATGACGCCCCAACTGGGTCGAAAGACCCGATTGCGACACCGAAAACAGCTTGCGGACAGGGGTGATCCGGCCGTCGAGTTCTCGTACTGTACGAGGCGACCGCGATTCACCGGTCACGAGTAAGCAAACAAATCGATAACGTCCCGTCGGTCGCGCCGAGCCTCGTTCCGCCGACAGGATGACCAGAACATCTGGGAACGAGGGCGGGGGACCCACCATCTCCCCTGAGACGGGCGATCGCAGTCTGATCGCCCTTGGGGTTAAGTACCGGATCGGCCTCGCCGACACCGGACCGAGCAGCCTCTCGCTCGAACCCGACAGCTGACTTCGCAGGCGCGTGGAGAGAGGGAATACCACTCATGTCCGGACGTCATCGCAAGCAGACCTCCACCACCAAGACCATCGCCAAGGTCGCCCTCACCGGCGCCGTGCTGGGCGGCGGCGCCGCAGCGCTGGGCACCGGCACGGCCAACGCCGCGACCGATTCCGAATGGAACCAGGTCGCGCAGTGTGAGTCGGGCGGCAACTGGGCCATCAACACCGGCAACGGATACCAGGGCGGCCTGCAGTTCAGCCCGTCCACCTGGGCCGGCCACGGCGGCAACCAGTTCGCCCCGAGCGCCGACCAGGCCTCCAAGCAGGAGCAGATCGTCGTGGCCGAGCGTGTGCTCGCCGGCCAGGGCAAGGGCGCATGGCCCGTGTGCGGCACCGGCCTCTCCGGCGCCACCGCGCGTCCGGCCCCCACCGACGCCCCCCGCGACCTGAAGCCGGAGGCCACCCCGGCCCCGAAGACCTCGCTGCAGAGCGCGCCGGAGGCCAAGTCCACCGATGACGTCAAGTCGCAGGTCGACTCCGCCGTCGGTGCAGCCGAGAAGAAGGGCCAGATCAGCCCCGAGGTCAAGAACCTCTGGGAAGCGGCCAAGAAGAGCGGCTACCAGCTGAACGACGACCAGATCTCGTTCTTCAACCAGAACAAGGAGCTGCTGCCCCTTCCCTGAGCGAGGTGAGCCGCGCACCCGCGGCACCCGCCCACAGGGCCCCAGTCGAAGGGCCCCGCACGTCGGCCACGAGCCCGTGCGGGGCCCTTGTCCATTTCTGGGGGCGAGTGCGTTGACCGCTCGTCCAGGAACGGCGACCTGGAGTTCTCGCCGGCCTCAGTCCGGGTCGGCGATGCGGTGCCGCTCGCGCAGCGGCATGACCACCCACATCAGCACGAAGACCGTCGCGGCGATGATCGCCGTGGCCAACGCGGCCCACCCACCGAACACGATGTCGAAGATCGTCGTGACAACTCCTGTCAACGCGGTGCCCAGCAGCGCGATGCCGATCAAGGTCAGCCGGTGCGCGCGGTCGACGAGCCGACCGATGGCATGGCGTCGGAACAGGAGTCGGTGCAGGGCCACCGGCGAGATCAGCGTGACCGTCGACAGCACGGCGAACACCAGGCTGACGAGGAAGATCCGCTGCTCCCGGGTGTTCAGCTCGGCGAATCCCTCCTGAAACGGGACCGTGAGCATCAGACCGGTGAGGATCTGACCGCCGGTCTGCACGACCCGCAGTTCCTGGAGGAGGCTGTTCCAGTTCCGGTCCAGGCGCTCGGTCGGGGTCTCGTGCCGTCCGGTCGAGTCCTCCCCCGACGCCGCGGTCGATGGTTCCCCGGTCGCTGAATCACCGGCCCCCGGAGTCTCTGACATCAGGCCGATCCGACCCATTCGTCGGAGCCGTCGTCGAAGAACTGCTGCTTCCACACCGGCAGGTGCGCCTTCACCTCGTCGACGAGCAGGGAGCACAGCTCGAAGGCGGCGCGGCGATGATCTGCCGCCACCGCGACGACGAAGGCCACGTCACCGATGGCCAGATCGCCGATCCGGTGCGATACCGCCACCGCGCGGACGCCGACGGCGTCGGCGGCGAGTCCGGAGACGACATCGGTGAGCACCTGACCCGCGCTCGGGTGCGCCGAATAGGAGAGTCGGGACACGGCGCGGCCGCCGTCGTGGTCGCGCACCACACCGCTGAAGCCGACCATCGCACCCGCGGCTCCACCCGACGCGGACACCACGGCCGCCTCGTGGTCGGCGAGCGAGATCGGTGTCTCCGACACCTGGGTGCGGACGACGATCGTCGTGTCGATCCCGGTCATGGGTGGTCACCTCCGCCACGGATCTGGTCCAGTGCGTGACCGAGTACCCCGTCCAGCACGGACAACCCATCGCGGACGCCGCCGGTCGATCCCGGGAGGTTGACCACCAGCGTCGAGCCGGCGATGCCGGCGACCCCCCGCGAGAGCACCGACGTCGGGACTGTGGGGAGTCCGGCCGCGCGGATGGCGTCGGCCAGGCCGGGTATCTCGCGCTCGACGAGACGCCGCGTCTGTTCGGGGGTCCGATCGGTCGGCGACAGGCCGGTGCCGCCGGTGGTCAGGACGAGATCGGCATCGGCGTACACGGCTGCCCGGATCGCTTCACCCACCGGATCGCCGTCGGCGACGACCAGCAGTTCTTCGACGACGAAATCTCGCTCGGTGAGCCAGGATTCGATGAGCGGACCCGTGCGGTCCTGGTAGACCCCGCGGCTGGCCCTGGTCGAGGCGACCACCACGTGGGCCCGGCGTCGGAGCGCACGCTCAGTCACGATGCCACGAACCGGATGTGCCGCCGGTCTTCTCGATCAGCCGGATGTCGGTCATGCTCGCTCGACGGTCGACGGCCTTGACCATGTCGTGCAGGGTCAGGCCGGCGACTGCCACGGCCGTCAGCGCCTCCATCTCGACCCCCGTCGGACCCGTGGTCGCGACGGTCGCGGTGACGTCGATGGTCTCCGCCCCGACGGCGAAGTCGACCTCCACCGAGGACAACGACAGCTGATGGCACAAGGGGATCAGATCGTCGGTGCGTTTGGCCGCCATGATGCCGGCGATGCGCGCCGTCGCGAGCACGTCCCCCTTCGGGAGTGCGTCGTCGATCAGCAGCGAGACCACCTCTTCGGTGGTGCGGAAGGTGCCGCCGGCCACGGCACGGCGACGCGTGCGGGCCTTGTCGCCGACATCGACCATGCGGGCTGCGCCGGTCTCGTCGATATGCGTCAGCCGAGCCGAACCCGCCACGGTCGCACCGTCGGCTTCCTCGGAGCGGGACGGCGTCGGTGCGTCGGTGGGATCGGGCCCGGACACAGCGATCAGCGGTTGATGACGGTCTTCGGGTTGAGATACGGCAGGTCGTCGGTCGGGAGCGGGAACTCCGTCTCACCGAACGGCGACAGGGCGCCGGAGACCGTCGCCGCGAACTCGGAGACCGCGTGGGCGCTGTCGCCCTCGTCGTTCTTCGGCCAGCCGTTGTCCACGTATCGCTTCTTCGCCGCGCGGGTCTCGGAGCCCTCGGCGGGAGTCGTCTCAGCCACGGGGTCATTGTGCCATGAGGCCCCAACGGCCGCGTCAGTAGAATCGATCGAATGAGTCCGGATGACCAGCGCGTCAGTCTGGCCGAGGATCTCGCCCGACGCCCCGACGACGCCCTGGCCGACCTGTTGGCCCTCCGGCCCGATCTCGCCTCGCCGCCTCCACAGGGCTCGGCGGTGCTGGGCCAGCGTGCTCTGTCGGCCGCGTCGATCACCCTCGCAGGCGAAGACCTCGACCTGTTGTCGGTCGCTGTCCTGGAGATGGTCATCGCGCTGGGGACCGACGCGGGCCGTCGCGAGATCCTGGCGCCGGTGCCGGCTGCCGCGGTCCTCGACGCGCTCGCCGACCGTGCCGACCGCGCGGATCTCGAGGCACGCCTCGACCTGCTGCTGCGGCGAGCCCTGGTGTGGGGCGATCGCGATCGCCTGGAGACGGCCGCCCACACCCCGTCGGCGCTGCCGTGGAAGGCCCATCATCTGACCGGACCGCTGGCCGGCATGGACGCCGCACACCTGCGGTCGCTGCTCGCCGACGTCGACGAGCGTCAGCGTGGACTCCTCGAGACACTCTCGCGTGGACCCGCCCTCGGACGCAGTCGCGATGCCGCGCCCGATGCCGATCCGGCACAGCCCGTTCCCCGACTCATCGCGGCCGGACTGCTGGCCCGCGTCGACGAGCAGACGGTCGAGCTGCCGCCGATGATCGGTCAGATCCTGCGCGACGAGCCGCCACTGCGGGTGGACGACCTGCGCGCACCCGACCTGCATGCGACCGACGTGAACGTCGACGGGCCCGCGCGGTCGCGGAAGTTCACCGCGGCCGAGTTGGAGGGCGCGGCCGGCGGCGAGGCACTCGAACTGATCCGACACGCGACGTCGTTGCTTACGGTCCTCGGCGCGACGCCGGCCGCGGTCCTGCGGTCCGGTGCACTCGGTGTCCGCGAACTGCGCCGCCTCGGCAAGGCGACCGGGTTGAGTCAGCCGCGCCTCGCGCTGGTCGTCGAGCTGCTCTCCTACCTGCGCTTCATCGACGTCGGGTTCCCGGATCCGCCGCCCGCCGACGACGCCGGTGAACAGGCGTTCGCACCGACGCCCGCATCCGACTCGTGGGTGCACCAATCCCCCGACCGCCAGTGGTCGGTGCTGTTGGGCGCCTGGCTCGAGCTCCCCCGTCGGCCGTGGCAGGTCGGCGAGCCTGATCGCGACGGCACCGCACACCCGGCGTTGTCCGCCGATCTCCACGACGCCTATGCGCCGGTGCAGCGCCGGCTCGTCCTCGAGGTCCTGGCGACGGGAAGGCCTGCCGTGCCGGTGACCACCGACGCGCTGACCGCCGCGCTGGCCTGGCACCACCCGCGTCACCTTCGCCGATTCTCCCGCCGGGTGGTCGAGGAGACCCTCCGGGAGGCGCGCGAACTGGGTGTCGTCGCCCACGGCGCGCTCACCGCGGTCGGACGCGCGGCGTTGACGGACGGCGACGGCGAGATCACCGAGAAGCAAATCCTCGTCGCGATGGGCAAGGCACTGCCGACGCCGGTCGACCACTTCCTCACGCAGGCCGATCTGACGCTGACCGTCCCGGGACCGATGACCCCGGAACTCGCCGAGCAGGTCGACCTGGTCGCCGATCTCGAGTCGGGCGGTGCGGCATCGGTGTACCGCGTCACCGAGGCGAGCGTGCGACGAGCGCTCGATGCCGGTCGCAGCAGCAGCGAACTGATCACCATGTTCACCGCCCACTCGCGGACCCCGGTGCCGCAGTCGCTGACCTACCTGATCGAGGATGTCGCCCGTAGGCACGGACAGCTGCGCGTCGGCGTGGCATCCGCCTTCGTCCGGTGCGAGGATGCCGCGACCCTGGCGGCCGTCCTGCGCAGCGACGCCGCCGAACCGTTGGCCCTGCGGGCACTGGCGCCGACGGTCGCGGTGTCGCCCGCCGAGGTCCGCACCGTCATCGACGCACTGCGCGCGGCCGGCTTCGCGCCGGCGGGCGAGGACTCGTCCGGATCGCTCGTCGACCTGCGTGAACGTGGCAGTCGGGTCACGGTGTCCCGACAACGACGCCACCGCGCGCCACGCCGGACGACACCGTCGGCCGACCAGCTGTCCCAGGTCGTCTCGCGGATCCGCTCACACGACCGGGCGGTCTCGGTGCGTCCGGCCGTCGGAGACCAGCCGGTCCGCGCCGTCGGCGGCGGCGAGTCGGCGACGGCGCTGATCCAGCTCGCCCTGCGCGTCGATCGGCCCGTCCGGGTCGGTTACGTCGACGCCCACGGGTCGGCGAGCCGCCACGTGGTGGTCCCCCGCACGCTGGGCGCGGGTCAGCTGGTGGCCGCGGACCCCGACACCGACGAGGAGCAGCGCTTCTCCCTGCACCGGATCACGAGCGTGGAGCTGCTGGAGAACTGAGCCCTCGGCGAACCGGGTGGCCGCATCGCCATCTCATCTGGACAATGGATGGGTGACCGATGGACCCCTGATCGTGCAATCCGACAAGACCCTGCTGCTCGAGGTGGATCACCCTGACGCCGGGGCAGCGCGTGGAGCGATCGCCCCGTTCGCCGAACTCGAACGTGCCCCCGAGCACGTGCACACCTACCGGGTCACCCCGCTGGCGCTGTGGAACGCGCGTGCGGCCGGGCACGACGCCGAACAGGTCGTCGATGCCCTGGTGACCTACTCCCGCTACGCGGTGCCGCAGCCGCTGCTGATGGACATCGTCGACACGATGGGGCGCTTCGGCCGACTCCAACTCGTCAAGAGCCCGGTGCACGGACTCACGCTGGTCAGCTTCGACCGCGCGGTCCTCGAGGAGATCCTGCGCAACAAGAAGGTCGCACCGATGCTCGGCGCCCGCATCGACGACGACACGGTGGTGGTGCACCCGTCCGAGCGTGGTCGCCTCAAGCAGGTGCTGCTGAAGGTCGGCTGGCCGGCCGAGGACCTCGCCGGTTACGTCGACGGCGAGGCCCACGACATCGATCTCGAACAGACCGATTGGGAACTGCGCGACTACCAGTCGCTTGCCGCGGAGTCGTTCTGGGCCGGCGGTTCCGGGGTCGTGGTGCTGCCGTGTGGCGCGGGCAAGACGATGGTCGGGGCGGCGGCGATGGCGACTGCCAAGGCCACCACCCTGATCCTGGTGACCAACACCGTCGCGGGCCGGCAGTGGAAGCGCGAGCTGATCGCGCGCACGTCGCTCACCGAGGAGGAGATCGGCGAGTACTCGGGCGAACGCAAGGAGATCCGTCCGGTCACTATCGCGACGTACCAGGTGATGACCCGGAAGTCGAAGGGTGAGTACAAGAATCTCGACCTCTTCGACTCCCGCGACTGGGGTCTGATCATCTACGACGAGGTGCACCTCCTGCCCGCACCCGTGTTCCGGATGACCGCCGACCTGCAGTCGCGACGCCGCCTGGGCCTCACCGCCACCCTGGTCCGCGAGGACGGGCGCGAGGGCGACGTTTTCAGCCTCATCGGCCCCAAGCGGTACGACGCCCCCTGGAAGGACATCGAGGCCCAGGGGTGGATCGCGCCGGCCGACTGCGTGGAGGTACGCGTCACGCTCACCGACGAGGAACGACTGCAGTACGCGGTCGCGGAAGCCGAGGAGAAGTACAAGCTCTGCTCGACCGCCCACACCAAGGTCAACGTGGTGAAGTCGATCCTGGCGCGGCACAAGGGTTCTCCGACACTCGTGATCGGCGCCTACATCGACCAGCTCGAGGAACTCGGACGTGAGCTGGACGCCCCGGTGATCCAGGGGTCCACCAAGAACAAGGAGCGCGAGGTCCTCTTCGACCGCTTCCGGTCCGGCGAGATCCAGACGCTGGTGGTCTCGAAGGTGGCGAACTTCTCCATCGACCTCCCGGAAGCCTCGGTGGCGGTGCAGGTCTCGGGCACCTTCGGCTCACGGCAGGAAGAGGCCCAGCGCCTCGGCCGCCTGTTGCGCCCGAAGAAGGACGGCGGCCAAGCCCATTTCTACTCGGTGGTCTCCCGCGACACCCTCGACGCCGACTACGCCGCTCACCGGCAACGATTCCTGGCCGAGCAGGGCTACGCCTACCGCATCACCGACGCCGACGACCTGCTCGGGCCGACCATCGGCGAGGGTTCCGCGAGCTGACGTCCCGAAAAAACAGATGCGCGCACCGGTGGCCGTCGGCTAGCGTGCCCGCCATGGGAATACCGGTCATGGCATTGATCCGGATCCGTCGCTCCTAGCGGCGGTCCGAAGTCTCTGAGTGCTCGTATCGCCGCTTCAGCATGTCCTGCTGGGCGGTACCCCGTGCTGCCCGGGTCACATCGAACCCGGAGTACCCATGTCCCCGTATGCTTCCGGCCGACACGAATTCGGCCAGAACTTCCTGTCCGACCGACGGCTGATCGATCAGATCGTCGCCATCGTCGCCCGTACCGATGGCCCCATCGTCGAGATCGGTCCCGGCGCAGGCGCGTTGACGGTGCCGATGTCGGCGCTGGGCCGCACCATCACCGCGGTCGAGATCGATGGCGCCCATGTCACCCGACTCCGACGCCGTGTCCCACCACGCACCAGCGTGATCCACGGCGACTTCTTGCGGCACCGACTGCCGGAGGAGCCACACATCGTGGTCGGGAATCTGCCGTTCCATCAGACCACCGCGATTCTGCGACGCCTCCTGCACGCCGACAATTGGCACGCCGCAGTGCTCATCACCCAGTGGGAGGTCGCGAGACGCCGAGCCGGTGTCGGTGGCGCGACCATGATGACCGCACAGTGGTGGCCCTGGTACGAGTTCCGCCTCGTCCGTCGGGTGCCGGCCTCGGCGTTCACACCTCGTCCGACGGTGGATGCCGGTCTGTTCACCGTCGATCGCCGCCCGGAACCGCTCGTCGAGATCGGACGCCGCCGTGCATATCAGTCGATGGTGCACTCGGTGTTCACCGGCCGTGGACGCGGTGTGCCGCAGATCGTCTCGCGACTGACCGGCGGCGGCGCCCCCGCCGTCCACAGGTGGCGCGAGATCCACGGTATCGACATGCGACATCTGCCGCGCGACCTGCAACCTTTGGCATGGGCAGATCTGTTCGATGCGCTGCCATCCGGCACGGAGCGTCGACCACGCGGCCCGCACCGGGATGGTCGACGATGACGACCGGTCGAGATCACCCGGGCGCTGCGGCACGGCGCCGCTACGGTGGGGACATGTACGACCCGACGGCCGAGGTCCACCCGCGCGTGTGGGCCGATCACCCGACTCTCGCCGACGTCCTGCCCGCCATCGGCACCGCTCTTGGAGGGCTCGCGCCGGCGTTGCCGATTCCGACGGCGCGAGACGTCGTGCTCCTCGTGGTCGACGGCCTCGGCGACGTCCTCCTCGAGCAGCATCGGGAGTCCGCCCCCAGCCTCACCGCACTCCGCGCGGGCACAGTACGGGCGGGGTTCCCGGCCACGACCGCGACCAGCATCACCAGCCTGATGTCGGGGACGGCGTGCGGCAGTCACGGCATCATCGGTTATTCGTTCCGCACCGCTCGCGATCAGACCGCCGGCCGGGAACGGCGCACGCTCAACGCTTTACGATGGACCCTCGACCGGTCGGACGGGACGTCGGCGCTGGACACCTACGAGCCCGAGGCGATCGCGCCACATCCCGGCACGATCGCCGACCTGGCGGCTCGTGGCGTCGAGATCACCTACGCCATGCCATCGGCCTATCGTGGTTCCGGATTCAGCCGTGCGGCATTCCGCGCCGTCGGCGAGCACGTCGGGGCACAGACACCGACCGAACTGCGCACTGCGATCATCGAACTGCTCCGTACGCATTCGACCGCACCGCGCTTCGTGTACGCCTACACACCCGACCTGGACGCGTACGGACATCTGTTCGGCCCGGGCTCCCCGCAGTGGGTCGAGGCGCTGGGCGTCGTCGACCGCATGGTCGCCGACGTCGCCGCGGAGCTCCCGTCGGACGCGGTGCTGGTGGTGACCGGCGACCACGGAATGATCCAGGCGGACAACCGGATCGATCTCGACACCGTCGGCGGCGCCCTGACCGGGGTCGAGGCCGTGGCCGGCGAGATGCGGGTGCGTCACGTCTACACACGTCCCGGTGCGCTCGACGACGTCCACGCACGCTGGACGTCGATCGTCGGCGACCACGCTCACCTGGTCCGACGCGAGCAAGCCCTCGACGAGGCGTGGTTCGGCGGTGAGGTCACCGACGTGATCGCCGAGCGCGTCGGTGACCTGGTGGCCGTCGCGCGCGACACCACGATCCTCACCCGCAGTCTCAGCGAGCCGACGCTGGAGGTCGAGATGCCAGGCCACCACGGCGCCTGGACCGCCGCCGAGCAGTTCGTGCCGTTGCTGGTGGCGCACAGCACATCACGCGCCACCTGAGCGACACTGCCGCGGCTAGGTCTGGGACTCCTGGGCGAGGCAGTACCCGAGTGGCCTGGGGAGGTCGAAAGGAACCGCCAGTTGGTCGGCGGCACAGGTCGGTTGCCCCTCGGTGCGCTCGACCACCCGGACCTCGCTGGTGTTCGGCTTCGGTGCCGTGCCGCATTCGATGATCGCGTAGTCGGCGAGCGACGCACCGTCACCGGTCGGGATCTGATAGCACTTGTCCTTCACGAAGTTCGGCGTGAGGCAGAGGCGATCCGGCGACCCGTCGAAGGTCAGGTGCGAGTAGTTGGGGGTCGCGCAGTCGGTGTCCTTGGGCACCGTCGATGCGGCATAGAACGTGAGGTCACCGGAGTCGCACTCCGCCTTGGTCGCCTCGACCTTGCCTTGGTCGTCGGTCCCGCCGACCTTCACGCATTCCCCGACCTTCACGTCGCCGGGCTCGGACACCTTGTCACTGCCCACCGAGACGCTGGCACTGCACGCCGTCACCATCGCCACGAGCGCACATCCGAAGACCACAAGCAGGGTGCTGGCCACCCGAGACGGCGCCGTGGCACCGCGTGTTCGCAGAATCATGCGCGAAGCGTACGCCGGTTGCAATCATCGAATCATCGGTTTCGAATAGTTAGCTATGCTCACTGACCTGCGAAAACGGACATCGCGCAGGACCGTTCGCCGATGTGTGTGAATATCGGTGTGACCACTCGAGGGCCGAGGGCGACGGCGGGTCCGCGACCTGTGACAGCCTGGCCTCATGCGCACCGTGCCCCGACTCCAGCCGTTCGCGACGACGATCTTCGCCGAGATGTCGGCTCTGGCGGTCGAACACGATGCGATCAACCTCGGCCAGGGCTTCCCGGACACCGACGGTCCGGCATCGATGCTCGCCGCCGCACAACAGGCGATCGCAGACGGACAGAACCAGTACCCGCCGGGCATCGGCGTCCCGGCGCTCCGTGCCGCCGTCGCGCGTCATCAGCACGATCTCTACGACCTGGCCTATGACCCCGACACCGAGGTACTCGTCACCGTCGGCGCGACCGAGGCGATCGCGGGCGCGATCGTCGGGCTGGTCGACGCCGGTCGCGAAGTCGTCATGATCGAGCCCTACTACGACGCCTACGCCGCGACCGTCGCAATGGCGGGCGGCATCCGCCGCACCGTGCCGCTGGTCCCCGACGGAGACGGGTTCCGCGTCGATCGCGAACGTCTCGCGGAAGCATTCGCCGTCAAACCGGCGGTGGCACTCGTCAACTCGCCACACAATCCCACCGGAACCGTCCTCGCCGACGACGATCTCGCGGAGATCGCGCGGCTCTGCGTGGAACACGACGTCATCGCCGTCACCGACGAGGTGTACGAGCATCTGCTCTTCGACGGTCGGCGACACCGGCCGCTTGCGACCTTCCCCGGCATGCGCGAGCGCACCCTGCGGATCTCCAGCGCGGCCAAGACATTCAACGTGACCGGCTGGAAGGTCGGCTGGGTGAGCGGTCCGGCCGATCTGGTCGCTGCGGCGCGGACCGCCAAGCAGTACATGTCGTACGTGGGCAGCGGGCCGTTCCAACCGGCCGTCGCACGCGCCCTCGACACCGAGCTGGACTGGGTGTCGGAGTCGGCGAAACAGTTGGGCGCACAACGCGATCTGCTGTCGTCCGCGCTCGCCGATGCCGGTTTCGCGGTCCATCGCAGCGAGGCGACGTACTTCGTCTGTGCCGACCCCCGCCCCCTCGGGATCACCGACGGCATCGAGTTCTGCCGGGAGTTGCCCGCCCGCGTCGGCGTGGCCGGCGTCCCGGTGGCGGTGTTCACCGACGACCGCGAACCGTGGCAGCACCTCGTGCGGTTCTCCTTCGCCAAGCGCCCCGAGGTCATCGAACAGGCGGCCGACCGGTTGCGAAAGGCCTGAAGGGTCGGTTGGGGTGGTCGGGGGCGCGCCGACGGCCGCCGAATCGGATTATTGACACGTGTGCGGGACGCAGGGTGCGCATTCCACAGCGTGCCGCTCCCAGATGTCAGAAATCCGCGACCAGGGCCCGCCGCCCCAACTCCCCGGTCCGTCGACCGTGCACCACCTGAGATCCGGCCCCCACCGGATTTCTGACCCGTGAGCAAGCCACGGTGTGCGTATTCCACAGCGCGCCGCTCTCAGGTGTCAGAAATCCGACCAACCAGGTCCCAACATCAACACCCCGCCCGTCGACCGTGCACTCGAAACCGTCGACCGTGCACCACCTGAGATCCGCCCCACCGAGTTTCTGACACGTGAGCGGGTAGCGGTGTGCGCATTCCACAGCGCGCCGCTCTCAAGTGTCAGAAGTCCGCGACCAGAGCCCGATGCCCCGGCTCCCGGCATCATCGACCGCCCACCGGACTATTGACACATGAGCGAGCCACGGTGTGCGTACTCCACAGCACCGCACGCTCAGGTGCCAAAAATCCGACCACCCGACACCCAGGGGCCGCACCTCACCTCATCGACCGTCCACCCCGTTCGGCCGCCCGCACCGGATTTCTGACACCTGAGCAGGCCACGGTGTGCGCATTCCACAGCACCACCCGCTCACGTGCCAAAAATCCGCCGCCGAACCCGCCCGAACCTGAACCCGAACCGACCGCGCCCGACTCAGCTCAGCGCAGGGCAGGCAGTACCTGACTCTCGAGGAGATCGAGTGCGGTGGTGTCCTTCGCGATGCCGGGGATGTAGAAGATCGCGTACTCCAGGCCCAGATCCTTCACCCGGGAGAGGTTCTCGACGATCTGCTCCGGCGTACCGACCGTCTGCGACGCACGGACATTCGCAACCATCCCGGCCGCGGCGTCGGCACTGACGAATCGCTTCAGATCCTCCTCGAGGGCCACCAGCTGCTTCTCCACCTCCGCCTCTGTCTCGGCGACGACGACGTTGAAGTTGGCCGAACGCACGATCGAGTCGAAGTCGCGTCCCAGGTCTGCGCAGTGCTGCTGCAGGATCTCGGACTTGTGGGCGAAGGTCTCGGGGGTCCCGTCGAAGTTGGTGTAGTCGGCGTGCTCGGCGGCGATGCGCAGCGTCTTCTTCTCGCCACCGCCGGCGATCCACAGCGGCAACTTCCCGGCCGCCGGCTGTGGCGACGCGATCGCCCCGTCGACCGTGTAGTACTTGCCGTCGAGTGTGGCCTTGCCGGTCGACCACGCCTGCCGCATGATGTCGACGCCCTCGGCGAGCCGACCGAGTCGCTCACCGGCGGAGGGGAATCCGTATCCGTACGCGCGCCACTCGTGTTCGTACCAGCCCGCACCGATACCCATCTGTACGCGCCCGCCGGAGATCAGATCGGCGGTGGCCGCGACCTTCGCCAGGTAGGCGGGGTTGCGGTACGCCATGGCGGTGCACATCTGCCCGATCTCGACATTCGACGTCGTCGCCGCATACGCCGAGACCAGGCTCCACGCCTCGTGGGTCGCCTCCGCCGTCGGCTCGGGAACGGTGTGAAAATGGTCGTAGACCCAGATCGAATCCCAGTCGCCCTCGTCGGCACGCGTGGCCAGACCCGACATCACCGACCAGTGCTCGGTCGGTTCGATGTCGACGAGATCGAGACGCCAGCCCTGAGGCACGAAATATCCGAATCGCATGCCGACGAGTCTATGCGCGTCCGACGGGCGACCTACCCGACAGAAGCCGCACGAAGCGGACGACGCCGACGGCACGAGCTCGGAGATCAGGCCGCCACAATCTATGGGCAGAAAACGTCGAGCGACAAACTTACAAGCAGTCTGGACTGTTTGTTGAAAACCCGCTAGCATCGCCGCTGTGACCGAGGACACCCCCGACGGCGACTCCCCGCCCGACGACGCCGAGACCACCCGAACGCAGCGCACCCAGGCTCAGCGGACCGCCGCGACCAGGGCAAAGGTGCTCGACGCGACGGTCGAGGCCCTCGTCGACGTCGGCTATGCCGGGACCACCACCCAAGAGGTCAACCGTCGCGCGGGCGTCTCCCGCGGTGCGCTCCTGCACCATTTCCCGACGCGCGAGTCGCTCGTGGTGGCTGCGGTCGGCCATCTCGTCGACCGCCGGATGTCAGAGCTGCTGACCCGGCCGCGGACCGGCGACGAGGACATCGACATCCTGCTGGAGGCATTCGCCGGCCCGCTCTTCGACGCTGCGCTCGAACTGTGGGTGGCCGCGCGCACCGATCCCGCGCTCCGGGCAGCGATGATCCCACTCGAGCAGAAGGTCTCGGACGCGATCACGACCGGTAGCGCCGAGTTGTTCGGCGACCGCTACACGCCGGATCAGATCGAGCTGAGCGTCGAACTCGTCCGAGGACTGGCGGTCTCACGCATCCTGCGCACCGCGGACGGCGACCGTGCACTCACCCGACGCCTGCTGCCCATCTGGAAGGAGATGATCGCCGGCCATGGCAAATGATCCCGCGCCGACGGATTCGCCCGCCCCCGCATCCTCGCCGAGCGAGCTATCCACAACGGATTCGACTCTGCCGCACCGCGTCGACGTGCTCGTCGTGGGTGTCGGCTTCGGCGGCCTCGCCGCCCTGCACCGGCTCCGCGAGGACCACTCCGACCTCGACGTGCTGGCCATCGAACGCGCCGAGGGCGCGGGTGGGGTGTGGCGCGAGAACGACTACCCGGGCGCGGCATGCGACGTACCGACGTCGCTGTACTCACTCTCGTTCGCGCCCAATCCCGATTGGTCACACACATACGGTCGACAGGCCGAGATCCACGACTATCTCGTCCGGGTCGCGGCCGATCACGCCGACCGCATCCGCTACCGGTGCGCAATGACCGCAGCTTTCTGGGATGCCGAACATGCCGAGTGGATCGTCACCACCGACACCGGCATCGTCCGATGCACCTACCTCGTCGCAGCACCGGGTGCACTGTCGGCACCAGGTGAGCCGACCGTCCCCGGAGCCGACGAGTTCGCCGGAACCAGCTTTCACAGCGCTCGCTGGGACCACTCGCAGGACCTGACCGGACGCCGAGTGGCCATCGTCGGCACCGGCGCGTCCGCAGTGCAGATCGTGCCCGAGATCGTCGACCGCGTAGGCCAACTCACGGTGTTCCAGCGGACACCGGCATGGGTGGTCCCCCGTGTCGACCGGACGATCGGCGAGCTCGAACGATCGGTGTATCGCCGCATCCCGGCGATACACCGACTGGTCCGGCTACTGGTCTGGGCCTATCGCGAGATCTACGTCGTGCTGATGGCCCGCCGCCCGCGTCTGCTGCCCGTCGCCTCCGCACTCGGCCGCGCGCAGTTGCGGCTCCAGGTGCGCGACCGGGCCCTCCGTCGGCGCCTCACACCCGACTACACCATCGGCTGCAAAGGGATGCTGTTGACCAACAAGTGGTTCCCGGCTCTCCAGCGGCCGAATGTGGCGGTCACCGGGGCTCTGACCGCTCTGACCGAACACGGTGCCGTGGATGACGCCGGAGTGGAACACCCGATAGACACCGTCGTGTGGGCGACCGGCTTCACGCCCACCGAGCCGCCCATCGCTCGGGTCATCCGCGGCCGGACCGGCCAGACGCTGGCCGAGACCTGGAACGGATCACCGAACGCGTACCGCGGCACCTCGATCCACGGATTCCCCAACCTGTTCCTGTTCTACGGCCCCAACACCAACCTCGGACACAGCTCCATCGTGCTGATGCTGGAGCCGCAGGCCGCGTACGTGAGCGCCACCATCGGGCACCTGCAGACGCACGGCCGGAGCACCGTGGAGGTGACGGCTCAGGCTCAGCGCGACTACAACTCCGGACTCGACACGGAACTGGCCGGCACCGTCTGGAACGCCGGCGGCTGTTCGAGCTGGTACATCGACGCGTCGGGGCGGAATTCGGTCATGTGGCCCACCTATACACGCACCTACCGTCGGCTCATGTCGCAGTTCGAGCCGGCCGACCATCTACTCGACACGGCACCGCCGCCGACTCCCCTGGTCGTCACCGAAACCGATCGCACCCAGGTCGATCTCGGTGAGGTCGATCGCACCGACACCGACCGGACGGAGGTCAGCGGATGATGCGCGCAAGCAGTGTCGTCACTGCGGAGCCGTCCGACCACTACGACGCCATCGTCGTCGGCTCCGGATTCGGCGGCTCGGTCGCCGCGTTACGGCTGACCGAGAAGGGGTACCGCGTGGCAGTTCTCGAGGCCGGTCGCCGGTTCGCCGACCACGACCTGCCGAAGACCAGTTGGCGTCTCCGCGACTATGTCTGGGCTCCGGCACTCGGCCTGTTCGGCGTGCAGCGGATGCATCTGCTCCGCGACGTGCTGGTGATGGCAGGCGCCGGAGTGGGCGGTGGTTCCCTCAACTACGCCAACACCCTGTACCGCCCCCTGCCGGCCTTCTTCGACGATCCACACTGGGGTGCCATCACCGATTGGGCGTCCGAGCTCGATCCCTACTACGACCAGGCGTCGCGGATGCTCGGCGTCACAACGTTTCCCGGCGTCACCGCCCCGGACACCGTCATGCGCGAGGTCGCCGAGGAGATGGGTGTCGCCGACACCTTCGTCCCCACGCCGGTCGGCGTCTTCTTCGGAGACGAGCCCGGCCGAACCGTCGACGATCCGTTCTTCGGTGGCGCCGGGCCCGCGCGTACCGGATGCATCGAGTGTGGTGCGTGCATGACCGGATGCCGCGTCGGCGCCAAGAACACACTGGTGAAGAACTATCTCCATCTCGCGGAACAGGCCGGGGCACAGATCTTCCCGCTCACCATGGTCGATGCGGTGCAGCCACTCGACGGCGGCGGTTACCAGGTTGACACCCACCGGACCGGGCGGACGATCCGACGCGGGCGTCGAGCATTCACCGCCGATCACGTCGTCTTCGCAGCCGGCACCTACGGCACCAACAAGCTGCTGCTGTCGATGCAACGCTCTCAGAAGCTGAGCGGCCTCTCGGCGCGGCTCGGACGAGTGGTCCGTACCAACTCAGAAGCAGTTCTCGCTGCCACGGCGCGATCGGTCGATCCCGAGGTCGACTACAGCCGCGGCGTCGCGATCACCTCGTCGTTCCATCCCGACGCGCACACGCATGTCGAACCGGTCCGGTACGGCAAGGGCAGCAATCTGATCGGGATGCTCCAGGCCGTCCTCATCGACGGCGGCGGACGGGTGCCGCGCCTGCTCAAGGCGATCGGCACGATGGCGATCCATCCGATCACCACCGCCCGATCGTTGTGGGTACGCAACTGGTCGGAGCGAACCATCATCGCGTTGGTCATGCAGACCGCCGACAACTCGATCGAACTGTTCGCTCGCCGCGGTCGTCTCGGTCCGGTCCTGCGGAGCCGCCCCGGCGACGGCGATCCGCCACCGCGATGGATCCCGGTGGGCCACCGCGCCGTCCGAACGGCCGCCGACAAGATCGACGGCGACCCCGGCGGATCACTCCTCGACCTACTCGACATCCCGATGACTGCGCACTTCCTGGGTGGTTGCGCCATCGGCGCCTCGGCGCACGACGGCGTCGTCGACGCGTACCACCGTGTCTTCGGCCATCCGGGCCTGCACGTCGTCGACGGTTCGACGGTGTCGGCCAACCTCGGTGTCAACCCGTCACTCACCATCACCGCGCAGGCGGAGCGCGCAATGGCACTGTGGCCCAATGTCGGCGAACGCGACCCACGCCCGGTTCCGGGTTCGGGGTACGTGCCGGTCGAGCCGGTCGCGCCGATCCGGCCCGCGGTCCCCGAGCACGCACCGGGGGCGCTTCGACTCCCGATCACCCCGGTCCGCCGACACGCCTGATCTCGACCCGACCCGCTCATCCATTGGAGGACGATCATGTGGAGTGTCGCCGAATCCCGTTCCGACCGCGAGGAATGGCCGGTGAGTCCCGAGGCGCCCTGGCCGGCGACCGTACGCGCCACGCTGTGGTGGCACCGGAGCACACCCGACGCGCAGGCGCTGCTGATGACCGACGAGCGCAGCATCCCGCTGACCGTCGCGATGATGGTCGACTACGTCGACTCACCCGTCGGCCCGTATCGCGAGGTGCTCGCGAGTCCGGCACTGCTCGCGCCCGGCAGACGCTTCGGTCCGCTTCCCCGGCTCCAGGTCCCGTTCATCGCGGTCGACTCCGAGCGGTCGGTACACGGCGGCCGTAGCCACTGGTCGCTGCCGAAGGTACTCGCCGAGTTCACCGGCGACGTCACCGACCGCAGCACCGCCGTCACCGAACACTGGTCGGTCACCGCAGCCGTGCGCGCCGTCCCGCTCCCGTTGCCGATCGCCGGAGGCATCGGCTTCGCACAGCCGATCTCACGGCCCGACGCTTCGCCGCAGTTCCTGTGCGCGTATGCACGGTTGGTCGGCAGCTTCCGCCCGGCGCGGGTGTCCGTCGCCGCCGAGGGGCCGACGCTGCCGAGCTGGCTCTCACCAGGAGACCACCCAGGCATCGTGATCACCTCCGGCCGGATGACGACGGGTCGCGGCACCCTGCGCTGAACCGGCACGGCGCCGAACCGGCCCGGCTCGGTCACTCGGCCGCGCGGGGATGGTGGTGTACGCACTACCCGACTTCCGGGGGCGTACACCAGTGCTCGTAGCGAGACGGTCGGGTCCAATCGACACATGAATCCCGTTGCCCGGCAATCGGTCGGTTCGACCCGGTTCCGCTCGCATACGACCCCCGTCGCGCCGTCCGTCCCGCGCGAGACCCGGCGCCTGGGCGTGCTCTCCTATGTCGGGATCGCCTTCGGCGGTTCGTGGGCGGCCCTGCTCGTCGCGAACCTGCTCGGCTACTCCCTGGATGACCCCGCGGTACAGCTGCTCACCATCGCATTCGCGCCCGCGATCGCGGCGTGCATCGTCCGACGGTGGATCACCGGCGAGGGTTTCGCCGATTCAGGCCTGCGGCTGAGACTCCGATCGAACTGGCGACACGTGGTCGCTGCGGTGACCATCCCCTGGGGGATGCTGGCCCTCACGGCGCTGATGGCCGCACTCGTCGGGCTCTGGACGCCGTCGATGACCGACATGGGCGGCACCGAATGGATCTACCTGGCGTGCGGGCCGCTTGTCTGCGTCGCGCTGTCCCCCATCTTCTTCGGTGAGGAGTACGGCTGGACGGCATATCTGCGCGATCGCCTGGTCCCGGGTCGACCGCTCCTGACCACCTTCCTCACCGGGACCATCTGGGGTGTCTGGCATTGGCCGCTGCCGTGGGTCGGCTACTTCGGCGGGAGCACCGACGTCTCGGATGCGCTCTGGTCGATGCTCTGGTGGATACCGCTGAGCATCCTGCTGGAGTTCATGATCGGTTGGCTGTGGGCGGCAACCGGTTCGGTGTGGCCGGGGACGATGCTGCATGCGGGCAGCAACATGGTCGCATCGCTCGGCATGGTGTGGGTTCTCGGCGACTCGATCGGCGTCAACACCGCGACCGCACTCCTCTGTGTCGCGCTGACACCGTTCGTGCTGGGGGTCGTCATCGCGGGTCGATGGACCAGCCGACCTGCCGCCGGAGGTGCGTGACGACGCCGCGGTCACCGCAGCAGCGCCAGCGAGAGGCCGGGCCGATTAGCGTCGTGGCCTCTCGCTGACACTGCGATGACGACCAGCCACCGAGTGGCTCGGCTACGACCCCGACTGCTCCGCCTCGGCCGGAATCGCAGCGCCGCGTCGACGATCCGGCCAGTGCACCCCGACGCTCTTCATCCCCTTGGTGACGTCGATCTCCGGGTGCGCGAGCACCACATCGCGGTACGACGGGCTGCCGACCACCGCCGGCTTGAACTTCGTGAACGAGGCGTCGACCTCGTCTCGCAGTTCCTGCGGGAGCCCGAACTCGTCGTAGCACTCGTACAGGCAATCGAACATCGCGTTCCAGTGGACCTCGGTGAGGCCCATTCCTCGATGCGCGGTGACCATGTCCCGCCCGCGGTAGCGGACGTTGCCGCCCCACTGTTCGGACAGGAAGTCGACGAAGTTGATGTGTTCCTTGTAGAACGTGGACTCCGACATGTGGGCCCAGATGTGACCGATGTCGGGGTGGGCCATGCCCTTCTTGAGGGCCGCCGCGGCGAAGACGTAGATCGCGTCGTAGCCGCCGAGCCGTTCGTAGAGCGACGGCTGTGGCTCCGCGGTGGGGTCGATGTCCGAATGGGCTGTTCCGGTCATGGTGTCTCCTGATCAGGCTTCGAGGATCTGTGCGAGTTCGGCGTCGACCGCTTCGGTCCCGTCGGCTCGGCCCGCTTTGGTCCCGTCGGACCGGCCCGCTCCGCCGGACTCACCGGCCGGCGCCTGACGGATCACCTTGCTGCGCTTGGTGTCGTCGAAGTAGAGACGGAAGACATCCGGGCGCGAGTAGTGACCGACCGGGTCGGCGGCGTTCTTGGCGGCGAGGATCGCCGAGTAGTCGATGTCGGCGTAGAGGATTCCCTCGGCGGTCGGCGCGAGCGGCTCGGCCAGGTCCTGGCCGTCGGGGCCGAAGATCCGGGCGTGGCCGCCACCGACGCGCAGCAGTTGCTTTTTGAGATCGGTGTCGGCGAACAAACTCTGACCGGCCTCGCCGACGATGCCGCTGGGCGACAGCACGAAGGTCTGTCCCTCCACCGCATACTGCCGCGCGGCACCGACGTTCACCTCGGGCCCGAGCGCGTAGACAGCCCCCTCGAAGATGGAGAAGCTCGGCCACGCGGCCACGTGCAGCTGCTCGCCCTGGGAGAACATCGCGTACTTCGCCAACGGCTGGAGATGCTCCCAGCAGTTGAGTGCGCCCACCCTACCGAGGTCGGTGTCGATGACCTGGATGTCGGAGCCGTCGCCCTCACCGAACAACGTGCGCTCCACGTGCGTCGGCTTGAGCTTGCGGCGGACGGTCTTGGTCACGCCGGTCGCGTCGATGAACGCCTGGGCGATGTACACCGAGCCGTTGTCGCGCTCGCTGAACCCGAGCGAGATGGCGATCCCGTGATCCCGGGCGGCGGCCTCGACGCGAGCGAACTGCTCGCTGCCGACCTCGATCGAGTTGGTCACGTACGGCAGCACGAACTGAGACTGCCAGGCGACCGAGTCGAGCCAGAGGAACCACGGGTAGCCGGGGATCCACACCTCCGGGAACGCGATGATCTCGGCCCCGTGGGCCGCGGCCTCGGCGACGAGCGCGATGGTCTTGTCGATGCCGCCGTCGACGTCGTTCCAGACCGGCTCGGCCTGGACCGCCGCGGCACGGAACGCCTGTGTGTAATCGGACACGGAGTGCCTCCTGATGATGGTTCGGGATGCGACGCCTCGAGCGCCGTGGGACTCACGCTAGGGAGCGACCCGCGGTCGGTTCTCGGTGTTTCGTGCATCACATCCGACGATTCCTGCACGCTTGTCACCAGCGGTTTCGACGTTTCATGCACCTGACTTCGGAGGACTCCGGACCGCAACACATGCGCAACACGAACGCCCTCGGATGGCCCCGCCGGGTTCGTACACTCGATCCATGAGCCGTGTCCGGGCACGCTCGGCCACCGAATGGGCCGACGCGTGCAGCAGTGCATTCGTACCGCTGCGCGTGCGCTCTGCCTCGCCTCGATTCGCGGCGACCCTCGACCGAGTCGAACTGACCCCGGGTGTATCGGTCACGCGGGTGGCGAGTGAGGGCTCCGAGGTGGTGCGTACCGCCCGGACCATCGCCGAACACCCCCGCGACGACCTCCTGGTCTCCGTGCACCGATCCGGGCGCGGCAGCATCGCCCAGCATGAGCGCGAGGTCGCGTTGACCAACGGCCGCGCGGCGCTGTACGACGCGTCGGCGCCGTACCGACTCCGGTTCCCGGGGCGGATGAGCGAGATCGTCCTGCAGGTTCCACGAGGGCTCGTCGCGCGGACCGGGCATGCGTTCACCGATCTCACCGCCACCGCGTTACCCGCATCGGCCGGCATGACCGCGTTACAGAATCTCCTATGGTCCATCGACCCACGGACCTCGCAACAGACACCGCTGGCGGAACGGGAGATGCTCGCCGACGCAACCACGACGCTGCTGCGAGCAGCGCTGTTGCCGGTGGATCGTCCGGTGCCGCCGGCCGTCGACAACCAGACGCTCGCGCGGTCGCTACGTGCCTACATCGACGACCACCTGACCGATCCCACGCTCTCGGTGGAAACCGTCGCGATCGCCAACCACGTGTCGG
>NZ_BANX01000013.1 GCF_000334455.1 Gordonia soli NBRC 108243
CCCTCGCCACGACCACCACCAACCTCGCCCTGCTGCCGGGATTCCTCGACCCGGTCAACCTGCTGAACTCGTTCGGCACCTGGATGCTGGGCGGCCTGCTGCTGGTCGTGTTCATCGAGTCCGGTCTGCTGTTCCCCCTGCTCCCCGGTGACTCACTGCTGTTCACCGCGGGGCTCATCGTCGCGGCCAAGTCCGCCGACATCGAGCCCTTCGCCCCGCTGTGGGTGCTCCTGGTGACCATCCCGATCGCCGGCTTCCTCGGCGACCAGGTCGGATACTGGATAGGCAAGAAGCTCGGCTACTCGCTGTTCAAACCCGATGCCAAGGTGCTCAAGGAGCGCTACATCGTCGAGGCACACGAGTTCTTCGAGAAGCACGGTCCGATCACCATCGTGCTGGCACGGTTCGTCCCGATCGTCCGAACCTACGCACCGCTCGTGGCCGGTGCCGCCAAGATGAGGTACTCGGTCTTCCTCACCTACAACATCGTCGGCGCGGTCGCGTGGGGCGCGGGCATCACCCTACTCGGCTACTTCCTCGGACAGATCGCCTTCATCCGCGACAACGTCGACATCATCTTCCTGCTGATCGTCTTCATCTCCGTGCTGCCGATCATCTCCGAGGTGATCAAACGCATCCGGAAGTCCCGGCGCCCGGTCACCGAAGAGCCGGTCGACGTCAACGGCTGACCGGTAGGTCCTCCAGCGGGTTCACAGGCGCACCGCGTAGCCTGATGACCCGTGATCGCCTCCACCCTTGCCCAGGCCACGACCGTCCAGGTCGCGCTGCCCGGCATCCTCGACCCCATCAACGTGCTGAGCTGGTTCGGCGCATGGGCGTTCTGGGGTCTGCTGCTGGTCATCCTCATCGAGTCCGGCGTCCTCTTCCCGATTTTGCCGGGTGACTCCCTGCTCTTCGTGGCGGGCATGGTCGTCGCGGCGGGCGGCAAGGAGGGCATCGACAAGTTCGCGTCGCTCTGGCAACTGCTGATCTTCATCCCGGTCGCCGCGGTCATCGGCGGTCAGATCGGCTACTGGATCGGCAGATTCGTCGGAACCGAGATGTTCAGACCCGACGCCCGATTCCTCAAGGAGCGCTACCTCACGGAGGCGCACGAGTTCTTCGAGAAGCGCGGCCCGATCATGATCTTCCTGGCCCGCTTCGTCCCGATCGTGCGGACCCTGGCCCCGATCGTCGCCGGCGCCGCACGGATGCGGTGGGCGGTGTTCGCGATCTACAACGTGGTCGGCGCCATCGTCTGGGGCGCGGGCATCGTGTTGCTCGGCTACTGGCTGGGCCGTTTCGAGGTCGTGCAGAAGCTCATCGAGCCGATCTTCATCCTGATCGTGATCGTGTCGGTCCTGCCGATGTTCATCGAGTGGTACCGGCGTCGTCGCAACGCGAAGAAGACGCCGGTCGCGGCTGCCGCGACCGATCAAGCCGACATCTGAGGCGCGTCCGGGACGGCGTCACCACGCCCGGGACAGATCCGCGTGCTGTGCGACCCATGCGTGCATGGCGATCCCCGCCGCGACGCCGGCGTTGATCGACCGCGTCGACCCGAACTGCGCGATCGAGACGGTGAGGTCGGCCCCCGACTGCGCGTCGTCGCTCACGCCGGGCCCCTCCTGGCCGAACAGCAGGACGCAGGCGCGGGGCAGCGCAGTCGTCTCCAGCGGTTGGGCCCCGGGTGTGTTGTCGACCGCCACGACGGCCAATCCCTCGGCATGCGCCCAGGTCAGCAATGCTCCGACATCTGGCTGGTGCACGATGTGCTGATAGCGGTCGGTGACCATCGCACCCCGACGGTTCCACCGCCGACGCCCGACGATGTGTACCGACGACGCAGCGAAGGCGTTTGCGGTGCGGACCACGGTCCCGATGTTGGCGTCGTGCGCAAAGTTCTCGATCGCGACGTGGAACGGATGCCGACGCGAGTCGATGTCGGCGACGATCGCGTCACGCGTCCAGTAGCGGTACCCGTCGACGACGTTGCGGGTGTCCCCGACGTCGAGCAACTCCGGGTCGTAGCGCGGGTCGTCCGGAACGGGTTCATCGTGTTCGCTCGTCCACGGACCCACCCCGACCACCGGACCGTTGCGCGGCTGCCACTCGGTGGGCCCCGACGGATCTTCGGCGTCGATTGGCATGTCGGTGTCGGTCGGCCCCGACGGTCCCGACGACGGTTCAGGCGAGTCCGAGATCATGCAGGTCCAACAGCGACCGGTAGGGCACCCCGAGTGCTCCGATGACCTCGTCCGCCCCGGTGGCACGGTCGACGACGGTCGCGACACCGACGACGGTGGCGCCGGCCTCCCGCGCGGCCTCGACCGCATTCGACGGCGACGCACCGGTGGTGCTGGTGTCCTCGACCACGAGAACGCGGCGTCCGGCGATGTCGGGTCCCTCGATGCGACGCTGCATCCCGTGCGCCTTCACGGCCTTGCGGACCACGAAGGAGTCGATGTCGCGACCGGCGGCGTGCATGATCGACGTCGCCACCGGATCGGCGCCGAGGGTGAGTCCGCCGACGGCGTCGTAGTCCCAGTCGGCGGTGAGTTCACGCATCAGCCCGCCGATCAGTCGGGATGCCTCGTGATGCAGCGTCGCCCGCCGAAGATCGACGTAGTAGTCGGCCTCTTTGCCCGACGACAGCGTCACCCGACCGTGGACCACCGCCAACTCGGTGACCAGCTCGGCCAGACGGGTGCGGTCGGTGTCAGACACGGCCGGTGCGGGGGTGGACGACGATGCTGGCGACGCGGACATGTGGTGACGTGCTCACTCTCGACGGTGGTGACGATTCTGCGGATCGACGGTGCGACGACGGCGACCCTCGGCTGCTGCAGCGGGGCCGTCGGCGGCGTCGGCGATGTCGTTCGGGCCGGTCGACGGACGGCGGACCGGCATCGGCGTCATCCGACGACCGGTGGTCGGCGGACCGGCCGGGGTCGCGGCCGGCGAAGCGACGGTCGGCGGGCTGGTCGG
>NZ_BANX01000012.1 GCF_000334455.1 Gordonia soli NBRC 108243
CGGGGTCCCGGAGCTGCCGGGCCGGGCACGGGGGCGGAGCCCGGCGCAGGCCGTTCCGTCGGCGGCGCGAACATCCTGGTGGCGTTGGGCTCGCCGGCCGATGCCTCGGGGATCGGCTCCGGCGCAACGGCTTCGGCGACCCGACCGGGAACCGGGGTGACCAGCGAGGCGGCCTCGACGGCGCGGGCACGGGCGGCGGTGACGTCGTCGGCGGTGGCGGTCACGACACCCATGCGACGACGATGGGTGCTCTCCGGCTTGCCGAACAGGCGGATGTCGGTCTCCGGGACGGAGAGCGCCTTGGCGACGTCGGCGAATCCGATGGCGGGCTCGTCGAGTTGCCCGTAGATCACCGCGGACGCACCGGGGGATGCCAGGGTCACGTCCACCGGCAGTCCGAGGATCGCGCGCGCATGCATCTCGAACTCCGAGAGTCGCTGCGTGGCCATCGTGACCAGACCGGTGTCGTGGGGGCGCGGGCTGACCTCGGAGAAGTAGACGTCGTCGCCCTTGACGAACATCTCGACGCCGAAGATGCCGCGGCCACCGAGCCGCCCGTCGCCGAGCGCGGTGGCGATCCTCGCGGCGATCGACGTCGCAGCACCGAGAGCGTCCTGCGCCATCTCGTGCGGCTGCCAGCTCTCCACGTAGTCGCCGTTCACCTGGTAGTGCCCGATCGGTGCACAGAAGTGCGAGGCGAGCTTGCCGGTGGCCGGATCGACCGCACGAACGGTCAGCAGGGTGATCTCGTAGTCGAACTCGATGAAGCCCTCGACGATGACCCGGTCGCCCTGGACCCGCCCCGACGTGGTCGCGACATCCCACGCGCGATCGATGTCGGCGGGCGTCTTGACGACGGTCTGGCCTTTACCAGACGACGACATGACCGGCTTCACCACGCACGGGTAGCCGATCTCACGGGCCGCGACGGTGAGTTGCTCGAGCGAGTCGGCGAACAGGTACGGAGAGGTCGGAAGCCCGAGTTCTTCGTCGGCGAGCCGGCGGATGCCTTCGCGGTTCATCGTCGCCACCACGGCACCCGCGGTCGGGATCACCTCGGCGAGGCCCTCGTCCTCCACGGCCACGAGAGCCTCGGTGGCGATCGCCTCGATCTCGGGCACCACGTACTGCGGTCGGTGTCGACGGACCACGTCGAGCACGGCCTCGGGGTCGGTCATGTCGATGACCTCGGCGTGATGGGCCACCTGCTGGCCCGGAGCGTCGGCATAGCGATCGACCGCGACCACCTCGACGCCGAGACGCTGGAAGGCGATTATCACCTCCTTGCCGAGTTCACCGGCACCGAGGACCAGCACCTTGGTCGAGGTCGGGGTGAGCGGTGTGCCGATCACAGCGGGAGGTCCCACGATCGGCGCCGACGGACGGCCGCCTGCTGCCGCGGAGTTGCTCTGGCTGGAGGAGGTCATTCCCAGATCCTACTGGTCGGCGCAGTGTGGGTTCGGTCGTTCCCCGGCGGGCGGCCCGACGATCGGCGGCTCAGCCGGTCACCTCGTGGACATAGCACCAGCGCCAGTCCTCGCCCGGCTCGGCCGACCGCATCACCGGGTGTTCGGTGTCGTGGAAGTGCGCGGTCGCGTGCCGACGCGGACTGGAGTCGCAACAGCCGACGTGTCCGCAGGTCAGACAGATGCGCAGGTGCGCCCAATGGTGCTCGCCGAGCTGGGTGCACTCCTCACACAGACCCACTCCGGAGCGGGCTTCCGGGTCGGCGGTAGCGTCGATCCCGATCACGTCGAGGTCGGCACACAGCGACGACGCCGAGGCGCGCGACCCGGCCGATGGTCGGTCCTCGTTACGGCGGAAGAATCGCATACGGCCATTATCGCCCGGTCGTTGGACACGTCGAGGTGTCGACACTAGGTTCATCGCGTGGACGCAACGTTGTTGCTGGTGGCGGTGGTCGCGGTGGCCATCGGGGCCCTGTGCCGGCGCTACGACGCCCCGGCGCCGCTGATCCTGGTGGCGGTCGGTCTGGTGATCGGCTGGATACCGGGTACCCCCGAGGTCGGCCTCGATCCCGAGTTCGTCCTGTTCGTCATCCTGCCCCCGCTGCTCTACTCGGCCGCACAGGACAGCTCCTACCAGGCGATCCGAGCGAATCGGCGTGCCATCGGACTCCTCGCCGTCGCGCTGCCGCTGGCGAGCACGGTCGCGGTCGGCCTGGTCGCGTACTGGGCCGTGCCGGGACTCCCGCTGGCTGCGGCCCTCGTCCTGGGCGCGGTCGTGGCACCGCCCGACGCGGTCTCCGCGCAGGCCATCGGCCGCCGCATCGGACTCCCCCGTCGCATCATGACGCTGCTCGGGGGCGAGAGCCTCCTCAACGACGCGACCGCGCTGACCGCCTTCCGGGTCGCGCTGGCCGCCGCGGTCGGCGCGACCACCTCGACGTGGGACGGCATCGTGACATTCCTGATCGCGTCGGTCGGCGGTGTGGTCATCGGCCTGGTGATCGGTGTCGTGGTGACCTGGGTGCGCCTCTGGCTCACCGACCCGCCGATGGAGACGGCCATCGGACTGATGGTGCCGTTCGGCACCTACTTCGTCGCCGAGGAGATCCACGCCTCGGGCGTGATCGCCGTGGTGGTCGCCGGCCTGTTCGTGGGCCAGCGGATGGTGCGGCTCTCCTATGAGACCCGGCTGCAGGACGATGCGGTCCGCAAGTCCATCGACGTGTTGCTCGAATCGTTCGTCTTCCTGCTGATCGGGCTGCAACTCCCCCACCTCATCCGCGACCTGTCCGGTGAATCGTGGGTCGAGGTCGCCGTCGACGCGACGCTCGTACTGCTCGCCGTGATCGTCGTGCGGTTCCTCTGGATCTACCCGGCGACCTACCTGCCCCGCCTGTTCTCCCGCCGCATCCGCGAGCGCGAGCCGTTCCCCAAACCGAGTTGGGTCTTCGTGGTCGGCTGGGCCGGCATGCGCGGGGTGGTCTCCCTCGCCGCCGCCTTCGCCATTCCCCTGACCACCGAATCGGGGGCACCGTTCCCGGTGCGCCCGGAGATCCTGTTCCTCACCTTCGTCGTGGTGGTCGGCACGTTGCTGATCCAGGGGACGACCCTGCCGTGGCTCATCCGGGTGTTGCCGGTGACCTCGGACGAGACCGCACGCGACCGCCTGGCATTGGCGTCGGCACAGGACCGGGCATCACGCGAATGCGAACGGGCACTCGACGAGTACGCCGCCGACATCCACGAGGGGGATCCCCGACTGCATCAGGTGGGCATGCTGCGCAAGTGGGTCACCACCCAGCGCAACGTCGCGTGGGAGGAACTCGGCCGCGGACCCGAGGACATCGGCGAGAGTCCGACCGCGGCGGGGAGCCGGATGCGACTGGAGCTGTTGCGCATCCAGCGCACCGTGTTCATCGAGGAACGCGACGCCGGTCGGATCGACGACGAGGTCTTGCGAACGGCGTTGCGCAGCCTGGACTTCGCCGAGGGACAAGCCGACCGGACCGGCGGCTAGCCGACCGGCGTCCGCCGACCGGAGTGGACGTCAGCTGTCGGTCGGGATCGCTCCGTAGATCTGCGTGTCCTCGGTCCGACCGCGGAGTGCGGTGACCTCCAGGCGTTCCCAGTGCTCCTGCTCGGATGCACCCGCGGCGTCGACCGCCGGGCCCGATGCGAGCGGCTGGGACGGATCACGCTTCGCCAGTTCGGACAGTCGGGCGCTCTCGTTCACCGGATCGCCGATCACGGTGTACTCGAATCGTTCGATCGCGCCGACGTTCCCGGCGACCACCGCACCGTGACCGACCCCGATACCCGCCGAGAGGTCGGGGACCTCCACGGCCAACTGGGTCGCGATCTCGCGAGCCGCCGCGAGTGCCGCACCGGCCGGGTCGCGGAGGTCGATCGGTGCACCGAACACCGCGAGCACCGCGTCGCCCTCGAACTTGTTCACCAGGCCCTGCCGCCGTTCCACAGCGGCCACGATGACCGCGAAGAATCGGTTCAGGATGGCGACGACCTCGGTCGGGGAACGGTTGGCAGCCAACGTCGTCGAGCCGATCACGTCGACGAACACCACCGCGGCGACCACCTCGGTGCCGCCGAGTTCGGGGTCGCTGCGCAGGGCGGCCTCGGCCACGTCACGACCGACATGCCTGCCGAAGAGGTCCCGCATCCGGTCACGTTCGCGGAGACCGTGGACCATCGAGTTGAACCCGTTCTGGAGGTCGCCGAGCTCGGTGCCGTCGTAGACGACGAGATCGACGTCCTCGGTGTCACCGCGCTGCACCCGGTTCATCGCGTTGCGGACGCTACGGATCGGTGCGGTGATGCTGACGCTGGTGAGCACCGTCAGCAACAGTCCGGTGGACAACGCGATCACGGCGAGCACCGTGACGCCGACGAACAGGTCCAGCTTCGACGTGTCGTCGCGGAATGCGCCGAAGAAGGTGACCAGCAGGATGCCGACGACCGGGATGCCCGACCCCACCGTCCACGACACCAACGACCTCGCCCGGACCCCACTCCGCTTGCGCCGCAGGTATCCGGCGGTGATTACGTCGGCGGCGACCGGTCGCAGTGCGAACTCGATCAACAGGTAGGAGACCGCGACGACCACGAACCCGCTCAGTCCGACGACGAAGAAGGACTTGGGGATCAGGTCGGGGTCGACGACGCCGTACATGATGGTGAACATCGTGGTCGCGCCCGCCCACAGCGCGCCCTGGATACCGACGAGCTGCCACGGCGCCCGGCCGGCGCGACGCGCCTCCTTGGCGGTCGGGACGTCGCCGCGGATCGCCCAGCGGAGGTCGCGGACCACGACGACGGTGCCGAGTACCGTGCCGATGACGAAGGCGACCACCACGTAGACCGGCACCGCGATGAAGTTGACCCACCACAGACTCGACTGGAAGATCGACGGCTGCGGAATGCCCACTGCCGACAACGAGATGGCCAGTGCCGCACCGATGAAGTTCGCGACCAACAGCGAGACGGTCAGCAACGTCTGGATGCGGAAACGCTTCTTGACCCCGCCCTCGGACGCGGAGCCGAGCAGGATCGACCCGTAGTCACGGCTCCCCCGCGCCATTGCGACCCCTTTCGGGAGTTGTTGCGCTACACGATCTCTCGACGCACGATGGTCTGTTCACGACCGGGACCGACTCCGATGCAGGAGATGTGCGCTCCGGAGAGTTCCTCGAGGCGGAGGATGTACGACTGGGCATTGGCGGGGAGATCGTCGAAGGTGCGGCATCCCGAGATGTCCTCCCACCAGCCCGGCATCTCCTCGTAGATGGGCTTGGCGTGGTGGAATCCGGTCTGCGTCATGGGCATCTCGTCGACCCGCTCGCCGTCGACCTCGTAGGCCACACAGATCGGCACGGTGTCCAGACTCGACAACACGTCGAGCTTGGTGAGGAAGTAGTCGGTGATGCCGTTGACCCGTGTCGCGTATCGGGCGATCACGGCGTCGAACCAGCCGCACCGTCGGGCGCGACCGGTGGTCACACCGACCTCGCCGCCGGTCTTGGCCAGGTAGGCCCCCCACTCGTCGAAGAGCTCGGTGGGGAACGGACCCGAGCCGACACGGGTGGTGTACGCCTTGAGGATGCCGAGCACGGTGGTGATCCGGTTGGGTCCGATGCCCGATCCGACGGCCGCGCCGCCCGCAGTCGGATTGGACGACGTCACATAGGGATACGTCCCGTGGTCGACGTCGAGGAGAGTGCCCTGGGAGCCCTCGAGCAGTACGGTGTCGCCGCGCTCGAGCGCCTGGTTGAGCAGCAGCCGGGTGTCGGCGATGCGGTGCTTGAAGCCCTCCGCCTGGGTCAGCACCTCGTCGACCACCTCGGCGGCGTCGAGGGCCCGACGGTTGTAGATCTTGGTGAGGATCTGGTTCTTGATCTCCAGCGCGGCATCGACCTTCTGCGCCAGGATCTTCTCGTCCAGGACATCGGCGACGCGGACTCCGACGCGCGCGATCTTGTCCTGGTAGCAGGGACCGATGCCGCGACCGGTGGTGCCGATCTTCTTGTTGCCGAGGAATCGCTCGGTCACCTTGTCGATGGCCACGTGGTACGGCATCAGCAGATGCGCGTCGGCGGAGATGAGGAGGCCGGTCGTGTCGACGTCGCGGTCCTCGAGTCCGCCGAGCTCGGTGAGCAGCACACCCGGGTCGACGACGACACCGTTGCCGATGACGTTGTTGACCCCCGGCGTCAGGATGCCCGAGGGGATGAGATGCAGGGCGAAGGTCTCGCCGTCGGGCAGTACCACTGTGTGGCCTGCGTTGTTACCACCCTGGTAGCGCACCACCCACTGCAGCTTGCCGCCCAGCAGATCGGTGGCTTTACCCTTGCCCTCGTCGCCCCATTGAGCGCCGATCAGCACGATCGCAGCCATGTCAGGTGTCCTCCTAGTCGGCACAACCCTACTGGTTCGGGTCGCTGGATACGCTATCCGCGTGTCGATTCGGTCCATCAGTCCATCCGGCCCCGGCGCCGACAAGCAGTCGGTACGGTCGTCGGTCGAGTCCGCGATCGCCGACGACGCCGTCCACAGGCTGGTGGTGCGTCCGCTTCCCGACGATCAGCCCGACGCGTACTTCGCCCTCGCAGTCGCGGCGCTGATGGTGCTCGACCGTCTCGACGTCGAGGTAGCGTATGTGAGCGCCGAGCCGACGCAGGCGACGAGAGCGCTCCGACTCCCCCACGGCGACAACGCCGTCCGACTCGCGGAGACGGGCACGGCCACACCGACACCACTCATCCGCGACGATGCCGCCACGGTGCTGGTCGGGCGTGCCCGGCACGTCGGCGCCGGCGGAGCACCGCTGCACGGCGAGACGATCGTCGATGATCAACGGCTGTTCCTCGGCGAGGCGGCCGGGGTGGAGATCGAACCGACCGGTGAACTCCCCGGCCTGCGTGCGCGCCTCACGGCGGACGGGCCGCTCGACGTCCTGGTGGGTGGCCTGCGACCGAGACGGCGGTGGCGCACCGGGCGGGCGGCACAGAGCGGCGGTACCAACCTCGTCGTCGAACGGGAGGGCGTGCTGACCGATCGGATCGTCAAGCGGTCGACGTTCTACCGCCATCACGTCGACCTGCTGTTGGTACGTCCGCACCGATCCTGATCCGGCCGCCGAGACCCGGGCGTCGGCTCACCACCGCAGGTCGTCGTGGCACTTCTGCTGGATGTCGTCCGGGTCCACCTGGATGGTCGCGTGCTCGAGGCCGTATCGCGACAGCACCGCCTGCGCAGCGGTGAGCACCTCGCGGTTCGCGCAGTGGCTGCCCAGATGCACGGTGGCCACGTCCATCCCGGTGGTCAGCGTCCAGACGTGCAGATCGTGCACATCATCGACCTCCGGGAGATCCGCCAGTTCGTGGCGCAACCCCTCGACATCGATGTGCTCGGGGGCCTGCTGGTTGAGGATGCGCAGCGCGTCACGGGCGAGGCGAACGGCCCGCGGGACCACCCACAACGCGATCAGGACCGCGACCACGATGTCGGCGTATCCCCACCCGGTGGTCAGTGCGACGACACCGGCGATCAGCACGCCGACGCTGCCGACGGCGTCGGCGAGGACCTCGAGGTAGGCCCCGCGGACGGCGATGGACTCCTTGGAGTCGGCGCGCAACAGGAGCATCACGACCAGGTTCACCAGCAGACCGATGGATGCGACCACGATCAGGGTCACACCTGGGACCTCGGGGTCCTTGCCGATCCGCTCGAAGGCCTCGTAGAGGACGAAGACGGCGACGCCGATCAGCAGGACCGCGTTGGCGACCGCCGTGAAGACCTCGGCGCGATGCCATCCGAAGCTGCGGTCGTCGGTGGTCGACCCGTGTCGGGCCAGCAGCAGCGCGATCAACCCCATCACCAGCGCGACGACGTCGGTCAGCATGTGCCCGGCGTCGGCGATCAGCGCCAGCGAGTTCACCAGGATGCCGGTGACCAGCTCGACGACGAAGTAGCCGCCGATGACGACGACGGCGAGCGCCATCGGCCACAGACGTCGGTTCGACGCCGACTCGACCGCCGTAGCGGCCGTCGGCCCGTGCGAGTGCCCGTGTGAATGTCCCATCACGCGCCAATATATGCGTCGATTCGCATATGTGGCAACACCCTCGCGCGGCCGGGTTCAGCGCAGGGTCGCGACCGCCGACGAGCGGCTCAGCCCGCAGGTCATCAACATGTCCACGAGGAGCGACCGGACCTCGGCCAACACCGCGGTCTCGGCGAGGGGGCTGTCACCGACCAGCTCCGCAGTCGCCTTGCGGGCGATGGTCCGCAGCACGCGGGCGGCGTCGGCCTGGTCGGGCTCCTCGCCCGGTTTGGCCAGCATCATCGTCCGCAGGGTCTCGAAACCCCGGCTGATGTCGGAGATGATCTCGATGATCTCCGGGCGCAGATGTTCGCCACGCTGGGTCATGCCGCGTGTGCGTCGGGCGATCACGCGGAAGTTGCGGACCGCGTTGTCGATGGGGTCGGCGGTCGCCGAGATGCGCTGCAGGCGGTGGCGGGAGGTCCAGTACAGCGGCGACATCGTGCTCACCTCGCGGCCGCCGCTCATGTCCGCCCGCATCGTGTTGATCTCGCCCTGGGTGTTGCGGGCGTTCTCCAGCGCACCGGACACCTTGTCGATGTCCATCTCGGTCAGGCCGTCGGCGAGTTCACGCGCCGCATCACGCATGGTCGCGAGGATGCCGGCCGCGTCGCGGCGCGCACGGTGGGCCGGGTTCACCGGGATGACGACGACGACCAGGATGCCGACCACCCCGCCGATCAGGGCGTCGATCGCGCGATGGACACCGGCGATACCGCCCGGCGGGAGCAGCGTCGCCACCAGCGCGGCGGACGACGCGGCCTGCATCGGGATGAGCGGTCCGTCGTCGAGGAACACCGCGACCGACATCGCCAATGCGACGACCGCCGCGATCTGCCAGCTGCCGGAGCCGATCTGGGAGATCAGGACGTCGCCGACGAGGATGCCGATCGTGACACCGGCGACCAGTTCCACCGAGCGACGCCACCGCTTGCCGAGCGAGAGCCCCAGCGAGACGACCGCGGCGATCGGCGCGAAGAAGGGCTGCGGATGCCCGAAGACGTTCACCGCGATCCACCACGCCAGCCCTGCGGCGAGCGCACACTGCGCGATCGGGACCAGCGAGAGCCAGAGTCGGCGTAGTCGATGACGCAGCGCGGGTGGCAGGGCGGCGACGAACCTGCCGCGGAGCCGCTCGATCACGTCGCTCTCCGCTCGACCGGCGTCAGGCCAGGCCGAGTTCTTCGACGGCCCGGGGATCGCTGTCGTTCAGCAGGTCCAGACAGCGCAGGTTCTCGTCGGTCTCACCGATCGCGGCCGCCGCCCGGGCCAGCGCGCCCACGGCACGCAGGAAGCCCCGGTTGGGCTCATGGCTCCACGGCACCGGGCCGAAGCCCTTCCAGCCGTGGCGTCGCAGCTGGTCGAGTCCGCGGTGGTAGCCGGTCCGCGCGAACGCGTAGCCCTCGATCACCTTGGCGACGTCGGGGTCGGCGACGCCGTCCTCGCGCGGTGCGAGGCCCTGCTCGAGGGCTGCCTCGGCGAGATACGCCCATGCGATCGAGGCCGTCGGGTGGGCAGCCGCGACCGCTGCCGGTTCGACACCGTTGAGCAGGTCCGATTCGGCGTCGTCGTCTCCGGTCAGCAGCACCGGCTGAGGTCCGAGTAGATCTCCGAAAGAAGTCACGACTCCATTGAATCACCGCCGGCCGCGGCCGGGTGCGCGTCGGGGCCGCACGGACCGACGCTGCTTGTCGAGCACCTGGTGCTGCAGGGACGGGGCATTCGCTAGGGTGAATGGCGCGATCGGTCGGGGCGCGACGAATGTGGTGCGCGCGACACCGGCCACGGGACTACGAATCGGGGTGTGTACAGCCATGTCGTCATCGGGAGACGAGAAGCGATCAGTCGTCGACAAGGCTGTCGCCGCCTGGCGGAAACGCTCCGAGAACCCGACGTCCCGGTATGAGGACCAACCGACTGCCGGCCGAGGTGACATTACCCACGAGGCGGCAGCAGCTGGAGGCGACACACCGAGATCGGACGAATCGGGCGCCTCTCCTCCGGAGACCGAGACGCCACCCGCCACATCGGACGACACCGCGGTCGTCGAATCCCCGTCGGACGAGCCATCGAAGGATCACACCGTGAGCGAAGACACGACGCCGGGCGCAGCCGGATCGGAGCCGAACGTCGACGAGACCGCGGAGTCCGTCGCCGGGGAGACGACCGACGAGACGGCCGGATCTCCGGCCACCGACGCCGCCGCGGACTCGAACGACGCCGACGAATCGACGGCAGCGGATTCATCCGAGACCGCCGGTGAGGGCGCGGACATCGCGGACGAGAACCCGGCGGTCCGGCCGTCGGACGAGTCGGACGAGTCGGACGACCAGGCATCGGACGACCAGGCATCCGACGAGTCGCCGGCAGCCGGGGATTCGGCTCGCGACGAGAACCCGGTCACCGAGAGCGCCGCCGCCGCAGTCGCCGACGATGCCACCGACGCAGTTGCCGAAGACGATGCAGTTGCAGGCGACGACGCCGACGATGCGGACAGCAACGTGTCCCCCGCCGCCGAGAGTGATGCCGGGACTGCCGACACAGAGAGCGCGGAGTCACAGAGCTCGGAGCCAGCGAGCTCGGCTGCAGGGGACACGGACGCAGTGGAGGGCGACGACGCCGACGACCAGCAGACCGACGTGGCCGAGGAAGTCGCTCCCGAGCAGCCGAGCACCGACGAGGCCAGCAGCGAAGAGGCCGAAACCGCCGCGGCCGAGACCGAAGAGGCCGGCACCGAAGAGGAACCGCCCGCGGAGCAGAAGCCGGCTCCCAAACCGCGTGGTGGCCGCGGCATCGATTCCGCCACGACGGTGATCAGCCGCGACAACCTGCCAGACCTCAGCGAGCTCGACGACCTCGACAGCATCGACGCCCTCGGCGGGGATGAGGCCGAGCCGGACGCGGAACCCGAAGCCGAGGCCGAACCCGCACCGACGAAGAAGAAGGCCGGCCCCAGCGAGTCGGCCACCACGGTCATCCGTCGCGACGACCTCCCGGACACCAGCGAACTCGACGACCTCGACGACATCGACGCGCTGGGTGGAGCGTCGGCGACGACCGCCTTCCGCGCCACGCCGGGCACGGACGCGCCGGCCGCTGACACCGCGAAGGAGCCCGCGGTCCAGCGATCTGCACCGCAGACTCCGGCAGCACCGAAATCGGCCCCGCAGCAAACGAAGTCGGCTCCGCAGAAGTCGGGTCCATCGCCGTCCGACGGATGGTCGACCGCGGCGGCGTCGGAGCCGAAGAAGATCCCGTCGAGCAGCGAGAAGCCGACCGGCGGCAGCAAGAAAACGTGGTGGATCGCTGCCGCGGCCGTCGTCGTCGTACTCGCGGTCGCCGGTGGCATCTTCGCGTTCTTCCAGTTGCGGCCGCCCGCGCCCGCCGACGAGGCGGCACAGGTGGCCACCGAGTTCACCGACGCGCTCTACAACGGCGATCTCGGAACCCTTCGCCAGATCACCTGCGACCAGCAACAGCAGTACTACACCAACTTCGAAGACGGTGCCTTCCAACGGCTCTACGAGCAGCAGAAGGCGCGCAACGAGCTCATCCAGGTGCGTCAGATCCGCGCGGTCAAGATCACCGAGGGCGGCTCCCAGGCCGTCGTCGAGGTCGACGCATCGCGCGCGGGCGACCCGAGTCAGGTCCAGCAGGTGACGGTGAACCTGCAGAACCGGGACGGCGATTGGAAGGTGTGCAGGCCGGAGTGACCGGACATCAGCAACGTCCGTCCCATCCGTCCGGCGCAGCACGTCCGCACCTCGATCAGCGGGCGCAGTTCCAGCGCCCGAAACCCCAGCACCCGGTCCCGCAACGTCCAATCTCGCAGCACCCGGTCCCGCAGCGCCCTGTACCTCAGCGTCCCGGAGGGCAGCATCCGGCACACCAGCATCCCGGGCCGGGGCATCCGGCACCACAGCCCTCGCGACCGCATCCCGGAGCGCGTCCGGCGGGCGGCATCTTCCGGCCGACCCCGGTCCGACGGGTCACGCCCCCGCGACCGGTGCGCTCTCGTCGACGTGTCGACCCGACAGTCGTCGTCGCGGCGCTGACGATGCTCGCACTCGCGATCGGCGTCGTCGTCGGGCTGCTGATGCTCTGAGCCGAACGACCCCGAAACAGCCCCGGACACAGAACGGCGCCCGATGGTCGATGACCACCGGGCGCCGACGTTCTCGCGGGACTCGATCAGGCGCTGATCGACTTACCCGACGACTTCAGGTCCTCACATGCCTCGACGACGCGCGCCGACATGTTCGTCTCGGCCTTCTTCGACCAGCTGCGCGGGTCGTAGACCTTCTTGTTGCCCACGTCGCCGTCGACCTTCAGCACGCCGTCGTAGTTGGCGAACATGTGCCCCGCCACCGGGCGGCTGTAGGCGTACTGGGTGTCGGTGTCGACGTTCATCTTCACCACGCCATAGCTCAGCGCCTCCTCGATCTCGCTCTTGAGCGAGCCCGAGCCGCCGTGGAAGACGAAGTCGAACGGCTTGGTGCCGTCGGCCAGACCGAGCTTCTTCACGGCGACCTCCTGGCCGGTGTTCAGCACGTCGGGACGCAGCTTCACGTTGCCCGGCTTGTAGACGCCGTGGACGTTGCCGAAGGTGGCGGCGAGCAGGTAGCGGTTGCCGGAGTCGCTCGCGCCGAGCGCCTCGATGGTCTTCTCGAAGTCTTCGGGAGTTGTGAACAGCTTGTCGTTGATCTCGTTCTCGACACCGTCCTCTTCACCACCGACCACGCCGATCTCGATCTCGAGGATGATCTTGGCGGCGCCGGACTTGGCGAGAAGATCCTTGGCGATCTCCAGGTTCTCGTCCAGCGGCACAGCGCTGCCGTCCCACATGTGCGACTGGAACAGCGGGTTGCGGCCGGCGTCGACACGCTCCTGCGAGATGGCCAGCAGCGGACGCACGTAGGTGTCCAGCTTGTCCTTGGGGCAGTGGTCGGTGTGCAGTCCGATGGTCACGTCGTACTTGGCGGCCACCACGTGTGCGAACTCGGCCAGTGCGACCGCGCCGGTGACCATGTCCTTGACGCCCTGCCCGGAGCCGAACTC
>NZ_BANX01000011.1 GCF_000334455.1 Gordonia soli NBRC 108243
GGCGGGTGGGCGGCCGGCGGGTGGGCGGCCGGCGGGGCCGGGATCTGCGTGTCTGCGGACTTCTGAGCCGGTGGCCGTGGTTCGGCGACTGCCTCGGCCGGTGGGGAATCGACCTCGGCCGGCTGTGCGTCGACCTCGGCCGACCGGACAGCCGACCCGACGGACTCGTCGTCACCCGCCTGCTCGGTTCCCGACTGCTGGTCTGCCTCGGATTGCCAGCGCTTCAACTTCTCGGCGAAGCGCTCTCCCTCGCCGTCACCGCGCCGTCGATGGCGCGGCTGATATGTGGCATCGCGGGAGGGTTGACCACCAGCCACAGGCATGACTTCCTTCTCATCGGGTGCTTCGTACAGGACCGGACACGGGTGTCGGCACAGGCGCTGCGGGTTCCAGCCTATCGCCGACGACCCTCCGACCACATGACCGTCGGGATTCGAACCGTGTCGAGTTCCGCGACGGGACCGGATATGACATCGCTCGCGAGGCCGGTTTGGTTAGCCCGCACGGCAGAGACATCGCGCACGGCACCGGGCGTGGGACGGGCGTCGACCTGATGGCGACACGCCGGAGCGGCGTCCCACGCACCGACAGCGCCGAGGGACCGCCCGAACCGAGATGTCACCTGTCGGCGTCCTCCACCTCGGGTGCGAGGGAGTGATCGGCCCGCGACTGCTGGGTCGAGAGATGACGTTCGCGGCGCAGCGGGACGAGCAGACGCCACGGCCGCCAGTTCTGCTTCGACTCGTCCCAGGGTCGGAACAGCAACCACATCACCGTGAAGGTGATGTACCGGAACGGCAGTTCGATCCGTAGTGCCTTGACAGCCGCGTCGTTGCCACGACCACGAGCCGTCCGTACCCCCGCGCGGATGTAGTCGCGGTTGGCCCACGGCGAGTGCCGCAGCTGTCGGCACGATGCGGCGACCTCGAGATCGGGGTCGAAGTACATCCGCAACCCGGCCTCCTGCAGGGCGAGACCGAGATCGAGGTCGTCCCAGATCCCGTCGATTTTCTGCAGCGAGTCACGAACCTTGTTCCACTCCGGCCGACGGACCACACAGTTGGGTCCGTGCAGGCTCCCGATCTCACCGCCCTCCTTGAGCGGACCGAGGCCGAAGGTCTGCAGCTTGCGCTGCAGGGCGGGACTGGGTCCGTCCCAGGTGAGGACCAGGCCGGTGAATGCCGCGTAGTCGGCACCTACCGCGCCGTCGAAGAAGTCGACGATGCGCTCGACCCAGTCCGACGGGACCAGGGAGTCGGCATCGGTACGCGCGATGAGGTCGCCGTCGGCCGCGTCATAGCCGCGGCGCCGTGCCGCGATCACCCCGGGCTCTCGTTCGACGATGCGGACCACGCTGGGGTGTGCGAGTGCGAACCGATCGACGATCTCGGCTGTCCCGTCGGTGGAGTTGTTGTCGACGACGATGATCTCGTCGGCCGGCCGGGTCTGGGCGACGAGGCGTTCGAGACACTGCGCGATCGTGGCGGCTTCGTTGTATGCCGGGACCACGACGGAGAGAGTGCTGCTCATACGTCCTCCAGATATCCGATTCTCGATTTTCCGACGCTTCAGCCCGGACGGGACCGATCTCCGAATGATGTCCATCATTCGGTTCGATCCTCATTCCAGTGCACGCCCGGTGCGGATGGCGCGAATACGACTTCTCGACGATTCGCGCCGGGTACCCATGTAGCGGAAATCGTAACAACAACATTCGGTCCCCGATACCGATGTCATCTCCCGAATTCGACAACACGCGTTTCTCTATTGCGAATTCCAGATAAACGAACGTACGCGATTCGACGCTCCGACCACGATGAGCTGCGATTACCGGAATTGCATCGATGGCATCCACCCGGAAATCAACCGATTCCCCAACGATGACAGGCACGTACAGTGAGCCGATGACCACGGACAAGACCGGAGCCGAGACCACCGTTACACGTAATGACGACCTTCAGCGCTACGAGATCGAGGTGATCGGTTCGGGACTCGCGGGGTTCACCGTCTACCGGGAGCGTCAGGTCGACGGCGGGACGCAACGGGTGTTCGTCCACACCGAGGTCGACGAGGACTTCGGCGGTCGCGGACTGGCGACGATCCTGGTGCGCGAAGCGCTGGACGACACTCGGGCTCAGGGCGAGACCATCGTCGGCGTGTGCCCGTTGGTCGCCGCGTTCCTGCGCAAGAACCCCGACTACGCGGCCGACTCGGCTGCCGTGTCCCCCGAGATCCTGTCGTGGCTGGAAGGCCGGGCCTGACCCGACGTTCAGCCGGTCGACACCGCGATCGTCCTCACGCCTTCGGCATGTCCTCGACGTCCCGGTCGACCACCTCGCGACCGTTCACGTCGTAGTCGATCCGACGGCTGTGCCCTGACATCTGCACGACGATCGACGCGTGGGTGTCTCGACCGGGCGGAAGGATGCGCGCGGTGACCGCGCGTGCATCGTCACCAAGCAGCGCGATCAGGTCTGCGTGTGGTCCGGTGAGCGATGCCGGCACCACTGCCCCGTCGGCGCCCACCGCCGTGGGATCGCCGTCGTCGAGCAGTGCGACCTCTGTGCCCCGACTCCGCGCCGACCACACCGCTGCCCTGATCTCCGGCGAATCCCATCCGGGTGCACGGATGCCGTCTCTCAGCTGGGCTTCGAGCAGGCGCGCGATCCTGACCTCTTCGGGGGTGAACTCGTGGCCGTCCACCACGCGTTCCAGGGTGGGACGCGCGCGACGCTCGAAGTCGCGGAAGTGGGTTCGACGCTCGTCGGCTGCCGCTGCCGCCGCCGCCGCGGTGGCCGCGTCGTCCATCGACCGGCGTCGAAGCATGACCACCCGTCGCGCCATCGGGCGCAGGATTATGACGAAGAGCGTCGCCATCACCATCATCGGGTAGGTCCACACCGTGATGACGACTCCGTTGCCGAAACTGAGGCCGAAGCCCACGGCCCAGATGCCTGCGGTGAGACTGACCGCGAGCAGCCCCGCCCAGGCCAACAACGGCCGTCCTCGCAGAGCCACCAAGGTCAACACCACGATCGCGGCGGCCGCCGGCGGGCCGCTCTGCAGGGTCCGATAGGTCTCCTGCGGCAACGACCACCACGCGATGACCACACCCGCGAGCGTGGCACCGACACCGACGAGTGCAGCTGACAGCGGTATCGGGTCCCCGACCCTCGTCGCGACGAGTTGGGTCGCCGCGACGAACACCCCGAACGCCACCGCGATCCCGGTCCAGGCGATCGGTGACCGGATGGTCCAGCCCATGCCGATCTCGACGATCAGGTAGGCGACGCCGAATCCGGCCAGCGCCAGTCCGACCGTGCGCGAGCGGAATCCGAACAGGTCCAGGTCGTTGTCCGGTGTCGACGCACCCTGTCGCGCGGTCATGAACGCTGCCAGCCGAGCACGACCGCGGTCCCCAGACCGACCGAGCTCGACACCGTGGCGGTACCGCCGACGGCCTCCATGCGCCGTCGGATGCCTTGATCGATCCCCAGTCGCCGAACCCCCACGGAGTCCACCTCGAACCCGACCCCGTCGTCGACCACAGCCACCTGCAGATCGTCGACACCGAGCCAGCCGCCGACCACGCGGTCGGCGCCGGGGCCCGCATGTCCGACGCTGTTCCGGAGCGCCTCTCCGAGTGCCGAGGTGACGGCCTGGACCACGTCGGCGGGTATCTCCATGGCGCCGTCCGGCACCGCGATCTCGACCAGTACCTCGTCGTCGATCGCGGTGGCAGTGGCCCTGATCCGGCGCAGCGCCTCGGTGGCGACGAGCACCGTCGGGTCGTCTTCGTCGCCGCGGTGCCAGCGGTCGAGCTCGTCGAGCGTCGCACATGCCTGTCGCATCAGGCGCTCCTCGGGGCGTCCCGCGCGGATGGCGAGCAGCGACGCGATCACGGTGTCGTGGATCAGGGCGTCGTATCGACCACGTTCGGATTCCCGCGCGACCGCCGCGGCGGCCTCGGCCGCCGACTGACGCGCCTCGGTCCGGGTCGCGTCCAAGGTCATCGCAGTTCGGACGGCGACCAGTGCGATGGCGAGGAAGACACCGGCCAGCCCCACGGTCAACACGGAGTTCAGGTACAGCAGCACCTCGACGTGACCTCGCGAGCCGAGTTGGTTGGCGGTCTGCGCCACCACGGTGACCACGACGAGGTGGACGACGGCCATCCGGAAGCGGAGCGCGACCGCCCACACCAGGCTCGTCGCACCGGTCAGTTGCACCACCCATACCGGCCATCCGGACACGGCGTCGGGGACGTCGTGGTCCCACGCGACGAACCAGAGCAGGATCGTCGCGAGATATGCCGTCGCGACGAACACCGCGAGTGCCGTCGCGCGATCGAACCGGGGACGAAAACTCGCGACGATCATGGTGCCGGCCGGAACGACGACGAGGATGATGCTCACCGGCGCCCACCAGGCAGCGGTGAGGTGCGCATACGCGATGGTCCCCGGAGCCATCGCGAGGGCGTAGCCGATCAGCCCCGCGCCGACGAACCGCGACCCGAAGCGTTGCAGTCGCACCAGGTCGGAGCCGTCCTCGGTCGTCTCGGGGACCGACCGGAGACCGTCGGCACGGCCCGCGGCCGCTCGCCGCTGGAGACGCCGGATCAGCGGCCTCGGGATCGTCTGCACGGTGCTCCACCTGTCGCTGCTACTCGTGATCCACCGACGGTATCCGAACAGGGCGCCGTGTGGACCGCACGCCCGATACGCCGGATTGGCCCGATTGATCGTCAAGGAATTCACCGACGCATTCCTGCATGAATACAGGCGATGATCCCCACCCTTCCGACGCTCGGGTATCTCGTGTGTAGATTTCATCCGATACGGCTATTTCTGCCGAAATCCCGCAGCGTGGCAGCCCCCTGTGGACACGGGCTACGGAAACGCGCGAATATCGATTGACGTTCAGTGGAGAACAGAGGAGACGGCGAGACGATGGGCAACAGCCTTCTGGTCGGCGTGCCGGTCTACGGAAATCACGAATTGACGCACGCGATCGTCGACGATCTGCAGCGTGAGGACGCCGACTTCGTGATCATCGACAATCGTGGAGATTACGAACCCATTCGCGGTGAACGCGTGGAGCGGCCGGGCACCAATCTCGGGTGGGCCGGAGGTTCGAATCTCGGATTCCGGATCGCGTTCTCCGAGGGATACGAGAACGCGATGACGCTCAACAACGACACCCGCCTGTCGGTCGGGTATTTCGACGGCCTGCTCGACTCGTCGCTACCGGACGACCGAGGATTGGTCGCCGGGGTGTACGACGACAAAGCCGCCCACGGACAGATGCTCGCCGAGTACGACGGGCCGGCGCAGGAGTACACCCCCGTGAGCAAGTACCGGGACGTGAACTTCGTCGACGGCACCGGGCTCCTCATCACCCGCGACGCCTGGCGCAGTGTCGGCGATCTCGACGAACGCACCTTCGGGCCGTTCGCCTGGGGCGCCGACCTGGATCTGTCCCTCCGCGTCCGGGACGCGGGATACGGCATCTACGTGACCGAGAAGTCGTTCCTCAACCACTTCGGCCGCGCGACGGCCTATCAACTCGCCGGCAAGTTCCGCTACGTCGTCGGCAGTCACCGACACATGGTGCGCGGTATTCGTCGGGCCGGTCTGCACAAGCGCCTGAAGCAGGACGCGAGCATCCCGCACACCGTGCACTACCTGACCTGACCGCCGCACGGCGCCACCCGTTGATCTCGGGCTCGATACCTCGGGTCGCGATCACCGGCTCACCTATCGCTCCCGCTCCGGGCAAAATCTGTACGTGGGGAGGTCGCCGGCGACAATATGTCGATGGCTCGGACCACACGCACAGATTTTGTACCGGCCTGGCAGCGACACGGGCCCACCAACAGCAACACGGCCCGCCCCCTCGAAGGGGAACGGGCCGTGTGCCAGTACGAAGGGGTCGGGCCGACTTACTTGGCCTTCTCCAGCACCTCGACCAGGCGCCACCGCTTGGTCGCCGACAGCGGGCGGGTCTCCATGAGACGCACTCGGTCGCCGACGCCTGCGGTCTCGGCCTCGTCGTGGGCCTTGACCTTGCTCGTGGTCCGGATGATCTTGCCGTAGAGCGGGTGGCTCTTACGATCTTCCAGCTCGACCACGATGGTCTTCTGCATCTTGTCGCTGACCACGTAACCGATCCGCTCCTTGCGGTCGTTACGCACCTGCGCTTCGGTCGTCACTTTCTGGTCCTCACTCATGCGTCATCACCATCCGGTCCCGACGCAAGGCCCAGCTCGCGCTCGCGCATCACCGTGTAGACACGGGCGATCTCGCGACGCACGGTGCGCAACCGTCGGTTGTTGTCCAGCTGCCCGGTGGCCATCTGGAACCGAAGGTTGAAGAGCTCTTCCTTCGACTCGCGCAGGCGCTCGACCAGTTCGGTGTCGTTGAGCTCACGCAGCTCGTTCGCAGCAACTCCGAGTGCCATCAGAACTGCTCCTCTCTGGTCACGATCCGGGTCTTGATCGGCAGCTTGTGCTGCGCGCGGCGCAGGGCCTCGCGAGCGATCTGCTCATTGGGGAAGGTCATCTCGAACAGCACGCGACCCGGCTTGACCGGGGCGACCCACCACTCCGGCGAACCCTTACCGGAACCCATGCGGGTCTCGGCGGGCTTCTTGGTGAGCGGGCGGTCCGGGAAGATGTTGATCCAGACCTTGCCGCCACGCTTGATGTGCCGGTTGATGGCGATACGAGCGGACTCGATCTGACGGTTGGTGATGTACGCGCCTTCCAGAGCCTGGATGCCGTAGTCACCGAACGTCACCTTGGTACCGCCCTTGGCCTGCCCCTTGAGGCTGGGGTGGTGCTGCTTGCGGTGCTTGACCCGACGAGGGATCAACATGGCCTAGCCCTCCTGGTTCCCCTGCGCGGGCGCAGGTTCGGTAGTCGCACCGGCGTCGGCGGGCACCGTCGCGGGTGCGGCGTCTGCCGCGCGGCCCGCATCGGTGCTCGTCGCGGTGGTACCCGAGGCACCACTGCGGCGCGGCCGGCTCGGCCGGCGCGAACGACGATCGTCGGCGGGCGCCGCGGCGGCGGTGAGCTCACGCTTGCCACCGACGATGTCGCCCTTGTAGATCCAGACCTTGACGCCGATCCGACCGAAGGTGGTCTTGGCCTCGTAGAGGCCGTAGTCGATGTCGGCGCGCAGCGTGTGCAGCGGCACACGACCCTCGCGGTAGAACTCGCTACGGCTCATCTCGGCGCCGCCCAGGCGGCCCGAGCACTGGACCCGGATGCCCTTGACGTTCGGCTGACGCATCGCCGACTGGATCGCCTTGCGCATCGCGCGGCGGAAGGCCACACGGTTGCTCAGCTGCTCGGCGACACCCTGGGCCACGAGCTGGGCCTCGGACTCGGCGTTCTTGACCTCGAGGATGTTCAGCTGCACCTGCTTGCCGGTCAGCTTCTCCAGGTCGCCACGGATCCGGTCGGCCTCGGCGCCACGGCGACCGATGACGATGCCCGGACGGGCGGTGTGGATGTCGACGCGGACCCGGTCACGGGTGCGCTCGATCTCCACCTTGGCGATGCCGGCCCGCTCCAGTCCCGTGGACAGGAGCTTGCGGATGGCGACATCCTCTTTGACGTAGTCCGCGTACTGCTTGTCGGCGTACCACCGCGACTTCCAGTCGGTGGTGATGCCCAACCGGAAGCCGTGCGGGTTGATCTTCTGGCCCACTACTAGGCTCCCTTCGTCTTCTGCTGACGCGACCGGCCGCGACCGGTCGCCTTCTCCGGAAGGCTCTCGACGACCACGGTGATGTGGCTGGTGCGCTTGCGGATCCGGAACGCGCGACCCTGCGCACGTGGCTGGAAACGCTTGAGCGTCGGGCCTTCGTCGGCGAATGCGGTGGAGACGACGAGGGTCCGGCGATCCAGATCCTGGTTGTTCTCCGCGTTCGCGACCGCGCTGGCGAGCACCTTGTACACCGGCTCACTCGCCGACTGCGGAGCGAACCGCAGGATGTCCAGTGCCTCGTCGACGTTCTTGCCGCGGATCAGGTCGATCACGCGACGTGCCTTCATGGGCGTGACGCGCACGAAGCGCGCGGTCGCCTTGGCTGTCGGGTTCTGGGTAGGTGTAGTCATGATTACCGGCGCTTCGCTTTCCGGTCGTCCTTGATGTGACCCTTGAAGGTGCGGGTGGGGGCGAACTCGCCCAGCTTGTGCCCGACCATGTTGTCCGAGACGAACACCGGCACGTGCTTGCGACCGTCGTGGACGGCGAAGGTGTGGCCGATGAAGTCCGGGATGATGGTCGAACGACGCGACCAGGTCTTGATGACCTGCTTGGTGCCCTTTTCGTTCTGGGTGTCCACCTTCGCAAGGAGGTGGTCGTCGACGAACGGGCCTTTCTTGAGGCTGCGTGGCATTCTCTCACTCCCTCCTTGTTATCGCTTGTTCTTGCCGGTGCGACGGCGCCGGACGATGAGCTTGTCGCTCGCCTTGTTCTTACGGGTACGACCCTCGGGCTGACCCCACGGGCTGACCGGGTGGCGACCACCGGAGGTCTTGCCCTCACCACCACCGTGCGGGTGGTCGACCGGGTTCATCACGACACCGCGGACGGTCGGGCGCTTGCCCTTCCACCGCATACGGCCGGCCTTGCCCCAGTTGATGTTGCTCTGCTCGGCGTTGCCCACCTCGCCGACGGTTGCGCGGCAGCGCACGTCGACACGACGGATCTCGCCGGAGGGCATACGCAGGGTCGCGTAGGGGCCTTCCTTGCCCAGCAGCTGGATCGACGATCCGGCGCTGCGGGCCAGCTTTGCTCCACCGCCCGGGCGCAACTCCACGGCGTGGATCTGCGTACCGGTCGGGATGTTGCGCAGCGGCAGGTTGTTGCCCGGCTTGATGTCGGCGGTCGGACCCGTCTCCACCACGTCGTGCTGCTTCAGTCCCTTGGGGGCGATGATGTAGCGCTTCTCGCCGTCCACGAAGTGCAGCAACGCGATCCGCGCGGTGCGGTTCGGGTCGTACTCGATGTGGGCGACCTTGGCGTTGATGCCGTCCTTGTCGTTGCGACGGAAGTCGATCAGCCGGTAGGCGCGCTTGTGACCGCCACCCTTGTGCCGGGTGGTGATGCGACCGTGCGCGTTACGACCACCGCGACCGTGCAGCGGGCGAACGAGCGACTTCTCCGGGTGGTCACGGGTGATCTCGGCGAAATCCGAGCCACTCGAGCCGCGGCGACCCGGGGTCGTCGGCTTGTACTTACGAATAGCCATGAGTGTTGAGTCCCTCTACTCTCGAGTCCCCGGTCAGCCGACCGAGCCGCCGAAGATCTCGATGGGCTTGCTGTCCTCGGTGAGCGTCACGATCGCGCGCTTGGTGGCCTTGCGCTGGCCGTACCCGAAGCGGGTGCGCTTGCGCTTGCCCTGCCGGTTCGCGGTGTTCACGCTCGACACCTTGACGTCGAAGATCTTCTCGATCGCGATCTTGATCTGCGTCTTGTTGGAGTCCGGGTGCACCACGAAGGTGTACACGTTGTCCTCGATCAGTCCGTAGGACTTCTCGGAGATCACCGGTGCCAGGATGATGTCGCGCGGATCTGTCTGCACGGTCATGCCGACGCCTCCTTCTTGTTCTGAGCGATGAACGCGTTGAGCGTCTCGACGCTGAACACGACCTCGTCCGAGTCCAGGACGTCGTAGGTGTTGAGCTGATCGGGAGCGATCGGCAGCACGTTCTGCAGGTTCGCGACGCTCTTCCAGCCGGCCTCGTCCTCACGGGTGAGCACGACGAGGAACTTGCGGCGATCGCTGAGCGACTCCAGGAACTGCCGCGCCGACTTGGTCGACGGGGCCTGCCCGGCGACGAGCTCGGTGATCACGTGGATGCGCTCGTTACGGGCCCGGTCCGAGAGGGCACCGCGCAGGGCGGCGGCCTTCATCTTCTTGGGGGTGCGCTGGCTGTAGTCACGCGGCTGCGGGCCGTGGACGGTGCCACCGCCGGCGAACTGCGGGGCGCGGGTCGAACCCTGGCGGGCGCGACCGGTTCCCTTCTGGCGGTACGGCTTCGCGCCACCACCGGACACCGCGCCGCGGGTCTTGGTGGAGTGCGTGCCCTGACGGGCGGCCGCCTGCTGGGCCACCACGACCTGGTGCAGGAGCGCGATGTTGGCCGGTGCGTCGAAGAGTTCGGCCGGCAGGTCGACGGTTCCGTCGGTCTTGCCGTCGGCGGTCTTGACGTCCAGCGTCAGCTTGGTAGTCGTATCGGTGCTCATGCGTCGGCACCACCCTTCACTGCGTTGCTCTTCACGGCGTCGCGGACGACCACGATGCCGCCCTTGCGGCCGGGGATCGCGCCCTTGATCAACAGCAGACCGGCCTCGGCGTCCACCTTGTGGACGGTGAGGTTCTGCGTGGTGACCTTCTCGTTGCCCATCCGGCCTGCCATGCGCATGCCCTTGAACACGCGACCCGGGGTGGCACAGCCACCGATCGAGCCGGGTGCGCGGTGCACGCGGTGCGCGCCGTGGCTGGCACCCAGACCGGAGAAGCCGTGACGCTTCATGACGCCGGCGAAACCCTTGCCCTTGCTGGTGCCGGTCACGTCGACCTGCGAACCCTCGGCGAAGATCTCCGCGGTCAGTTCCTGGCCGATCTCGAAGTCGGCGACATCGCCGACGCGGATCTCGGCGAGGTGCCGACGCGGGGTGACACCCGCCTTGCCGTACTGTCCGGCGACCGGCTTGGTCACCTTGCGCGGATCGATGGCGCCGTACGCGAGCTGGACGGCGGTGTAGCCGTCGCGCTCTGCGGTGCGGAGCTGAGTGATCACGTTGGGACCGGCCTGGACGACGGTGACCGGGACGACCCGGTTGTTCTCGTCGAACACCTGGGTCATACCCAGCTTGGTGCCCAGGATTCCCTTGCTTGCTGCCTGCGAAGTCATGTCTGCAACCCCCGCCCTACTGGATGTTGACGTCGACGCTGGCCGGAAGGTCGATGCGCATGAGCGCGTCGACGGTCTTCGGCGTCGGGTCGAGGATGTCGATGAGTCGCTTGTGCGTGCGCATCTCGAAGTGCTCGCGGCTGTCCTTGTACTTGTGCGGCGAGCGGATGACGCAATACACGTTCTTCTCGGTGGGCAACGGCACCGGGCCGACCACACGTGCCCCGGTACGGGTCACGGTCTCCACGATCTTGCGCGCCGAAGCGTCGATCGCCTCGTGGTCGTAGGCCTTGAGCCTGATGCGGATCTTCTGTCCCGCCACGCTGTGTCCTCTTCCGTCAGTTGTTCTCGACAGACGAACACCGCGTGTCCGATGTCGGCAGCAGAAGCCGACGGGCACATGACCACCCGCGTGAGATTCGGGGATCGACGCTGTTCATCTGTCGTTGTACGTTGGCTCGATCGATGTCGAACCGGATGGTCTGCCGACTGGGCGGACCGTTTCGCTCCGTCCCCCCGCGGTCGGGCGTGTCGTGGCCGTGCTTCGAACCGAAGGCACGCGTTACACGCCCATTCCCGGTGGTGGGTCTGGGAGTCTTCGCCTGAACGATGCCGCAGGACAACCTGCGTCGGCCGGTCAAGGCAACCCGACAAGTATGCACCAGGTCGGGGCCGGTGTCCAAATCGGGCCGGAAGTGCTGATCAGGCACTCTGAGCACGCCGGTGGACCCGACGTCTGCCCCACCGTGACCCGACCGGCCCACCGCAACCGACGACGAGGGCCCCGCACAGTGTGCGAGGCCCTCGTCGAGGCCGGGTCGCGTACGTGATCGATCAGGAACCGAAGGTCGGCGCCCCGAACGGTCCGACCCAACGGTCGGGGTGCTGTCGGCGGTGCGGCTCGCGATACTCCGGCGGCGCGGGCCGGAAGGGGGCGGCGGGCGCGACGCGATGATGCTGCGGTTGATGGTGGGCCGGTCCGGGGTGGTGCGGATCGGCCATCGCCGCACCGGAACCGACCGCGAGGCCACCCAGCACGGCTGCGGCTGCGATGGTCCCGCCGACGGTGCGGCGGATTCGTGACGACCTCATGGCTGGAGTTCCTTCCTCTGTCGACATTTCCCGGACAGGGCGGAAAGGGTGACCGCCCCGTCCGGGTCGTGGTCGCCGACCCGCGCGTCGGGGGTTACCGGGCCTGCGACGTCATCGACGTTATGGCCGACACCGCACGTCAAACCATGGCGAACACCTGCCGATGACCTGTGAACGCGCTGTCAGCGCGTGCCGGACACCGACCGACCCCGAGACCGGGGAGGAGTCCCGACGACGTCTCGTCGACAAAACTTACCGAGTAGTAAGATCCCTCCATGAGCTCCCCTGAGACAACTGCAAGCCCCACCTACGCCCTGCGCCGCCGCCTCCCCGACAACGTTCTCGGCCACACCTTGTTCTCACTCGGCATGGTCGCGCGGGTTCCGTACTTCGGCACCGTGCTGCCGATCGTGGACGAGATGCGCCCCGGGTTCTGTCGCGTGACCGCACCGAAGTGGTTCGGCGTGCATAACCACATCGGCACCTTCCACGCGATCGCGGCGTGCAACCTCGCCGAGGCCGCGATGGGGATGTTGATGGAGGCGACCACCCCACGCAGCCATCGATGGATTCCGAAGGCGATGTCGACGCAGTATCTCGCCAAGGCGACGACGCGACTGACCGCCGAGGCCGAACTGCTGAACCCGATCGACTTCGCCGAGATCACCGAGGGCACCGACGTCGTGGTCTCCGTCCGCATCACCGACCGCGCGGGTACCGAGGTCGTCCACTGCGACATCACCACGTGGGTGACGCCTGCCTGAGGCCACCGGCAGCCCGAGGCCGCCGCCATCGCCCTGCCCTCGGGCGCCGATCGCCCTACGCTGGCCCGATGACTCCATCAGGCCGCCGCGTGACCGACCGCCTGGCGAGTCAGCTCGCGCAGACCCGGTCGGGCGATCCGCGCGCGAACGTGCTCTCCGAACTACGCAGGCTCATGCTCTCCGGCGGCGCACCGCCCGGGGCGCAGATCGCGCCGGGCGAGATCGCCGATGCGTTCGGGGTGAGCCCGATACCGGTCCGCGAAGCGTTGCAGACCCTTGTCGGTGAGGGTCTCGTCGTACATCGGCCGCACGCGGGGTACCGGGTGTGCGAGTTGTCGTTGGCCGAGTTGCGCGAGATCTACTTCGTACGTGGGGTTCTCGAGCAGGCTGCACTGGCGCGAGCGGTGGAGTTGATCCGGTCCGAGGATCTCGAGCTGGCGCGCGCCCAACACCAGGAACTCCTGACCGCCGCGCGGTTCGACGATCGCACCGCATTCCACGCCACCTCGCGGATGTTCCACCGGACCCTGACCGCACCGTGTGACATGCCCCGGTTGATGCACATGTTCGAGGCGACCTGGAACCTGACCGATCCGTTCCAGGTCATGCGAGCGGTCACGGCCGACACCCGACGCCGACTCAACGACGACCACGCCGCGCTCCTCGACGCGTTCGCCGCGCGCGACGTCGATGCCGTCGCGCAGGTAGCCCGCCTGCACCACGGCCGACTCGAGAGCGCCATCGTGGAGACCGCCGAGAGCCTCAGCGTGCGTCACGAGGAGTGACGTCGTCCGGGACACGGACGCGCCCGAATATATCGGTGCGGTGATTCCTCGGTAACACGATCTTCCTAGGTTGCTGTCCATCAGATTTCACTGATCGAGAGCACGGGAGTATTCGATGTCCGAACCAACGGCGGAGACCGTCACCGCGACAGCCCATCACAGCGTCGCCGGAGAGAGCGTCATCAAACCGGGCTACCACCCGAGCCTCACCAACTCGGACCTCGCTCCCCTGCGCGAGCAGAAGTGGACCTGGTACAACATCTTCGCCTTCTGGATGTCGGACGTGCACAGCGTCGGCGGATACGTCTTCGCCGGCAGTCTGTTCGCACTCGGCATCTCCGCATGGCAGGTCCTGGTGGCGTTGCTGATCGGCATCGTCGCCGTCAACCTCCTCTGCAACCTTGTGGCCAAGCCGTCCCAACTCGCCGGCGTCCCGTACCCGGTGACCACCCGGGTCGCCTTCGGTGTGAAGGGTGCGAACATCCCGGCGATCATCCGTGGTCTGATCGCGGTGGCCTGGTACGGGATTCAGACCTACCTTGCATCCGTGGCGTTCGGTCTCCTGGCCCTGAAATTCTGGCCGAGCCTCGAGAAGTACGGCGACGTCGATCAATACGGCTTCCTCGGGCTGAGTCTGTTGGGATGGGCGGGCTTCATCCTGATGTGGGTACTGCAGGCCCTTGTCTTCTGGAACGGCATGGAGACCATCCGCCGGTTCATCGACTTCTGCGGGCCCGCCGTGTATGTCGTGATGGTCGTACTGGCCGGCTATCTGATCTACCGGGCAGGCTGGGACAACGTCAGCTTCGATCTGTCCGCGGGCGAGCCGTTGACGGGCTGGGCGTCGGTGACCTCGATGATCAGTGCGATCGCGCTCGTGGTCTCGTACTTCTCCGGTCCGATGCTCAATTTCGGCGACTTCTCGCGGTACGGCCGGACCTTCGGCGAGGTGAAGAAGGGCAACTTCTGGGGGTTGCCGGTGAACTTCCTGTTCTTCTCGATCCTGGTGGTGTGCACGGTGTCCGCGGGCGCCACGGTCATCGGTACCGACGACGACGGCAACATCATCACCGACCCCGTCCACATCGTCGACCGCATCGACAACACGACCGCCGCGGTCCTCGGCGTGCTCACCTTCGCGATCGCCACCATCGGCATCAACATCGTCGCGAACTTCGTCTCGCCCGCCTTCGATTTCTCGAATGTCGCACCGACCAAGATCAGTTGGCGGACAGGCGGGATGATCGCCGCGGTGGGCTCGGTCCTGATCACGCCGTGGAATCTGTTCAACAACCCCGACGCGATCCACTACACGCTGGACACGTTGGGAGCGGTGATCGGCCCACTGTTCGGCATCCTCATCGTCGACTTCTACCTCGTGAAGAGACAGAAGATCGTCGTCGACGACCTGTTCAGCACCGATCCCGGCAAAACGTATTCCTATCGTAACGGGTGGAACCCCGTCGCCGTCATCGCGGTGATCGTCGGCTCGGTCGTGCCGATCTGCGTGGTCGTGTGGGGTACCGCCTACCAGGCGAGCTTCACCTGGTTCATGGGAGCCGCGGTGGGCGCTGCCGCCTACTGGCTGGGTATGCGATTCGCCCCGACCGGCTTCGTCTACGCCACCGGCGAGGTACCGACCGCGACGCCGACGGCCGACGACACCCTCGAGCCGACGATCGCCTGAGGCTCACTGGTGCCGTACCTCCGCGCATGGTCCTGACCGCAGCGTGAGCGCGAGGCCGCGACGATTATTGTCGTGGCCTCGCGCTCAGCTGTGATCGGTGACCGAGTCCACCGACCCGTCGAAAAGATTTCCGGATTTCTCCCGCCGACATGTCGAGAATGAGATGTCGGCTCCGTCCCAGGGGTACGAGCGGCCGACAGGGTCGCGTGAGTACAAGGGAGATGACCATGAAGTACCTGATGCTGAAGCACTACCGCGGCGCACCGGAGGCGGTCAACGACGTCCCGATGGACCAGTGGGCACCCGACGAGGTCGACGCTCATCTGCAGTACATGGCCGACTTCGCCGACCGTCTGCAGGAGACAGGTGAGTTCGTCGATTCGCAGGCACTGTCGGCCCACGGCGCCTGGGTGCGCCACGACGGCGTCGGACGGCCGCCGGTCACCGACGGTCCGTTCGCCGAGACCAAGGACCTCATCGCCGGCTGGATGATCATCGATGTCGACTCGTGGGACCGCGCAGTCGAACTCGCAGGCGAACTGTCCGCGGCCCCGGGTGCGGGCGGCAAGCCCATCCACGAGTGGCTGGAGGTGCGACCGTTCATGACCGCACCCCCCTTGGTCACCGAGTGAACGACGCCCTGCTGCGGGAACTGGTCCCCGCGGTGATCGGTGTCCTCGTCCGGCGCGGAGCAGATTTCGCGTCGGCCGAGGACGCCGTCCAGGAAGCGCTGATCAGCGCGCTCGAGACGTGGGACGCCGACGGGCCCGACGATCCGAAGGGATGGTTGATCGCGGTCGCATGGCGCAAGTTCGTCGACGCTGCCAGGTCGGCGACGTCACGACGAGGACGCGAGGCCGTCGTCGACGCCGAGCCACCGCCGGGACCGGCACCGGCCACAGACGACACATTGCACCTCTACTTCCTCTGCGCACATCCGACACTGTCACCGAGTGCCGCTGCAGCACTGACGCTCCGGGCCGTGGGAGGCTTGACGACCCGACAGATCGCCGAGGCCTACCTGGTACCCGAGGCGACGATGGCCCAGCGGATCAGTCGGGCGAAACGTCGACTCTCGGGCGAGTCACTCGACCGCCCCGGCGACCTCGACACCGTGCTCCGCGTGCTGTACCTGGTGTTCAACGAGGGCTACGGCGGCGACGTCGACCTCGCCGCCGAGGCGATCAGGCTCACCCGTCAACTGGACTCTGTCACCGATGATCCCGAGGTCGCCGGGCTCCACGCGCTGATGCTCCTGCATCACGCGCGACGGGATGCGCGAACCGGTCCGGGCGGTCGGCTAGTCCCGCTCGACGAACAGGACCGCTCGCGGTGGGACCGGCAGTCGATCGCACAGGGAGTCGGAATACTGCAGGGCGCATTGGCGCGGGATCAACTCGGTGAATACCAGGCACAGGCGGCGATCGCCGCACTCCATGCCGATGCGCCGACGGCGGCGGAGACCGACTGGGTGCAGATCGTCGAATGGTATGACGAGTTGCTGGGGATCACCGGGAGCCCGGTCGTCCGGCTCAATCGCGCGGTCGCGGTGGGTGAGGCGGACGGTGCACGCGCGGGGCTGGCCGCACTGTCCGAGGTCGACGATGACGTCCCACGCCGTGCCGCCGTTGCCGCCCACTTGCACGAACGCGACCAAGATCTCGATCGCGCAGCCGACCTCTACGTGGCGGCAGCGGCAGCGGCCACCGCGAGCGCCGAGCGCGACCACCTCACCCGCCAGGCAGCCCGACTCCGCTCGCGGAACGCGCCATGAACACCCTGTTCACGCACTCCTGCAACCGGTCTCCCCTCCGAGGCCGTCCGCACCGGCTCGATGTCAGTCCGAGATCTTCACGTTGCGCGCCGCCTGCAACGCGGCGATCGCCTGCGGGATGAGAGCCAACCCCAGCACGGCCATCGCGACGGTCCACGATCCCGACACGTCGTGGACCGCGCCGATCAGGATCGGCCCGACTGCTGCGGCAAGGTATCCGATCGACTGCGCCATCCCCGACACCTGGCTGGTCTGTGCGGCGTCCCTGCTGCGCAAGACCATGAAGAGCAGCGACAGGCTGATCGCCGCACCAGGTCCCGACATCACGCATGCGGCCCAGAACCCCGGCCAGACGTCGGTGGCGACCAGACCGATGAAGCCGACCGCACAGACCGCGGTGACGATCAGCGTGACCACCCGCTGATCGGCGAATCGACCCGCGATGATCGGGGTCACCAACGACATCGTCAGCGAGACCACCTGCGCGGTCGCGAGAACTGCTCCCGCATGCAACGACGTCATCCCGTACTCGTCGACGAGGTACTGCGGCAGCCATGCGGTGAAAGTGTAGAAGATCAACGACTGTGCACCCATGAAGATGGTGATCGCCCAGGCGATCCGGTTACGCAGCAACGATTCCGCAGATGCCGGCGCCGTCATCCGGTGCATCCGACGCACCTGCGGCAGCCATACGACGATTCCGACGACCGCGAGCAGCCCCCAGCTCGCCAGCGCGAGGCGCCAGTCCCCGCCGAGTGCGTTCGCAATCGGCACCGTGGCCCCCGACGTGACCGCGGCACCGCCCGACAGCGTCATCGAGTAGAACCCGGTCATCAAGCCGGATCGATGTGCGAAGTCCCGCTTGATCAGCGCCGGCAGGACGACGTTGCAGACGCCGATCGCCGCGCCGATGATCGCCGACCCGACGAAGAGTGGGATCGCCGACGGCACGAGACGCAGCGCGATCCCGCCCACCAGCACGACGAGTGCGCCGAAGATGGTGCGCTCGATGCCGAATCGCGCGGCAAGCCTCGGGGCGACCGGCGCGCTGAGGCCGAAGAACAGCACGGGAAGGGTCGTGAGCAGCCCGGCGACCGCCGAGCTGAAGCCCTCATCCGCGGTGATGTCGCCGATCAGCGGCGCGACCGACACCACCCCGGGCCGGAGATTGGCCGCCACGACCATGATGCCGATGGCCGCCACCACAGCCGCGAGTCCCCGCGGGGCCGTCGTCCCCGGGCCCGGATGGTGTCCGTGGGTCTGCGCTTCTGCCGTGGTCACCGCGCCACCTGTTCTGCGTCGTCGAGATAGTCCTGCACCGCCGCCCGCGCCCGATGCGGATCGTGCGCGGCGATCGCCTCCACCACGTCCCGGTGCCCACGTGGGTGTTCACGCCGATCCAGCGAGAGAGCCAACACCGCCGGGTGTCCGCGCGCGATCACCTCGGAGATCCCGCCGTACAGTTCGATCAGCAACGGGTTGTCCGATGCCGCAACCAATCCGGCGTGAAAGGCGATGTCCGCGCGCCCGTAGCCATCGAGGTCGTCGGCCTCGATGGCGCGTTCCGCCGCAACGAGCAGCTCACGCAGCCCGTCGACGACATCCGCGCTCGCCCGCTCCGCCGCCGCGGCCGCCGCCTCGCCCTCCAAGGCCCGCCGGACCTCGAACAACTGCCGTGCCTCGGTGGGCGGGGCACAGCGCTCGATCATCCCGGCGAGCGCACTCCGGCTGCGGACATAGGTACCGTCACCGCGTCGCGGTACGAGCATGCCTGCGTGTTCGAGTGCACGCACCGCCTCGCGAATCGTGTTGCGGCCCACGCCGAATTCCGCGACCAGCTCCGGTTCGGCCGGGATGCGTCCACCGACCGCCCAGGTCCCGTCCGCGATGAGGCTGCGCATCCGGTCGACGACGAGTTCGCTGGTCCGCGGGGGCGGACTTATCGAGTGCGTCATGAGATTGAACCTAACATCCCATGTTTACCCGGAGAAGTCGCCATGGTTCAGATCACAACCGGTCGCGCCGTCGGTCCGGTTGCTGCGGTCTACGCAGTTGCGTCGAGGGAGGCGATCACCTTGTCGGTCTCGATCCAGATCACCAGTTCGCCGGGAACACCGTTGCGATCGCCGAACTCCTGCGCACGGTCGGCGCCCATGTACCGTGCACCACACAGCGTGGCGATGCGCTTCACCTCGTCGAGGTCCTCCGACACCACCGCGCAACCTTGGACCTGCACGAAGGCATACGGCGGTTCCTGGAGGTCGACGGTGAGCACGATCCGCGGATCACGACCGATCGCACGGCCTTTCGCAGTTGTGGCACCGGTGTTGAACGCGAGGCGATCGCCGTCCAACACGAACCACACGGGCGCGACCAACGGTCGCCCGTCCGACGCCGTGTAACCGAGATGACCGGTCTTGGTACCCGACGTGAGGAAGTCCCTGACCGCTGCGTCATCCAAAGATGCCATGGACCCAGCGTAACGCCGACAGACCTATCCGACAGCGCCGATGAGGCGATCACCGATGAGACAGGCCATCATCATGATCGTGGCATGCGGACCACTGTGCAGGTCGACGGGCAGGATCGAGCCGTCGACCACCCGTAGTCCGGGGACCCCGTCGACCGCACCCGTCGGATCTGTGCGGGTACCCATCGGCAACGTCCCCCAGGCGTGCTGCGATGTCCGGACGACCGGGTCGACCTCCACCGTCGCCGGGTCGACCACGTCGGCCACCGCCGGATCGGCGAGCATGGAGCGGACCCGATCGACCCCACGGTCGAGTTGGTCGAGCACATCGACCGACGGTGCGCCGAGGTGCACGAGGGGTGCTCCACGGTCGAAGCGAACGGTCCCGGAGGCCGCCGGGACCATGGCCGCCACACCCACCGCCGGACCACGTGGCGGTACCGAACGTATGTATTTCGCGAGATCGTCGCTGTAGAAACGGATCTCGCTGCCATCGTCGGTGTGCACCACCGATTGCAGCAGCGGTCGCGGGGACGCGGACACCCTGGGACGATAGTGGACGAGGACCTCGCGGTGCTCCCGCAGCCCCACGCCGGACGCGAACAGATCGGCCAGCGCCGGCACCCGGGAGCGTTCGAGCAATGCGGCGGTTCCCAGCGTCCCCGCACACACGATCACCTCGCCGGCCTCGATCTCGGCGCCGGCGACACGGACACCGACCACACGTCGGTCCCGCATAACGAGCGACTCCACGGCCGCCGATGCCCGGACGGTCAGACCCGGGCGACCGAGAGCCGGCCGTAGATATGCCTCCGCCGCGGTGCGTCGGAGCCCTCCCTCGCGGTTGGACACCACACGATTCACCCCGACGGTCACCTCGCGAGATTCGATGGGTCGGACCGGATAGCTCTTCGCCCAATGGTTTTCGAATGCAAGCGTCGCCTCCGACAGTTCGTCGTCGGCAAATGGACTCGCCGACATCGTCCCGCCGGGGCGATCGAGTTCGTCGTAGGCTCCGGCGACACGCTCGGCCGTCCACCCGCTCGACCACCCGGCGAGGTCGTCGGCGTGGGCACGCAGGAAGTAGCCGCCGTTGACCACCGACGAGCCCCCAAGGGCACGGCCGCGGACCATCGCGAGACCGGAGTCCTCGACGATGTGGGTGGCGATCGGCGAATCCCGATCGATCGGCAGGCTGCGCAGATCACGCTCGTAACCCGTCGGCCATCGGTCCGGACCGGCCTCGAGGACCAGGACCTCGCGATCCTCCTCGCGTGAGAGACGCTCGGCCACAACACAGCCGGCGCTGCCCGCACCGACCACTATGACGTCGGCCGTCCGGGCCGACATCAGTGTGAGGTCAGGACGGGACGAAGTGCCCCGATGTCGCGGTTGCTCAGGGCACCCTGCCAGAGGCCGGCACCGTAGGCGAGATCGTCGAGCCGGCGGAACACCACGTAGGTCAGCGGCCCCATGGGTGGACTGGCCGACGGTTCGGATATCACGTGCCGTACCCAGGCGACGAGCCCCTCCGCGAGGGCCATCTGCAGCACCAGTCGTCGGAATCGCGCTGAGAACAGCGCGATTCCGACGGTAACCGGCCAGTAGTGCCGGCACACGGCACCACCTGCCTGCAGCATCCCGAAGCCGACGGCGCGTCCGGTCATCTGGGTGGCCACCACGGGTGCCCCGGGTAGGTCGCCGAGCCGCTGCGCGAGTCGGACGCCCACGCGGGCCAGGACCAGTGCGGCGATCACCACGCCGATGCGGGTACGGGTCAGCAGAGCGGCGACGGCGACCGCCATGGGCACGGACATCACGATCGGGGCCGCCAACCCGCCGTGCCGATCGGCGAGGTGGGCCGCGCCGGTGCCGTAATACCGCCGACGACCCAGAACCGATCGGAGGTCGGAGCGGTGGTCGTGGGCGACCTCGGCGACCGGGTCGTAGCGGAGTCGCCATCCGGAGCCGTGCAGACGCCAGCAGAGGTCGACATCTTCGGCGACCCTGGTGGACTCGTCGAATTCACAGAAAGCGCTGCGCCGCACCACCATCGCCGCACTCGGGACATACGGTACCTTCGTGCCGGGCACCACCGAGCACTCGTCGGGCCCCATGTCCAGCGACGAATAGCCGTTCTCGTACCGCTCGGCGGGTGTGCGGCCGCGGCCGGAACGGCTGAGCCCGACGATCCGCGGGGCGACGACCGCGACCGTCGGATCGGAGAAGTGCCCGAGCAGCATCGTGAGCCAGTCCCGCGGCGGCACGACGTCGGAGTCGAGAAAGGCGACGAATGGGGTGGTCGCCTTTGCCGAGCCAGCGTTGCGTGCCGCGGAGGGTCCGCGGTTCTCGTCGAACCGGATGAGATCCACGTCCGGCCCCGAGACCGTGATGGGCACCGGCGAACCGTCGTCGACGACGATCACTGCCACACCGGAGAGCGCGGCGAGCAGCCGGTCGACGCCGGATTGGTTGTCGCGCACCGGGATCACCACGGTGACTTCGTCCACCCTGGGCCCGAACATCGGGCGTGGGTTGGCGATGCCGGCGTCCAGCAGGCGTCGGGCGAGGGATCGCGTCGGGCCGTCGCACACCTCGATCCGGCCGTCGCCGGACATCATGCCCAGCGCGGTGTCGGACAGACGCAGCATCCGTGTCGGCGACCCCCCGACCAGATGCCGGAGATCGCCACGGTGAGCACAGCGCATGTCGATCTGGACCTGGAACCCGTCGGGCAGATCCGTCGGTGCCGCGGCGGCGGTCGGGCGTTCCCGATCGACGGTCGTCATACCAATCGCCCCTGCGCGTCCACCGACCACTCCCCGACGGCTGCGACCAGAGCGTCGATCGACGACTCGAGGAGCGTTCGCCCCTCGGCAGCGGTCGCGCCGGTCGGGTCACCGAGGACACCGTTGGGACTGACCGCGGCCACGCCCCCCGCGCGGAGTTCGGGCAGCAGCTGCGCGACCGGCTGTCGGTTACCCGCGGCGGCGTGGGACGACCGCACCAATTCCGGTGAGATGTGCATCAGGACAGAGGTTTCGGTGTGCCCCGCATGTGCATCGCGTCCGCCGAGCACGCAGGGGAACCATGCCACGTCCCGACTCTCGCCGCGGAGTCGGCCGACCGCGTCCACCAGTGGCCGACCGTTGCCACCGTGTCCGTTGACGAACACGATCCGGTCGGCCCAGCGGCAGGCGCTACGTCCATACTCCAGCAGCAGGAGTCCGAGGGCCTCGGCGCCCAGCGAGACCGTGCCCGCGAAGGCCTCGTGTTCGCCGCTGGCGCCGTAGTGCAGCGGTGGCGCGACGAGGAACCGCGGCGGCGTGATCATCGCATCCGACGAGCCGCCGGCCGAACGCCCGAACGACGGGAGGAGCCGATCGTGCGCGCCCTCGGCGACGGCGGTGGCGATACGGCTGTCGGTGTCGAGCGGGAGGTGCGGACCGTGCTGCTCGACCGCTCCGAGAGGCACCAGCAGGGTGACCGTGGATCCGTCCAGCTCTGGCCAGCTCAACTGCCCCAACGCTGCCGGACGTGTCATTCGGTCAACTCTAGCGACGACGACGCCGTCGGGTAACCGGGACGGCAGCAATTCCTCCCTCGGATCTGATCCTCGCGGCGATGGCCCACGACCTCCCACACGAGCGCTCGATCGGTTGTGCGATGCTGGACGCCTAGCGTGACGCCCGACACAACGGGGCGGCCGGGATCGGGAGGATCGAGATGACGTCGTCGAATGGGCAGGCAGTGACGCCCGACAGTGGAAAGAGTGGGCCGCTCAAGGCCATCCGCGTGATCGAGTTCGCCGGTATCGGACCCGGTCCGCACGCCGCGATGCTCCTGGCCGACCTGGGGGCCGACGTCGTCCGCGTCCAGCGTCCCGGCTCGCTGCCCAGTCCGGACCGCAATGCCGACGCCCTGCTGCGCGGCCGGCGCGTCGTCGAGGCGAATCTCAAGGACCCCGCCGACCGGGAGACGATCCTCGGACTCGTCGCCAAGGCGGATGTGGTGCTCGAGGGTTTTCGGCCGGGCGTGATGGAACGGCTCGGGTTCGGCCCCGACGACCTCGAGAAGGTCAACGCAGGACTCGTCTACGGCCGCATGACCGGTTGGGGCCAGGAGGGCCCACGCGCGAACCTGGCCGGGCACGACATCAACTACATCTCGCTGACCGGGATGCTGCACGCCATCGGGCGCAGCGAGGATCGTCCGACCCCGCCGCTGAACCTGGTGGGCGACTTCGGCGGTGGATCGATGTTCCTCGTCGTCGGGGTCCTCGCCGCGCTGCAGGAACGACAGACCTCCGGCCGCGGCCAGGTCATCGACGCCGCCATGGTCGACGGTGCCTCGGTCCTCGGACAGATGATGTGGGCGTTCCGCGGCACGGGCCTGTGGAGTGACCGACGCGGGGCGAACCTGCTCGACACCGGCGCCCCGTACTACGAGGTGTACGAGACCTCCGACGGCAAATGGATGGCCGTCGGCGCCATCGAACCGCAGTTCTACGCCGAGTTGCTCAAGGGACTCGAGCTCACCGACGCCGATCTGCCCGACCAGAACGACGTCACCGGGTGGCCGACCCTCAAGGACACCTTCACCCGGACGTTCGCGACGCGCACCCGGGACGAGTGGGCAAAGGTCTTCGACGGCACAGATGCCTGCACCTCACCGGTGCTCGATTTCGTGGAGGCAGGCGAGGATCCGCACATGAGCGCCCGGCAGAACCTCGTCGAGATCGACGGCGTACAACAGGCCCAGGTGGCCCCGCGCTTCTCCCGGACCGCTCCGGGCACCCCGACCGGGCCGGCCCGCGAGGCGACCGATCCGGCCACTGTCTGGGTCGACTGAGACTCCGTCGGCACCGACTCGGGTCACCGGCCCGCGGACGGTCGACACTCCGGGGCACCACGTACACGGACGGCCCTCACCTCTCCGGAGGTACGGGCCGTCCGTCGGTCGGATCAGGTGACCGGCGAGACCCGGTCCACAGCCGCGCGACGGAAGGGGCGCCACTTTCCGGTCGTGGGATCGTACGGGCGGAAGACGAGTCCAGACACGGCGATCTGGACGATGTTGAGCGGCAACAACACCGTCTGGACGGTCGCGGTCCGGTGATCTCCGTGTGCGCGTTGGGTACGTACCGTCGCAGTGAGATAGCCCCAGTTCGACCGGATCGACGCCTCGTAGCGTCGGGTCGAGATCGCGGCGACCAGAGCGGGCACCCGCCGGAGTCGAGCACCGGCGACCCCCAGCGCATAGGTGAAGTCGACATCCTCGTGGGTTCCCGGCAGATTCTTCATGTGGCGCTTCGACGAGTGCCAGACCTCACGGCGAAATGCTGAATTCCCACCGGACAGCGCGGTGTGACCGACATCTCGCAAACCATGCTCCTCGGCCGCCGACAATGCATTTCTGCGACCGCGCTCAGCGAAGGGGGAATCGTGGAAATAGAACGGCCCGGAGATACCGTCGATCTCGGGATTGTCGGTCAGATATCGCTCGATCACTTCGGTCCAACCGGGCTCGACGAGCGTGTCGGCATCGATCACGCCGATCACATCGCCTGTCGCGGAGTCATTTCCGGTCCGCCGGGCCCACGTAGCACCCTGCCGTGACTCGCGGATGACCCTGATCGGCAACCGATCTGTGAACTCGTCGACGATGTCAACCGTCCGATCGGTCGAATTGTTGTCGACGATGATGCATTCGTCTATGGGCCGACGTTGAGCGGCCAAACTGTCGAGCGAGTCACCGATCGATGACTCCTCGTTGAACACCGGTATCACCACGCTGATACGTACGACGCCTCCCGAGCCGTTCTCCACAAGGACAGGAGAAAGCGTAACCAGAGGAATGCATCTTATGAAGAATTAAATATGGCGAAACCGATTCAGGGCAATTCAGATGTCGGCTCGACCGAGGGGAACCGCGCACGATCGACGGTTCACAGAGCACGATCGACGGTTCCGAGCGCACGATCGACGGTTCCGAGCGCACGATCGACGTCGACGGAAGTCGCTGGTCGCCGGATCGATCCGGTCAGACCTTGGTGGCGCCCATGTCGATCTGGAACGTCGCGCCGGTGACCGCACGCGAGGAGTCCGATGCCAGATACAGCACCGCGTCGGAGATGTCGTCCAGGGTGGCGACCGGGTAGTAGTCGAGGATCGACACGAAATGCGCGTTGTACCAGGGCATGTTCGCGAAGACATCGTGCGCGGATGTGTCCTCCACCCCCATCGGGGTGTCGACCGCGTACGGGTGCACGGTGTTGACCCGGATCTTGTGATGCCCGAGTTCCTTGGCCGCGGTCTGAGCCAGGCCGACCAGGCCGTGCTTGGACGCCGAGTACGACGCCTGGACCGGCATCGCCTTGAGCCCGGCAGACGAGCTGATCACCACGATCGAACCGCCGTTGCCCGCATCGAGCATCGCGGGAATGGTGGCCCGCAACGTCTTCCACGTACCCACCAGGTTGATGTCGATCACGTCGGTGAACTGCTCCTCGGAGAGTTCCCACACCTTGCCCCAGGTGAGGATGCCGGCGTTGGCGACCACATAGTCCAGGCGACCGCCGAACTGCTCGACTCCCTCGGCCACCAACTGCTGCTGGAATGCCAGGTCGCGGATGTCGCCCTGACGCGCGATGATCTTGCCGCCGGCCTCCTCGACCAGCCGCACCGTCTCGGTCAGGTCATCGGTACCCGCAGGTCGGTAGGTGATGTGATCGGCGACCTTCTCGGCGATGTCCAGGCCGATGATCGACGCACCCTCACGGGCGAACCGGATCGCATGGTTGCGCCCCTGACCGCGTGCGATACCGGTGATGTAGACGACCTTGCCGTCGAACTGTCCCATGCCAGCGCTCCATCTCGAACCAACTGATCGCCTGAACCGACCCGACCGGGTGTGCACGAGGTGTCACGCCAGGTCCGTCCGGCAAACTGTAACACGTTCTAGTTTGCCGGACGGGCCCGATACGTCGAGATCAGATGTGGCCGAAGGACCGCTCGAAGTTCTCCGGCAGCACCAGATCGTCGCGGGACAGTTCGTGGACGCTCTTGCGCCCCAAGCCCATCAGCGACGAGTCCAGCCCCATACGGAGGAGGTCGAGGACGTTCTCGACACCGGTCTGACCGTTTGCGGCGAGACCCCACAGGTACGCGCGACCGATCATCACCGCGCGGGCTCCCAGCGCCAGCGCCTTGGTGACGTCGCTACCGCGACGGATGCCACCGTCGAGCAGCACCTCGACGTCGTGCCCGACGGCGTCCGCGATCGGCCCGAGCACCCGGATGGTCGCAGGTGTGCCGTCCAGGTTGTTGCCACCGTGGTTGGAGACCGAGATGGCCGAGGCGCCGATGTCGACGGCACGCTTGGCGTCGTCGAGTCGGGTGATGCCCTTGACCATGAACGGACCACCCCATTGCTCACGCAACCACTGGAGGTCTTCCCACGTGGGCGGAGGGGTGTTCATCCACTGGCCGTAGACACCGAAGAAGGTCGGCCCGGGCTGACCGGGCGCGCTGACGTTGGGCGCGGTGAGGTCGGGGATGATGACCTTGCCGCCACGCACCCAGTCCAGTGCGTAACGCGGCTTGAGCGCGATCTCCGGGGCGAGCTTCAGCAGCGCCTGGAAGTCGACCTTCTCCGGGATCTCCGGGCTTCCCCAGTCACGTCCGACGTTGAACACCCAGTCGGTTGTGACGATGAGCCCCTTGGCACCTGCGGCCCGCGCCCGCTCCACGCGCTCGAGGATCTCGTCCCGCGACCCCAGCCAGTAGATCTGGAAGAAGATCTTGTCGTTGACCTCGGTGACCTCTTCGACCGGGTGGGATGCGAAGCTGGACAACCCCATCGCGGTCCCGCGAGCGGCCGCGGCGCGTGCGACCGCGACCTCACCGTCGGGGTCGACGGCCTGCACGCCGGTCGGGCTGATGATGACCGGGAACGAGATGTCCTGGCCCATCACCGACGTCGCGAGCTCGCGGTCGGGCTGCACACCGATCACGTGTGGCGCGAAACCGATCTCGTTGAACGCCTGCGTGTTGTCGGTCACGGTGACGCCGGCCTGCGTTCCCGCGACCAGCGACGAATAGACCGACTTCGGCAGTCGCTTCTTCGCCCGACGCTGGGCCTCACCTACCGTCTCGAACCACGGATTGCGTGCCCAGGGATTCTTGGCCATCGTCACTTTCCTTCATAGAGCGCGGTCGCGGCGATGCGACCGACCAGATGGGGCGCCCGAGTCGTAGCGGGCTGGGGGGATCCGACGCCGGCGGTCGGGTGCCGGTATCGGTGGGCGGCGATCAGGTCGTCTGTGGCCGCAACCCGGCGAGCGGGTTCTCGTCACAGCCTTTGACCGGAGCGCTGAAGCCTGCAAGCGGGTTCTCGTCACAGCTCTTCGCGGGCGGACCGGCGACGACGAGGTCCCCGTCGGGCCGTCGGGTCATCAGCGTCAGCGGGGTGCCACGCGAATGATCCTTGTTCGCCGTCGGTTTGGTCCGATCGCCGGCGAGCAGTTCCTCGCCGTAACCCTGGACACACTCGGGGTCCGGACCGGCGAGCGGGAGCCCGGTGAAGAACTTGGCTGCCATGCAGCCACCGCGGCAGGCGTCGAAATGGGCGCACTTGGTGCACGCACCCGCGTTCTGCGGCTCACGCAACTCGGTGAACAGATCCGAGCGCTGCCAGATCTCCTGGAAGCCACCGCCGGTGACGATGTTGCCCGCGAGAAAGTTCTCGTGGATCGCGAACGGGCAGGCGTAGACGTCGCCCACCGGATCGATCAGGCAGACCACACGTCCGGCGCCGCAGAGGTTCAGGCCGGGCAGTGCCCCAGCGCCGTTGCTGCCACCGAAGGCCGACAGGTGAAAGAACGAGTCACCGGTGAGGACACCGTCGCCGTGCGCGACGAGCCAGTCGTAGAGCTCACGCTGCTGCTCGGGGAGCGGGTGCAGGTCGTCCCAGACGTCGGCGCCACGACCGGACGGACGAAGCCGGGTGATGCGCAGGGTCGCGTTGTAGCGGTCGGCCAGCGCCTTGAACTCGTCGAGCTGGGCAACGTTCTGCCGCGTCATCACGACACTGATCTTCGCGTCGGCGAAACCCGCCTCGTGCAGGTTCTCGAGCGCGCGCACGGCCATGTCGAAGGAGCCTGGACCGCGCACCGCGTCGTTGACCTCCGCGGTCGCACCGTCGAGCGAGATCTGCACGTCGACGTAGTCCGACGCCGCCAGACGCGCGGCGACCTTCTTGTCGATGCGCAGACCGTTGGTCGAGAACTTCACGCCGACCTGATGGCTAGTCGCGTAGTCGACGAGTTCCCAGAAGTCCGGTCGCACAGTCGGTTCGCCGCCACCGATGTTGACGTAGAACACCTGCATCCGCTGCAGCTCGTCGATGATCGACTTGCACTGCTCGGTCGAGAGCTCCCGCGGGTCACGCTTGCCCGACGAGGACAGGCAGTGCACGCACGCCAGGTTGCAGGCGTAGGTCAGCTCCCAGGTCAGACAGATCGGAGCGTCGAGCCCCTTCTCGAACTGGTCGACGAGGCGACCGACCGGAGCCGGCCGCGGCGCCGCCGACGTGGCGGTCGGCGGCATCTCGAGTGTGGTCATGGGTGTTCTCCTCGGGCTGGGCTGTGTGGGGCGGTGCGCATCACCCGCGGGCAGACGGGCGAGGCGGGGTGCACCGTCAGCGGCGGATGATCATCCCGGACTCGGCGAGCGCCGTGAGCGCCTGCAGGTACAGGCCGCGCGACGCGGGATCGATTCCGGCGGTCAGCAGGGCCGCCTCGGCATTGGGGTGGTCGGCGAGGGACGCGACGATGTCGACGACGACCAGGTTCTTGAGGAACGAGAGCTTGCGGGTTCCGAAGTGGTACAGCAACGCACCGAACGGCTCTGGTCGTAGTGCGACCTTGGGGTTGAGCTGCCAGGCGTCGAGCAGGTCGAAGGTCGGGGACGGCCGGTGTCCGGCGGTCGCGTCGCCGCGACCGCCGTCCACCGTCGTGGTTGTCGGGGTCGACATCAGTAGACCCCGCACATCCCGTCGATCGACACCTCTTCGACGAGGGACTCGCCCACCAGGTCGGTGTCCACGTCGGCCGGGGCCGAGGTGAGTTCCTGAGCGGACGGGGCTGTCTGATCAGACATGATCCATACCTCCTGTGTTATCGATAGTGATGCGGATCACCAGTGACTATAAATGGCACCGGGTGCACAAATCCAGCCCCCGCGAAAAACCATCCGAACGGACAGGTGAGATGGACCGATGACGCCCTCGAGAAGAAGCGGGTCCACGGTCGGAGATCCGGCGCCCCCCGGGGCCTCCGCGGGCCGCCGTCCGATCACGACGCGAGCGCAGATCAGCGCCGTGGCGATCGACCTGTTCAGCACTCGCGGGTTCGACGAGACCAGCGTCGACGACGTCGCCGACGCAGTCGGTATCGCGCGCCGCACGCTGTTCCGCTACTACCCCTCCAAGAACGCGATCCCGTGGGGCGATTTCGACTCACACCTCGCCGAGATGCGCGGACTGCTCGCCGCGATCCCCGACGACCTCCCGATCGCCGACGCTCTCGAACGCGCACTGATCTCGTTCAACGACGTGCCGCCCGCCGAACTGCCCGGACATCGCAGCCGGATGGCCCTGCTGCTCGGCGTGCCCGCGCTGCAGGCGCATTCGATGCTCATGTACGCCGACTGGCGGCAGGTCATCGCCGAGTTCAGCGCACACCGCCTGGGGATGGCCGAGTCCGACCACCTACCGCAGACCATCGGCTGGCTGTGCCTCGGCGTGGCACTGGCCGCCTATGACCAGTGGCTCGCCGACGATGCGACCGACCTCCGGGCGCTCCTGGTGTCGGGCAGTCGTACCCTGGCCCAGGGAGTCGCGGCACTGTCCTGACCAGCGACTGGCCTGCTAAGCTGAGAACTAGAACGTGTTCTAATTCCGTCCGGTCCGATGCCACACAGCAGCGTGGGCACCCGGACCGGCACGAACTCCTCGAGAGCCGGTGAGATGACCGAACTGACCCCACACAGCTCGCGCAGCGTGATCCTCACGGTCGCCGAGATCGTGGACGAGACCTCCGACGCGCGGTCGGTGGTGTTCGAGGTGCCCGAGACCGCACCCGATCGCTTCACCGACTACCGGCCTGGCCAGTTCCTGACGCTTCGCATCCCGAGCGATCAGACCGGTTCGGTCGCACGGTGCTACTCGCTGGCCTCCTCCCCCGACACCGACGACCGGCCCAAGGTCACCGTCAAACGGACCGCCGACGGGTACGGCTCGAACTGGGTCTGCGACAACCTCGCTGCGGGCTCCACCATCGAGGTCCTCCCCCCGTCCGGGGTGTTCACCCCCAAGGACTACGACACCCCGCTGCTGTTGATCGCCGCGGGAAGCGGTGTGACACCGGTGATGTCGATCCTCAAGGCGGCACTGCACCGCGGGTCGGATCCGGTGATCTTCTTCTACGCCAACCGCTCTGCCGACGATGTCATCTTCGCGTCGGAGCTCCGCGACCTGCAGCAGGCCCATGCCGATCGCCTCACCGTGATCCACTGGTTGGAGAACCTCCAGGGCCTGCCGACCTTCCAGGCGCTGGCCACCCTCTTCCGGCCGTTCACCGCCCATGCGGCGTACATGTGCGGTCCCGGCCCGTTCATGGATGCGGTGCACAAGGCGTTGGCGGATGCCGGCTTCCCCCATCACAACGTGCACACCGAGGTGTACAACTCGCTGACCGGCGATCCGTTCGCCGACGTCGAACGCGAAGAGGTGAGCGCCGAGGACGCCGCCGATGCGGCGACCGTCGAGGTCGAGCTCGACGGTGAGACGCACACGTTGTCATGGCCACGGAAACGGTCGCTGGTCGACATCATGCTGGACGCGGGTCTCGACGCGCCGTACTCCTGCCAGGAGGGCGAATGCGGCTCATGTGCCTGCACGCTGACCGACGGTACGGTCGAGATGGACAACACCGGGGCGCTAGATCCGGAGGACATCGCCGATGGCTACATCCTGGGTTGCCAGGCACACCCGACCTCCGATTCACTGAAGATCGAGTTCTGAAGGCCGGCCGCGCGCCGGCACACCACGACCGAGGGGATGGGTGCGGATGAGCACGGATCGACTGGCGCGACAGATGGGCACCGGGCTGATCGGCATGGGCGTAGCGCATTTCGTCGTGCCGAAGCCGTTCGACGGAATCGTCCCGAAGGAGATACCAGCCGACGCCCGAACCCTGACCTACGCGTCGGGGGTCGCGGAGATCGGCCTGGGCGCCGGACTGCTCGCGCCCCGCACCCGACGGCTCGCCGCCGCACTGTCGGTGTTGCTCTTCATCGCCGTCTACCCGGCGAACGTCAACATGGTGCGGCTCTGGTGGGACAAGCCGCTCGCCTACAAGATCATCGCGCTCGGCCGGTTGCCGTTCCAGTTCCCGATGATCTGGGCGGCCCTCAAGGTCTACCGGGCCGAGACCGCGAAGCAGCGCGGGCTGACCGCTCAACGCAGTCCGCGGTAGTACGAACGCTGCTCCGGAGTGAGGTGTTCGACGGCGTAACCCAGTGCCGTCCTGCCCATCTCGGCCGACCGTTCCTCGAGGAAGTCGGTGAGGAGGGTGCGATCGACGCGTTTGCCGACCTCGCGCAGCATCCACCCGATCGCCTTCTGGATCAGGTCCCGCCGATCGTCGAGCACGATGGGTGCGACCGCCAACGTCGCGGTGGCATCACCACGGCGCAGGTAGGCGAAGGTCCCGATGATGCCGACCCGACGCGTCCAGAGGTCGGTGCGGCGGGCGTGGTCGACGAGGACGGAGTGGTCGCCCTGCTCGAACGCCCAGGAACCCAGAATCGCGTCGGCGGAGGCGTCCACCAGGTCCCAGTTGTTCACGCGTCCACGGTCGACCGCGGCCCGGTACTCTGCCACCCACGCGGCCTTGCGATGCGGGTCCGTCTCCCGATCGAACTCGGTGCGCAACAGCACGAGTGCGATGAGTCGGTGCTCGTGGACCGGTGACTCGAGGATGTCACGCACCTCTCCGGCGGCGATCCCGCGGAAGGACCGCGCGATCCGACGAGTCACCGGGACGGGCACACCGGCGAACACGTCACCCTCGCCGTACTCCCCCGGCCCGGTCTTGAAGAACCGGGCCGACGACGTAGCTCGTTCAGGGTCGGCGACCGCATCGACGGCGGCCATCACCTCGGCAGCTGTCGGTGATGCGGCTGTCGGTGATGCGGCAGATGGTGATGCGGGCATGGCCAGGTCAGAGCAGTTCGGCGATCGGTGTGGGAGCCTGCAGTTTCGGACGCGTCTTCATCACGGCACCGACCTTGCCCGCGCCGATCACGCCCGTGAGGATTCCATCGCGGCTGTAGTACGCCAGGAACTTCCGGCCATCGTCGTCGACGATGTGCACGGTGTCGGTGGGTCGGGGATCGCCGAGCATCTGGATCTTCAGCCCGAACTGATCGCTCCAGAAGTAGGGGACGTTGGCCGTCATCGGGTCGCCGCCGGCGATCCGATGCGCCACCACCGCGGCCTGATCGACCGTGTGGTTCCAGTGCTCGACACGGCGTTGCACGCCGTCGTCGTCTCGCCAGGAGGCGACGTCGCCGAGCGCGTAGACATCGGCCGCCGACGTCAGACCATGCCCGTCGCAGGCGATCCCGCCGCCGGCCTCGCGCGGTGCGAGCTCGACGCCGGAGCCCTCCAGATACTCCGTGACCGGGACCGAACCGATCCCGACGACCACGAGATCCGCCTGCAGTTCGCGACCGTCGTCCAGACGGACCCCGGTCACCCGCGTCCCGTCGTCGACGACCTCGGTGACACCGACACCGGTGGCCACGGTGACGCCGTTGTCGGAGAGCAGCCGGCCGACCAACGCACCGATCTCGGTGCCCAGCGCCGCGGCCAGTGGCGTGGGCGCGGGCTCGACCAACGTGACCGCGATGTCGTGTCCGGTGAGGGTCGCGGCCACCTCGCAGCCGATGAACCCGGCACCGATCACCACGGCGGTGCTCGCGGCTGCGAGCTCGGACCGCAGCGTGAGGGCGTCGTCGATGGTGCGGACGACGTGAAGTCCCGCGAGGTCGTCGGCGACCCCGGGCAGCAGGCGCGGTCGCAGCCCGGTGGCCAGGACGGCGGTGTCGTAGCGGATCGTCTCGTGGACGTCGTCGGGTGAGTCGACGGCCACGACGGTCACCGTGTGCTGTTCTGGATCGATCGCGACGACCCGCCGCCCCAGTCGCAGGTCGATGGTCGATTCGCCGTAGAACTCAGCAGGTTTGAGATCCACCCGGTCGTCTTTGCCCACCAAGACCGACTTGGAGAGCGGCGGGCGGTCGTAGGGCGGATGGGGTTCCACCCCGATCAAGGTCACCGGGGCCTGGTAACCGTTGGATCGGAGACCTTCGGCCACCCGGATACCCCCGAGTCCGGCGCCCACGATCACCGTGCCGGCCACCCCCTGTGCCGCGCCACCCGACTCGGTATCCGTCGCGCCTGCCACCGTTGCGTTCGTATCCGTTGCGCCCGTATCCGTCGCACCCGCATCAGTCGCACCCGCATCAGTCGCACCCGTACCAGTCATAGCCCACCACTCTTTCGCAGGGTGCCCACGCGCGGATTCCGCGCGGTGCGACACCGTCCATCCGACCGACCGGTCGGCGCGAGGATCTCGTGTTCCTCAGCGTGTCGCGTCACCGACCGGAGACAGGTCGGACAGACGCCAATTCCCGTCGACCTTACTCATGGTTGCCCACCGTGCGACAGGGGTTCGTTCCACTGATTCGGATACGGCCACACCCGGTCTGGGCACCCGCACCTGTTGGTCGGCCGTCACCAACACAAGGGCCCGCGCGGACTCGAATCCGCCGACACCCGATGCCACGATCGTGACCGTCATACTCGCTCGCGCAGCGACTGCACCGGGGAGCACGACGTCGGGCCCCTGCGTCGCGAAATCCGATGCCAGGCGGCCGGTGAGCAGCCGTGCGGTCGCCTGCCGCTGCATCGGCGGCTCGGCCGGACCGAAGGTCATGAGCGCGGTGACGGATGCATCGGCTGCGGCGAGTATCGCTCGGCGGGTGTCGTCGTCAGGCCGGGGGCGGGCGCGATCCGCACCCAAGGCTGCGACGACCGCGACGACCAGTGCGACCACGATGACGCAGAGTCCGGCCGCCCAGACACGGCGGCGAGTCGTCGACCAGCGGCCCACACCGTCCCGCACGCCGTTGCGCCGTCCACGAAGGGGATTCACGGCAACCTCGCCTGACCGACCAGCCACCGGCCGTCTGCGCGGACCATCGTCACCTCGACGGTGACCCGGCGCGCCGACAGGTCACCGCCCACCAGTTCGGGGTTGGTCGCCTCGGCCACCAGCAGAACCCGCGCGGTGGCGCCGTCATCGGGTTCGACCGGCGGGTCGTCGACCGAACCGGCATCGACGACCCTGCCGGTACTGGGGGCGGCCTGCCTGCTGATCTCGGCTGCCAATTCGGTGCGTACCGCGGTCAATCGGCTGCGCTGGTCTCCGACGCTCACGGAGATCACACGGTCCAAGTAGGCCTCCGGATCGGTCGGGTCCGCGGTCAGCATCGTGGTCATCGCGGCCGATGCAGCGATGAGGACCTCGGCACGTGCGGCCCGGGCCCGTTCGGCAGCGGCGGCGTCCGAACCGGCCAGGCCACCGACGACGCCCGCCGCGGTCAGCACGACGAGGAGAGCGGCGAGGGCGGCGTACAGGAGTCGGGTACGGCGCACGGCGCGCTGCCGGATGAGATCAGCGGCGGCGACCCGGGCATCGCGGTGTGCGCGGACGGCCTCGCCGTGGCGTCGTTCTGCGCGTTCGATGGTCGGTGCGTCCCCGATGGTCGAGCGGTCGGTCATCCGATCACGTCCAGACGGTCGAGGAGCCAACGTCCATCACGCAGTGTGAATCCGGCGTCGACGGTCTGTTCGTCGCGGGTCTCCGTACCGGTCACCGGTCGCGTGACCACCTCGGCCCGCGCGACCACCGCACCCTCGGCGTCGTCGACATCGGTGATGCCGACGACGAGGGGGGTCCATCTCACCGCCGCGATCCCGGCGGCAGGGGGCCTGGTCAGCTCCGCGGCGTATCGCACTGCGAACTCACCGGCGATGGCCGATCGCGCACGTGCGCGATCGGCTTCCCAATGGGCGCGGTCCACCGAGAACACCTGCGCGAGTATCGGTCCGGCCTGCTCACGGAGGGAGTCCCGGTTGTCCGTCGCTCGGTCGGCCGACCGAGCGGACGATACCGCGACGGCTGTCACCACGCCGACCACGATCGTGACGACCACGGCGACCACACAGACCGCCACCGCCGTCCGCGCGGTGATCGCGCGTGATGTGCTGGACGCTCGCCGAGCGGCGGCCGGTGCTCTCGAGGTCATGGGAGGTACTGCACCGCTGCGAGTTTCAACACGCCGCCCTCCGGGGTGACGACCACGCGTAACCGGAATCGGCGGTCGCCGCGCGCCGCGTCGCCGGCGGTCGGCCCGCCGCCGCTGAATCGCACGTCGGCGACGACGATGACCTCCGCCGACTCGCCTGCTCGCGCTGCGACACCGGTCCCGGTGACCGCGCCGGCGGCGACGGTGCCGTTCTGCCGGACGAATTCGGTGTAACCGTCGGCGGACTGGGCGAACTCGTCGGCGAAGCTGCCGGTCGCCCCGGCAAGCACCCGGCGAGCCCGATCAGGCCGTCCGACATCGGGACTCAACAGCAACGAGACCCGGTCCGCAGCGGCCCGTCGATAATCGGCATCGGAATAGGCGGACCGCGCGCCCAGCCATCCGGCGACCACCACCACCGCCAGCGCCAACGCCGCGCAGATCGCGACGGCCAGCAGGATCGTGGGGGCACGCCCGGGAGCCGGCATCCGCCCCTCGGCGATCCGCGCGGATCGGAGCTCGTCGGTGGCGTCGCGCAGTTCCCTGCGCGACGCACGCAACTGCGACCATCGCGGGTCCCGCGCCATCACCGACCTCCCGTACATCCGCAGTCGACGATACGTCGATCCGATGGGCCCACCCTAGCGACGCGGCGCCACCGGTCGGTGCATCATGCGACGCGGCGCCACCGGTCGGTGCATCATGCGACGCGGCGCCACCGGTCGGTGCATCATGCGACGCGGCGCCACCGGTCGGTGCATCATGCGACGCGGCGCCGCCGGTCGGTGCATCATGCGTCCCCGCGAATCCGATCGGCGTACTCCGATCGCTGCGCGATGTCGTAGTCGAGGAACATCGTGTCCAGCTTGGTGATCCTCCGCGTGGATCGCTTCATCGCCTGCGGCAACATCGGATTCGCATGCACCCAGGCCATCGAGCGAGGCGCCGTCACCCTCGTACGCGGCCGGGCGATGACCGCCAGGACCTGGCCGGACACCTCCTCGGGACCGACCGTCTGGATGAAGACATTGGTCCGGATCCCGGAGATCAGACCGGTCCGGGTGAAGGTCGGGAGGACCGTCGACACGCGGACGCCGGTGCCCGCGAGTTCGGCGTCCACCGCCTCGGAGAACTCGATCGCACCGGCCTTGGCCGCGTTGTAGATCGTGAGTCCGGGCATGGGCAGTCGGCCGGCGACCGAAGCGATGTTCACCACCTGACCGTGTCCGCGTGCGACCATGCGTCGCGCGGCGAGTTGGGTGCCGAGGACGACACTCACCAGATCGATGTCGACCGTGCGCCGGATGATCGTGTCGTCGTAGTCCAGGAATGCCCCGACCGGCATGATCCCGGCGTTGTTGATCAGCACGTCGATCGGACCGAGCCGCTCCTCGACGTCGTCGAGGAAGGTGCTGAAGGACCTTCGGTCGGTGACGTCCAGGCCGAATCCGTCGACACCGAGATCGGCGGCCGCCTTGCCGACCGCATCCTGGTCGACATCGCCGATGGCGACGCGCGCACCGGCCGCCAAGAGGTCGGTCGCGGTGTGCAGACCGATCCCCCGCGCTCCGCCGGTCACGGCGACGACTTTGTCGCGCAACGCATCTCTCACTGCAGCGCGATCCGGTGTACGGCTCAACCTGGTGCGCAGACCCATCTCGACTCCTTCGACATATGACCGGCGACCGCGACCCCTCGATCACGCGCTCGCCGGCGGTGGTACGGCTACCAGATCATCGGAGCCAGGAACTTGGTGGCGAAGGCCCGCACCACCTCGGGACGTTGTCGCTCGGGGTCCGACGCCGGCACCTCGAGGAACGAGATGACCAGCCGCACATGGACCTCCACAGCCTCGAGCAGGTCCTCCGCCGGCATCTCGGCACCTGCCGCACGCAGTGTCGCGGCCACGCGATCGGTGACCATGTCGATGAACAGTGCGGTCACCGAGGACGTGATGCCCTTCATCTCTGCATCGGTCAGCACCAGGCGACGCATCAGGGGGTCCTCGGAGACCATCTCGGCACCCGTCGCGAACGCCTCGACCAGCGCCTCCCGCGGGCCCAGCCCCTGCGCAGCCTGCTCGAGCCGCTTCATCCCGCGCTCGTAGAGCTGGTTGGCGACGGCGAGCAGCAGCGCCTCCTTGTTCGGGAAGCGTCGGTACAGGGTGCTGCGGCTCACCCCGGCCCGGGCCGCCACCTCGTCGACATTGGCGCGCCGTACGCCGGCCGCGGTGAACTCGACCGCGGCCGCGGCGAGGATCGCCGCTTCCTGATCCTCCGGACTGGCGGTGTTGCGAGCCTTGCGCGGTGCGCGCGCGAGCCTGTTGGTGCTCACAATCGCCGAACCGTCACGGGCAGTTTGTCCTTCGGGACCGGCAGCGAGCTGTAGTCCATCGGGACCTCGTAGTCGTCGGGAACCGACCACTCGTATGAGCGCACCAGGTGGTGCATGATCGTCTTGATCTCCATCTGGCCAAAATACAACCCGATGCACTTGTGGACCCCGCCGCCGAAGGGCATCCACGCCATCCGGTGGCCCTTGTCCTCGGCACGCTCTTTCGTGAAGCGCTCCGGATCGAAGACATCGGGATGGGTGTAGAACTCCGGATCGCGATGGTTCGCGAGCTGCGGCACCGCCACCATGCTGCCCTTGGGGACGTAAAAACCCTGCACCTGAGTGTCCTTGATCGCCATCCTCGGTTGGGCTGGGACCGGCGGACACATCCGCAGCGATTCCTTCATGATGAGGTCGACGGCCTCGAGTCTGCCCAGATCGTCGTACCCCAGTTCGGGATTCAGCGTCGACGACTCGTCGCGAGCGCGCTGCTGCCACTCAGGGGCCTTGGCCATGCGATAGGCCATCTGGGTCATCGTGATCGTCGAGGTGTCGTGCGCGGCCATCAGGACGAAGATCATGTGGTTCACCACGTCCTCGTCGGTGAACCGATGCCCCTCCTCGCTCGCGGCATGGCACAGCACCGAGAACAGGTCCGGTGTCTCGCGCGCCCGCTTCGCGGGGATGTTCGCGTAGAAGAACTCCTCGAGGACTGCGCGCGCACGGAGCCCCTTGCGCCACCGGCCGCCGGGAACCGGCTTGCGGACATAGGCGGTCCCGGCACGCACGGTGTCCATGAAGGCCCGGTTCAGCTTGTCCGCCTCCGCTTTCGGCAGCTCGACACCGAGGAACACCTCGAGGGCGACGTCCAGGGTGAGGGCCTTGAACTCGTCGAACATCGTCACGCGGCCGGTCGGGAAGCGCGTTCGGACCTGCTCGGCGATCATCGGCTGCATCGCTTGCATGTAGCCCTTGAGGACCGTCGGCGTGAAGGCCTGTTGCAGGATGTGCCGGTGGTGCCGGTGCTCCTCGAAGTCGAGGAGCATCACACCGCGATTGAAGAACGGCCCGATGAGATATGTCCACGCGGGACCGTTGGCGAAGGCCCGGTCCTTGTTCATCAGGATCTCGTTCGCCGCGCGGGGACCTTGCGCGATGACCATCTGGACACCGAGTGCGTTGAGTCCGGACACCTTGCCGAAACGTGCCAGCCGCTCGTCGGCGAAGGCGAACGGATCACGGCGCATCGACATCATCTCGAGGATGCCGTTGCGGTCGGCGCACGGTACGTCGCGCAGTCCACTGTCCGCCGGTGCATGAGCAACCACTGAGGTCATCGGGGTCTCCTTCGCGTGCTCCGGCAGCGCGCCGGAGGTGTGATCCCGGTCGCAGCCGACTCTATTGGAACAGATTCTGCAAAATGTTTCTAGATGCGGGCTCGGACAGTACCGCATGCACGCGGGTGAGGCGATCGCGCCACCACCGGTCACGATCCGGATCGACCGTCGGCAGATCGTCGTGGACGGCGTCGCCGCCGTCGGCGAACCAGCGGGGCGCAAGAGAGCCGTCGACGGGTGACACCGGATCGGCGACATCGCGTACGAACAGCGAGCCGGTCCCCAGACCACAGGCGTGGTCGAGTGTCGGGAGTGCCGCCGCGGCAGCGAGTCCGGCCGCGATCCCCACTGCGGAGTCGAGCGCGCTCGACACCACCACCGGCAGGCCGATCTGGTCGGCGAGGCGCAGCGTCGCCCGCATCCCTCCGAGCGGAGCAACCTTCAGCACCGCGACGTCGGCGGCGTCCGCGGCCACCACGCGGAGCGGATCCTCGGCCTTTCGAATCGACTCGTCCGCCGCGATCGGGACGTCGACGGCCCGGCGGACGGCGGCCAGCTCCGCCACGGTCGCGCACGGCTGTTCGACGTACTCCACCTCGCCGATCGCCCGAATCGCGGCGATCGCGTCGTCGACCGACCACCCACCGTTCGCGTCCACCCGCACCCGCGGGATCAACTCTCGCGCCGCGGCGACCCGCGCCACGTCGTCGTCGAGCGACTGACCGCGTTCGGCGACCTTGACCTTGGCGGTGTCGGCACCCGGGTAACGAGCCAGCACCGCGGCGACCTCGGACGCCGGGACAGCGGGAACAGTCGCGTTGATGCGGACCGAATCCCGTCGCGCGGGTGGCGGTCCGAGGTGTGCTGCCTCGATGCCGGCCGCGAGCCAGGCCGCGGCCTCGAAATCGCCGTACTCGACGAACGGCCCGAACTCCCCCCACCCGGCCGGTCCGCGGATGATCATCGTCTCGCGCTCGGTGAGCCCACGGAACCTGGTGCGCATCGGCAATCGCACCACCACGGCCGCGTCCAGCAACTCGGCGACGGTGGGCAGTTCGGGTCGGGACGGTTCAGGTCGGGACATGGGCATCCGGGCTCCTCGGTCTCGTCGTGGGTGCGGCCTGCGGGTGTCGGACCAGCGGTCATCGAGTTTGGAACAAATGTTTCGTTTCGTTCCAAACTCGGTTACGCTGCCCACATGTCAGTGAACCAGGGTTACGACCAGGGCATTCGCGAGGCGCAGCCGATAGTCGTCGACGACGATCCGGACACCGCGGCAGATTTACCCTCGCCGCGACTCGGCGCCGACTCGCTGGTGTGGAAGTTCTACGGCGACAGCCGCGGACTGCTGGGGTTCCAGCGTCTGGCCGGCACCGAGAACTGCATCGAGCAGCTCGGCCAGGGCGTGCTCGACCACTCGATCATCTTCGACGACTTCATCGGCCGGGCCAGGCGCACCGGCCCGCCGGTGATGCGCACGGTCTACAGCGCCGAACCGCAGAAGTGGGGTCGGACCGTCCGAGACTTCCATCGGGACATCAAGGGCACGATCAGTGACGGCTCGCGCTACCACGCCCTCAACCCGGAGTTGTTCTACTGGGCGCACGCGACCTTCGTCGACCAGGTCCTCTACGTGACCGACACCTTCATCCGACGGCTGAGCCACTCCGAGAAGGAACAGATCTTCGAGGAGAGCAAGGTCTGGTACGAGCTCTACGGTGTGTCGGCGCGCAGTCAGCCACAGACCTACGACGAGTTCGTCGCCTATTGGGACGACATGCTCGACCGCTTCGTCCCACACAAGACGATCGTCTACGCCACCGGTTACATCCGGAAGGGCGTGCCCCGCCCGAAGAAGGTCCCCGCTCCGGTGTGGAAGGTACTCTCGGTACCGCTCGACGCCTTCATCCGCACCGTGGTCGTCGGCACCCTGCCACAGCAGATGCGCGACGTGTGCGACCTCGAGTGGGATGACCGCAAGGAGAAGAACTTCCAGCGGTTCGCGGCGTTTATGCGCACGCTCAATCCGGTGATCAACCGGCTCCCGCTGAAGTGGTTGTATGTCCCGTGGGCGTATCAGGCCTGGCGGGAGGTCGGCGTCGATCCGCGGCCGCTGCACAACAAGGCCGCGAGCTGACGACTGCGCCTTTCCACCGAACCGCTGCCGCTAACGCGTGGCCTGCCCGAGGAACCCACTCACCAGCTCGGCGAACCGCGTCGACCGGTCACGGTGCACGCTGTGCCCGGCGTCGACGACCTCGAGACGACCGTCGGGCAACTCCTCGGCGAGGATCTGTAGTACCTCGACCGGCAGGAAGCTCCGACGCCCGCCGGAGATGATCAACGTCGGCGCCGCCACGCCGGACAGCGACATCCACCACGCCGGGTCGGCGACGTCGAACTGTCGGGTCACCAGCTCTGCCATCGCGCGATCGAACCGGAGGAACGGGGCCGGATCGCCGATGAGCGCGGCGACACCCCTCAGGCGCTCGAGCACCCCGGCGCCGATGGTCACCGGGTCGGCGAGGTCCGCGGCGTCCCGCGGCATCGGCGGTATCTCTTCGAGCACCATGCGCCGCACTCGGGTCGGCCGAGCGGCCGCCATCCGTAACGCCGCGTGCGCGCCGAGCGAGTGCGCGACGACGTCGACCGGTCCGTCGGCGATCTCGTCGACGACGTGGCCGAGGTCGGCGGCGAACTCGTCGAGAAAGTATGTGGGGGTCCGAGCGCTGCGTCCGTGGCCGCGGAGATCCACCGCGATCAGCGCGCGGTCCTGGGCGCGCAGTCGTGCGGCGGTCCGACGCCAGGTGGTGTGATCACCACCCATGCCGTGGACCAGCAGGATCGAGGGCAGGCCGTCCGGAGTCGGCGTACCCGACGTCCGGACGGCGATGTCGATGTCGCCGCCGTCGGTGGGGCGACGGTGGATCTGCACCCTCTGACGGTAGGCCGCAGTCCTGGGCCGGTGCCGCTCGACCCCGAGTCCGGCTTCGCGGGGCCCGTCAGATCGAATCGAGGATGCGCTGTCGGGCGGCCGCGTACTCCACGTCGGAGATCGACCCTGCGATCCGCAGGTCCTCGAGTTCGGCCAGGCGCACCCCGAGAGACCGGTTGTCGGCGGTCGAGGTGGGCGGACCGGTAGGTGTGGACGTGACGGAGTTCGAAGGCGGTGGCGTCTGGGCCGGGCCGGCCGCGGCGCCTCGTGCCGACGCGTACGACCGCACCACGTTCATCACCGCGGCGCGCGCTTCCGGGTTGGAGCGCAGGTCGACCGTCCCGAGGTTCTCCGACACCCCGTGCGCACGCAGGATCTCCAGGATCTTGGACAGCGGCTCGGCCTGGCCCGTCAGGTCGTAGGTACGACCGTCCTCGCTCGAGGTGAACTGCGCCGGGACCGATCCGGAGAGCAGAGCCGTTCCCTGCCAGTCGATCTCGAAGTCGTTCGAGTCGGGGTCGACGAGGACCGACAGACGTCGCGAGTGCAGCAGGGGCTGCTGGAAGATCGGGACGACCATCCGCTTCTCGGTCTCGAACGCGACGATCTCGTCACCGTGGATGCGCAGACGCAATTTCATCAGCGGCTGGTCGTTGATCTGGATGTTCGTCTGCTCGATTCCGAGGACGTCGGCGACGCCGACCCTCCCGACAGCCCTCAGGCGAGACGTCTTCACCTGTCCCGAGTATCCGGCGAACGCGATGCCGAACGCGATGACCACATCGAGGAGAGTGATACCGAGACCGGTCCAGAGCATCCACTCGATGCCCGGCTGGTCGACCACGAAGTACGCGACCAGGAAGATCGGTCCGACGATCCCGCACAGCATCACGAACGCGAACGTCTTGAGGAACGACCACAGGAACCCGGGCGTCCGCGGTCCCGTACCCGCCTCGCCGAACATCGTCATGAGCAGTGATGATAGATCGCCGCCGGTGAACGGCACAGGTCGAATCGGTGGTTCGGATGCCGACCCCGGTGCACAGTGGCACACTCTCGCTTCATACGAGCACGTCGAGGCTCACCTGCGAGAGGCACGGCCATGGACGAGATCGCCCACCGGCAGCCAAGGATGGCGCGCACGTTGCTGGCGCTCGCGACCGTCGGCGTCGTGGCGCTGACGGGTGGTGGCGTGGTCGCGGGCGTTGCGGCCGCGGCGCCCGGGACCGGTTCACTGGACTTGGGCGCACCCCTCGGGACACCACAGGTCACCGAACCCTGTGGGCTCGACACCGACTCGGACGGCCTGTGGCTCAAGGTGAAGGATGCGACTGTCAAGACCCCCAAGGCAGGCAATCGGGTGGAGCCGGTCCCCACCCAACCCACGAGGCTGTACGCGGTCCGCAACGGCAACGACCCCGGCGGTCCGGAGGACAAACTGCTGCTGCCCGTCGATCGTGTGGCCGGAATCGAATGCCACCTTGCGTGGAGCACGTCGTTTCCGAATCTGTGGTCGGTCGCATGGACCGAGGCGAAGAAGGAACTACCGGCCAATGCCGACGTCGTGCTGGGCATCAATTCTCAGACCACCCGGCGACTGCATCAGATGCACATCCACATGACGCGCGTCTACGCACCGGCACGACAGGCGATCATCGCCGCCGACAAGGCGGGCAAGGTCGGTTCGGGCATCTCGGCGTGGAAGACGCACGATCCGATCGCGATCCCGGTCAAGAAGGACCCGACTCTGAAGGAACGACTGTTCCGGGTCGCGCGGGTGTCGAGTCTGCCGAACCTCTTCGAGTCACTCGAGAAGACGGTCGGCGCAGCAGCGATGCCGAACCAGATGATCGCGGTCATCGGAGCACCGGGCGGCGGCTACTACGTGCTGAGCAGCGACTCCGGGATTCCCCACGGGGGAACGTCGACGACGGATCACCTGTTCGCATTCGCCAGGTGACCCTGCCCCGATTCCGTAGTACGAACCGTCTCTCTCGGTCGATTCGTACCACCGAATCGGGCGGGGCAACAACGAAGGCGCCCGGCCACTTTCGTGACCGGGCGCCTGTGGTATTCGTCTAGATCAACTGACTACTTGTTGATCCGTGACGCAGGCCCGCACCCGAAGGACAACGCTCGCGCGCTCCTCCCGCGGGTGCGGGAAATCGTCACTACTTGTTGATCCGTGACGCAGGCCCGCACCCGAAGGACAACGCTCGCGCGCTCCTCCCGCGGGTGCGGGAAATCGTCACTACTTGTTGATCTTCGTGACGCGGCCGGCACCGACGGTGCGGCCACCCTCGCGGATGGCGAAGCGCAGACCCTCGTCCATGGCGACCGGCTGGATGAGCTTGACGCTCATCTCGGTGTTGTCGCCCGGAAGGACCATCTCGGTTCCCTCGGGGAGGGTCACGACGCCGGTCACGTCCGTGGTACGGAAGTAGAACTGCGGACGGTAGTTGTTGAAGAACGGGGTGTGACGACCACCCTCGTCCTTGCTCAGGATGTATGCCTGGCCCTCGAACTCCGTGTGCGGAGTCGTGGTGCCCGGCTTCACGATGACCTGACCACGCTCGACGTCCTCACGCTTGAGGCCGCGCAGCAGCAGACCGGCGTTGTCGCCCGCCTGTGCCGAGTCGAGCAGCTTGTGGAACATCTCGATACCGGTGACGGTGGTCTTGCTGCTCTTCTCGCGGATGCCGACGATCTCGACTTCCTCGTTCACGTTGACCTCGCCGCGCTCCACACGACCGGTGACCACGGTGCCGCGGCCGGTGATGGTGAAGACGTCCTCGACGGGCATCAGGAACGGCTTGTCGGTCTCGCGGACCGGGTCCGGGATCGACTCGTCGACGGCAGCCATGAGCTCCTCGACCGACTTGGTCCACTCGGGGTCACCCTCGAGGGCCTTCAGCGCCGAGACCTTGACGACCGGGGCATCCTCGTCGAACTCCTGGCCGGCCAGCAGTTCGCGGACCTCCATCTCGACGAGCTCGATGATCTCCTCGTCGTCGACCATGTCGGCCTTGTTCAGTGCGACCAGGATGTAGGGCACACCGACCTGACGAGCGAGCAGCACGTGCTCGCGGGTCTGCGGCATCGGACCGTCGGTGGCGGCGACCACGAGGATCGCGCCGTCCATCTGAGCCGCACCGGTGATCATGTTCTTGATGTAGTCGGCGTGACCGGGGGCATCGACGTGCGCGTAGTGGCGCTTGTCGGTCTCGTACTCCACGTGCGAGATGTTGATCGTGATGCCACGAGCCTTCTCTTCAGGAGCCTTGTCGATCTGATCGAACGCGAAGCTCTTGTTGAGTTCCGGGTACTTGTCGTGCAGCACCTTGGTGATCGCCGCGGTCAGGGTGGTCTTGCCGTGGTCGACGTGACCGATGGTGCCGATGTTCACGTGCGGCTTGGTCCGCTCGAACTTCGCCTTCGCCACTTTCCTTGTCCTCCTGGACTGTTGTTGCTCTACTGGGCGGATCCCAGCAGTGTTTTCTTCTTACGTTGCTGCGCCGAAGCGCCCCGCGAAAGCGGTCGACTATTCGCCAGTCGCCTTCGCGATGATCACGATTTCTCGACTCCGGATTCGCTCCGCTCCTCGGGCGCTGCGCGCCCTGCGATGCTCACTCACCCGTCGCCTTCGCGATGATCTCCTTCGACACGTTCGCGGGAACTTCCGCGTACGAGTCGAAGACCATGGAGTAGTTGGCTCGGCCCTGGGTCTTCGACCGGAGGTCTCCGATGTAGCCGAACATCTCCGACAGCGGCACCTGCGCCTTGACGACACGTGCACCACTGCGCTCCTCCATGGCCTGGATCTGGCCACGGCGGGAGTTCAAATCGCCGATCACGTCACCCATGTAGTCCTCCGGAGTCGTGACCTCGACGGCCATGATCGGCTCCAGGATGACCGGGCTGGCGATCCGGGCGGCTTCCTTGAGGGCCTGCGAGCCGGCGATCTTGAAGGCCATCTCCGAGGAGTCGACGTCGTGGTACTGACCGTCGAGCAGGGTGACCTTCAGGTTCACCAGCGGGTAGCCCGCCAGGACGCCGTACTGCATCGCGTCCTGCGCACCGGCATCCACCGAAGGGATGTACTCGCGCGGGACACGGCCACCGGTGACGGCATTGGCGAATTCGTAGGTCGCACCATCCTCGGCGTCCACGAGGGGCTCGAGCTTGATGATGACCTTGGCGAACTGGCCGGAACCACCGGTCTGCTTCTTGTGGGTGAACTCGTGCTTCTCGACCGTCTTTTTTATGGTCTCGCGGTACGCGACCTGCGGCTTGCCGACGTTGGCCTCGACCTTGAACTCGCGCTTCATGCGGTCGACCAGGATGTCGAGATGCAGCTCGCCCATGCCGCCGATGACGGTCTGGCCGGTCTCGTCGTCCAGTTGGACCGAGAAGGTCGGATCCTCTTCGGCCAGCTTCTGGATCGCGGTGCCCAGCTTCTCCTGGTCGGACTTGGTCTTCGGCTCGATCGAGACGTTGATGACCGGGTCCGGGAAGCTCATCGACTCCAGGACGATGGGGGCACTCGAGTCGCACAGGGTGTCACCGGTGGTGGTGTCCTTCAGTCCGATCATCGCGTAGATGTGGCCCGCGGTCGCGTCCTCGACCGGCATCTCCTTGTTGGCGTGCATCTGGAAGAGCTTTCCGATGCGCTCCTTCTTGCCCTTGGTCGCGTTGAGGACCTGGGTACCCGCGGTGATGTGCCCCGAGTAGACGCGGACGAAGGTCAGCTTGCCGAAGAACGGATGCGCGGCGATCTTGAACGCGAGAGCCGAGAACGGCTCGTCGGCGGACGGCTTGCGGGAGAGGATCTCCTCCTCGTTGCCGACCGCGTGACCCTCGACGGACGGGACGTCCAGCGGCGACGGCAGGTACGCGATGACCGCGTCCAGCATCGGCTGCACACCCTTGTTCTTGAACGCCGAGCCGCAGATCACCGGGTAGTACTCCCGGGCGATCGTGAGCTTGCGGATGGCGCCCTTGATCTCGTCGACGGAGAGCTCTTCGCCACCGAAGTACTTCTCCAGCAGGGCTTCATCGCTCTCGGCGACGGTCTCGAGCAGCTTCTCGCGGTACTCGGCGGCCTGATCGGCGAGATCGGCGGGGATCTCCTCGATCGTCGGCTCGGCACCGATCTGCACGGTGCCGCGCCACGTGATCGCCTTCTGCTCGATCAGGTCGACGACGCCGTCGAAATCGTCCTCTGCGCCGATCGGCAGCTGGAGGACCAGCGGCTTGGCACCGAGGCGCTCGGAGATGGTGCGCACGGTGAAGAAGAAGTCCGCACCGAGCTTGTCCATCTTGTTGACGAAGCAGATGCGCGGGACGTCGTACTTCTCCGCCTGGCGCCAGACCTGCTCGGACTGCGGCTCGACGCCTTCCTTGCCGTCGAAGACGGCGACGGCACCGTCGAGCACGCGGAGGCTGCGCTCCACCTCGACGGTGAAGTCGACGTGACCCGGGGTGTCGATGATGTTGATCTGGTTCTTGTTCCAGAAGCAGGTCACCGCAGCGGAGGTGATGGTGATGCCCCGCTCCTTCTCCTGCTCCATCCAGTCGGTGGTCGAGGCACCGTCGTGGGTTTCACCGATCTTGTAGTTCACACCGGTGTAGAAGAGGATTCGCTCGGTAGCGGTGGTCTTTCCGGCATCGATGTGCGCCATGATGCCGATGTTGCGAACCTGTCTCAGGTCGCTGAGCACTTCCTGTGCCACTTAATCGCCTCGCAATTTCGCTAGAGCTTGATGTTGATGATGATGGCGGGCCGGCCGGAGCACCGTTGCCCCGACCGACCCGTACAGGTCACCAGCGGTAGTGCGCGAACGCCCGGTTGGCCTCGGCCATCTTGTGGGTGTCCTCGCGACGCTTGACCGACGCGCCGAGGCCGTTGGAGGCATCGAGCAGCTCGTTGGCCAGGCGCTCGACCATGGTCTTCTCGCGGCGCTGACGGCTGAACGTCACCAGCCAGCGGAGTGCCAGCGTGTTGGCGCGACCGGGCTTGACCTCGATCGGCACCTGGTAGGTGGCGCCACCGACACGGCGGCTCTTGACCTCGAGCGTCGGCCGGACGTTGTCCAGTGCGCGCTTCAGGGTCACGACGGGATCGGTACCGGTCTTCTCACGAGCCTGCTCGAGAGCCTGGTAGACGATGCGCTCGGCGGTCGACTTCTTGCCGTCGAGCAGGATCTTGTTCACCAGCTGGGTGACGACGGGCGAACCGTAGACCGGGTCGCTGATCAGGGGGCGCTTGGGAGCGGGTCCTTTACGTGGCATGACTTATCAGTTCCCCTTCTTGGCGCCGTAGCGGCTGCGAGCCTGCTTGCGGTCCTTGACACCCTGGGTGTCCAGCGAGCCGCGGATGACCTTGTAGCGGACACCGGGGAGGTCCTTCACTCGACCACCGCGGACGAGCACCATCGAGTGCTCCTGCAGGTTGTGGCCTTCACCCGGGATGTAAGCGGTGACCTCGACGGAGCTGGTCAGGCGGACACGGGCCACCTTGCGCAGCGCGGAGTTCGGCTTCTTCGGGGTGGTGGTGTAGACGCGGGTGCACACGCCACGGCGCTGCGGGCTGCCCTTGAGGGCCGCGGTCTTGGTCTTCGCGGCCTTGTCGTGACGGCCCTTGCGGACCAGCTGGTTGATCGTTGGCACGTAAGTGTTTCTTCCTTTGTCGGCATGATGCCGTTCACGCCCGGTCCCTGGAGACCGCGTCGCGGCGGCGTCTTCTCTTGTTGTGTTGCGGTTGGTGCTCCGGGCAAGCGCCCAGGAACGGTCGAGCCGTTCCCAGTTGCTTCCACAACTCGCCCCACCAGCACGTAAGCGCCGGTCAGTACATATTTCGCTACCCCGAGGTCGGGTGTGTCGCATACCCGACGGCGGTATCGTCTGTCAGTCCGAATGCCTCGCTACGTGGCGAGGATTGCGAGAATCCTGCTTCACGAACACCGCGCGGGGCGATACCGAGGGCACGCGGACTGGCCCAGCATGTGCCGGGCACCGACGATCAACTCTACCGATCGAGTTTCTACAGGTCAAAAAACGGATCCCGAGGCAGTCGGGTCGGTGTCTGCCGGGTGAACCGACGATGAGCAGATGTGGTGTCAACGTCCCGGCGCCGCAATGTGTTCCCAGGTCGGAGGGCGGAAAAGAAGGCCTCGGGATCACTCCGGCGTCTGCGGCAGCTTCACAGTGACACTCCCCCGTGTGGCGGGATTCGACGGCGGTGGGACCACCGGACCGATGTCGCCGTCGGGCGCTTCGTCGAGGTCGACGATGACCGGGGCATGATCGCTGGGCTTGCTGCCCTTGCGTGCCTGCCGGTCGACCCACGCGGCCCGCGTCCGCTCGGCGACGGGCCCGCCGGCGAGGATGAGATCGATCCGCATCCCGAGGTCCTTGTGGAACATCCCCGCTCGGTAGTCCCAGTAGCTGAAGACCCGGTCGTCGGGCCAGCGCTCCCGCACGACGTCATGGAGGCCGAGGTCGATGAGTCCGGCGAGTGCCGCACGCTCGGGACCGGTCACGTGGGTGTGCCCGACGTAGGCGGCGGGGTCGAACACGTCGGCGTCGGCCGGAGCGATGTTCACGTCGCCGCAGAGCATCGTCGAGTCGGCGTCGGGCGCCACGACCTGCCGCAGTCGCTCGAGCCAGGCCAGTTTGTAGGTGTAGTGATCGGAGTCCGGTTCCCGACCGTTGGGGACGTACAGCGAGTGCACCCGCACCCCGCCGCAGATCGCCGAGACCGCCCGCGCCTCCGCCGGGGCATCGGGCTCGGGATAGCCGGGCGCGCCGTCGAATCCGCGGATCACGTCGTCGAGGCCGACGCGCGAGAGCAACGCCACGCCGTTCCACTGTCCCTGCCCGACGTGCACCGTCTCGTACCCGCGCTCGGCGAGGTCGGCGCCGAGCGCCTCCTCGAACGCCTCGTCCGACAGCTTCGTCTCCTGCAGACAGACGACGTCGGGTGCCCGCTGATCCAGCCAGGGCAGCAGCCGAGGGATACGTTGCTTGACCGAGTTCACGTTCCAGGTCGCGACGCGCATGGAATCAACCGTAGTCGGCGGGTCCGGCACACCGGCGCCATGACCACACGGCCCCACCAGTCCCACCGTCGGGCGTGGACACCTGCAGTTCGGCCTGTGCGGTTCCTTTTCGGCCGAACTCATGATTCACTCTGGTTGATTGACCTGGGTGACGTCTGGCTGGGGGGCCACGTCGCGTCGACGCTTCGGGGGGATCCGGAACGGCGATGACGCAGGTGAGCAGACCATCTCGCTGTGGGGGAAAAGAACAATGTCACGGTGTCGTCGCATCGTCATGTCCGCATTGGCCACCGTCCTGGCCGTCGCCGGAACCGTGTCGGCCGCGGGGGTCGCCGCTGCCGAGCCGTCGACCGACAGCGCCCGGGTCGCCGCCTCCGCGCGCATCCTCGCCGTGTCACACAGCACGCCCACCCGCGCCAAGCTCACCGTCTTCTCGGCGGCGATGGGCCGACCGGTGAACGTGAGCGTGCTGCTTCCCCGCGACCGCAGCAGGCCGCGGCCGACCCTGTATCTCCTCGATGGAATCGACGGCGGCGTCTACACCAACTACACGCAGAGCGGCTGGACCTACCAGACCGACATCGTGAAGTTCATGGCCGGGAAGAACGTCAACGTGGTGCTCCCGATCGGCGGCACGGCGTCGTACTACACCGACTGGCGCACCAAGGACCGCGTACTCGGCCTCAACCGCTGGGAGACGTTCCTGACCAAGGAACTGCCGCCCCTGATCGACAAGCGCTTCAACGGCAACGGGGTCAACGCGATCGGCGGCCTCTCGATGGGTGCGCTCGGCGCGATGTCCATCGCAGTCCGGCACCCGTCGCTGTACCGCGGGGTCGCGGCCTTCAGCGGCTGCCTCGATCAGGGCAACAGGGAGTTCCGCCAGGCGACCGCGTCATCGGTGGCGACCCGTGGCGGCAACCCCGACAACATGTGGGGCCCGCTGGGTGACGACCGATGGAATTCGCACGACCCTGCCTCGAGGGTCGCCGCCCTGCGCGGCAAGTCGGTCTACGTCGCGGTCGGTGACGGACTGCCCGACCCGGCACTCGGACTCGCGGGGCTGGCGTCCCCGGTCGGCGGAGTCCTGGAGGGTGTCGTGCTGCAGTGCACCCACGCCTTCAAGCGGCAGGCCGATCAGGCGGGCGTGAAGGTCACCTACGACTTCCGCAAGGGTCTGCACTCGTGGGGCTACTGGAACCAGGATCTCCACCGCGCCTGGCCGACTCTGGCCCGGGCCCTGAAGATCAGCTGATCCCGACCACCGGTGCGTCGGCCGCGCGGTCAGCGATCCCCGAGCACCTCGACGAGCTGATCTGACCAGGTGGCGACCACCAGTGCGCGTCGAGCGGAGTCGTCGGACAGTGTGTCGGCGAGCCCCAGTCCGCGCGCGAGGTCCAGTGTCACCTGGGCGAGGCGGTGGACCCGTTCGTCCTCGCCGGTCGGATCGAGTGCGAGCACCGTCATGCGGTGCGCCGCGCGCGCGAACTTCTCCTCCATCGGCAGGATCAGTTCGCGCAGAGTCGGGTCCGATGCCGCCGCGGCCCAGACCTGCAACGCGGCCTTGAACTCGGTGCCCGTGTAGATCGCCACGGCACGCTCGACCACCGCCCGGATCCGGTCCGGTCCGGGAGCCGGGAGGCCGCCGGGCCGCGCCGATGCCGACGTCGTCAACTCATCGAACATCTGCTCCAGGGCGGCCGTGATCAGGGCTTCCCGCGTCGGGAAGTGGTGTTGTGCTGCCCCGCGGGAGACACCGGCGTTCTCGGCCACCGCGGCAACGGTCGCCGCAGCCCACCCGTCGCGCGCCAGCACGTCGATGCACGACGACAACAGACGCTCACGGGTCAGTCGGGAACGCTCCTGCTGGGGTGCGCGGGCGATGGTCACGACGACGCATTCTGCGTGATGTCCCAGCGCGGCGCACGTTTGGCCAGAAAGGCCGACATCCCCTCTCGCGCCTCGTCCGAGGCGAACAACTCGGCCGACTCACCCGCACGCTGTTTCGCGTACCGCGTGAAGTCGGCCAGCACGTCGGCGGTGGTGAGCGCCTTCGACGCGGCCAGTCCCTGCGGTGACGCCTTTCGGATTCCGGCCAACGCCTGCTCGACCGCTGCGTCGACGGCTCCGCTGTCGCCGACCGCCTCACTCAGCAGACCGGACTCCACCGCGGTGAGCGGACCGAAGGTCTCCCCGGTGATGAAGTACCGGCCGACTGCCCGCGAGCCGAGCTTCGGCAACAACACCAGTGAGATCACCGACGGCGCCAGCCCGAGCCGGGCCTCGGTCAGCGCAAAGGTGCACGCCGGACCGCCGATGGCGATGTCCGCGGCACCGAGCAGTCCGAAACCTCCGGCCCGGACGTGACCGTCGACCTTGGCGATCACCGGCTTCGGCAACTCCAAGATGGTCCGCATCAGGTCGAGCATGGCCGTGGTGCCCGCGGCCGAGGCCTCCTCGACGCTCGCGCCGCGGCGCAGCGCCTCGCCGAGATCGGCACCTGCACAGAATGTCCCACCTGCGTGGGTGAGGACCACCGCCCGCACGTCGGGGTCGGACTCGGCTCGCCGGAGCCCAGCCAACAGCTGGGCGACGAGAGCCTCACCGAGCGCATTTCGGTTGTTCGGGGAGTCGAGGGTCAGGGTGAGGACCCCCGCCTCGGCGTCGACGTGGACGACTTCGGTCATCGGCGCGGCCCGATCAGTACGACTTCGGCAGGCCGAGACTGGTCTGCGCGACGAAGTTGAGGATCATCTCCCGGCTCACCGGCGCGATGCGCGCGATGCGCGCGAGACTCAGCATCGGGGCGAGGCCGTACTCGCTCGTCAGACCGTTGCCGCCGAGGGAATGCACCGCGTGGTCGACGATCTTCACAGCTGCCTCCGCGGCAGCGTACTTCGCCATGTTGGCCGGCTCCGCCGCACCCCAGTCGTCGCCCGCGTCGTACAGTGTCGCAGCCTTCTGCATCATCAGCTTGGCCATCTCGAGCTCGATCTTGCCTTGCGCCAACGGATGCGCGATGGCCTGATGAGCTCCGATCGGCGTCTTCCACACGGTCCGGTCGTTGACGTAGGAGACGGCTTTGCCGAGCGCGAACCGTGCCATGCCGACCGCGGAGGCGGCGGCCATGATGCGCTCGGGGTTGAGTCCGGCGAAGAGCTGGCTCAGGGCCGCGTCCTCGGAGCCGACGAGGGCGTCGGCCGGCAGTCGCACGTCGTCGAGGTAGAGCAGGAACTGCTTCTCCGGGTTCTGCAGCTCCATCTCGATCTGCTTGTACTCGAAGTTCTCCGCGTCGGTGGGCACGATGAACAGGGCCGGCTTGAGCTTGCCGGTCTTGGAGTCCTCGGTCCGCGCGACGATCAGCACGGCCTGTGCCTGATCGACACCGGAGATGTAGATCTTGCGGCCGGTCAGCAACCAGTCGGAACCGTCGCGCTTCGCGGTCGTGGTGATCTGATGCGAGTTCGACCCGGCATCGGGTTCGGTGATGCCGAACGCCATCGTGATCGAACCGTCGGCCAACCCCGGGATCCACCGCTGCTTCTGCTCGTCGGTGCCGAATCGCGCGATGATGTTGCCGCAGATGGCCGGCGACACCACCAGCATCAACAATCCGGTGCCCGCGGCGGCGATCTCCTCCATCACGATGGAGAGCTCGTACATGCCCGCCCCGCCACCGCCGTACTCCTCGGGCAGGTTGACGCCGATGAAGCCGAGCTTTCCGGCCTCACTCCACATCTCGTCGGTCTTGCGGCCCTCGCGGGCACACTCGCGGAAGTACTCCTGTCCGTACTTCGCGGCGAACGCGGCCACCGACGCTCGCAGGTCGGCACGCTCATCGGTCTCGGTGAAGGTCATCTGACGGCCTCTTCCTGTTGGTCCTGAGTGGGTGTGGGGGTGTCGTCGTCGGTGATCACGGCCAGCACATCACCGACCGAGAGTTGTTGTCCTGCCGCCACGGCCAAGGTGCTCACGACCCCGTCGGCCGGTGCCGAAACCGTGTGTTCCATCTTCATCGCCTCGAGCCAGAGCAGCGGCTGGCCCGCGACGACCCGGTCGCCCTGTGCGACCGCGACCCGGATCACCGATCCCGGCATCGGGGCCAGCAGCGATCCGGGACGCTGCACCGCCGCCGGGTCGACGAAGCGGGGTTCGCGGCGTAGGGCGACCGCACCGGACGGACCGTCGACGAAGATGTCGTCGCCGTGGCCGGTGACCACGAATGCGGACCGCACCCCGCGGATCTCGAGGTCGACGAGGCCTTCGGTGACCCCGACGACGGAGATGTCGGGATCATCGACGAGTGCGAACCCGTTGCGTCCGTGTCGGTAGCGCACCTCGAGTGGATCGGCATCGACGCCCACCCGGCGGTACCGCTTGACCTGCGGAGCGGAGAACAGGTTGCGCCACCCGGACGGCAGACCGCCCTGGACGCGAGCAGTTCGCCGGGCGGCCAACGCATCCGACAGCGTCGCGGCGATGCCCGCGGCACGCACGTCGGCGTCACCGGCCAGTGGCGCCGACAACACGTCCAGGCCGACGGTGTCGATGTAGGCGGTGTCGGTGTCACCGGCCCGGAACCGCTGCTCGCGCAGCGTGTTCACCAGCATGTCCCGGTTGGTCACCGGACCGTGGATCCGAGCATCGGCGAGTGCTCGCGCCAGCATGGCCGCAGCACGTCCACGATTCGGCGCCCAGCTGATCACCTTCGCGAGCATCGGATCGTAGAAGGTGGTGATCTCGGATCCGGGACCGATCCCGGCATCGATCCGGATGCCCGGCCGATCCAGCGGACCGAAGGTGACATCGGCCGGCAGCACCAGATCGTGCACGGTCCCCGACTGCGGCTGCCAGTCGGCGCCCGGGTCCTCGGCGTAGAGGCGCACCTCGATCGCGTGTCCGACGGTCGGCGGCGGCAGCTCGGCGTCGAGGGCCTCGCCCGAGGCCACCCGCAACTGCCATTCGACGAGGTCGGTGCCCGTGGTCAGTTCGGTGACCGGATGCTCCACCTGCAGACGCGTGTTGGTCTCCAGGAAGTAGAAACGCCCGGACTCGTCGGCGAGGAACTCCACCGTCCCGGCACCGACGTACCCGATGGCGGCCACCGCCTGACGAGCGGCAGCGAACAGCCGTTCCCGGAGATCGCCGCCGATCCGCTCGACCAGTGGCGCCGGGGCCTCCTCGACGACTTTCTGATGGCGGCGCTGGATGGAGCACTCGCGCTCACCGACCGCCCAGATGCCACCGTGTGCGTCGGCCATCACCTGTACCTCGATGTGGTGGCCGCGTTCAACGTAAGGCTCACAGAACACGGTCGCGTCGCCGAAGGCCGACTCCGCCTCGCGTGCGGCGCCCTCTACCTGTGCCGGCAACTCGTCGAGGGTCCGGACGATCCGCATGCCGCGTCCACCCCCACCGGCGGAGGCCTTGATCAGCAGCGGGAGATCGCTGTCGCCGACCGACTCGGGATCGATGTCGCCGAGTACCGGGACCCCGGCATCGGCCATCAGCTTCTTGGCGTTGACCTTGGAGCCCATGGCGGTGATCGCCGACGGCGGCGGCCCGATCCAGGTCAAACCGGCGTCGATGACCGCCTGGGCGAAGTCGGCGTTCTCGGAGAGGAAGCCATACCCGGGATGGATCGCGTCGGCGCCCGCGGACCGCGCGGCGTCGATGATCTGCGCGCCCCGCAGATAGGTCTCCGCAGACGTCGATCCCGGCAGCCGGACCGCACGATCGGCCGCACGGACGTGGGGTGCGTCTGCATCCGGGTCGGAGAACACCGCGACGGTGTCGAGACCCATGTCGCGGGCGGTGCGGAAGACCCGGCAAGCGATCTCCCCTCGGTTGGCGACGAGGACCGAGGTGATCCGGGCCCCGGCGATCGCCGTTCGGTCGATGGCCGCTGCCGTGTCGGTACTGGCCGACGTGGTGCTATCGGTTGTCATCAGAGCCCCTCACATCCGGAAGACGCCGAAGTCGGACGTGCCTGCCACGGGTCCACTGTGGATCGCCGAGAGGCACAGGCCGAGAACGGTCCTGGTGTCGCGCGGATCGATGACGCCGTCGTCGTACAGCATCCCGGAGAGGAATGCGGGCACCGACTCCGCCTCGATCTGGGCCTCGATCATCTTCTTCATGCCGGCGTCGGCCTCTTCGTCGACCACACCGCCCCGCGCTTCGGTCGCGGCACGCGAGACCAACGAGATGACACCGGCCAGCTGCGCCGCGCCCATGACCGCGGACTTTGCACTGGGCCAGGCGAACAGGAACCTCGGGTCGTAGGCACGACCGCACATCCCGTAGTGGCCCGCACCGTAACTGGCACCGACCAGCACCGAGATGTGTGGGACCTTCGAGTTCGACACCGCGTTGATCATCATCGAGCCGTGCTTGATGATGCCGTTCTGCTCGTACTCCTTGCCGACCATGTAACCGGTCGTGTTGTGCAGGAACAACAGTGGCGTGTCACTGCGATTGGCGAGCTGGATGAACTGCGTCGCCTTCTGCGACTCCTCGCTGAACAGCACTCCCTGAGCATTGGCCAGGATTCCGATCGGGTGGCCGTGGATCCGCGCCCACCCCGTACACAACGACGACCCGTATTCGGGTTTGAACTCGTCGAAGTCGCTGTCGTCGACGATCCGGGCGATCACGTCGCGCGGATTGAACGGGATCTTGAGGTCGGCGGGCACGATGCCGAGCAGTTCCTCGGGGTCGTAACGCGGTTCGACGACCTCCGCAACGGGTGCGGGGCCCTGTTTGCGCCAGTTCAACCGGTCGACGATGCGCCGGCCGATCCGGATGGCATCCTGCTCGTCGGCCGCGTAGTAGTCGGCGAGACCGGACCGGCGCGCGTGCATCTCGGCGCCACCGAGCGACTCGTCGTCGCTGTCCTCACCGGTCGCCATCTTCACCAGCGGCGGACCACCGAGGAAGACCTTGGACTGGTTCTCGATCATCACCACGTGGTCACTCATGCCGGGCACGTAGGCACCGCCCGCAGTCGAGTTGCCGAAGACCAGGGCGATCGTCGGGATCCCGGCCGCCGAGAGGCGGGTCAGGTCACGGAACATCCGCCCACCGGGGATGAAGACCTCCTTCTGCGTCGGGAGGTCGGCGCCACCGGACTCCACCAGAGAGATCACCGGCAATCGGTTCTGCAGAGCGATGTCGTTGCAGCGCAGGATCTTGCGGAGTGTCCAGGGATTGGAGGTACCGCCGCGGACCGTCGGGTCGTTGGCGACGATGAGACATTCGACGCCCTCGACCACCCCGATCCCGGTGACCACCGACGCCCCGACCGCGAAGTCCGAGCCGTACCCCGCCAGCGGACACAGTTCGAGGAAGGCCGAGTCCTCGTCCACCAGCAGTTCGATGCGCTCCCGCGCGAGCATCTTGCCGCGCTTGCGATGTCGCTCGACGTACTTCTCGCCGCCGCCGGCCAACGCCTTGTCGAACTCGGCGCCGATCTCGGTGAGCTTGGCTGTCATCGCCGCGGCGGCGTCGCGATAACCGTCTGCGGCAGGGTCGAGGGTCGATCGGACGACGGTCATGCCTGGTACCCCAATCGCTTCGCGGCGAGACCCGTCAAGATCTCGGTCGTCCCGCCGCCGATGCCGATGATGCGCATGTCGCGGTACTGCCGCTCGACCTCGGTCCCGGTCATGTACCCGAGGCCACCGAAGAGTTGGACGGCCTTGTCGGCCACCCATTCGCCGGTCTCCACTGCAGTGTTCTTGGCGAAACACACCTCGGCGATGAGGTCGTCCGACGACGTCACCTTCCGTTCCACCACGGCTCGCGTGTAGATCCGCGCGATGTCGACGCGACGGGCCATCTCGGTGACCGCGTCCTGCACCGACTGCCGCGCGATCAGCGGCTTGCCGAAGGTCTCGCGGGCACGAACCCACTCCAACGTCAGGTCGAGACAGCGCTGGGCGCTCGCGTATGCCTGTGTCGCAAGCCCCGCCCGCTCGGTCACGAAGGCAGCCGCGATTTGGGCGAACCCGGAGTTCTCCGGACCGACCAGATTGCCGACGGGGACCCGCGCATCGACATACGCCAGTTCGGCGGTGTCCGAACTGCGCCAACCCATTTTGTCGAGACGGCGGGTGACGGTGAAGCCGGGCGTGTCCTTCTCGACCACCAGCAGCGAGACGCCGGAGGCGCCGGGCCCACCGGTGCGGACCGCGGTGACGACGAAGTCGGCGCGCGTACCCGAGGTGATGTAGGTCTTGGAACCGTTGACCACGAAGTGGTCTCCGTCTCGGACTGCCGAGGTCGTCAGGTGGCCGACGTCGCTGCCACCGCCGGGCTCGGTGATCGCGAGACTGCCGATCTTCTCGCCTGCGAGTGTGGGCCGAACCCAGCGGTCGATCTGGTCCGGGTCGCCGGCCGCGATCAGGTGGGGCAATGCGATGCCATGGGTGAACAGGGACGCGAAGACACCACCCGCGACACCCGCATAGTGCAGCTCCTCGGCGAGGATGGTGCCGTCGATGAGATCTCCGCCCGATCCGCCGACGTCCTCCGGCACACCCAGCCCGAACAGCCCGAGCTTCGCCGCCTCACGGTGCACCTCACGCGGGATCAGTCCCTCGACCTCCCAGGCGTCCTGGTGCGGCAGGATGTGGCGCTCGGCGAAACCCCGCACGGTCGACCGCAATTCGCGTCGCTCCGCCGTGTCCCACGGTCCGGTGTTGATCGGCACTGGTCACTCACTCCTGTCGGTCGAGGTGATGAACGAGAGCGGGACGGGCACCGGCCGCGATCGCAGCCACTCACCCATTCCCTTGGCCTGGGGGTCGAAACGCACGTTGTCGGCTACACCGCGCCCGAGCACCCCTTCGATGACGAAGTTGACCGCCGAGAGGTTCGGCAGCCGGTAACGGTGGACGGTCAGGTCGGCGACCTCGGGCAGCAGCTGCTTGAGGAGCGCGACATCCAGCGTGTGATCGAGCCAGGTGAAGTGATCCGGGTTCGGCACCCAGACACCGATGTTGGCGCTACCGCCCTTGTCGCCGCTGCGAGCTCCGGCGATGACACCAAGGGGCGCGGACGCGGTCGGACCCCATTCGCCGGTCGAGATCGAGCCTGTAGTGACCGGATCCGGCTCGTCGACGGTCACCGGCGCTCGCAACGGACTGGGCTCGATGTGGGCGACCACGCCCGTGGATAGCGCGACGGTGTGATCCACCGCTGCGGCATCGACATAGCCGGGTTCGAAGACGCCGTATGGGGTTCCGTTGCCGGGCGGTGCGGTCATCGTGAAGCCCGGGTAACTGGCCAGGGCAAGCTCGACCGCAGTGGCCGAGAAGGCCCGGCCCACCTTCTTCGCGTCGGCGTCGCGGGCGACGCATCGCAGCAGTGCGCTCGCCTGTTCCTCGGTCTCGGCGTCCGGACGGTCGAGGCGGGACAGGTCCCACGAGAGGTCGTCGGGCTGCGTCGGCAGGGCGTCGACGAATTGCTGCTGGAACAGTTCGGCTTTCGCCTCGACATCCAGACCGGTGAGGATGAGCGTGATCTCGTTGCGTACTCCGGCCAGGTGGTTGAGCGACACCTTGACCGTCTCGGGCGGGGCCTCACCGCGAACGCCACTGATCGAGACCCGGTCCGTGCCGTCCGATGCCAGGGTCACCGTGTCGAGCCGGGTCGTGACGTCGGGGCCCAGGTAGCGCGGCCCGCCGATCTCGTAGAGCAACTGGGCGGTGACGGTGCCGACGGTGACGGCTCCTCCGGTCCCCGCGTGTTTGGTGATCACCGACGAGCCGTCGGCGGCGACCTCGGCGATCGGGAATCCGAGACGGCCCATCTGCGGGATCTCGGTGAAGAAGGAGTAGTTTCCGCCGGTCGCCTGTGCGCCACACTCGATGACGTGGCCGGCCACGACGGCTCCGGCCAGCGCGTCGAGATCATCGAAGCCCCAACCGAAGTGGGCGGCAGCGGGACCGACCGTCAACGAGGCGTCGGTGACGCGGCCGGTGACCACGATCTCGGCCCCGGCGTCGAGCGCACTCTTGATGCCGAAGGCGCCGAGATAGGCGTTGGCTGTCAGTGGCGTACCGAGGTCGAGTTCGCTCGCCCGGTCGACCAGGTCGTCACCGTCGACGAAGGCGACGTCGGCGGACACGCCGAGCCGATCGGCGAGCTCACGCAGGGCTACCGCGAGCCCGTGCGGATTGAGGCCGCCCGCGTTGGTGACGATCCGCACGCCTTTGTCGACTGCCAGACCGAGGCAGTCCTCCATCTGGCGGAGAAACGTCTTGGCGTAGCCGGTCTTCGGATCCTTGAGACGATCCCGGCCGAGGATGAGCATCGTGAGTTCGGCCAGGTAGTCGCCGGTCAGGTAGTCGAGCTCGCCACCTTCCAGCATCTCCCGGACCGCGGCGAAACGATCGCCGTAGAAACCCGATGCGTTGCCGATCCGGACGACCCCGTTCGACCGGTCTGCGCTCATGCCCTGTCCCCCTTCGGTTGTCGGCCGCCGCCCGGCGGTCCGGCGAAACACTGTGCGATCGCGGCCCATCGCCGCACCTCGTCGCCGACGAGTTCCAGCCCGAGATCGGCGAGTGCGCGACGTTGCGTCACCAGCTTCGCGAAGTCGAGCGCGGGCCCGCGGACCACCTGGTCGGCGTCGTCGGGACCCCACGTCCAGAGCTCTCCCGACGGCGCGGTGATCTCGTAGCGGAACGGCTCCGCGGGCGGGGTGAGTCCGTTGACGGCATAGGCGAAGTCGCGGGTCCGCATTCCGATGTGCACGACCCCCTTGATGCGGTCGTCGGCCGGGAGGGTGACCCCGAGGGCGTCCGCGACATCGAGCCCGTGCGCCCAGGTCTCCATCAGGCGGGCGGTGGCCATCGACGTCGCCGACATCGGCGGACCGAACCACGGCACCTTCTGACCGTCGGGGACGGCACGCAGCGCGGACGCGAGGTCGGCGCGCGCAGATCGCCATCGTCGGAGGATCACCGCGGGCGCATTCGCCGCCCCCTCCTCGGCGGCGGTGTCGACGAAGCCGGTCGGATCACTTGCCCCGGCTTTCAGGACGTCGTCGAATCCGGCGGTGTCGGTGGCGGCGATCGCCGCGACCCGATCGGTCCATTCCAGGTGTGCGATCTGGTGCGCGATCGTCCATCCCACCGCGGGTGTCGGGCGTGTCCACGAGGCGTCGGGAAGATCGGCGACCAGATCGTCGAGTCGGGCGGATTCGGCTTCCAGGTCGGCCACGACCGCGTCAACGAGCGCCATGCGATCAGGGTCACACAGGTCGGCGTAAAAATCAATCACGCATGATTGTTTTGGGGCGAGGGCTGTCTGGTCGCGCCCAGGACTTGGTCACAAACTGCCGCTCTCCCGGGCGCGGCGCGCACTATCCACGCGGCTGCCCGCTCCACGGCAGATTGTGGTCAGCGCACCGACCCCGGCATCACTATTTCGAGCAACCCGAGGACCCCAGCCAACTGCCGCCCCGGCGCAACACGCCAACCAAAAACTGCCGCTCTCCCGGGCGCGGCGCGCACTATCCACGCGGCTGCCCGCTCCACGGCAGGTTCTGGTCACGGCACCGCCGAGCCCCCCCCCCCCCCGAAAGCGACCCGCGAGACCCCTATCGGTAGTGCGCGTCCGCGGTAGCCCGACTCAGGAGCACGCCGTCATGCGAGCGGAGGGTCGCCTCGAAGGATGCGATCCGGCGACCGGTCTTGATCGGCACCACGTCCACGGTCACCTCCTCGCCCTGTACCGCAGGCGAGCGGTAGAACCCGACGGTGAGGTCGCCCAGTTGATAGTCGGCACCGGCTGGAGCGCCGGCCTGGGCGGCGAAGGACGATGCCTGCGCGACGATGGTCGCGATGATGCCACCGTGCATCGTGCCGAAGGTGTTGCCCATCCACGGCCGTGTACTGCTGATGAATCGCACCGATCCCTCGGGTAGGTCGGGCGCGGACTCGAGTCGACCGCCGAGCAATTCGGCCAGCGGCCCGAGCGGCCGCGTTCCCGACACCAGCTCGTCGACGATCTGGGCGCCCTCGAGACCGGCCTCGATCGGCGCGGGCAGCGCGATGCCGAGTGCGCCCGCGGCGGGCGGTGCATCTCGGTGCGGCTGTGGGGCATCGTCGGCCGAAGCCCGACCCACCCGCACGTTGCGTGCGGTGCCGACACAGCAGATGTCGCCGGCGGCAGCCCGGATCTCGACGGTCGTCCCGCCATAGTGTTCGTCGCTCGTGCGCAGTCGTGAGACCCCCGACAGCCGGTCGTCGATGTCCACGTCACCCTGATACGACAGCGTCAGGCGCGCCTGCAGGGTGGCCGCGCCATCCTGCGCGACGTGGAAGGGGATGCCGCCGAGGTCGTCGAAGAGCACAGCCAGTGCCGGCAACTCGATGCGTCCCCGATGGTCGGCGAACCTGGCCGACAACTGCTGCTCGGCGAAAGCCACACCGTCTTCGACCCGCACACCCCCGATGCCGAGTGCCGACAGCGGGTCAGCGGGCTGCGGCGCGGTCGATTGGGGGGCGATCAACGGGCTCTCGGTCACATAACCGGTCTATCAGCAGGGCTCGTGTGCCACGCACCACAGTCGCCAGGTGAGGGTGCGACGGGTGATCTGTCCCGGAATCGGGTACAGGTCGAAGACTGGACAGAGCCGACGATGGGCGTCTCGGATCCATAACAGAACACGCGGGAGCCTTCCGGTCATCGGACAGGTGCGACAGGCTCACGCCAGGGTTACCAACCAGTAGGTGATGAAGGAGTTACAGATGGTGCAGGGTGGGCGTCGATCACTGGTTCGTCAGACAGCACTCGTGGCCGCTTCGGCGGGGGTCGCGACCGTGGGAATCGCACTCGGGGCGGCAAGCGCGGACGCGGCGCCGGGCGGGGCCGCACTTCGCGTCGACCAGGTTCCCAACGCCGGTGTCGCCGTCGTCGGCAACCGTGTGGCCGGCGGCTTCGTCGCCCCGATCAGCGCGCGTGCCGCAGGCGCCGGCGTCACGCGGATCACGCTGAGCCCGCAGCCGGCACAGACCAGCCCCGGCACCCTCAACGGATCGCGGGTCGGTCTCACCTGGCGCAACGAGCGCACCGGGAAGTCCGGCAACGCGACCTTCCCGACCAACAGCGGGATCGACGTCACCACCGGCCCGGGTCGGATCACGTTCACCACGAGCATCATCGGCCGCGGCGACCGGTCGTTCACGGTCATCCCGGGCAACGGCTCCATCTTCCGCTGAGCGAGCCGGCGGGCTGCTCGCACACGCGGCCCGCGACCTCTGCTCGGACATCTGCGCGCCGCGCGGATGTCCGAGTAGACAATTTTTCGAATGTGTTCACACCGCGGGTGAACACGTTCTAGATTTGGCCGCATGGCCGAGACCGTCACCCAGCTCCTCGAGGCACGCGCGAACGACGACAACCTGGCGATCACCTTCGAGGGTCGCCGATGGACGTGGCGCGAACATGTCGCCGATGCCCGCCGCGCCGCTGCGGCCGTCCTCGCGACCGCCGATCCCTCACGTCCGATGCACATCGGCGCACTCCTCGGGAACACTCCCGACATCCTGACCGCGCTGGCCGCCGGCGCCCTGGGCGGCTATGTCACCGCCGGTATCAACAACACCCGACGCGGCGCCGCGTTGGCGGGCGACATCCTCCGCGCCGACTGTCAGATCCTGATCACCGACGCCGAGCACCGCCCTCTGCTCGACGGTCTCGACCTACCGGGGGTCGTCGTCCTCGACACCTCCAGCGCACAGTGGGCAGACATGCTCGCGACGGCACCGGAACTCACCCCGTACTCGGTCCCGACAGCGGTCGACACCTTCATGCTCATCTTCACGTCGGGTACCAGCGGCAACCCCAAACCCGTCCAACTGGCGCACATGCTGGTGCCGTTCGCCGGCCCGGCACTCGTCGACAAGTACGGAATCGGGGTCGGCGACGTCTGCTATCTGTCCATGCCGCTGTTCCATTCAGCCGCGCTCCTGGGCGGCTACAGCGTCGCAGTGTGCAGCGGGGCAGCCATCGCACCCGCGCGCTTCTCCGCCTCGACCTTCCTCGCCGACATCCGTCGGTACGGCGCCACGTACATGAACTACGTCGGCAAACCGCTCGCCTACATCCTCGCCACCGAGGAGCGCGACGACGATGCCGACAACCCGCTGCGGGTGGCCTTCGGCAACGAGGCCACCGACCGCGACATCGCCGAGTTCGGCCGCCGCTTCGGTTGCGCCGTGTGGGATGGATTCGGTTCGACCGAGCTGGCGATCATCATCACGCGCGAGCCCGGAACCCCCGAGGGCTCCATCGGCAAGGGGTATCCCGGTGTCGCGGTCTACAACTCGCAGACAGTTGCCGAGTGTCCGATCGCGGAGTTCGACGAGCACGGCGCCCTCGCCAATCCCGACGAGGCGATCGGTGAGCTCGTGAACGCCGACGGCGCGGGCATGTTCATGGGCTACTACAACGACAAGGAATCCACCGACGAGCGGCTCCGCGACGGGATGTTCTGGTCCGGCGACCTCGCCTACAAGGACGCCGACGGCTGGATCTACCTCGCCGGCAGGACGGCGGACTGGATGCGGGTCGACGGCGAGAACCTCGCCGCGGGCCCGATCGAGCGCATCCTGCAACGCATCCCGGAATTGAACCGGGTGGCCGTGTACGCGGTACCCGACGAGACCGTCGGCGACGCCGTGATGGCGGCGATGGTGCTGCAGGACAACGCCGAACTCTCCCCCGAGGGATTCGCGGCGCAGCTCGCGGCCCAGGAGGACCTGTCCCCCAAGGCGTGGCCCCGATACGTGCGGGTGGCCGCCGACCTACCGACGACCGCGACCAACAAGATCCTCAAGCGAGAACTCAAGTCGCAGGGCCCTATCGCGGGCGGTGGGCAACTCTGGATCCGGGACCCGCGATCGCGGACCTATCGCGTCGCGGGTGCCGACTCGTCCGTTCCGGTGTAACGGACGATCCGTCGTGGCCGAACAGCTGACCGAACTGGGCTACTACGCACTCTCCCGACATCCGGTGACGCCGTCGGAACTGGTCGACGAGGCGCGGGTCGCCGACCGCATCGGACTGGGTACCGCATTCGTCTCCGAGCGGTTCAACGTGAAGGATGCCGCGGTGCTCTCGGGCGCATTGGCCGCCGCATCCTGCCGGCTGGGCATCGCGACGGCCGCGACCAACCACACCACACGTCACCCGATCATCACCGCGACCATGGCGGCGACGCTCACCGAACTCACCGGTGGCCGTTTCGCTCTCGGGCTCGGTCGCGGGATCACGCCGCAGTGGCAGATCCTCGGTCTGCCGACCATCACCGGCGGTCAGCTCACCGAGATCACCGCGCTGCTCCGACGTCTGTGGGCGGAGGAGACGATCATCGGGTACGACGGCGAGATCGGGTCCTTCCCACTCTTGCGACTCGGCGTCGCGCTCGAGCCGCCACCCCCGATCATGCTGATCACCATGAGCCCCGGGACTCTTGCTCTGGCTGGGCGCATCGCCGACGGCGTCGTACTGCACACCTTCTTCTCCGACGATGCGACTCACCGCGCGGTCCGCATCGTCCGCGAGGCCGCCGAGCAGGCGGGACGAGACCCTGCATCGGTTCGGATCTGGTCGGTGGTCGCGACGGTCGGTGATCATCTGGGACCCGATGATCGGATGCGCCGTCTGCAGGGGCGGCTCGCCACCTATCTGCAGGGCTACCCCGACGTCCTCGTCGGGGCCAACGGGTGGGATCGCGAGGTCCTCGATCGGATACGCGCCACCGCGGCGTTCTCGACGGCGCGCGGACCGATCGACGCGACCGCCGACATCAGCGAGCTCCGCGAACTGGCCGAGGTGATGCCCCACTCCTGGGTCGCCGACAGCGCGACCGGGAACGCGTCGGACTGTGCGACCACCATCGCCGCCCAATTCGACCTCGGCGTCGACTCGGTCATCCTGCACGGCGCCACGCCCACCGAACTGGAGCCCGTCGTCGACGCCTATCGTCGCGTCCGGCGCGATGCCGTTGTCCCACCGGTCAATCCCGGTCGGGCGCACCCGACACCGGACACAGGCACCGACATCGACGGCCCGGAGGCCAGATGAGCATCGCACCACTCTCCCGAATCCCTACCACCCCCGCCGATCTCACTCCGGACTGGCTGACCGCCCTCCTGCGGGCGAGCGGCTCTTCCGTGGAGGTCACCGCGGTACACGCCACCCCGGTCGGATCGGGACAGATGGCAGGCTCCTTCCGGCTGGACCTGACATATGCCGATGCCGTCACCGGCGGCATGCCGTCGACGGTGATCGCGAAGCTCGCCACCGGACCCGCCGAGCAACGCGAGTTCGGCGCCGGGGCCTTCCGGAACGAAGTGCAGTTCTATGCCGACCTCGCACCGACCGTCCGGGTCCCGACACCGCGGTGTCATGCATCGACGATCTCACCATCGGGTGCCGAGTTCGTGCTGCTGCTCGACGATCTGGCGCCTGCGGTGCAGGGAGATCAGATCACCGGATGCACACCGGAGCAGGCCTCGGCCGTCGCAGTGGCCGCGGCCGGCTTGCACGCACCCCGCTGGGACGACGATTCGTTGCTCGACACCGAGATCGGATTCGCGCTCCCCACCGATGACGACCGGGTCTTGATGGAGTCGGTGTTGGAACCGATGGCCGACATCTTCCGGGCGCGGTTCGACCTCACCGCCTCCGAGTCGGCGACCGTCGACTGGTTGGTCGCGAACGCCGGCACCTGGCTGGTCGCGCCGCAGCGACACTTCACGCTGATCCACGGCGACCTGCGCATCGACAACGTCATGTTCGGGCCGGACGGCGCGGTGACCGTGATCGACTGGCAGACCATCGTGCCCGGACAACCCCTACGAGACATCGCCTTCTTGCTGTCGACGAGTCTGACCGTCGCCGATCGCCGCGCGAACGAGGACGCGATCCTTGCCGACTACCATCGTGCACTCGTGGGCCACGGCATCAGCGGCTACACGATGCAGGAATGTCGGGAGGACTATGTGTCCGCACTCCTACAGGCACCGCTGATCATCGTGTTCGGTTGTGCTGCCGCCCAACCGACCGAGCGTGGGGATCGGATGTTCCGGGTCATGCTCGATCGCGCGACCGCCGCGATCGGCGATCTGGTGCCGGACGCACTGGGATGATCCTGGTCATCGGGGCCACCGGGTTCCTCGGCTCTCATGTCGTACGTCAGGTGGCCGCGTCCGGCGAGACGGTACGGGTGCTCACCAGAACCACGAGCGACTTGCGACCGATAGCCGATGTACCGGTCGACCACGTCGTCGGCGAGCTGACCGACACCGAGCTCGTACGACGCGCCATGGCAGGCTGTTCGGCGGTCGTCTATTGCGCGGTCGACACCCGTGCGTGGCTGCTCGACCCGGCGCCGCTCTACGCGACCAACGTCGACGCGCTGCGAGCCGTACTCGAGGTCGCGGCAGACGCCGGACTGGAGAAATTCGTCTACACCAGTTCGATGGCGACGATCGGCCGGCCCGCTGTGGGCCCCGCGACCGAGGACGATCCCTTCGATTGGGCCGACACCGCAACCGAGTACGTGCTGTCCCGCGTCGCGGCCGAGGACATGGTCCTGTCCCGGGCACGTGCGGGCGCGGTTCCCGCAGTGGCGATGTGCGTCTCGAACACCTACGGTTCGGGCGACTGGGCACCGACCCCACATGGAGCCTTCGTCGCCGGTGCGGCCCTCGGCCGACTCCGTTTCACCGTCCGGGGCTTCGCATCCGAAGCCGTCGCGGTCGATGACGCGGCTGCAGCGCTGGTGAGCGCGATCGAACGCGGGCGTCCGGGAGAGCGGTACATCGTGTCCGAACGCTTCATCGACCTGGCCGAGGTGATCGACCTCGCGGCGAGAACCGGAGGCCATCGGCCACCACGACCGGCGCTACCCCGCCCCGCGTTGTACGGCCTGGGGGCGGCTGGTTCAGCCCTGGCACGCTTGCGCCGCCGACCTCAGAAGCTCACCGTCTCGACAGTTCGCCTGATGCATCACATGTCACCGATGAGCCACGCGAAGGCCGAGCACGAGCTCGACTGGCATCCACGACCGGTCACCGACGCCGTCGTCGACGCAGCGCGCTTCTGGATCGACCGGGTGGCCGCCCGCGGGTCGTCGAGACAGCCGACCGCGGACTGAACGAACTACCGGAGGAGATCGGCGAGCTCGGCCATACTGTAGGGCGCCGAGTCCTGGTGGTCCCGATATGCCACGAAGGTCGGTTGTGCCGGGTCGTATCGCCCGATGAATCCGCCGGCGGCGGTGAAGATCTGGCCGGTGATCTCCAGCGCGGCGTCGCCGGCCAGGAAGACGTACAGCGGGGCCACGTACTCCGGCGGCGCCGGATCGAGTGCGGCCTGGCTGGTCACGTCGTCGAGGATGCCGCGGCTTCGCAGGCTCTCGATGTGTCGGATGTACTCCGGCCCCGTCGACAGCCGCGACCGGGCTCCCGGCATCACGACATTGACCCGGACGCCATCGGACCGCAGATCCGCAGCAGCTGCGAGTGCAAGGGCGTTGACGCCGCCCTTGGCCGCAGGATAGCCACTGCCACCGAACATACCGAGCGACGCAGCGCTCCCGGTGAGGACGATCGCGCCGCTCTGCTGCTCGACGAACACGCGGCCCGCGGCCTGGGTCAGGTTGAACGCGCTCATCAGATGTGCGTCGACCTGCTCACGGAACTCCCGCGGCCGGATCGTCAGGATCGATGACCCGGCCGGCTCCGCGATGCCCGCGCAGTTGATCGCGATGTCGAGCGCCCCGAACTCTTCGAGTGCCACGTCGACCATCTGCTGCGCCACGTGGTCGTCACCCGCCGAACCACGGACACCGACCGCATAGCCTCCGCCGCCGCGGATCTCGGCGACCGTGGACTCGACGGCGTCACCGTCGCGCCCGTTCACCACCACCGAGACCCCGCGTCCGGCAAGCGCATACGAGACGGCCAGGCCGATGCCGCGGGTGGCGCCCGCGATCACCGCCACCCGCCCCGACAGGTTGACGCCCATGAGCCGTCCGGTCGAGGGTCGCTGGGACCCGACCATCAGGCCGGACTGCCGACCGGGATGATCGGGATCGACCGACCGCGGTCGGTGAACTGGAACTCGGCGCCTGAGCTGAACCGCGCGATGGCCACCTCGCCCGACTCCTTGCGCGCGGTGCCACCGGTGGCGAACCGCACCTCCAGAGCACCGTCGACGGTTCGGGTGTCGGCGATCTCCCAGTACGGGTCCACGGCCGTGGCGATCGCCTGCAGCGGTTCGAGGTGCTCGGTGGTCAGCAGTGCCATCCAGCCGTCGTCGGTCACCGCATCGGATCGTTCGGGGAGACGGACCACAACCGTGTCGCCTTCCGTCCACGCCTGCACACCGGTGTACTGGTGCGGCCCCAATACCGGGTGCAGTGCGACCACCGCTGCGAGACCGGCCGCATCGGAGGACAGGTCGAGTGCCCGCCGGAGACGTTCGGCGGCCAGTCCGGCGATCCCGGTCAGCTGCTTGCGATGTATCTCGCGCGCCGCCGCGTCGTCGGTCTGGCGCAGCACCGACCACAGGAACCCCAGCGACAGGAGCTGATGTTGCAGCGCAACCTCTTCGGCGATGCGGACGAGAGCGGTGTGCGACCACTCCCGGAACTGCAGGTCTGCCAGGAGTGCACCCCGGTAGTCGGTGAGTCCGTCGGCCGCGGTGTCCGCGATCGTTGACAGTACGAGGCGACCTGCCCGGGTGGTGAACATCTGCTCGGCATCGGCGGGGAGCGGCAGTTCGTCCCGATCGGGTTCGATCGTGACCGTCCACTCGCAGTGCGGCTGCCGCCCGGCAGGCCGGCGCGGCGGTCGGTGCACCGGACGGATACGTGCCCGACGGTTGGTCGCAATGGCGGTCGCATCGAAGGTGGGATCCTCGATGTCATGGCACATGGTGGTGACGTAGTCGTCGCCCATCGGCTCGACATCCATGAGCGCCCCGCAGTGCGCCAACAGGAACGACCCGTGATACCGGTCGGTGACCTCGTAGCGGAAGTCCATGAACTGCGGCGGTGCACCGATGTCGAGTTGGAGGCACTTGAACATGTCCTCGACCCCGTCCCCGTCGATCCCGAGGGCGGAACGCATGCGGTGTGTGTAGACGGGACTCGCGGCCATCCACTCCTCGATCGCGACCTGTCCCATGGTCTCCCGGCCGAATGCCGAGATGAGATGGGCCATTCCGCTGCGGTCGATCATCTGGCCGGACAACAGGAGTTCGGGGACGAGTACGGCGAGCTGATCCTGACTCAGACCTGAATAGGTCGGGGCTGGTTGAGTCATGGGTCAGATCACCAGAACGGGACGGGTGCGGTGCCGAAGGGGTACCACCCCGGCAGATCCCCGGGCGCCGACTTCTCGATGCGCTTGAGCATCCCGTCGCTCATCGCATTCGCCTTCAGCAACTCGACGAAGAGCGCCGACACGTTGCCGAAGTCGAAGAAGTCACGCTGCCAGGAGAACTGGAAGTCCCCGGAGTACTTGAACCAGCTGCCCTGGATGCCCTCCAGCGCATAGTGGGTGCCGTCGGGCCGGGTGCGGTCGTAGACCTGCTTCCACAGTCCGATCATGTCGCCGGTCTTCTCGTCGATGACCCAGGCCTGGTAGGGATAGGTCCACCCCTCGAGGCCTTCCATCTCCTGGCCCAGCGCCAGCTCACGGATCTCCTCACGGCCGACGGCCATGAAGTCCTTCTCGGGGCCGTAGTTCCAGCCGTAGGTCGCGTCCTCGGTGTAGAAGTCCGCCAGCGGCTTCCAGTCGCCGGCCTTCTCCGCCTCGATGTTGGCGGCGAGCCAGCGTTCCTTCATCTCTTCCAGTTCGGCACGGTCAAACGACATGACAGTCCATTTCCTCTCTTGCCCCGATCTCACTCGGAGTCTTCGACGATTCGCAAAGCCTGTGTCGGGCAGTACATGACCGCCGCCTCCACCTCGGCGCGCCGGTCCTCGTCCGGGTTCGCGTCCAGGATGTTCACGTGGTCCACCTCGGCCTCGAAGAGTCCGGGCGCCTCCATCTCGCACATGCCGTGGCCCTGGCAGATGTCCAGATCCACCTCGACCCTCATCGGGTGGTTCCTCTCCTCCGGTATTTCACGCGGCACGGCTGCTGCAGCTGGACGACCATCTTCGAATGGTCGTTGCGGTAGCTCTCCGATGGCTGGAGCATCTCGAACTCGTAGTTCTGGAACAGGACCGAGAAGATGGCCTTGAGCTGCATGATGGCGAACTGTGCGCCGACGCAGCGGTGGCGGCCGGCTCCGAAGGGGATCCAGGTCCACCGGTTGACCAGGTCTTCGGTACGGGGCTTCTCGTACCGGGTCGGGTCGAAGACGTCCGGATCCGGGAAGTCCTCCGGGAGGCGGTTGGAGATCGCGGGCGAGACCGCGATCGACTGCCCGGCCTTGATCTCGAAGTCCTCGATGTGGAAGTCCTTCTGCACCACCCGCATCAGGATGATCAACGGGGGGTGGAGACGGAGCGCCTCTTTGAGCGCGTTCTCCAGCTTCGGGATCTGCCGCATCGCCGCGAAGCTGTACTCCGGTCTGCCGTCACCGCGGTCGGTGTAGATGTCGTCGAGTTCGGCGAGGATCTCCGCCATGTGGTCGGGGTTGCGCAGCAGTTCGATGAGGGTCCACGCGGCCGTTCCCGACGTGGTGTGATGCCCGGCGAACATCATCGAGATGAACATCCCGGTGACCGTGTTGGCGTCGAAACCGACCTGGACGAGGACATCCATGAGGTCGCGATCCTCTTTGTCCTCGGTCGGATTCGCGATCCGCTCGTCCATCACGCCCTGGATGAACTCGACGAGCTCGGCGCGCGCCTCGTCCCGCTTGCGGAAGCTCTCGATGTCGGCGTTGTAGTCGACGTATGCGATCGGGTCGGTGCCCTTCTCCAGATCATGGAAGAGATGGGCGATGTGGCCGCTCAGACGCTCGCGGAACTTGCGGCCGATCAAGCATGCCGACGAGGTGTAGAGGGTCAGCTCGGCGAAGAACTCGAGCAGATCGATCTCGCCCTCGTCACCCCAGTCGGCGATGATCCGCTCGACCTCGTTCGGGATGGTGATCGCGTGCTGCTTCATGTGGGCGCCCTTGAGCGCGGAGTTGTGGATCGCCTTCGATCGTTCTTCCGGGCTGGTGTCGAAGACGACACCCTCACCGAAAACAGGTGTCATGAACGGATATGCGGCAGCCTGGTCCAGGTCCTCTTCCGGCGCGCGGAAGAACTCCTCGCTTGCCAGCGCGCCGCTGACCAGGACCACCTCGCGGTCGGCGAGCTGGAACATGCCGGCGTCGCCACACTCGGAGCGGATGCGCCAGAACAGCGAGATGGGGTCGGTCGCGAGTTCTTCGAGGTGTCCGTGCTCGCCATCGCCACCCGACACCCGTCGGGGCGTTGTCAGTGTGGTCATCAGTTCTCTCCTCCGGAGTTCTTGTCGGGCGTGCCGAGTGCGCCCTCGGCCTCGACCTCCACCACGCGCATGTGGGCTCCACGCGGCATGGTCACGACGGCCGAGACCGCCTGGGCGATGTGCTCGGGTTGCAGGAAGTTGCCGTGCCGCGCCAGTCCATGACGGATCCAGTCGTTGAGCATGTCCTCGGTGGTCTTCTGATCGAGGTTCATCCCCATGCCGGTCAACACCTGCCCCGGCCGGACCACACTGGCCCGCACGCCGGTGCCCTCGAGTTCGAGCTGTGCAGTGGCGACCAGGCCGTCGATACCCGACTTGGCGGCCACATACGCCGACGACCACGGCCGGGGGCGGATGGTCACGTCCGATCCGATGAACACGAAATCGCCTCGGCGACGGTCGATCATCGCCGGGACGACGTTGCGGTACAGGCGATGTGCACCGATCAGGTGGATGTCCACCTGGGACGCGAACTCGTCGGTACCGATCTCGTAGGATCGCCCGACCGCCAGGTCTCCTGCCCCGGCGACCACGATCTCGAGCGCGCCGAGTGCGGCTTCGGCCTTGGCCACGCAATCGCGCACCGAGACCTCGTCGGTCACGTCCAGCGGGACCGCGACGGCTTCGCCACCGGAGGCGATGATCTTCTCGGCGAGCTCCTGGAGGCGGTCGACGCGACGGGCGGCGAGCGCGACGGGATATCCGGCGGCGGCCAGCCATTCACCGGTGGCCGCACCGATCCCCGACGACGCGCCCGCGATCAGGACCGGACGGCGCTCGGGATGTGCGATGAAGGCCATCACCGCACCTCGATCCTCACCGGCAGCTCCGCGAAGCCGCGCACGTTCACCGAGTGGACCCGCTCGGCCCGGTCGATGTCGATGTCGACCGAGCGGATCGACCGGACCACCTCGGCGAGACCGATGTTGGCCTCCAACCGGGCCAGGTGAGCACCGAGGCAGAAGTGCGCCCCCATACCGAAGCTGATGAGTGCCTGCGAGGTGTCGCGGCCGATGACATAACGGTCGGCGTCGTCGCCGAAGACGTCCTCGTCGCGATTCGCCGACCCGACCAGCAGCAGGACCCGCTCGCCCGCAGGAATCGTGTAGCCGCCGTACTCGACGTCCTCGACCACCCGGCGCAGCACCATCTGGGTCGAGTTGTCATAGCGCAGTGTCTCTTCCGTCCACTGCGGAACCGCCTCCGGATCGGCCAGCGGCTTGGCCAGCTCGTCGGGGTTGCGCCACCCCCAGTACAGCGCGTTGGCCAGCAGCTTGGTCGTGGTCTCGTTGCCGGCCACCACCATCAGGACCATGAACCCGACGATCTCGTCCTCGGTGAGCGTGGTCTTCTCACCGGTGTCGTCGTCGTCGATCTCGGCGTCGATGAGGGCGGACACCAGGTCGTCACCCTTGTTCTTGCGCCGGTCGGCGATGAGCGCCGAATAGTACTTGTGCAGTTCGATGTAGGCGTAGATCGCCGCCTCGGGGATGTCGAGGACCCCCTCCTCTCGATGCAGGAGGAGATCGGACTGCTTGCGCAGGTGCGAACGGTCCGCCTCGGGGACCCCCAGCAGTTCGGAGACGACGTCCATCGGCAGCAGTCCGGCGAAGTCGTGGATGTAGTCGAACTCGCCCTTGTCGAGGCACGCGCTCCAATGCTGGTGTGTGAGAGCCGTGATCCGCCCGGCGAGCTCGTTGACCCGGCGCGGCGTGAAGCCCTTGGACACCAGCTTGCGGATGCGCATGTGCTTCGGGTCGTCCATCGCCAGAAAGGACATCGACTTGTGGGCGTCCGGACCGTAGGACGACGGATCCATCGAGACTCCCCAACTGTTCGAGAGTCGGTTCGCATCGCGGAAACCCGCCCGGACGTCGTCGAGCTTCGCGAAAGCCCAGAAGTTCTGCGTCGCATTGTGATAGACCGGCGCCTCCTGACGGAGCCGCAGGTAGGTCGGGTACGGATCCTCGTGGAAGTGGTAGGCGTAGGGATCGAACGGAATCCGGCTCTCCATACCGGCATCCGCGGTCGTGGTGTCGGTCATTGCTGCTTCTCCATCAGTAGGTGGGCCGCGGCGACGAGGCGATCGGAGGTGTCTGCGTAGGTGAGGTGTCCCATGCCGGCATGCACGAGGCCGCCCGCGTAGAGCATCTCCAACGCATCCACCAGCGGGCCCGGGTTCTCCGGGTCCACCTCCAGAGCCTCGGCGAGGCGTCTGCGGATGAAGCCACCGATCCGCAGCCGCAGGTGCTCGACGTCGGGGTCGGTGCCCAGCAGGGCGACGGTCACGGCCCCGCCGAGCTGCCCCTCGCCGGCCACCACCATCGACACCTCTCGCAGGATCTGCGCCACCCGCTCGGCCGGCGCGAGGGCGAGGTCGGGCTCGGGCACGCCCGCGGCGAGACGACGCCAGAAGACCTCGGCGACGAGATGACTCTTGGAACTGAAGTAGGTGTACGCGGTGGCCGGGGCGACGCCCGCCCGCTTGGCCACCGTCCGCACCGTCAGGCCGTCGAAACCGTCGGCGTTGAGCACCTCGACCGCGGCGTCGGTGAGCCGGGCGACCGTCTCCGCCTGCTGAGCCGTCAGCCGGCGGCGGGTCGATTCCTGGATGAGGGGACTGGACATGTGGTGGACGTTACACTAGCTTTGAACGCGAGTCCAGACACCTGTCCAGATGGAGTTCCAGTTCATGACGCTACGTCCCGCTTCTGCCTCTGACCTGCTGATCGACGGCAAACTGACCGCCGGCAGCGGCGGGGTCTTCGATGTCGTCAACCCGGCCACGGAGGAGGTGCTGGGGCAGGCCGCGGACGCCACCGCCGACGACATGGACGCGGCCATCGGCGCCGCACGCACCGCCTTCGACACCACCGATTGGTCGCGCGACCACGCCTTCCGCGCCCGGTGCCTGCGTCAGCTGCGCGACGCGCTGCTGGCCCACGGCGACGAGTTGCGCGAACTCGCCATCGCCGAGATCGGTTGCCCCGCGTTCCTCACCGGTGGGCCTCAGTTCGAGGGTCCGGTCCGCGACCTCGGATACTTCGCCGACCTCGCCGAGAACCACACGTGGACCGTCGACCTCGGCGAGGCCGAGCCGATGGGCTTGAAGAACCATCGTGAGTTGCGCAGCGAGGCCGCCGGCGTGGTCGGCGCGATCACGCCATGGAACTTCCCGCACCAGATCAACTTCGCGAAGATCGGTCCGGCGCTCGCCGCCGGCTGCACCGTCGTCCTCAAACCCGCCCCCGACACCCCCTGGGCCGCAGCGCTGGTGGGGAAGGTCATCGCCGAGGAGACCGACATCCCGCCCGGCGTGATCAACATCGTCACGTCGTCCGACCACCGGCTGGGCGCCCAACTGTCGGAGGACCCGCGCGTCGACCTGGTGTCGTTCACCGGTTCGACGGCGACCGGCAAGAAGATCATGGTCGCCGCGGCGGAGACGCTGAAGAAGGTGTTCCTCGAACTCGGCGGCAAGTCCGCCTTCATCGTGCTCGATGACGCCGATCTCGCCACCGCCTGCTCGATGGCCGCCTTCAACGTCGTCACGCATGCGGGACAGGGGTGCGCCATCCCGACCCGCCTGCTGGTTCCGCGGGAGAAGCTGGCCGACGCCATCGCCGCGACCCGGAAGTCGTTGGCGGGCCTCGCCGCCGGCGACCCCACCGACTCCGGGACCATCTGCGGCCCACTCATCTCCGCACGTCAGCGCGATCGGGTGGAGTCCTACATCGAGCTCGCGCGTTCGGAGGGCGGCGTCATCGAGATCGGCGGCGGCCGACCGGCCGACAAGCCGAAGGGCTGGTTCGTCGAGCCGACTCTCGTCTCCGGACTGGACAATTCATCGCGCGTCGCGCAGGAGGAGATCTTCGGTCCGGTGCTCGTGATCATCCCGCACGACGGTGACGAGGATGCGATCCGCATCGCGAACGACTCCCCCTACGGACTCTCCGGCGCGGTGTGGGCAACCGACCCCGACCGCATCGAAGCGGTGGTCGCAGGCGTCCGCACCGGGACGCTCGGCATCAACGGCGGCATCTGGTACTCCGCCGACGTCCCGTTCGGCGGCTACAAGCAGTCCGGGATCGGCCGCGAGATGGGCGTCGCCGGATTCGAGGAGTACCTCGAGGTCAAGGCTGTGGCCCGACCCGCGTGATCTCGCTCGCACACAACAGAACCCAGCACATCCGAAAACGACACATCAGCAGAAGGAGTCTGGACTCATGACCGGACGTTTCCAGGACAAGACCGCCATCGTCACGGGCGCCGCGGGCGGCATCGGTGAGGCGTACGCGCGCGCACTCGCGGCCGAGGGCGCGCGAGTCGTGATCGCCGACATCGACGACGAGAAGGGCAAGCAGGTCGCCGCGGACATCGGCGGACTGTACGTGAGCACCGACGTGTCCGACGAACAGTCGGCTCAGGCACTGGCCGCCGCGACCGTCGACGCCTACGGGAAGGTCGACTACCTGGTGAACAACGCTGCCATCTACGGCGGCATGAAGCTCGACTTCCTCATCACTGTCCCCTGGGACTACTACAAGAAGTTCATGAGCGTGAACCTCGACGGCGCGCTCAACGTGACCCGCGCGGTCTACGGCCACATGAACCGCGGCGGGGCGATCGTCAACCAGTCCTCCACCGCCGCATGGCTCTACAGCGGTTTCTACGGGCTCGCCAAGGTCGGCATCAACGGCCTCACCCAACAGCTGGCCACCGAGTTGGGCGGACAGGACATCCGGGTGAACGCGATCGCGCCCGGACCCATCGACACCGAGGCGACCCGCACGACGACACCCAAGGAGATGGTCGCCGACATCGTTGACAAGTTGCCGCTCAAGCGATTCGGCACCCCGGAGGACCTGGTCGGCATGTGCCTGTTCCTGCTGTCCGACGAGGCACGCTGGGTGACGGGACAGATCTTCAACGTCGACGGTGGTCAGGTCATCCGCTCATGACAGATCCGGATGGGGCGCCGGTCCGGCTCGGCTACGTCGGATTGGGGAACATCGGCGGACCGATGGCCGCTCGACTCGCGACCTGGCGTGGCGGGCTGACGGTGTTCGACCTCTCCGACGACGCGGTCGGCAAGCTCGTCGACGCCGGCGCCCGCCCCGCCTCCTCCCTGGCGGCCCTGGCCGCGGACGCCGACATCATCGGGATCTGCGTACTCGACGACCATCAGGTCCGGACCGTGATCGCCGGACCGGACGGTCTGCTCTCCACTGCCCGTCCGGGAACGATCATCACCGTGCACTCGACCATCGCACCGCAGACGGCCGTCGAACTCGCGACGCTTGCCGCCGCCCGCGACGTGGCTCTCCTGGACGCCCCGATCTCCGGCGGGGCGCCGGGTGCGGAAAAGGGCAGGCTGGCGATCATGGTCGGCGGTGACCGAGAGTCGTATCAGGCACTCAAGGAACCGTTCTCGACGTGCGCAGAGCTGATCGTGCACGCCGGTCCCGAGGTCGGGGCGGGCACCAGGATGAAGTTGGCGCGCAACCTGCTCCACTTCATCTCCTTCACCGCCACCACCGAGGCAGCTCGGCTGGCCGAGGCGGCCGGCATCGACCTGGGCAAGCTGGGCAAGGTGGTCCGGCACACCGACGCGATCACCGGTGGGGCCGGTGCGATCCTGCTCCGCGACACCACGGCGCCGATCGCCGAGAACGACTTCTGGTACTCGATCTTCACCCACGTCCGCGGCCTCGGCGAGAAGGACCTGACCCTGGCTCTGGGGCTGGCGCGGGAGTTGGACGTCGACCTACCGTTGGGCGAGATCGCCCTGCGGGACCTCGCCGCGGGACTCGGTGTACCGCACCGGGAAGGAGAACAGACATGACCCCGGAGAACGAGACCGTACCCGATCGGCCGGGCGACGCCGACCAGCACGCGCCGGATGCGCGGCGTCGACGCGGACTCGAGAAGATGTCCGAGGTCTACGGGTGGGAGATGTCCGACGGCCCCGGAATCCATTTCGCGCACACCGCAGATCAGCTCTTCGCCGAGGTGTGGACGCGGGAGGGACTCAGTGTGCGTGACCGCCGCCTGTTGCTGCTGGGCGCCCTGGCGGCGGGAGGTCAGGTGGACGTCGCCGAGATACAGGCCGGGGCCGCGCTGGGCAACGGTGAGCTGACGCCCGAACAGCTCGAGGAGATCGCGTTGTTCCTCTGCTACTACGTCGGCTGGCCGCTGGGCACCAAGATGAACATGATGTTCGGCCAGGTCATCAAGAACCACCGTAAGTCGCAGCGATGACCGACGTCGGGTTCCGGCCGCTCGCCGGAGGTGCCGGCGTATCGCTGATGAGTGCGACGCCCGGCCCCGATCTCGGCGCGCACGGGTATGCCGAGGCGGAGTTCTCGGCGAGCGGTGTCGCCGAACGGTTCTCGGCCGGCGACGGTCATGACGTCGAGCCGATCGACTCGGCGACCTACACCACCCGCATCGTCGTCCGACGTCCCACCGACCCCGCACGGTTCAGCGGGACGGTGGTGGTCGAGTGGTTCAACGTGAGCAGCGGCGCCGACGCCGCGCCGGAATACACCTATCTGGCCGACGAGATCGTCCGCGCCGGCCACGCCTGGGTCGGGGTGTCGGCGCAGTACGACGGTGTGGTCGGGAGCAGCGGCTCGGTCGGCCTCGACAGCGGCGTGCCCGGCGGTCTGCTCGGCGCCGACGCCGAGCGCTACGGCCACCTGACCCACCCCGGAGACGCCTACTGCTACGACATCTTCGGCGGGGTCGGGGCGGCGCTGCGGTCGATCGACGGTCCTGACCATCCGCTGTCCGGGCTCGACGTCACGACCCTGATCGCGGTCGGTGAATCACAGTCCGCCTTTGCCCTGACCACGTACGTCAATCTGTTCCTGCCTCGGCATCGCGTCCACGACGGGGTGCTGATCCACTCACGCGCAGCGGGCTCCCTGGGGCTGGGCGACGTGGGCACCGGCGCCGACACCGACGCCACCTTCGACCAGCCGCCGACGCTGCTCCGCGAGGACCTGGCCGCCCGGGTCATCGTGGTCCAGACCGAGACCGACGTGCTCACCAACTTCCGATTCCACCTCGCGCGTCAGCCAGACACCGAGCGGCTGCGGATCTGGGAGGTCGCCGGTACCGCTCACGCCGACCTGGTGCAGATCGGCCCCTACGAGGAGATGCTGGGGTGCCCGCACCCGGTCAACCGCGGTCAACAGCAGTTCGTGCTGCGCGCCGCACTGCATCATCTCGTGGACTGGGTGCACGACACCGGCACCCGCCCGGCTCCTCCGCACGCGGAGCCGCTACGCCTGCGCCCGGCGACCGATCCCGAGGTCTTCGACGTCGACGACGTCGGAAACGTGCTCGGTGGTGTCCGGACCCCGCGCGTCGACGTGGCGACCGAGCTGCTCAGCGGCATCGTCGACGCCGACCTGCCACGGATCTGCGTGCTGTTCGGCTCCACCACGCCGCTGCCGGCAGACGTCCTGCGCGCGCGGTTCGACGGTCGGGCAGACTATCTCGACCGCTACCGAGCCGCCACCGACGCGATGATCGAGGCGGGCTTCGCCCTGGCGGTCGATCGCGATGCCCTGCTTGCCGACGCGAACCCGGAACCGATCGACGGATGAGCCGACCTGAAACCGACTCCCCGGGAGCCGGCATGGAGTTCACCCTGGAGGACATCTCCGACGAGGAAATAATGCGGCGACGGGCACTCTACGAGCCGTTCACCGACTCCGTTCGTGACCTCATCGACGCGGTGATCCGCACCGAGGTCGATGATGCGACCGTCCGACAGGCGCAGGCGGAGATCGCCGGGGTGGTGCAGCGACTCCGCACCCAGCAGATGGACGGCGCCTACGGCGTGCGGTACACCGCCGACAAGAAGGGCATGGCCTGGGGCAACGCGGTGATCGGTCTGCGCAACGCGATCGCACCCCCGCTGGTCCTGCGCCCCGGCGACGACGGAGGCGTGGTCACCGACGCGACGCTCGGCGCCGCGTACGAGGGTCCGAGCGGCCTGGTACACGGGGGCGTGTGCGCGATGCTGTTCGATCACGTGCTCGGCGAGGCCGCCAGCGTCGACGGCATCCCGTGCTTCACCGGCACCATCTCGGTCCGATACCTGCGACCGACCCCGTTGGGCCCCATCCGGATCGATGCTGCCATCAGCGGCCGCGACGGACGCAAGAAGATCGTGCGCGGCACGCTGTCCGGGCCCGACGGCGTGACGGCGGAGGCCGAGGGGATCTTCATCGTGCCGCGCGAGTTCGAGGGTCAGGCCTTCAGCAGTTGGGTGTCCTGACGGTGCGGGCGGCGGTCCTGTCCGGCGGCACCTTCGTCGTCGATGACGTCCCCGACCCGACGCCGGGGCCTGGCGAACTGATCCTGAGGGTCTCCGCCAACGGAATCTGTGGGTCCGATCTCTCGACCTACTCGTTCCTGCCCGACGGCACGATCATGGGCCATGAGTTCGCCGGCGAGGTGGTGGCGGTGGACCCATCGGCCCGCGGTGACTGGCCGATCGGCGTCCCGGTGGCCGCCATGCCGGTGATCGGTTGCCGAGCCTGCCCGTCGTGCGCAGTCGGCGACCAGGCCCGATGTCCGGCGGCCCGCACGATCGGCCTCGGCGTCCTACCGGGAGCGCTCGCCGAATACGTCCGGGTCGGGATTGCCGAGAGCGTCCGACTCGACACTCTCGCGGGCGACGTCGAGGTCGACCTCGACGCGGCCGCACTCGTGGAGCCACTGGCGGTCGGACTCCATGCGCTCCGACGCGCCTCGCCTGCACCTGGCGATCGGGTGCTGGTCCTCGGTGCGGGCCCGGTCGGACTCGCTGTGATCGCCTGGGCCGCACAGCAACCGGTCAGCGCCGCCACCTGTGCCGACCCCGTGTCGGGCCGGCGGGACGCCGCACTGCGGATGGGTGCGACCGAGGTGCTGCACCCGGAAGAAGTCCGACCGGATTCCTTCGACATAGTCGTCGACTGTGTCGGGAAGCCGGGGATCATCGCGACGGCGATCCAGGCGAGCGCACCCAGGGGCACCGTGGTGGTGGCCGGGGTCTGTATGGCAGCGGACACCTTCATGCCGGTGGCCGGGGTGGTCAAGGAGATCTCGATGCACTTCGTCTCCTATTACAGCCGTGACGAATTCGTCGCCGCCGCCAGACTCGTCGCGACCGGCCGACTGGACCATCGCCGATTCGTCAGCGCCCGTGTACCTCTCGAACAGGTTGCGTCACTGTTCGCAGAACTCGCACGTCCCAACGACCACCGCAAGGTGTTGGTCACGCCCCGCCGGAGGTGAGATCAGGGCTCAGTGGGGCTGCCGTCGAGATCACCGCGTCGACCACGGCCTCCGGAGCTTGCTCCGGGATCCAGTGGGTGACGCCCGACAACTCGATGAACTCGTAGGGAGCATCCACGTACTCGACGGTCAGACGGGGTCCGTACTCCGCGATGGCGATGTCGTCGGTACTCCAGACGAAGGTCGTCGGTACGGTCACCGCAGGCACCTCTTCGGTGTCCAGCGCCTCGGCCCGATACCAATTGAGCGCAGCGGTCATCGCGCCGGGCGCGCTCAACACAGCGAGATGGTCGGCGACGATGTCGGCCGGGACGACGTCACCGAACCCGAGCCGTAGTGCGAGTGCATCGTCGGCGAGGAGAGCACGTTCCGGCTCCTCAGGCCTCGCGAAGAACTCCATGTAGCCGGACCGCTCACGTTGCTGCGGGTCCTCGACCCGGGCTCGGCGAAAAGCCGTCGGATGAGGAACGGAGAGCGCCGTCAGTGCCGACACGCGGTCGGGATGGCGAGCGGCCACCGTCCACGCGACTGCAGCTCCCCAATCGTGACCGACGAGCAGTACCGGCGCCGTCGGCGACACATGATCGATCAGCGCGACCGCGTCGGCGACCAACTCGCTCATCCGGTAGGCGTCGATCCCGTCGGGGCGGGCCTCAGGGGAGTATCCACGCTGGTCGGCCGCGTGCACAGTCAGACCACGTTCGGCGAGAGCGGTTCCGACCGGCGCCCAACACGCCGACGACTCGGGAAATCCGTGCAGGGCCACCACGCAGGGATGTCCGCGATCTACCTCCGGATACCATGACCGGACTCGGAAAACCATGTCCGACAAGGCTATCGACTCGACCACCGCGCGTTCCGACATGCTTGGATACTATCCGGATCAGGCGAGTAGCGTTAGCGAGATGAACGATGTCGAATCCGGCGAGTCGGCGCCCTTCAGTGCCGCAGAGACCGCACAGGTCCGGACGTTCTGGGAGGCACTCGGTCTGCCGGGCATCGTCGACGTCCACACGCACTTCATGCCGCGACCGGTGATGGACAAGGTCTGGGCATATTTCGACTCCGCCGGGCCGATGGTCGGGCGCGAATGGCCGATCACCTACCGCGCCGACGAACGGTCCCGCGCCGAGGCGTTGGACTCCTTCGGTGTGCGCGCCTACTCGTCGCTCGTCTACCCTCACAAACCCGACATGGCCGAATGGCTGAACGGTTGGGCGGCCGACTTCGCGACGACGCATGAGCGGTGCCTGCACACCGCAACGTTCTATCCGGAGCCGTCGGCGACGGCCTATGTGGGCAGGGCCATCGAGTCCGGCGCACGGATCGTCAAGGCCCACATCCAGGTCGGTGACTACTCGCCGCTGGACTCGATGCTCGACGGGGTGTGGTCGCAACTCGCCGAGTCCCGCGTCCCGGTGGTCATCCACTGCGGTTCCGGGCCCGCGCCCGGCAGGTTCACCGGCCCCGAACCGATCCGCAGCCTGATGCACCGCTTCCCCGACCTGCGATTGGTGATCGCCCACATGGGCACGCCGGAGTACCTGGACTTCCTCGATCTCGCCGAGAGCTACGACAGCGTCCACCTGGACACCACGATGTCGTTCACGGACTTCTCCGAGGCCGACGCGCCGTATCCTCGGGACGCCATCGACCGGTTGCGCGGAGTCGGACACAAGATCCTCTTCGGCAGCGACTTCCCGAACATCCCCTACGGATATCCGCACGCGTTGGAAGCGCTGGCCCGCCTCGGCCTCGGCGACGACTGGCTACGCGGCGTCGTCCACGACAACGCCGCGCGCCTGTTCGGGCTGTGAGTCAGCCGACGCGCTCGCCGCGCGCGGCCATCCGCGCACGGACCTCGGGGCGGCGCAGCGGCGGGACCGTCTTGGGCGGCTGACGCCGCTCCGGCAACAGGTCGAGCAGCTCCTCGGTGGCCGCGGTGACCTTCGCGACGGCCGCCTCGAACGCCTTCTCGTTGGCCGCCGACGGATGGCGGACGCCGCTCACCTTGCGGACGTACTGCCGCGCCGCGGCCTCGATCTCCTCGTCGGTCGCGGCCGGCTCCAGCCCGCGCAGCTCGGTGATGTTGCGGCACATGGTCGAGTTCCTTCCCCGGCCGGCGGGCCGGATGTCAATCGGCGATCTGGACGACCGCTTTACCCAGAATCCGCCCCTCGGCGAGATCGGTCAACGCCTGCGGCAGATCGGCCAGCGGATACCGGGCCGTCACCGGGGGTCGGAGGCCTGCGCCGACCATCTCCGTCAACTCCTCGTGGAGCAGTTCGGGGACACCCGGATGGGTGCGCACGTACTCGCCCCAGGCTGCCCCGACCACGGCGATGTTGCGGAACAGCACCCGGTTGAGCTTGACCGACGGGATGCCGCCTGCGGCGAAGCCGACCACCACGTAGCGGCCGTCCGGAGCCACCTGCCGCAGCGCCTCGTCGAACACGTCGCCGCCGGAGGGATCGATCATCACGTCGACCCCCTCGGGGGCGACCTCCTTGACCCGCTGCCCCCATCCGTCGCTGAGTTGGACCACCTCGTCGGCACCGGCCGCGCGGAGCAGTTCGTCGGCGCCGGTGCGATGGACGATCGCGACGACCTTCGCACCCATCGCCTTGGCCACGATGATCGATGCGATCCCGACACCGCCGGCGGCGCCGAGGACGCCGACGATCTCGCCCGGCGCGGTCTGGGCGCGGAGCTTGAGGGCGAAGAGTGCGGTCTGAAAGTTGATGCCCAGCGCGGCACCCTCGTCGAAACTCAGTTCGTCGGGCAGCGGCAGCAGTTGCTCGGGGGCGACGGCCACCTGTTCGGCGAACCCGCCGATCACCGACGCGACGAGCACGCGGTCACCGGCCTGGAGGGCCGCACCCTCGGGAGCACTGCGGACCACGCCGGCGACCTCGGTGCCTGGCGTGAAGGGGGTCGGGAGGCGCAGTTGGTACTTGCCCTGGCTGATCAACAGATCCGGAAAGCACACCCCGCAGGACTTGATGTCGACCAGCACCTGACCATCGGCCGGGACCGGGTCGGGGACGTCGGTGAGTTCCAGTCCCTCGGGACCGCTTTCCTGTGTGAGCACCTGCGCCTTCATGGCGCCAACCCTACGCGGCCGGCGGAACCCGGCCGATAGGATCTGCGGTATGACCGCACTGGAGTCGTCGCACCCCGACGCACCGTCCGCCGACCGCCTGCAGGTGGCCGCAGACGCGCCCGGATTCATGCCGGCCGACGAGGCACTCGCATTGTTCACCGTGGCCGGAGAGTTTCTGTCGCAACCCGATTCGACCGGGATCGGCGTCGAGATCGGCACTTATTGCGGCAAGTCGACGGTGTTCCTCGGAGCGGCCGCCGAGCCGCACGGCGCAGTGATCACCACGGTCGACCACCATCGCGGTTCCGAGGAGCACCAACCCGGTTGGGAGTACCACGATCCCGAGTTGGTCGATTCGCACTCCGGTCGACTCGACACGTCGGCACGCTTCCGCCGCACCGTGTTCGACGCCGGCCTGGAGCAAACGATCGTCGGTGTGCTGGCACCGTCGACGCTGGCCGCCCGGATGTGGGGTTCGCCGGCCGACTTTGTCTTCATCGACGGTGGGCACAGCATGGCCGCGGCCCAGGCCGACCTCGACGGCTGGGCACGCTGGGTCCGCATCGGCGGCGCGCTGCTGATCCACGACGTGTTCCCCGATCCCGCCGACGGCGGACGCCCCCCGTACGAGATCTATCGACAGGCCCTCGAGACCGGCCAGTTCGTGGAGATCGCCGACCACGGATCACTTCGTGTGTTGCGTCGCGAGAGCGGCACGGTCGGCGAGGCGCTGCCCACCTGACCTGGGCTGGAGTCCAGCTCGCTCCCGCGAACTCATCCCGTATCCGCGAATTCGACTGAGGTCGCGGGATCGAAACGAGGTCGCGGCAGCGTTGTCGGTCACCCCGGTGGTCGGGCTTGGGCGAGCGCACGGTCGGGGTGGTGGATGTTGTTGGTGCGTGGTGTCGGTGGTCCGTTGATGGGTTGGGTGGTTGCTGGTGGTGTCCAGGTGACTCGTCCGGTGGTGCGGTCCAGGCGGGTGGTCCATTGGTCTCGGCGTGGGCCGGCGGCGCGGTTGTGTTTGGGGCATGCCACGCCGAGTTGGTTGATGTCGGTGCGCCCGCCTTCGGCCCAGTCGTGAGGTGGTGGGCTTCGGAGTGCATGGCCGGTTGGTCGCAGTCGGGTGCGGTGCAGCCGCGATCGCGGGCGAACAGGGCCATGCGTTGGGCGCGGGATGCTGTTCGGCGGGCTCGTCCGAAGTAGAGGATTTCTTCGGTGTGATCGGCGAACACCGCCAGGTGCGGGTCCGCTTTGGCGGCGAGTTCGACGACGTCATGCCACGGCAGGTCAGTGCCGGTGGCGGTGACGCCGAGACCGGCGGATTCGCGGAGTTGGGTTTCGGTGATGGAGATGATCAACTGCGGCGGTAGCCCACGATGACTCCCACCCAAGACCCCGTCCTCGAGGACAGATTTCAGCAGGGCGTTCAACGCGTCGTGATTGCGCTGGGCTTGCGACCGTGAGTCCCGTTGGGCTGCATCCTTGACCACCTCGGAGTCGGGATCGGTGTCGTCGATGCTGCCCAACGGCGAGGCCGGGTCGTCGGGGCTATTCATCCCGGGTGCCGCCCATTTGGCGAGGACGACGTCGAGCATGGCTCGGGTGACTGGGTCGAGGGTGGCGGTCAGTTTCGACATCAACTGCGCATCCTGCCGCGACAGGGTCATCGACCGTTGCCAAGCACGATCACGGTCGTCGGTGAGCGCACCGTCAGGGTCCAGGTGGGCCAACAAGCGGACGCCCATTTGGCGCAGTGCGGATGGTGAGAGTGTGCGTGCGTGTTCGGCCAACGCGACCTCTGCGGCCACCTAATCATCGACTTCGACGTGCGTGGGGATGCGGTCGGTGAAGTCGAGGATCACGCTCACGTGTTCGGGTGCGATCGCACCCTCGGCCAACGCATCGGCTGTCGCCGACAATTCCGGTGGCTGCTTGTGGCCCGTGATCGTGTAGGTCTCCGACAGTGCTGCAGCGTGATCGAGGCGGCGTTTCACATCCGGCACACCGAGGTGGTTGGCCACAAACATTCGCATCGTCGCCGCACCGGTCAGCCGCCACGCGTCACGATCCGCCACGTCCATCAACCGGCGAAGGCCGAGCGAGGCGATCCGCCGCCCTGCGACCTCGTTGGCTTTCGCCAGCGCAACGACCTCCGCATCGGTGCACCGGTCGGCGGAGAGTTGAGCGATCCGGTCCAGCACCGCGTCGAGCTCGCCGTAGGCGGCCACCAACTCATCGACCGAATCCGAGTGTGCCGCAGCAGGTGGGGCATCCAACACGAGCGAGCTGGGTGTGGGTGGTGGCTTGTCGAAAGCCATGATCATCATCTCCTCATAGCCTCCGTTATCTACCCAGAACACTATCCGAGGACACCGACAATTCCTTCCGCCATCGACCGATGGCCACTGCCCACCGCACAACTGACACCTGACACCTGACCGAACCACACTGTGCACCAACCACACCGCGCCCCGCTCACGTGTCAGAAATCCGAACACCGCCGCGCCGAAATGCAGATCGCAGGGACGTGCAGCTCTCGCGCACGGTCGACGGATCCGAGCGCACGGTCGACGGATCCGAGCGCACGGTCGACGGATCCGAGCGCACGGTCGACGGATCCGAGCGCACGGTCGACCGATCCCGCTGACGCAAATCGTCTGACCGCCAACTTGTGTCACCACTTCGTCAGGTGCCCGCCTCACCACCGGCGGACACCTGGGCGCCGCGTGGCACGGGTACCGACCGACAGCAGATCACACCGGGTCCCGAGACTGTCCGAGATCGCGGTTCATTCGCGCGATGTGGTTCGAACGATCTCGGCAGGTGGGCCTGCTGCGACGACCGAGCGTGCCGACCCGTCAGACCCCGAGGTCGATGTCCTCGGCCACCTGAGGATCGTGCAGATCCGCACCGTCGGCGATGGCATCGCGATAACGGACCAGGTTCTCGGCGTCGACCTCCGTCGAGTCCCTACCCGCCTTCCAATACGCGCGAGCCAGGAGATCTCCTGAAGCGATCTGCCAGTCCTGCAGCGCGATCCGCCGCAACCGGCGAACGTGTGCCGCCTCGGCAGCGATCCACACCTGGGTCCGTCGACCGGCCTCGACCGATGCCGGCGGTTCGGCGGCCACGTCGGCGAGGTCGGCGACCACGCGCGTGGTGATCCCCGGATGTGGTGCGACCAGGTCGGCGTCGGCGGGTCGAGCGGTGCCGAGGTAGAGCACGCCCGAGACCTCCGGATCCAGGTTCTCGACGATGGCGGCGACCGCAGGCAGTCCGGTGACGTCGGCGACCAGCACGACGTCGCGAACCTCCTCGGGCAGATGCCATTCCGGCCGCATCCCGGCCATGTCGATGCGGTCGCCGGGCCGAATCCGCTCCAGGAGTCGGGTCAGGACGCCGGTGCTGTGCCGTGCGATGTCGAGGGTGAGGCGACGGTCGACCGCGTCGAAGGAACGGACCGTGAGCGCGCGTAACACCGGCCGTTCGGCCCCGTCCTGCCATGCGGGCAGCCCGTCGTCGCCGCGGTGCGGCAACTCCGCCGCTCCCCCGTCTGGTGTGAGCAGGAGTTTGACCGCGTCGGCCGGACGCGGGACGTACTCGGCCAGATCGTCGCTCTGCACGACCACCCGGGTGAAGGTCGGGGTCAGCTCCTCGACTGCGACGACGGTGGTCTGCGCATTGACCAGTGGCGCTCCCTGGGCACGGGATCGGATGGCCGACTTGATGTCGTGCGCACCTGCCGCATCCACCGCATCACTCATGCGCTGAGCTTCGCGAGCGCGGGCTCGAGCTCGTCGACGGCCCACGGAACCGAGTAGACCGACGGCGCACCGAATGCGGAGGCGTTGTCGTTGGTCAGGAAGACCGTCGCGCCCGACCGGACAGCGGGCAGCGCGTCCCATCCCGGGATCGTCCCGAAGACCTCGGGCCCGCCGACCAGCGGCCAGAAGATCAGCAGATCGGAACCGAGCAGGTCGACACGTTCACCGGAGACGATGGCGCGCTGGCCGTTGTCGGAGAGTGCGGTCACCGCGGGGTCCAGCCGCAGGCCGACCTCGGCGAGCAACTTGGCCGAAGGATCGTTGTCGGAGGTGACCACACCAAACTGCTTCTGCGGGGTCAGCTGACCGAAGGTCGCGGTCTTCCCCTGCGCGGCGGGGTACTTCTTCTTGACCGCCTCGACCTTCTCCTCGACCTCCGCCTGCGCCGACGCCGCCTGATCTTCCTTGCCGAAGATCTTGCCCGCGGTGCCCAGCACCTGCTGCCATGTGTCGTTGACCGTCTTGGTGCCCATCACCGGGATGGTCGGTGCGATCTTTGCGAGCGTGTCGTACGCACCGCGGTCGGGCAGATAGCCGGCCAGAATCAGATCCGGCTGGAACTTGGCCACCTGGCCGATGTCGGGTGTCGCTCCGACTCCGACCGGAACGACGGTCGACTCGTGCGGCGGGGTCCACGCGAACCTGTTGTTCGGGCCCGAGTACCCGGCGGTGACGAACTCGGCGGTGATCGGGACCCCCAGTTCGATCAGCGAGTCAGACCAGGCGGTCGCGCCGGTGAGGGTGACCACCCGCTTCGGCGTTCCCTCGATCGTCGTCGACCCGTACTGATGGTCGACGGTGACCTTCCCGCTCGCCTCCCCCGAACCACCCTCGTCACCGGACGAACAGCCCAGGGCGAACACCAGGACGGAGATGAGCATGACGGGGACGGCGAGATACCGCTTCGGGTGCATATGAGTTAGGTTAGGCTAACGATCCCTCGCGGATCAACCGGGCTCCCCGTCGGCGAACCCGGCGGCCATCGACCGGACCTTGCCGAGCACATCCGGATAACGCATCAGGTGCGCACCACCGTCGAGCTCGATCGTCGATCCGGTCATCCAGCCGGCCTCGTCGGACGCCAGATAGGCGACTGCGGCGGCGATCTCGTCGGGACGACCACTCCGGGCGAGGGGCGTGTTCTCGATGTACTCGTCGGTGAGACCGGGCACCAGGGCGATCCCGGCGACCAGCGGGGTGTCGACCAGGCCGGGCGAGACCGCGTTCACCCGCACACCACGCTCGGCCAGTTCGAGTGCGGCGACCTGGACCAGCATCAGCACCCCGGCCTTGGCCGCGCAATAGGCGCCCATCCCCGCACCCGGTTGTCTACCGTTCAGCGAGGCAATGGTCGTGATGCTGCCACCCGGAGCGATGTGCCGACCCGCGTGCTTGATCACCAGGAACGTCCCGGTGAGGCACACGTCGACGGTCTGTCGCCATCCGCTCAGCTCCAGCTCGGTCAGCGCGCCCGGCACCGACAGTCCGGCGCAGTTCACCACGGTGCGCACGTCGCCGAGGCCGGCGAACACCTCGGCGACGGACCGCTCATCGGTGACATCCATCGCAACGGCCACGACCCCGTCCGTCTGCGCGTCATCGGTCCGCCCGACGTCGCCACCTGCCGCAAGTGCGCCGGCCGCCCGACCGGCGGCGTCGACGTCGACATCGGCGATGGTCACGGGTCTGCCGTGCGAACGAAACAGCCGGGCGGTGGCCAGACCGATGCCGGAGGCGCCGCCGACGACCACCACCCGGTTCGCGTCCGGACTCATCCGGCCACCGTCGTCCCGGAGCCGACCGATGGAACCACACGGCCGAGATGTCTACGCAGGAAGCGGATCTGATGTGCGACCGCCGGCTCGAAGAAGTCGGCTCCCTCGAAGAGGTCGAAATGATCGCAGGGGTAGTGCCGCACCTCCGCTCGCGCAGCAAATCCGGCCTTCGCCGCGGCATGTGGTGGAGCACCGCGATCGAAGTCGGCGATCTGCATCAGCACCGGCACGGTCACCCGCGCGGCTGCCTTGTCGGCCCGATACGAGCCCAACTCGAGGCCGACCGAGGCGTCGACCTCGTTGACCCACGACGGCCCCGCAAGAGCCGTGTAGCTCTCGTAGTAGCCCGACGCCGTCAACGCGGCATGCTCACCCGGTCGACCGACGACCGGAATCATGCTGGGAGGCCTGCCGATTCGAACACCGAGCGCACTGCCGATCCCCACTGCGGTGGACCGCAGCATGGCGGCAGGTCCGGCGATCGCGTAGTTGTGACGGCCCGCCGACAGTCCGCTCACCAGGGGCACCATCGATACGACGGCGGCGACATCCGACCGGTCCGCGGCCGCGATCAGCACGTGCCCACCGGACTGGGAGAGCCCCCACAGAACGATCCGCTGCGGATCCACTCCCGGGAGGTCGCGGGCCGCGTCGATCGCCGCGTGATAGTCGGCGACCTGACCCGACATCGAGATCTTCTGTCGCGGTGACCCGTCCGAGGTCCCGAACCCGCGGTAGTCGAATGCGAGGACGGCCAGGCCGGCGTCGGCGAGGCGCGCCGCGAAGGACTCGAGACCGGAGTCCTTGGTCCCGGCGAACCCATGCGCCATGACGACGGCGGGCCGACCGGCGTGGCCGTCGAAGTCGGAATGCTCGGGGCCTGGGAAGAACCAGGCCTCGCACCGGGTGTCGGCAGAGATGAACGAGAGGTCCTGTCTGCTCACGATCACTGCCCTCCGCCCGTTGCGACAGCCGCCGCGACCGTCTCGGCACGCACGGCCGGCGCATCGCCGACGCCGGCCCACCGAGGCGCACCCTGATCCTGCGCGCGACGGGCACCTGCCGGGATCTCCCTGGTGCGCATGTCGTGTTCGTACAGATAGTGGTCGAGCTGTTGGGTGTGACGCGGGCGATCGAGCATGTGGCCGGTGTAGAACTGCTGGTCCGCGACGATGACCCGATGCATCTCGGCCTCGGACGGCAACCGATATCGACCGACGGCATAGGCACCGATCAGTCGCGCTTGACACTCGACGAACGGGAACAGGGTCGGCGTCGCCTGCGCGAACCCGGCGAACACCAGGTCGTCGATCCCCGGTGCGAACATCCGCTTGTACAGATCGATCCGGTTGTCTGGCGCGCTGATCAGCTCCGGGTCGAAGAACGGAAAGGTGATGTTGTATCCGGTTGCGTAGATGATGATGTCGAAATCCGACGCGGTCCCGTCCTCGAAATGCACGGTCTCACCATCGAGTCGGGTGATGTTCGGCTTCGCGGTGATGTCGCCCGACCCCAGCCTCAGCGGCAACTCCACCGACTGTGTCGGATGCGCCTCGAAGAACTTGTGATTCGGCGTCGGCAAGCCGTAGTCCTCGGGCCTCCCCGCCGTCATCGGCTGCATGACCTGCATGAACTTCCGTTGCCACGCGAACGGGATGTACGGCGAGGTGTGGTAGAACTTGTCGGCCGGTTTCCCCGCGAAGTACTTCGGGACGATCCAGGCGCCGGAACGCGTCGAGAGCGTCAGCGTGTTGTCCAGAGCCTTCGACGACAACTCGACTGCGATGTCGGCTGCGCTGTTACCCAGTCCCACCACCAGGATCCGTTTGCCGGAGAAGTCGTGCGGTGTCGACGGATCGATGTAGTGGTGCGCGTGCATCGAACGACCGGTGAACTCGCCGGGGAAGTCGGGCAACCGCGGATCCCAGTGATGTCCGTTCGCGACGACGAGCAGGTCGAATCGTCGGGAGCGCCCGTCCTGGGTGTCGAGTTCCCAGCCGCCACCGGGGAGTCGCCGCGCACTCTGCACACCGTTCTCGAACTGGATGGCGTCGAGCAGACCGAAGGCGTCGGCGTAATCGTCGAGGTACTGCTTGATCTGGGTGTGGTGCGGGAAGTCGGGGTACTCCGGCGGCATCGGGAAGTCGCGAAACGACAGTTGGTGTTTGGAGGTGTCGATGTGCAGCGACCGATAGGCGCTGCTGTGCCCGTTCGGGTTACCGAATGCCCAGTTGCCGCCGATGCGGTCGGAGGACTCGAAACAGGTGTACGGCACGCCGTAGTCGTTGAGCATCTTGCCTGCGGTGAGACCGCTGATACCGGCGCCGATCACGGCCGTGCGGGGTGGGTGCATCGTCGGAACGCCTCCTGGTCAACGGATCAGTAGACAGATTTTCGACTCTGTCTACAGTGAACACATTCCCAGATGTGTCTACGTCTTGCTAGGGTTTCGACAGATTGACCCGGGAACGGACGGCACTCGCCCCGGGGTACCAGCGCCACAGTCTGTGACGGAGAGCGAGCACGTGACCGACACACCGACCGCGACGGTCACCGACCGACTCGTCACGGCGACCGAGAAATTGCTGGCCGACAAAGGCATCCGCGCCATGACGGTGCAGCAGGTCGCCGAGGCGGCCGGGGTGTCGCGCGCCTGGCTGTACCGACATTTCCCGGACAAGGCCGCGCTCGTCGGCGCCGCCATCGTCCGTCTCACCGACAGTTTCTGGACCGATGCCGCGGCACAACTCGAGGACCTCGGATCGTTCGAGGAGCAACTCGCCGCGGGCGTCCGGATCGGTCGTGGCGCCTACGACGATCCCGGCGCACTCCTGATGCGCCTGCGCACGGACGAACCCGAGGAGTTCGCCGCGTGTGCGGGTGCCGGCGTGTCCGGCCTCGTCCCCGACCTCGCGCTCTTCTGGCGTCCCTACGTCAATGCCGCGTCCGCCCGTGGCGAGATCCACGCCGCGCACGATCTCACCGAGGTCGCCGAGTGGGTGGCGCGACTCCTGATCAGCCTCGGTACCGTTCCGGGCGACACCGTCGACCCCGACGACCCGCAGGCGATCCGGACACACATCGCGCGATTCGTGATGCCCGGACTGCGAGCCAACCCGCGGCCGGCGAGCTAGGAGGTCGGCGATGACGGGGTCGGTGCTGACCGTGATCGGGGTCGGGGGCATGGGTGAGGCCGTCGCCCGACGCCTGGGCCACGGACGAGTCCTGCTGCTCGCCGACGTGGATGCGGAGTCCCTCGACCGCGTTGCCGACCCACTCGCGCGATCCGGATACCACGTCCACCGACACGTCGTCGACGTCTCGGACGGCGCCGCGGTGGCCGAACTCGCCGCGCGCGCAGTATCGTTGGGCTCGGTCGACGCCCTCGTACACACCGCCGGGGTGTCGCCTGCCCAGGCGCCGGCCGAGCGGATCGTGGCGGTCGATCTCATCGGGACCGCCCATGTCGTCGGCGAGTTCGGGCGGGTGATCGCGTCCGGGGGCGCCGGCGTGGTGATCGCCAGTGTGGCCGGACACATCTTCGCCGATGCCGTGGATGCGCAGGCAACCGAACACTTCGCGCACGCGAGCGCCGCGTCGCTGCCCGATCTCGAACTCTTCGACGTCGCCGCGCTGCCGGCCGACCTGGGTCGGGCGGTCACCTACGGATACTGCAAGCGCGCCAACCAGATCCGGGTGCAGTACGCCGCCCCCGGTTGGGGCGATCGTGGCGCGCGACTCAACTCGGTGAGTCCCGGCGTGATCGCGACCGAGATGGGCTGGACCGAGTTCTCGGCCGACTTCGCGCACAGCTCCTACGAGGCGATGGTGACCCGGTGTGCAGCCGCGCGGTTCGGCACCGCCGAGGACGTCGCAGCGGCCGTGGAGTTCTTGCTGGACCCGGTGCGGGCGTCCTTCGTCACCGGCACCGACCTCTTGGTCGACGGCGGCGTCGTCGCCGGGGTGCGCAGCGGCCGGATTCCGCTGACCTGAGCCAAGTTCCGGCACACTGCCCGTCGAACTACGGTGTGCGCGGGGTGTGCATCAGGCACTCAGGCCCCGCGCGCGCAGTCGCGGTATCACTTCGGCGGCCAGGATCTCGAGTTCGTCGACGACCACACCGGGCATCAGGACGAACCCGTCGGCCGCTCCGCCGCGGAACCAGGCCTCGATCCGGTCGACCAACTGTTCCGGCGTCCCGACGAATGTCGCGTGACCGCTGCCCGTGTACCGGGTCTGGCGGAGGAACTCGCGAACGGTCAGCGAGCCCGCGTTGATCTGCGTGAGGAGGGCGTCGCGGAAGCCGACACTGCCGCGGAACCGCTCCCCGGCAGCCGATTCCAACACCGACGGCGGAAACGGTCGGTCGAGGTCGATGTCGGCGGCGTCGTCGGTGCCGAAGAACAGCGACAGCAACCCCTCACCCGGATCTATTGCCGCGCGGTCGTAGAACTCGTCGACGCGGGCCCGAGCCTCTGCCTCGGTGTCGGCGAGAGTCAGCGACAGTCCCGGCAGGATCAGCACGTCGTCGGGGTCGCGTCCGGTGTCCCGGGCGTGCGCGCGGACCTCGGAACGGTTACGCCTGCCGTCCTCGACGCTCGCCGCCGCGGAGAAGACCCCGGACGCCGTCCGCCCGGCCAGACCTTTGCCCTCAGCAGAGCCGCCGGCCTGGTAGATCCCGGGCAGGCCGCCCGCGGGGAGCGCGACGTCGGAGAGGCCGTCGACGTCGAACCACTGCCCGTGCCGGCGGTAGGCCTCACCTGAGGCGGCGGAGTCCCAAACGGCGCGTACGACGGCGATGAACTCCTCGGCGCGCGCGTATCGGTCGGAGCGGTCGAGGATGTCGTCGAGACCGTAGTTGCCGGCTGCGCCGTCACCGAACGAGGTGACCGCGTTCCACGTCGCGCGACCACCCGAGACGTAGTGCAACGACGCGATGCGCTCGGCGATCTCGACCGGATCGTTGTAGGTGGTGGACGCAGTGGTGACCAGGCCGATCCGCTCGGTGACCGCCGCGACCCGCGCCCAGACGAGCGACACGTCCAGCGGTGACAGCAGTACGCCGTGGGTCGGGTCGATGAGATAGGAGTGATCGGCTAGGAAGAGCGCATCCAGACCACCCTCCTCGGCGCTGCGCGCCACAGATTCCCAGAAGTCCGGCGCGACGATGTCGGCGCCGACACCGCGTTCACCCAGCCAGGCCTGGGGCAAGGTGCCCTCACTCAGCACATTCACAGCCAGGTGGACGAATTCGTGATCCTGACCGTCGTACGACGACATCTCCGTTGACCTCCCGGTGGGAACGCCGACCGCGAGAGCGGGGCATATCGATTCGCGTCGACAGCACCGAACCGGCAGGACGCTCCGCCGAGCATTGTGCGTGAGATCTGCTCATAGACGAAACGTTCGGCCCGTGATGCCCGAAATCCTTGCCGCACAACCCGCTGCCCCGGCATGTTCGTGCGGGTGACCTCTGCTCGATCCCCGCTCGAATCCACAGCTCGATCAGATTCACCGCGCTTCGCGGTGGGGCTGACCGGCGCAGACGTACGCGTCCTCGTCGACCATCCCGACCTCGCAGCCCGCGTCGACGGTCTCGGTGCCGACTTCGTCGCACTGGGCGTCGACGCCCACTCCGGCCGAGAGCCGGGCGCCCTTCCACGCCGTCCGACCGTCGAGGCCACGGTCGCCATCGCCGTGCTCGCCGACGTCGTCTCGACGACCACCCTGCTGTCGGTGAGCTCGCCGTTCGCAGACCACCCGTACAACATCGCCCGCCGCGCGGCGACCCTGCACGCCATCACCGGGCGACGCGGAGGTGTCGTCATCGGTGCCACCGAACGCAGTCGGCGGGGCAGTTTCCCCGCTCGTGCGGATCACGAGGCGCTGGCCGTGGCCACACCGGTCGAGGTGCTCGCCGACACTGCTGTGATCATCCGGAAGCTGTGGCTGAGTTGGCCTCTGGAGAGTGTCGTCGCCGACCGCGAGCGACTCCTGTTCTCGAACGGTGTGCAGATCCTCGGCGTCGACCACAATGGCGTCTTCCGGGTGACCGGCCCGCTCAACGTGCCCGTCCCGCGGTCGGATCAACCTCTCCTGGCCGCCATCGCCCCTGTCGACGACGAACTCCCGGACGCCTCCGCCGACGTCGTCGACGTGGTGGTGCATCCGCGGGCGCGGTGGCGGACCGGCGGACGGCCACGATCGACATTCGACGGTGCGCAGTACGCGGAGGTCGTCGTCGGCGGCGATGACGCGGCGACAGCCGCGCAGGTGGCCGAGGCGGTCGCAGTCGGCTACGACGCGGTCCTCCTCCGGCCCGACCCGACCTCCACGGTCGGCGCCACCGATCTGATCGACTCCACCGTGCCGACGCTCGTGCGCGCCGGCACGATCCGACCGGTCGGCCCCCTGCGCGGTGCCGACTGGTCGACTCGCGCAGCCGACCTGCTGACCGACGCCCGACCTGCGTTCGGCCCGGTTCCCGCACCCGCCTGAGCGGTCCACGCCGCTCATCCCACCCCGCCCGACGTCCACATCAGCTGACCGCTGACGCCACCTGATCTCACCGGAGGACCCATGTCCGATCGCCCGCTCTACTTCTCCGCCTTCGTGATGAACACCCCGTCACACGTGCTGCACGGACTGTGGCGCAAGCCGGAGGCGCAGAACCACCAGATCAATTCGCTCGAACACTGGATCGAACTCGCCCGCTATGTCGACCGGGTGGGATTCGACCTGCTCTTCTTCGCCGACGTCACCGGCCTGCGATCGCCGTGGAACGGCAACTACGAGTTGGTAGCGCGGGAGGGCCTGCAGATCCCCGTCAACGACCCGTCCACGTTGATCTCCGCGCTGGCCGCCGCGACCGAGGACATCGGGCTCGTGTTCACGAGCTCGATCGTCCAGGCACTGCCGTTCGACTTCGCCCGCCGACTGTCGACCCTCGACCACTACACCCGCGGACGCGTCGGCTGGAACATCGTCACCAGCTTCTCCGACAACACCTATCGAAACTTCGGACACGACAAGCTCGTCGAACACGACGAGCGGTACCGCATCGCCGCGGAGTACGTCGACACCCTGTACAAGCTCTGGGAGGGTTCCTGGGACGAGGACGCGCTGGTCCAGGACAAAGAAGCAGGCGTGTACGCCGACCCTGCGAAGATCCACAAGATCAACCATGTGGGACAGCGATTCTCCGTCGAGGGTCCGCACCTTGTGTCGCCGTCGCCGCAGCGCACGCCATTCCTCTTCCAGGCCGGCGCTTCACCTGCCGGGCAGGCATTCTCGGCCCGAAATGCCGAGGGTGTGTTCATCGGCTCCCCGGACCCGCAATCGGCCCGCGGACTCATCGCCGAGCAGCGCGCGCAGGCCGTGGCCGTCGGCCGCGGCCCCTCCGACATCCGCTTCTTCCAGGGACTGTCCTTCGTCGTCGGCGAGACGGAAGACGAGGCGCGAGCGAAAGAGGCTGCCATCGAGGAGTATTCGAGCCTCGAAGGAATCCTGTCGCACATCCTCGGCGATGCGGGGATCGACGCGGGCGGCCTGGACCTCGACACCCCGATCGACGATCTGGGCGAGTTCCGTGGTGTGCAGGGGTGGCGTCGATGGGCCGAGGAGGCCGCCGGATCGGACCGTCCGACAATCGGCCATCTGGCGAGGGTTTTCGAGCGGGCGAGCCGAATCGTCGGCACGCCGGAGCAGATCGCCGACCGCCTCGAGGAATGGCGCGACGCCGGCATCGACGGCGTCAACGTCTTCCACGCCACCCGACCGGGAACCTTCGTCGAGATCGGTGAGCTGCTTTTCCCGGAGCTTCGACGTCGCGGTCTGCTGTCCACCGACAAGTCGGGCACGCTGCGCAGCAAGCTGTCCGGCGGTGGATCGGACCGATTGCCCGACACCCATCCGGCCGCCGCGTACCGGGGCGCGTTCACGGACAACAACCTGCTCGATACGGTCACCGACACTGCTGCTCCGCTGCGGCCCGCGGGCGTCACCGTCTGAGCCGGGCGAATCGGCGTCCCGGGGCACGCCCGCGGGTACCGCCCGGCGTCGCTCACATCACTGCAGGGACGTCAGACCACGGCGGGGGTGATGCCCAGCTTGCCCGCCAACTTGGCGAGGTAACCGCGGGCCTTCTCCAGATCGTCGTCGGGCACGCCGTAGAGCACCGTGGTGACGCCGAGTTCGCGCCACTTCTCGAGCCGTTCAGGCACCGGCTTGAAGTCGAGGACCACGATCTGCGGGTCGCCCTCGCGACCGGCATCGGCCCAGATCTGCTTGAGCAGGACCACCGATCCCTCGATGTCGTCCTCCCCGGGCGTGGTGATCCAGCCGTCGGCGCTGCGTGCGATCCAGCGGAAGTTCTTCTCGTTGCCGGCGGCGCCGACCTGGACCGGGATGTGCGCCTGCGTCGACTTGGGCCACGCCCAACTGGGACCGAACTTCACGAACTCGCCGTCGAACTCGGCCTCTTCCTGCGTCCACAGCGCGCGCATGGCCTCGAGATACTCGCGCAACATCGTGCGACGACGCTTCGGCGGGACGTGGTGATCGCCGAGTTCGTCCAGGTTCCAACCGAATCCGACGCCGAGAGTGACGCGACCGTCGGAGAGGTGGTCGAGTGTGGCGATCGACTTCGCGAGCGTCAGCGGATCCGACTGCACGGGTAGCGCGACCGCGGTGGCCAGTCGGATCCGGCTGGTGACGGCCGCGGCCGATGCCAGCGACGTCCACGGGTCGAGAGTGCGCATGTACCGGTCGTCGGGAAGGGACGAGTCGCCGGTCTGCGGATGCGCGGCGTCGCGCCGGGTGGGGATGTGACTGTGCTCGGGCACGTAGTACGCCGCGAACCCGGCCTCTTCGATGAGCGGCGCGAGCACGCTGGGGCGCAAACCGCGATCGCTGGTGAACTGCACGATTCCGTAATCCATGGATAACCTCCGGACGACGTGGGGTAGATCCGAGCCGACGTCGTCGGACGGTTGACTGGACACCAGTCTAGGTGACTCGAGCGCCCGCGACCAGGTTTTGCCGGACATCCCGGAAGATCCCGTTGGCCGGGGTCGCCCGACTGACGGCATCCGCTGCCAACACCACGGCGGCAGAGGTCCAGCAGCTCTTCTCCACCGGCCAGCGCTTGCCGTCGGCGAACACCAGACCGGTCCAGTACGAACCGTCCGGGTCGCGCAGATGCTGGATCGAGGCGATCAGATCGATCGCGTCGGCCGTGTCACCGAGGGCGTCGAGTGCGAGCGCCAACTCGCTGGTCTCGGCCCCGGTCACCCAGGGTCGATGGTCGACACACCGGATTCCCATACCCGGCACCACGAAGTCGTCCCAGCGGCGGGCGATGAGCTCCTGCCCGGCCCGCCCACGGACCGCGCCACCCAGGACCGGGTAGTACCAGTCCATCGAGTGCTCAGACGGGGGATCGAAGAGATCCGTCCGCTCGCGCAACGCATCTCCCAGCGCGGCATGCGCGCGCACCCAGTCGTCGTCGGGCTGGTCGAGTTCGACCGCGATCCGGATGGCGCAGTCGAGCGCCTGGAAGATGCTCGCGTTGCCGGTGATCTTGGCCTCGGCGAACATCGCGCCCGTGCCGTGGTCGCCGCCCCAGCGGACGGCGCCGTCGGGGCGTTGGTAGCGGCAGACCAACTCGGTCGCCGACCACACCGTCTGCCACATCCGTTCGAGAAACGCAGTGTCGCCGGTGATCACGTAGTGATGCCAGACCCCGACGGCGATGTAGGCGCAGAAGTTGCTGTCGACGCCCGCGTCCTCGACCCGGCCGCACACCGTGCGGATCGGCCAGGAACCATCGTCGCGCTGGGTACGCCTGGACCATTCGTACGCGGCCTCGGCCTCCGAGTGGAAGCCCGTGACCGACAACGCCATCGCCGACTCGACATGATCCCACGGGTCGGTCTGACCACCCGGGAACCACGGCAGAGCACCCGACTGCTCCTGCATCCCGACGATCGCCGCGCCGGTGGCGCGCACCTGGGCGGCGGTCAGGACACCCGCGATCGCGGGGGTCGCGGTCATCCCGCCGTGGTCGATCCGGCCGGCTTGCGGAGGTAGAGCGCGACCGACTTGCCGATCACGGGGTTGAGAAGACGCTCGCCGGTACGGGTCAGCCACGGCTTGCTCATCATGTCCCACACCAGGAGCTGGTGGTACCCGCGGACGAGCAGGTTCTTGTCGTTCTCGGTCCCGACCGCGCACTTGAGCCACCAGTACGGCGCGTGCAGCGCATGCGCGTGGTCGGTGCCGGTGACCTCGAGACCGACCCGCCGCAGCTTGTCGGCCAGCTCGGACGCCTTGTAGATGCGGACGTGCCCACCCTCGACCTCGTGGTACTCGTCGGACAGCGCCCAGCAGACCTTCTCCGGCCAATAGCGCGGAACGGTCACCGCACCGACGCCGCCCGGCTTCAGGATGCGGTACATCTCCGCGATGGCGGCCTCGTCGGAGGGGATGTGCTCCAGGATCTCCGACATCAGCACCACGTCGAAGCTGTTGTCCGCGTACGGCAGCCGCAGCGCGTCGCCGACCTCGGCACGCGCCTTGGCATCGGCGGGGACCTCACCCGCAGCGATGAGCGCGTCGAACATCTCGGAGACGTCGGCCATGTCCTGTTCGGACTGGTCGAAGGCGATCACGTCGGCACCACGGCGGAACATCTCGTAGGAGTGCCGTCCCTGCCCCGCCCCGATGTCGATCGCCTTGGTCGCCGGACCCACGCCCAGTCGGTCGAAATCCACTGTCAGCACGCTTGTTCCCTTCCTCAGACCGCTTCGCGCGCGGTCACGCCGCCGGAGCGGCCCACTCGTTGCAACACGGTCTCGTAATGTGCGGCGGTCTTCGCGGCGACCGCGGCCCAGCTGTAGCGGTCCTCGACACGCGCGCGTCCGCCGGCACCGAGCCGGGCCCGCAGTTCGCCGTCGTCGAGCACCCGTCCGATCGCCTGCGCGAGTTTGCCCGAGTCGCGCGGCGGGACCAGGACCGCAGCCTGCTCGTCGGTCCCGACGACCTCCGGGATGGCGCCGGCACGCGTAGCCACCAGCGCGGTACCGCAGCTCATCGCCTCGACGGCGGGCAGTGAGAAGCCCTCGTACAGGGACGGGACACAGGCGACCTCGGCCGACGCCAAGAGGTCGGCCAACTGCTGGTCGTCGAGTCCGGACACCACGCGTACCCGATCCGCGATCGCCAGGTCGTCGATCATCTTGGCGGACGGCCCGTTCGGGTCCAGTTTGGACACCAGTACCAATTCGATCTCGCGCTCTGCGCTGAGTTTGGCGACCGCCTCGAGGAGGTAGGAGACGCCCTTCAACGGCGCATCGGCGCTCGCGACCGAGACGATCCGTCCCGGCACACGTTCGACGGCGGGTCGGAAGACCTCGGTGTCGACGCCCAGCGGAATAGTGGTGATCCGGCCCGACGGGATGTCGAAGGCCTTGCGGATGTCGACCTCGCTGCTCCGGGACACCGTCAGCAACTCCGGGATGCGTCGGGAGACCCGGCCCTGCATGCGCAGGAACGAATGCCACCGCCAGGCGCTGATCTTGCGCCAGCCCTTGGCCGCCTTGACCGCCAGCGTGCGGTCCCGGGTGATCGGGTGGTGGATCGTCGCGATCAGCGGCAGCCCGGCACGCTGGATGTCCAGCAGTCCGTAACCGAGGCACTGATTGTCGTGCACGATGTCGAATTCGTCCTTGCGCTCCTTGAGGAGCCGCGCGACACGGAGGCTGAAGGTCAGCGGTTCACCGAAGCTCGCGGTCCACATCGACCCCACTTCGAGGGCGTCGATCCAGTCGCGGTACTCGCTCGGACGCGGGGTGCGGAAGGGATCCGGCTCGTCGTAGAGGGCCAGACTCGGGACCTTGGTGAGCGTCACGCCGGCGTCCAGTGCCGACTGGTCGAGGTCGGGATACGGCTGCCCGGAGAAGATCTCGACATCGTGGCCGAGGAGCGCGAGCTCTCGACTCAAGTGCCGGACGTACACTCCCTGACCGCCGCAATGCGGTTTGCTGCGATACGACAGCAGCGCGACCCGCACCCTACTTCTCCATGCCCGCGTCGGCGGCCGACTCGAGTTCGGTGATGCTCACGAACTTGAGCCGACGGCGACCTGCGGCCTTACCTGCTGACTTCTCTGCCGTGTCGATGTTCTTCCACCCCGTTAGATCGATCCGATGGGCACCCCGGTCGGCGACGATGCCCGCGACGTCGTCGCGTGTAGTGACCGGATCCGAAAGCGTACCCGCGACGAAGTCGGCCAGCACCGCCGCAGCGGTCTCCTGACCGCAGATCCTGTTCATCCCGATGCCCCCGGTCGCACCGCGTTTGATCCACCCGGTGACGAACAGGCCGGACATCGTGTCACCGTCCGGCGCCGACAGCACCCGGCCCTCGGTGTTGGGCACCACGCCGGCCACCTCGTCGAACGGGAGGTCGGTGACCGGGACGCCGCGATAGCCGATGGCGCGCAGGACGACGCCGGCCTCGAGTTCGGTCCGATCCTCGGTCGGCGTGACACCGACGTTGCCCGATCCCGGTGCGTACTCGTTGCGGACCAGGGTGACCCCGTCGACGTGGTCGGTGCCGGATATCTCGACCGGAGAGGTGAGGAACCGGAACACGATCCGACGGTTGCCGTCGGTCGTCTCGCGTTCGGAGAACTCCCGGGCCAGCCGGATCTTGGTACCGATCGTGGAGTCCAACGAGCCGTCAGCGAGTGCCGCCTCGGTCGCGGCATCGAGCACCAGGTCGTCGGGGTCGATGACGACGTCGACACCCTCTACGTCGCCGAGGGCGAGGAACTCGCTGTTGGTGTAGGCGGCCTGCGCGACGCCGCGACGGGCGACCAGCACGACCTCACGGACCTTCGACTCGCGCAGCGCGGTGAGGGCGTGGTCGGCAATGTCGGTCTTCGCCAGGTCGTCCGGGTCGCTGACCAGGATGCGCGCCACGTCGAGTGCGACGTTGCCGTTGCCGATCACGACCGCCCGCTCCGACGACAGGTCGACCCCGAGATCGACATAGTCGGGGTGGCCGTTGTACCAGGCCACGAACTCCGTCGCCGGGATCGAGCCGGCGAGGTCCTCACCGTCGATGCCCAGCCGCTTGTCGGTGGACGCACCGACGGCGTAGACGACCGCGTGGTAGCGGTCGGTGAGTTCGTCATGGCTGATGTGCTTGCCGACCTCGACGTTCAGGAAGTAGTCGAAGTTGCGTTTGCCCGCGGTGGCAGCGAACGTCTTCTCCACCCCCTTGGTCGGGGCGTGGTCCGGGGCGACCCCCGCGCGCACAAGTCCGTACGGAGTCGGCAGGCGGTCGAACATGTCGACCTTGACCGTCGGCCGACGCACGAGTTCCTCGGCTGCGTAGAAGGCAGCCGGTCCAGCGCCGACGATGGCGACGTGCAACTCTCCGTCGGGCAGCTGCGGGGCCTTGCGAGGCGGCACGAGCCCGCCCTCGACGTCGTGGTCCGTGTAGTAGTCGGCGTTGATCTGGAGGTAGGGCTCGTCGCGATCCTCGATCTGGTCGTCCGGGAGGATGGCCTCGACCGGGCACTCGTCGATGCACGCACCGCAGTCGATGCACGTCTCGGGATCGATGTAGAGCATCTCCGCGGTGAGGAACTCCGGCTCGTCAGGAGTGGGGTGGATGCAGTTCACCGGACACACGCTGACGCACGAGGCGTCGTTGCAACATGGTCGAGTAATCACATGCGCCATCTGCTGTTTCCTCAGAGTCAGACACGTGGAACGTGTTCTAGTTTTGCTGCTCTCTGTATCTTAACTGCAAAGATACCGGCGACACACAGAAGGGACCCCGGTGAGCATCATCGGCGAACAGCCAGAGGTCGTCGCACTGACCGACCGCAAGGAGGGCGCGCGCTTCTTCGAGGGGGGATATCGCGTCCGCACCGGTGACGTCGACCAGGAGATGCGGGTGCGTCTCGACGCGGTCGCCAGATACCTGCAGGACGTCGCCAACGACAACATCGAGGTGACCGAGTTCCGCGACACCGATCCGTTCTGGATCGTGCGGCGGACCGTCATCGACGTGATCCGACCGTTCTCCTGGCCGGCCGGTTTCACCGCCCAGCGTTGGTGCGGCGCGTTGTCGACGCGATGGACCAACATGCGGGTGCGACTGACCGCCGAGCACGAGACGAACCGGTTCAACCCCGACCCGCGCCCGCCGGGCCTCATCGAGACCGAGGCGTTCTGGATCAACGTCAACGATCAGGGCATGCCCTCACGCCTCACCGACGGTGCATTCGAGATGTTGTCGTCGATGACCGACGAACACCGCTTGCGCTGGAAGGCGATGAACCCCGACAAGGCGCCGGATCCGGGCACGATCGACCTGCCCGACCGTGAGCACGTACTTCGCAGCACCGACTTCGATCCGTTCAAGCACCTGAACAACGCCGCATACCTGGAGGCGATCGAGGACGAGCTCGTCGACCACCCCGACCTGGTCACCGGCCGTCATCGGGCGGTCATCGAGTACCTGCGCCCCATCGTCCCGTCGAGCAAGCTGACGCTGCGCAGGGTCCGCGAGGCCGATCGGTTGCTGGTGTGGATGCTCATCGACGGCCCAGACGGCGACGTGCAGGTCGCGGCGACGGTGTCGGTGACCCGACTGCCCGACTGAGTTCGTCGGAGGCGATGCGAACAGAACCACCGTCTGCGAGCTGAGCTCTGCTCGCAAACGGTAGGGACGCTCGCAGACACCGCCCCTCGCTGCTGGGAAGTTGCTACTGCCCTCCGGACAGCAGGAGCTCCATCAGCTTGATCGGCGCCGCGCAGGGATCGGCGGCGGTCGCGGTCGTCCGCGGTTCGACCCACCAGGTGTAGACACCCTCGCTGGGCGCGCGGGCGGTCACACCGCACATGGCGGGCCGTTTCGGGTCTCGTTGGGTGAACGCAGTCTGACTGGCCACCTTGATGTTCTCGGTCTCGTAGCCGAGCTTCTTGGCGGTCTCCTTCTCGGCGTTCAGCGACCCCCACTCGAACCAGTTGAACGTGACCCCGACGATCGCCGGTCCCTCGACGATCCACCGACAGATGGCACCGTTGAAGGTGCCGCGGGCCACGCCACCACCGACGACCTTCGCGATCTGGTCGGTGGAGACGATCTGGCATTCGAGGAGGAGTTTGTCGAACTGATCGGTGTCGACCGCCCCCGGTTGGTCGTTGTCGGCCTGGCCGACAGCCACGGCGTCACCGTCGACCGACCGGGCGCAGGCGCTGCTCACCCCGACGATCAGCATCGCGGCGACGAGGAGAGCGATCAGGGAGCGCACGCGGCGACCTCGTCCCGCGCCCGGGTACCGGTCGTGAGCAGTCCCCGCGGGCCTCATCCGCTGCGGCATCACGACGCACGCTCGATCGAGAGCCGCGACAGCTCGCGGGTGGCGTCGCAGATCTCTTCGGTGGGCGGGACCTCTCCGCCGGTCACCGACGCCGCACCCGCACTCACCGACCACTCGAAGAAGTCACCGCCGAAGTCGATGCCGACCTCGCAGATGCCGACATCCGATGCGATGAAACCCTTGTGCCCGTTGATCTCGATGTCCTTGGTGGACTCTCGTGACAACTGCTCGGTCGCACGCTCCCGACCGATCGGCGAGCCGCGGTACCAATTGAAGGATGCGACCGGGCCGGTGCGGTCGTTGCTGCTGTCCCACTCGCACGCCGACGGATTGTTCACGGTCGCACTGAGTCCGGGGAACTTGGTGAGCCGCGCGACGTCGTCGATGGTGACTCCGCCGCATTCGCCGAAGAACGGTCCCGATCCGGCCTTCGCCGGCGGCTTCGGGGAGCCCGACCCCGAGTCGTCACCGGAGTCGGACGAACACCCGGCGACGAGCACGACCAGCGCGACGACCGCCATCAGTACGCCACCCTGTGCACGCAGGCGGTCGAGTTCGCGGCGTTCACGTTTGGTGGGCCGACCGGCTCCCGGATCACGACGCGGCTGCGTCGCGAGGACCTCTCGCGGGGGCGGCGGCGGGCTGTGATCGATGAAGCACTCCGCAGCGACGGGGGCCGACGCACGTTTGGTGATCAGTCTCGTGACCTCGACGATCCGCTCACGTCCGTGGAGGCGGACCCTGACCTCGTCACCGACCGAGACCTGCTGTGCCGGTTTCGCGGTGGTGCCGTTGACGCGTACGTGTCCGCCCCGGCACGCGGCACCGGCCGCGGATCGGGTCTTGGTGAGCCGGATCGCCCAGATCCAGCTGTCGACTCGTACCGCCATCAGCGGATCGTGGTCCGGACGCCGACCATCGCCTACCGCTGCCGCGTCAGCAGGTAGTAACCGGCTCCGAGCGCCGCGACGCCGAGGATGACGGCGATCCAGAAGTTGGTGATGAGCCAGACGACCGCGAACACGACGATGGCCGGGGACACGGCCGCCAGACTCATTCCCGGGTGCTGCCGGACGACCTCGCCGACGGCTCTGCGCTTGGCCGGATCCACTGCCATGACTGTCTCCTCACACCGGGCGACGGATGTGCCGACCACTGTAGTCGTCCGGCGCCCACTTCCCGGGTGCTCTGCGAGGCGGAGAGCCCCTCAGACGTCGTAGCCGGAGATGTCCGACACGTGCGGATAGTCCTCCTCGGACTGGACGTCGGGAACGTCGACCTGCTGCTCCAGATAATCGGCCTCAGGTGCCGCTGCAAGAACCTGGCCGGCGAGGACGTCGCCGTTCGTGTTCGGGTCGTGTCGCGTGTCGTCTGCTGTCGTGCCGGTTCGGGTCATGTCGCCCTCCTTGCGTTGAGCGAGATCGGTCGATCAGATGACGGCGAGTCGCCGTCTCACCGTTCTAACAGCTCGGCGGCTGACCCGCCACGTGCTCACCGACCGGTGGTCAGTCGTCAGCGGAGCTACTCGACGCCCCAGAAGCGGCCCCCGACGACGACTCACCGGCCGACGCCTTTGCACTCGACCCGCTCGAGGTCGACGAACCGCTCGTACTCGACGTGTCGCCGGCTCCGCTGCCAACGTCGGCCGAACTCGCCGACTCCGTGGCGCGATGCTTGCCCCCGGTCGACGCGTCGGCACCGGACTTTCCGCTGGAGTGCCGTCCACGGTCGGTCAGGCGATGCTTGCCGACGTAGTCGCCGATCGATGTCCGGTCGCCTGGTGAGGCCGCCGACTCGTTCCCGGCGGAATCCGATGACGCCGAGGCCGAGCCGGTGGTGGTCACGGTGTGATCGTCGGTGTCGTCGACGACGGGGATGTCGGTGGTGCTGGTGACATCGTCGGACGAATCGGAGGTGAGCAGGGTCGACGCCGAACGCGCCACCACCGACGGCTCGGCAGACGCCTGACGCGCCACGCTGGTCGAGGTCGTCGGCAACGACGGTGTCACGACCGGCCCGGCCGCGGGGATACCGAACGGGTACCGACGCTCGGGAATCGAGATCACCGGCAGCAGGTCGTGGACGCCATCGAATCCGCCCAGCTGGATGGTCGGGACGCCGAGGTGATTGGGCTTCGACACGCCGTTGACGACGGTCTCGGGATTCAGCGTGACCCGCGCGCCCAACCAGTCGACGGTGATCGGGTCCTGCGTGCCGTAATCGCTGGTGAGGGAGAGGAACTGGTCGCCCCCGACGGTCAGGCGGACGAAGTCCTTGCTCAGCGAGAGCGGCTGTCCGTTGAGCAGCTGCGTGATGACGCTCCCGAACACCGATGCGGGATCGACGAGCACCGCGGTGGGATCGGTGAGCCCCAGTTGGACCTCGTGCAGCTGCGGCCGCTGATCCAACCGGAAGTCGAGGGTCCCGGCGATGTTCGCGCACGCGCCGACCCCCTCGGCGTACCCCGCAGTGAGACCGCCATAGCAGCCGACCGACTTCACCCCCGGAATCTCGAGGCCGGTGTTCGCCCCCAGGATCGTGACCGGTACGTCGTCGGTGGTCCATGCATTCGCGATGCCGACGAGCGCGAAGGCGTAGGCGGTCCGGCCCCCGCTGGCTCCCGCGGTGGCGAGGCTGATGGGCAGGTACGAGATCGCGGTGGCCGAACCACCGGTCGATGCATAGGCGAACTGGAATCCGCTGCCGATGACTTTTGCCGAACCGACCGGGAGCTGCGCATCCGGGATCTTTCCATCCAAACCCAGGATCGACAGCAGCCCCTGCACGAGAACGGTGTTGTACGCGTTCTTCACCGGGTCGTAGACGACCACCGGCACCAGGTCGAGCGTCCCCGGCATCACCACGGCCACACCGGTTCCCGTCGACCCTGTGCAGTCGGCGCCGCCGTTCTGCCCACCGGTGCCACAAGCGTTGATCCGCCACTGGCTCAGGAGTCCCTGCGTCGCAGCGTTGTTCACGATGTTCCCGACGACGTTGCCCAGCCCGGCCGCCGGGTTCAGATTGAGAGCTTTCACCTTGTTGACGTCGTCGAGCAGCGCCGCGTGCGCCTGCCCCTGCCCCACCACCTGGCCGGCCCCGATCGCCGCCACCGCTGCGACCGAAGCGACGCCGGCGGCGGCGCGGAACCGGGCCTGCTTGCGCTTACGGCGACGATCCGACTTCCGTGAACGCCGAATACCGTTGTCCCCCAAGCTGGTCATTCGTCCCACTCTCGCGTCCACCCGATGAAGTCGAGTAAGTGAAGCATGGACGATCGCGAATCGGTGACCGAACCGGCAAAAGCCTCACCAGCGCGTTCGGTCGAGTGGGGTACCGGCGGCCGCTACGTCGGCCGAGCACCCGAACCCGACCACCCACCGGCCGTCGTCCAGCTCGACCTGACCGAGAGCCATCGGGGCAGGTAGATGGGCCAGGAAGTCGCCGAGCCCGGTGGTCGACACGGTCCACGACTCCCCGGAGATGCTGCGCCCGACAGCGGGATCGCGGACGAGACCCGGTTTGGGCGGCACGGTGTCCAGCGCGACCAGCCGATACGCCGGGGCGGTGCGCACCTCCCCCGACCAGCGGGCACCGCGGTCGGCGAATTCGTGGGTGAGTGGCCCGCCCCGCATGTGCGCCCCGAAGACGGCCACCTCGACGCTCGGCGCGCCGGCCGACTCCGGCCACGCCGCCGACGGCCCGGCTTCCGGGCCGATGCTCAGTCGGCGGGCGAGGTCGGTCACCACCGCATCGCGGTGGGCCCTGGCCAGTAGGGTGATGCCGAACTGCGACACCGTGCCGTCCGGCTCGGCCACCGTCCCCGCCGGGATCGCGATCCCACACAGGTCGAAGAGGTTGCAGAAGTTCGTGTAGACACCCATCTCCGAGTTCACGCCGACCGGATCGGCGTCGACCTCGGCGATGGTCGGGTGCCGGGGTGCCGTCGGGACGAGAAGAGCGTCGGCGTCGCCGAGCTCGTTCATGGCGACCGACCGCAACCGGTCCAGTCGTCGACGTGTGGCCAGGAGTTCGACGGCGCTGAAACGGTTGGCGGCGCTGATGATCCGGGCGACCGTCGGGTCCAGACCGTCGCGTTCGGCATCGGCCGAGTCGATGAACTGCCCGACGGCGTCGTATCGCTCGGCGACCAGGGCGTCGTCGTACAGCAGGCGCGCCGCGGTGAGGAACGGTTCGAGGTCGACATGCTTGATGCGGAATCCGACCTCCTCGGCGCGCCGCACGGACGCGGCGAACGCCTCCCGCCACGATCGGTCCAGGCCGGGGAGGTCGGCGGGTACGGCCAGCATCGGCTGTTCGGGTGCGGCCAACCGGATGTCGGCGCCGAACGGCCGGGGACCGGCCGCCTCCGCGAGGACGGCCATGGCGCGATCCGCCGACGCCAGATCGGGCGCCAGGATGGTGACCGCGTCGTAATCGGCACAGGCCGGCAGGACCCCGACGGTCGACACGACTCCGAGCGTCGGCTTGATCCCGACGATCCCCTGGAGTCCGGCCGGGATACGACCGGAACCCGCGGTGTCGGTGCCGATCGCGATGTCGGCGAACCCGAGCGCCACCGCGACGGCGGAGCCGGAACTGGACCCGCCGGAGATCCGGTCCGGTCGACGGGAATCCCGCACCGCGCCATAGGGACTGCGAGTGCCGACCAACCCGGTGGCGAACTGGTCGAGATTGGTCTTGCCGATCACCACCGCACCGGCGGCTCGCAGGACGGCCACCGCTGGTGCGTCGACGTCGGCGACGACGCCGAAACCGGGGCACGCGGCGGTCGTGGGCAGACCCGCGACGTCCACGTTGTCCTTGACGGCCACCACGACCCCGGCCAGTCGACCACCGGCGGCCAGCGAGGCGCGATGCTCACGGTCGACCTCCTCCCGCGGACGCAGCGTGACGAAGACCTCCGGTCGATCCGCTGCCTCGATCCGGGCGTAGATCTCGTCGATCCGGCTCATGCCACCTTCTCCTCATCCCCGGTCACCCTGTCCCCGGTCAGCTCGTCCGCCGGCATCCTGTCGGGTGTCGCCGACCTGGCGAATTCGCCGCCTTGCGACCATCTCTCGCGCTCTGCATCCCGGGCCGACGTCATCGCAGCCCTGGTCGTCTCGATGTCGGTGGCGTTCCCGTCCAGGAATCGCCGGTGGTCGGCGAGCGAGAACGATCCGTCGGCGATCCGGGTGCTCTCCCCTCGTCCGGCGGCCACATCGGCGCGCATGTCGAGCAATTCCTCGGCACTCACCGGATACCAGCTGATGCGGTCGAAGAACCGCAGCAGCCACGGATGTTCCGGATCGAAGCCGTTCGACGACAACGGGTGACGATGATTCCAGATCTGAGTGGTGCGACCGACGAACTGATATCCACCCGGCCCCTCCATCCCATAGATGCACAGGTACGCACCACCGATGCCGACCGCGTTCTCCGGCGTCCAGGTACGTGCCGGGTTGTACTTGGTGGTGACCAGTCGATGCCGCGGGTCCAACGGGACCGCCACCGGCGCACCGAGATAGACGTCACCGAGTCCGAGCACCAGATACTCGGCGTCGAACACCGTGCGGTAGACGTCGTCCACCGAGTCCAACCCGTTCATCCGACGGATGAACTCGATGTTCCACGGGCACCACGGCGCATCCGATCGCACGCCGAGCATGTACCGCTCGATCGCTTCCCGGGTCGACGGATCGTCCCAGGACAGCGGCAGGTGGACGGTTCGACTCGGCAGCACGAGATCGTCGGCGGCCGGCAGATCGGCCTCACACCCGATCAGCCAGTCCAGCATCGACTGCTGCGACCAGACATCCGGGTCGGCCTTCACCTGCAGTGAGCGGATCCCCGGGGTCAGATCGACCAGCCCACGAGGCCGTTCGGCGTCGATGCGTTCGGCGAGGGCGTGCACGCGCGCGCGGAGCTCGAGGTCGAGGTGCAGATCGCCGTACTCGACGAGGATGTTGTCGTCGCCGCTGCGTCGATAAGTGACACCGGTGACGCCGTCCGCCGTGGTGGTCCGCCCCAGGATGCCGTCGTCGGTGTCGCCGCCGCGGGAGAGCACGTCGACGAAGCCGGAGCGGCGGGCCGGCCCGACCTCGGCCGGCGATGCGACGTGGGAGGTGCGGATCGCGACGAACCGTACGGTGTCACCGGGTTTGAGCTGACCGAGCTTCCAGCGTTCAGCGCTCGCCACGGTCACCGGGCAGACGAAACCACCGAGACTCGGCCCGTCGGGCCCCAACAGAATCGGTGTGTCACCGGTGAAGTCGAGCGCGCCGACCGAGTAGGCGTTGTCGTGGATGTTCGACGGGTGCAGGCCCGCCTCTCCGCCATCCGACCGCGCCCATCGCGGTCGAGGGCCGATCAGCCGGATACCGGTGCGGTCGGAGTTGAAGTGGACCTCGTAGGGGTGATCGAGGATGTCGTCGATGTCGTCCCGGGTGAAGAACTCCGGCGCCGAGTGCGGCCCGACCGTCACCCCGAGTTGCCACGCGTCGGTCATGGCGGGCCGCTCGTCGATGAGGATGCGCCGGGGTGTCCCGGGCCGATCGCCGGCGACCGCGAGCGTGTCGCCCTCACGCAGAGGCCGGCCGTCGAGACCGCCGAAGCCGCCCATCGCGAAGGTCGCGGTGCTGCCCAGGTAGTCGTCCGCGACGATCCCGCCGGCGACCGCGAGGTAGACGCGCATCCCCAGCGATCCCGCGGCCCCGACGTCCACCGTCTCGCCCGCGCCCACCGGGACCGGGACCCACTGCGGGACGGCCACTCCCCCGACCGTCACGGTCACCGGGGCGCCGGTCACCGCTATCACCGCCGGTTCGGCGAATCGCAGCGCCGGCCCCATCAGGGTGGCCTCCAGGCCTGCGGCCGACGGGGGGTTGCCGACCGCGATGTTCGCCAACCGGAACGAGAGGTCGTCCATCGGACCCGACGGCGGCACGCCGACCTTCCAATACCCGATGCGCCCCGGCCAGTCCTGGATCGTGGTGAGGGGACCTGCCCGCAGGATCTCGACGGTGCTCATCGGCTGACCCCGGCCTGCTGGTCGTTCGCGCCCGGCCGGGTGACGATGATCCGCACGGCTGTCGGGTCGAACCCGTTGCAGGGGTTGTTGATCTGCGGACAGTTGGATATCAACACCAGGGTGTCGACCTCGGCGCGTAGGGCCAGCCGCTTGCCCGGTGCCGACAATCCGTCGACGATGCCGAGCGATCCGTCGGGGTCCACCGGCACGTTCATGAAGAAGTTGACGTTGCCGACCAGATCGCGCTTGCCGAGTCCGTGTGCGGCACCACCGATGAGGAAGTTCTCGACGCACGCGTGCTGGTGCTTGGTGTGGTGCCCGTAGCGGAGGGTGTTGGACTCCTGCGAACATGCCCCGCCGAGGGTGTCGTGATTGCCGACCTGGTCGGCCACGATCGTCATCAGCGGCGCCGACTCCTGATCACGGATCACGGAGCCGGTGGTCAGGAAGATGCTCCCCTGCGCGGCAATGGTGGCCTGGGCCGAGTATCGGACCGAGTGGTCGGCCGCCCCATAGAAGAGGGTGTCCACGGCCTGGTTGCCGTGCAGGTCGACGATGGTGAGGATGTCACCGGCCTCGACCACCCCCGACCACGGCGCGCGCGGTCCGATCTCGGTGTCGAGGATGATCCGTTCCGGGGCCGGATCGACGGCGATGTCGGTCGGTGCGGTCATGGCTGTTTCTCCTGCAGTCGGGTGAGCAATGGGTCGATCGGGGTGAAGTGGGTCAGCGCATTCCGGCGTCAGTGCGACCGTGACGCGATCCAGGCGTCTTCGGAATTGACCACCGCGCGGTGGTATTCGGGATCACGGTCGGCAGCGGCGGCGACGAGGTCCTCGAGGTCGTCGTCGGCCCGCCACGCCACCACCTCGACCGGCCCGACCCCGTAGGTCGGGGCCGGATCGAGAGGATGTGCGGTGTCGACGATCGCGACGATGCACGGCAGGTGCAGGATCACCTCGACGCTCTTGTCGATGCCCGCCGATCCCTTGGACGTCAGTGTCCCGTCGGATTCGACGACCACACCGTGGAAGAACGACAGGGACGGCGCGACATCGGTGGGGGTCAGGCCGTGTTTAGCAGCCGCAAGGACGAACATCTCGCGGCCGGCGGGGCTGGCCGAATGAGCCTCACCCGCGCCGTACCGAGAGATGTTGCCGGCCAACGTCGATGTCCCGCAGAGTGCGTCGTGGTGACCGGAGTCGTCGGCGACGACCGTCGCCAGTACGCGTCCCTGGTCACTCAGCAGCGGATGTCCGGTGCCGAGGTACGCCTGCCACGGCACCTTGACCGTGTCGGCCACGTTGAGCCGCTCCCACGGCGCGTCCGCGCGCCACAGCATCACGTGCGCGCACGCGGTCCCGGCGATGTCACGCAGTCTCAGTCGGGTGCCGCGTGCCACGACCTTGACCGTGTACCGGCCGCCGGGGACGGTCTCTGCCCACACCAGCTCGTCGGCATCCACCCCGGCCGGCGGTCGGGGCCACCGGGTGGCGGGGACCACCGGCATGGAGTCGGTGATCGTCCCCGCCTGGGCCCGGGCGTGATCGCGTGCGCCCGCGGTGGTCGACGTGGTGCCAGTGCAAGTGCTGTCGCTGCTGTTGGTGATCGCCGTGCCGGCCGGTTCGGTGATGATGCCCATCGGTGGTCCTCCTGAGGGTCGGGATGTGGTGGTGCGCAGGATCGACAGCAGGGCTCAGACCGCCGTCGACACCGGCTTGGGATGCTCTTTGCCGCGGGGGAAGCAGGCGATGCCGATCAGGATCGTGGCGACCACGCAGATCGGCCCGGCCCAGCGCAGGATCGGCATCTCGCCGGCCGGATCGAATACCTCGGCCCTGGGCCACGCCAGGTTCACCACCATCAGCGCGCCGTACACCACCGCGAGCAGGTTCACGACGATGCCGAACCGGCCGAGCGAGAACACCTTCCGGCCGTCGCTGTCGACCGCGACCCCACCCTTGGGCCATCCCTGCAACCGGCGGTAGAGCATCGGGCCGGTCACCGCGAGGTAGGCGAGATAGATCAGGATGATGCAGACGCTGGCCAGGGTCGCGAAGATGGCCGAGTTGCCGACGTTGACCACCAGCACGCCGATGCAGAGGACGCCCACCAGGATCGACGGGGCGATGGGGGTCTGGGTGCGGGAGTTGACATGCGCCAACGTCTTCGAGGCCGGGAGACGGCCGTCGCGCGCCATCGAGAAGATCAGTCGCGAGCAGGCGGTCTGGATCGCGAGTGTGCAGATGAAGATCGCCACCGCGACGTCGCAGAGCAAGACCTTGCCCCAGAAGCTGCCGAGCACGGAGTCGATCACATACGGCATGCCGCCCGCGGCGAGCTCGTCACCGAGCGACGGGGCCGCCATCAGCGCGCCGAGCAGCATCAGTCCACCGCCGATCGCCGACACGGTCAGCGCCATCCGGATCGTGCGAGGCGCGACGCGGCGCGGGTTGCGGGTCTCCTCGGCGAGCTCGCCGGCCGAACCGAACCCCACCATCACGTAGGCGGCCATCAGCCCGGAGACGATGAAGGCCCAGATGTAGCCGGGCTGTTCACCGGCGAGCCCGGTGTCGAAGACGACGTCGGGTCCGCGCTGGGCGTGGGTGAAGAAGGCGAGCACCACTGCGACGACACCGACGAGCTCGCAGGTGACACCGATGCTGTTGACGCGGCTCATCCAGTTCACGCCGACGCAGTTGATGATCGTGACCGCCACCAGGAGCACCGAGCCGAGCAGGACGGCGTTGGAGGCGCCACTGGTGCTGGTGAGCGTCGGATCATCGCCGATGATCTGGAATCCACTCCACACCGTCGGCAACACCACCTGCAATGCGATCGCCGCCGCCGACGCCGTGACGATCTGGGCGATGATCATGAACCAGCCGCCGAACCAGCCGATGACCTCACCACCCATCCGGCGAGACCACTGGTAGATGGCGCCGGAGATCGGGTAATGCGCCGCGATCTCGGCGAAGCACAGTGCGACGAGTAGCTGGCCGCCGTAGACGATCGGCCAGGTCCAGAAGAACGCCGGTCCGCCGAAACCGAAACCCAGACCGAACAATTGGAAGATCGTGGTGAGGATCGAGACGAAGGAGAAGCCCGCGGCGAAGGAGGCGAACTTGCCCAGCGAACGGTGCAGTTGCTGGTCGTAGCCGAACTCGGAGAGGTCGGCGGCGTCCGCGACGGTCGCCGACGGGGCCGGCGGGGCGCTCGGGACAGGCGGTGAGGACGGGGGCGGGGAAGCGATGGAGGTCATGGCGTGGTCTCTCTCGTGCGGCTCACCGTCGAGCGGGTTTTTCTGTCGGTTGACAGATAACCGGTCCGCCATTTCTGTCGAATGACAGAAATGTTGCCGAGCTGCTACCACGCGCAACGTCTCTGTTACGCGTCGCTGGTGGGGACCGCCGATGGCGGTGACGAGGCCGGTGACGAGGGGGCGCCGGCCACATCGCCGTGGCGTCCGCGACCCTTTTCCCACGGACTCCGATTAGGGTCGATGTCCTGGGCTCGACACCGAGAGTCTCATCCTGCGCCGGATGTACGACGGGAGAAACGATGGCCGCCAGTTCCGCAGGAACTGCTTCTGCCGGTGGTGGCCCGGGTCGCCCACGGCTGGTCGCAGCACGCCGCCGCGGGGCGACCGCACGCGACGAGATCCTGGATGCCGCAGCGGAACTCTTCGCCGGCCGGGGCTACACCGGGACGTCGACGAGGATGATCGCCGATGCGGTCGGGATCCGTCAGGCGTCGCTCTACCACCACTTCCCCACCAAGGACGACATCTTGGTGGCGCTGCTGCAGTCCACCGTCGTGGCATCGCTGGAACGCGCCCGCACTCTTCTGGCCGACGACGGGCCCGCGGTCGAGCGGCTCCTCGACCTCGCCCGTTTCGACATCACCCAGTTGGCGACCTCACGTTGGAATCTGGGAGTCCTGTACCTGCTCCCGGAGATCGGTGACGAGCGCTTCGCCGAGTTCCGCGCCGCTCGAACCGAATTGGCGGCCGCCTATGCCACCCTCGCTGCCGCCACCCTCGGCAGCGACACCGACAACCGACGGCTGCTGCCGTTCCGACTCGTCGAGTCGGTGATCATGGTGCGATCCGACGAACAGCGTGGCGAACTCGGCGACCAGACCGCACCAGGGCTGGTCGACACCCTCGTCGAGGCGATCGCGGCCGTTCTCGCCACACCCTAGGGTCCATCCGCCCACCCACTCGGCTGGGTACCATGGTCGTCGTAGCTCTTCTGTGTGCGAGCTTCCCCCATGTGTTGAGTGAGGTGCCATGGCCGACGCCGACGGACATCCCGAGGTCGACGAGTACGACCTGACCGCGGTCCTGCATGCGCTCGCCGACGACAACCGGCGCAGCGTCATCGCGCAGTTGGCGGCCGAACCGCCGGAGACCGAACAGTTCTGCAGCGAGTTCGGCATGCCATGGGCACCGTCGACGCGGACACACCACTTCCGCGTCCTCCGCAAGGCAGGTCTGATCTGGCAGCGGGACGTGGGCAACGGCCGCATGACGCGTCTACGTCGCGACGACATGGACCGCGCCTTTCCCGGCCTGCTCGACACGGTCCTGGCCGGCGATTCCGCAACCCGCACGAAGGTCTGACGTCCGCCAAGGCGCGACCGCACCGGACGACTGTTACTGGTCGACTGCTCTCAGCACAGCATCGACGGCCTGGTACAGCGTGGCGGTCTCCCTCTCGAGTACCGACGTCTCGGTAGGCAGCGCCCGCTCGATGGAGACGCCGTTGACAACGGCATTCAGGAAGTTCGCGTGCTGCCTCACGTCACCGGGGACGAGTGCGCCCTCCTCGTCCAGAACCGTCAGCCAATGTTCCATCCGCCGAGTCCCTTCGGCCGCCATCGTCAGGTACGCCGCCCGTGTCTCGTCGGTGGGTTCGGTCGCGATGAAGGCGTCGAACACCGTCGTCCAGGCCCGTCGGGCTTCGTCCCCGACCTGCGGGGCGAGAATCTGTCGTAAGCAGTGGACCAGTCGTTCGCGCGGGGCCACCGATCGGTCGTATATGACCTCGTCGTCCGACGTCGCGACGTCGTAGATCGTCCGCAGAACCGCATCACGTAACGCTCGCTGCGTCGGGAAGTGGTGTCGCAGCGAACCCATGCTGACACCGGCGCGTGCGGCCACCGTCCGAACGCTGAGCGTCGATGCCGGGTTCTCGCCGATCATCTCGCACGCAGCGATGATCACCTTCGCCCTGGAGTCCAGTACCGGTTTCTCCGTCATCACTCTCTTCCTCGTCAGGGGCGGGTATCGATCATGCCGCCGACGCGCTGCGCCGATTCTAGCAACACAGCGTGCTAGCACACTGTGCTAGTGTCGTCTCTGCGCGACCAGCACAGCGTGCTGGAAGGACGGCCGCGGGGCGTCGTCCGCCTGCCCGACACCACAACCCGACCGACTCGACCCAAAGGACGGCACGACGATGAGATCCCGATTGACACCGGCCCTCGCAGTGACGGGCCTCCTGATCGCCGGCTGTTCATCGATGCCCGCGCACGACTCCGCGCGGGAGAGTCCGCAGCCGGCGAGCCACGCCACACTTGCGTGGTCCGCATGCCCTGACGGCGTCGAGAATCCGGACGCGGGCCCGCCCCGCCTCCGGTGCGCCACGGTGCCCGTACCTCTGGACTACCGCGATCCGGACGGGCAGCAGTTGGACCTGACGATCTCGCGGCTCGCGTCGACGAAGCCGGAGGCCCGGCGCGGTTCGCTGATGCTGAATCCCGGCGGTCCCGGCGGTTCTGGACTCGACCAGCCGATCTTCCTGGCGCAGAGGGGAATTCCGCAAGAACTACAGGACAGCTACGATCTGATCGGCATCGACACCAGGGGGATCGGACATTCGTCGCCGATCAGTTGCGGCTTCACATCCGACGTCGCGTACTACGGTGCCGTACCACCGTATGCCTACGATGAGCGCGCTTTCGAGGAGCAGTCGGCAACGGCACACACTGTCGCCGAACGCTGCGCGGCCAACGACGACGGCCGAATGCGGCATGTGACGACGGCGAACATGGCACGCGACCTCGATCGCATCCGCGCTGCTCTCGGCGAGGAGAAGGGCAACTACCTCGGATACTCCTACGGCACGGCGCTCGGCGCTGCATACGCATCGATGTTCCCGGATGCCACCGACCGAATCGTGTTGGACAGCAACATCGGCGACACACACCTCGACCGGGACGGTATGCGACGCTACGCCCTCGGCATGGAGGAGACCTTCCCGGACTTCGCGAACTGGGTTGCGGCGCGGGACGCTCGATACGGTCTCGGAAACACACCTGCGGCTGTTCGCGAGAGCTACTTCAGGATCGCCGGCAAGCTCGACCGCGATCCGGTCGACGGGGTCGACGGTCGCGCGTTTCGATTGGGTACGTTCGTATCCCTCTACAACCCTGCGTCCTACGGCGCCACGGCGGACAGCTGGCGGACCATGCGCGACCGGGAACCCAACGACGCTCCGTCGGCGATCACCCAGGCCGCCCGGCAGATGGACAACAACTGGTCGGTGTTCCTCGCCGTGACGTGCAACGACGTGAAATGGCCGACCGATCCGGACACCTACCGGCGGGCTGTCGAAGCAGACCGCCAGAAGTATCCCCTGTTCGGTGCGGCAGCCGCCAACATCATGCCGTGCGCGTTCTGGCAGATCGACCAGACCGAGCCGCCAGTGGCCGTCGACGACGAGGGGCCCACGAACGTCCTCGTGGTACAGCATCAGCGAGACCCGGTCACACCGCACCACAACGGCGTGCAGATCGACGACGCATTCGGTGGACGCTCGACGTTGCTGAGCGTCGACGGCAGCGGCCACGGTGTCTACGGACTCGGCAAGAACCCGTGCGCGCAGGATGTGATCACCGACTACCTGGTCGACGGGACCATGCCCGAACACGACCGAACCTGTCCCGCGTGAGGGTGCTCGTGACGCTCCGGGTCAGGCGGGATGGCCGTCTGCCACTCGGCGGCGGCGGACCAGGACGAACGCCACGGTGACCACCACGAGCAGACCGATCAGGATCATGACCGTCGAGTCGAATGCCGAACGGTAGACGTCGGCGTGGCCGGACTGTCCTGCAGCGGTGTCGGCCGCCGCCACTCCGCTCAGGTGGACGCCTACGAGCGTCGACAACACGACGGCGTATCCGGCGACGAACACCGCCTCGCTGCCGATGCGGAAGAAGTTGAGCACACCGGCCGCGGTTCCCGAGCGTGAACTCGGCACCACCGACAGTGCGTGCCCGTCGACCAACCCGACGGGCAGGCCGAAGCCGAGGCCGAGCAGGATCATCGGAACCACGATCCAGGCCACCGAGCGGTTCTCGGCCAAGAGCAGCATCCCCGCATTGCCGAGGATCAGTGCCCCGAGGCTGACGTAGACGATCACCCCCACGGTGAGTGCGCGGAACCGGGTGACCAGCTGTGCCACCACGATCGGTGCGATCAACACCGGGATCGTCATCGCCAGCATCATCGATCCCGCGGCGCCCGCCGACATGTCCTTGATCCCCGAGAGGGCCGACGGCAGGTACGTGAGCAGTGTGACGAATCCGATCGAGCCGGCAACCGGGACAAGGCACATCGCGAGGAACTCGCGGTTGCGGAGCAGCGACACGTCGAAGACGGGGGTCTTCTGCCCGGTGACGCGTGCGGCCGGGAGGACGCGCGATCCAATCGCGGCCGCCGCGAGGATGACCGCGTGGACGACGAACACTCCACGCCACCCGGTCGCAGCGATGAGCACACCCGAGATCGTGGGTCCGAGCGCGAGTCCCAGTCCGTTCACCGTCCCGAAGATCGCGAAGGCGTGCGTTCGGCGATCACCGGTGAACGTCGTCGACAGCATCGAGCTGGAACCGGTGAGGATCGCCGCGGCCCCGATCCCCGCGACGACGCGGGCCAGGTCGAGGAGCAGCAGGGTCGGCGCGAGAGCGCTGGCGACACTGCCCACCGTCACCAGGGTCGCCCCCGCGGCGAAGGTGGTGCGATGACCGATGCGATCGCTGAGCGATCCCCACACCAGCGTGGCCAGCGCGAAGGCCACGTTGAATCCGTTGACCACCCATTGCAGCGCAGTCGGTTCCGAGCCGAGGTCGCGCGAGATCAACGGCAGCGCCACCGCGGTGCCTGCGATGGCCGTCGGGGTGACGAACTGGGCTGCGAGGACGATCGGCAGGGTCCATCTGCCGGGCTCGGAGACACCGGGGTGCGCCGGGCCGGATTCCGCCCCATCGGCGACACCGGCGCCGGCTGCGCCGGGTGTCGATGAGGGCGTCGGTCTGGTCTCGCCTGCGGAGGCCGACATGGGAGCTCCCTTCGTAGGTACGATGACCTTAGTAGCTACCATCTACATCGTAGTGCCGCAACACGGACGACCCCGCAGACGTCGGCGCCGACCATCGGAACCCGATGGCCGGCGCCGCCCCCGAACCTCGCCTACCTGGACTGCACCGCGATGTCGTAACCCCACCCGTTGACCGCATTGCGCGGCGGGTCGAACAGGGACGTGACGTTGTGCACCTTGCCGGTCGCGGCGACGCTGTTGCGGTCGGTGTACAGCGGGATTGCCACGGCCTGATCGAGAATCCGCCCGGTGATCTTGTCGAACAATGCCTTCCGGGTGCCCTGATCGGTCGCCCGGGTCGCGTCGACCAGCCAACGGTCGACCTGCCGGTCGGACAGCTTCGATCCACCGACGACCGACCCGAGGGTGATGCCGTCGACCTGCCCGAAGGTCAAGTCGGGTCGGGTGGTGCCGAAGGCGCGGTTGAGCTGCAGGGACAGGTCAAGCCCACCGACCTGGCGCGGGAAGGCCTCATAGTCGTTGGCAGCCAACAGATCGTAGATCTGCGCGTTCTCGACGTACTGCAGTTCGACATCGACGCCGAGGTCCTGACGGAGCTGCGCCTGCCATGCCTTCAGCACGTCGTCCAACGGATAGTTGGGCACGCTGGCGAGCAGGCGGACCCGGAGTCGTTGCCCGGCAGCATTCGTCCGAGGTGCACCGTCGTCGCCCGACTCTTTCCAGCCGGCCTCGTCCAACAGCTCCTTCGCGCGGCTCAGGTCGGGTTTCGTACGGTTGTCGTACTTGGCGTCGAAGTACTTGCTGTCCGGCGAGATGAGGCTCCACGCACGCTTCTGAGTTCCTTTGGTCACCGAGTCGACGATCGCCGAGAGATCGACGCCCTGCGAGATCGCCCGCCGCACACGCACATCTCCGGTGGCGCCGTTGGTGACGTTGAGCATGATGTTCCACGGCGACGCCGCCGAGCCGGTCTGGGCGTACTGGAAGCCGGAGACGTCGCGGAACAATGGGATGTCGGTGGCCTTGACCGTTCCGATCGCATCGACCTCGCCGCTGCGGAGCAGCCCGGCCCGGGTGGAAGCCTCCGGGACGAACTTCACGACCAGATGATCGACATACGCAGCGCCCTGGTGCTTCGCGGTTCCCGGCCCCCACCTGTACGCCGGGTTCTTACGGAATCGGATCTCCTGGCCCTGGATCACCCGATCGATGATGAACGGGCCCGAGCCGATCAGCTTCGATCCCGCCGTCAGCGTCGCGTTGTCGGCGCGGAGGGTGCTCGGCGCGACGATGGCGCCACCGAGACCGGCCAGCGACGACAGCAGGTCGGCGCGCGGCTGGGAGAGGGTGAGCCGTACCGCGAAGGGGTCGATGACCGCGACGTCGGTGACGCTCGAGAACTGCAGCAGGCCGTTGTTCGTCCAGGCCGGGTACTTCGGGTCACGCAAGACGTCGAGGTTGGTCTTGACCGCAGCGGCGTCGAGCTTCTCGCCGTTGGTGAAGGTCACGTCGTCGCGGAGTCGGAACTCGTAGGTGCGACCGTCGGGTGAGACCGTCCACGACTTCGCCAACCAGGGGTGGAAGTGCTCCTCCGGGTCCTCGGAGATCAAGCTGTCGTAGGCGTTGCGCAAGACCTGCTCGGAATCGAACGCCGCACCGTAGTGCGGGTTGAGTCCGCGGTCCGGCGCCTTGGGTAGGACGACGGTGAAGGTGCCGCCCGGCGCGGGCTCACCCGCGGGCGCGCCACCGCCGCTCCCGGGTTCCGGGTCGGAGGTGCAGGCACCGACGGCCAACAGCAGGACCGCGCTGAGCGCGAGAATGATCAGTCGGAACAGTCTGGTACGCAACGGAAGAGATCCTTCTGGTGGATGGGGACGGACCGACGGGTCGGGTGACCGGCCGAGATCAGGGACGAGCGCGATTCATCTCTTTCGCGTGATCGTCAGAGAGTCGGGATCGCCGCGAGCAGATCGCGCGTGTACGCGTCGGCGGGTGCCTCGAAGACCTGTTCCGCGGGTCCCTCCTCGACCACCCGACCGCGGTGCAGCACCACCAGGCGATGGCACAGCCTGCGGACGACGGCGAGGTCGTGGGAGATGAACACCAGTGCGAGACGTCGACTCTCGGTCAACTCGTGCAGCAGGTCGAGGATCTGCGCCTGTACCGAGATGTCCAGGGCCGAGACCGGTTCGTCGCAGACGATGAGGCGGGGATCGGCACCGAGGGCGCGGGCGATGTTGACCCGTTGTCGCTGCCCGCCCGAGAGTTCGCGAGGGTGGCGCGCGGCGACATCGGGCGGGAGATGAACCGCCTCCAGGAGTTCGAGCACCCGGTCCGCTCGGTTCTCCGGCGCGGTCGCGGACGCACCGACGCCCTCGGCGATGATCTCACGCACCAGGTGACGCGGATCGAACGAACCGACCGAGTCCTGGGCGACCAACCCGATCCGCCCCACGTGTGCGGGTGCCGGGTGCGGTGCGCCGAGGAAGAGGAGTTCACCCGCGTCACGCCCGGCGGATCCGGTGATCATCGACGCGATCGTGGACTTGCCCGATCCGGATTCGCCGACGATACCGAGGACCTCGCCGTCATGCACCTCGAAGGAGACCTCGCTGACCGCCGGGATCGTCTGTCCGCGTGAGCGATAGCTCTTTCGGAGGCCACGCGCGGTCAGCAGGGGTACGGCCCCCGGGACCTCGCGGAGCGGAGGCCGCGCCGCGCCGCCGGGCACGGCCGCGAGCAGTTCACGGGTGTAGGCCGCGACCGGCCGGTCGATGACGTCGCGGGTCGGGCCCTCCTCGACGATGCGCCCACCCTGCATGACAAGGACCCGGTCGGCGAGCGCGGACACGACGGCCAGGTCGTGACTGACCAGGATGACGGCACGACCCGCGCGCGCCTGCGTCGCGATGAGTTCGAGGATCTGGGCCTGCACGGTGACGTCCAGTGCGGTCGTCGGTTCGTCGGCGATCAGCAGGTCCGGGTCGCCGGCCAGCGCCGCTGCGATCAATGCGCGCTGCCGCTGTCCGCCGGAGAGCTGAAACGACCGTCGGGCCCGGGTGGTGGCGGGATCGTCGATGCCGACCGAGGTCAGCAGGCTCTCCACCCGCTGGGCACGCTCCCGACGCGGGACCGACGACAGCCCCTCGGTGATCTCCTTGGTGACCGTGCGCAGGGGGTCGAGCGCGGTGAGTGCGTCCTGCAGGATCAGTCCGATGCGCGATCCGCGGAATCGCCGCCAGTCACGTTCACCGAGATCCGACACGTCGTCGCCGAGCACCTCGAAACGGTCGGCGCGGACACGCGCGCCGTCACCTGCGAGTCCCACGATGCTGCGGGTGGTCACCGACTTCCCCGATCCGGACTCGCCGACGATCGCGACGACCTCGCCGCGCCGCACCGTGAGATCCACCCCGGTGACCACGTCGGGGTCGCCGCGGAACCCGATGTGCAGACCCGCGATCCGGACCACGACGTCATCTGGGCTCGTGGCGCGCGCCGCGCTCTGCGGGTCGGCGGCCGATCGGGATCCCCTCGCATCGGCGAGCCCTACCGCAGGGGGCGCCGTCCTGGTCGACGGTTCGTAAATGGTCATGTCGCGGTCCTCCGCTCGAATCGTCGGGCGACCTCGCGACCGACGATGGTGGTCGCGACCACGGTCGCGGTGATGGCGACGCCCGGGAAGAAGACCGTCCACCAGGCGATACGGAGGTCGTCACGCGCCTCGGACAGGATCGCTCCCCATTCAGGAGTCGGCGGCTGCGGACCGAAGCCGAGGAAGCTCAGGGCCGCCGCACCGAGGATCGACGTGCCGAGACCGAGGGTGATCAGCACCGGCAGGGTGCCGATCGCGTTCGGCAAGATGTGCCGCCAGACGACGCGCGCACGCGATCGGGTCAGCAGGCCTGCGTGCGTGACGAAATCGGCGCCGGCGACGCGGGCGGTCTCGGCACGCATGACGCGGGCGAACCGCGGTGCGGACGCGATACCGATGGCGATGATCAGGTTGGCGGTCCCACTGCCGGTCAACGTGATCAACACCAAGGCGAACAAGATCTCGGGAAATGCGCCCAGCAGATCGAAGAACCGGGACAGCACGATGTCGACCGCGCGGTTGCCGAGACCGGCGGCCAGCCCCAGGGGCACGCCGATGGCGACAGCCACGAGTGTTGCGGCTACGCCGATGAACACCGACAGCCGGGCTCCGTACACGACGCGGGTCCACACGTCGCGGCCCAGTTGATCGGTCCCGAACGGATGTGCCACCGACGGCGCGTTGTGCACGGCGGCGAGATCGGTGTGCAGTGGGTCGCCGAGCGCGAACACGACGGGGAACGCAACGGCCACCACGAGTGCCGCCAGGAAGCCTCCCGCGATCCACACGCCGACCGGGCCACGCGGCAGCGGCACCGACCACCGACGGCCGAGGGTGAGGGTGGTCATCGGCGGTCCTCCCGGAGTCGCGGGTCGATCCACGCATACGTCAGGTCGACCACCACGCTGACCGTGAGATAGACAGCGGCGGTGAGCAATGCGACACCGAGCACCACCGGGAGGTCGGAGTAGGTCACGGCCTCCACCGTGACCCTACCGAGGCCCGCCCGACCGAACACCTCCTCGACGACCATCGTCCCGGTGAGCAGTCCGCTGACCGCCCAGCCGGCCAACGTGGCGGCCGGGATCAGTGAATGCCGCAGGCCGTGCGTGAGTCGGAGCCGCAGCGTACCGACTCCCCGGGCGCGCGCCGAGACCGCGAACGGTTGCTCCAGTGCGCGCTCGACACCGCCCCGCATCACTTGCGCGAGGACCGCCGCGATCGGCAGGGCCAGGGTCAGCGCCGGGAGGATGAGACGCTGGAAGTCGTTCCCAGAGGTCACCGGGAGCACCCGTAGCGTGAATGCGAAGACCCAGATCAGGATGAGGCCGACCCAGAACGTCGGAGCCGATGCGAACGACATCTCGACACCGCTGACACCGCGCGACCACCAGGTGCGGTGTCCCGCGGTGAGCACTGCCAGAGTCGGCGCGAGGAGGACGACCAACACCAGCGCCACCCCGGCCAGTTCCGCGGTGGCACGCAGCTGATCTCCGAACAGGATGTCGGCGACCGCCTCGCCCCGGACGTACGAGTAGCCGAGGTCGCCGTGCAAGAGGTCGCCGAGGTAGTTCACGTATTGCACGAGCAGTGGGCGATCGAGCCCCCAGTCCCGCGCGACCTGGGCCCGCAGGTCGGGGTTGGTCGAGTCGCCCATCACGGCAGTGACCGGGTCGCCGGGCGCGAGATGGATGGCCAGGAAAGCAAAGGTGACCGCGGCCCAGGCGGTCAGAAGCGCGGAGAGCACGACCACCAGGCCCCGCCGCGCGCGGGACCACCTGCGCGCGCCGACTCCCCCGACCACATCGGTCGGCGGCACGGCGACCGCATCGGTGCCCCTCGTCGGGTCGGCGGCAATCGTCGACGTCACGTGTTCCCCCTCTCGGCTGACCGAGGTCGGCCCTGGTGGGTGAAACATAAACGCGGCTCATCCACACGGCGAGTACAAAAATCAAGCCAATCCAAAATATGTTCCCACCAATGGTGAGTACATAACTTTCCTCGAGGACTCACCGCCCGCTGACGGAAGAAGACTCCGATGTTCGATGGCCCTGTCCCGCCGGTCCGGTGGCGGACATGAGTTCCGACGCGCGACGTCACGCCATCCTCAACGTCAACCTCATCCCGGGTGGGATCATCGGCAGCCCATGGCGTCGAGCACCGGAGGGTGGTGCCTATTTCTCGACCGTCGAGCACTACCTGTCGGTCGCGCGTGTGGCCGAGCGGGGACTCCTCGACGCAGTCTTCCTCGCCGACTCCCCCGACCTCCAGGCCAGGGATTGGAATGCGCCTGCGCGACTGCTCGATCCGATCGTTGCGCAATCGGTGGTGGCAGCACAGACCGAGCGGATCGGTCTCATCGTCACCGCGACCACGTCGTACAACGACCCGTATCACCTGGCCAGACAGTTCGCCTCGCTTGCCGCGGTGTCGCATGGTCGCGTCGGGTGGAACTTCGTCGTCACCGGCGGTGACGCTGCGGCACGGCTGCACTCCGCCGACGAGGCGCTCCCGAAAGCGGATCGCTATCGCCGGGCCGAGAAGTTCGTCGAGGTCGTCACCGACCTCTGGGATTCCTGGCAGCCGGGAGCGCTGTCCGCCGACGTCGAAACCGGTCGATTCCTCGATCCCCGAGCCATCCGCGCGATCGCGCACGACAGCAAGCACTTCCGGGTGTCCGGACGCTTCAAGGCGCCACCGCTGGACGACGGACGACCGATCCTGATCCAGGCAGGCGCGTCGACTCACGGGGTGGCACTCGGAGCGCGCGCGGCGGACGCCGTGTACTGCGCTCATTCCGACATCGACGATGCGCGACGACGACGGGACGAGGTCCGTGCGCTTGCCGCCGCCGCCGGCCGGGATCCCGACGCCGTCAAGCTGCTCCCCGGCCTGATCATCGTGCTGGCCGACACCGAGGAGGCGGCGCGGCGACGACAGGACGAACTCATCGACCTGATCCCCGACGAAGTCCAGATCACCAACCTCGCTGCACGGCTGGATGTCCCGATCGAGGTGCTCGAACTCGACGGCCCGCTGCCGTGGGATCTGATCCCCGCGGACGGGACCGTGTCGGGCGCCCGCGCCCAGCGCGAGGTGCTGCTGGAGTTCGTACGACGACGCAATCTCGACACCCGCGGGGCCGCCCGACTCCTGGCCTCAGGAGGTCAGCACGTCACCGTCGTCGGCACACCCGAGCAGGTGGCCGACCACATCGAGGACTGGTTCCGCTCGGGCGCCTGCGACGGGTTCAACCTGATGCTCGACGAACTTCCTCACGGACTCGAGGTGTTCGTCGACGAGGTCGTGCCGATCCTGCAGCGCCGCGGGCTGTTCCGCACCCAGTACACGACGTCGACGCTGCGTGGGCACTTCGGGCTGTGAGCGAGAGGACCGTGAGCCGGGGCAATACGAGACATGTGCCGACAAGGTTCGTCGAGACGCGACCGGTGATCCGCCCGCCCGTCGACCGACGTCGCTCTCCCGGCGTCAGCCCAAGAACTCGCGATGCACCGACCCGGCCGCCTCAACGGCGGCCTCGGCGAGTTCCGCGAGCGCGGCCTGGTCGTCGGGGAGCTGTGGGACCGCGATCCGCAACAGACCTCCCGACCGCGGCGTGACGAAGGACCGGGCACCCGCGCCCACATGGATGCCACGTCGCGCGAGTTCGATCAACGCCCCCGTCTCGTCGCGGACATCCAGCCACACCACGAGGCTGTTGCGCCCGGCCCGTGCCGACGCCCCACGCGCGACGAGCTCGGTGACCAGCCCGTCCCGGCGCTGCTGATACCGGCTGCGGGCCACTGCGATGCCGTCGGCGGTGTCGGCGTCGACAACCAGGTGCGCCAGCGCGTCCTGCAGGATGCGGCTGTTGGTGGCGATGCCGTGCACACGCAATCGGATGACGCGATCGATCAGTTCGGTGCTCCCGCCGATCACACACGTCTTGATGTCGAGTCCGTATGCCTTGCAATAACTGCGGACACGGACGGTTCGATCTCCGAAGGTCTCTCCGACGGACGGCGCCTGCCACTGCGCGAGCGGTCCGACCGCATCGTCCTCGACGATCCACGGCAGGTGGTCGGCGGCCTGGAAGACCTCGACCAGTTCTGCGACCCGCGACGCCGACAGCGCACCGAACGCGGAGTACGCGCCCTCCGGTTGCAGGACGACGGCGACCGGCCGTCGGGTCAGCGCGTCAGCCAAGGACTCCGGCCGCGCCCCCTCGTCGTCGGACGCGATGCCGATCACCTCGTAGCCGACCTCGGTGAGGGTGTCGAGGAACCCGGGGATCACCGGTTCCTCGACCGCGACCAGGGAACCCGCAGGCGCAGCCGCCTCGACCGCCAGCAGCAGGCCCTCCGAACCACCTCCCGCGGCGACGAAGGACGCCGCGTCGAACGGCCAGTCGGCCAGCACCGCGTCCCGCAGTCGATCGGTGATGTACTCGCGCCCGGGGTGATTGAGTTGGGACGACCTGAGTCCCGCGATGAGTGCGTCGGTGAGGTCGGGCTGGAGGCGGTGGTCTGGACTGCCGCTCAGCAGATCACGATCGGACCATGCCGGCCCGGCGGTCGCCGAGTTGACCACCACGGTCCCACCGCGCCGGTTGGTCTCGATCAGTCCTTCTCGACGCAGCGAGCCCCACGCGGAGACGATGGCGCGGGTGCTCACGCCCGACTGCTGGGTCAGTTCGCGGATCGTCGGCAATCGGGTGCCGACCGCCAAGCGCCCGTCCCGGATGAGCCCGGCGGTCACGTCCCGGACATCCTCCGACGTCCGAGACCCGTGCCGGGTCAGCACCGACACCAGCACATCCGTGCCGTCCTCGAGCGTCATCGGCACACCGGGCAGGTCACGAGCGCCAGTATGCCCGGTATGTGATCGGGGGTCGACCATTTCTTTGCAGACGGGCGTAAACACAACGGCCGACTGCAGGGACTATCCGAGGCCGGTGGCACAAGTGCGGACAAGCCGGCTGCGTGTCGACTCCGTGACGCCCCAACGATCGGTTACCGCACGATGGGCGTCCGGTTACCGTCGGCTGCGTATCTCGTTGCGACACACGTTGACCTGCACTTCTGCCCGACGATACGGTCAAGAGGGGCGGCGGAGTGGAGGTCGGCGTCACCCGATCCCATACTCCGCAGCAGAGAGGATCTCGGTGAACACTCCCCGGATCAAGGCCGATCTCACCGGGATTCCGGAGACGATGCTGTGGCCGCTGTACTGCCGCGCCGAGGAATCGCGACGGCCGGATTCCTTTCTCCGTGACCCCGTAATCGACGATCTCTACGCGTCGATCGACTACCCGTTCCATGAGCGATTCGGGGCCCCGCGCACCGTCCTCGCGCTACGCGCCCTCACCTTCGACCGGCAGATCGAGACCTTCCTCGCCCGGCACCCGGACGGAACCGTCGTGGCCCTCGGCGACGGGCTGGAGACACAGTTCCATCGCGTGGACAACGGCCGCGTCCACTGGGTGTCCGTCGACCTCCCCGAGGCGACCGAGTTGCGCCGACGACTGCTCCCCGGCTCGGATCGGGCCCGGATCGTCACGTGCTCGGCGCTGGACCGCTCCTGGATGGACGAGATCGACGACTCACGGGGACTTCTCATCACCGCCCTCGGACTGTTCATGTACTTGGACGGCACCGCGGTGCTCGACCTCATCACCACCGCCGCCCGTAGGTTCCGCGGGGCGGAGCTGCTCTTCGACGCCGTCCCGCCGTGGCTTGTCCGCGAGACCGGTGGCGGTACCCGACTGTCGGCGTTGATGATGCGCGGCCGCGCCGACGACGACGCCGACACCAACACCGCCTACCGTCTACCGCCGATGGTCTGGGGAACCTCGACCACCAGGGTCCGAAAAGCGCTCGCCGACGAGCCCGCCGTCGCCGCGGTCCACGACGTCCCGATGGTCCCCGGACGCGGATTCGTGTTCCGGCGACTCAACCCGGTCTTCGGGTCGACGGCACCTGTCCGACGCATCCGGCCGAACAACGTGCTCGTCGAGTTCGCCTGACCGACAGTCGTTGTCGGAGTGCCACGCACTCGACCCGGCGGTCAGCGGATGGGCTCACCGCCCGGCGCAGACACCGATCCGGTGCTGTCGACGGACTCCGGGTCATCAGGGGTCTCGGTGCCGCGCACACTCGACACGAAAGTGAAGGCGCTCGGGTCCAACCTGCGCGTGCGGCGACGATAGGCGAACACGGCATCCGGCCAACTACTGGTCACCCGACCGTTCGGATGCCGATACCAGCTCGCACACCGCGACAGGACCGACCGCCGCAGCTTCTGCTGCATCTCGTCGTCGAATGCCGTGGCGGCACTCTCGGAGACCTCCAGTGCACGTCCGGGCTCACGGCCGATGAGTTCGACTGCCTGTCTGATGTAGCGCGCCTGCGACTCGATCACATAGATCAGGGATCCGGCCGAGAGGCTCGTGTTGGGACCGACCACCATGAAGAGATTCGGGAAGTTCGGAACCGCCATACCGAGGTAGCCCGTGGCACCTCCACTCGCGTCCCAGACGTCGGCGAGGGTTCGACCGCCCCGCCCGGTGACGGCTATCGACCACAGGAAGTCGGTCGCGCGGAAGCCGGTCGCGTACACGATCACATCCACCTCGTGGACCGTCCCGTCCGCCGTGCGCACCCCCTGCGGGACAACGGCGTCGATGGCTTCGGTCACCACCGAGACGTTGTCGCGCCCCAGCGCCGGCAGGTAGGCGTCGGAGAACACCACCCGTTTACAGCCGACCTCGTAGTCGGGGGTCACCTTCTCACGCAGTCGGGGGTCGGGAACCTGTCTGCGGAGATGGCGGCGCGACAGCCAGGCCAGCGGCCGACGGACCGCAGGGACATCGACCAGACCGAGCGATGCCGTGTCCAGCATCGCGAAGAAGAAGAGCCGCTCCCCCAACTGGAACCCCCGGAGGTACTTGAACGCGGCCTTGCGCCATCGGGGGTACTCGACATCCATCTTGCGGAAGACCCACGGGGCGTGCCGTTGGAAGACGGTCAACTCGCCGACATCCGGTGCGATCCCCGGGATCAACTGCGCTGCACTCGCTCCGGTGCCGATGACCGCGACCCGGCGATCGGCGATCTCGATGTCGGGGTCCCAGCGGGCCGAGTGCACCGATGTCCCGTCGAACTCGTCGATCCCGTCGATGGCGGGCATCGCCGGTTGCGACAGCTGCCCGACCGCGCTCACCACGACATCTGCCCGGAACTCTGCCCCGTCGGCCGTGGTCACCGACCACTGCAGCCCGTGTTCGTCCCAGTTCGCGCTGACGACGTCACTACCGAACCGGATCCGCTCGCGCAGACCGTACCGCTCGGCGACATCCTGCGCGTATCCAAAGATTTCGTCACGCATGGCGAACCGGAAGGTCCAGTCCGTCTTGGGCGCGAACGAGTACGAGTACAACGGGGACGGGGTGTCCACTCCCGCAGCGGGATACGCATTGTCCCGCCAGACTCCCCCCACCTCGGCGGCGCGTTCGAGGATCAGCAGATCGGCCGAGCCGTGTTCGAGGAGTTCGATCGCGACTCCCATCCCGCCGAAGCCGGCGCCGATGATGATCACCGAGGTCACACCGCCGACTCCCGCGGATCACCGTCGGCCACACCGGCGGGAGACGTCGCCGACACCCGCTCGCCGTCGGCCGCACGCTCAGCACGTGCGGTCGTGAAACGCTCGGGCCTCGAACTCAGCCACAGCGGGTCGGCGGTGTCGCCGATCGGCCGCAATCGGCGGGTGTCGGCCAGCACCACGCCGTTGCGCACCTCGGTGTCGAGGTCGCGGTCCAGGATCGCGCCCGCCGCATGCATACCGCTGAGCATCGATCCGGTGACACCCGGGCCCCAGGTGGTGCTGGTGCCGGCCAGGAAGAGCCCTGGGATCGCGGTGCGTACGCCAGGACGGAGCATGCCCCACTGGCTCACCCGCGGCTCGAGCCCGATCCCCGCGTGGGTGTTGGTGTACCGCTCCTGTGTTGCGGGCGAGGAGCTCTCGGACCAGGCCACCGATGCCCGCGCCCCCGGGATGGCCCGTTCGACCCGGTCCAACATCCCTTCGGTCAGGATGTCCTTGATCTCCAGGTAGAGCGGGTTCTTGCGGTAGCTGCCGTCGTCGATGGACTCCTGGTCGAGACCCCACACCGACGGCTCGGGCGGTGCGATCGACAGACTCTCGACCACTCCGCATCCCGGCGGTGCGGTGCGCGTGTTCTCGGGATCGCGCGTGGTGCCGGAGTGCACCATGCTGATCTGCCGACGCGCGTAGTCGTGCGCCCACTCGAGCGGGTCGCGCCGGTGGGCCTTGGTGACGAGATCGGGCAACACCTTCAGCAGGCTGCGGGTGTTCTCGGTGCCATCCCACGACGGCATGACGTAGTAGTTGGTGTTCGGCGACGAGCGGAGGTCCATCTCGAGTCCGAAGTACGCGGTGAAATAGGGCTGCGACATCTTGTAGCCGCGGATACGGCGGGCCACCCACCAGGGCAGGTGGTCGTAGCCGACGAGGTCCCGATAGGTCTTCTTGATGTCGATGTCAGAGACCACCACCGCACTGCGGAGCTCTTCACCGTCGTCGGTGCGGACACCGGCGACACGACCGTTCTCGACGAGGATCTCGCCCACCGTGACGCCGGTCCGGATCTCGCCGCCGTGACTGGTGACGACGTCGGCGAAGGCTGCCGGCATCGCCTGCCCACCCCCCTTGGGAAACCACGAGCCGCCATCGATGTAGGCGTGCATGTACCCGGCGTGCATCCCGACAGACGCAACGGTCGCTGGGGCGGCATACGCGCCGGAGTACAGCGAGACCAGCAGCGCGATCCGCGGACTGATGCCGCTTGCACCGATGAGCGCCGCGTGCGGCGCATACATCCACGGCGACTTTCGGCCGACCTTTCGCATGGCCCGGAGCTGATTGCGCCGAGACGAGCAGGACACGCTGTGGTCGATGCCGCCACCGATGGCACGTAGCACGCCGAAGTAACGGCGGATCGCCTTCTCCTCGTCGGGGAACTCCGCGATGAAGTTGTCCATGAGTTGGTCCCAGTCGCACGGGATCTTGATCTCCATGTCGGGAGCTACGACGGTGTCGAATCCGTCCCGATCCATCTCCACGAATTCCATGCGGTCCTCGAGGCCGAGGCCGTTGAGCACCCGACTGACCTGTCCCCCTGGCCCGCAGTCGCCGAGATAGTGCACCCCCACGTCGAATTCCCATCGACCTCGACGGCGGAACACGTGGGACGATCCGCCGATGACGGTGTGCTGCTCCAACACCAGCGTCTTACGACCGGCGGCAGCCAGGTACGCGGCGGCCGACAACCCGCCGATACCGGCCCCCACCACGATCGCGTCCCACTGGCCGTGCGGCGCATCGGTTCTCGAATCAGACATGATCTCGTTCCTCCGTTGTCGACGTTGCCGTGCGGATCGGCTGGGGATGATGTGGGGTCGGTGACGGCCGGCTCATGTCGTCTCCGGTACGAGCAGGTGAGCGCAACCTGCCCTCGGCTGAAAGGTGCTGATCGACGCCGGGAGTCGGACCCCGTTGGTGCGCAGGTGGTGCACTCTGGTCTGGTATGCAGCGCCGACGATCAGGTTCGCGGCGACGTCCACGACACCGCGATCCGAGGGATCGGTGAGGTCGCTGCCGGCCACCCAGTCGTTGAACGCCCCGAGTGCGGGCCCGGCCCACAGTTGGTAGTCGGCGGCGCGATCGGAGTCGCCGTCACGCGCCCACCGGGATGACTGGCCGAGGTAGGAACGGAACAGCAGTGCCATGGCGCGCCGGGGCTCGATCTCGCCCGTCGCGTCCTCGGAGCCGACGCGGGACAGGTATGCCCGGACATCGGCGAAAGCGTCGTCCAGCGAGGTTCGGAACACCTTGTCCTCCAGCCACGCCCGGTCGGCATCGGAGAGTTCGGTCACCGATCGGTGGGTGTCGTACAGGTGCCGTAGCCGCTGCGCGCGGGACGCGAACATCGTGGACTTCTTGAGAACCTGCACCTGCGCGCCGATCTCGAACATGTCGGCGGCGGGCGCAAAGGCGAAGTCGGCGATCCCCGCCGACGCGAGCATCTTCTTGGCCGCATCCGAGACACCGGCCTCGCGACACACCTGATTGACCGAGCCGGTGACCACGTAGTCGGCGCCGAGCGCGAACGCGGCAGCCACCGCGGTCGGAGTTCCCAGGCCGCCGGCCGCACCGATGTGGATGCCGCCGGCGGGACGGAAATCGCGACGGATCGACTCGCGTTCGGCGACGAAGCGCGGGAGCAGAACCGCGAGCGGACGAGAGTCGGTGTGTCCGCCGGAGTCTGCCTCGGCGGTGATCTCGTCGGCAACCGGGACCTCGCGGGCGAGCTGCGCCTGCACGGCGGTCACTTGACCTGCGTCGGTCAGCCGACGCAGCAGTGCGTCAGGAACCGGGCGCGCGAAGACGCGCACGAGTTCGGGTCGGGACACCTTGGCCATCACCCGGTTCTCTGCGACCACCTGACCGTCACGCACCCGCAGACCGGCGACCCGGTAGCGCGCCAGTGCTGGGGTGATCCCCATGAACGCGGATGCCTCGATCCCACGGACACGTCGGCGCAGCAGCAGGTCGACGAGTTCGTCCTCGGCATCGGGATCCTGTGGTGAATGCAGGAGATTCATCAGGAACCCTGGTCGGGACGCGGTCTCGCCCAGATCGTCGAGGGCGCGCGCGACGGAATCGACCGGCAGACCACCGGATCCGAATGACGCCGACAGCCCCGCATCCGTCATCGATCGGACCAGATCCACCGAGGCGATCCCGCCCGCCATCGCGCCGGCCAGGTACGGCGCGCGCAGACCCCCACGATCGACGAATGCCGTCGAGCCGAGTGCTGTCGGCGGGCACGCAGACGCGGCCGCTGCGACTTCCCAACCGGGTGACCCGGGCTCGGCGGACAACCCGACGCCGTCCGTGCCCTCGACGACGTAGACGGGTTCGTGTAGCTGCTCCAGGATCGCGCGCATCCCGGTCGCGCGGGTCTGCACACCGTCGACTTTTCGCTCGGCCGCGACCGTCATCGGACCTCCTCGGTGCGGATGACCTCGACCGCGAGGTCGGTGAAGTGGTAGATCCGTACCCCCGGCTTGAAGAGGCTGGCGTCGGCGGTGACAACGAGTCCCCGGTCGGTGGTCCGGACGTCGGTCACGTCGATCTCGAATCCCAGTTCCGCGTCGGTGCGGAGGATCTGCCCCCGGTACTTCCACGAGAACGGCACATCGACCGGGAGACCGAACCGCACCGGTCCCAGCGAATCCGCGACGCCCGAGGCGATGATGTAACTCTGCAGCCCCTGGGTCACGGCTTCGACCCCGAGCGACCCCGGCATCACCGGGTCGTTGTGGAAATGGCAGTCGAAGTACCAGTCGGCGGGGTCGATGACCCGGGTGGCCTTGACGTATCCCTTACCGGACCGGCCGCCGTCGACGACGATCTGCGCCGAGTCGATCAAGCGGAAGTGTCCGGTGCCGATGCACAGACCGTTGTTCGCATCCGGGTCGAACCAGGCGTGTTCGTCGCGGAAGTCGACCTCGACAACGGAATCCCTTGTGCTGGTGGCGCCGTCGGTGTCGATCCAGTACGGGACATCAGCGCCGCCGTCGAGTCCGACATCCGACGACAATGCTTCGTGGGTGAAGTATCCGAACAGCGATTCACCCTCGTAGAAGGGCACCCCGTCGGCGTCCATCCGGTAGGCGAAGCGTTGCAGGATCTGGCCTGCCACCATCGTCGTGGACAACAGCGTGGACTCCTGCCGCAGCACTGCACCCCGGACGTCGAGATCCGCCACCACGGTGGCGGTCCCGTCCAGGTTGCGGATGGAGAGGCGCTGATCCCGCGGGACGTGCAGGGTGGTGCCGAGCGCTGAACCGGTCAGCGCAGCTGCCTGCAGGGAGGCCTCCATGATCATCGACCCGGGGATGCCCTCGAACGAGTTGTCGTCGTGGTACCAGGACTCGGTGGCGACGTCGTACTCCGAGATCATCGTGCCGCTGCGCAATTTCTCGCGATCGCCGACCACCGAGATGACCCGATCGACGAACCGGAACTCGCCGTTGGGGATGTGGAGTTCGGTCTTGCCGTCGTACTCGGCCACCGCGACGCCGAGCGCGATGTCGACCTCACCGTTCTCGAGGTGCGACATGTGGAACTCGTTGAGGGCAGCCACCTCTCCGTTGCGTCCGCGACGGCCCAGCGGAGCGGGCCGACCGTCGGTGTCGAACTCCGGGCGATACCTGCTACCCGGCCGTTCGCGGACCTCGATCGCGAGATCGACGATGGTCGTGACGAGTTCGTCGCCCGCGTACACGTGGACATCGCCCACGATCGTCGGGCGCGGGATCATCGTGATGTCGGTGACCTCGATCCGATGCCGGATCGGACCGTCGGCGACGACCCGCGGCCGAGCGGACGCCACCCGGGTGATGACGTCGGGCGCCGCTCCGAACTCGCCGTCGAAGAACACCAGGTGCAGGCCGAGATACACCGCATAGATCCGTAGTGCCTCGGCGGCTGCGTCCACGAGATCGACGACGCCGGCATCCGCTGTCCCGGGTTTCGTCTGCTCGGGAGACTGCTCGGGGATGGGGTGTTCGAGCGGCATCTGGTCGGCGAGCAGATGCCCCAGTCGGAACTCACCACCGGACGGGTCGATGCTGGGAACCGCGCGTATCCGACGACCCGACACGGCTGTACGGATGCCCGTCGTCACACCGGCGTCGCGCTGGTCCCAGCGGTCCCCGAAGACGGCGACGGAGTCGCCGACGACCAGTTGACCGACCTGGGTGTCGCCGAGTTCACGCAGGCGCGTGTACTCCAGCGGCTTGAATCCCTTTCGTCGCTCCACACGAGACGATCGGGTGCGCGGTGCGATCGGCGTGAGTGCAGTGCGGGGTCGGACCGTGCCCCAGCTGCCCTCACCCGCACCGATTCCGAACACCGGTTCGCCACCGATCCGGAGTTCGGTACGGAACCTGAACTCGCCGCCGCTGGGGCCGGGGTCGATTCCCGAGATGGCGATCTCGATCTGTGCCGATCCGATCCCCTCTGCCGATCGCGCGGAGTCGATGTGGCGATGTGTGATCTCGAGTGCGTGGACCTGCGGCGCGGCGTTGCGGTAACGCGGGTCGCCGGCGAGCAGGTCGGTCGCGAGCTCCCGCACCAGACCCGTGCTCGACGCGAGGGCCGTCGTCGCATCGAGGTCTGCGGCGGTGACCGGGAGGTCGACCGTCACGATGAACCCGTCCGCCGTCGGGGTGACCGTGGTCGTGTCGCGCGCAGCCGGCCCGGGTGCGCTGACATCAGATGATGCGGTCGTGATCGCTGTGCGCCCATGCGCTGCCGTCTCGTGTACTGCGGTCTCGTGTACTGCCGTCTCGTGCACTGCGGTCTCGTGTACCGCTGTGGAGTCCGTTGCGGCCGGATCTCGCACCGACTCGTCGGTGGACATGGCCGGTTGCTCCTGTGTCGCAACAGCAGCCGGCAGATCCCCCGACTCCAGGGCCGCCAGCGCCGCGCCCTGCAACGCCGACTGCGTCTCCAGAACCGCGATATGGGTTCGGGCCACATCCTGCGCGATGGCGGCGACATGACTGCACACGTCGCGCTCTGACGGAACCGGCTGCGTGTCTACCTGATTCGATGTGGCTTCATGATTCGACGAGGTCAGTCCATTCTCGTCGCGGCTGCCGGTCTCCGGCGTCACGGGTCGGGCGACGGGTGTGTCGGCAGTCCCACTCGGGGCGGTGCTGACGCCGGCAGGCCCGGTCGGCACGGGACCGGACCGTGCGGGGGTCGTCTCCGCGATGCTGCCGCGCGTGGAGTGGGACTGGCCGGAGATGACCGCCGACGGGGATCGGCGCTCGACGATGATCACGTCATCGTCATCGACGCCGGGCGAGCCGTCATGGGTGACGTCACGCGCAGTGGCACCATCGATCTCGAGCTCACGCACGAGGTCGTCGTCGGATGTCGCGGACGGGAACAACCGCGCGAGCGGAATGTCGACACCACCGGCGATCAGCGCCGCCAGGGCGCGCGAGACGGATCTGCTGAGCGGGGTCCCGCGACGATCCAGGGACACCGCCACGTGCGGCAGGCCTTTGAGGTTGGTGTCGATCCATCGAGTGCAATCGCTGCCGGGACCGATCTCGATGAAGTACCGGTAACCCTCTGCATACGCACGCCGACACAGATCCGGGAAGTCCACCCCGTTCGCGCACAACGCGGCGATCGCCCCCGCGACGTCAGACTTCGAGTCGAGGTCGACCGATTGCGGCGCGGCCGCGAACAGGTACTCCAACGCCTCGTCGCGCGCCCCGAACTCGTTGTCGGTGAGCATGTCGATGCTGTCGGAGACCGCCTCGACCAACGGCACGTGCAACACCGGACCGCCACCGGGGAGTTCGAAGGAACCACAGCCCAGATCCGCGACCACCGCCGAGCACTGCGCAGGGTCGCCGGCGATCAGGACTTCGCGATCGGTGTTCACATGGGTGATGAACACCCGGTCGTGGCCGGTCACCGCGGCGCGCACATCGTCGCTACGCGCGGCCAATGCGAGAGTCGTCCACACCCTTTCGTCGGGGACGTCATCGGCGACGCCCCACGCCTCCCGCACCACGGTGCGCGGTCCGTAGAGCTCGGTCCGGAAGACCGCGGAGCGTTGTACACCGAGACCGGTCCCGTCGCGAAGGGACCAGAGGTCGGTGGCCAGCAGCATGCAGAGCTCGCCGAGGCTGTAGCCCAGGACCCCGTCCGGGGACACATCCAGGATGTCGCGGATCATCGACGTCCCCAGCATCGCGTAGTGGACCGCGCTCGATGACATGAAGCCGACGTCCGAACGCACCTCCATCTCGTGCTGTGCGATCTCCTCGGGTGTCGGCACGGTGTCCGACCGCAGGAACTGCTTGGCCATCCCGAACGTCTCGGCCGGTCGCTCCGTGAACAGTTCGGTGCCGGCCAGCAACACCGGGAACAGTTCGAACAGACCGGCTTCCGCGCCGGGATAGCTGGCATAGGTTCCCGGGTAGACGAATGCGACCCGGCCACCGCTACTCGACATCGCAGGGTCGCAACGACTTCCGGCCGGAGTCGCCCAGGCCTTCCCCGACGCGACGGCCTCCGCGACGGACGACTCCGCCGCTGTCAGTTCCCGGATCATCGACGGGACATCGGTCGCGACGACGACCGCACGGACCGGCCCACGATGCGCCACTCGCGCCATGGCCGACGCGACCCGGTACAGGTCGGCCCCACGTTCGAGCACGCTGCGGACCCGGGCGGCCGCTGTTTCGACGTCACGTCCGTCGGCGCCGGTCAGCACGATGATCGCGGGTCCGGAACAACCGATCCAGTCGATCGGTGAGCTGTCGGCCGCGGTGCCGTCACCCGACAGCACCACAGCATCGACCCCGGCAGACGTGACCGACAACAAGGCCGCGTGGCGTCGCCCTTCGCGGCTCGCGCGCAGCCACGGTTGATCGCTTGCCGTGATGCAGAGAGGCGAATTGCTCAGACCGACCTCGGCCGCGATCCGACCGATCGACTCGGGTGTGGCGGGCATCCGAGCCCAGAACACGTCGGTGATCAGCTCGGCGAGCGCGTCCACACCCGACGACGAGGACCCGCCGAGGACGCAGGATGCGGCTGCGGCGGACACTCCGATGTGCGCGTCGACGGCGGCCCGCACGAGTGCGGCTGTCCGATCGTCGGTCGCCGGGTCCCGTGCAGCACCACCGGCCTCGGGTGCCGTCGCGATCCGGAGATGTTCCAGGAGTGGCTCATCCGAGACGCCCGCGGCATCCATCGCACCCCGGAGCGCGTCCGTCGCCCCGTTGAGCGAGTCGCGTGAGCCGGAGCCGTCGATCCAGAGCGGCGGGTCACCGACGATGGCCCGCTCGCTGCCGAAGACCACCAGCGAGCCGCCCTCGGCGCCGGCACCGAAGGTCCGTGCGACGACCAGGTCGGCCTCGTCACCCGTGACGATGTCGGCGACGCGGTCCAGCACGCCGCCGAGCCCGGACGACTCGTCGAGCACCTCGACCGCGGTCGTCGCCACGTCGATCCCCCATCGCATCAGCCGGTCGAGGAGTTCGTCGGTCCATCCGACGTGCGGTGCGGTCGGTCCGGTCCCGTCGGTCGGTGCGATGGCGAGGATCACGACCCGGGACGGCGTATCCGACAGCACGCGTCGGAGCGTGCCCGCTCCTCGGGTCCAGTCGGATGGCGCAGCGCCGTGCAGGATCCCGATCGGGCGGGTACGCGCGGCGGTGGTCGAGGGACTGGGCGATGAGCCGTCGGTGCTGTGCCGCAGCGACACCTGCAGATCTCCGGTCATGTGTTCTCCCCCGCGAAGAGTGCGTTGAGCGCTTCGGACATCACGGCCTCGAAACCGCTGACGACCTGCAGGACCTCACCGCTCGAGTCGTAGCTGGTCAACGTCCCGACGACGACGTTCTCCGACGTCTGACCGAATCCGCTGGCCACCACGAAGAACGGCTCGTCGTACGGCAGGCGCCGGAAGATGTCCACGCGCGCCACCGCGGCGGGCATCGGCGACTTCCCGTACTTGTGCCGTATCCACGGCGCGACGACCTGCCCCACGACATCGCCCAGATTGGAGTCGTAGAGCCCGACCTCGTACGCGCCGTCGGCCACCGGTGGTGTCCCCAGCCGACATTCGGCCACGAGCTGGTCGTCGTCGTGGGTGACGATGCGGCGGACACCCTGCAGTGCCGGACCATGGAAGAGAACCCTGGTCGCGTAGGCGTCGGTCGGGTCGGCGGCCCCGACCACCGGCAGCGGCGACAGTGGCGGTGGCGGTGCGATCCGCTCGGCATCGGGCCGGATGGTGGCGCGGAACCGCGGTCGCCCGTTCTCGTCCGTGGCCAGGATCGTGCGGGATGATCCGTCGTCGACGAACCGGATCGTCGTGGTGAGTCGCTCGGGTTCGGTGCCGTCGCGGACCACGCCCTGAGCACGCGGAAGTCGGTGATGAGGTGACTGTCCTCGCCGGTGACGCGCCGAGCCATGTTCATCAGCCCGCCCATCGCCCACGCCGCCGGGATGACGGCCTGACCGACCAGTGCGTGATCGTCGATGACCGGGTCGGCGTAGACCGGCGCCATGGACCGTACGAGCTGCACACTCTCGGTTCGCACCGGGACCGTTGTGCGGTCCACCAGCGGTGTCCGCGGTCCGACCAACTCGATGCTCGTCCCGGCGGCGCGGGTGAAGATGTCGACGAATGCCGCTACGCCGTCGGCGATCTCGACCATCTCGACGCCGCGGTCCCGGAAGACGGCGGCCAACTCCGGGCGTACCATCCCGCCGTTCCAGGGGCCCCAGTTCACGACGGTGACCTGGGCTTCGGGTGAACGCCGCCCTAGCCACACACCGATCCTGCTGATCGCCTCGTTGCCGGTCGCGTAGTCGGATTGTCCTGGATTGCCGTGGAATCCGGCCACCGACCCGAACAGGGCCACCTGTCGGAGCGTCGCGATGTCGACGACGGCGAGCACGTTCAACAGAGAGGTGACCTTGACGTCGAGTACCCGCCGGACATCGGTCGCCGACTTGTCGACCAGGAGTTTGTCCCGGATCGCACCGGCGCCGTGGACGACTCCGGTGATGCGGTCGGCCAGCGGACCGAGCTTTTCGGCGGTTGCCGCAGCGTCGGTCAGGTCGATCTGCAGGTAGCGCACCGACGATCCGGTGGCCGACACCGCCGCGACCGTCGCGGCGATCTCCCGGCTCGCGGTGACACTCGTGGCCGCCGCCGCGATCTGACCGGGCGACGGCCGATCACCCCCCGACGTGAGGTGATCGGCCGCCGCGCGGCGCAGATCGCCGTCGGCGACCCTTACTGCCCACTCGGGCTCGTCGTGCTGCGCACTGCTGCCGACGAGCAGGAACTCCGCGTCGGTGTGGTTCGCGAGTGCGCGGACGCAGGCCGCGGTGATCCCGCGTGCACCGCCGGTGACGAGGACGACGTCGTCGGCGCCGAGGCGAACGGACCGAGCCCGTGTGGGATCGCCCAATTCGATCGGCGGCCCCGCGACCCGACCGACCCGACGCCCGCTGACGTCGACGCCGACCTCGGAGTACCAGGTGTCGGAGTCGTAGAGCTCGGCGAGCAGTGCGGCACCGGCGGTCTCGTCGTCGAGATCGCGGCCGAGGTCCACCGAACGCGTGAAGACGGCATCGGCTTCGTGGCCCGCTGTCTTGACCAGGCCGGCGACCCCGGACGCGATCGCCTCGGCCAGGGTCGGATCGGTGACGCCGGTGGTTCCGTCGCCCCGGCTGACGGTGAACAGCGCCGTGCGCGCACCGTCCGCGTGCATCGCGAGGCGATCGATCACGCTGCCGGCGAACAGGATCGCCTCGGCGAGGTGGCCGACCACCCGCCCGTCATCTCCCTCGGACCGAGCCGGGATCACCCACAGGGCCAGGTCGATCCGGCTGTCGGTGACCGGTGATGTCGCATCCCGGACATCCCAGCCTCGATCCCGGAGTGCATCCAGGAAGCCGAGCGGTAGTTCGTCGGTCGCTCCACCGACGATGGCGATCGGGTCGGCACGAAACGGTGCGACCAGTGCGTCGATGGCGGGTAGCGCGATCGTCTCGATCTCCCGACGGACGATCGCACCCCCGCCCTCAGCTTTTGGGTCCGTGCTCACCCCGCCGTCCATGCTCGCCACGGCCGCGTCATCCCCGGCGGGCACCACGAGCTTGACGATGTAGTCGACGATGTCCTGCAGCGTCGACAGCGAGAACACCTCTTCCGGCGGAGGTGGCGGGATGTCGGGGAACCGTTCTTGGAGCGAACTCAGGATCTCGACCCGCTTGATGGAGTCGATGCCGAGATCGGCTTCCATCGTCATCTCGAGATCGAGCATGTCGGTCGGGTAACCGGTCTTGTCGGCGATGGTCTCCAGCATCAGCGTCGCCACCGATGCCGGATCAGTGAGTGCCGCATCGGTCTTCGGTTGCTCGGCTGGTGCTTCGGTTGCCGGCGAAGACGTCGCGGTCGGCGACCCGGTCCCGTTGTTCTGAGGCGGGTGTTGAGAACCGTTGAGCGATGTGGTGTCTGCGGCATGTCCGTTGGTGTCCGCGAATCCGTTCGTCGCCCCGTTCGTCCCGGTTCCGTTCGCCTCAGCGCCGTTGGTCACAGCGCCGTTGGTCACAGCGCCATTGGTCACGCCGTTCGTCGCGACCCCGTTCGGCACAGCACCGTTCGGCACGGTCCCGTTCGTCCCGGCCCCGTTGCTCGTCGGCTGACCGACGGGAGCGTCCACCTCGTGGAAACCGTTGAGCTGCCGACCGTGGTCGATTCCAGCGCCGTTCGTGTGCGGCAGGTCCGTCCGGTACGACGTGGACGGGAGGGCCCGGGAAGCGTTACGCACCGGAGTGCTCCGAATGCGTTCCGCCGGACCGACCTCGACACCGGCCTCCAGTTCGGCGAAGCTCCGCAACACGCCGCTGGCGTGGATGTGGGATTCGCTGATGGCCGTCGACTGCCGCACCACCGCGTCGATGCCGTCGATCAGTTCCGGCCGGATGGTCTGCCCGGCCTCGGCACTGAGCAGCCCACTGACCCGGTCGGCGATGGAGAGCTGGCTGGCGAGGTAGGCACGATGCATCGTCAGGTGCTCACCGGCGAGATCCCAGATGGACGTGCTGCCCACCGGTGTCGTGGCCTGCGGTGTCGTGGCATGCGGGGTCCCTGCGTGCGGGGTCTGGGCCGCCGCGGGCGCCGATCGTGGATCCGGGCTCGGATCGGGTTCGCCGACGGTGCCGTTCACCGTCGATTCGTCGTGAAGGGTCACGCTGCTCTGCCTTTCGATTCGATATCCGTTGTCCATCTCCTCGCGGAACGCTCGACGCCGCTCCTCGGACACGTACTCACTGCCGGTGAGCGTGATCGATCCCCTGGCCGGCTCGCCGGCCGCGGGCCGGGCGGGGGCGACGCCGCGGTTGAGGTCGCGCAGGGGCAGTCCGAGCACAGTGAGTCGGGCGATCGTGTCGACCGCGTGACGCTCTCCGTCGACCGACGGTCCACCGTCGATCGCCAGTGCGATCACGTCGGCGCGGTCGCCGAGGGTCTTGCGGACCAACTCGGTCAGCGTCGATTTCGGGCCGAACTCGACGAAGACGCGGAATCCGTCGTCGTACATCTCGACCAGTCGATCGGCGAACACCACCGGGGCGGTCATCTGACCGGCGAGCACGTCGCGGTTGGCCGCCACGTCGCTGCCGTAGGAGCGATCCGCTGTGTCGGCGAACACCGGGATCGAGGGTTCGGGGATCTGGGCGTCGCCGAGTGCGGTGCGGAAGGACTCGACGGCATGCGCGACCAGCGGCGTGTGGAACGCTGCCGCCACCGGCAGGGCGCGGGCCCCGACTCCCTCGGAACCGCATCGCTCGACAAACGCCGTGATCGCCTCCGTCGCACCACCGACCACCACTTGTTCGGGGGCGTTCACGTTGCAGACCCACAGGTCCGCGTACTCGGCGATCAGGTCGTCGACCACCGCTCGTGATGCGGTGACAGCCGCCATCGCACCCGGGTCGGCGCTGTCTGCCGGTCGATCTGCCATCGCGGCACCGCGGGCGATCGTGATCGAACGGAAGGTCTCGTCGTCGAGGCTCCCGGCCGCCCACAGCGCGGTGATCTCGCCGTAGCTGTGGCCGAGGGCACCGTCGGGGGTGAAGCCGATCGAGCGGAGGTGATCGAACTGCCCCTGCGCCAGTGCTCCGATCGCGGGTTGGGCGAACTCGGTGGCCCGCAGGGCCTTCTCCTGCGCGGCGGCATCAGCCGGCGTGAACGCCGACGGCGGGTAGACGGTCGAGCCGAAGTCCCCGGACTCGAATCGTTCGGCCATCGCGTCGAGTGCGTCGGCGATCCGCGGGAATGCCGTGGCCGCACCGGAACCCATGTTGGCGTACTGGCTGCCCTGCCCGGCGAACAGCGCGGCGACCTTGCCGTCGACGATCCCGCGCTCACGGTAGTGGACCCCGGCGGGCAGTTCACCGCCGAGCCGGATGTGGTCGATCGCAGCCGCTCGCAGCGCATCCAGGTCGGTACGTCGGTCGGCGACGATGGCCAGGCGTGCGTCGGCCGCCGGGATGGTGTCGACAGTTGCCCGACGCATCGGGTCACCCTCGATCTCGGCGATGAGGCCATCTGGCGTCGGCGCGTGCCAGAGGTATGTGACGAGCGTTCGGTGCGACGGGCGTTCGGCCCCCCGGGCCAGGGGCGGCTCCTCGAGCACGCAGTGGAAGTTGGTGCCGCCGAAACCGAACGACGACACCCCGGCACGCCGAACGCCTGTCCGCGGATCTGACACCCACGGCCGGGTCGAAGCGTTGGGGTACAGCGGAGAATCCGCGAATCCCATCGCCGCCTTGGGCGAGTTCACGTTGAGGGTCGGCGGGAGGATCCGCTGCTGCAGAGCCAACGCAGCCTTGATGACGCCCGCGGCACCTGCCGCCGACTTGGTGTGGCCGATCTGCGATTTCACACTGCCGATAGCGATCGATCCACGCTCGAGATCGTGCGCGTCGAAGACCTCGTTCAGCGCCGAGATCTCGACGTGGTCGCCGACCGCCGTACCGGTGCCGTGACATTCGAGGAGTCGCACGGTGTCCGGCGAGACCCGTGCCGTCGAGTAGGCCCGCTCGAGAGCGGTCACCTGCCCTTCGGCGCGGGGCGCGTAGATGCTCTTGAAGCGGCCGTCACTCGACGACCCGATCCCCTTGATCGTCGCGTAGATCCGGTCGCCGTCACGCTCGGCATCGGCGAGTCGCTTGAGACCCACCATGCCGATGCCCTGACCAATGAGGGTCCCGTCCGCGTCCTCGTCGAACGGTCGGATGTCGTCGTTCACCGACAGCGCCGGGGTCTTGGAGAAGCACACGTACATCGTCGGACTGTTCTCGAGGTCGCAGCCGCCGGCGATCATGAAGTCCGCCCGCCCCAACGAGAGCTCCGCGATCGCCACGTTGATCGCCGCGAGCGAACTGGCGCACGCGGCGTCGGTGGTGCAGTTGAGGGCGCCCAGGTCGAATCGGTTCGCGATCCGACCCGCGACCACGTTGCCGAGGATGCCGGGAAACGAGTTCTCCTGCCAGGGCGCGTACGCCGACTTGTACTTCTCGGCGATGGCCTCCGACTCCGCCTGACCGAGCCCGCTGCTGCGCAACACCTCGACCAGGACCGGGGCCTGCATCCGCGACATCATGTCCCGCACCAGCGCATTGGCGCCCGAGGTTCCCAACACCACACCGGCGCGGGAACGGTCGAAGTCCGGATCATCGAAGCATCCCGAGTCCTCGAGCGTCTGCTTGGCGATGACCAGGCTCAGCAGCTGGAGAACGCTGGTGGCCTCGACGGTCTTCGGCGGGATGCCGTACTCGAGCGGATTGAAGACCACCGGCGGGATGAACCCCCCGCGTTTTGAGTACGTCTTGTCCTCTGCCCGCGGGTCCGGATCGAAGTGGTCTTCGATGCGCCACTCGTGTTCGGGCACATCGGTGATGCAGTCGGCCTTGGACAGGATGTTGTCCCAGTACTCGTCGACGTTTGCCGCATCGGGGAACAGGGCGCCGATGCCGACGATCGCGACCGGGACATCGCCGGCAGGCCGAAGAACCTCCGGCGCTGGTTCGGCGCCCTCGAGGTGCGCGTTCGGGGCGGTGTCTGCGGTCATGGGCGTGTCCTCACCGTCGTCTGGGCAGCCGACATCACGAGAGTCGGCGCATCATGGGATCGTCGCGCAGGCGCGCCGTACAATAATCGATCGTCGGAAAGCATTGATACATCGAGCGTTCGGGGTCCGCGGGCTCCGGCAGAGCGCATCTGCACGACGGCTGTCCGAGGCCCGGTCCCGTGGACACCCGTGAACGCGATCGTCGCTGCCGGGAACCGGACCGGAGGCGCACACAGAGCGCGGAGACGACGTGATCGTGATCCAGTCAACAACCGAACCGTACAGATGTCAAGGACCATCAGATGCCTCGCTCCCGTCGAATAGTGCTGTACATCAACTGTTTTCAGGCAGCCTTGATCGACGCCGGTCGATGCGGTTACCGGTCGATTACCGTGTGTTCTCGCTGCGGCGCCGGCTCAGGGGGACGCCCTCTCCTCGGCGGTCGACACGGATGATGTCGAGGACTCTGTCGATGCCCGGGCCGGACCGGCCTGCGCCGGCTCGCCCGGTGCTGGGTCACCAGGTCCGCCCGACCCGTCGGCCGCCTCTCCGCGTCCGGGTATCGCGGCCTCGTCCGGCGGTCGGCTCGGCCACCAGTTCCAGCGGCCGAGCAACGCGGCCAGCGAGGGAATGGTCAACGTGCGCACGATCATCGCGTCGATGAGCAGCCCGACCGCGATGGTGAAACCGATCTGGCCGACGTTGGTGACCGACGAGATGAGCAGCGCCATCATCGTTATCGCGAAGATGACCGCGGCCACCGTGATCACTCCTCCGGTCCCGGTGACTGCTCGGATGACGGCGGCACGGGTACCGCCGCCCGGATGATCGCGCGCCTCCTCCCGGACCCGGGACATCAGCAACAGGTTGTAATCCGCGCCGACCGCAGCGAGGGCGATGAACGACATCGACGGCACCGCCCAGTGCAGCGGGATGTGCAGGAGGTGTTGCCAGAGGAGCACACTGACGCCGATCGCGGCGAGATAGGACAGGATGACCGAAGCCAGGATGTAGGCCGGGATCACGATGCTGCGCAACATGAACGCGAGGATCACCACGATCAGGATGCTGGCGGTGAGGGCGATGAGCAACAGGTCCCGGAATGCGAAGTCGCCGAGCTCGAAGTACATGATGGAAGGTCCGGTCAGTGCTGTACGCGCAGCCGGAAGTCCACTGTCGTCCGCGGCCTGCTGTGCGACCGTCCGGATCTGTTGCGCCTGCTGATCGGCCTTCTCACTGAAGGCGTCGCCGGTGGTGACGATCTGCATGCGCGCCGACTTGCCGTCCGGTGCGATGAAGAGCGAGATCGCCGGTGCCAGGCGGGGCGAGGCGAGCGCGGAAGCGGGCAGGTAGAAGCCTCCGCCTTCGGTGGGCGAACCGGCGTTGTCACGCAACTCCCCGAGGTAGTCGGCCGCCTGCCGTAGCCCGCGCTGCATGTCGGTGACCCCGGATGTCAGCTGCGTGACACCACCGGCCAACGGTCCGACGCCGTCGGCGAGTCGTCGTGCGCCGGTGCGCGCAGCCACCGCGCCGTCGTCGAGGGTCACCAGACCGGAGTTCAGCGCGACCTGACCGTTGCGGAGCTGGCGCGCGCCCTCCACGGCGCGGTTCATCTCGGTGGTGAGCGTCGTCAGCCCGGATTGCAGGCGTGCGTTGCCCTCGGCGAGTTGGTCGACGCCGCTGCGCAACTGCTCGACGTCGCCGACGGGCGACCGCTCCACGGCGACGAGCAGGGTCCGCGCTGCGCTGCACATCGGGTTGGTGGCGCACTGCGGGTCGGCATCCACCAGGCCACGGAGTGACCGGACGGCGTCGGTTGCCGGGAGCAGCGGAGCGGTCGCGTCGTCCGCCCGACGCTTGAGGAGCGCCGCCCCTCGACCTACCTGCCGGGATCCCTCGGCGAGCTGGTCCGCGCCGTCGGACAGCCGGGTCAGACCGGTCGAGAGCTGCTCGCTGCCGTCGACGAGGCGTTGCGAGCCATTCCGCGCCGCACGCGTCCCGGTGGCAAGGCGGTCGGTGCCGTCACGGAGTTGCCTGCTGCCGTCGACCACCTTAGTCATACCCGAGCCCAGTTGGCGGACCTGCGGATCGGACCGGGCGAGCTGCACCACTGCGGCGTCGAGGCGGTCGCCGACGACCCCGGCCTGGTATCCGACTGCCGCCTCGGTCAGCGGACGACCCATCGGTCGCGTCACCCCGCGGACCGACTCGACACCGTCGACGCCGGCGACTGCAGCCGAGATCCGCTCCAGGGATGCGAATCCGGCGGACGTGCGCAGATCGGCGTCGGATCGGACCAGCATGGTAATGGGCAGGAGTTCGTTGGCCCCGAAGGACTGTGCCGCGAGCTGGTATCCACGGTTGCTGTCGGTGTCGTCACCGATGGTCGACCGCTCGTCGTAGGCGATGACGATGGTCGGCACGATCAGCGCGAGGATCACGAGCAGTACCAACGATCCGGCGAGCGTCCGGACCGGGCGCTTGACCGCGGCGTTCGCGACGCCGCGCCACCAGTCGGTGGCCGAGTGCGGTCGCGGCTCCGCCCAACCACGCTCGGAGACCAGGGCGAGTGTCGCCGGTGTCAGGGTGACCGCTGCCGCGGCGACGACCAGGATGCCGACCGCACAGGGCAATCCGATCGACCGGAACATGCCGATCTCTGCGACACTCATCGACGCCGACGTCACGGCGACCACGAGTGCGGAGGCCAGTATCACCGTCGAGATGCGGGAACAGGCCGAGACCATCGCCGCGCGGTCGTCGAGGCCCGCTCTGCGTTCCTCGTGGTAGCGGCTGATCAGGAAGATCGCGTAGTCGGTGCCGGCACCCAGGATCAACGCGGCGAGCAGCGCCAGCGAGAAGATCGAGATCGGGCTGCCGTGCAAACCCATCAGCGCCACCACCGGGCGGGCGACACCGAGGCCCAGGCCGATGGTCAACAGCGGGACCGCGGCCACGGCGATCGACCGATAGACCGCGAACAGGAGGAGTGCGATCAACAGCACCGTCACGCCGGTGATGAGCTGCAGTGATGTGTGCACGCCGTCGAGTTCGTCGGCGACCGTCGCGCCGAGACCCGCCACCTCGGCCTCGAGGCCCGGCGGTCGGGGCACGGCCGTCAGATCCGACCGGATCGAGGAGATCGCATTGGTCGCCGCGGTCGCACCGGTGTCGGCCGACAGCCGGATCATCGTGTACGCGGTCGTCCCGTCCGGACTGACCGCCGAGGCAGCCGTGTCGGGGTTCGACCAGAGGTTCTGCACGGCCGCGACATGCTCGCGATCGGCGCCGACCTCGGCCAAGACCGCGTCGTGGTACCGACGATCCTGATCGGTGAGACCGGTGCCACGGCGGACCACCAGATAGGCGAGCCCGTTGGCGGACGGCTCGTGGAACTGCTCGCCGAGTTCGGCCAGGACTTTCATGCCCTGGGCATCGGCCGGCACCATCGGCGTCGAGCGTTCCGTCGCAACGGTTTCCAGCTGCGGGACCAGGAGGTTGAGTGCGCCCGCGACGCCGAGCCAGAGGAGTACGACGACCACGCGCCAGCGGAGTACGAACTCCCCGAATCTCTTCACCCTGTTCCCTCCGGTCGCGCGCATACGGGCACACCGTGTTTCGCACACACATCTGGTCCGAGCTCATCCGGTCCGGGAGCACTCGCCGGTCCGGGAAGGTGGGGAGGATCGATGCCGAGGCGACGCGAGTCGATGCGGCCGGGCGGCCCCCTCACACACGGTGACGCCACCGCGTATGTCCATCGATCACGCTATGGTCGCGCGAGGAGTGCCACAACAGCCTCCGAGCGGAGCGGTCGCTACGCCCAGGGGCGTAGACGCGGCCCTCCTCCAGCACGATGACGCCGAGGTCGGAGCGTGCCTACACTGCGATCTGTGCACAGGGTCACAGAGCTGTTCGCCCGCCGGATCGAGGCAACCGGGTACTCGTACCCGGCGGTGTACCTCGTGGTGGCCTACAGCGGTGTCATCCTCAGTGCGATGGCGGCCGTCGTGCAGCGCATCCCACACGGACTGACCTGGCCGGTCATCACCGGCCTCGTGCTGGTGATCTATACAGTCGCCTGGAACCTCGCCTTCGGCACCACGACCCGATTCGGTATGGCCATCATGATGATGACGGCCACGTCCCTGCTCTTGACCACGCCGGTCAGCGCCGACGTCGCGCCGGTGATCCTGGTGGTGTGCACCGCGATGGTGTCGTCGACGGCGAGCGTGCGCGGCAGCCTCCTGGCGGCGGTTGCCGCAGCCACGATCATCGTCGTCGCATCCGTATCGGGACATCTCGACAATCCGTTCGCCTACCTCGTCTTCGTCGGCTTCGGGTGGACGGTCGGCTACATGTTCCTGATGCAGCTGCGCCTGCTCACCCGGGAACAGGAGGCCGCCGACAGCCGGAGCGAACAGGCCGCCATCGACGAACGCCAGCGCATCGCCCGTGAGGTACACGACGTGATCGCCCACTCGCTGAGCATCACCCTGCTGAATCTGACCGGCGCTCGCCGCGCACTGCAGGAAGACCGGGACATCGACGAGGCCATCGACAACCTCGCCGACGCCGAGCGCGTCGGTCGGCAGGCCATGGCCGACATCCGCCACACGGTGAAGGTGCTGGACTCCGGCGAACCGCGGACCGGCGAGCGGATCGACGACGCCGGCGCCCACCCCTCCGAGATGTCTGCTGATCCGACACCCGACGAGCGGTCGGTCGAGGTCGCACGACCCGAGCCGGGTATCGACGACATCGCCGACCTCGTGATGGACTTCCGCCGGGCCAACCTCAGCGTCGGGCTGTGGATGCTCGGCGATCGGACCCGGGTGTCGGCGACGACTGGGCTCGCGCTGTATCGCATCGCGCAGGAGTCGCTGGCGAATTTCGCCAAGCACTCGCCCACCTCCCACGCCGAGGTGACGGTGGAGATCGCCGAGGACGGCGTCCGGATCCGGATCACCAACTCGGTCACGGTCACGTGTCCCGACGCCGGCGACAGCTCCGACGAGGAGGGGTCGGGGCTCCGCGGGATGGCGCGTCGGGCCGAACTGCTCGGCGGAACGCTGACCGCGGAGACACTCGACGACTCGTGGGTGGTCGTGGCCACCTTCCCGCCCACCGACGACGAGCCGTCGGTCGCCGTCACCCAGGACATCCCGGTGCCGCTCTCCGACATCGCCCACCTCGTCGCCCGCGCTCGGGCGGGGTCGGATCGACTCGAGGGCGACCGATGACCGAGATAGCCGAGGACATCATCGTCGAGGACACCCGCGTCCTCCTCGTCGACGACCAGGAGCTGGTCCGGTCCGGACTGCGGAAGATCCTGCGCCCCAAGGACGGATTCACCATCGTCGGCGAATGCTCCGATGGCGGCGAGGTGGTGGATGCGGTGGTCGCCCACCAGCCGCATGTCGTCGTGATGGATCTGCGGATGCGCCGCGTCGACGGCATCGAGGCGACCCGACGACTGCAAGAACTCCCGGCGCCACCACGGGTCCTTGCGCTCACCACCTTCAACGACGACCAGTTGTTGTCGGGTGCGTTGCGCGCCGGTGCAGCCGGATTCATCCTCAAGGACTCGTCGGCCGAATCCCTGGTCCGCGCAGTGCATTCGGTCGCCCGTGACGGCGCGTGTCTCGATCCGGCGATCACCGCGCGGGTGCTGCGCGACTACCGCGGATCGTCGAGCCGCGCGGCCGACCGGCGTGTCGAGGACATCCTGACCTCGCGCGAGTACGACGTCCTCGCCCTCATCGGCCGTGGATCGTCCAACTCCGAGATTGCCGACCGCCTGGACATCTCGAACGTGACCGTGAAGAGCCACATCCGACACATCTTCGACAAGCTCGGTCTGCGTGACCGGGCGGCGGCAATCGTGTTCGCCTTCGACCGGGGCATCGTGGTTCCCGAGCGCCGGGAGGAGTCGCCGTATTAGCGGCAGCTCTTCTCGGACACCGTAATCCGAGGTCTCGCACTCTGATCCCGGATGTGTGACCTGACACTCTCGACGGGAGATTTCTCATGCAGAACGACCTCACCATCTCGGTACTGGGAGCCATCGCGCTCAACGGTCGCAACGGCGAACTGGAGTTCCCCGGCGGGCGCATCGAGAAGGCCGTGCTCGGCCATCTCGCGCTCAACGCGAATCGTGTGCTGCCGGTGAGCGCGATCCAGGAGGCGGTCTGGCCCGGCGACCGCCCGGAGACGTCGCGGAAGATGATCCAGAACGCGGTCTCACGGATTCGTCGGGTCATCGCCGGCAATGCCGCACCGACCCAGAACATCCAGCTCGTCACCCGGGCGCCCGGATACCTGCTACGCATCGACAACGGCGCGGTCGATCTCAACGTCTTCCGCTCGATGGTCAACTCTGCGCGCGAGCTCCTCGAGGACGGCGACGCGGTGGTGGCCCGTGATCGGCTCCGGCGCGCACTCGACCTCTGGCGGGGTGAGGCCCTCGCCGACCTCGTCGAGGCCGGTTTCGCCTGCCCTGAGCTGGCAGCCGTGGAGGACGAACGCCTGACCGCGATGGAGGACTACTTCGACGCCGAACTGGCCTGCGATCGATTCCGTGAGATGACCCCCGGACTCGAGCGGGCCATCGCACAGGCCCCGCTCCGCGAACGCCTGCGTCGGCAGCACATGATCGCGCTGTACCGCTCGGGACGCCAAGCCGAGGCACTGGCGACGTTCCGCGAACTGCGCGAAGCGCTGGTCACCGCGTATGGCATCGAGCCGGGGCCGAGTCTGCAGGCGCACCATCGGATGATCCTGCGTCACGACCCGGCGCTGTTGCGGTCGGCTGCGCGCGGTCGCGTGGAGCGCGGTTCGGCAAACGCCTCGTAGCCGGTCGGCTCAGCGTCGCCGGGTCGCCTCCGGCGGAGTCGGCGCGGGTTAGGCTGATCCGCATGGCAGGTCGCAGCATGGAGTTCGACCCCATCGCCGAGGCCAGGGCGAACTGGACCGAGGCCGGATGGGGTGACGTGGCCGACGGCATGGTCGCGGTGACGTCGGTGATGCGGGCGCACCAGATCCTGCTCGCCCGCGTCGAATCCGCGCTGCGCCCCTACGATCTGAGCTTCTCCCGGTTCGAACTGCTACGCCTGCTGGCCTTCTCACGCAACGGCGCACTGCCGATCACCAAGGCATCCGACCGACTGCAGGTGCACGTCACGAGCGTCACGCACGCCATCCGTCGGCTCGAGGCCGGTGGACTGGTGCGGCGCGTCCCGCACCCCACCGACGGTCGGACCACCCTGGTCGAGATCACCGAGCTCGGACGATCGACCGTCGAGGACGCGACCACAACACTGAACCGCGAGGTCTTCGCCGATGTCGGGATCCCGGCCGACGAGATGACCTCGATGGTCGGTGCGATCCAGGCGCTCCGCCACAACGCGGGCGATTTCTGACGGGTCCTCCCCGCGCGAGCGCCCGCCGGGCTGGTACGAGATCTGTACACCAGCGGCCCGCCATCGAGATATCGTCGTCCGCGCCCTTCCCTCGTACATATTTTTGACGGTTCCGAGCGCACGATCGACGGTTTCGAGCGCACGATCGACAGTTCCGAGCGCACGATCGACGGGGATGCCGCCTATCGGAGGGTGGTGATGATAGCGCTGAAGTCGAGCGCGCCGTTGTCGGCGGCGAAGGCCCGGTAGATCTCGGCGGCGTGGGTACCCAGCGGGGCCGCCGAGCCGGAACTGGAAACGGCATCCATCGCGAGGCCGAGATCTTTGTTCATCAGGGCGGTCGCGAAGCCGGGCCTGAACTCGTTGTTGGCGGGCGAGGTCGGCACCGGCCCGGGGACCGGACAGTTGGTCTGCACCGCCCAGCAGTTTCCGGTCGCACCGGTGATGACGTCGTACAGCGCCTGGTCGCTCAGTCCGAGCTTCTCGGCCAGCACGAAGGCCTCGCCGACAGCGATCTGCTGCACCGCCAGCACCATGTTGTTGCACACCTTCGCGGCCTGGCCGGCGCCGGCGTCACCGCAGTGGATCACCTTGCCCGCCATCGGCTCCAGCGTGGAGCGGGCAGCGCTGAAGGCCTCCTCGGTACCGCCGACCATGAAGGCCAGGGTGCCCGCGGTCGCCCCCTTCACCCCGCCCGACACCGGGGCGTCGAGCTGCGCGTAGCCGTGATCGGCCGCCAGCTGGTTGATCTCGCGCGCATCGTCGACCGAGATCGTCGAGCTGTCGATGAACAGCGCACCGGTGGGCGTTGCGGTGAGGATGTCGCGGTAGAGGTCCTTGACGATGGACCCGTTCGGCAGCATCGAGATCACCACCTCGGCGGCAGCGACCGCCTCGATCGCGCTCGGGAACGTGGCGATGCCGTTCTCCTCGGCTGCCTTCACCGCATCGGGGACCGGATCGAAGCCGTGCACGGTGTGCCCGGCCGACACCAGGTTGGCGGCCATCGGCCCGCCCATGTTGCCGAGGCCGAGAAAGGCGATCGTCGTCATTGTCGATTACTCCCTGTTGTCGAGGTGTCCTGAAGTCCGCTACTGCGACATCCGCTAGTGGGCCCGGTGGCGCGCGGCGATGGATCTGCCGACCACCACCCGCATGATCTCGTTGGTGCCCTCCAGAATCCGGTGAACCCGCAGATCCCGCACGATCTTCTCCAAGCCGTACTCGCGGAGGTAGCCGTAGCCACCGTGCAACTGCAACGCCTGGTCGGCGACGGTGTAACAGGAGTCGGTGACGTATCGCTTTGCCATCGCGCACTGCTCGACCTTGTCGGGCGCGCCGGTGTCGAGGGCGGTCGCCGCATGCCACAGCATCAGGCGCGCGGTCTGCAGCGAGGTCGCCATGTCGGCGAGGGTGAAGCGGATGGTTGGCTCGTCGATCAGCTTGCCGCCGAACGCCTGTCGGGTCGCCACGTAGTCGGCTGCCTTGTCGAATGCCGCCTGGGCGCCGCCCAGTGACGATGCCGCGATGTTCAGCCGACCGCCGTTGAGACCGTTCATCGCGATCCCGAATCCGATGCCCTCGGTCTCGCCGAGCAGATTGGTGGCGGGTACGCGCACCTCGTCGAGGACGACCTGTGCGGTGGGTTGGGCATGCCAACCCATCTTCTTCTCCTGGGCGCCAAAACTCAGTCCGGCACGGTCTTTCTCGACCAGGAAGGTGGAGATCCCCCGTGCGCCGGAGTCGCCGGTGCGAGCCATGACGACGTACAGATCCGATGACCCGGCACCGGAGATGAACTGTTTCACCCCGGTCAGCACGTACTCGTCGCCGGAACGCACCGCCTTGGTCGACAACGCCGCCGCATCCGAACCGGCACCCGGCTCGGTGAGGCAGTAACTCGCGATGGCCTCCATGGACGCCAGCTTCGGCACCCACTCTTCCCGTTGGGCGTCGGTGCCGTATTGGTCGACCATCCACGTGCACATGTTGTGGATGGACAGGAACGCGGCGACTGCCGGGTCGGCGTAGGCGAGTTGCTCGAAGATCCGCACCCCGTCCAGACGTCGGAGACCACTGCCCCCGACCTCCTCGGAACAGTAGATGGCTCCCATGCCGAGCTCCGCCGCCGCACGGAGCTCGGCCACCGGGAAGTGGTCCGACTCGTCCCACTCCAGGGCGAAGGGCGCCAGCCGCTTCGCGGCGAAACCGGCTGCGGTCTCGACGATCACCCGCTCGTCGGCGTCGAGGGAAGGGTCGGCGAATGTGGTCATCCTGGTACTTTCGACATGCTGGGCGATGGCGCGGATCGATCCGCCGGGCGTCGTGCGGACCGCCGTCAGTCCATCGTCGGGATGACGAACTCGGCACCGTCCTTGATGCCCGACGGCCAGCGCGAGGTGATGGTCTTCACCTTGGTGTAGAACTGGATCGACGCCGGTCCGTGCTGGTTGAGGTCGCCGAATCCGGACCGCTTCCACCCACCGAAGGTGTGGTACGCCACCGGCACCGGGATCGGCACGTTGACGCCGACCATGCCGACCTGCACCCGGGCGGTGAAGTCGCGAGCGGCATCGCCGTCCTGGGTGAAGATGGCCACGCCGTTCCCGTACTCGTGCTCGGTCGGAAGTGCCAGCGCCTCTTCGTAGTCGGCGGCGCGCACGATGCAGACCACCGGACCGAAGATCTCGTCGGTGTAGATCGTCTGGTCCTTGGTGACGTGGTCGAAGAGGCTGGGTCCGATGAAGAAGCCCTCCTCCAGGCTGTCGCCGTCGTAGGTGAGGTCGTCGGTGGCTCGCTCCCGACCGTCGATGACGAGCTCGGCGCCGGCGTCGACACCCTGCTGGATGTAATCCTTCACCCGCTCCAGTGCCGCCCTGCTGACCAGTGGGCCGTAGTCGGCCTTGATGTCGAGGCTGTGGCCGACGCGGAGTGCGTTGACCTTGTCGACCAGCTTCTCGCGCAGACGATTCGCGGTGGCCTCACCGACCGGTACGGCCACCGAGATCGCCATGCAGCGCTCGCCCGCACTGCCGTAGCCCGCGCCGATGAGGGCATCGACGACCTGGTCGAGGTCGGCGTCGGGAAGGATGATCATGTGGTTCTTCGCGCCGCCGAAGCACTGTGCGCGCTTGCCGTTCGCGGCCGCGGTCGCATAGATGTACTGCGCGATGTCGGAACTGCCGACGAATCCGAAGGCCTGGATGTCGTCGTTGCCCAGCAGTGCGTCGACGGCCTCCTTGTCGCCGTGCACCACCTGGAACACGCCGTCGGGAAGTCCCGCCTCGGTGAACAACTCGGCGAGCCGGACCGGCACCGACGGGTCGCGCTCGCTGGGCTTGAGGATGAAGGCGTTACCGCAGGCCAGCGCCGGTCCCGCCTTCCACAGCGGGATCATCGCCGGGAAGTTGAAGGGTGTGATGCCCGCGACCACGCCGAGCGGCTGACGCACCGAGTGCACGTCGATGCCGGTACCGGCCCCCTCGGTGAACTCGCCCTTGAGCAGATGCGGGATGCCGATGGCGAACTCGATGACCTCGATGCCGCGCTGGATGTCGCCCTTGGCATCCGGCACGGTCTTGCCGTGCTCGCGCGACAGCAGCTCGGCGAGCTCCTCGATGTTCTGGTTGACCAGGTCGACGAATCGCATCAGCACGCGGGCGCGCCGTTGCGGATTCCAGGCGGCCCACACCTTCTGCGCCTCGACGGCGGTGACGACCGCGGCATCGACCTCCGCGGCGGACGCGAGCGGGACCTTCGCCTGCACTGCACCGGTGTTCGGATCGAATACGTCGGCGAACCGGCCGGTCTCGGCGGTGACGGTCTCGCCGGCCAGGTAGTGCGGGATCGAGCGCACGGCGTCGGTGGAGGAGGGTGCAGCTGCAGCGGACACGGGTGATCACCTGTACTTCGACTCGTTTGTGTGGCCTGTCGCACTCAATAGTAGGACATCCAACTAAATTGGCCAACCGCCTCCTGACCTGCAGGTTCTTGCGTAACGGGCAGGTTAGGGTACCCTTTGGGCTCGTCGGTCGCCCGCGATCGGCACATCGACGACGAATGAGGGGAGCACCTGCCATGTCGGTTGTCATCCTGTACGGCACCGAGACCGGGACGAGTGAGTTGGTCGCAGACGCGATCGCCGACGTCCTCGCCACCGACCACGACCCGTCGGTCTACGACATGAGCGAGTTCGCGGTCGAGGATCTCGACGCCGAGGACTTTCTCGTCGTGGTCTGCGCGACCTACGGCGAAGGCGAGTTCCCGACCGGTGCCGAACCCTTCGCCGACGAGCTGAACGAGGTCGAACCGGACCTCGCCGGACTGCGTTTCGCGGTCTTCGGCCTCGGCGACACGATCTACGGCGAGACCTTCAACCGGGGCGGCGAGCTGATGGCCGAACTCCTCACGAAGTACGGCGCGACGCAGGTCGGCGAGCACGCGCGCCACGACAACTCGTCGGCGATCAAGCCGGCCAAGCTGGCCGCGGAGTGGGCCGAAGGCCTGTCGCCGATCATCGAGCCGGTGTCGGCCAACTGACCCCGTCAGGCGTCTTCGCACTCGCCTGATGCCGACGCTCCGCCGGTCCCCCGGCAGCGTCGGCGTCTGCGCGTCCGAGTCCGGGTTCGGCGCGACCGGTCCCGGCGCATCCGCTGTCCGGATCGGCGGCATACCCGTCCGGATGGTCGGCATACGTGCAGGAGGCCGGTCCGCCGCCGGGCACCGACCCTCCCGGTGAGTTCTGCCGGTCGTCGACGTCGGCTGACGCCGACTCGCCCGTCGCGTCGGCGGTCCCATGCTCGCCGACCTCCCCGCCGTCGGCGTCCTCGACATCGGTGTTCTCGACGTCGGCTTCCTCGAGCGCGGCTTCCTCGAGCGCGACCGCCTCGACTTCCGCAGCGAGTTCCTCCGCCAGTACCTCTTGCGCCGCCTGTTCTTCTGCCGCCTGTTCTTCTGCGATGACGGCTTCCTCGTAGCCCCGGATCGCCGACAGCTTCGCCAACTCGATGACCGCGCGGACCATGACCGCGAGCACGACGCCGAGGAAGACCGCGGTCATCACCGACACCTTCAGGTTCTCGCCGAGCAGGATCACTCCGAGCACCATCGCGACGGCCGGCTCCATCACGGTCATCGCCGGGAACGACGTCTGCAGGTCGCCCGCGCCGAACCCCTTCTGCTGGGCCACGATGGCACCGATCACGACCACCACGAACAGGTAGATCTCGGGCCGCAGGAACATGCCGAACGGGGCATGGGTGAGCTGGTAGATGACGCCCTTGACCAGCAGAGCCGACACACCGAACAGGATGCCCGCGGTCAGGCCGTAGAACAGCGCACGGTAGTGCGGGCTGGAGCGCTCGGCCAGCCAGACCAACACCAGCGGGACCACCGCGATCGACGCGAAGGTGATCCATTCGACGAGGGGTTCGGGCCGCCGCATGGACGGCTCCGGATGCGCGACCAGGAGGAAGGTCGCGACACATGCGACCAGCACCCCTCCCCAGGTCCATTCGATCCGAGCGGGCCGACGGTGGTCGGCCCACGCCTCCAGGGGCAGCGCGAAGAGAACCGCGAGCACGACGAGGGGCTGCACGAGGAGGATCGAACCCAGACCCAACGCCGATGCCTGCAGGGTGAAGCCCAGCAGGGCGATCGCGGCTCCGACCCACCACCCCGCGGTGATCGCGCCGGACGCCCGCGACGCGCGCTGACGCAACACGGTTCCCGCCGCGATCAACAGCGCCGCTGCGACGGCGAGCAGCGCGGGAACCCAGGAGTGCACGTTCTCCAGGCTAACGGCATCGACGGAGTCGGACGGGCCGTGCAGGCGAACCGGAGGTCATCGCGGTGCGAGCAGTCGGGACACCGCGGGCGCGACGTCGGAGATGGATTCGATCGAGGCGACCGCGGCCCCACCTGCCCGTCCGAGGGCGAGCGCAGCCTCGTTGTCCTGGGCCGGAGCCAAGATCAGCACCTCGTCGAGAGCACGCAGAGCGGGCACCGGATCGATGTCGTCGGTGTGCCGACAATCCGACAGCAACAGCACCACCCGGCGGGCCGCGTCGGCCGTCGCGAGTTCTCGCCGAGCCGACTCCAACGCCGCCGACACCGCGGTCACGCCGTGCCCGCGCAGCCGCAGCACCGCGTCGACCACCCGTGCATCGGTCGCCGTCACCCCCATCTTCTTCAGCACCGCGGGCCGCGACGCGAAGGAGATCACCGCGGTCTGGCCACGGGCGCGCAGCAGACAGGCCGCCGCGGCCACCGCGGCGGTCGCGAGTCGGCTGCCGTTCATCGACCCCGAGGCGTCGACGACCAGACACAGTGCCACCTCCGGCCGCGCCCATACCTGCGACCTCAGCTCGTCGAGCGCCGGTACGCGTCGTTCGGCGCGGGCCGCGACCACCGCATCCAGCGATGCCTCGACGTCGAGGTCACCGCCGCGATCGGCAGGCACCACACGGCGACGCGTGATGCCGCGCACCTTGGGCGCACCCCGCCGCGCCTGCTCGAGAACGAGCCGCGGCACGATGCGCCGCACCGCCGCGCGTAACCCTTCATCGGTGGCGTGACTCATGGCGATGAGGGTCGCCATGGTCTGGTCGGCGTCCTCGGCCATCGCGTCGGCGACAGCCTCCTCGTCGAGTTCACCGACATCCGGCGACAACTCGGCGAACCGCGGTTGTCGGGACAGCTCGGATCGGCCTGTGGACCGCGATCGGGGTGCGTTGCGGTCCGGTCGCTCGCGTGGTTTCTCCGGTGTCGATGGGTTGCCCGCCGACGGCGGGCTCAGCGTTCCCCCGGCGACTCCCCACCCCGCGTACGTTCGTCGTCCCGGCTCTCCTCGGGTACGGCGAACACCCGGCGGTAGAGCTCGACGATGATGTCCTCAGCGCTGCGACCACACCCGTCGTGCAGCCGGATACGGCCCGACAGCGCAGTGGTCGCGGCCGCGACACCCACTTCGTCGTCGGTGAGCGGGACGCCGCGCCGGCGACTCAGTGCGACGGCGAGCCGGGTGAGGTCGATGGCCCCGCGGACCGACGAACCGACCTCGATGTCGGGGTGCGTGCGCGTCGATCGCACGACCTCGACCACCCGCTCCCGCCATCCCGCGTCGACGTCCGGCTCGCGCAGGGCGACGATGTCGGTCTCCGCCTCGGCGCTCTGGTAGCCCATCACGATCCGGCAGGTCCGGTCGTAGAGAGCGCTCGACACCCGCGCGGTACCGACCGCGTCGAAGGGGTTCATCGCCGCGATGAACGCGAAACCCGGCGCGGCCGTCACACGTCCCAGTCGCGGCACCGCGACCTGCCCCTCGCTCATCGCCGAGAGCAGCACGTTGAGCGTCTCCTCGGGCACCCGGTTGAGTTCCTCGACGTAGAGCAGTGCGCCGGACCGCATCGCCTCCAGCAGCGGCCCGTCGGCGAAGATCTCCGGCGAGTAACCGCGGCTGAGGACGAGCGCCGGATCGAACTGTCCGAGCAGTCGCGCTGGTGTCAGTTCGGCGTTGCCCTCGACGAGGACGTACGGGACGTCGACATCGGCGGCCACCGACCGTAGGAGCGTCGACTTGCCGGTCCCCGGCGGGCCCTCGAGGAGGACATGGGCACCGCACGACAGTGCGGCCTCGAGCAGCTCGATCTCACGGGCCCGGTCGACGACCGGGGGCGACGAGGTGATCGCCGCTCCCCGGGCGTCCACGGACCCCGCTCCCACGCCGGGATCACGGCCGCGTGCCCCGAACCCGTCGATGTCGCCGGATCCGAGGTTGTCGGGTCTGGCACTGTCGGGTCTGGCGCTGTCGGGTCTGGCGCTGCCGTGCATGGATGGACCCTCCGACGATCGCTCAGTGCTGATGGACGACGACACCCCGGACGTTCTTCCCGTTCAGCAGATCGTCGTAGCCCTCGTTGACCTGGTCCAGCGTGTAGGTGCGGGTGATGATCTCGTCCAGCTTGAGATCGCCCGACTGGTAGAGCCCGAGGATCTTGGGGATGTCCGTGGTCGGGTTGCAGTCGCCGAACAGGCTGCCCTTCACGTTCTTACGGAACAGCGTGAGGATCGACCCCGACAGCTGGATGGTCTGCTCCTCCAGCTTGTTGAGGCCGGTCACCACGACCGTGCCGCCCTTGCCGATCGCGTCGAAACCGCTCGAGACGATCTCCGAGGTCATCAGCCCGGGTGTCAGGATCGCCGAGTCGGCCATCTGTCCCCGGGTCAGGTCGACGATGGTGTTCTGAGCCTCCTCGGCGGTGGCGAAGGCGTGCGTCGCACCGAGTTCGAGTGCCTTCTCACGTTTGTTCTCCAGCGGGTCGATGGCGACGATGTTCTTCGCGCCGGCCAGACGCGCGCCCTGTACGGCGTTGATGCCGATGCCACCGATGCCGAAGACGGCGACGGTGTCACCCGCGGTGACGTTGGCGGTGTTCACCGCGGCACCCCAGCCGGTGGGCACACCGCACCCGACCAGGACGGCCTTGTCGCGCGGCAGGTCGTCGTCGATCTTCACGCACGAGTTCTGGTGGATGACGCCGTACTGGCTGAAGGTGCCGAGCATGCACATGGCGCCGTACTTGCCCCGCGGGCCGGTGATCGGGAACCGCTCACCAGGCAGATAGCCCTCCAGGATGGTGGCGCCCATGTCGCAGATGGACTGCTGACCGTTGGCGCAGTATCGACACGTTCCGCAGTTCGGGATGAACGAGCAGACCACGCTGTCACCCGGCTTCACGCGAGTCACACCGGGTCCGACCTCCTCGATGACGCCCGCACCCTCGTGACCGAGGACCATCGGCAGACGAGCCTCGAGGTCACCGTGCGCGATGTGCACGTCGGAGTGGCAGAGCCCCGCATGGGTGTAGCGGATGAGGACCTCGCCCTCCTGCGGCTTGTCGAGTTCGAGCTCCTCGATCTCGATCGGCTTGCCCGGCTCGTAGACGACTGCAGCGGTGGTCTTCATCGACAACTCCTCGTTCATTTCGTGCGATGGTCACGCCGCCGACGGCCGCGCGGTGCGATCACAGTTGCATCGCGACGCATGTGTCGGCTGTTCAATTTCTGAACAGTCGGCCCGACCACTCGCACCCGTAGACTGTGACTGGGGACACAGCCGTCCCCGATCTGCGCGTGCCACGACCGACGGCGCAGATCGCACCGACGACGCGAGGTGGACGCCCGTGGACGACCGCGCCCGACGCAGCACCGACATCGGTGGGCACCTGCTCCGCCCCGACATCGCGGCGTCCTGGCACCGATCCAGTCTCGCGGGTCTCGAGCGCGTCGGATCGCTGACCAACATCGCCACCGCGCCCATCGATCCACAGAGCACACTGCTGCGGATCGCTGCCCCGGTCCTCGAGGCGATGGAGAACAGCCTCGAAGGGAGCATGTTCTCGACCGTCCTGGTCGACCGCGACTGTCGCGTGATCCGGCGCTGGTTCGACGACAAGCGGGTCGAGGAGAGTTTCGACGCGCTGAATCTCACCCGCGGCGCGAGTCTCCTCGAAGAGACGATCGGCACCAACGCGCTGGGCACCGTCATGGAGCTGCGACGCGGTGTCACCATCAACGGCGGCGAGCACTATGTCTCCGAGCTGCGATCCTTCAGCTGCTACGGACACCCGATCCGCAACCCGCTCACCAAACGCATCGACGGCGTCCTCGACGTGTCGGCGATGGCCGAGCGCACCAATCCGCTGCTCCGACCGCTGGTGTCACGCGCGGTGGAAGACATCGAGGCCAGGCTTCTCGACAGCAGTCGGGTCTCGGAGAAGGAACTGCTGGCCGCCTTCCAGACCGCGGCGCGCCACCGACGTCCGGTGGTGGCCATCGGCGACGACCTGCACCTGTCGAACCAGGCGGCGTCGGACCTGCTCAGCGCCAACGACATCGCGCTCCTGCGGGTGCTGGTGGAAGAACCGCTGCGCCGCGACCGGGTCACCCACGGACTCACGCTGGAGTCGGGTCGGCCGGTCACCGTCGAGATCAGCCGACTCCCCGACGGACGCTCGGGCGCGCTGATCCGCATCGAGCCCGGCGAGATCTCCGGTTCGACTGCCGGTCATCCGACGGCCCGATCCTCCGATGCGGTCACCTCGATCACGCTCGTGTCGGGGCAGCCGGGCACCGGCCGGACCACCCGGGCCCGGGAACTGGCGGGTGACCGACCGATCCGATTCCTCCGTCCCGCGGCCGCCCTGCTGGAAGGCAGTTCGAGCTGGGCACGCGACTTCATCACCGCGATCGAGCGTCGAACGCAGGTGGTCTGCGTCGACGGCATCGACCTGCTCCCCGACGACCTGCTGGATCTGATCATCGACTCGCTGGCCGAACGCACCGGCGTCGAGGTGATCCTGACCTCCGGTCCCGCCGACGACCTGTCCGGACGCGCCGCGGCACTCGCCGGCATGTCCACCGCGCGCGACACACTGGTCCCGCTCTCCGATCGACGTGCCGAGATCCCCCGCCTGGCGGCCGCGATGCTCAAGTCGGTCGACGAGCGCGGGCTGCTGCATCTCACCCCGGCCGCGGTGTCGGCGTTGGCAGCGCACCCGTGGCCGGGCAACCTCCGGGAGTTGCGGGCGGTGATCGAGCATGCGGCGGCTCGTCATTCGGCCGGCGGCCTCGGTGTCGACGACCTACCCGTGCCCTACCGCGAGGTCGCACCGAGTCGCGAACTCCCCGCACTCGACCGCGCCGAACGTGACGTCATCGTCGCGGCCCTGCGTCGTGCCGACGGCAACAAGGTCAGGGCCGCACAAGAACTCGGCGTCTCGAGGACGACGCTCTACACCCGGATGCGCACCTTCAAGATCACCACCTACTGAATCGCTGATCGATGCTTCACGCTGATCGCAGGATTCATCACCGCCGACGGAACAGCGACAACCTCGACCGTCGCCGGGTCCGCGACAGGATCGACCGTCGCCGGGTCCGCGACAACCCCGACCGTCGCCGGGTCCGCGACAACCCCGACCGTCGCCGGGTCCGCGACAACCCCGACCGTCGCCGGGTCCGCGACAATGTCCAAACTCTGAACATCCCGGCCCCCGAGCACCCGGCAGGGTGTGGGAGCAGATCGCGTAGCACGCGCGGTCGCACCCCAAGGAGGCCAACCGTGACAACCGATCTCGCGCCCAACTCATCTGCCGACTCCCTCGACCCGGTGGTCGTCGAACCGGTACGGGAGTTCCTGCGCACACCCAAGCAACACCTCATCGGCGGACGGTGGGTGGACTCCGCGTCCGGCGAGCGATTCGACACCGTCGACCCGGCCACCGGACGGGTGCTCACCTCCATCGCCAAAGGAGGCGCCGAGGACGTCGATCGCGCAGTCCGCGCGGCGCGCGAGGCCTTCGAGGGTGAGTGGAGCCGCTGGACGCCCGCCCAGCGCCAGCGTCTGCTCTACCGTGTCAGCGAGGTCATCCGCGACCGGGCAACCGAATTCGCGCAACTCGAATCGTTGGACAACGGCAAGTCGGTGGCGGTCGCCGAGGGCGTCGACGTGCTGTGGAGTGCCGAACTCTTCGCGTACTACGCCGGCTGGGCCACCAAGATCGAGGGACGCACCATCGACATCTCGGTGCCGTGGGTGCCAGGGGGCAGCTGGCATGCATACACCCTGCGCGAGCCGGTCGGCGTCTGTGGCGCAATCGTCCCGTGGAACTTCCCGCTGGTCATGGCGTGCTTCAAGATCCCGGCCGCACTCGCCTGCGGTAACACCGTCGTCCTGAAACCGGCGGAGCAGACGCCACTCACCGCCCTGCTCCTGGGCGAGGTGCTCAGCGAGGCAGGACTTCCCGACGGAGTGTTCAACGTCGTCACCGGATACGGCGAGGCCGGAGCGGCACTGGCCGCACACGACGACGTCGACAAGATCGCCTTCACCGGCTCGACCGAGGTCGGCAAGCTCATCGTCGACGCCGCAAAGGGCAATCTCAAGAAGGTGTCGCTGGAGTTGGGCGGCAAGAGTCCGCAGGTGGTCTACGCCGACGCCGACCTCGACACCGCGATCCCCGGCACCGCGAGCGGGTTCTTGTTCAACCACGGCCAGACCTGCACCGCCGGAACCCGACTGCTGGTGGAGAACTCGATCTTCGACGAGTTCACCGCCGGTGTCGCCGAAGTGGCCCGCGGAGCCAAGATCGGGCCGGGACTCGACCCGACCACCGACATCGGTCCACTGGTCTCGGCCGAGCAGTTGGCCCGCGTGACCGGCTATCTCGACCAAGGGCTCGCCGACGGCGCCCGCGCACTGTCGGGAGGTAAGCGCCACGGCGACAACGGGTTCTACGTCGAACCCACCGTACTCGTCGACGTCAAGGACGACTTCAGCGTCTACCGCGAGGAGATCTTCGGCCCGGTCGTCGTGGCCACCCCGTTCGACGCCGAGGAAGGCGTGCGACCGGCGGCCAACGACACCCCGTACGGCCTTGCCGCGAGCATCTGGACCCGTGACATCTCCAAGGCACATCGCACCGCGCGAGAGATCAATGCCGGGACGGTGTGGATCAACTGCCACAACGCCTTCGACTGCGCGATGCCCTTCGGCGGCTACAAGCAGTCCGGCTGGGGCCGGGAACTGGGCGAGGCCGCGATCGACCTGTACACGCAGACCAAGGCGGTGAACGTGGCGCTGTAGCGAAACGGTCGCGCCGGACCCGGAAGACACCGGGTCCGGCGCACCCGCGTCGCCCCCGCGGCACGCACACTCATCGGATACGAGAGGACCCAAGAGCGATGACCACCGACACGGCATCTCCCCACGCGCCGTCGACGAGTGCCGGACCCACCGATATCCCGCTGCTGACCACCACGATCGGTGGGGCACTCGCCGAGACCGCCCGCACCCATCCGCGGTCGTTCGCACTGGTCGACGTCCCGACCGACCGACGATGGACCTATCGCGAACTGCTCACCGACGTCGACGCCCTCGCGAGCGGACTGCTCGACCTGGGCATCACCACCGGCGACCGGGTCGGTATCTGGGCACCCAACTGCGCCGAATGGGTTCTCGTGCAATACGCCACGGCGCGCATCGGTGCGATCCTGGTGACGATCAACCCCGCCTACCGCACCGAAGAACTCTCCTACGTACTACGGCAAGCCGGCATCCGGACGCTGATCTGCGCACCCCAGTTCAAGAGCTCCGACTACCCAGCGATGGCCCACCAGGTCCGCGCCGACTGCCCCGACCTCCTCGACGTCCTGGTCATCGGCGACGACCAATGGGATCAGGTCTCACACGGATCCGACACCACGGCATCAATCGAGGAGATCGGACAAACCCTGGCCCCCGACGACGCGATCAACATCCAGTACACCTCCGGCACCACCGGATTCCCCAAGGGCGCCACCCTCTCCCACCGCAACATCCTCAACAACGGCTACTTCGTCGGCGAGCTGGTCCACTACACCCCCGACGACCGCATCTGCGTCCCGGTGCCCTTCTACCACTGCTTCGGCATGGTGATGGGCAACCTGGCAGCGCTCACCCACGCCGCCCGGATCGTCATCCCCGCACCGGCATTCGACCCCGCCGCCACATTGCGCGCCGTCGCCGACGAGCACTGCACCTCCCTGTACGGCGTGCCGACCATGTTCATCGCGATGCTCAACGATCCCGTTCTCACCGACCTCGACACCTCGTCGCTACGCACCGGCATCATGGCCGGATCACCGTGCCCGATCGAGACCATGAAGCAGGTCATCGACACGATGGGCATCGAGGAGATCTCCATCTGCTACGGCATGACCGAGACATCCCCGGTGTCGGCGCAGACCCGCACCGACGACAGCATCCACCGGCGCACCGCCACCGTCGGGGCGGCCGGCCCCCACATCGAGATCAGCATCGTCGATCCCGTCACCCGCGAAATCCTGCCGCGCGGTGAGGCCGGAGAGCTCTGCACCCGCGGCTACTCGGTGATGCTCGGCTACTGGGAGCAGCCCGACAAGACCGCCGAGGCCATCGACGCCGACCGATGGATGCACACCGGCGACATCGCGGTGATGGACGACGACGGCTACCTGTCCATCACCGGCCGAATCAAGGACATGGTCATCCGCGGCGGCGAGAACCTCTACCCACGTGAGATCGAGGAATTCCTGATCACCCACCCCGACGTCCAAGACGTCCAGGTGATCGGAGTGCCCGACGAAAAGTACGGCGAAGAGCTGATGGCATGGATACAAATGCGCGCCGGCACCACCGCACTCGACGTCCACACCGTACGCGCGTTCTGCGACGGCCGGCTCGCACGTCACAAAATCCCCCGCTACGTCCACGTCGTCGACGCCTTCCCCATCACCATCACCGGCAAGGTCCGCAAAGTGGAAATGCGCGCACAGGCCGCGACGATGTTGGGCTTGTCCGACCAGGGATGAACCGCCCGGCCGACCGCCGTCCCGTGTCGGTCGGCCACGCCGTCGGTGCTTCGTCCTACCGTGGGGACATGCGGTACCGGTCCGATCTCGAACTCCTCGTCACGCTCGACGCCTCGGCGATCGAACGTGCGTGCACCAGCCCCGACTGTCTACCGGAGCTGATCTCGCTCGCGATCGACGAGAGCCTCGAGTTCGACGACTGCGCCGACCTCGCCACCTCGTCCGGCGACGACGCCGCCGCGGCGTTCTGCACACAGGAGGCCGCGGCCTGGCGGGCCACTGCCGCACTGCTGCGCGAGATGCGGCACGCCTACGGGCACGGCGGTCGGCGGCGAGGAGCCGCGTGAGCGATTTCCCACGCACCCTCGTCCTGATGCGACACGGGAAGTCGGGGTATCCGCCCGGCATCGGCGATCATGCCCGTCCCCTGGCCCCGCGCGGGCAGCGGCAGGCCGCGCTGGCCGGGCAATGGATGGCAGACGACGGCCTCCGCGTCGACGCGGTGCTGTGCTCGCCCGCCACCCGCACTCGGGAGACGTTGACGGCCACCGGGATCGACGCATCCACCCGATACGTCGACGAGATCTACGGTGGTACCGCCTTCGAGATCCTGGAGGCACTCCGCATCTGGGCGCCCGCGGAGGCGTCGACCGTCCTGGTGGTCGGTCACGAGCCCGGGATGCCCGACACCGCTCTCACCCTGGCTCCCGACGGCGACATCGAACGCTTCCCCACCTCGACCTACGCTGTCGTCGACACAGGTGTCCCGTGGGCGGAGATCGGCCTCGAACCGGAGCCGACGGCGCGCCTGCGCGCGGTACGCATCCCCCGCGACTGAACCCGTCACGCGGTCCGGTCACCCCAACACCTGCACCGCCGTCCGCCGGCCACCACCGGTGAGTTCGCGGCGCTTCTGCAGCGGCGCCATGCCGAACCATCGACGACAACTCCGCGTGAGGGTGCTCTGCTCGGAGTAGCCGATCTGCCGGGCGACCGCCGAGAGCGGCACCCCACGGTTGGCCAGCAGTGACGTCGCGAGTTCACGCCGAGCATCGTCCACCAGGCGTTCGAAGGTCGTATCTGTCTCGGCGAGTGCCCGCTGGACCGCACGCGGATGCATCATCAGCAGCCGTGCGATCGCCTCGAGCGACGCGGCACCGGCGGGCAGCGCACGCACGATCAGTTCGGACACGGTGTCGGCGAACGCGCTGTCGCGGTCGTGCCCTGTCATGAACCGGACCGCTATGTCGCGCGCCAGGGCGTCCACCTGCGGTAGTCGGCGGCGCATCACGCCGCTCGGGAAGACGACCAGGTTGGCGGCGGCCTCGAAGTCGACCGGACAGTCGAAGTAGTCGGTGTAGACCCGCGGGTCCGCGATCGCCGAGTGTTCGAAGGTGACACGCGTCGGCCGGAAGTCGTTGCCGCCGAGCATCTTGAACGTCCCGAGTGTGACGCCCATCGCGAGCTCGACGATGTGCGGTCGATACGGGAGGCGCTGCAGGACGGTCGAGAACTGGTACGAACTCTCCCGGTCGCCGAGATGCAGCTTCGAACGGATGGACGGACTGTAGACGTGCGCGAACGCGGTGACCTCGTGCAGGGCATCACCCACCGTCTCGGCGTTGCGTGCCGCGATCGCGATGGGGCCGAGGATGTCCGGATCCTGGCGCGCGGCCAGACGTAGCGCGAAGTCGGGCACGTCGAGTTCCGACGCGCAGGTCCCCAGCAGCGTGGACACGGCCGTGAACGGGATGAAGCGCTCGTACGCCCCGATCACACCGATGTCGATGCCCACCCGGGTCAGCATGGCACGCGCGTCGCCGTCGCACTCCTCGATGAGCTCGGTGACGTGACTCAACGACGATGCGCTGATCAAGTCGGCCATGACTCCGACCATACGGCGTGAACTGTCAAATATCAGTCGTGAGATGTCAAGAATTCGCGCATTTGTCGGAGTGATGATGGACACACAGAGCTCCTTGCGGGGCTGCTGCCACACTCGACGAGGAGTTCTCCGATGGCCACCGATCCCGTGCGTACGTCCTTCTTCATCGACGGCGCCTGGCGCGAACCCGCGCAGGTGTCGACGTTCCCGGTGATCTCACCGTTGACCGAGGAACAGATCGGATCGGTGCCGTCCGCGACGACCGACGATGTCGACGCCGCGGTGGGGGCGGCCCGTTCTGCCCTGCGCCGACCGGGATGGCGCGACCTCGACCACGGCGCTCGAGCCGCGCATCTACGACGATTCGCCGACGAGCTCGAGGCACGTGCCGAGGACCGCGCATCGACGGTGACCGCCGAGAACGGCATGCCCATCACACTCGCGCGGTTCGCCGAAGGCGCGGCGCCGGTTCAGCTCCTTCGCTACTACGCCGACCTCATCGAGGCGACTCCGATCGAGGAGCGTCGCGAGAGCCGACCACTGCCCGGGACCACCGTGGTGCGCCGCGAGCCGGTCGGTGTGGTCGCGGCGATCGCGCCGTGGAACTTCCCGGCGGTCCTGTCCATGTTCAAGATCGCGCCCGCCCTGGCAGCGGGGTGCACCGTCGTGCTCAAGCCCTCTCCGGAGACCAGCCTCGACGCGTACGTACTGGCCGAGGCCGCCATCGCCGCCGATCTCCCGGCAGGCGTCCTCAACATCGTCAACGGCGGCACCGACATCGGGCAGTACCTGGTGGCGCACCCGCATGTGGACAAGGTCGCCTTCACCGGATCGACCGCGGCCGGCCGTGAGATCGGCCGGGTCTGCGGCGAGCTCATCCGGCCGGTCACCCTCGAACTGGGTGGCAAGTCGGCTGCCCTCGTCCTCGACGACGCCGATGTCGAGCAGACGGTCACCGGGCTGGCGACCGCATCACTGCTCAACACCGGGCAGACCTGCTACATGTCGACCCGAATCCTGGTGCCCGCGACCCGATACGACACCTGGGTGGATGCGATCAGCGCGATGTCGGCGTCGTTGCCGATCGGGGATCCGATGGACGAGACCGTCGCCGTCGGTCCCCTCGCCAGCCGACGCCATCGCGACCGGGTGTTGTCGCTGATCGATCGCGGACGCTCCGAGGGCGGCACCGTGACCACCGGTGGCGGTCGCCCCGCGGACCACGATCGTGGCTTCTTCGTCGAGCCCACCGTCTTTGCGGGAGTCGACAACTCGGCGACGATCGCACGTGAAGAGGTGTTCGGTCCGGTGCTGACCGTGCTGCGATACGACGACATCGACGACGCGATCGCGTTGGCCAACGATTCCGCATACGGCCTCGGCGGCACGGTCTGGACCGCCGACGAGGAGCGTGGTGTAGAAGTCGCTCGTCGGGTCGAGACCGGCTCGTTCGGCGTCAACTACTTCAACCTCGACTGGGGTTCACCGTTCGGCGGGGTCAAGGCCAGCGGTATCGGTCGCGAACTCGGGCCGGAAGGTCTTGCCGCATACCAGCACACCAAGTCGATCTTCTTGCCCGCGTCCGCCTGAACCGGACCGGACCTCATCCACCCACCGACACACGACACCGCACAGGAGGCGATCGGTCATGTCCGATGCCGGCGCAGCCGCCGCGAAAGGACTGGTGGCAGACACCTTTTCCCTACTCGACCAACTGCGACCCGAAGACTGGACGGCCGACAGCGCCGCTCACGGCTGGCGAGTCCACGACGTGATCACCCACATGGGGTTCTTCTTCAACTTCATCGCCGACCCGGATCTGGTCTTCCCGGACAATCCGAGCGGGATGTCGGAGCGCCTCAACGACGCCGCGGTCCGCGAACGCGCCGACTGGACGTCGCAACAGGCCATCGACTACTACCGCGCGCAGTCGGCCGCCGGGCTCGCCACCCTGGAAGCACTCCAGGGCGAGGACCTCCGCGATGTGCCGCTGGAGATGCTCGACCTCGGCACATACCGGATGAGTCAGCTGAGCGACGCCGTCGCCTTCGACCATCTGGTCCACCTCACCAGCGACCTGCTGGCACCGCACGGACCGTTGTCACCGGCCGACCTCTCGGTCTCCGTCGCTGCGGCCATCGATCCGGCGATCGACTGGATGATCGCGGGCCTGCCCCAGATGAACGGTGCGGCACTGTATCCCATCCTCTCGTCGCCGATCGGTCTGCGCTTGGTCGGCGCGACCGAGCGAACCTTCGTCCTGACACGTGGGGAAGGCAACTCGGTGACGGTCACCGAGACGGACGACCTCCCCGCCGAGGTCGCGACGTCGGCGGCGACCGAATTCCTGCGCTGGGGCACCACCCGCAGCGCATGGCGGTCCGCGGTCACCACCGCAGGCGACCGCACCCTGGTGAGCTCGGTTCTCGACGCGGTGAACATCGTGTGACCTCTGGTCACCGTCAGCACCGTCTGACCTCTGGTCACCGTCAGCACCGTCTGACCTCTGGCCACCGTCTGAATCCCATGAGTCACCACCCTCCACTCCCATCCCCCACCACCACAGAGGAGTCACCATGTCCGAGTACCTGAAGGACAAGGTCATCGTCGTCACCGGAGCCGGCAGCGGTTTCGGCAAACTGATCTCCGAGAAGGTCGCCGCCGCCGGTGCGCATGTCGTCGGCGTGGATGTCAACGCCGACAACCTGAACGGTGTCATCGACGCCATCACCGCCACCGGCGGCTCGGCCCTCGCGCAGGTCGCCGATGTCACCGACATCGCACAGGTCAAGGCCGCGACCGCCGCGGCCGTCGAGAAGTTCGGCGCGATCGACGTACTCGTGAACAACGCGGGCGTCATGCCGCTGGCCTATTTCGCCGATCACGAGCGTGCCTGGCAGAAGTGGCATGCCGCGATCGACATCAACATCAAGGGGGTCGTCAACGGGATCTCCGCCGTCTACGACCAGATGATCGAGCAGGGACGCGGTCAGGTCGTCAACATCTCGTCGATCTACGGCAACGCCGGCATCGAGGGGTCCGGCGTCTACAGCGCGACCAAGGCCGCGGTCACCACCATCTCCGACTCCCTGCGCATCGAGGCCAAGGGCAAGATCAAGGTCACCACGGTCAAGCCCACCGGGATCACCGGCACCAACCTGGCCAGCTGGATCGTCAACGACTCCGCCATCTTCGGGCTCGTCGGCCAGCGCGCCGCGTCCTACGGCGAGCATGTGGACGGCCTGGTCAACGGAACGCTCCCCGATGAGCTGACCGACGTCGACTCCATCAAGTACTGGCTCATCAAGCCGGACGACCTGGCGAATGCAGTTGTCCACGTCATCGACCAGCCATGGGGCATCAGCCTCAGCGACGTCACCGTCCGCGCGAGCGGCGAGGACTACCTGTACTGACACCCCGGTCGTCCTCACCGGACGACCGCACCCGACCCGAGCGGAGCAACGATGTACCCCGGCGCCCACCTCGCCACCCGTCCCCACGATCCCGCCGTCATCGTCGAGAACGAGCACGGCGTGGACGAGGTGGTCACCTTCACCCAGCTCGAGTCACGCTCGATCCAGGTCGCGCGGGCACTGCGCTCGCGCGGCCTGCGACCGGGCGACCACCTCGCCGTGCTGGCGACCAACACCGCCCGTGTGTTCGACATCTATTGGGCAGCCATGCGTTCGGGGCTGTATCTGACGATGGTGAACTGGCATCTCACGCCGGGTGAGGCGGCCTACATCGTCGACGACTGCGGGGCGCGAGCCCTGATCGTCGACGCGGCACTGGCCGAGATGGCAGGCGACATGGTGGCTCTGACGCCCCACGTCGAGACGCGATGGTCGTGCTCGGGATCGATCGACGACCACGAGGACCTCGACATCGCCGCCGCAGCGGAATCGACCGAGGCACCGGCAGATCAACCGCGAGGCGCGGACATGCTCTACTCGTCGGGGACCACCGGCCGCCCCAAGGGCATCAAGCCCGAACTCCCCGACCGCCAGGTCGGCGATCCCGGCGACACCATGACCACGATGAACCAGACCGTGTGGGGTGTCGGACCCGACACCGTCTATCTCTCCCCGGCTCCGCTGTATCACGCTGCGCCACTACGGACCTGCGCGGCCGTGCAGGCGCTGGGCGGGACCGTCGTCGTGCTCGATCGCTTCGACGCGGAACGAGCCCTGTCGGCCATCGAACGTCATCGCGTCACCTACAGCCAATGGGTGCCGACCATGTTCGTCCGGATGCTGCGACTGCCCGACGAGGTGCGCACCCGCTACGACGTCTCCAGTCTGCGGGTGGCCGTTCACGCCGCCGCTCCGTGCCCGGTGGACATCAAGCGACAGATGATCGACTGGTGGGGTCCGATCCTGTCGGAGTACTACTCGTCGACGGAGTTGAACGGTCTGACCATCGTCGACACCGGGGAGTGGCTGCAACGGCCGGGCACCGTCGGTCGGGCGGCCCTCGGGACGGTTCGCATCTGTGACGAGTCCGGCGCGGAGGTGGGCGCGGGAACGATCGGCACCATCTACTTCGAACGGGATCGACTTCCTTTCGAATACCACAAAGCGCCCGAGAAGACCCGCGCCGCACAACATCCTGAGCATCTGACTTGGACCACCACCGGCGACGTCGGCTACGTCGACGAGGACGGCTATCTGTTCCTGACCGACCGCAGTTCGTTCCTGATCATCTCCGGCGGCGTGAACATCTATCCGCAGGAGATCGAGGACGCGCTGCTCGCACACCCCGATGTGCTCGACGCGGCCGTCGTCGGCCTCCCCGATCCCGACCTCGGCGAGCGGGTCACGGCTGTGGTGCAGCCGGTGCCCGCGCGACTGGGCATGTCCCCTGACGGCTCGGGAGGTGTGGACGCGGCATCAGATCAGACATCGGGCGACGGCACCGCGACCTGGATCGATGATGCTCTAGCGGCCGAACTGCTCGACCACCTGCGCGGTCGAATCGCCGGTTTCAAGCTGCCGCGCGCGATCGTGTTCCGCGACAGCCTGCCACGTACGCCGGCGGGAAAGCTGGTCAAGCGCACCATCACCGAGGACGTGCTGGAAGGAGCTCGTTCGCGGGCCCGGTGACGGCCCGGTCTTTCGATGTGGCCGGGTCGCGGACCGTCGGATGCCGATTGTTGGAGATCGCGCCCGTCGGGTATCCGGCCGTGAGGTAGCGATCTGGTCGGTCCCGGAGAAATGAAACGTGAGCGAGCCCGGCTGTGCGCAATCCACACCACCCACCGCACAGGTGCCATTTGTCCGGCCGAGTCCGCGGGCCGGGCACCACCCTCGGAGAACTGACACCTGAGCGAGCCGCGCCGTGCACAATCCACACCACCCACCGCACAGGTGTCATTTGTCCGGCCGAGTCCGCGGGCCGGGCACCACCACCGGAGAACTGACACCTGAGCGAGCCCGGCTGTGCACAATCCACACCACCCACCGCACAGGTGCCATTTGTCCGGCCGAGTCCGCGGGCCGGGCACCACCCTCGGAGAACTGACACCTGAGCGAGCCCGGCTGTGCACAATCCACACCACCAGCCGCTCAGGTGTCATCCGTCCGGTCGATCCGGGCGTCACACCACCGCGCGGTCGCCGCGAGCGGTCAGGCTCCCGTGTACGGCGGCACGTAGAGGCAGGGCACCGGCGGGGCGTGCGCGGGGTCGAGCGCGCCGAGTACCAGCGCGGCACTTCGCCGGTTCGCGACGATCGAGACGTGATCGGAATGGTCGGTCGGACATCCGGTCTGCACCACGATGTTGGTGACATCGGTGCCGGGTGGGCCGGCGAGCTGGCCACTGCTGTAGGGCGTCACGATCTGGTCGTCGCGGGTCGAGATGTTGGTGTACCGCACGGCGGGAAGGTACGGGGTCGGTTGCCGTACCGCCTGGTTGAAGTCCCGATCCTGCGGCGGCGCCGTGCATTCCGGACACGCAGGACGGTGCGGGGCGGGGATGCCGAGGCTGCGGCGGAACATCGCGATGGACTCGCCACGCGCGTCGTCCTCGTCGGCGGCCTGCTTCCAGTAGGGCGCGAGCGAGACGTATGCGCCGACCTGACCGCGACCGCCGAGGTACTTCATCCAGTACGTGGGGATCTCGGTACCCAGTGAATGACCGACGATGTCGACCTGGTCGGCGCCGGTCGCCTGCCGGACACGGTCGATGTAGCGCTTGAGATCCCAGGCGGTGTCCTCCTTGGGGCCCAGACCGCCGATCGCCGATGCCGGCCAGATGCCGGACAGTGCGCCGACCGTCGGCGCGAACACGCAGTAGCCGGCGTTCTTCAACACCGGCGCGAGCGTTCCCCAATTCGTCTGTCGGCCACCGCCACTGCCGTGCACCAAGATCACCGGTCGCGGGTGCTCCGCAGCCGGGCGACACGAGAAGTCGTCGGTGCCCGGCAGCGTCCCGCCGGGATGCGTGAGTTCGGCCTGGATACCCGACAGGAAACTGTAGGTGACCGGCAGTGGTGCGGGCCGGGCATCGGCGGACCCGGATCCACCCAGAACCATTGCCACCACGGTGAACAGCACGAGTACCAGCACTGGAAGGGCCGGACGTCCGACAGTCGGTGACGTCGCATCGGCCGCGATGATCATGCCGCGTCCTCCTCGGTGACGAGATCGAGTCGGACGCCGAGCAATCGGACCGGACGGTCGATGTCGAATCGTCCCAACAGGTCGGCGACCACCGGGGCGATGTCGTCGAGCCTGATGGTCGGCGCCGGTAGCTTCCGCGACTTGGTGCGGGTGTAGAAGGTCGTCGTGCGGACGGTGACGGCCACCCGGAAGACCTCGCGCTCCTCGGTGACCACCTGCTCGAGCACTTCCTGGGCGAGTTCGGCAGCGGCGGGCCGCAACTCGTCGAGTCCGACGAGATCGGTGGCGTAGGTGCGTGACTTGGAATGCGATCGGGCCAGCCACGGCTCCTCGGTGACCGTCGAGTCGCCACCCCCGCGGCAGAGCACGTACAACCAGTTGCCCTGATGCGGACCGAAGGTGTCGATGAGGTCGTCGCGCGGGGCGTCGATGAGGTCGCGGACCGTGTCGATGGAGTGGGCACCGAGTTTGTCTGCCGTTCGGGGGCCGACGCTCCAGAGATCACGGACGGGTCGATCACCCATCAGCGCAATCCAATTGGTGGCGTCGAGCAGGAAGACACGATCCTCCGGCCGCGTTCCGGTGGCCCGCTTGGCGAATCCGGTGGCCATCTTGGCGCGCTGCTTGTTGTCGCTGATCCCGACAGCTGACCGGAGACCGGTCCGGTCGAGCACGGCGGTACGGATGTCGGCGGCGACCTGTCGGATATCGTCGGGTGCGATGTCGGGGTCGAGCGGCGTCGGCGCATCGGCCGTCCCGATGGGACCGACGCCGAGGTATGCCTCGTCCCACCCCCAGACCTCCAACGGGTGCCCGAACCCGCGGAGCACTGCCATCACCTCGCCGGAAGCGACGTCGTAGGTGGGTGTGTCGAGCGGCAGATAGATCGCGTCGGGCATCTTGCGGTATGCGGCCCGGAGCGGCATGCCGGCCCGGACGCCGACGTCGCGCGCCTCGTAGGACGCGCAGGTGACCACCTTGCGGGCCTCGGTCGGGTCGCCGTTGCCGCCGACGATGACCGGGACCTCGGCGAGTTCGGGGCTGCGCAGCCGTTCGACCGAGACCTGGAACTGATCGAGGTCGACATGCAGGAGCCACCGGAAGCGTTGCGGTGGTCGACCTGTCACGGTTGTCAGCGTACTGCGCCCCAGGGTCGGACCGGTCGTTCTCCGACCGGTCCGACCCGACCTCGTGCGGCGTTCTCCCCCAACGCCAGAGCACGAGAGTCTCGGTTGCCGCGGGTCAGCGATCCATGGCAGCCAGGCGATAGGAGCCCGGACCGAGCCCGATCGCCTTGCAGGTCTGCCGGAGCGCGATCGCGTCGTAGTTCAGCAGCGACTCCGGACGCGGCCCCCGCGGAGTCTCGTCGACCGCAGTCCAGCGCACCTCGTCGGCCTCGGTCAGGAAGATGGATGCCTTGCCGATGTAGAGCCCCAGCGCGGCACGATTGTCGCCGACCAGACCGGGTAGCGCCTGGGACAGGATGTCCCGCAACAACTCCCGCTCCGAGAGACGCAGCCCCTCGGCCCCCGGGTCGGGAATCTGATCCAGCGAGTGCACCGCCGCGACCAGGAACGCCGTGCGGACGACCGCCTGCATCCCGGCGTCACGCACCCGGCGCGGATGCGCCAGGACCGACTCCACCGCGCGGACCGGCAACGCCAGCGGGACGTCCTCCAGGACGTCGGGCTCCACAGCCTGCCCCCGCAATGCGTCGACCAGGAGCTGCTTGACCGCCAACACGCGGTCGAGGTGTCGGTCGAGTGCGGCATCGACCGCCGACGACTGTTCGCCGGTGACCGCGAACAGACCCGGATCGTCGGCGATGGCCGCGAACCCCGGGATGACGACCCCCTCCTCGATCTCGATGAGCTGCCGAAGAGCGAGTGGCCTGCTCAGATCCCGGACGGATTCCGGGGTGGTGTCCATATCTGTACTGCGCGTATTGCTGACGCACGTCTGCGAAGTCATGATCATCGAGCCCCCCATTTTCAGTACGCCCCGTCGAGCCACGATGCTCGGACCCGACGAGACGATTTCCCCCATCAGTCCCACTTCTTCGTCGACTTTGACCAGGTCAGAAGCGGTTACCAGGCAGTAGCTTACCGATGCGTAAGCTACCGTAGGGTAAATTCTGATTACTGTCCAGAACTCGTTAGCATCGTGAATTCATGGTGTGCTTTACAACAAACGTTGAGACATTCCGTCAATTCGGTCGCATCAATTAGGACCTCATCTGTCCGCTATCGATGCGATGGTTGAACCACTCCCAACGGAAGGCTCTCGTCATGAACTGGACACTCGAGGTCGCATTTCTCCCCGTCACCGACGTCGACCGCGCGAAGGATTTCTACAGCCGGATCGGCTTCAACGCCGACCACGACCAATCCCCGACCGACGACATCCGTTTCGTCCAGATGACGCCGCCGGGATCGAACTGCTCGATCGCATTCGGCAAGGGCCTCATCGAGGGCACCCCGCCCAGCGCCGGCACCCTGATGGTCTGCGTCGACGACATCAACGTCGCGCGACAGCAGCTCGTCGATGCGGGCATCGACGTCAGCGAAGTCGATGAGCAGCGGTGGGGTCACTTCGTCTACTTCGACGATCCGGACGGAAACCATTGGAACGTGCAATATCTGCCGTATCGGTAGGGTCGGGCGCCGGGTTCTGAGTAGCGGGCGGCCGCCGGCCTGACCAAAAACTGCCGCCCAGCGGGCCGTCGCGTGGATATTGCGCGCGGCGCCTCGCTGGACGGCAGATTGTGGCTGGGCAGGTCGGGGACGATGGCCCCACCGACCCCGACATACTGAACGCGTGAACAACCACGAGTCACCGGCCCGGTCGTTCGAGGTCGCCGAGCCTCTGATCGCCATGGCGATAGCGCTGGTGGCCGTGCTCGCGATCGCCTGGGTGTTCGGGTCGGTGGCGCGATGGCTGCTGCGTCGCCGGGCCCGGTTGAACACCACGACCTCGATGATCTTGTCGATCCTCGGGTCCGCGGTCGGGCTGCTCATCGCCGGGGTGATCGACGAAGACCTGAAGGTGTGGAGCCTGCTGACGATCCTTCTGGCCCTGGGGAGTTCGGTGATCGCGGTCGGCGCATACGGGGCCGTGTCTGCGCACTTCCAGCATCGCGATCACACCCCGATCGCCGATCTGCTGGTCGCCGGCGAGTCCGACCGGGTGGAGTTCAAGTCGACGGCGCGGATCAATCTGCGCACCGGGGACAAGGACGCCCGGATGGAGCAGGTCATCGTGAAGACGGTGTCGGCGTTCCTCAACTCCGACGGCGGGACCCTGCTCATCGGCGTCGACGACGACGGCACACCACTCGGCCTCGAGCCCGACTTCGGGACACTGAAGGTCCCCGACGCCGATCGGTTCGAACTGTGGCTCCGCGACCTGCTGACCACGACGCTCGGTCAGAACACGGCGGCCGCGGTCGAGATCACCGTGGAGGACATCGACTCCGACGCTGGCCCCCGGCCGGTCTGCCGGGTGGCGACCCTGGCATCACCGCGGCCGGTGTACCTGCGCGCCGGGAAGAACGCCGCTCCCGAGTTCTGGCTCCGCACGGGCAATTCGACCCGACAGCTGACCGTCGACGAAGCGGCGGAGTACATCATGCACCGATGGCCGCTCGGCGCAGGCAGGTCGGTCGCCGCGCAGGTCCGCGCGGCCGTCCGGTTCTCCGTGGAACGCTGAGGGCAGCCGCGCGGACGAGGAAAGACCGCTCAGTGTGGCTCTTCGGCGAGCCGCGAGTTGGTCAACGTCAGGGCGCCGACCCCGGCGATCAGACCGACGACCACCGCGAGTGCCGCGTAGGTGATCCGCTCGCCGTGGAAGAACGACGTGACGAGGTCGCTGCTCCACACGCCGGTCGGCAGACTCACGGTCACCAACGCGGCGATCAGGGTTCCGACGACGGCGGTGCCGACGCTCGTCCCGACCTCCTGCGCGGTGTCGTTGAGAGCCGCACCGATCGAGGTCCGGTTCTCCGGCATCGCGGCGACAAGCGCCACCGCACAGATGGTCATGACGGTTCGCAGGCCGATGGTCAGGGTGACCATGAACAGAGCGATCGCCAGGTAGCCGTGGTCGACGCCCCACGCCAGCCCCGCCAGTGAACCGGCGAGCAGAACGGCACCGACCAGACATGCGATGCGATGACCGAACTTCTTGGCCAGCCCCTCCGAGATCGGCGTCGCCAGGATCATCGTGATGATCATCGGCAGGTTCGCCAGACCCGCCTTGACCGGACTCCAGCCGTACGCGTATTGGAAGTGCAGGATCAACCCGAACATCACGCCGGCCATCGCGATCGACGTGCCGATCTGGGCGATGGCCGCCCCGCGCACGGTGCCGGAGGTGAAGACCTTCAGGTCGAGCATCGGCTGCGCCGTGCGACGTTCGTGCCAGACGAACCCGATCAACGCGAGGACCGCACCGAGTGCGCATCCCACCGTCGGCATCGACGTCCATCCGTGTTCGACACCGCTGGTGAGCGTGTAGCACGCGAGTCCGATCGTGGCGATGCTCAGGACCGCACCGGGCAGGTCCAACCGATCGGAGGTCAGATCCTCGGGGCGATCGGCCGAGACGCCCATCCGGACACCGATCCACGCGATGAGTGCGATGGGTGCGTTGACCACGAGCAGCCACTCCCAGCCCACGTGCGCGAGGGCGGTTCCGCCGAGCAGCGGTCCGAGGATGAAGCCACTCATCCCGACGACGATCATCAGCGTCATGGCACGCATACGCAGCGCCTCGGCGTCGAAGAGTCGGAAGACGAGCGAGTTGGTGATGGGCGCCATCGCTGCGGCCGCGACACCGAGGGCGGCACGCAACGCGATCAGCTCGCCCGCCGAGTGGACGACCGCGGCCAGCAGGCTGATCAGGCCGAAGGCGGCGAGACCGATCAGCAGGACGCGGCGTCGGCCGAGTCGGTCGGCAGCCGAGCCGGCCGTGAGCAGCAGCCCGCCGAAGGTGAGCGAGTAGGCGCCGGTCACCCACTGCAGCGCAGTCGTACCGCTGCCGAGGTCTCGACCGATGGTCGGCAGGGCGATGGTGAGCAGCGTGTTGTCGACCATCTCCACGAAGAAGGCCAGACACAGAGCGGCGAGCGGAATCCACGCCGCACGCAGGGACGCGTAGGTGCGCGTCGGATCAGATGTGGTCGTCGAGGTCATCGCCACACCTCCTTTCATCGAACGTTGTTCGAGACTCGAACATGGTTCGAGAATAGAACGACGTTCGGTCCAGCGCAAGACCGCTGATCGGCATGTGATGGGATAGACGACATGGCACCGGAACGGCCCGCCAACCGGCGGCGCGTCTCTCACTCGCTCGAGGCCGTCGTGGACGCGGCGGTCGCACTGTTGGACGAGTCCGGGGAGGCGGCGCTGACATTTCGCGCCCTGGCCGCCCGGCTCGGCGGTGGCGTCGGCAGCATCTACTGGTACGTGTCCAACAAGGACGAGCTGCTCGACCGGGCCACCGACCGTGTCCTGACCGGAGTCCTCACCCAGATCCAATCGGTCGACGACACCGAGGGGCCGATCGACAACATCCGCACCATCGCGGTGACCCTCTTCGCGGCGATCGCCGAACGGCCGTGGCTCGCCGCATACTTCCTGCGCAACACGACGATCCAGGCGAATGGTCTGGTGTTCTACGAACGTCTCGGCGAGGAGGTCATGCGGTTGAACCTCTCGCCGCGGCGGACCTTCCACACGGTGTCAGCCGTACTCGGCTATGTCATCGGCGTCGCCGCCGACCTCGGCCAGGACCCGCCGGCGGAGGTTCTCGACGGATCGGTGCCCGCCGAGGACTACCTGCGCACGATCGCGGATCAGTGGCGTGCGCTCGACCCCACCGACTTCCCGTTCATGCACTACATCGTCGACGAGTTCGACGGTCACGAGGACATCGACCAATTCCGTGCCGGACTCGAACTCTTGCTCGACGGGATACGCCTCGAAGCAGGCCTGTCACGATGACGAGAACGGCCCCGCACTCGTCGAGTGCGGGGCCGTTCTCATGTCTCTCGATCTCGTGGTACGAACCCGACCGATGGAGTCGTTTCGTCCTACGAGATCGGTTGGAGGCTACCGGTAGTCGTTGGAGAACCCGTAGTCGTCCAGCGGCACCGCAGCGCCGGCGGGAGCACCGAAGGTGCCGTCCGGGCTGTAGTAGGTGTCGTCGTAGGACGGCACCGCGTAGGCCGCGGCTCGCGCCTCTTCGGTCGGCTGGACCTGGATGTTCCGGTACCGGTTGATGCCGGTTCCGGCCGGGATCAGCTTACCGATGATCACGTTCTCCTTGAGGCCGACGAGCTTGTCGCTGCGGCTGTTGATGGCCGCATCGGTCAGCACGCGGGTCGTCTCCTGGAACGACGCCGCCGACAGCCAGGACTCGGTTGCCAGCGATGCCTTGGTGATACCCATGAGCACCGGACGACCGGCCGCGGGTTCGCCGCCCTCGGCGACGACCCGACGGTTCTCCGCCTCGAACTCGGCGCGCTCGGTGAGCGAACCGGGCAGGAACTCGGTGGCACCGGAGTCGATGATCGTCACGCGACGGAGCATCTGACGCACGATGGTCTCGATGTGCTTGTCGTGGATCGACACGCCCTGGCTGCGGTAGACCTCCTGGACCTCGTTGACCAGGTGGATCTGCACCTGGCGCGGGCCCATGACGCGGAGCACCTCGTGCGGATCGGCAGCACCTTCCATCAGCTGCTGACCGACCTCGACGTGGTCACCGTCGGTGAGCAGTCGCTCGCTGCCGTCGTCGTGCTTGAACACACGCAGACGCTGGCGCTTCGAGATCTTGTCGTAGACAACCTCTTCCGAACCGTCATCCGGGATGATGGTGATCTTGTAGAAGCGGTCGTCGTCCTCGAGACGGACCCGTCCGGAGACCTCGGCGATCGGGGCCTTGCCCTTGGGCACGCGGGCCTCGAACAGCTCCTGGACACGCGGCAGACCACCGGTGATGTCCTCACCGACGCCACCCTGGTGGAACGTACGCATCGTCAGCTGGGTACCGGGCTCACCGATCGACTGGGCGGCGATGATGCCGACCGCCTCGCCGATGTCGACGAGCTTGCCGGTCGCCATCGAGCGTCCGTAGCAGTGCGCACAGACACCGGTGCCGGTCGCGCAGGTGAGCACCGAACGGACCTTCACCTGCGTGATGCCTGCGGCCAGCAATGCCTCGATCGCAGGATCGCCCAGGTCGTGGCCACGCTCGACCACGACGTTGCCGTCGGTGTCGAGTGCGTCCGCGGACAGGGTCCGGGCGTACGCGGCGGTCTCGACGTGCGCGTCGCGGATGAGCGTGCCGTCGGCAGCCTTCTCCGCCAGCGGGACCATGATGCCCCGCTCGGTGCCACAGTCGGTCTCGCGGACGATGACGTCCTGCGACACGTCCACCAGACGACGGGTCAGGTAACCCGAGTCGGCGGTACGCAGAGCGGTGTCGGCCAGACCCTTACGGGCACCGTGCGTGTTGATGAAGTACTCCGCGACGGTCAGGCCCTCACGGAACGAGGACTTGATCGGACGCGGGATGAACTCACCCTTCGGGTTGGTCACCAGACCCTTCATGCCCGACAGGTTGCGGACCTGGGTCATGTTGCCCGTCGCACCCGACTTCGGGATCATCGTGATCGGGTTGTCCTCGGGGTAGTACTCCTCCATGGCCTTACCGACCTCTTCGGTGGCCTGCTTCCAGATCTCCACCAGAGCATCGCGACGCTCGTCCGGCGTGAGTGCACCACGCTGGAACTTGCGCTCCAGACCGTCGGCGCGCTCCTCGTAACGCTCGAGGATCTCCGCCTTCTGCGGCGGCACCAGCACGTCGGCCATCGAGACCGTGACACCCGAACGCGTGGCCCAGTGGAAGCCGACGTCCTTCAGCTTGTCGACGGTCTGGGCGACCACGATCATCGGGTAGCGCTCGGCCAGATCGTTGATGATCGCGGCCTGACGCTTCTTCGGCATCTGCTCGTTGACGTACGGGTACTCGACCGGCAGCAGCTCGTTGAAGAGCACACGACCCAGGGTCGTCTCGAGCTCCCACGGCTGACCGTAGGTCCATCCGTCGGCGAACTGCTCGGCCTCGACCTCGGCCGGCGGACGCTGATCGGTCAGCCGCACCTTGATCTTCGCCTGCACACTCAGCACGCCGCGGTCGACGGCCATGATGGCCTCGGACGGCGTCGAGTAGACACCGCGCTCCACGTCGTCGGACGACGCCGGGGTGTACTCGCCTGCCGCACCCTCCTTCTCGGTGGTGAGGAAGAAGAGTCCGGTGACCATGTCCAGACGCGGCATGGCCAGCGGGCGGCCCGACGCGGGCGACAGGATGTTGTTCGAGGACAGCATCAGGATGCGTGCCTCGGCCTGCGCCTCCGCCGACAGCGGGAGGTGCACGGCCATCTGGTCGCCGTCGAAGTCGGCGTTGAACGCCTCACAGACCAGCGGGTGCAGCTGGATGGCCTTGCCCTCCACCAGCTGCGGCTCGAAGGCCTGGATACCGAGGCGGTGCAGCGTCGGTGCACGGTTCAGCAGCACCGGGTGCTCGGCGATAACCTCTTCGAGGACATCCCACACCGCGGGGCGCTGACGCTCGACCATGCGCTTGGCCGACTTGATGTTCTGCGCCTGGTTGAGATCCACGAGCCGCTTCATGACGAACGGCTTGAAGAGTTCGAGGGCCATCAGCTTGGGCAGACCGCACTGGTGCAGCTTGAGCTGCGGGCCGACGACGATGACCGAACGGCCCGAGTAGTCGACACGCTTGCCGAGCAGGTTCTGACGGAAACGTCCCTGCTTGCCCTTGAGCAGATCGCTCAGCGACTTCAGCGGCCGGTTGCCCGGTCCGGTGACCGGACGTCCGCGACGACCGTTGTCGAAGAGCGCATCCACCGACTCCTGCAGCATCCGCTTCTCGTTGTTGACGATGATCTCGGGGGCACCGAGGTCGATCAGTCGCTTGAGGCGGTTGTTGCGGTTGATGACCCGGCGGTACAGGTCGTTCAGGTCGGAGGTGGCGAAGCGGCCACCGTCGAGCTGGACCATCGGACGCAGCTCCGGCGGGATCACCGGCACGGCGTCGAGGACCATGCCCAGCGGCGAGTTGCCCGACTGCTGGAACGCCGCGACGACCTTGAGTCGCTTCAGCGCGCGCAGCTTCTTCTGACCCTTGCCGCTGCGGATGGTCTCGCGCAGCGAGTCCGCCTCGGCGTCGATGTCGAAGGACTCGAGCAGCTTCTTGATCGCCTCGGCGCCCATCGCACCGGTGAAGTACTCGCCGAAGCGCTCGTCGAGCTGGCGGTAGAGCTTCTCGTCGATGATCAGCTCGCCCGGGGACAGCTTGGTGAACTTGTCCCAGATCTCCTCGAGCTCATCGAGCTGACGCTGGACCGAGTCACGCAGGCGACGCATCTCGCGCTCCGCACCGTCGCGCACCTTGCGGCGCACGTCGGCCTTGGCACCCTCGGCCTCGAGCTCGGCGAGATCCTGCTCGAGCTTCTGCTGACGCTCGTTCAGGTCGGCGTCGCGCTGGTCGGCGATGCCCTTCTTCTCCACCTCGATCTCGGCCTCACGGGTCGAGAGCTCGGCGTGGCGCAGCTCGTCGTCCACCGAGGTGATGACGTAGGCGGCGAAGTAGATGATCTTCTCGAGATCCTTCGGCGCCAGGTCGAGCAGGTAGCCCAACCGGCTCGGCACACCCTTGAAGTACCAGATGTGCGTGACCGGAGCGGCCAGCTCGATGTGGCCCATCCGCTCACGGCGCACCTTGGCGCGGGTCACCTCGACGCCGCAGCGCTCACAGATGATGCCCTTGAAGCGGACGCGCTTGTACTTGCCGCAGTAGCACTCCCAGTCCCGGGTCGGGCCGAAGATCTTCTCGCAGAAGAGTCCGTCCTTCTCAGGCTTGAGCGTGCGGTAGTTGATCGTTTCCGGCTTCTTGACCTCACCGTACGACCAGTTGTGGATGTCGTCGGCGGTGGCGAGGCCGATCTTCAGTTCGTCGAAATAGTTGACGTCGAGCACCAGGTACCTTTCTCAGAGCTCTGTCATCATTCGGGCGCCGGGAGCGTGAGCGAGCGGGCCCATTCGTCTTGGTCGTCGGTGTCAGTTCGCCAGGTCGTCGACCGTCGCGGACTCGTTCCGCGACAGGTTGATGCCCAGGTTGGCCGCTGCCCGCTCGAGGTCCTCGTCGTCGGTGTCGCGCATCTCGATGGCGGCACCGTCGGAGCTGAGCACCTCGACGTTCAGGCAGAGCGACTGGAGCTCCTTGAGCAACACCTTGAACGATTCCGGGATACCCGGCTCGGGGATGTTCTCACCCTTGACGATGGCCTCGTAGACCTTCACGCGTCCGACCACGTCGTCCGACTTGATCGTCAGCAGCTCCTGCAGGGTGTAGGCGGCACCGTAGGCCTGCATCGCCCAGCACTCCATCTCACCGAAGCGCTGGCCACCGAACTGGGCCTTACCGCCGAGCGGCTGCTGGGTGATCATCGAGTACGGACCGGTAGAGCGTGCGTGGATCTTGTCGTCGACCAGGTGGTGGAGCTTGATGATGTACATGTAGCCCACCGACACCGGGTACGGGAACGGCTCACCGGAACGACCGTCGAACAGCGTCGCCTTGCCGTCGCCGTTGACCATCACGTCACCGTCGCGGTTCGGCAGCGTCGAGGACAGCAGTCCGGTCAGCTCCTCCTCGCGGGCACCGTCGAAGACGGGGGTGGCGGTGTTGGTGTCGGGCTCGGCCGAGTGCATCTCCTCGGGCAGGTTCGACGCCCACTCCGGGACACCGTTGGCGACGTCGATCTTCCAGCCGGCCTTGGCGACCCAACCGAGGTGGGTCTCCAGGATCTGGCCGATGTTCATACGACGCGGCACACCGTGGGTGTTCAGGATGATGTCGACCGGGGTGCCGTCGGGCATGAACGGCATGTCCTCCTGCGGGAGGATCTTGCCGATGACGCCCTTGTTGCCGTGCCGGCCGGCCAGCTTGTCGCCGTCCTGGATCTTGCGCTTCTGGGCGACGTAGACGCGGACCAACTCGTTGACACCGGGAGCGAGATCGTCGTCGTCGTCGCGGCTGAAGACGCGGACGCCGATGACCTTGCCGGTCTCACCGTGGGGAACCTTGAGCGACGTGTCGCGGACCTCACGCGCCTTCTCGCCGAAGATCGCGCGGAGCAGCCGCTCCTCCGGGGTCAGCTCGGTCTCGCCCTTCGGGGTGACCTTGCCGACCAGGATGTCGCCGTCGCGGACCTCGGCACCGATGCGGACGATGCCGCGCTCGTCGAGATCTGCGAGCACCTCGTCGGAGACGTTCGGGATGTCCCGGGTGATCTCCTCGGCACCGAGCTTGGTGTCGCGGGCGTCGATCTCGTGCTCCTCGATGTGGATCGAGGTGAGCACGTCCTCCTCCACGAGCCGCTGGCTCAGGATGATCGCGTCCTCGTAGTTGTGACCCTCCCACGGCATGATCGCCACGAGCAGGTTCTTGCCGAGGGCCATCTCGCCCTCTTCGGTGCACGGACCGTCGGCCAGGACCTGGCCGCGCTCGACACGCTGTCCCTCGTCCACGATCGGACGCTGGTTGGTGCAGGTGCCGTGGTTCGAGCGGGCGAACTTGCGCAGACGGAAGGTCTCGCGGCTGCCGTCGTCGTCCATCACGGTGATGTAGTCGGCGGAGACCTCCTCGACCACACCGGTCTTGGTGGACACGATGACCTCGCCACCGTCGACCGCGGCACGCAGCTCCATACCGGTGCCGACCAGCGGCGCCTCGCTACGGACCAGCGGCACGGCCTGACGCTGCATGTTCGCACCCATGAGGGCGCGGTTCGCGTCGTCGTGCTCGAGGAACGGGATCATCGCGGTCGCGACCGACACCATCTGGCGCGGCGAGACGTCCAGGTACTCGACGGCGGTGGAGCCGACGAACTCGACCTCGGAGCCCTTCTTGCGGACCAGGACGCGCTCGTCGGTGATCCGGCCGGAGCCGTCGAAGTTCGTGTTCGCCTGACCGATGAGGTAGCGATCCTCCTCGTCGGCGGTCAGGTAACGGATCTCGTCGGTGACGACACCGTCGACCACCTTGCGGTACGGGGTCTCGATGAAGCCGAACGGGTTGACCCGCGCGTACACCGCCAGGTTGCCGATCAGACCGATGTTCGGTCCCTCAGGGGTCTCGATCGGGCACATGCGTCCGTAGTGGGACGGGTGCACGTCGCGGACCTCGAGGCCGGCGCGCTCACGTGACAGACCACCGGGGCCGAGCGCGTTGAGACGACGCTTGTGGCCCAGACCCGCGAGCGGGTTGTTCTGGTCCATGAACTGTGACAGCTGGCTGGTCCCGAAGAACTCCTTGATCGCCGCCACGACCGGGCGGATGTTGATCAGGGTCTGCGGCGTGATCGCCTCGACGTCCTGGGTGGTCATGCGCTCGCGCACGACACGCTCCATACGCGACAGGCCGACCCGGATCTGGTTCTGGATCAGTTCGCCGACGGTACGGATACGACGGTTGCCGAAGTGGTCGATGTCGTCGACCTCGATCGGGACCTCGATGCCCTCCGCGCCTGCGACCGTCGACAGCGTCAACGAGTGCGGATCGGCGTCGTGCAGACGCAGGAGGTACTCGACGATCGCGGCGATGTCCTCCTTGGTCAGCGTCGACGGACCGGTCATCGGGTTCTCGGTGAGACCGAGCTTCTTGTTGACCTTGTAGCGGCCCACGCGCGCGAGGTCGTACCGCTTCTCCTTGAAGAAGAGGTTCTCGAGCAGGTTCTCCGCGGACTCACGGGTCGGCGGCTCGCCCGGACGCAGCTTGCGGTAGACCTCGAGCAGCGCCTCGTCCTGGTTGGCGGTGCTGTCCTTCTCCAGGGTGGACATCATGATCTCGGAGAACCCGAAACGCTCGGAGATCTCCTCGTTGGTCCAGCCCAGGGCCTTCAGCAGCACGGTCACCGGCTGGCGACGCTTGCGGTCGATGCGGACACCGACGGTGTCGCGCTTGTCGACGTCGAACTCGAGCCACGCGCCACGACCGGGGATCACCTTCACGGTGTGCAGCGTCTTCTCGGTGGCCTTGTCGATCGACGCGTCGAAGTACACGCCGGGACTGCGGACGAGCTGGCTCACCACGACACGCTCGGTGCCGTTGATGATGAAGCTGCCCTTGTCGGTCATGATCGGGAAGTCGCCCATGAAAACGGTCTGCGACTTGATCTCACCGGTGTTGTTGTTGATGAACTCCGCGGTGACGAACAGCGGCGCCGCGTAGGTCATGTCCTTGTCCTTGCACTCCTCGACGGAGGCCTTGACCTCGTCGAAGTGCGGATCGGAGAATGAAAGGGACATCGAGCCGGAGAAGTCCTCGATCGGGGACAGCTCGTGCAGGATCTCTTCGAGCCCACCGGTCGGGTTGTCGTCGCCGCGGGTGGCGGCCTTCGCACGCCACTCCGGGGTCCCGACGAGCCAGTCGAAGGACTCGAGTTGGACGTCGAGGAGGTCCGGTACCTCCAGTGGCTCACTGATCTTTGCGAATGAGGCGCGGTGCGGCGCGCCCGGGATGGTTGAGGTGGACTGGCGATCGACTGCCAAGATGCGTCCTTCCAACACGAGATGTGTGCCTTGCTTGCGGTGCGTGGCGATGGGCCGTTCGCTGGTGACACCCTGAGTCGGCGATCACCACGGCACACACGGCAAGAGTGGCCATTGGAAGGATCGTGTGATGGACAGGAGGCAGCCAGCGCAACGTCCAACTGTAGCAGAAAATAGACGCAGTTTGTCAAGACCACGTCTGAGGCGATACATGCGCTGTGGCTGCCTGCGCGTCGATCGCTGGTCACAGACTGGCGCGACAACGCCGTCACGTCAAGCGCTACGCGCACATTCGTCGAGAAAACTCGTGACGGCTCCCGCACCCCCTGGGCATCGCCCACCGCAGAAGCGCGACGACCTGCCCACACCGACCGCACCTGACACCGCGGAGGCTGACGGCAGTGCGATCGGTGACGCCACACGGACCTGTGCCGCACCCCCTGGGCATCGCCCACCGCAGAAGCGCGACGACCTGCCCACACCGACCGCACCGGACACCGCGGAGGCTGACGGCAGTGCGATCGGTGACGCCACACGGACCTGTGCCGCACCGCCGACGGACCGCGTGTCGGCCGGCGGCCGCTGCCACCGGCCGGCGCGCCGGAGCTCGGCTAGAACGCCTCGACGCTGGCGATCCGCCAGTCGTCGTCCTGCTTGGTCATCCCGTACTGGATGCGCAGAGTTCCGCTGCCGCTTGCCATTCCGGCTCGGGTCTCGCTGACGATCAGGTTGACCACGACGATCGCGTCGTTGCCGTCGGCCGACAGGTTCTTGACGCCGAGGGCGTCGACCTTGCAGTCGGCTGCCGCCTTGCTCTGGTTGACCACCTCGAGCTGCTGCGGAAGGTACTTGTTGAACTCGTCGAGAGCCCGCCCGGTCAGCGTCCCGCGCGTCTTGGCGACCCAGGCATCGGTGTTGGTGCTCGTCGCCGAGAACGGACCGCAGACGGTCTCGTTGGCCTGACTCGTCAGCTCGCTGGTGGCCACCGGATCGACGAACGCCTTGTCGTCGCCCAGGTTCGCGCCCGGGTGGAAGGCGGCGACGACCGCGAACACGCCCAGCACCGCGGCTACCGCGATCAGGAGCGTGATCGCGCGCCGGCTCAGCGGCCAGCGCGGCGCGGTCCGCGGGGTCGAGGATCTGCCGCGGCGCCCGGACCGCGATGCGTCCGGACGATCGGCCGGACCACGGTTCGCGCTGTCGGGGTTGGGGCGCAGGGTCGAGACCCGTGAGACCGGGCGGGTCTTGCCGGTCGGCCGCACGGTCTCGGTGATCTCGTCGGCTGCAACCTGATCGGCTGCGGTGGCGTCGGCTGCAGTGGCGTCGGCCGCGACGTCGTCGGCTGCAGTGGCGTCGGCCGCGACGTCGTCGGCTGCAGTGGCGTCGGCCGCGACGTCGTCGGCTGCGGCGGCTGCGGTGGCGTCGGACGGATCGCTCACCGAGGAGCCGGTCGCAGAGTCGTCGGCTGCCGAGTCGTCGGCTGCCGGGGTCTCCGCGGAGTCGGTGTCTGCCGCATCCTCGGGCGTCGCGTCGGTGGTGTCATCTGTCGCCGCGGGCTCGTAGACCTTCGGCTCGTAGATCTTCGGTTCGTAGATCTTCGGCTCGTAGACGTTCGGGCCGTCGGTGCCCTGCTGGTCCTCGGCCGGCGTGGTCGGCTCGTCGGCGGGGCGTCGCGAACGTCCGGCGACGCGCGGGGTCGACTTACCGGTGTTCTTACGTGGTCGTGGGTTGCGGGCCATCAGTTCCCCCCTCCCCCGGCAGCGGGCGGTGCCGTCTGGCCTCCGCCGGCCGGTGGTGCCGTCTGGCCTCCGCCGGCCGCGGGCGCCGATTGATCATCGGAGTAGCTGATGTCGTTCAGCGGTGCGATGTCGCCTGCCTTCCAGACATCGCCCTCCTTGACCATCGACACCGAGAAGCCCATGGTCTGCGTGACACCTGCCTCGTTGTCACGCTTGGACGTCGCGGCGACGTAGACGAGCACCTTGCCGGTGTTCTCGTCGGCGTTGATCTCGATCGGCGCGCTGCGGAGCAGGCGTGACGACAGCGACGCGGCCTGGTTGCCGGCCTGCGACACCATCGAGTTCAACTGGTTGAAGTCCTGCGCGGTGAGCTGCTGGCGGGCCTTGCCCGTCAACGACGACTCGATCCGCTTACGCCAGCCTGCGGTGTCCTTGGCGTCCACCGTGGTCACGTTCAGCACAGCGCTCTCCGCACCGTCGACAGCCCCGTCGCGGGCCACCTGGATCGGCTTCTGGACGAAGTACGCGTCGTAGGCGCGGTATCCGAACCAGACGGCGCACACCACGGCCGCGAGCACCGCCAGCAGTGCCACCACCGAGAGGACCTGCGGCCCGGAACCGGGGCGCCGCAGCCGCGAGAGCGCGGATTTGGAGGTCGTCGTCGTCATCATCGGGCGTCACGGTACCGATCGCGCCTGAGAGGATGCCAATCTTCGCGTCGGGACGAGCCGCCGTCGGACAGCCCGAGACCACCGGTCGCCGGGCGGCACAGGACACCGCCCGCCACACCGGCGGAATGGACGAACACGATCACTTCGGATGCACACCCATCAGGTTCGCCAGCTGCGTGGCGATCGGGTTCAGGTTCAACTTGTCCGGATCCTTCTTCGGCGTGTTGTCCCACGGCTGCTTGAACTCCGGGTTGCCGTAGACCGCACGCTCGGCCGAACGGACACCGGTCGGGTTGCCGAACGGCACGGTGCACTTGGCCTGCGTGTTGAACGGGAAGTCGTCGTAGCGCACGTCGAACGTCGGGTTGCGCTTCTTGATCTCCTTGATCATGGCGTCCGTCGACTCGTAGCCCCGCGTACAGGCTGCCGGATTGTTGGTCTCCAACACCACACCGAAGTGGATCTGACCGTCACCGCGGGCGGGTGAATAGCTACCCGCCGACAGCGCCGAGAGCAGTGCGAGCGTCGGCCCGGTCGCGAACGACGTCGGAGCGATCTCGCGCACCGTGCCGGCGAGCTGCTTGACGACCGTCGAGAGGTCGCCACCCTGCTCCTGGATGAACGCCGACAACTGGGTCGCCGATGCGGTGCCGGTCGTCAGCAGACGTCGGACGTCGGGGTCCGAGGACGCCAACTGGGCGGCCACCAGGTCGAGATTGCGTGACCAGGTGAGGATCTCGTCGGACTGCGCGGCCTGCGTCGAGAGCACCACGTCGGAGTTCTCGATCAACGACAGCGTCGACGACAGGTTGTCGGCACCGGCCTTGGCCAGCTTCGACAGCGAGTCGGTCAGCCGGTTGAGGTTCTCGCCCTGCCCGTTGAACGCCTTGCCGAGTTCGGTGATGACCGTGTGCAGATCGTCCACCGGGATGGACGAGGTGAAGTCGATCGCCGAGGACACGACGTCTTCCAGCGGCGGCGGCACGGACGACTTGGTGATCACCGAACCGTTGGTCAGGTACGGCCCCGACGTCGTCGACGGCTGAAGGTCGACATACTGCTCACCGATCGCCGACCGGTTGGCCACGACAGCCGTCGCGGTGTCGGGGATGTCGGGCGAGTTCTTGTCGATCTCGAGCTTGACGTCGACACCGGACTTGGTGAGCACGATGTCGCCGACCCGGCCCACCGGCACACCCTGATAGGTGACCTCGGCGTTGCTGAAGATGCCGCCGGAGTCCTTCATCTCGGCGGTCACCGTGTACTTGCCGAAGCCGGCCAGCTTGTCCAGGCGGACGTACTTGGCACCGACGTACACCGTCGCCACGAGTGCGACGACGACGAACACGATCAGCTGGATCTTGACGGTCTTCGAGATCATCCGCGGCCTCCGATCATCCCGAGTGTCCCGTCGATGAAGCGCTGACCGGGCTGGGCCGGCGGCGGCAGGACGGTGTTCTGTCGGCCGTTACCCGACGACGAGGCAGGGGCGCGACCGTTGGCCGTGGCCGGGTACCGACCGCCCGACGGCGGCGTGTTCGGTCCCGGACGCCAGTTCGGGGCGGGCGGCAGCAGCGTGATCGTCGGCCACCCGTACCGCGGGCCGTTGCCGTTGGTGTACGGGTTGCGCGCATTGATCTTGGGCGCGTACTTGTTCGGCGGCACGTACTTCGGCGTCCCCTGTCCCACACCGAGCGCCTCGAGCTGGTTGAGCACGCGGAGGTCGAGCGTCAGGAACAGGTTGGTCGAGTCGCCCTTGACCGCGGGCATGATCCAGTCCGGGAACGGATAGGTCAGCAGCAGCGGCGCAGCGGTGACGATGTCGGGCGCGGCCTTGCTCAGGGCCTGCAGCGTGGGCCGCAGGGCCTTGAGGTCGGTGATCAGGGCCTCGCGGGACTTGCCGAGGACATCGGTGCCGACCTGGCCGAGACGATCGAGCTTGCCGAGCAGGTCGACGAACTGTGGACGCTGCTCCTCCAGCACCGCGATGCCCTCGGGCAACTGCTTGAGGATGCGGTCGATCTGCTGAGTCTGGTTGGCCGCACGCGACGACAACCGGTCGAGACCGTCGAGAGCGCGAAGGATGTTGTCACGCTGCTCGTTGAGTCCGGCGATCAACGTCGACGACTGCTTCAGTAGGCTCTTGATCTGGTTCGAACGACCGTCGAGCACCTTGTTGAGCTCGGTGACGATCGGCTCCAGCTGATTGATCCCACCACCGTTGAGCAGCATCGACAGTGCACCCAGGACCTGCTCGATGTCGGTCGCGGTCCGGGTCCGGGTCAGCGGGATCGGCTGCGACTCGCTCTGGCGCGGTGCGTTCTGGGAATCCTTGGGCTCCGACAGCGCGACGAACTTCTCGCCCAGCAGGTTGGTCTGCTGGACCGAGGCCTCGGCCTTGTCCGACAGGTCCACCTCGTTCTGGACCTCGACGGTGACCACGGCGAACCACTGGTCGCCGGGCACCTCGACCTTGGTCACGCGCCCGACCGGGATGCCGTTCTGCTTGACCATCGACTGCGGGACCAGGTCCAGGATGTCGTCGAACTGGATCTTGTAGGTGCGCGCGTTGTCGCCGGTGTTGACCCCGCCGGGCAACGGGATCGACTGGATGCCGTTGGACCCGCAACCGGCCACGAGAATCGTCGCCGACAGCGCCGCGATACCGGCCGACACCGCCCGTCCGCGACGGGAGAAGAACCGACTCGTCATCAGTTGCCCCCTCCCGAGCGCGGTGCGCGCGACGGCGCGGTGGACTTCGGTGCACTCGGCCGCGTGGACGACGGCTTGGCCGCGCCCCGCGAACTCGGCTGCTGCAGCTTCGGATCCGGGTTGCCCCGCTGGGTCCCCGGAACCGGGTACCGCTGCAGCTTGTTGTTGCTCATGATGCCGAAGGGCAGCACCGGCAACAGCGGCTCGAGCACGCCGTTCTGGATCTGATCGGCGACGTTCACACACTGGTTGATGAACGGTGCGAGCGTGTCGCTGAACTGGCCCGCAGCCGGGTTGCCCGGCAGCAGCTGACCGAGGTCGAGCAGCTTGCACTGGGTCGCCAGCAGGTTCTGCAGATCCGGGATCGTCAGGCGCAGGTCGAGCGTGCCCGCCTCCGCGTTGTACGCGTTGACCAGGTTGGAGATGGTCACCGGCAGCACCGTCAGGATCTCCTTGAGGTGATCCTTGGTATCGAGCAGCGCCTTGGTGGTCGGCTGCAGATCCTTCAGGGTCTCGCCGATCTGTGCGCGATTGTCCTGGACGAAGCCGGCGACGTCGCCGAGTGCGATGGACAACTTGTTCAGAGCCTGGCCGAGCTGCTGACGCTCGCCGGCCAGGAACTTGTTGAACGACGCCATCTGCGTGTTGAACTGCCGCACCTGGGAGTCGTTCTCGCGCAGTGCGCCGACGAAGGTGTCGAGGTTCTTGATGGTGTCGACGAGGTTGCCGCGGGAGTCGCTGAGCGTGGTCGCGGCCTTCGACAGCTGGTCGATGGTGCGGCCCAGCTTCGCGCCGTTGCCCTTCAGGTTCTCGGCACCGACGGTCACCAGGTCGCTCACCGCGCCCTGCTTGTTGGCACCGTCCGGCCCGAGGGCCTCGGACAGCTTCTTGACGCTGGCGTAGACCTGGTCGACCTCGACCGGCACCATCGTCTGCTTCTCGGTCAGGGTGATGTCGCGACCGGCCTTCTCGCCGCCGGAGTAGGCCGGGGTGAGCTGGACGAAACGGTCGGCGACCACCGACGGGATGACCTGGACGGCCCGCACGTCGGAGGGCAGGTCGATCCCGCGGTCGACGGTCATCGTCACCTTGACCTTGTCACCCTCGGGGGTGACCTCGTCGACCTTGCCGACCGGCACGCCGAGGATGCGGACGTCGGAGCCGGAGTAGATACCGACGCTGCGCTGGAACGTGGCGGTGATCTTGGTGGTGCCCACCGAGGTGAACACCCACCACAGGGCACCGGCGACGACCAGCGCCAGGATGAGACCGACCACGACCAGGACGATGTGGCGCGGTGTGAACCACCGGCCCGGTCCGGCCGAGCGGGTCAGATCGGGAACCGTCATCAGCCGGCCTCCGTTCCGCCGGAGTTCAGTTGCTTGGTCATGTTCGGGGGCCGCGTGGTGTTCTGCTGCGGCAGTGCCGGCGGCAGCAGGTTGGTGACGACCGACTCGAACCAGCGGCCGTTTCCGAGCACGTTGGAGTAGAGCCGGTAGAACGGCGCCATGTAGGTGATCGCCTCACGAAGGTTCTTGTTCTGCTTGGTCAGCAGTTCGTTGACGCCCTTGAGAGAGTCCAGCGCCGGACCGATCTGGTCCTCGTTGTCCTTGACGATGCCCGACAGCGACGCGCCCAGCGACGTGGTGCTGGCGAGCAGCGCGGAGATCGACTTCTGGCGGTTGTTCAGCTCGTCGAGCAACTGCCCCGCGCCGGCGATCAACCGGGTGAACTCCTCGTTGCGGTCGGCCAGGATGGCCGAGGTCTTCTTGGTCGCACCGAGCAGACGCTGGACCTCTTGGTCGCGGCTGGCTATGGTCGCCGACAGTCGGGACAGCCCCTGCAGTGACGGACCGATGTCGCCCGCGGTACCGGAGAAGGCATCCGACAGTGTGCGCATCGACTGCGCCAGCTGGTCGTTGTCGATCTCGTCGATCTGGTCGGCGGCATCGGAGAAGGCCTCGATGACGTCGTACGGCGACACCGTGTCGGTGAGCGCGACGTCGGGATCGGCCGGCTTGCTGCCGCGCGGCGTCAGACCCAGGTACTTCTGGCCGAGGATCGTCTTGATCTGGATGGAGGCCTGTGTCTGGTCGCCGATCCATGTGTTGGTGACCTTGAAGCTCACGTCGACCTTGTCGCCGGCGAGCTTCACCTCGTCCACCTCGCCGACCTTCACGCCGGCCACGCGCACCTCGGCGCCACTGCGCAGTCCGGCCGCCTCGGAGAACTTGGCCGTGTACCGCGCACCCGCGCCGACCAGCGGCAACGAGTTCAGGTAGAAGGACGAGATCGCGACCATCAGCAGGATCAGGATGCCCATCCCGCCGACGCTCACCGGGCTGCGCTGCCCACCGAACCTGCGTCGGGGATGCTCCTGCTCCTGCTTCTCGATCTTCTCGGTCCGAGCGTCGTCGGTGCCGTCGGACGTGTTCGTGTCGTCAGCCACAGGTCACCCCCCAGGCCTTTCGTCCTTCCAGCACCGCGTGGCGGCACTGGTGTACAGGACATGGTTGATGTTCGGGAGCGGCAGGACCGGCTGCGACAACAGCGTCGACTTGCCGTTGCCCGCGACGACGTCGATGCCGCAGAGATAGAACTGGAACCAGGAGCCGAAGGTGGCCGCGCGGCCGACCTTCTGCAGCTTGTTCGGCAGGTTGGTCAGCAGCGTGGAGATGTCGTCGTCACGCTTGTTGATCTGGTCGGCCAGCGACTTGAGACCCGAGATGTCGCCCTGGATCGCCGGACGGGTGGGCCCGAGGATCGAGGCGGTGACCGACGTCAGGTTGGACACCGATGTGATGGCCGACCCGACCGAGCCGCGCTGTGCGGCGAGACCCGTCACCAGCTTCTCGGTGTTGTCCAGCAACGACGTGAACTGCTCGTCGTTGCGGTTGACCGTCTCGAGCACCGAGGTCAGGTTGGTGATCAGGTCACCGATCACCTTGTCCTTGTCGGCGATCGCGTTGGTCAGGTCTGCGGTGTTGGCCACCAGGCTGCTGATGGTCCCGCTCTCACCCTGGAAGACCCGGATGATCTGCTCGGAGAGCGTGTTGACGTCCTGCGGCGACAGCTCGCGGAACAGCGGCTTGAAGCCGTTGAACAGCTCGGTCAGGTTGACCGGCGGATGCGTGTCGTTGCTGTTGGGATCCGTGCCGAAGGTGTGTCCCGTGCCGACCGTCTGGGTCTGGTCACCCGCACCCTTCTCCAGCGCGAGGTACCGCAGCCCGGTCAGGTTCCGGTAGCGGATGTAGAGCTGGGTCCCGTCGGGCAGCCGATCACGGTTGACGTTGAACTTGACCTTGGCCTTGTCCCGGTCGTAGACCGCGACGTCGGTGACCTGGCCGACGCGGACGCCGGCGATCCGGACGTCGTCGCCCTTGTTCAGCAGCGTGGCATCGGAGAAGACAGCCTGGAAATCGCTGTCCCCGTCGCCGCCGGCGTTGGCGATGGTGAGGCCGAGCAGGCTGGTGGCGACCACGGTCACCACCGCGAACACGATCAGCTTGATCAGCGGGCCGGTGATGGACTTCATCGGATGTTGACCTGCGCTCCCTGCAGCGATACGCCACCGATCATGGTGATCCAGGTCGGCACGGCCGACGGATCGGTGCCGTTGGCACCGCCGTAGATCACCTTGAGCTGGTTGCGGTACGTCGGGTCGTCGAGCGGGTTGGCCTTGATGACCCCGGCTGGCGCGGCCGAGAACTGGGGCTGCGGCAGGTCCGGGATCGTCTTCGGGCCGGGGTTACGTGACGGCGGCTGGTACGAACCGTCGGCGACCGAGCCACCCGGGTACTGCGGGAAGGGGCGGCCGTTGGTCGGCGGTGAGTAGCACCGGGCCGGCGGATCGGTGTCGAAGAACCGCGGCTCGTCCTGGTTGGGCAGGTAGCGACCCCGCGGGTTGACGAAGGTCAGGTTCACCCGGACGCCCGGGTTCTTCGTCCCCTCGCCGACGATGTTGCGCGACTCCGGCACCAGACCGGCGAAGTTCTTGAACGTGCAACCGAATGCCGGCGACTGCTTGGCGAGCTGCTCCAGGAACGGCGCCGAGTCGACGAAGAGGTCGATGAGGTCGGTGCGGTTCTGCTGCAGGAAGCGCGTCGTGTCGACCGCGGCCACACCCAGCGTCGAGATCAGCGTGCGCAGGTCGCCCCGACGCTCGGAGATCGTGTTGGTGGTGGTGCGCAGATTGTCGAGCGCGTCGATCACGTCGGGCAGCGCCTCGGAGTAGGTCTGCGAGAACGACGCGAGTCCGCGCAGCGTCCCCTGCAGTTCCGGCATCTTGCTGTTGATGCCCTTGAAGACCGTGTTGAGGTTCTCCAGCGTGGTGCCCAGCTCCTCGCCGCGGCCCGACAGGGCCTGCGAGATCGCGGTGAGCGTGACGTTGAGGTCCTGCGGCGGGATGGCCTTGAGGACCGGCAGCAGCTTGTCGAACAGCTGCTGCACCTCCTTGGCGTTCCCGCTCGAGTCGGTCGCGATCGTCGCGTTCTTCTCGCTGCCCAGGGTGGCTCCCGACCAGTTCTCGGGGACCTGCAGGGCCACATAGCGCTCGCCGAACAGCGTCTTCGGCAGGATGCGCGCGGTGGTGTCGGCCGGCAGCTCGCCCGCCATCTTCGGATCGAGCCCGAGGATGACGTCGACGCTCCCGTCCGGTGCGGGTTTCACGTCTCGCACCGTGCCGACGACCATGCCGCGGGCCTTGACATCGGCGTTGGCCGGCAGCGCGTTGCCGGTGGAGTCGGTGGTCAGGGTGACGTCCTTGAAGGACGTGAACGTGTCGTTGAACTTCAGGATCGTGCCGGCCAGGAACAGCGCGACGACGACGAAGAACGCCAGGCCGAGGAGTCGGCGACGCAGGACCTCCATGCGCTAACCCCCCACTCGGACGGTCGTGGTGGTGCCCCAGATCGCGAGACCGAGGAAGAAGTCGAGGACCGCGATGAGCACCAGTGCCGCTCTGACGGCGTGACCCACCGCCACACCGACGCCCGCGGGGCCGCCGCTGGCGTAGTAGCCGTAGTAGCAGTGCACCAGGATGATCACGAAGGCGAAGACCAGCACCTTGCCGAACGACCACAGGACGTCGGCGGGTGGCAGGAACAGGTTGAAGTAGTGGTCGTACGATCCGCCCGATTGACCGTTGAACACCGTGGTGATCGTCCGGGACGCCAGATAGGCGGCCAGCAGGCCGAGGACGTACAGCGGGATGACCGCGACGAATCCGGCGATGACGCGGGTGGTGACCAGGAACGGGATGGACGGCACGGCCATCGTCTCGAGGGCGTCGATCTCCTCGGAGATCCGCATGGCGCCGAGCTGGGCGGTGAAGCCACAGCCGACCGTCGCCGACAAGCTGAGCCCCGCGACCAGCGGGGCGACCTCACGGGTGTTGACGTATGCCGAGAGGAAGCCGGTCAGTGCCTGCGACCCGAGCTGGTCGAGTGCGGCGTACCCCTGCAGACCGACCACGACGCCGGTGAAGCCCGACATCAGGATCATCACGCCGATGGTGCCGCCGATGACGGCCAGACCGCCCGACCCGAAGGCCACCTCGGCCAGCAGTCGCAGTACCTCGCGCGTGTAGTGCACGAGCGTGCGCGGAATCCACAGCAGCGTGCGTCCGTAGAACGACATCTGCTCGCCGGCGCCGTCGAGCACCTTCAGTGGCTTGCCCAGCTGTTTGCGGGCCTCGTACATGTAGTACTCGGGCCTGCTCTTCGCGATCGTCACCCCTCGACTGGTCACGGGTGTCTACCCTCCCTTCGGTGGGACGATCTGCAGGTAGACCGCAGTGATGATCAGGTTGGCGAAGAAGAGCAACAGGAACGTGATGACGACGCTCTGGTTGACCGCGTCACCGACACCCTTCGGGCCGCCCCGTGGGTTGAGGCCCTTGTAGGAGGCGATCACGCCGGCCAGCACACCGAAGATGGCGGCCTTGAGCGTCGACACGTAGAGGTCGGGCAGCTGGGCGAGGGAGCCGAAGGACGCGAGATATGCGCCCGGGGTACCGCCCTGCACCACGACGTTGAAGAAGTAACCACCACCGATGCCGATGACCGCGACGAGACCGTTGAGCAGCATGGCGACCAGCACCATCGCGAGCACACGCGGGACCACCAGACGCTGGATCGGATTGATGCCGAGGACCCGCATCGCGTCGATCTCTTCACGGATGGTCCGCGACCCGAGGTCGGCGGCGACCGCCGAGCCGGCGGCGCCGGCCACCAGCAGCGAGGTCACCAGTGGCGATCCCTGCTGGATCACCACCAGCACGCTCGCCGCACCGGTGTACGACTCGGCACCGAGCTGCTTGATCAGCGACCCGGTCTGCAGCGAGACGATCGCGCCGAACGGGATCGCGATGAGCGCGGTCGGCAGGATGGTGACGCTGGCGATGAACCAGGCCTGCTGGATGAACTCCCGCAGCTGGAACGGGCGCACGAAGGTCTGGCGCGCGACGTCGACGAAGAGCTGAACGATGTTGCCGGTCTGGGCGAGTGCGCCGGTTCCGGCTTGAGCAATTCGATCGACGCCACGCGCGGTGGCAGTGCTCATCCTTATGAACTCCGAGGGTCGCGACGATCGGAGTCGAACCGACTCGTGTCGATCGGCTGGGTCTGCGCGTCACTGACGTCGGGAGTCGTCCAGTCCCGGGTGGGCTGGTCGGAAGCATGTTGACCGATCACGTCGGTCGTGGTGTCGGATCGCGATCCCGCGACGGCCACCCCGGCGGGAGCGGTCGACCATTCGCCGGCACCGCCCGACTGCTGCTGGTTGCCGCCGTTGCCGTTCCCGTTGCCCAGATCGTGCTTGTCCGCGTGCTTGCGGTTCTCGGCGATGATCTGATCCTCTTCGGCCTGGCTGCGGCGGATGGCCTCCTGCGCGTTCTCCGGCAGGGTGTGCAGGATCTCGTGCACCCGCTGGCGGTGGCGCTCGATGGCCTTGCGCTCGGGCTGGCCGGGATTGGGCTGCACCTGCGGGATGATCTCGGAGAAGTCGTCCTTCGTGCCGCCGCCACCGATTCCGGCGGCCTGCATCTCCTCTTCCTGCTTCTGCACCGCCTCGTCCTTCTCCTCGGACATGCCGATCGGACCGAAACGGTCGCCGGAGAGGAACTGCTTGACCACCGGCTGCTCAGAGGTCAACAACACCTCGCGCGGACCGAACATCACCAACTCCTTACGGAAGAGCATGCCGATGTTGTCCGGGATCGTCCGGGCGATGTTGATGTTGTGCGTCACGATCAGGATCGTCGCGTCGATCTGCGCATTGATGTCGATCAACAACTGCGAGATGTAAGCAGTACGCACCGGATCCAGACCAGAGTCCGGCTCATCACACAGGATGATCTCCGGATCGAGCACCAACGCACGCGCCAGACCCGCACGCTTGCGCATACCACCGGAGATCTCACCAGGCAGCTTGTCCTCGGCACCGGTCAGACCGACCAGGTCGATCTTCTCCATCACGATGTCGCGAATATTGTCTTCCTTCTTCTTCGTGTGCTCACGAAGCGGGAAGGCGATGTTGTCGTACAAACTCATCGAACCGAACAGCGCACCATCCTGGAACAGCACACCGAACAACTTACGGATCTCGTAGAGCTCCTTGGACGAACACTTGGTGATGTCAGTGCCATCGATGATCACCGACCCCTGCTCGGGATGCAGCAACCCGATCAAGGTCTTGAGAAACACCGACTTACCGGTACCCGACGGACCCAGCAGAGCGCTGACCTCTCCCGACGGCAAGGTCAGCGAGACGTCACGCCAGATGTTCTGCGAACCGAACGACTTGGTGAGCCCCTCGACACTGACCTCAACACCCACTGCATCCTCCAGACATCACTGCCCCCTTGCGGCGATCGGGTGCGACCACACACGGACCGGTGGCATTTGTGGTTGGGGTCACTGTAGCCGACGGTCGCGATTCCCCACACTGCTACCGGCGCCTTCTCAGTTACACCCGCTGAGCCCTTACCGGCCGGTAACTTGTTCCCCGCGGGGAAGCGTAACGCATCACACCGGGGCCGCAAAAGTGCGCGGACGATCACGGCCCGGCTCGGGCCGAATTGCCTGGACCGACGCATTGCCGGCTCCCCGGAGATCTCAGTGGATGGACCTCGGGCGCCCTTCGGGACCGGTGTCGGCGCACCGTAGGAGACTCTGTGGCTGGCCCTCCAGGCCGCGTGTGCCGACGCGGGAGAGCCCGCATCCCGCGACTGTCGGGCGGCATGCCCTCTGATGGCCGCGAAGGCACAGCACCCGGACCGTCGGGCGGTCGCCGGGCTGCCGCGCCGACACCGCGACGCCACGGACACCGCGACGCCACAGACGCCGACGACCCGTGGGCACGGATGCCCACGGGTCGTCGGTCAGAAGTCCCCGATCATGCGATCGGGACGGCTTCGTCAGGGTCTCACTTGAGCGAGACCTTGGCGCCTGCCTCTTCGAGCTTGGTCTTGGCGGCCTCGGCGGCCTCCTTGTCGACCTTCTCCAGGAGCGCCTTGGGCGCACCCTCGACGAGGTCCTTGGCCTCCTTCAGGCCCAGGCCCGAGACGACCTCGCGGACGACCTTGATGACCTGGATCTTCTTGTCGCCGGCCGACTCGAGCACGACGTCGAACTCGTCCTGCTCGGCAGCGGCCTCGGCACCGCCGGCAGCCGGAGCACCGGCAGCGGCGACGGCGACCGGAGCGGCCGCGGTGACCTCGAAGACCTCTTCGAACTTCTTCACGAAATCGCTGAGCTCCAGCAGGGTCAGTTCCTTGAACTGATCGATGAGCTCGTCAGCGCTGAGCTTCGCCATGGTGGCGTCCTTCCTGTAGGTCCCCTCGACGGGGTGGTGTTCTTCTCCCGCGTGGGGATCAGGTGTGGGTGGCGATCATTCGCCGGCTTCGGACTTCTTCTCCTGCAGGGCCGCGGCGAGACGCGCGACCTGCGATGCCGGCTGGTTGAACAGACCGGCGGCCTTTGCCAGGTTGCCCTTCATGGCACCGGCGAGCTTGGCCAACAGGACCTCACGCGTCTCAAGGTCGGCGATCTGTTCGATCTCGGCCACCGACAGCGCACGGCCGTCCATGTAGCCGCCCTTGATGACGAGAGCCTTGTTGTCCTTGGCGAAGTTCTTGATCGCCTTCGCGGCAACGACCGGCTCACCTTCGATGAAGGCGATGGCGGTCGGGCCGCTGAACAGCTCGTCGAGCCCTTCCACGCCCGCATCAGCTGCGGCACGCTTCACCAGGGTGTTCTTGGCGACGGAGTAGGTTGCGCCTTCGCCGAGTGAACGACGCAGATCGGTGATCTGACTGACGGACAGTCCACGGTATTCCGTGACGACCGCTGCCGACGAGCCCTTGAACTGCTCGGCGATCTCCGCGACTGCGGCGACCTTTTCGGAATTTGCCATACTTCGCCTCCTCTCTTCTCCTCGAGTTGGTCGAGTTCAACCTTGGAGCGAGGGCCACGGGACCCGGAGACGACGAACGCCCCGGCACGCAGGTGCACGGGGCGTGATTGGACGCACCATGACGGTGCGGAACACTCCTCGTTCATCCTGCGTGGGCCGACGACTCCTGTCGTCTTTCGACCGGGAGGACTCCCGGTGACCAACGGTCTTCGGTTGAACCGATACGAACCACGGTGTCACCACCGTGTGTCACATCGCGAATTAGGCTACCGGACCATGGGGAACGCATCCAAATCGACGCCTGTCCCGACCAGCCCGAACGACCGTGCCGCAGCCGCGGCCGCAGCCGTCACCGACCGACACCTCCACCGGCTCCTCGGCAGCCCCGGTACCCGCATCGCATCCGTAGCGTGGCCGAAGGGGCCGCTGCGCAGCCGATTCGGGCTCTGGCACTACTGGTGGCACGCCCATCTGGTCGACCTGCTCGTCGATGCCGCGATCCACAGGGCCGACGATGATCGCTCGTACGACGACGCGACCGCCGACGTGGTCAATCGCCTGATCCGCAGCATCCGCATCCGCAACCTCGGGCGGTGGACCAACAACTACTACGACGACATGGCGTGGCTGGGACTGGCGATCGAGCGGGCCGACCGCCATCTCGATCTCCGACACCCGCGGGCCCAGCGCGCGCTGACCGGCAAGATGCTCGACTCCTGGGTGCCCCACCTCGGCGGTGGCATCCCGTGGCGGACGATGGACCTCTTCTTCAACGCGCCGGCCAACGGTCCGGCGGCGATCCTCGTCGCCCGCACCGGACACACCGAACGCGCGGTGGCGATGGCCGACTGGATCGATGCCACCCTGATCGACCCGGAGTCGCATCTCGTGATCGACGGCGTCAAACCCGGTGGCGCCGGCGGTCAGGGCGGGGTCGAGCGGGTCACCGACATCTACACGTACTGCCAGGGCGTGGTGCTCGGCACCGAACTCGAATGCCTGCGCGCAACCGGCGACCTCCGGCACCTCGAACGGATCGACCGCCTGCTCGGCGCGGTGGAGCAGCACGAGGCGCCCGGCGGTGTGATCCGCGGGGCGGGCGGCGGCGACGGCGGCCTGTTCGCCGGTGTCCTCGCACGCTATCTGGCCCTGGTCGCCACCGACCTCCCCGACGGGGTGCCCGACGGTGACTCGATCCGACATCGCGCCGCGGCCGTCGTCACCGCGTCGGCCGAGGCGGTGTGGGCCAACCGCGCCCAGACCGACGACGGCCCACTGTTCGGCGCCGATTGGTCCCAGCCGGCTCGCGTTCCCGCTGGTGAGGGAAGTTCCGCGACATTCGTCGGCGGGGCCGTCCACTCGTCGGCGATCCCGGAGCGCGACCTGTCGGTGCAGCTCTCGGCGTGGATGGCCCTGGAAGCCGCCGCCGCCGTCGACCTGCGGTTACCGGAGCATGACCGAAACGAGGCCCCCTGGACGCCGAACCGAGATCGGAGCTGAGTTACGCTCGTCCGACGGCAGTGATGTGGACCACAGTCCGGAGGGTCGATAACCGGTCCGCAGCGGTGTCGCACACACCACACGACGGAGTGCGTGGTCGGCCCACCAGGGCCGATCTCCTCGGGGAGGGGCGCACTCCAGGCAGGGGCGAGCACCATGACGTACCAGTTGGACTCCGCCGACTCCGCCACGCGGGTCACCCGGGGCACGGTCCGTGATCTCTCGACGGGAGCACTCCCGCTCGGCGATCCCACCGGTGGTGCCGACGCGATCCGATGGCGCGAATCCGTCGACGGTGCACTCGCGTATCCACGGGTCTCGATCGACCGGGACGTCACCATCACCACGAGTGACGGGGTCCGACTGCGTGCCACGGTGATCCGGCCGGCCAACCGATTCGGCCAGACCGTCGCGACGCCGTTCCCGGCCATCGTGAACGTGAACCCCTACAACCGCGCCGTCATCGACGGTCTCGACCACGCGCTGCATGCGCCGGTCGTCGGCAAGGCACTCCGAGCGGCTTCCGGCGCGGTCGACGCCACCGGGACATCGTTGGAGGGTCTGACCACCCTCACCAAGACGCTCGCCGGCGGGGTCTTCGACGTGTTCGGCATCAACCGCAACCTGGTGCGCAGCGGATACGCCCAGGTGATCGTCGATGTCCGCGGTACCGGTGCGAGCCAGGGCAAATGGCAGATCCTCGGCGCGCGTGAGCAGCAGGACTCGGTGGAGATCATCGACTGGGTGGCCGAACAGGACTGGTGTGACGGCTCGGTCGGCATGGTCGGCTGGTCGTACTCGGCGATCAACTCGCTGCAGGCCGCCGACAAGCGGCCCGCCGCGCTCAAGGCGGTCTTCGCCGTCGAGGGGTGCGAGGACATCGTCCGCGACATCTACATCACCGGCGGCCTCCCGTCGGCGTTCATCCCCACCTGGTTGTCGGCGGTGAACTTGTTGAAGTGGGTTCCCAACCCGGCCAACGCCATCCGCGATCTGGTCCGCGGCGACACCCTCCGCTGGATGAACGATCGCCTGCGCTCCCCCGCCACCGAGCTGACCTCGTTGCTCTGGGGTTTCCTGACCGCGCGCGACGACCGCATCTTCGACGATCCGTACTTCGACGAGCGCGATCCCAAGGTGGACCAGATCACCGCGCCCGTCTTCGCCGTCGGTGCGTGGCACGACCTGTTCGGCGGCAGTGCGACCGGCGTCTACCAGCGTCTGCGGATGGCGCCGGGTCGCAAGCAGATGATCGTCGGCGACGGCTATCACATCGACGTCGGTTCGGGGTTCGGCGGCAAGTTCGCGCCACCGCGGCTGGATGTCCTCGAGCGCGCATGGTTCGACCGCTGGCTCAAGGACGACCACAACGGCATCGAGGATTATGGGCCGGTCACCATGCTGCAGCAGGGTGGCGCCTGGACCTCGGGCGCATCGTTCCCGCGTGCGGGCGTCACACTCAAACGCCTGTACCTGAGCGACACGTCGTCGGGTACCGCGGAGCACGCCACCCACGATGGATCGCTGCGCCGCACACCCGGTGACGATCTCGTCTCGCTGGGCGTCCGGCCCGACCTGCGCGGGGCGATGTCCCGCGACATGACACAGGTGAGTGCCGGGGCCGCGATGGTCTTCGGCCGCACGTTCACCACCGACGCCCGGTTCCAGGAACGCGGCGCGCTGTCGTTCACCAGTGAGGCCGTCGGCGAGGCGACAGCGATCAGCGGTGCGATGAACCTCCGCCTGAACGTGGCCACCACGGCGCACGAGGGCATCTGGGCGGTGACGGTTAACGACGTCGCTCCGGACGGCTCGTCCCGCGTGCTGACCAACGGTGCGCTCACCGTCTCCAACCGCGCACTGGACGAGGCGCGTTCGCTCTACGCCGAGGACGGCAGCCTGCTGCAGGCGCATCACCATCTCACGCGCAAGCGGAAGATGCCGGTGCCGTCGGACATCCCGGTACGCATCGACGTCGACCTGGTGCCGACCGACGCCATCCTCGAGCCGGGGCACCGACTCCGGGTCGACGTCTACGCCAACAGTTTTCCGCGCTATCTGACCGTGGTCCCCGACCTCGTCAAGGCTCGCGGGCGTCGGCAACGCCTGGTCCTCGACCCCGCCCACCCGAGTCATCTGACGTTCCTCTCGAGCGGCAGCTGGTAGATCGCTCGTCGTCGACCGTGCACATCAGCTTGTCGACCGTGCGCGCCAAATCGTCGGCCGTGCGCGCCAAATCGTCGACCGTGCAGGCTGATCCGTCGACCGTGCACCGAGCCTGTCGCTGTCGGGGGCCACGGCAACGAGCAGCAGCGCACGATCGACGCGTCGCAGCGCACGATCGAGGCGACACATCGGCCAGGTAGCCGATCGTCACCGGCACCGTCGTTCGTCGCGATGTCCGAGTCGGGTCCCCTGTGACCCGCGATACGCGCGGTACGTCGCGTGAGGCGAACATGTTTCACCCACGGTGCTCCTAAGGGTTCCCTGAGCGTTCGATCTGGTTAGCGTCAGCGCATCGACCCGTTGCCATCGACGGGACGGGGTCGGGGTTCGCTCAGGGAGGGTGTTGTCGTGGTGCGTGGGGTCAGATCTGTCGGGGTGCGTTCGAGAGGTCGGAGGTCGCCCCGTCTGGTCGTCGCCGCGCTGGCGATGGCTGCGGTGGCCGCGCCAGGACTGGCGATGGCGCAGTCGGCGTATGCCGCACCGACAGCACTACAGGGATCGTTCGCGATCCAGAACGGTGTGTGTGCAAGTGGTTCGGTGACCGGCTCGTTCTTCCGGATGATCCTCCCCGCGGGTACCACCAGCGGACCGTTCCTGTCCAACAGCGATTCGTCATGCAGCGACAAGACCGTCACCCCGCTGTCGGCGGGCACCTCCGGCGGACTGCTCAGTGGCAGCTACCAGCCGCAACCCGCGTCGGCTTTCGACGGCTCGGGCAACGCGATCTCGGGCAGCGTCACGCGACCGGTGAAGTTCTACGGCGTCGGCTTCGCGACCGCCACCAACCCGACCGATCCGCAGACCGGACGGGGAACCGCCCGACCTCAGCTCTACGTCGACGGCACCTCGCTGTCGGGTGATCTCAGCGCCTTCGGTGTCACCTGGAACCGACAGGTGTTCAACCAGGGCGCTCCGAAACCCGGGGGCGGGCTGCCCGGCAAGACGACGTCGGTCCGCGGCACCATCAACCGGTCGACCGGCGCATTCGTGATCGAGTGGACCAGCCAGATCGTCGGCGGTCCGTTCAACAACTTCACCGGGCTGTGGCACCTGGCGGGCACCTATCGCGGCAGCGGCCTGACCGGTGGTTCGGCAGCGGCAGGCCAGGCGCCCGCCGCCCAGAACCCGCCCGGCCAGAATCCTGCCGGCGCAGCCGGGGTCGCCCCTGGTGCGGCGCAGCCGAATCCGGCCGCTCCCGGCGCAGCTACGAACCAGGCGCCAGGTGCGGGCGACGCACGCACTGTCCCGGCCGAGGCGGCAGGCACCCCGCAGACGACGGTGCAGTCCTTGCAGGTTCCCGCCGACAGTGGCCAGCCGCGCTGGTTGCTGCCCGTGCTGGTGGTCATCACGGCCGTCGCCGCGGGATTGCTGACCAACGCCGACCGGCTCTTCCGCCGACGGGGGAAGTCCGCCGATGCCGGCTGACGATCGCGCCGAGGGTGAGGTGCGATCGACGTCCGGTCCCGACGGTTCGACCTCCGCGACAGCGGGTTCGGGAGGGTTGCCGAGGTATCCGAACACGGTTGCCGGCGGGGAATCGGGCGTCGATGCAAGCGGTGTCGGTGCAGCAGGCGTGGGGACATCAAGCAGCGGGCCATCAGGTACAGGGGCGTCCGGACAGGTACCGGAACTCACCGACGACCGTGCGTCCTGCCACGTGTCCTGCGCTCCACGATGGCCGCTCATCGGCCTGATCGTCGTCGGCGCGATCCTGGTGATCGCGCCGATCGCCGGCGGCTTCTTCTATCCCGCCGCGCAGGCCACCGTGATGCTCGATGACTTCCGCCCGTACCTTGCGCCGGAGAAGATCGCCGACCTCCGCGGTCAACTCGACCAGGTCGAGTCGGCGCGCGGTGCGATCGTCGCGATCGATCGAGTCGGCGCAGTGGACGCGGACAGATACCCGCAGATCCGCGACTTCGTCGACCGGTATCCCGCCATCCGGGCCGACATGTCCGCCATGCTCGACCAGATCGACTCGGCACGTGGCGATTTCACGCAGCTCGACGGACTGCAGCCGGTCGACGTGCTGCCGTTCATCCCGGTCGGGTTCGGTCTCGTCCTGATCGGAGCCGGTGCATGGGGCCTTCGTCGACGCAGGCGCGGCCGCTCGGTGCGGTGGCTGGGCGTCGGTGCGGGCGTCGCGGCCGCAGCGCTCATCGCGGTGCCCTTCGCGACCGGGATGACCACTGCTGTCGACGCGGGATCGCCCCTGCTGGCGCGCTTCTCGACGCTGATGACCACCGAAAAGGTCCGCGACGTCCAGGGTTACTTCGTCGTGCTGGTCGGGGCGGTCGGGTCGATCGACAGCAGCTATCGCGACGACGTCACCACCGCGGGAGCGCGCGCGGATCGTGGCGACGTCGCCGCCATCGACACCCTGCGCACCGGCTGGCAGCCGATGTCCTCGGACTTCGCAGCGCTCATCGGCACCCTCAACGACAACGTCACGAACTACGACGGCGTTCGCGATCTGGACGACTCAACCCGCGCAGTCGGCGTCGGCGCTTTCGCCGCGTTCCCCTGGTTCCTGGTCGGCGGCGGGGCCGTCGCCCTGCTGTTCGGACTCGCCGCGGCACGTCCGTCCCCGACCACCCGGGCGGTCGACTCCGGCTCGCGGTCCACCCGAAAGGCCTCTCTCCCATGACATCATCGACCACGTCCCCGTTCAGAGGACCGGCCACACATCCGCTCCGTCGAGCGGCGGGTCTGCTGCTGGCGTGCACCTCTGCAATCGCGGTCGTCGCGGGATGTTCGACGGACTCGTCGGTCGCCGATGGCGAGCTCACCGGGCTGCTCGCGTTGAGCCCCGGCCAGTTCACCGACGGCACACTCACCGGCTCGTGGTTCAAGATGGTGCAGCCGGGCGGCACCGCCGACAAGGGGCCCTTCATGCCCAACGGCGACTCCCCGGTCGAGGGTGGATCGGTGACCCTCCTGCAGCCCGGCAGCGAAGGAGGGCTCCGGCTGGGCGGGTACCAGTCCGAGCCGAAACCCGGTTTCCGTGAAGGTAATTCGCTGTCGGGTTCGATCATGAAGCCGACCCGCTTCTTCGGCGTCGAGTTCGGGACATCCACCAATCCGGTCGATCCGCAGACCGGCCACAAGGTCGCCGCACCGACGGTCAGCAACTCGGACGGCACACTGTCGGGACAGCTCGTCTCGTGGGCCGCGTCCTGGAACAACCAGGAGTTCAACCAGGGTGCCCCGAAGGCGCCGGCGAAGGTCGGGGCGCAGGTTCCCGGGTCAGCCGAGGCCAAGCGTGCGTGGGATTGGGTACGTAAGGAGTGGCTCCAGCAGGACGACGTGGTGTCGGGTACCGGACCGGCGGCCACCGGCACGCTCGCGGAGGACGGCAAGTCCTACACCCTCTCCTGGACCAGTTCGATCGTCGGCGGTCCGTTCAACGGGTTCACCGGGGTCTGGCATCTCGAGGGCGATTACCGACCGGAGGACACTGCCCCGTCCGACACCGCCCCGGTCGCCACCACTCCGGTCGATCCGACACCGACGTCGGGGACCCGATGACCACGACGCGCAGCACGCCCGCGAACCCTCGGAGAGGTGCAGTCCGATGAGCGACCACGAGCAGGACACTGACCGCACCGACTCGGATGCATTCGGCGAGAACGTGTCTGACGATGACGCAGCCGTCGACGTCAGCGGCTCCGCAGAACGACCTGGACCGTCCGAGACCGACACCACCGAGATCGCGGTCGAGGACGCGGACTCCGACTCAGCGGTATCCGCCGCCGACACGACCGCTACCGCCGCACGCGAACCGTATGTCGACGACGCGGCCACCGACCGCTTCGACGTCTCCGCGACGCAGGCGGGAGTCGGGGTCACGCGTCGGGGTCCGCGAGCAGCCATCCCGGCGGTCCGCACATCGGCGGCACTGGTCATCCTGATCGCCCTCTTCATCTCCGCCTGGTACGCGGCCGGACCGTCGCAGCAGTACCTGGTGTCGACGAGTCCTGCCGCCCAGGTCCAGGGGGCGCCGTCGATCGCCGTTCCCGGACTCGCTCCGGGCGCGGCGGCCGCGGCGCCCTCTCCAGGCGCTCCGGCGGCCGGTGGCCCGGCTCCGGCCGCGTCCATCCCGCTCGGTGGTGCACCAGGTGCTTCCGTCCCGCTCGGCGGGGCGGCCGGTGCAGCACCTGGCGGTTCGACGAGCATCGGCAACGGCGCGGCTCCCGGCGTCGGCGCGACACCGGGTGGCTCGACCGCCATCGACGGCGGCAACTCCCTCGGCGGTCTGTCCACCGCTCCCATCGCCGACCAGCCGCGGTGCCCGCTCGGCTGGCCGAAGCCGGAACGTTCCGGCGGACTCGCATCAGTGATCGTGCTCGCCCCGGCCGCCGGTTCGTTCTCCTCGGAGGCGTTCGCGCTGGGCTCGGTCTACCAGCCGCTGATGCAACTCATCGGGCCGGTGCTCGCCGAGATCGAGCCGGTACTCAACGCCAACGTCCGCTGGATCAACCCCATCGTCGAACGTGCGTCGGCGGCGAGTGCGGTTGTCCTGGAGGCGATCCTGCCGTTCTACGGCCCCTACCGCGCACAGTTCCTCGCCGCCGAGGGCAATCTCGCCAAGGCGCTGGCTCCGGTGCTCACCCGCATCTACCAGTCGCCGCAGGCCGCCTGTCTCGTGGCATGGCAGGGTCAGATCATCGCGTCGGCCAAGGGCAAGCGGATCACCACGGCATCACTCTCCCGACCTGGCCGGTTGAACCACTTCGGCTGAGTCGTACTCCGTCGACCGTGCGCTCGAAAACGCCGACCGTGCACCCTGACCCGTTGATCGTGCACGCCGGTCCGTTGATCGGGCTTCGCGGTCTGCTTTCTTCGGTGGCCCCGGCGATGAGCAGTGCACGATCGATGGTTCGGAGCGCACGGTCGACGCGTTGGAGCGCACGGTCGACGGAAAGGCCCATGTCCGGATGCCGTCAGATGACGTCACTGTCCCCGAAGATCACCCGGTAGACGAACTGCATCTCCGGACCGAGCACGGCACCGACCAGGTCGATGAGCCGGTGGGCGAATGCGGCACCGTGGGCGGCGTCGCCGGAATCGTCCAGGTGGTGCGCGATCTCGTGCAGTATCACCAGCTCACGCAGTGCCCAGCGACCGTCGACCGAGGTGGGTACCGCTATCTCCCCGCCCGCAGCCGACCGGGAGTAATGCGCCGACCGATCACCACGCCGCTCGCGCACCCGGACCGGCATCGCGGCACGCGGCGACGACGCCTGCACCGTCGGCATCGCCAGCACCCGGTGCACGTAGGCGTCGACCGACTCCAGCGACGCGAAGCGCGCCTCGACGGGCAGCGTCAGCTCGGTCCCGGCCAACTGCACGGTATGGGCCGCAGACGATGCGCGGTCGACCAGCGACAGCACCATCCGCTCCGCCTCGTAGAGCTTCGCGCGGTGGGTGTCCCGCGGACTCATGGCCCACCGACCTCGCGCCGACGGCCGGCCACCGCCAATCCGGTCACCAGGAGCGCCGCGACCAGGAGCCCGGCCGCGACGTAGGCCACCAGCCCGGTCCAGCCGGCCGCCAGGTACACGGTGCCGCCGAGCGCGCCGAGCACGGAACTGCCGAGGTAGTAGGCGAAGAGATACATCGACGCCGCCTCGGCCCGATGGTCGGTGGCGATGACCCCCACCCATCCGCTCGCCACCGAATGGGCCCCGAAGAACCCGGCCGTGAACAAACCCATCCCGACGATCACCGCGACCAGGGAGTCCGTGGCCGTGACCGCGAGTCCAACCACCGCGACGCCGATCGACGCCGCCATCACCGGCGCCCTCCCCCACCGGTCGGCCCATCGACCCGCCGCAGCCGCGCTGAACGTTCCCGCGAGGTAGAGCAGGAACACCGCGCCGACCACCGCCTCGCTGAGGTCGAAGGGTTCGGCGAGGAGTCGGTAGCCGAGGTAGTTGTACGCGGAGACGAACCCACCCATCAGGACGAACGCCGAGCCGAACAGACAGGTCAGACGCCAATCCCGAAGGTGCCCGGCCAGATTGGTCATCGCCAGGCGCACCGACATCGGATGTGCGACGAAGTGCGCCGACGACGGCAACCGGACCACGAGGTAGCCGGTCAGCAGGGCCGTAACCACGGCAAGAGCCGCCAACGCCCAACGCCATCCGGAGAAATCCAGGACGATCGCGGGCAGGATCCGGCCGAGCAGACCACCGAGCGTCGTCCCCGCCACATAGCGGCCCATCGCCTCGCCCAGCGCACGCGGATCGATCTCGTCGGCGAGATACGCCATCGCGACCGCCGGCACACCCGCGAGCGCGACGCCCTGGACGGCTCGACCGATGAGCAGCGTCGTGAGGTCGGGGCTGATCGGGAGCAGCAGGCCGATCAGTGTGAAGACGATCGACGACCACACGATCACCCGGGTCCGTCCGACCCGCTCCGAGATCACCGCGAGCGGGATGATCGCGACCGCGATCATCCCGGTGGTCAGTGACACCGACATCGCCGACACCGCCGGGGACACACCGAAGTCGTCCGAGAGCTCGGGCAGCAATGCCTGCGTGCCATACATCGCTGCGAAGGTCGTCAGACCCGCGACGAACAGCGCCCGGGTGATCCGTCGGTAGCCAGGAGTCCCACGGACCGCGCGGTCGGCCGGCGGATCCGGGATGGTCATCGTCGGCTGCGATGCCGAGCGGTCGACGCCGTCGAGCTGTCGACCGTGGCACCGGGGAGCGCGTTCGCGTGGGCATCGTGAAGCATCATCGCGATCGTATGCCCGTCCCGCGCCCCCTCGGCGAACGGGGCCGCCGGCCTCGCGACGGCGACTTCGCGACGGCACGAAGGTGCTCGCGGTCAGCCCTCCAACGCCCCGCGGGCGCCGCCGAACTCACGGTCGGCACCGATCTTCGCCCGCCGCCCCGCGCGGTCCCCGGCTCGCCGGGCACCCTCCGAGTAGCCGGCCGACGCATTGCTCGGACGCCAGGTCCCCCGCGCAGTCGACTCCGTGCGATAGAAGTCCGAGACCTCGAGTTCTTTGTCGCGCAACGCGATCGCCGCCGTCGACGACGAGCGGCGTGCATCCTCGGCCGGATCGGCGGCCTGGTCGTCGGCAAGGGCCTGCGCGCGCGCCTCCTCCCGGGCTTGCGCGAGACGGGCCCCGATCCGCTCCGCGAACGCCGACTGGAAGTTGAGCCGCGCGGTGATGGGCGACAACTGCTTTCGCTCCACCACACGTCGTGCACGCCAGCCCGTACCCCGCGTGACCACCCGCGCCGACTCCTCCGACTTGTACGCACCAGACCGGAGATATGCGTCACTCGCCGCGACCATCTGCACGATCAACGACGTGTACAGCGCCTCGCAGGTGTCGATGTCGCCGTCGAATCCGTACGCCAACACGAAGGTCGAATTGCCCGCGACATCGACCGTCACATCGTTGGCGCGGGCGATCGCCACGAACAGCTGCACATAGGTCTTGAGACCACGTTTACCGGCCTCCCCGATCGCGATCTGCCGCGAGATCGGCGTCACCCGCGCCCTGGCAGTCGGATCATGTGACCGGGCGACCGCCAGGTCGATCGACGAGGCGGTGGCGAGCCGCTGCGCCGCCTGCATGAATGTCTCTGCCTCATGCGGGTTGTCGGTGTTCTCGGCCTGCCGCAGCAGACCCGCGATGCGGGTGAGCAGCTTGTCGTCGCGCATGAAGATAAGACTACGGAGGGTCCGTATCGGTTCCCGGCGCCGAGTTGCTAGGCGTCGGCGAACGCCGCGATGAATTCGGCGCTGGGTGCGATCGGCGTGATGACGTCGAGCAGCACGCCGTCGGGCGCCTCGACGATGAAGTGGCGTTGCCCGAAGTCCTCGTCCCGCAACGCGAGCGTCGGCGTCAACCCGCCCGGCCCGGTGAGGCGCTCGTGCACCGCATCGACATCCTCGACCTCCAGGTTCACGATCACACCTCGGGGAGTCGCCCGGAAGCCGTCAGGGATGGTCGGATGCCCGTGGTCGACGAGCGCCAGCTCGAACGCACCGAGTCGGAGGCTCACGTACCAGTCCGTCCCGAAGGTCACCTCGAAGCCGAGCAGATCTCGATAGAACCTGGCCGCAGCGGCGACGTCGGACGACATGAGCACGGGATAGAAGCTGGTGACGGACATCGGACTCTCCTTTACGTACGATGAGTATGTATCGCCGGTGACTATACATACGCGACGTACGTAAAGGAAGTGTTCTCGTGCCCCGAGCCACCGCAGCCGCTGCCGCCGCGACCGCACGCCATGTGCTGGAGACCGCGACCGGTCTCTTCGCCGACCGCGGGTTCGCCGACGTGTCACTCGACGACGTCGCCGCGGGGGCAGGGGTGACGCGCGGGGCGGTGTACCACCATTACCGCAGCAAGGCAGGGCTGTTCGCGGCCGTCGCCGCAGACTTGCAGTCGTCGATCGCCGATCAGGTGGTCGACGCAGCGACGGCGGTCGGCGACGACCCGACCGACCAGCTGCGCGCCGGTTGCCACGGATTTCTCGACGCCATCACCGCCCCGGCGCCACTGCGCGTCCTCCTCGTCGACGCCCCCGCGGTGATCGGTTGGCAGGAGTGGCGGCGGCTCGACGCGGAGAACTCCGTGGTGCACCTACGCGAGGCACTCGCAGCCGCCGGAGTGGACGACGGCATCGTCGACGCCCTGGCCGCACACCTCTCCGGCGCCATGAACGAGGCAGCCCTCTGGATCGCCCAGTCCGACTCACCCGACGCACGGGATCAGGCGCACCGCGCCCTGGACCGGCTCGTCGACGCCGCCGTCCGCGACTGAGATCAGCCCCGACAGCACCCACCGAGGGGAATGTTCCCTCGGTGCGGCCTCACGGGGCTGATCTCAGCAGTCGGCAGGCAGACCCGGCCCCGGATACGATGAAGGACCCGGCACGGATGCCGGGTCCTTCATCGTGAACTGTTCAGATCGAACCGTTCGCGGTCATGCGTCGTGCCACTCAGGCAGTCGGCTCCTCCGCGAAGTTCCGGGTGACCGCCGGGTCGACCGGGATGCCCGGGCCGGTGGTGGTGGAGACGGTGACCTTCTTGACGTAGCGGCCCTTCGCGGCGGACGGCTTCGCGCGCTGGATCTCGTCGTAGGCGGCGCCGTAGTTCTCGGCCAGCTGAGCGGCGTCGAACGAGGCCTTGCCGATGACGAAGTGCAGGTTGGCTGCCTTGTCCACGCGGAAGTTGATCTTGCCGCCCTTGATGTCGTTGACCGCCTTGGTGACATCGGTGGTCACGGTGCCGGTCTTCGGGTTCGGCATCAGGCCGCGCGGTCCGAGGACGCGGGCGATGCGGCCGACCTTGGCCATCTGGTCCGGGGTGGCGATCGCGGCGTCGAACTCCAGCCAGCCGCCCTGGATCTTCTCGATCAGGTCCTCGGTGCCGACCTCGTCGGCGCCCGCGGCGGTGGCCTCGGCGGCCTTGTCGCCACCGGCGAACACGATGACGCGGGCGGTCTTACCAGTGCCGTGCGGCAGGTTGACGGTGCCACGGACCATCTGGTCGGCCTTGCGGGGATCGACACCCAGGCGGATGGCGACCTCGACGGTCGAGTCGGTGTTCTTCGACGCGGTCTCCTGCGCCAGCTTTGCAGCCTCCAGCGGGCTGTAGAGCTTGGACTTGTCCACCTTCTCGGCGGCGGCGACGTACGCCTTGCTCTTCTTGCTCATTGCTCTGTTCCTTCTCCGCAGCTGTTACGGGTTGGTGGTTCGTGGGCCGAGCTCGGCCCTCCCACGCGGGGGTGACGGGGCGTACCCCGACAGATCACTCGACGGTGATCCCCATGGACCGGGCGGTGCCGGCGATGATCTTGGCGGCCTGGTCGATGTCGACGGCGTTCAGATCTTCCTGCTTGGTCTTGGCGATCTCCCGGACCTGATCCTGGGTGACCTTGCCGACCTTGTTGGTGTGCGGCTCGCCGGAGCCCTTGGCGATCCCGGCGGCCTTCAGGAGGAGCTTGGCGGCCGGCGGGGTCTTCAACTTGAAGTCGAAGGAGCGATCTTCGTAGACGAAGATCTCCACCGGGATGACATTGCCGCGCTGCTGCTCGGTCGCGGCGTTGTACGCCTTGCAGAACTCCATGATGTTCACGCCGTGCTGACCAAGCGCCGGACCCACGGGCGGGGCCGGGTTCGCCTGGCCTGCCTGGATCTGGAGCTTGATGATCCCGGCGAGCTTCTTCTTCTTGGGAGGCATCTCTGGTTCCTTGGATTGTTACCTGCTGTTCCGCGCCCGCTGGAGACGCGGAAGTCTCTTGTTGTGTGCCCCTCGACTCGAGGAGCGAGGCCTCGTGGACCTAGATCTTCTCGACCGTCACATTCAGAGGTCGGGGAAGACAGGAGCGGCGCTGCGCGCCGGTCATATCTTCTCGACCTGATTGAAGCCGAGTTCGACCGGCGTCTCGCGACCGAAGATCGACACGAGGACCTTCACCTTGCGCTGCTCGGCGTTGACCTCGCTGATCGACGCGGGCAGGGTCGCGAACGGTCCGTCCATGACGGTCACCGACTCGCCGACCTCGAAGTCGACCTCGATCACCGCGGTCGCTGCGGCAGCCGCAGCCTCGACGCCCTCGGCACCGGCCTTGGCCGCAGCCGGCTTCTTGGCCTCCACGCGCGGGGCGAGGAACTTGAGCACCTCGTCGAGCGACAGCGGAGACGGACGGGACGTGAGTCCGACGAACCCGGTGACACCCGGGGTGTTGCGGACCGCGCCCCACGACTCGTCGTTGAGGTCCATGCGCACGAGGATGTAGCCCGGCAGCACCTTGCGGTTGACCTTCTTGGGCTGACCGTTCTTGATCTCGGTGACCTCTTCGGTCGGGACCTCGACCTGGAAGATGTAGTCGCCGACGTCCAGGTTCTGGACACGGGTCTCGAGGTTGGCCTTCACCTTGTTCTCGTACCCGGCGTAACTGTGGATCACGTACCAGTCGCCCGGCGCGCGCCGCAGTTCCTTGCGCAGCTTCTCGACCGGGTCCTCGTCGGTCTCCTCGACAGGAGCGTCGGCGGCAGCCGCGCCCGCATCGTCCGCGGTGTCGGGGTCGGAATCCGCGGCGGCCTCGTCGGAGTCTGCGGTGGCGTCCCCCTCGGCCTCGCTGCCGGTGTCGGCGTCGTCGGCCTCGTCGACTGCTGCCGAGACATCGTCGGCGGTCTCGACCGCACTGTCGGCAGCCTCGACCGCCGAGGCGTCGGCCTCGGTGGCGTCGTCGAACTCGTTATCGGGGGTGCTCACTGCAGCCCACGCTCCCTTTCGGTTTGGTCGATCCTCCGAGTCGTCCCGCTCGCGCCCGTTGACACGGACGTCAGCCGAACAGCCAGAGGACTCCCTTGGCGAAGGCGAGGTCGAGGCCGGAGATGAATGCGGTCATGATGATCACGAAGACCAGCACGACGATCGTGTAGGTGATCATCTCGCGGCGCGTCGGCCAGATGACCTTCTTCAGTTCGGCGACGACCTGCTGCAAGAACACCCAGATCCGAACGAACGGATTCCGTGTCTCCTGTGCAGGTGCCTTCTTCTTGCGGTCCTTGACGGCGACGGCGGAACCGGTGTCCGCATCGCCATCGGTGCTGAGGGTGCCCGCCGACGCACGACGACCTCGACCCGAGCGCTTACCGGAGGGACGAACCTCATCCGACGATGCGTCGTCCGCAGCGTCGGAGGTGGTGTCGTCCAGAGCGTCCTGCGCCGAATCGGCTGCAGACGTTCCCGCTGCTTCCTTCGCGCGGGCGGCCCGGTCTCGCTTGCTCACCTTCGAGATCCTCTCGTCAACGTGTGCCCTCACCAGGGCAGGGGCGACAGGACTTGAACCTGCAACCTGCGGTTTTGGAGACCGCTGCTCTGCCAGTTGAGCTACGCCCCTTTGTGGCCGGGAACCCGACCACTCGTCATCAGCCGACTCCTGTCATCGCGCCGTGCGACCGCTGGACCAGCCGGCCGATCGCAACGCTTGCGCATCCCGATCCCACTTCGCCCTGACACAACCAACGCGCCACCCTATGGGCGGCGCGCAAGTCTAAGTCAACCTCAGACACTTCAGTGTAGAACACCGGCGTACCCGAACTCCAACTCGCCCGTCGGAGAGCTCGTGGGTCGATCCTACCGGCCGCCGCCGGGACGCCCGGCTGATCGAGTCCGCTGGGACTCTCGGCTGATCGGCCCCCGCCGGAACACCCGGCCGATCGAGTACTCCGTCACCGGCCGGTAGACAGCGCCGCTGCCAGGATCGCCACCGCCTCGCCGTAGCGATCCGGTGCCGACGCGGCGTAGTTCAGGCGCACGAACGGCCCCGTCTGCTCGGCCGGGAACCACTCCGACCCCGGTGACAGCGACAATCCTGCGGCGAGACATCGCGCTGCGACCGCGTCGGGGTCGGTCGGCGACCCGTCGATCAGGTCGGGCAGACGTACCCAGAGGTTGAGCCCGCCGGTCGGCGGCCGTCCGACGGTCAACTCGGGCACGGTCGCGACCTCGTCGAGCAGCCGATCCCGACGGATGCGGAGCTCGCGCCGCAGCCGCAGCAGGTGGGTCCGCCACGCCGGGCGGGTGACGATGTCGAGAGCGGCGACCTGCAGCAGCGGCGACACGTAGAGGTCGGAGAGCGACAGCGCGGCATCGATGCGTGCGCGGGCCGGCCCACGAGCCAACACCGCTGCCACGCGCACCGCCACGGACATGCTCTTGGTGAGCGACCTGATGTAGACGACGTGCCCGTCACGATCGGACGCGGCCATCGGTGGCGGTGTGGCCTCCAGCGCGAAGTCGTGCGCCCAGTCGTCCTCGACCACGAATGCGCGATGCGCGACGGCCACCTCCAGCACCGCCTCACGCTGCGCAGGGGTCCACACGTCGCCGGTCGGATTGGCATGCGTGGGCTGCACATACAGCATCCGGGCGCCACTCGCGGCGAGTGCGGCGTCGAGGTCGTCGGGGTCGGGCGCCCCGGCGCGCCGACCGACCGGGACCACGGTGAGTCCCGCCTGTCGCGCGGCCGCGATGGCACCCCAGTACGTCGGCGACTCCATCACGACGGACTGACCGGGGGCCGCGAGCGCCCGGAACGTCGCCGACAGGGCGGCCTGTCCGCCCGCTGCGATGACCGCATCCGTGTCGTGCCAGCCGTCGGCACCCAGTTCGTCGACGAACCATCGCCGCAGATCGGGTAGGCCGGCCGCGGCGGGACGGAGGTGGACGTCGTCGCGCCGCGCGGCACGGGTGACGGCAGCGCGCACCTCTGCCACCGGCATCAGCGACGGATCGGGGTATCCGCTGTGCATGGCGATGGTGTCGTGCGGGACCTGACGCAGGATCGAACCGGTCGGCGTCGGGCCGGAGCGGTCGGCGCCCAGGGCGGTGGTCTGCCAGGCGACGTCGGCGCGGTCCGCGCGGTTGCGCCGTGCGCGAACGAAAGTCCCTTGCCCCGAACGGGTCTCGACGACACCTTCAGCGACCAACACGGCGAGTGCGCGCTGGACGGTCACCGGTCCCGCACCAAACTCCGCGGCGATCGCGCGCGTCGACGGCAGTCGGGTCCCGGCCGGACGCTGCTCGGCCAGCGCACGCAGATGCGCGGCGATTCGGCCACTGCTATCGTCAGACATGAGTAGCAATGATAGCGCTATCGCGCACGATGCTCCGGTGATATCGCCGCGAGGACTCGGGTGGGGACTGGTCGGGGTCACCGCCTTCTCGTTCACGGTCCCGCTGACCCGCGTCGCGGTCGCCGGTCTCGACCCCTTCGTCGTGGGCTGTGGACGCGCCGTCGTGGCCGCGTTGCTGGCGGTGATCGCGCTCGCGGTGGGACGTGCCCGCCTTCCGATCGCCCGAGAGTGGCCACGGCTGGCCCTCGTCGCCGCCGGGGTGGTCGTCGGATTCCCGGTGCTCACCTCGCTCGCCATGCGCGACACCGGGTCCCCGCACGCCGCGGTGGTCATCGGGCTGCTGCCCGCTGCCACCGCCGTAGGGGCGGTCCTCCTCGCCCGTGAGCGTCCCAGCTCACGCTTCTGGTGCGGCGCTGTCATCGGCGCGGTGGTCACGGTGGGTTTCGTCCTGCTGGTCGCAGGATCACCGAGCGGTGTGTCGGTGTCCGATCTCTACCTGCTCGGCGCGGTCGTGCTGGCCGCACTCGGCTACGCCCAGGGCGGGGTACTCGCACGCACGCTCGGCTCGTGGCAGACCATCAGCTGGGCCCTGGTGCTGGCATCGCCGGTGATGGCGGCGGTCACCGGCATCCGGCTCGACGGCTCGCTCCCCCATGCCACCGGCGGTCAATGGGCGGCATTCGGCTACCTCTGCGCCGTCAGCATGTTCCTCGGATTCTTCGCCTGGTATCGCGGACTGGCCATCGGGCCGCTCTCCACGGTGGGCCAGGTCCAACTGGTCCAGCCGGTGCTCACCGTGGCCTGGTCGGTGCTGTTCTTCGGGGAGACGATCGGCGCTATGGTAATCATGGGCGGAGTCGCGGTCGTGGCCACCACCGCGTTCACGGTCCGCAGCCGTGTCGGCACCCGCGCTTCGCGACCGTCCCGACCACTGCCCGACGCACAGGTCGGCTCGCCTGCTCGACCTCGGTGACCCGACGCCGACACGACGAACGGCCGGCGGCACGAGCCACCGGCCGTTCGTGGTCGGAGTCGTCAGTCGAACTGCACCGTCAGTCCGACCGCACCGCCCGTCGACTCAGTTGAACTGCACCTGGGCGAGGGCGCGACCGAAGATCTTGCGGTCACCCTGCTTGGCGATGATGGTGATGACGCCGCGCTTGGTCTCCGGGTCGAGGGACTTGACCTTGCCGGTGAAGACCACCTCGGCGTAGCCCTCGGCCGGCACGTACACCGGGCTGGTGAAGCGCACGTTGTACTCGAAGATCGCCGCCGGGTCACCGACGAACGAACTGATGAAGCTGGCACCGAGTCCCATCGTCTGCATGCCGTGGGCGACGCAGGTCTCCATGCCGATGACCTTCGCCACCTCGTCGGAGAAGTGGATCGGGTTGGGATCGCCTGCCACACCCGCGTAGTTCACCAGGTTGCCCCGGGTCAGCGTCTTGGTGATCGACGGCAACTCCTGACCGACGGTCAGCGAGTCGAACGCGATGGCCGAGTACGGCTTGGGCTCGACCTGAGGGTCCGGCTTGCTGTAGCGCTCGAACGGGCCGTGCACGTTCTGCGGGAGTTCCGGCTCCGCATCGACCTTCATCATCACGTGCTCGAGCTTGTCGAGCACCTCGGGATCGACCTCGACCGCGGCGCGGGCCACCAGACTCGTCCAGGTGGTCATCACCGGCTCGTCGTACTGGTTCCAGATGATGTTCTTGGTGACCATCACGTCGGCACCGGCCATCTGGCGGAACGAATCGAGCGAGACGTCGCAGATGAGGCGGTCGCCGACCTTGATCGGCTGGTGGAAGACCAGCCGCTGATCGGTCTGCATGATCTGCCACAGGTCGTAGCCGGTGACGACGTCCTCGAAGAGACGACGCTGGGCGATGATGCCGAGGACGGAGACGAAGGTCGGCGCGGCGATCAGGGTGTCGTGACCCAGCTCGGCGGCGCGCGCCTCGTTCCAGTGGACCGGATGGTCGTCCTGCACCGCGCGGGCGTGCTTGCGGACCTCTTCGCGGCCGACCTCGTAGTAGTCGTCGACGGTGTAGTTGAAGCCCACCATCTCCTGGGTGTGCGCCGCGATCTCTTCCGGCGTCAGCTTCGCGCCGCTCTTCAGCGCATCGAGGCGCTGCTGGGCTTCGGACTCGGTGACGGACATGCTCGGTTCCCGCTCCTTCGCTCGTCGCTGCGCGTGGTCACGGGAGTGGTGGGCTGCTCCACATCCTCCAGATCACCGATCCCGCGACGGGCGACCCGGGACCTCGTGCGCATACACGGGGCCCGACGCCCCGTGCGGGTCGGTCAGCGCGATTCTTTGTGCGCCTGGTGCTTGCCGCAGTTCGGGCAGAACTTCTTGATCTCGAGACGATCGGGATCGTTGCGGCGGTTCTTCTTGGTGATGTAGTTCCGGTGCTTGCACACCTCGCACGCCAAGGTGATCTTGGGGCGGACATCAGTTGACGAGGCCACGTCGTTGCCTTCTTTCGGTGGTACGGGGTCGGTGCCGCAGCGCGCTGGCTTTCGGGCCGATCCGGTCTCTTCGGATGTGTAGCGGTGGAGGGGCTCGATCCCTCGACCTCACGATTATGAGTCGTGCGCTCTAACCAGCTGAGCTACACCGCCCTGCGGACTGTTACCGACGTCCAGCGAGCCCCCTGACGGAATCGAACCGTCGACCTTTTCCTTACCATGGAAACGCTCTACCGACTGAGCTAAGGGGGCGTTCCCCGAGCATCCCTCACGGGCTGCTCGAGAGCCTTGTCGAGGTTACACACCGACGACACAGGGCGCCAAATCGCTGGTCAGAACTGCGATCAACAGACCTGTGGTCGTCGGCGTGGACCACGCCGTGGCAGGTATAGGATTCGAACCTATGTAGCTTGCGCGACGGATTTACAGTCCGCTCCCTTTGGCCGCTCGGGCAACCTGCCGTGCCGCTCGCCCGGCCCTGGTCGGAGCCGCGAGAACAACGCCGCAAAGAATACAACGGACCACCGGCTCCGATGCAAACCGGCTGCTCAGCAGGAGCCGAGAACGCCGCCGCCAGGCCCGGATCGCAACTGCGGAGCGATGTCCGACGGACGGGAGCGGCTTTCGGTGTCGCACCCACCGACCGCGTTGCCACTGCGGCCCCCACTGCGGCCCTCCACTGCGCCGCCGGGCGCCGGAGGCCGATGGCCTAGGCTGGTCGACATGGCAGATTCATCCTTCGACGTGGTCAGCAAGGTCGATCGGCAGGAGGTCGACAACGCCCTCAACCAGGCCGCCAAGGAACTGTCCCAGCGGTACGACTTCCGCGGCACCAACACCGGCATCGAGTGGTCCGGCGACGAGACCATCGTGATCACCTCGGATGCCGAGGAGCGGGCCCTGGCCGGCCTCGAGGTGTTCAAGGAGAAGCTCATCCGCCGGGACATCTCACTGAAGGCGTTCGACGCAGGCGAGCCCGCAGCGTCGGGCAAGACCTTCAAGATCAACGGCAAGATCGTCGAGGGCATCGACTCCGATCAGGCCAAGAAGATCTCCAAGAAGATCCGTGACGAAGGCCCCAAGGGCATCAAGGCGCAGATCCAGGGCGACGAACTCCGCGTCACCAGCAAGTCGCGCGACGACCTCCAGACGGTCATCCTGCTGCTGAAGAACGCCACCGATCTCGACATCGCGCTGCAGTTCGTCAACTACCGCTGAGCGGACTGGTTGCGCCGGGGCCGCTCTCGCTCATGCGTCCGCGGGAAGGTCCTTTCCCCGGCCGGCTAGTGCCCGCGGCGGGCCATCTCCTGCAGACGTGCGATGCGGTCCGCGGTCGGCGGGTGGGTCGAGAACATCTTGCCGATGCGCTCACCGGCCCGGAACGGGCTCTCGATCATCAGATGCGACTGGGCCGCGATGTCGGGCTGCGGGGGCAGCGGGGCGGCCGCCACACCACCGGAGATCTTTGCGAGCGCCGAGGCCAGGGCGAGCGGATCACCGGTCAGCTCGGCACCCGACTGATCGGCCTGGTACTCCCGTGAGCGCGACACCGCCATCTTGACCAGCGTCGCCGCGATCGGCCCCAGGAGTGCGATCAGGATGAGCGCGAACGGATTCGGCGAGTTCTCCCGACTTCCGAAGGCGCCGAAGAACATCGCGAAGTTCGCCAAGCCGGAGATGATCGCGGCCATCGCGCCGGCGATCGAGCTGATCAGGATGTCGCGGTTGTACACATGCGACAGCTCGTGCCCGAGAACGGCGCGCAACTCACGTTCGTCCAGCAGCTGCAGGATTCCTGCGGTGCAGCAGACCGCGGCGTTCTTGGGATTGCGACCGGTCGCGAACGCGTTGGGCGACTCGGTAGGGCTGATGTACAGCGCGGGCATCGGCTGCCGCGCGGTGGTCGCCAGCTCGCGCACGATGCGGTACAGCACCGGGGCCTCGACCTCGGTCACCGGCTGCGCGTGCATCGCCCGCAGCGACATCTTGGCGGAGTTGAAATAGACGTAGGCGTTCACGGCGATCGCCACCAGCACCGACCCCGCCAGGATCACCGGGCTGCGGAACGCCGCACCGATGCCGACGATGATCGCCGACATCAAACCCAGCAGAGCAGCGGTCTTGAGACCGTTCACGTGCACCAATCCTCGTGTCCGTCGTGCATTGTCCGATGTGGTCGGGTCGGCGGCGACGCACGACCTCCACATGATGCAAACGACGGCACCGGCAAAAGAGTTTCCGAAGCGGACCGCAGTTCGACGCTCGCGACCCCGGCGACCGCCGCCACCATGGCGACGGCGGCTACCCGGTGCGGTCGATCGTGTAGTCGACGAGCGACGAGAGCGCGGTGTGCGCCGGCCCCTCGGGCAGTTGCGCCAACTCGGCCGCAGCCGCATCGGCGTACCCCCGCAGACGATCGTGCGCGGCCGTCATCCCGGCCGACCCGTTGAGCACCTCGATGGCCTCGGCGACCACGGCGTCGTCGGTGACCGGGATGGCGAGCCCGGTGTCGGGGTCGATGAGCAGGGTTCGCAGCCGGTCGGCGGTCTCGTCGCCCGCGGCGAGCGCGTACAGCACCGGCAGCGTGTGCACACCCTCCCGGAGGTCGGTGCCCGGTGTCTTGCCGGAATCGCCGGTGGCCGAAGAGATGTCGATGATGTCGTCGGACACCTGGAAGGCCGTGCCGATGATGTCACCGAGTCGGGAGAGTCGCTCGACGTCGTCGGCCTCGGCGCCCGATGCCATCGCGCCGAAGCGTCCGGCAGCGGCGATCAGCGAGCCGGTCTTCTCCCACACCACCTTGAGGTAGTGGTCCACCGGATCGGTTCCCGGTGCGGCGCCGACGGTCTCCCGCATCTGGCCGGTTACCAGCTCGGCGAAGGTCTCGGCGATGATCCGCACGGCCTCGGGGCCCAGTGTCGACACGAGTCGTGAGGCGCGGGCGAACAGGAAGTCACCGGACAGGATGGCGACGCTGTTGCTCCAGCGGGCGTTGGCGCTCGACGCCCCCCGACGCAGCGGAGCCTCGTCCATCACGTCGTCGTGGTACAGCGTCGCGAGGTGGATCATCTCCACGACCGTGGCCGAGGTGATGACATCGGAATCGTTCGGGCGGGGGCCGAACTGCGCTGCCAGGATCGCGAACATCGGGCGAAAGCGCTTGCCGCCGGCCTTGGCCAGGTGGGTGGCCGCCTCGGTCATGATGTCGTCGCCCGAGGAGAGCTCGGCCAACAACAGGTCCTCGACCGCGGCCAACTGCGTGCGCACCTCATCGGCGAACTCGTCGGAGGCCAGGTCCAGCCCGGCGAATGTCGACTTCACGCGCTCTGCCGCCCCATCTCGTCCTACCTCGGCCGCGGCGACCTCTCGACGATCGCCGCCTCTGCCTGCTGAGCGTAACCGTAGGCACCGCCCGACATACTGGTCGGGTGAGCGGCGTCTCCCCAGTCCCCGATCCGGCCCGCGGGCCCGACGACGATGGCACCCCGGACCATGGCACTTCCGACCGTGACACCTCGGCTGATGTCACCCAGACCGAGGGCACCAACTTTGATGACATCCGGGCCGATGAGACCGGGGCCGATGACGCCTCGGGCACCGGGCGCTCGGTTCAGGGCACCGCCAGGACTGCAGCTGGTCCCGTCGCATCCGACTCGGCCGGTGCGAACTCGCCCGTCCCGCTCCGGGCCGACGTACTCGTCGTGGGCGCCGGCCCGGGCGGTGCTGCCGCCGCCGCCCATGCGGTGGCGGCCGGACGCGACGTCGTCCTCCTGGACGCGGCTACCTTTCCACGCGACAAGACCTGCGGCGACGGCCTGACACCGCGCGCGGTCGCCGAGTTGAGCACCCTCGGTATGGCCGACCACCTAGCCGACCGTCCGCGCATCGACGGTCTGGCACTCCATGGTTGGGGCGCCCGTCAGGAGATCCGGTGGCCCTCGTCGGGCCGGTTCCCCGACCACGGCAGCGCAGTCGCCCGGACGGAATTCGACGACGCGGTGCGCGACTTCGCGGTTCGACGCGGTGCGCATATGGTGCAGGGCGCGAAGGCGGTCGATGTCGAGATGTCGGGCGATCGGATCGCGTCGGTGATCGTCGAGCACGACGGTCGCAGGCATCCGATCGCGGTGGATCAGGTGATCGTCGCGGATGGCGTGCGCTCACCGCTCGGCAAGCGACTCGGGCGCGAATGGCATCGCGACACCGCGTACGGCGTGGCGGCGCGCGCCTACGTCCGCTCCGGCCGCGCCGACGACCACTGGATGGGCTCGCATCTCGAACTCCGGGGTCCCGACGGCGACCTCCTGCCCGGTTACGGTTGGGTGTTCCCGCTGGGCGCGGCGGGCGGCCACCAGCTCAACGTCGGCGTCGGTGCGCTCGCCACCTCCCGCCGACCCGCCCAGATGGCATTGCGGCCGATACTCGAGCACTACACCGAATCGGTGCGTGCGGAGTGGGCGATCGACGGTCCGCCGACGTCGATCACATCGGCCCTGTTGCCGATGGGCGGTGCCGTCACCGGTGTCGCGGGGCGCAACTGGATGCTGATCGGCGACGCCGCCGCATGTGTGAACCCGCTGAACGGCGAAGGCATCGACTACGCGCTGGAGACCGGCCGGCTGGCCGCGGAGCTGCTGGGCGAGCGACACGGCGACCACACCCACATCTGGCGCGACCTGCTCGTCGACCACTACGGCCTGGCGTTTTCCGCCGCCCGACGACTGGCAGGGGTCTTGACCGTCCCGTCCGCGGTCCCCCTGCTCGGCCGACCGGGCATCCGCTCGGGCCGGCTGATGTCGCTGGTGGTGCGCGTGATGGGCAACCTCGTCACCCCCGAGGACTCCGACCTCGTCGCGCGAGCATGGCGCACAGCCGGGCGGGTCTCCACCCAGGTCGACCATCGCCCACCGTTCCGCTGACGCATATTTGATAAAATCTGCCCGACGGGGTGGCGTGGACCACACCCGGGATCGGGAGGAGACCATGTCCGTCGTCACCACCGCCGCGGATCGAGCACGCCGCGCGCTCTCCGGCCGCATCGCAGAGCGGCACCGTCTCGGCAGTGAGATCGCCGATCTCGACCCTGCCGAGTCGCAGCAGATCGCCCAACTCCTCGGGACCCGCGAGTTTCCCTGGGGGATCACGCAGGCGCTGAGTTTTGCACTGTTCCGCACTTACGCGGTGCCGTCGATCGGCGACCTGCTGTATCGCACCGGCCAATTCACCGAGCAGACCCAGAAGCGCTACGACGACACCGTGCTGCTGCTCGACGCGCCGGTCGAGCACGGCTTCGAGAGTCCGCTCGGGCGGGCCGGCGTCCGGCGTATCAACCAGATGCACGCGATGTACGACATCTCCAACGACGACATGCTCTACGTGCTCGCGACCTTCGTGGTGTGCCCGGTCCGATGGGTGAACAGCTACGAGTGGCGCCGGCTGACCGACCACGAGGTCCGAGGGCTGACCGACTACTACCGCCGGCTGGGTAAGCACATGGCCATCAAGGGGATTCCGGAGACCTACGCGGAGTTCGAGCGGCTCATGGACGACTACGAGGACCAGCACTTCGCGTTCAGCGAGGACTCGCGCGCCGTCGCCGACGCAACCCTCGACCTGCTCGGCACCTTCATGCCGTACCGTCTGCTCCCCCGTGCCGTGGTTCGACGCATGTCGTTCGCGCTCATGGACGATCGCCTGCTCTGGGCATTCCACTACCCTCGCCCGACAGCCGTCGAGCGAGTGCTGGTCCGCGGCGGTCTACGCCTCCGCGGACTGGCCATCCGACTCTTCGCCCCTCCGCGCACCGAGCCCCTGTTCGGTCGGCAGACCCCACAGGTCCGCTGCTACCCGAACGGTTACGAGATCTCCGAGCTCGGGACCTTCGCCCCGGGATGTCCGGTGCTGCACAACGGAACCCGTCGGACATCCACACCCGGCGTCGACCCCACCTGGACGGAGGTCCGCGCCGCGCGCTGAGACACAGACCACCGGGTCATCCACGGCGTCGCGGCGGTCAGGACGCCGATCGCGTCGGCCGCGTGTCGGCTGTTGCCGCGGTCGAGACCGCCCACATCATCAACCCGAGTCCTAGGACGACGCCGTGGGCGATTCGGACGGGGCCCGGCGCGAAGAACTGCGGGAGGAAGAGCACCAACATCGCAGAGGTGATCCCGACGCCCCATCGCTCCAGGCGAGCTCCGGTCCGGTGGTCGAGAACGAGCCGTACCGCCGCCCACCCCAGGAGGATCCAGCCGACGGCGAACACGACGAGGGGCGTCGGCGCGAACCGGAAGTCGTCGGCGATGTCCACCGCCGACGGGGTGCCGCCGGCCTCCACCCACTTTCCCATCGCATTCAACCCGAAGGCCTCTGCGCCGTAGTACGGCAGCAACGCACTCGCCGACAGCCAGGCCAATAGCTCGGTGGTCCGTCTGCCCGCACCACCGCCGCCGTCTCGGGGCGTCCAGGCATCGCCGCGGAGCACCAGCGCGATGGTGACGAACCCGACCATCGCGGCCAGGTGCGCGACCACCCAGGTCACGGAGGCGAAGTGCTCCGCCCCGGCGAGACCGGTCTCCGGACCGAAGCCGCGGAGCAGCGGGTAGAGGACGAAGCCCGCCGCGGCGAGGACCAACAGCGCGGATCGGATCGGAGAGCGCATGACGACCACCGTTTCATCAGTGAGCAGTGCTCTCTAATTATGAGAGCACTGCTCACTTTCCGTCAAGGGCTGCCCTCGACCGTGCGCTCGAAATCGTTCATCGTGCGCTCCAAACCGTCGACCGTGCGCTCGAAACTGTTGATCGTGCGTACAGCGATCCGCGCGCACGGTCGACGAGTTCGCGCGCACGGTCGACGGATCCGCGCGCACGGTCGACGAGTTCGAGCGCACGGTCGACGGATCCGCGCGCACGGTCGACGAGTTCGCGCGCACGGTCGACGGATCCGCGCACGGTCGACGAACTCGAGCGCACGATCGACGCCGGCGCGACCCCCGCGCCGGGGGTCAGCGGATCGCGGAATGGATGGCGGCGATGCCGCCGGTGAGGTTGCGCCAGGAGATCTCGGTGAAACCGGCCTCACGCAGTAGTCGGGCGAGCCCATCCTGATCGGGCCACGCCCTGATGGACTCGGCCAGGTAGACGTAGGCGGCCGGATTGCTCGACACCCGCCGGGCCACTGCGGGCAGCGCCTTCATCAGGTACTCGAGGTAGACCGTGCGGAACGGCCCGAAGGTCGGTGACGAGAACTCGCAGATAGCCAGTTGCCCACCGGGTTTGAGGACTCGGCGGAGTTCTGCGAGCGCGGTCGGGACATCGTTGACGTTACGCAGACCGAAGGAGATGGTCGCGGCATCGAAGGACGAGTCGGCGAACGGCAGGGCGAGCGCATCGGCGGCAACCTTGGGCACCGGGCGACGCGCACCCGCCTTGAGCATCCCCAGCGAGAAGTCGGCGGCCACGCAGTGTGCGCCGGACCCGGCGAGTTCGACGGTCGACACCGCGGTGCCGGCGGCGAGATCGAGGACGACGTCGTCGGGGCGGAGCGCGAGGGTGCGACGGGTGGTCGTGCGCCAGCCGCGATCACGCCCGAAGGACAGCACGGTGTTGGTGATGTCGTAGCGCTTGGCCACCCCGTCGAACATGGTGGCGACCTCGGCCGGGTCCTTGTCCAGGCCGGCCCGGTCCAATCCGGCCTGTTGCGACCAATGCTCACCCGACGTCTCCGCTGCCATGCCGATCACGCTACCGGCCGACCACGGCGAGGTGATGGTCGGAGCATCGACCGTCGGCACCCTCGACGGTGCGACGAACTGCGGTCGGACCGGTGGCGGCCCGAGCCTTCCCGGTGGCGTGTGGGCGCCGATACTCAACCGGCGAGGGACTGCACCCCGTCGAGCGGTTCCACCACCGCGCGGTAGTGGTCGACCAACTGCTCGCACACCACCGGCCACGTCCGTGACCGCACGGCGCCGAGGGCGGCACGGCCGAACTCGGCCCGCACGGCGGCCGGACGGAGGCCGTCGACCGCACCCGGCAGGAGCTCGGCGAACGACGCGGGCGGCAGCAGGTAGCCGGTCCGGCAGTGCGCGACCAGATCGCGCGGCCCGCCGGCGTCCGGGCCGATCACCGGGAGTCCGCTGGCCATCGCCTCCTGGATCGCCTGACAGAAGGTCTCGTGCTCCCCCGCGTGGGCGAACACGTCGAGACTGGCATACGCCCGCGCCAGTTCCGCACCGCGCAGTTCGCCGGTGAACACCGCGGTCGGCATCAGCGCCGACAATCGGGCGCGCTCGGGGCCGTCACCGACGATGACCACCTGGACCGTCGGGTCCGATGCCAACACTGCCAGTCGCTCGACGTGCTTTTCCGGGGCGAGCCGTCCGACGAACCCGACGATCAGCCGCTCCTCACCCACACCGGCCGGGCCTCCGGGTACGGCGCTCGGGCCGCCGAGCCACTGCGCACGGAGCGTCCCGTCACGGTGGGCGGGATCGAACAATTCCAGGTCGACCCCACGTCCCCAGCGATACAGACGTGGGATACCGTGCGATGCAAGCGCTTCCAGAGTCGCGGTCGACGGCGCCAGGGTGCGTGTGCAGGCCTCGTGCAACCGGCGCGTGTAGCGCCAGGCGAGTCGACTCGTGACCGCGAGACCATAGCTGTCGGCGAAACCGGCCACGTCGGTCTGAAAGACGGCGACCGTCGGGACACCCAGTCGACCCGCGGCGTGCGCGGCAGCCGCGCCGATCACGAACGGCGACGCGAGGTGCACCACGTCGGGTTCGAAGTCGCGCAGCGCTCGATACAAGAGCGGCGTGGGCACCCCGACCGGGAGGGACGAGACTCCTGGCACCATGACCGACGGCACCAGGTGGACCGGGGTGCGCCGACCCACCATCCGGGGAGCCTGCTCGTGGCCACGAGGGGTGTCCGGCGCGATGACCACCACCTCGTGGCCGGTGCGCTCCAGATGGTCGACGACGCGGAGGACGGAGTTGACGACCCCGTTCATCTGCGGGAGAAAACTCTCGGCGGCGATTGCGACGCGCATGCCGTCATTGTCCGACAACCACCTTTCGCAGGCGCCGGCGCGACGTGTACGCCCGCCGAACCCGCGGTGAACACTCACCGCACACCTGCTCAGACGCCCGCGGACGACCTCGTCGCGGCTGCTCCAGTCGTCTCGCCGGTCGTGCCCGATCGCTCGGGCGCAGTGCTCGCGGCGTCCGACTCCCGGCGCCACAGCGAGGTCAGCGTCAACCGGCCCGGGCCGATGAACACAATCAGGAAGAGCGCCCAGCAGAACAGCGCGGCGGTCTCACCGTTGTTCTCGATCGGCAGCAGAGCATCGGGTTGATGACTCCAGAAGTACGCGACGGCAAGGGTTCCGGAGGCGAGGAACGCGGCGGCGCGAGTGCCGACTCCCACGACGAGAAGTGCGCCACAGACGAATTCGATGATGCCCGCCCACCAAGCGGGCCAGGCTCCCAGTTCGACCGGATCGCCACCTCCCGGCCAGCCGGTCAGCTTCGCCGAGCCATGGCAGAACAGCAGAAACCCGATGACGATGCGAAACACGCCGAGGACATAGGACGACGACCGATCAACGTAGGTGAGCATTACCTGATCTTGCCGAGAGACGGACGAGTCGGCTACTGCGCGACCTCGACTGTGAGCGTCCCCATACGCGCCGATGATTGTGTGAGGCACCATGAACAAGTGACCGAGATGTTGCTGGCCAGTCGATGGCTCTCCGCCGTACCGGATTTCGTGAACCCACTCGTCGAGCGATCTGCGAGATCGATTCGCATCGGGTTCATCGGCGCGGCGTCGGAGATCTACCCACAGCCGGGGTGGCTGGGCGTCGATCGAGAGGCTCTGCGTGACTTCGGTTTCGAGGTGATCGACATCGATCTCGGACGCTCGACCCCGGAATCCCTCGACACCGCTCTCGATGCCGTCGACGCCGTCTTCGTGGCCGGCGGCAACACCTTTCATCTGCTGCACGTCCTGCGTCGCACGGGGACCGACGCCGTGCTCACCCGGCGGGTCCGGGATGGACTCCCCTACATCGGCGAGAGTGCCGGGTCGGTGGTCGTCGGTCCCGACCTCACGCCGATCGCCGGCATGGACGATCCGGGTGAGACGGAGCCGTTGGACTCCTGGGCGGCGTTGGGATTGGTCGACATCGTGGTCATCCCGCACGCGGACGGCATCGTGATGGGCACCGCGGTGATCGACGAGACCCGACGCAACCACGGCGACGACGACCGTCTCGTCTACATCGACGACGATCAGGCGGTGCGTGTGTCCGACAGTTCCTGGTCGGTGGTGTCGTCCGGCTGATCCGGATCGGGGTCGGAGTCGGTGGAGCCGCCTGACGCACCGCCACCACGACGTACCAGCCGGCGGTTGATCTCGGCCAGCGCAACCATCAGGACACCCACGACGACCCAACCGAGAGCCGCCACCGAGAGCGCCGGGATCACGGCCAGGCTCGCGTTCCGTCCGGCGGGACGCGCGAGATCCGGGTTGGAGGTCGAGTAGTCGACGCTGATGCGCTGTCCCTGGGACAGCTCCGTCGGATACAGGAGACCGAGGCGCGGGCTGTAGAACTGCCCGTCCGGCGTCTGGAAGTTCACCGCCGCGTGCAGCCGGTCGGCGGACACGACCTCCGCCATGGTCGTGGCCTTGTCCGCGTCGATCTGACGATCGTTGTGGAAGCTACCGGCGACCAGCATCACGGCCATCACGCTCACCACCACGCCGACACCCAGCAGCACGATCTGCACGCGCCGCAGGATGGTCGGGTTCATGGCAGCCAGGATAACCGGCGTCACTCGGCAGCCGATCGACCGACTTCGGGTCTCGATGATCGGAATGCAGCCCTGTCACGGCATTTCCCCAGGACAGCGTCGAACGCGAGGAACATCGCCCGCTCACGCGATCGTTGCCCGAAGAGGTGAGCGGGCCGACCACGCGAGAGGCCCCGCCGCCGCGAAGACCCACGCACATCATCTCCGACCTGCTGACCAGGGGGACCACCGATGACCACGTTCGCAAGCCCGGTCGACACCGACACCTACGGCGAGTACGCGATCACCCGACGGCCCGACGACGACCGTCCGCTGTATCGCTTCACCGGGCGGATCTCCGACGACGACTCGACGCCGTACCCGGCCGAAGCCGGTCGCTACCACGTCTATGCCGGACTGTTCTGCCCGTGGGCGCAGCGGGTGACGCTGACGGTCGAGCTGGCCGGACTGCGCGACTCCGTGTCGGTGAGTTACGTCGACAACGCGCGCGACGGGCGCGGGTGGGCGTTCCGCGAGGCCATCGGGCCCGATCCGGTGAACGACTTCGCCCTGCTCCGTGACGCCTACGAGGCGACCGAGCCGGGCTTCGACGGGCACATCTCGGTGCCCACGCTGTGGGACCGGACCAGTGGTCGGGTCATCAGCAACGACTTCGCGACGATCGACCGCGACCTCGCATCGCGGACCGCGGGCATCGCAGGCCCCGACCGCATCGAGCTCTACCCCGCCGAGAAGCGTGCGGAGATCGACCGCCTCGAGGAGTGGCTCCGGCCGACGGTGAACAGCACCGTCGGTTCGGCGACCGGTTCGGGCCCGGACGCCGCGCAAGCGTCGGCGACCCTGCAGACCGCACTCGCCGCACTCGACGAACGCCTCACCGGGAGCCGCTTCCTCATCGACGACCAGGTCACGCTCGCCGATGTCCGGCTCTGGGTGTCGCTGGTCCGCTACGACGCCGCCGCCGCACGCTCCGGTGCACCACGGCTCGCCGAGCATCCGCACGTCTGGCGGTACGCACGGGAGCTGTACGCGCTGCCCGCATTCGCCGGGACCACCGATTTCCCATCCTTCGGCGGCACCGACGCCGTCGCCGAGGACTGGCGATCGGGAGCAGAACACGGAGTCCCCGCGTGACCGACCCGGCGTCGCTCTCGGTCCTCGACCTCCTGCCCCGATCGTCGGGGGCGGATGCCCAGGCTGCCCTGCACAACGCGGTCGATCTCGCACAGTCGGCGGAACGCTTCGGGTATCGGCGCTACTGGTTCGCCGAACACCACCTCAATCCGGGCGTGCTGGGTTCGTCACCGGCGGTGGAGATCGCGCTCGTCGCGGCGGCGACCCGGACCATCCGACTCGGTTCGGCCGGAGTGCAATTCGGCCACCGGACCCCGTTGGCGACGGTCGAGGAGTTCGGTCTGATCGACGCGCTGCACCCGGGTCGGCTCGACCTCGGGATCGGACGTTCACCTTCACGCCCGAAACCGGCACCGGCCGGCGAGGCACCGGGTGAGACCGGGCAGGACTACCTGTCCCGACGCGGCGGCGGCGACCACGACGAGGACTCGCACACCGACAACGGGCTGTTGCTGCCCCGACGCTTCGACATCGCATCGTCGGTCTCGAAGAGCAAGTTCGTCCGGTTGCTCGATGCCCTGCAGCAGCCGGGCGCCTACGCCCCGGACTACGACGACCAGATCGCCGAGGTGCTCGCACTGCTCCGGGGGACGGCCGTCGGGTCCGATGGCACGCCGCTGCACGCATCTCCCGGCGAGGGCGCCGACGTCGAGGTCTGGATCCTGGGAGCCTCGGGTGGCGAGAGCGCCACCGTCGCGGGACGTCGGGGCCTGCCGTTCATCGCCGGCTACCACCACAGCCCCAGCACGGTGATCGATGCCGTCGACGCGTATCGGGCGGCCTTCGAGCCGTCGGCCCACCTACCCGAACCGTATGTCGCGGTGTCGGTGGACGCGGTGATCGGCGACACCGACGACCACGCGACCGAGTTGGCGTCCGGCTACCCTGCCTGGGTGCGCAGCATCCGACGGGGCGAGGGGGCCATCGCCTATCCGACGCCCGCAGAGGCAGCGGCACTCGACTGGACCGACGACGACCGCGACCTGGTCCGTGATCGGGTGCTCACCCAGTTCGTCGGATCGCCGGCGACCGTCGCCGACCGGCTCGAGCAGTTGCGCGACGCCACCGGCGCCCGCGAGATCGTGATCACGACCATCACCCACGACCACGCCGACCGGGTGCGTTCGTATGAGTTGATCGCCGCGGAGTGGGCCCGCCGATGACCGTCCCGACGCAGCCGACCGTCCCGACGGGGCCGCAGACGCACATCCTCGACAATCCCGCGTGGGCGAGTCTGTCCGGGGTCCAGGCCGACCTCGGCGAGACAACCTCGCGGGCCGGTCGATACCTGCCGACGGTGTCGCCGTTCGGTGCGGTGAGTGATCCCACCGATCCACTCGCCTGGGCCGATCTCGCCGGGCTGATCGCGCCCGGCGGGGGCGTCGCGATGACCGCCGAGCCCGACGACATCCCGTCCGACTGGGAGGACCGCGATCCGACTCCTGGTGTCCAGCTGGTCCCGACCGACGCGCTGGTGACCGGCCCGTTCGCGGGTGCGGTGGAACTGGGCGCCGACGATGCGTCCGAGATGGTCGACCTGGTCACCCGCACTCGGCCGGGACCCTTCTTCTCCGAGACCCATCGGATGGGTCGCTACCTCGGGATCCGCTCGGAGGCAGGAGCACTCGTCGCGATGGCCGGAGAGCGGCTGCATCCGCCCGGCTGGACCGAGATCAGCGCGGTCTGCACCGACCCCGGATACCGCGGTCGGGGCTACGCACGTGCCCTCGTCGGTGCCGTCGCGCACGAGATCTTCGCGCGTGGTGAATCCCCGTTCATGCATGCCGCGGCATCGAACACGTCGGCGATCGAGCTCTATCTACGGATGGGTTTCGTCATCCGTCGGACGGTGGACTTCCACTACCTGAGGCCGATCCGGGGGTAGGGCTCCTCAGCCCTGGCCCCGGCCCTGGTCGTGTCTCCGACCAATATCTGCCACCCAGCGCCGAGCCACGTGGATATCGCACGCGCCACCCCGCAGGACGGCAGATCGTGGTCAGTCCGGGCGCGGTCCCGCCCGGATGATCACCCCAACCGGGCCGCGATCCGTGCGTGCACCGACCGGAGATCCTCGCGGTCGGTGGCCACCTCGACGATCTCGATCCCACCCTCGGGTGCGGGTTCGGCCAGCACCGCCGACAACTCGTCGATGCGGACCCGGCGGTGCGGCAACCGGAATCCGGCTGCGAGAGAAGCGAGGTCGGTGCGATGCGGGGTACCGAAGATGCGTTCGTACGCTCCCGAGTAGGCGTCGGTGCCGAATCGCGGGTCGCCCTGCTCCAGCAGACCGAAGATGCCACCGCCGTCGTCGTTGGCCACCACGATCCGCAGCGACCGGGGCCGCGGCTCCGACGGTCCGATCATGAGCCCGGTCGCATCGTGCAGAAAGGTCAGATCGCCCATCAGCGCGATGGTGTGCGCGTCGGAACCGCTCCGATCGAGGGCCATCGCGGCGCCGATCGCGGTGGAATTGGTGCCGTCGATGCCGGCGACGCCGCGGTTGGACAGTACGCGCACGCCCTCGGGTACCCGGCCGGCCAGCGCGACATCGCGGATGGGATTGCTGGCACCGACGACGAGTTGATCCCCGGGACGCATCGCGGCGCTCACCACACGTGCGACGTGCAATCCGGTGGTCACACCGTCGACATCGAGTTCGGCATCGACGGCGCCCAGTACGCGCTGCTGGACGTCGGCGCATTCCTTGAGCCAGTCCTCGCGCGGTTCACCCGACACCTCGACCCGGGTACCGGTGGCGTAGACGTTGCCCGACACATCGGGCCAGCGTGGGCCCGTCGTCAGCGCGTAGACGCGGACGTCGGGGTCGGCGAGCAACCGCGCGACACCGCGATGCAGCGTCGGACGACCGCAGATCACCGCCTGCTGCGGCCGTAACGATGCCAGCGCGAGCGGATGCAGCGGCGTCTGCGCGAAGGGAGCAGTCGGTTCGGCGACGGTCGGGATGCCGGCGAGGGCCGGATGGGGTCCTGCGCCGTGGCCGGAGACGACCACGGTGTCCCGTCCGAGGTCGATGGGCAGCGGGACGTCGAGCTTCCCGACCGGGGCGTGGGTCCAGGGCCGACCGTCCTCACGACCGTCGAACACGCCGAGGTCGTCGTCGGGACCGACCGACACATCCGGGACGAGCGGCTCACGAAGCGGGATGTCGAACTGCACCGGACCGGCGTTGCCCGACCGCGCGCCCCGCGCTGCCGCCAGCACTCGACCGACCGCCGACCGCCACTGGCTGTTGGTGTCGAGATCCTGCTCGGCCAGTCCGAGACTGATGGCCGCGCGGACCTGGGTGCCGAAGATGCCGAACTGCTCGATGGTCTGGTTGGCGCCCGATCCGAGCAGTTCGTACGGCCGGTTCGCACTGACGACCACCAACGGCACCCGTGCATAGTTGGCCTCGAACACTGCGGGCCCCATGTTGGCCACCGCGGTACCGCTGGTCATCACGATGGGAACCGGCTGCCCCGACGACACTGCCAGACCCAAGGCCAGGAATCCGGCGGACCGCTCGTCGACGCGCACATGCAGCCGCAGGTCACCACGGACATCGGCAGCGTGCAGCGCGAACGCGAGCGGCGCGTTGCGCGAGCCCGGGCAGAGCACCGCCTCGGTGACGCCGCCGCGGACCATCTCGTCGACGATCACCCGCGCCTGGAGGGTCGAGGGGTTCATGGACCCCAGCCTAGGCCGCCCCTGGTCACTCCCCGCCGCACGTGGCACCGTCGGAGTCGTCGGATGACGGAGCTCACAGACCCGGTCAGCAGTGGTCACCCAGCCGACACGAGGAGGCGTCATGGGCCTGTACGAACGTCACGTGTTGCCGCGGGTGATCGACCTGACCTGCGGATCGCACCTCGTCCAGCCGCTGCGCACGCGGGTGTGCGCCGGGTTGTCCGGCGATGTGGTCGAGATCGGGTTCGGGTCCGGCCTCAACGTCGCCGAGTACCCGTCGACCGTCCGGCACGTCGCCGCCGTCGATCCGTCGGACGGCGGGTGGGGGCTCGCCGAGGACCGGGTCGCGACGTCACCCGTACCCATCGAACGCGCCGGGCTCGACGGCGAGCGACTCCCCTTCGCCGACGGCACCTTCGACGCCGCGCTCTCGACGTTCACGCTGTGCACCGTCCCCGACGCCCGAGCCGCGCTGTCGGAGATCCGTCGGGTGCTGCGTCCGGGCGGCACGCTGCACTTCCTCGAGCACGGCCGCGCGCCCGACGAATCGGTCCGCCGGTGGCAACACCGGTTGGAACCGATCCAGCGTCGCGTCGCAGGCGGATGCCACCTCACCCGCGACATCGTCGGACTGGTCACCGACGCGGAACTGACCGTCGGCGACGTGGATCGCTTCTATCAGTCGGGCACGCCGAAGTTCTTCGGCGCGATCAGTCTCGGTGTCGCCGTCGCCACATCCTGACGCCCCTGACACACCGTGCCGACCACGCACCCATACCCTCGGCTGAGTGCTCCGTTGGATCGTGCTGGCCGTGCTCACCGCAGCGGCCACAGCTCTGCTCGAGCTGATCGACGTCGATGCCGCGGCACTCTTCGCCGCCCTCGTCGTCGCCGCCGTCCTGGCGATCTCCGGCCGTGCCCCCACCCGACGCGCAGTCGCCGACGATCCCGACGCGACCGTCATCCCCCGCCCCATCATGCTGGGCGCACAGGGTGTCCTCGGCGTCTCGATCGGCACGATGGCCCAGCCGGAGACGCTCTCGGGCCTGGGCTCGTCGTGGTTCCCCGTGCTGGTCATCGGCGTGGGCACCCTCGCGCTGTCCATCGCCGGCGGCGCACTCCTCGGGGCACATCGACTCGTCGACCCGCTCACCGGCTCGCTCGCGCTGGTCGCAGGCGGCGCGTCGGGATTGGTCGCACTCACCCGCGAACTCGGTGGCGACGAGCGCATGGTCGCGGTGATCCAGTACCTGCGGGTGGCGCTGGTGACGGTGACCATCCCGGTGATCGCGTCGCTGGTGTTCGGCACGTCGGCCGCAGCTGTCGAGGTCGCCGCACCGTCGGCGACCGCGCAGGCGTGGGGCCTGCTGCTGGTCGTCGTGTGTGTCGGCGTCGGCGTACCGCTCGCCCGACTGCTGCACGTCCCGGCTGCCGGGCTGCTCGGACCGCTCGCACTCGCGACCGTCGCCGAGTTGACCGGGGTGGCGGGCGATGCCGAGGTGTCGACGATCCTGCTGACGGCCGGCTACGCGATCATCGGATGGCAGGCCGGCCTCGGGTTCACGATGGACCGTCTCCGCACCGTCGGGCGGGTGCTGCCCGCCGCTTTCGTGCTCATCATCGCCATCGGTGTGGGCAGCGCACTCCTCGGCGTGCTGCTGTCGTGGTGGACCGGAGAGTCGCTGCTCGACGGCTACCTGGCGACGACTCCCGGCGGCATCTATGCGGTGCTCGCCGCGGCGACCGCGGCCGGCGGGAACGTCGCATTCGTGGTCGCCGCACAGATATTGCGGGTGCTCCTGATGTTGTTCATCGCACCGTTCGCCGCCCGCCTCGCGGCCCGATGGCTGAATCGAACGCCGGACTGAACCGGCTGTCGGCGATCGCTCCGCGTCGTCGGGGTGTGCGACCGGGGCCGACGAGCAGGCCTTGCGGGCCGGCCCCGGCACTCGCCTATTGTCGGGGTATGAGTGCGGACCATGACGCCATCAGCAACAGCGACTCGACCAGCACCGACGCCCCGGCGGCCACCGACCCGGCAGCGACCGACCCGGCTCCCGCGTCCTCCGGCCCCGACCGAGAGTTCGATGTCGTCGTCTTCGGCGCCACCGGCTTCGTCGGCGAGCTGACCGCGAAGTACCTCGCCGACCACGGCCCCACCGACGCACGCATCGCCCTGGCCGGACGCAGCGAGGGCAAGCTCTCCGACGTCCGTCGGCGCCTGGGTCCCCGCGCGGCCGACTGGCCGCTCATCATCGCCGACGCATCGTCGCCCGCCTCGCTCGATGCGCTGGTCGCACGGACCCGCGTCGTGTGCACGACAGTCGGTCCGTACCTCAAGTACGGCGAGGCCCTCGTGGTCGCAGCCGCCAGCGCAGGCACCGACTACGTCGACCTCACCGGTGAGGTGCCGTTCGTGCACTACTCGATCAACAAGGCCCACGAGACCGCCGAGGCCACCGGCGCGCGGATCGTGCACTCGTGCGGATTCGACTCCGTCCCCTCCGATCTCGGCGCCTGGACGCTGTATCGCGCCATCTCCGATGACGGCGCGGGCGAGCTGACGGACACCACGCTCATCGTCCGGGCCATGCGCGGCGGGATCTCCGGCGGCACCATCGACTCGATGCGGGTGATCGCCGACGAGGCCAAGGACTCGCAGAAGCGTCGACTCATGCTCAACCCGCAGGCGCTGTCGGGCAGCCCGGCCGAGACGCCGCGAGCCAAGGTGTCGTCGGAGCCGAGCGACATCGCGATCGTCGGCGCCAAGAGCGTCGACCCGTCCCTGAGCGGGACGCTGGCACCGTTCTTCATGGCCGCGCACAACACCCGCATCGTCCGTCGGTCGAATGCCCTGCTGCACAACGCCTACGGCAAGGACTTCCACTACGCGGAGACGATGAACGTCGGCAGCATCCCCGGCATCTCCACCCTCACGGCAGGCCTCGTCGGGGTCGGCACCGGCGCCTTCCTCGGCGCGATGAGCTTCGGCCCGGTGCGCAAACTGCTCGATCGCGTACTGCCCAAGCCGGGCGACGGCCCGAGCGAGAAGGCCAGGGAGAACGGCTTCTTCGTCACCGAGACCTACACGACTACCACCACCGGCAAGCGATACCGGTCGCGCATCAAGGCCAAGGGCGATCCCGGCTACAAGGCCACCGCCGTGATGCTCGCCGAGTCGGCGTTGGGCCTGGCGCTGGATCGTGACCGGCTGCCCGACCATCACGGTGTGCTGACGCCCGCGGTCGCCCTCGGCGACGTCCTCGTCGACCGGCTGCGCACCGCAGGCTTCGAGATCGAGGCCGGTCCGCTGGGCTGACTGTCGGGGTCGCCGGGTCGCCGGGTCGCCGGGTCGCCGGGTCGCCGGGTCGCCGGGACAAATGGCACCTCAGCGAGCCGCAGTGTGCACATTCCCGAGCAGCCGCCGCTCAGGTGTCAGAAATCCGAAAACCCGCGGTCACCCGCTCTCGGCCCTCAGATCTCGGCTCTCAGATCTCGGCTCGCAGCTTTCGCACAAATGACACGTGAGCGCGCCACACCGTGCACATTCCCGAGCAGCCGCCGCTCAGGTGTCAGAAATCCGAAAACCCGCGGTCACCCGCTCCGCTCGGCTCTCAGATCTCGGCTCTCGGCTCTCGCACAAACGACGCGTGAGCGCGCCACACCGTACGCATTCCCGAGCAGCCGCCGCTCACGTGTCAGAAATCCGAGCAGGAGCCCCGCCGCCGACCCTAGGGCTGACCGGGCTTGAGTCGGATGAACAGCGCGTCGAGGTCGGCGCACAGGCGATCGCCTTCGTGCAGCGTCCCCTTCACGTAGACCTTGCGCCCGTCCAGGTTCTCGACCCAGGTGCGAATGGTCAGCGGGGTGCGCAGCGGCGTGATCGATCGGTAGTTGACGGTCAGGTACGCGGTTCGCGAGACACCCTGGATCTTGAGCGCCGATGCCATGCCACCGAGGTCGTCGAAGGCCACCGCCACCTGACCGCCGTGGGCGGCGTCGTTGCCCCCGAGGTGATACGGACGGAACGTGATCTGCGCGGTGACCCCGTCCGGACCGGCGTCGGTCACGTCATACGGCGGCACGGTGATGTTGCCGCGCGCCGGCAGGTCGATGCGGGTACCCGCCGGGGTGTGCCACTCATCGATCTGGACGTCGGCGAGCTTGCCGTTGATCGACTTCAGGTCGGCGATGAGTTCGTCGGTGAGCTCGCCGGTCGGGCATGCGTACCGGACCCGATCCATGAGCAGCCGGACCTGTTCGTTGAACTCGCCATACCGCGGGCCGCCGCGCTCGGTGGTGACGTCGAACCGGGCGCGGAAACCGCCCTCGTGTGGCGATCCGTCCTGATCGGTCGGATTCCACTGGTCGTCGAGGGCGTCGTTCATCCGTTCACCGTATCCAGCCCCGGAGTCGCCCCGACCATCGGCTCGCCGCGCAAGGCCGGACGTCGGTGCCGGTCACGGGCGTCACTACGCTGACGAGCATGAGTCCCGATGCTGCCGCCGCCGATCCCAGCAACCCCTTCGACCCGCAGCAGTGGGCCGCGGTTCCCGGCTTCGACGACCTCACCGACATCACCTATCACCGGCATGTGGGCGAGGGCCGCGAGAACGGGATCGTCCGGATCGCGTTCGACCGACCGGAGATCCGCAACGCATTCCGTCCGCATTCGGTCGACGAGCTGTACCGGGCGCTGGACCACGCCCGTCGCAGTCCGGACGTCGGGACGGTGCTGCTGACGGGCAACGGACCGAGCCCGAAGGACGGCGGCTGGGCATTCTGCAGTGGCGGCGATCAACGTATCCGCGGACGATCGGGATATCAGTACGCGGGCGGCGAGACCGCCGACACCGTCGACGACGCTCGGGTGAAGGCCGAGGGTGGGCGGCTCCACATCCTCGAGGTGCAGCGACTGATCCGGACGATGCCCAAGGTGGTGATCGCCGTCGTCAACGGTTGGGCGGCCGGGGGCGGGCACTCACTGCATGTCGTCTGCGACCTCACCTTGGCGTCGGCCGAGCACGCGCGGTTCAAGCAGACCGATGCCGACGTCGGGTCGTTCGATGCCGGCTACGGCAGCGCCTATCTCGCCAAGCAGGTCGGACAGAAGTTTGCGCGGGAGATCTTCTTCCTCGGCGAGGCCTACGACGCGGAGACGATGCATCGGATGGGCGCGGTCAACCGGGTGGTGCCGCACGCCGAGTTGGAGGCGACCGCCATCGAGTGGGGCCGCAGGATCAACGGCAAGTCGCCGACCGCGCAGCGGATGCTCAAGTTCGCGTTCAACCTGACCGACGACGGCCTGATGGGCCAGCAGGTGTTCGCCGGCGAGGCCACCCGTCTGGCCTACATGACGGATGAGGCCGTCGAGGGGCGGGACTCGTTCCTGGAGAAGCGCTCTCCGGATTGGGACCAGTTCCCGTACTACTACTGAGGCACGCGGTGACCGGGTGCCTGCCCGTGCCCTACCGCTTTCGTACGCTCGCTGTCCACAAACTGCCGTCCAGCGGGCCGGCGCGTGCAATATCCACACGACACCCCGCTCCGCAGCAGATTGTGGTCACACCCGCGGCCGGGCTGCCCCAGCCGGTCGACCGACTCGGCACCTCACCCCTCCACGCCCGCTCACTGTCCAAAACCTGCCGCCCACCGACCAGCCGCGTGCAATATCCACACGACACCCCGCTCCGCAGCAGATTCTGGCCACACCCGCGCCCGGGCCACACCCGCGCCCGGCCCACGCCCCGAGGATCACGCGCGCGCGACAACCCGAGCCCGCACCCGACAACCCCTTACCGGCACCCGACGATCTCGGACTTGATGTACCCGGCGATCTGATACGCGTAGACGAATCCCCACTGCGCGGCGGAGAACCGGTAGTCGCGGGGTGTGTCGACAGCGGTGACCTCTCCGCCGAAGCACTGTCCGAAGATGTGCCGGACCCGCGGCAGGTGGTAGCGCCAGCTGATCGCGATCACGTGCTTCCATCCACGCTCGGATGCCAGACGTTCCACATATCCCGCCTCGCCACGGGTCGTCGACGGATCCGGCTCGAAGCAGATCACCTCGACACCGGGAATCCGTGCACGGCAGTACTGCTCGGTGACATCGTCGCCGCGACCGTAGGGATCGGAGATCAGCACCGTCGATGCCAGACCGCGCCGCGCGAGGTCGAGCCCGTATTGTTCCCGACCGTCGTGCTCACCACCGAGCACCACGATCGCGTCGGCCGGACGCAGTCGATCGGCCGACGCATCGGCGAACACGGCCCCACCGACCAGACCGTAGGTCACCGCGGCGATGGCGACGACGAGCACCGCCACCAGCCCGATGAGTCGCCCACGCACCCCGCCGAGCTTACCGGGGAGCGCACGACCACCGTCGCAACGAGGCGATCGGCGACCTCCGACCCGACTGCGCGACAGCCGATCCCGCCGATGCCCGAGTATCTCGACACCCGCAACCCGGCCGCACGGGCGGACCGCAGCGGAGGGGTCAGCAGGGTCCGGGTCAGCAGGGTCGGACGGTCAGCCCAGGATCTCGCGCAGCTGGCCCATGTCCTCCACCCGATCCGCGTGAGTCGGGGCGGCGGGAGATGCCAGCAGGACTCCGACACCGGACGAGCGGAAGGCCTCCACCCGTTCGGCCACCAGCGACCGCGGGCCGATCAGCGACATCGCCTTCACCAGGTCGTCGGGCACCGCCGCGGCCGCCTCGACCTTCTTGCCGTCGAGGTAGAGATCCTGGATCAGCTTCGCCTCGTCGGCGTATCCGTACCGGACGGCCAGCGCGTTGTAGAAGTTCTTGCCACGCGCACCCATGCCGCCGATGTAGAGGGCGGCGTGGTGACGGACCACCTGCAGCGCGTTCTCGATCTCGGTCTCGTCCTCGGAGATCAGCGCCGACGCCTGCACCACGATCTTCAGATCGGGCAGCGACGGATCGCGCTTGGCCTTGCCCGCGGCAAGCGGCTCACCGAAGGCGGCCTCGACGTATTCGGGGTGGTAGAGGAACGGCTGGAACTCCTCGAACAGCTCGGCGGCGAGTTCGGTGTTCTTTGGTCCGATGGCGGCGAGCAGCATCGGAATCCGGTCGCGGACCGGATGATTGATGATCTTGAGCGGCTTGCCGAGCCCGGTCCCGCCATCTTCTTTGGTCAGCGGGAGTGTGTAGTGCTTACCGCGGTAGTCGGTCTTCTCCCGACGCCAGATCTTGCGGCAGATCTCGGCGTGCTCACGCGCCCGCCCCAGCGGATAGTCGTACTTGACCCCGTGGAACCCTTCGATCACCTGCGGCCCCGACGCCCCGATGCCGAGCACCGCGCGTCCGCCGCTGATGTAGTCCAGGCCGGCTGCGGTCATGGCGAGGTTCGACGGCGTCCGCGAGTACATCGGCAGGATCGCGGTCTGCAATTCCATGGTCTTCGTGCGCGCCGCGATGTAGCCCAGCTGGCTCACCGCGTCGAAACTGTATGCCTCCGGGACGGCGACGCGACCCACGCCCGCCGACTCGAAATCTGCGAGATTGTCGATGGTCTCGCGGAAGTCACCCGCGTAGTTGATCGGCATGCCCAGCGTCATCGATGTCATACCGACGGATTCTCGCACAGGGGTCCCAGCGCGACCGAGCCCTCGTTCGGACGGACAAATCGGACATCATCGTTGTACCGTGCAAAGTGGCTGGATGAACAATGGGTGAACAGTGCATGTTGCGCCAGAAACATGCTGCTCACCGGGTCATTTTACTATCTCTTTCCTTTTCCCGGTTTGCGAGGACACGACCGATGATTACGGCATGAGCGCAGAGATGCTGATCCTGGTGCTGTTGGTGATCACAGCACTGGGGTTCGATTTCACCAACGGTTTCCACGACACCGGAAACGCGATGGCCACGTCCATCGCCACGCGGGCCCTCAAGCCCAAGACCGCGGTCACCCTCGCGGCCCTCCTCAACCTCGTCGGCGCCTTTCTCTCGGTCGAGGTCGCGGCGACCATCACCAAGGACGTCCTCAAGGTGCAGGACAAGGGCGGTGAGCTGGTCACCGGCATCACGCCGACCACCGGCCTCATCATCATCTTCGCCGGCCTCATCGGCGGCATCCTGTGGAATCTGCTGACCTGGCTGTTCGGTCTGCCCTCCAGCTCGTCGCACGCGCTCTTCGGCGGCTTGATCGGCTCGGGCATGGCGGCACTCGGCACGTCCGGCGTCAACTGGGACGGCATCGTCAACAAGATCATCATCCCGGGCGTGATGGCCCCGGTCATCGCCTGCGTCGTCGCCGCCTGCGGCACGTTCCTCGTCTACGCGATCACCAAGACGATCGTGCAGGCCAAGAAGGAGCAGGGCTTCCGATGGGGGCAGGTCGCCACCGCCTCGCTGGTCGCGCTCGCCCATGGCACCGGCGACGCGCAGAAGACCATGGGCGTCATCGCGCTCGCGCTGATCACCACCGGCCACCTCGCCGCCGACTCCGTCAAGGAGGGACTCCCCCTCTGGGTCATCGTGAGCTGCGCCCTCGCCATCGCGCTCGGCACCTACATCGGCGGATGGCGCGTCATCCGCACCCTGGGCAAGGGCCTGGTCGAGATCGAGTCGCCGCAGGGCATGGCCGCCGAGGCGTCCTCGGCCGCCATCATCCTGACCTCCAGCGCATCGGGTATGGCCCTCTCCACCACCCACGTCGCCACCGGCTCGATCCTCGGGTCCGGCGTCGGCAAGAAGGGTGCCAAGGTCCGCTGGGCCGTCGCCGGCCGGATGGCCGTCGCCTGGATCATCACGCTGCCGTCCGCGGGCCTCGTCGGCGCGTTCACCTTCTGGATCGCCAACACCATCGGCGGTGCCGCCGGCGCCATCGTCATCTTCCTGATCCTGGTCGCGCTCTCCGGACTCATGTATTGGAAGGCGCAGCAGCAGAAGGTCGATTCCAACAACGTCAACGACGAATGGGACGACAGCACCAACAGCGTCATCCCGGCCGACGAGCGGGACGAGGCCAAGGCCCCGACCCCGACCGCCTGATCAGACGATCCCAAAGGAACACACTCATGCATGAACTCGAGGCCATCGGCCGGGTCCTCCTGGTCGGCCTGATCTTCGGCGCCGGACTCCCCGCCCTCTTCGCGGTGGGACTGCGCACCTACGCCCTCGGGCAGGGCGACGCCGACGCCGACGGCACCACGCACGCACAGAATCCCGCCCTCAAGGCCGCCGGCTGGGTGCTCTTCTTCCTGATCGCCGCGATCATCGTGGTCGCGGTCCTCTGGATCGCCCGGGCGAGCATCAACTACCACCTGCACATCAACCTGTTCCCGTTCGCGCCGACGAAATGAGTTGAGCCAGTGACCGACAATGCCAACGCCAACGCCAATGCGACCGCCCCGGACCGGAGCAAGTTCGAGTCGATCCTGGACTGGTTGCGCGCCGGCTACCCGGAGGGTGTCCCGCCCACCGACTACTTCCCGCTGCTCGCCCTCCTCGCCCGCACGCTCGACGAGCGTCAGATCACCGATGCGATCCTGACGATGTTCCGCGAGCACGGCACCGAGGAGCCGATCACCGAGGAGAAGATCCAGCAGGCGATCGCCGCGGTGATCAACGACCAGCCCAATCCCGAAGAGGTGAACCAGGTCGCCTCGCGGCTGGCCGCCGTCGGATGGCCGCTGGCGTCGACCGAGCCGGTCTCCTCCTGATCAACCGCTCCATCCATCTCGACCCAGTGGCGCCGGCAACGGCGCCACTGGCATTTCACCGCACATACAATCGGCGTCCTACGCCGAGCGACGCCGAAGGGGGCTCACGTGGACCGACCGCAATTCCTCCGACGGATCGTCGACTGGCTCCGCGCGGGCTACCCGAACGGGGTACCGCAGGACGACTTCATCCCCCTCGTCGCCCTCCTCCGTCGGCAACTGAGCGACGACGAGGTGCAATCGGTCTCGGCCGAGCTCATCGAAGAATCCGATCCCCCACCGGAGCCCATCTCCCGGATCGACGCGGGCGTGAAGATCACCAAGGTCACCGACGAACTCCCGTCCGACGCCGACATCGCCCGGATCCGTGCCCATCTCGAGTCGGTCGGGTGGCCGTTCGACGACGGCGATGGGCCGTCGGCGGACTGAGGGATCGAGCGGACTGCGCGGACCGGGCGGACCGTGACGGATCAGCCGGTCGGTCCGGATGCCGCCCCTGATCCCGACGCCGATCCGACGGCCGCCCCGTCCGTCACCACATCCGCGCGGCATCGCCGGGCATAGAGACCGTCCGCGGCGAGCAGGTCGGCGTGCGTCCCGACCTCGACCACCTGTCCGTCCTCGAGCACCACGATCTGATCGGCTCGCGCAGCAGTCGCCAACCGATGTGTGATCAGCAACGTGGTGGTCCGACTCCGGAGTCGGTGCAGCGCCTGCTGGATGAGCAACTCGGTGCGCGGGTCCGCGGCGCTCGTGGCCTCGTCCAGGATCAGGATCGACGGTTCCGCAGCCATGGCCCGGGTCACCGTGATGAGCTGCCGCTCACCGGCGCTGAGGTTGTCGGCATCGTGGCCGACCGCGGTGTCGAGTCCGTCCGGTAGCGCGGCGATGATCTGTCCGACGTGGCCGTCGACGAGCGCCCGCTCGAGCCGGGCGTCGGCCCCGGTGACATCCGCTGCGGGCTCGGCGGCATCCGGCGGTGCACCGTAGGCGATGTTCTCGCGCACGGTCCCGGTGAACAACCACGGCTCCTGGGTCACCACGGCCATCGCCGACCGGGTGGCGTCCCGGCCGAGGGTCCGGATGTCGGTGCCGTCGATGCGGATCCGACCGCCGTCGGTCGGGTAGAACGCCTGCAGCAACCGGGTCAGAGTGGTCTTGCCCGACCCCGTCGAGCCGACGATCGCAGTCGTACTGCCCGACCCGATCGTGAAGCTGACGCCACGCAGCACCGGCGTCTCGGGGTCGTAGGCGAAATCTACCGCATCGAAATCGATCTCGGGCGGCCGGTGATGGCGCCCGGTCTGCACGCCGCCGACGGCACCGTCGATCGCCATGGCCTGGATGTCCGCGGCCTCTGGCCTGTCGCCACCGTTCATCGACGTGCCGTGGTCGTCGTCCTCCGGGGTCTCGAGGACCTCCCGCACCTTGCCCGCCGACACCGACCCCGACTGGATGCGGGGGTAGAACGCGGCGAGCTCGCGCATGCCGCTGCTCAACTGCTGCGACAGCAGGATGACCGCCTGTGCCGCACCCAGACTCAGGTCACCGTGGATCACCTGGATGCCGCCGACGACGGCGAGGGTCACGAAGACCGCGGAGTTGACGGCAGTCACCAGCGGCGCCAGTGTCCCCGACGCCCACTGCGCCGAGCGGACCGAACCGAAGAGCCGATCGTTCAACTCGTCGAAACGACGCCCGGTGATCGACTCCGCACCGTACGCCGACACCATCCGGCGCGCGCTGAGTTCTTCTTCGATGTGCCCGGTGAGCACGGCGGTGGTCGTCCACTGCGTCACCAGGTGGGGGCGCGCGCGGCGCGCGACCAGCACCGCGAGCACCGCCGACACCGGTGCGGCGATCAGCGCGATTGCGGCAAGCAGGGGCGAGACCACGAACAGGAGCACCGTCACCACCACGACGGTCAGGACACTCGTCGGCGCGCTCACCAGAATCGGTCCGACCACGGTGGTGGCATTGTCGGTGTGCGCGGTGATCTTGCTCATCAACTCACCGCGCGAACCGGATTCGAGCACGCGCAGTGGTAACCGGTGGATCTTCGCCTCGACCCGGGCCCGGAGCCCGTACACGGCGCGGGCGATGGCCGAGGTCAGCAACAGACCTTGACTGAGGTTGCAGACGAAGATCGCGACGAACAGTGTCGCCTGCACCCCGACCAGCGTCCACAACCGTGACCACGGCATCGGTTCCGGTCCCGAGGCCCCGTCGACGATCACGTTGGTGATCGCGCCGTAGATCAGCGGGGTGACGATCGAGCCGCAGACGCCCAGCGTGGCCAACGCGGTGACGGTGAATCGTCGGCGACGCGGCAGGGCGATCTGACGGAGCAACCAGACCAGCGAGCCCTCCCGCGACGGTGCCGTCTCGCGTGGCTTCGCGGCAGCTGCACTCTGGTGTGTCGGGGTGGCCGGCCGGCTCGTCGTCGACTCAGGCACTGAGCACCGCCTGGGCCGAGGCCAGCTCCCGATAGATCGCCGACTGGGCCAACAGGGTCGCGTCGTCTCCGATGTCGGTGATGCGGCCGCCGTCGATGACGGCAATGGTCTCGGCATGCCGTACCGACGAGACCCGTTGTGCGGCTACCACGATCGTGGCATCGGGATGCGCATGTGCCAGGCGCGCGATGATGGTGCGCTCGGTGTCGACGTCGAGGGCGCTGAACGGGTCGTCGAGTACATAGAGCGCCGGTGCGCGGACCACCGCCCGTGCGAGAGCAAGTCGTTGTCGTTGTCCGCCGGAGAAGTTGCGCCCCTCCTGCGCCACCTTCGCCGACAGACCGTCGGATCGTGCGCGGACGAAATCGGCTGCCGCGGCGACCTCCAGGGCCGCCCAGAGCTCGTCGTCGGTGGCGTCCTCGCGACCGATGCGGAGGTTGTCGGCGATCGTGCCGGAGATCAGGGCGGTGCCCTGCGAGACGAACGCGGTCTGCGCCCGGAGCATCGCGGGTTCGATCCGCGCGAGGTCGACGTCGTCGCGCAGCACCGAACCCGACGTCGGGTCGGCGAGCCGGACGAGGGTCGACAACAGCGTCGACTTCCCGCTGCCGGTACCCCCGATGATCCCCGTCGTGGTCCCGCGCCGACACACCAGCGAGACGTCGGCGATCGCCGACACCGCTGCACCCGGATGACGGAAGGTGACGGCATCGAAGGTGATCGACGGCGGGGCGGGGCTGATGGACGAGACGGCCGTCGCGGGATTCGTCGACGGCGGCACCTCGGTGTCGAGGACCTCGGTGACCCGGGCCGCACTGGCCACCGCGCGGGGCAGTACAGCAGCCAGGATCGACAGCACCGACACCGCGACCAGGATGTGCAACAGGTACCCGATGGTCGCCACGATCTGACCCACCTGCAGCATCCCGGCGTCGACGAACAGTGCGCCGACTCCGGCGACGACCACGGTCGCGAGGTTGGCGATCACCGTGACCAGCGGCATCATCGCCGTCTGCAGACGACCGGCCCGCAACGACAACCCGGCGAGTTCGGTGTTCACCGAGTCGAAGCGGGCCATCTCGGCACCCTCTTGCCGAAAGGTCCGGATGATGGCCGTGCCGGTGATCTGCTCACGCACGGTCTCGTTCACGGCATCCAGACAGCGCTGGATGCGGCTCGAGATTGGCAGCAGCCGTCGGACCAGCAGCGTCACCACGACCACCAGGAGGATCCCGGCCGCCGCGATCGCCGGCGCGAGCCGCCAGCCCTGCGACAGCGACAGGATGATCGCACCGACCAGCATCAACGGCGCGGTGACGACGACGGTGAGGAATGTGAACGAGAACGACTGGATGTTGATCACGTCGCCGGTCGACCTGGTCAGCAGGCTCGGTACCCCGAATCGGGCGGTCTCCGCGTCGCCGAAGGTCGCGATGTGCCCGTGCACTCGGGCACGGAGGTCCCGCGCGGTGGACGACGAGATGTGAGAGGCGAGGTATGTCGCCCCGAGCGACACCAGCAGGTTGCCGACCGCGACGGCCACCATGATCACAGCGAGACGCTCGATGGTGTCGATGTCGCGGCGCAGGATGCCGTCGTCGATGATCGTCGCGTTCAGTGTCGGCTGCGCGAGCGTGGTGCCGACCGCCGCCATCTGACACAGCGCGAAGGCGACTGCGAACCACTTGTGCCTGGTGATCGTCGCCCGGAGGAGTCGACCGAGTGCGCGTAGGTCCACACCGAATGAGTTCGTGGTGGCGGTGGGGACGTTCGAGGCTGCCGGTGCTCGGCGCTCACTCATTCGCCGGAATCGCTGCCGTTGTCGAAGTCGAGTGCTTTCTCATCGGCCATGATCTCGGAGTCTAGGACGATACAAATCACCCCGCCACCACGATGGTGACGGGGTGATTCGGATAGAGCGCTGAAAGCGACTCAGGCGGGCGGGTTGGTTCCGCCGGTGCTGCCGGAGTTGTCACCCTCGGCCGAACCCGACTCGATCAGGTTGCTGATGACTTCGCCGATGACGCCTTCGAGATCCAAGCTGTCGGACATGGATAGCTCCATTCGTTGAGGGGTTGAGTTCACACATGTAGCTCATCACTGCAGTGAGTGGATCAACTACCAACCGGAAGTCTACATACCTGAGACCCTTTTGTTGTAATTAATTTCGCCGGGGGCATTAATGGGCGGCTAAATCTTGGCCACTACCAGGCAAATCGCCCCACAAATTCGAGCATGTATGAACCACATCAACGATGGTAAGTCCCATCAATGTCATTCAAGCACGTGTGGTATGAATGCCAGGTGTCGATAACTCCTGCTCAGAGGCACTATTGGTACGACCGTGTGGGACAGGTGTCCCAGTAGTGAACACGACAGAAATAGTACCCACTGCACGTGATCTGACCAGCGACGATCGCGAAGAATCGGTTTCGCTACTGAGTCAGACGATCGCCGAAGTGCCCTTTTATCAATGGTTACTCGGCGGTAAGGAAAACACCGAGGCGATCGCCTGGTATGCGGACACGATGTTCTCCGCGCATATACCCGGCGGAGCCAGGGGAGTGTTCGACGAGGCCGGACATTTGTACGGATTGGTTCTCTGGACCACATCGGACCGTCCGGCGACACCATTGAACGAGGACGGTCGCAATGCCGCCGCCACGATGATCGCATCGATTCCCGGTTTTCCGCAGCGATATCACGAGATGCGGGAGTCCGAACGCGTTTGGACACCTCCGGAACGTTGCTTTGCGGTTGCATTCACGGCCGTCGATCCCCATGGTCGTCGAAAGGGTTTGTTGAGCGGACTGATCGATCCATTGGTCGCCGAGGCCGATGCCGATGGATCGGCGGTATTGGCCCGGACCAGCGATCCAGAGCTCGCGCAGACGTACCTCCGGCGGTGGAATGCGCCGACACGCGCCGAATTCACACTCACGGACGGTCCGACCATATGGATCGTGCAACGGGATGCACCTGTCTGAGGGGATTTCGACGCTCGACCGAGCATCGGCCGGCCGGACAACCCGATTCGACGCGGAGGCGGCGACCTAGACTCGAACGGTCGGTTCTCGCCCCGCTGATCGATCGACGCACGCCGGACAAGACGCTCCCCCGCCCCATCCACGCACTACCCCATCCACGCACTACCGAGGTACCGCTCTGAAGACGCTTCACACGCTGCCGCTCCCCGCCGACCCGCGCGTGCTCGAACAGCGCGGCCGACTACGGCGCATTCTCGACGGCGAGTCGGCAGTCCTGCCGGTGGAGGACGCCCGGCAGACGGTGTCGACGACCGAAGCCGAGCGAGCACTGGGGGTCGGCGAGCCGATCGATGACGACATCAGCCTGGTCATCGCGACATCGGGCACCACAGGCGTCCCCAAGGGGGCACAGCACACCCCGACCTCACTCGCGGCCTCCGCGCGCGCCACCGCCCGACACCTGGGCGGTGAGGGTTCGTGGCTGCTCGCGCTGGCACCACACCACATCGCCGGGCTGCAGGTCCTGCTGCGCGCGACCGCTGCGGGAACCGACGTCGAGGTACTCGATCTGCGTGACGGGTTCGACCCCGAGGCGCTGGTCGCCGCTGCCGACCGGCTGTCGGGCACCCGGCGGTACACCTCGCTGGTCCCGACCCAGCTGGTCAAGGTGCTCGAGTCGCCTGCGGCCATCCGTTCCGTGGCCGGATTCGACGCGGTGCTGATCGGTGGCGCCGCGACGCCGCGGTTGCTGCAGGAGCGCGCCCTCGACGCCGGGCTGCCGATCGTGCGCACCTACGGCATGAGTGAAACGGCCGGCGGATGTGTCTATGACGGCGTCCCACTCGACGGTGTCTCGGTTCGGATCGCGAACCCGACGCCCGACGGCGTCGGCCGGGTCCTTCTGGGTGGCCCCATGGTGGCCCGCGGATATCGCAATCGTCCCGATCACGAGGCCTTCGCCGACCTGGGTTGGTTTCGCACCGACGACCTGGGCCGACTCGACGCCGATGGAAAACTGGTCATCATCGGACGCGCCGACGAGGCGATCACCACCGGCGGCCTCACGGTGGTGCCCCAGGTCGTCGAGGCCGTGCTGCTCGACGATCCGTCGGTCGTCGATTGCGCCGTCGTCGGCCTCCCCGACGCGCGTCTGGGCGAACAGGTCGTCGCTGCGGTGATCCCGGCCGTCGACACCGCGGTGGACACCGCCCGGCTGCGTGGCCTGGTGATCGAGCGCCTCGACCGCTACGCCGCCCCGCGTCAGATCATCGAGGTGTCCGAGCTCCCGCGACGGGGCCCGGGGAAGGTCGATCGCCGCGAATTACGGCGGCTGCTCACGATTGAGCACTGAATTCCTATATACCACTGAACAGCAATGAACCGCCCCGCCGAGGGACGGCGGAGCGGTTCATCGAAGCGCTACTTATCAGTTAGCGCCGGAGCTACCCGAGTCGGCCGAACCGGAATCTCCACCCAGCCCCAGTAGGTCGCCGAGAGCGCCACCGATGGTGCCGAGGGTATCGCCGAGGTCAATCGAGTCTGCCATGAGATTACTCCAATGCAGTTGGGGGACTTGTGCATTCGTAGTCGCCACCTGAGGTTGATGACCACTGTTATCGAGTCTACATACGAGATATCGGATTGCGACCCCTTTGTTTGATCTCGCAGGCCGAATTCGGCTTCCTGACACCTCTAAAAGATGTCGAGTCCTCCGGTTTTCCGACATCGGATCGATTTCGAAGTTTTTTCCATCGAAATGCGAATTGACCGATTTGGGCGTGATATATGCGAGCGGGCATACCCGATGCGTACATGCGCGGGAGACCATTGATCGTCGGTCGGGGCCCGCGTGCAAGGATTCTGAACGTGGCTACCGCACAGCAGTGGATCTCCGGCGCACGTCCGCGCACGTTGCCCAACGCCGTCGCACCGGTGATCGCCGGGCTGGGTGCCGCGCTCCGACTCGGTGACATCGAGTGGTGGAAGGCCGTGCTGGCCCTGGCGGTCTCCGTCTGCTTCATCATCGGCGTGAACTTCGCCAACGACTACTCCGACGGCGTGCGCGGCACCGACGACGAGCGGGTCGGCCCGATGCGACTGGTCGGCTCCGGCGCCGCGACCCCCTCGGCCGTCAGGACGGCCGCGCTGGGATTTCTGGCACTCGGCGCCGTCTGCGGGTTGATCCTGGCGGTGAGCACCGCGTGGTGGCTGATCGTGGTCGGGGCCGTGTGCATCGCCGGTGCCTGGTTCTACACCGGCGGCAGGAACCCTTATGGCTACCTCGGCTTCGGCGAGATAGCCGTCTTCGTCTTCTTCGGTCTGGTGGCCGTGCTGGGCACCCAGTTCGTGCTCGCCGAGCGCGTCGACCTGGTCGGCCTCGCAGCCGCGGTCGCCGTCGGCAGCTTCTCCACGGGCGTGCTGACAGTCAACAACCTGCGCGACATCCCCACCGACGCCGAGGTCGGCAAGCGGACGCTGGCGGTACGCCTCGGCGACCGCCGGACGCGCATCTTCTTCGTGACACTGCTGGTGTTGCCGCTCGTCGTATCGATCGTGCTGGTGGCGGCGACCCCATGGGTGCTTCTCGGACTGCTCGCCGCTCCCCTGGTCGTGATCGCCGTGCGCCCGGTCCTCGCCGGCGCGACCGGCCCAGGACTGATCCCGTCCCTCGGCGGTACCGGCCTGGCGATGCTGGCCTGGGCGGTGCTGACTGCAGGGGCACTCGCCCTGGGCTGATCGATCGTGGTCCCGCCAGCAGTGTGAGCAGCAGGCCGCGACAACCATCGTCTCGGCCGCCCGCTCACGCCGTGCCGGCCACCATCACCAGCCCAGCGCCCGCACGACCTTGTCGGTCTGCGGCACCGCCGCCTCGCAGAGGTTGACGTCGTCGGGTCCGCCGTCGAGCTTCACGCTCACCAGGTAACCGGGAGGTGTCCGCGGGGTCTGGACCAGCGCCGAACACCTGAGTTTCCCGTCCGCATCGAACTGCTGATGTCCGACCCCACGACCCACCGGGTACTCCCGGACAGTTGTCACCTTGAGGATCGTGGCCACGTCGTACGGCTCGAACACACCGATCCGGAGCCATCCATAATCGTTCTGCACGGGCCACTTGCAGCCCGGCAACCCGAGATCGTGGGTCGGTTCCGGGCCATCCGTGACCTTCTCCACGGTCAGCGGCGCGATGTCCTGCTCGGACAAGACGTCGCAGATCTGCTCGGCGGTCATCGACGTCGGGCTGGACACGGTCTCGTCGCCCGTCTGATCGGCGGCCGGCCGGGACGTGGACGGCACGAGGTCTGCATCGGTCGTGCAGCCGCTCGCCGCGAACGCAGCGGCCACCACAGCGAGCGCCATCCGGCGCGCCCGTCGAGAAGCCATCGTGGTGTCCTCCGATTTCGCTGTGATCCGCCGTTCGGTCCCGGCAGCAGTGTGAGCAGCAGGCCGCGACAACCATCGTCTCGGCCGCCCACTCACGCCGTGTCGGCGACCGTCACCAGCCCATACCGCTACAACAGCACCACCAGCAGCACGACGATCACCACCCACGCCGGCACCGACAACGCCAGCGTGATGAGCAGACCGCGCATGAAGCGTTCACCACGATGATCGTCGTCGTGGTCGTGATAGGCGCGATCATCGTGGTCGCGCTCCTGTCGTGACGGAAACATGACACCCCCCGGCTCCCCCGGCGCAGAGTCCCCACTGCCGCGCCACCTGACCATCAGCCAACCATGGCGGCTGCCGCCGCGGTCCCGCGCACCCCGTGAGATCGGCCACGGGACACCGATGAGCGCAGCAGATCCCGCGCCACCGGCGGTGGCGCGGGATCTGCTCGTCGTAGGGTCAGGCCTTTGTGTCGAGCGGCGGCAGGCTCGCGGTGACCGCGGCCTTGAGGTCGTCCACGGTGGTCACCGACTCGATGAGTGCGCGCGAGGCCGCGTCACCGGACTCGATGATGCCCAGCAGCAGGTATTCCGGCCGCAGCCGATCCTCGTGCCCGCGGGCGATCTCCACCGCCGCACCGAAGGCGGCCTTGACGTCGCGGCTGAAACGCGGCCGGTTGCCCCGTCCGCGCGGGCCACGACGGCCGCGGCCGGGTTCCCAGGGGCCGTCGAACGGGCCTCCCCAGGGACGTCCTGGCATCTCTGCGTCCGGTCCGGCTCCCTCGGGTCGCGGGAAGGGACCACCCCAATCGCCCGGCTCACGGCCACCGAAGGCACCGCGTGCCCCGAAGGCTCCGTTGGCACCGAACGGACCGTCGGGCCCGAAGGGACCTTCCGGACCGAACGGGCCACGTGGACCGAAGGGTCCCTCGGCTCCGAACGGGCCGTACGCACCCTCGCCGCGGCCCCGGTGGGGGCCGTGACCGTGGCCGTGCCGGTGCCCCCGTCCGCGTCCGCGGCCCCGATCGCCGCGCGGGTCCCCGCCTCGGAAACGACCGCGGTCTCCACCGCGATCGGCCCACCCGTCGGAGAGGTCCTCGCCGAACTTGCTCCGGACCGCCTCGCGAACCGCATCGAGGTCGATGCCGATGCTGCGCAGCGCCTCCCGGTCCTCGTCGTAGCGGTCGCGAGCGGTCGCCTCGTCGGCGCCGTCGCCACCCTGCTCCTCGGTGTCCTGCTCATGGAAGGTGCGCACGGCGTCGCGTGCATCCGCCAGATTCAGGCCCTGCGAGCCGAGCACGCCGAACAGCGGGCTGCGGGCATTGCAGAGCATGCCGAGGATCAGGTGATCGGTGCCGAGTTGTCGGTGTCCGAGGTCGGCGGCCTCGTTGGTGGCGAAGACGAGCAGCATGCGGTCTTCGCGATCGAATCGATCGAACATCTCAGTTCTCCTCTCGGCCCGCAGGGCGGGCCTCACGTTGCGAGTGCTTCTGGTGCACGGCCTGGCGGCTGATCTGCAGGACATCTGCGACCGCCTGCCAGCTCCATCCGTTGGTGCGCGCGTTGGCCACGTGTACGTCTTCGAGCCGGTCGGCCAGGGTGCGCAGGGCGCGCACCGCGGCGAGACCTCGTGCTGGGTCGTCACTGGCTGCGGACCCCGCAAGGTCCTTCGCGTGTTCCGATGTCTGGTCGTCGTGCATGGATGTCAGGTTATGTTGACATCCACAGCTTGTCAACAATTCTTGACAGACTGGTCCATCGGTCCTGCCGACTGGTTCGAGATCTGCACGAGAGCGGCCCGCCGACGGCACCACGTCGGCGGCCCCTCGAGGCGTGCCGATCTCGCGCGGGAAGCAGACGTGTGAAATGGCGAATTGATGCCGCGACGACGAAACGCAGCGGTCGACCGTCACGGCCCGACGCGCTGCGCTCGCTCGGTGTGGAGATCGGTCACCCGATCCGATCGATCAAGAACTGGTCCGCGGCAGTCCTTGCGGATTCAGCTCGGAGGTCTTCACGGCTTCGTTCTGGAGATTCCACCGCTGGAGGACCTTCTGGTACTCACCCGACTGGATCACCTTGTTGATGGCTGCCCGCACAGGGTTGATCAGCGGGTTGCCCTTCTTGGTGGTGGCCGCGATGAGACCGGTGAGGTCCTCGCCCGCACCCGACACCTCGCCGACCAACTTGGTCTCCTGCGGGGTGCCGCGGACCTGTGCGTCGTGGAAGGCGTTGATCGGGTTCGGGCCGAAGTAGCCGTCGATCTGCCGCGATGCGAGTGCCGACCAGGTGCCGGTGATGTCCTGGTAGTTCTTGATCGTGATGGACGGCTTACCCTCAGCCTTCAGTCTGTCGGCGTAGCCCACCAGGATCTTCTCCTGGTTGGTACCGGAGCTGACCGCGATGGTCTTGCCGCTCAAGTCCTCGTAGCCGCCGAACTTCAGTGTCGAGTCGGCAGGCACGATCACCGAAAGCACGTCGGTGCGGTAGGTCGCGAAGTCGTAGATGTCTTTGCGATCTTCGGTGACGGTGATGTTGGAGAAGCCGACATCACTGCTTCCACTGTCGATCCCGAGGAACAGTCCCTCCCAGGACGCCCGCTTGAACTCCGGCTTCAGTCCCAGGACCCCCGCGACGAGCGTGGCGATGTCGACCTCGTCACCGATCCACACCCGATCGTCGTCGGTCGCAGGAAAAGTGAAGGGCGGGTTGCCCGCTCCGGATCCCTGACCGATCAGCAGCGTTCCACGGTCGCGGATGGCCTGAGGGACAGTGGCGGCGATCGCCTCGTCTTTAGCCGGCACGATCCGCTGTTGGTCGGCGGTGAGGTTGAGCTTCTCCCCCTGCACGTTGGTGACCTCTTGAGTCGTCTCGTCGACGTCGGTGGAGCAGGCCGTGCCCACGAGCGCGATGCTGAGGGCGGCCACAGCGGCGGCCGTGCCGAATCGCCACCGTCGGCCGCGACCATGGGTACCGATTGATTTCATGACTCCTGCTTTCCGCGTCGGATCAACGCACCAACGCCAGGAACTCTTGTGTCCTGGCGTGCGTGGGATGGTCGAGAACCTGTGTGGCCGGTCCGCTTTCGACGATCTTCCCGTGGTCCATGAAGATGACCGTGTCGGCGACGCGCCGTGCGAAGGCGATCTCGTGGGTGACGATGACCAGCGTCGTCCCCCCTCTGGCGAGATCGATGATGACGCTGAGCACTTCGTCGACGAGCTCGGGATCCAGTGCGGACGTCGGCTCGTCGAACAGGATCAGTTCCGGCTCGAGGGCGAGAGCACGGGCGATCGCGACGCGTTGCTGCTCACCGCCCGAGAGTTGACGCGGATAGGCATCGAGCCGGTGCGACAACCCGACTCGCGTCAACAGCTCGGTCGCCGTCCGCGTCGACTCCGCCCTGTCCCGGCCCAACGCCGACACCGGCGCCTCGGCCACGTTCTCGACCGCGGTCAGGTGCGGGAACAGGTTGAAGGACTGGAAGACGAAGCCGATGCGGGTGCGCTGTCGCAAAACTTCGCGCTCGGACAACTGGCGGAGCGCCCGCGGCCCGACGCGGTATCCGATGACGTCACCGTCGAGCACCACGAACCCGTGGGTCGGGGCTTGCAGATGATTGATGGTGCGCAGCAACGTGGACTTGCCCGACCCCGACGGGCCGATGATCGCGACGGTCTCACCGCGTCGCACCGTCAAGCTGACACCGTCCAGGACCGTGCTCGCCCCATAGGATTTCACGACGTTGCGCACGTCGAGCAGGACATCGCCGGCGTCCGCTCGGTCGGTCTGCACGGGGTCTCCCGGTACCGCGCTCATCGGGACTCCTCCACCGGGCCCCGGCGCGGTGATCTGACTCCGTGTCGCAACAGGTGCCGTTGCGACCGTCGGTCGCCGGCGATGGCTCGGGTGTCGGCCACCCAAGTGAGGAACTTCTGGCGCGGCGTCGGCGGCAGCTCGCGATGCGCTCCCTTGGCGAAGTACCGCTCGACGTAGAACTGGACCGCCGACAGCAGACCGGTGAGGATCACATACCAGACGACGGCCACCACCAGCAGCGGGATTATCCGGCCGTTGCGGCCGTAGATCACCTGGACTTGGTAGAACAGGTCCGGCAGCGCCAGGATGAACACCACCGATGTGCCCTTGAGCAGACCGATGATCTCGTTGGTCGCCGGCGGCACGATGGTCCGCATCGCCTGCGGGAAGATGATCCGGGTGAACTGTCGGCGCTGCGGGATACCCAGCGCCGCAGCAGCTTCACGCTGCCCCTCGTCCACCGAGAGCAACCCCGCGCGAATGATCTCGGCGTTGTAGGCGGCCTGGTGAATGGACAATCCGATCACAGCGGCAGACATCGGACCGATCAGGTCGTTGGTCGCAATCTCACCGAAGACCGGACCGAACGGGACACCGAATCCGAGGTGGGTGTAGAGCGCCCCGAGGAAGCCCCACAGCAGCACCTGGACGATCAGCGGAATCGATCGGAACAGCCAGATGAAGCCCCAGCTGATGCTGCGCAGCAACGGGTTCGGTGACTGCCGCATCACCGCGAGGATCACTGCGCCGACGAAGCCGAGGACCGCGGCGTACGCGGTGAGTTGGACGGTGACCCACAAGGCCTTGAGCACGGTGGTACTGAAGAAGAAACGGGCGAAGGTCGGCCAGTCGTAGCGCGGGTTGGTCAGCGCGCCGACGACGAACTGCGCGACGAGGACCACCACGACCGCCACACCCAGCCAACGGCCGTAATGCGGTGCACGAACGATCGGCAAATCCTCCAGCGGCGCTGCCGCCGGCGTCGTCACACCCGCGTGATCGGTGTGCGAGATGACTCCGGTGATGGTTCGGCTCCTGCCCGTGCGCGTCGGCGATGACGGTCATCGCGGAAGAGATACTGGGCAGGGAACTTATTGAGTTGCGTGCACATCGACAACGCATCGACTCACCGGGAGCAGAAATGACCCAGCCGACTTGTGATCTGCGACCCGACCTGTCAACGCGGGAGGGTCAGCAATTCGTCGGCGTCCCGACGGCGATCAGTCGGCGAGGATCGACTCGCTGATGTTCATCCGCGATGCGCGGGCGGCCGGAACCGACGAGCCGACGAGGCAGAGTGCGAACGCCACGGAGACGAACAGGAGAGTGGACAGCTGCGGCGAGTACTGCACCTGGATGGAGGTCGTCGCGGTGAGGATCGCGTCGCTGAGGAGATGCAGCGCGCTGCCCAGGACGAGTCCGATGACCGAGCCGACAACCGCGACCGCCGCCGCCTCGGCGAGGACCATGCGGGAGATGAACCGCCGTGAGGCACCCATCGCGCGCAGGACGCCGAGTTCTCGCCGCCGTTCGATCACCGAGAGCAGCAAGGTGTTCAGCAGAGCGACGGCTGCGGCGGCCGCCACGATCCACTGGATCGCGATGGTGAACGCGCCGGACTGCTCGGCGGTCGCCTGGGTCGCCTCGAGCGCCTCGCCCCCGGAGTAGACGCGCACCGGTCGTTCGCCGACGGACGGGTGACGGGCGGCCGCGGCGGCCAGCTCCGCACGGACCTGTTCCGGGTCGGCGCCCGGGTCGAGCATGACCTGGAGGTAGGTGGCCCCCGGTCGCTCGAACCAGTCGGCGAGCAGGGTGTTCGCGATCGCGCCGGTGCCGGAGTCGATGGACACGTAATCGACGGTGTCTCGGACGACCAACGAGCGATAGCCCGTCGGCGTGGCCAGCCGCAGGGTGTCGCCGACGCCGACGCCCAGGGTTCGCGACAAGACGTTGGACAGGATGATCCCGTTGCCCGCGAGGGTGTCTCGGATGGCCGAGTCGGAGGCTTTGCGCATGAACGGGGCCCGCGAGCTCGGGGTCAAGCCCTGCAACAGGACTCGCGACTCCCCGACGTTCACACTCGCCCACTGCGCGCCGACGACTTCGGCCACCCCGGGGACGCGGGCGATCTCGGGTTCGAGCGACGGGTCCAGCGTCGGTCCGAGCGGGATGTCGTTGGGTTTGGTCGATGCGACATAGAAGTCGGGGTCGCCGAGACCGTCGAGCGACGACGAGATGGAGCCGACGAGGTTCGCGAGCGCCCCGGACGTACCGATGCCGACGGCAACCGCGACCGCGACCGTCATCATCGTCGCCCAGGCTCGCCGCGGCGAGCGCTCGGTGTTGACCGCGGCGAGCTGCCCCGGGCCCCCGAAACGCCGGCTCACCGCCACCACCGTCCGGACCAACGGAGTCGACAACGCGAAGCAGATCAGTAGTCCGCCGATCGCGTACACCGCTCCGGCCACGATCGCCGGACGGCCCGGCACGGTGTCGACGATGACCCACGAAGCGATCACGACCAGGACTCCGACGATGCCCGCACCCCATGTCACCGCTCGGCGTCGAGGCGCGCTGTCGGCGACGTCGCCAGACACCATCGCCTCGACGGGCGACACCGCGAACACCGACCGCGCTGCCAACGATGTGGCTGCGACACAGGCGAGTACACACGCGATGACACCGACGATCGGCGCGTAGATCGGAAGGTGGTACGAGATGATGGCGGCCTGGTCGCCCGAAGCTGCCGGCAGTCGACCGATCGCCCAGCGGCCCGCCAGGATGCCGACCGGGATGCCGATCAACCCACCGACGAACCCGAATATCGCCGCCTCACCGATGAGATCGCCGACCAGATGTCCACGGCGCGCGCCGAGAGCGCGGACCATCGCCAGCGACTTACGTCGTGAGGCGACGGCCATGTTCATGGTGTTGAAGACCAGGAAGCCTGCGATCACCAGGGAGATCAGCGAGACCAGCAGCGTGGCATCGCGGACGACGCTACCGGCGACCTCGGTCTGCTTCACCCGGAACGCCGGGTCGACGACCACCGCACGCCCGTCGACGACCTCACCGACGCGTTCGCGCAGCGCCGGGATGTCGACACCGGGCGCCGCGACGACCAGGATCGAACTGAGCTTGCCGTCGAGGTCGGTGAGTCGTTGCGCCAGGCCGAGATAGGCGAACACGAAGTTACCGCGATTGAGCACCGCACCCTGGTCGCCGCCGACGACCCGCAGCACCCGGACGTCGACACCGTTGATGCGAACGCGTTGACCCTCGCGCAATCCGGTCGCGGAACCGACGATGACACCGTCGTCGAGATCGGTTTGCGAAATCCCCTGTGCGGAACCTCCTTCGGCACCGTCACCGCTGGAAACCGCGTCCCGCAGTCGATCCGAGAGTGCGGTCACGCGGTAGTCGGATCCGAGCAGGACCGTCTGACGGTCGCCGATCTCGATCGAGTCGCGGATGATCGGGACCACCGACCGCGCCTGCGGGACCTCGCGGCGGATCTCCCCCGCGATCGCGTCGTCGACGCCGGAGTCGGCGATGGCGGCGACCTCGACCTGAGCCGTCCCGGTGATCGCGGCGTTGAACTGACGTACCGACTCGGTCAGCGAACCGTAGGTCCCTAACACCGCGATCAGCAGAGCGGACGAGACGATCACCACGGCGAGTGAGGTGACCACCCGTAGTCGATGGGTGCGGATCTCGCGCAGGTTCAGGACACGGATGCGCGTCGCGCCCGCACCCAGGGAACGCACCACCGACATCGGTCCGCGGCGGCCGGCGGCCATCAGGCCACCTTGCCGTCGCGGACCGTGATCGTCGTGTCCGCGACCGCCGCCGCGTTCGGGTCGTGGGTCACCATCACCACCAGCCGGTTCGGCTCGTCGTGGGCGACCTCGGCCAGCAGCTCGAGCACCGCTGCGCCGGTGGCGGAATCGAGGTTGCCGGTGGGCTCGTCGGCGAGCAGGATCGTCGGGTTCATGATCAGCGACCGCGCGATGGCGACCCGCTGCATCTGACCGCCGGAGAGTTCCGAGGGGCGGTGGTCCACCCGAGCGCCCAGTCCGACGCGCTCGAGGAGTTCGACCGCTCGGGGGCGGGCCTTGCGTAACGACTGGTTGTCCAGCAGCCGCGGGAGGGCGACGTTCTCCCACGCCGACATCGTGGGCACCAGGTTGAAGAACTGGAAGACGAATCCGACGCGGTGGCGGCGGAACTCGGAGGCCTGCTCGTCGCTCAGCGACCCGAGATCGACGCCGTCGACGGTGATGGTGCCTGACGTCGGGGCATCGAGCGCCCCGAGGACGTGCAGCAAAGTGCTCTTGCCCGCACCGGACGGACCGACCACCGAGGCGAACTGACCACCGTCGAGGCGCAGGTCCAGGCCGTCGAGCGCGCGGACGAGCTGGTCTCCCATGTGATACTCGCGAACGAGTCCGACGGCCTCGACCAGCGGTGCGTCCGCAACGTTCCCCACGAGCGGATCGTAGCCGAGGTCGGCACCGCCGAAGCCGGTCGGCTGCTGCCGGGATGGTCCCCGTGGCGGGCTGGGACGGGCGTATCTCCCTCGGCGGGTGCTGCGGATGGCTGATCTCACAATCCCGGTCGGGAGTCGGCATACTGGCCGGATGTGGTCGGTCGCCGTCTTCCACGCCCTGGTGGTGATGAACCTGCTGTTCGTCACCGGGGCGTGGTGCCTGGCGCGGCCGAGCGTCCCCGCGGCCGCCGTTCTGGTCGCGGTGAGTGTGCTCTGGCTGTTTGCCAACGGGCCGATCGAAGGCGGCATCCTCTACAGCTTCTCTGTGGAGCACGGCCTCACCGAGTCCGACGTGTTGTCGGTGATCGGATTCGTCCTGGCCGCCGTCAGCGTCTGGCGGGTACGACGCAGCCCCTGGTACCGGTAGCCGGGCGGAGTCGCGTTCGGCAGGCGACTCGTCACTCGTTCCAGCGGCCCGACGCGAAGAAGTCGGCGAGCACTTCGGTGGGGCGGCTCAGATCGAATCCCTGCGCGGCGATCCAGCCGTCGTCGAAGTAGGTGGGGCCGTAACGATCCCCGGAGTCACACAGCAATGTCACCACGCTGCCGGCGCGACCGTCGGCGACCATCTCCGCCACGATCCGCAGCGCACCCCACATGTTGGTGCCGGTGGAACCGCCCACGCGACGGCCGAGGTGCTCGCTGACCACCCTGGTCGTCGCGATCGACGCCTCGTCGGGTACGCCGATCATCCGGTCGATCACCTGCGACACGAACGACGGCTCCACCCGCGGCCGACCGATTCCCTCGATGCGCGAACCGATCTCGGAGGTGAGACCACCGTCGGCCGACTCGTAGGCGGGCAAGAAGACCGAGTTCTCCGGGTCGACAACGGCCAGCCAGGTCGGATGTCGGCGATACCGCAGGTACCGCCCCAGCGTCGCAGACGTCCCGCCGGTCCCGGCCCCGACCACGATCCAGGTCGGGATCGGATGGTCCTCGTCGGCGAGTTGCGCGAAGATCGACTCCGCGATGTTGTTGTTGCCCCGCCAGTCCGTGGCGCGCTCGGCCATCGTGAACTGGTCGATGAAGTGTCCGTCGAGTTCGGCTTCGAGCCGGAGCGCCTCTGCGTAGACCTCGCCGGGGTGGTCGACGTAATGGCATCGTCCGCCGTGGCGCTCGATGAGCGCGGTCTTGGCAGGCGACGTCGTCGAGGTCATCACCGCGATGAACGGCACGCCGATCAGCCGCGCGAAGTAGGCCTCGCTGACGGCGGTCGATCCCGACGACGCCTCGATCACGGTGGTGTCGCGGGTGATCCATCCGTTGCAGAGTGCGTACAGGAACAGCGACCTGGCGAGCCGATGCTTCAGCGAGCCGGTGGGATGGGTGCTCTCGTCCTTGAGGTAGAGCTCCACCCCGGTCTCGGTGCCGTCGGCGGCATGCCACCGCGACCACGGCGGCAGGTCGACCCGGAGCAGGTGGGTGTCGGCACTGCGACGCGCGTCGGCGTCGATGAGGCGCACCGCGTTCTCCGACCAGCTCCGGTCGGCGCGATGGTCGATGTCGCGGGTCGGTCGCACAGCGGCTCGCCGTCGGTCTCAGTCGGCCTGGCCGCGCAACCGCGCCTGCAGGTCGTCGTGTTTGCGCCGACGTTCGGCGTCGATTGCCGCGATCTGCTCGTTGACCCGTAGTCGGAGTCTCTTGAAGGCGACCATGCCGAGCGGCAGGGCGATGAGCACGCCGAAGACCGCGGCCACGAGCAGCGGGACGTCGACCCCGACGAGCTGGCCCACGCCGAAGATGATCGCCGCGATCACGATCACCAGACCGATCCGCGCGAGCGTGTACAGCGCCACCGAGAGCGCGAGCGATCCGCCGGACACCGAACCGGGTGCCGCGACCTGCTGGTCAGACGAGGAATCCTGCTTGTCGTTCACACCCGCAAGGGTACGTCCCATGGTCCTCGGGACCGGCCCCCACCAGCCTTTGCCTGCTCTTTACCATCCACTGACCGTTCGAGTACCTGGGCGTTTTGCGTGTATTGATGGGACATCTGATCCAGCCTGTAATCCGGAGGTTAGGGGAGCACGTGACCACTTTCGTTTCACCGTCCACCGCAGGGGTCATCACCCCTGGACTCGCGAGCCAGCACACGTTGACGCCCGGCCAGGTCGCCGCGATGTTCAACGTGAACCCGAAGACCGTGGCCCGGTGGGCCAGTTCGGGCCTGCTCGGCTCGATCCGCACCCCGGGTGGCCATCGCCGATTCCGCGAGGCGGACGTCGTCGAGCTGCTCAACCGCCGCGCCTGATCGCACCGCCACGACGCGTTGCCGGGGTCGTCGGTCGACGTGACCGATCCGCCACCCGGCGCGCGCATCGACGGTCGATGGCGATCTGTCCGGGACGTCGTCGGGATCGTCGGTTGTCGCCTCACCGGGTGACCTCACGTACCCTGGTGGACGGGAGGTTGCCGTGACATTTCTGTTCGCCGTGATCGGCATCGTCGCAATCGGATTCCTGCTGTGGCGCGCATTCGGGCCACAACTGGGTGGTGGCGACGAGGTCGACACACCGCCGCGTGCGCGCGGTCCACTCGGTCCGGACGACGATCCCGACTTCATCATCGATCTCGATCGTCGGACACGAGGACCCAACGGGTCCGACTCCGACGACAACTGAATACGACGCGGACGCGCCCGGTGCCCCAACCGGAGACGTCCGCTGTCGGGTCTTCGCGCCCACCGGTTCACCGCTGATCCCCCTCGGCCGTGCTGCTTCGTAGCAGCGCGGCCGTTCGGCGCTGACGGCCCGGTCGTGCGGCCCCGGGATCGCTCGGCGAGTGCGATTCCGGTACCGTCATCGCCGCTCGGAGCTCACACAAGCGATTGTTGCCAAACGGTGAGGTATGTTTTAGTTTCAGCTATCGGCTGATTATGAAAGGCGCACCGAGATCAATCACTCAAACGGAGGATTTCCAGCGGTGACGTCGGGGGACGGCATGACGGTTACAAGCGGGGATCTCAGTTTCGCAGAGAAATTGGGGCATCTCTTCGATCACGCTCGCGATGAGAACGGTGTCCGTTACACCGGAAAGAAGATCGCCGAGAAGGCGAATTCGCTGGGGTACACGCTGAGCGATGCCTATATCTCGCAGCTCCGCACCGGAAAGGCCCGCACACCGTCGTTCCGGACGGTCGAGGCGATTGCCCGCGCCTTCGAGGTCAGCGTCACGTACTTTCTCGCGAACCCGGACGAGGACCTCGACCGCGCGCAGCAGCAGCAGGATTACGTCGAGATGCTGGCGACCACCGGCACCCATCTGTCCGGTGTGCGTCTCGAGGCGTTGTGCCCGGACACCATCGACGTCGTGATCGACCTGCTCAAGCTGGTGAAGGCACAAGCCGTGGCGACCAAGACACCACAGGCACAGCAGGACGTGTCCTGATCGCCCCCTGAGTCCGTTCTGATGGCCCTACGGAGCCCGCTACCTACTCCCGGGTAACCACCGCGGCCGTAGACGTCTCAGAGGCCCGCGTAGGAGTGCAGGCCGGACACCACCAGGTTGATGATGAAGAGGTTGAACAGCATCGCCACGAATCCGGCGACGTTCACCCACGCGGCCGCGGTGTTGCGCCAGCCGGCCGTCGCGCGGGCGTGCAGGTAGGCGGCGTAGATCACCCACGCGATGAACGAGACGGTCTCCTTGGGGTCCCAACCCCAGAACCGTCCCCATGCGGCCTCGGCCCAGATGGCGCCGCAGATCACGCCGAGTCCGAAGAGCGGGAAGCCGAAGACGACGCACTTGTAGGCGAGCCGGTCGAGGGTCGCGGCATCGGGGATGTGGTCGACCACGCGGCGCAGTGCACCGGCGAAGCCGCCCGTGCCGGTCTGCTCCTCGTCCGCGGGTCGCGCCCACCGCAGCTTGGCCAGGTAGAGCATGCTCGCCACGCCGGAGACCAGGAGCACGCCGGACGACACCGAGATGATCGACACGTGGATGGCCAGCCAGTACGACTTCAGTGCCGGGACGACGGGTGCCGCCTGCGTGTACAGCCAACGACCGGCGATGAACATCAGCAGGGTCACCGGGATCAGGACGAACGAGAGCAGCGGCCGGTGCTCGGGTTTGCGCAGCACGATCAGGCCGGCGATGACGCCTGCCGCGCAGGTCATGGAGATGAACTCGTACATGTTGCCCCACGGCGCGCGGTCGGTCGCGATACCGCGCAGCACGATCGAGGCGATGTGGGCGACGAGACCGACGACGACCACCGGATAGGCCATGTTGCCCAGACGCTCACCGAAGGTCCGGCGGGTCGGTCCGGCGATCTTGCCCGGCGCCCGATCGGCGGCCACCGGCGCCGATCCCCCACCGGCGGCGACCAATTGCGCCGACTCGGCCAGCTTGCGGCTGCGTGCACCCGCGAGTGCGGCGAGGAACAGCACCATCGCCAACACGTAGACCGTGATGGTGGTGCCGAACAGCAGATCGGAATAGCGCGCCAACGTCTCGTCGATCGGCGCGGTGCCGTTCTGGTTCATCGAACCCGTCCTCCCAGGTGTGTCGTGTCGGCTCACCCGACGACGTCGGGTGACCGACTACAGCCGACGTCTCCGTCGACCGATCCCGGACCGCTTCGAGGTGTCGTCGGGATCGAGGAGGGCGGCCGCCTGCTCCTCGAAACCCTCGCCCCAACCGGCCTGGTCGGTGCGGGCCAGGCCCGCGATCTCTACTACAGTACGTCGTTCACCGTCGATCTCGACAGGTACCAATCGCGCCCAGATCCGACGTCGGCGCACCAGCAACGAGACGAGCAGTCCGGCCAGCATCAGTATCGCGAAGATCAGCACCCACGTCTGCGCCGGGTCGTGGGAGACCTGCATCGACACCCAGCGCTGGTAGCCGTCGAACTGCACCACCGTGCCGTCGGCGATGCGATGCGACTGCCCGACGGCGAGGTTCACCTGCGCCTGCCGCTTGAGTCGTCCCTGGTCGATGAGGCTCTGGTCGAGCTGGTAGGCATTCTGCGGTCGGCCGGTGTCCAGGCCGGTGTCGCCCTGGTAGATGCGGATCGCGACGTAGGGGTCGGTCGGTTCCGGCGACGACGACGTCAACAGCGTTCCGTGGAATGCGGCGGTCGGGGCGAAGAGCCCTTCCAGCGCGATCTGGTGGTTCCGTCGTTCGTCCTCGTTGGGGTACAGCCCACCGGGGGTGTCGAAGCGCGCCGCACCCGACGACAACATGGTCTGCAACTCGTCCGGGATGAACAGGACGGTCTGCGTACGCTTCTCCCCGTTCGGGAAGGTGACGGTGAACTTGGGTGCGAACCCGTTGCCCAACACGTAGACCCGGTCCCCGGCGATGCGCAGCGGCTCGTTCACACGGACGCGGCTGGTGTCCCAGTTCGCCGGGTTCCCGGGCCGCTCGCCCTCGGCGTAGCGCACATCGGCCTCGTACATGTCCGGCTGACCGGTCGGCAGGAACTTCGCGCTGAAGTCGTCGATGCGGACGCAGAAGGGGTTGAGGTCGGTGCCGTCGACCAGACTTCCCGCGCGGAAGGAGTCGTACACCGCGGTCGAGGAGTTGCACAGCCCCTGCTCGCCGTCGGCGACCAGGCTGCGGGTGCCCTCGTAGCCGTAGAGCTTGCCGAGCGCGATGGCCACCAGCAGACCGAGCAAGGCGAAGTGGAAGACCAGGTTGCCGAACTCCCGGAGGTAACCCTTCTCCGCCGACACCTCGACGACGCCGTCGGGATGGGCCTTCGTGGCCGCACGGTCGGTGGTGATCCGGCGCCAGCCCTTGAGGTTGGTACTGATCCGGGTGGCGACCTCGTCGGGGTCGCCGGCGACGGTGTGTTCGACGTGTCGCGGCAGGCGCGAGAGATTGCGTGGCGCGGGAACCGGCTTGGCACGCAGGCTCTTCGCGTGCTCGATCATCCGCGGGGTCAGACAGCCGACCAGCGAGATGAACAGCAGTACGTAGATGGCGGTGAACCAGGCGCTGGCGAACACGTCGAAGAGCTGGAGTCGATCCATCCACTCGCCGAGGGCGCCGCGGTTGGCGATGTACTCGGCGGTCTTCTGTTCGTTGAGCGGACGCTGCGGTAGCAGCGCGCCGGGGATCGCCGCGAGGGCGAGCAGGAACAGCAAGACCAGCGCGGTCCGCATCGAGGTGAGTGAGCGCCACAGGTTGCGGGCCGGCCACCACAGCCGGCGCACGGCCCAGTGCGGGCGACCGCGTCCGACCGACGCGGTCGTCGACCCGGCGTCGGATCCCCCGGCGGACTCGGCGCCGGACACGTCACTGCGCGTCATACCGGCAGCTCCGTGTCGGTGATGAAGGCGTCGCGCACCCACACGATGAACTGATCCCACAATCCGGTGACCAGCGCGATGCCGACCGCGATCAACAGCACGCCGCCGACGACCTGGATGAGTCGGGCGTGGTCGCGCAACCATCCGAGGCTGCGCAGCGCCCAGGCCGACGAGAAGGCGAGGATGACGAACGGGATGCCCAGGCCGGCGCAGTAGGCGACGATCAGCGCGACACCCTTTGCCGCGGTCGCCCCCTCGGTGCCGCTGGCGGTCGCGATCACCGCGGCCAGCGTCGGCCCCAGGCAGGGTGTCCAGCCGAGCGCGAACACGGCCCCGAGCAGCGGCGCCCCGATGATGTTGGAGAGTCGGCGCGGGGTGAAGCGCACCTCGCGCTGCAGTGCCGGCACCAGGCCGATGAAGACCAGGCCCATCAGGATCGTGACCACTCCGCCGACGCGCTGCAGGATCTCCCGATTGACCACGAACGTGCTGGTGATCCCGAGGACCGTCGCGGTGGCCGCCACGAACACGACCGTGAAACCGGCGACGAACAGCCCCGCCGCCAGTGCGACCCGGGCCCGGCCGCCGCGGACCTTCTCGCCGACGCTGACCGCGGGCGCCTCGGCACCGACCAGACCGGCCAGATACGAGAGGTAACCCGGCACCAGCGGGACCACGCACGGCGAGGCGAAGGAGACGAGGCCGGCGACCACACAGGCCAGGAGCGCCAGCAGGAGCGGACCGGTCGCCACGGTGTCGGCGAACGTCTCGCCCACCGCGGCCTGGGGTGTCAGGAGGATGGCCGTCACGATCGCTGAGCCGTCGGCTCGGCGGCGACCTTCTCGACGGTCGCGCGCAGCTCGTCGGCGGTGATCGCCTTGAGGAACACCGCTGCCGGGCGATGCTCGCGATCGAGGACCACGGTCGTCGGGACCACGGCGGTCGGGGTGGTCAGCGCGGAGAGCGTCAGTCCGTCGAAGTCGTAGATCGACGGGAACGAGACCTTGCGGTCGGCGATGAAGTCCTTGGCCGAGTCGCGATCGTCGCGGAGGTTGATGCCGACGAACTGGACGCCGGAGGCCTTGGTCTGTTCGTAGACCTGCTCGAGGTCGTCTGCCTCACCGCGACAGGGGCCGCACCAGGAGCCCCAGACGTTGATGACGACCACCTTGCCTGCGTACTGGTCGAGCCCGACGTTCGCGTCGGTGACCACATCCGGCCCGCTGACGTCGGCGATCTTCTTCCGCGAGGCCGGCGGATCGTAGGTGATGACGGTCTTGCCGCCGGGTGAGACGAACTGGAAGGTGTTGCCCTGGGCCACCGCATCGTCACCCGTGCCGCACCCCGTGACCACCACCACCAGGGCGGCCAGGAGCACCGCGAGAACCGAGAACCGACGTGACCGCACCTGCTACCTACTCGCCCCTCACGCCCCGGTGACCAGCGGGTCCGAGGCCCCGGCCGGCTCCGAGTAGATGATGTCGACGAGCGCGTCACCCTCGTAGATGAGGCTGGTCAGCGAGGCCAGCGAGCACTGCCGCCGACGCGGGTCGTGCCAGAGGCGCTTGCCCTCGAGGAAGCGGCGGAGCGTGTAGACCGGCAGCTGGTGGCTGACGCAGACGGCCTCGTGCCCCTTGGCGGCGTCGCGGGCGGTGTTCGCCGCGGCGAGCATCCGGTGGGCCAGCTGGATGTACGGCTCACCCCAGGACGGCGTGAACGGATCACGCATCTTGGTCCAGTGGCGGGGCTTGGAGAGGGCGCCGTCGCCGACCGAGACCTTCAATCCCTCGAAGACGTTGTCGGCCTCGATGAGCTCGTCGTTGGTCTGGATCGACAGGCCGTGAGCGGCCGCGATCGGGGTCGCGGTCTCTTGCGCGCGCTGCAGCGGCGATGCGAAGACGGCGACGATGTCGTGGTCGGCGAGGGTGCGGGCGACCCGCTGTGCCTGCCCGCGTCCGGTGTCGGACAGTCGGAATCCGGGCAGTCGGCCGTAGAGGATGCCGTCGGGGTTGAACACCTCGCCGTGGCGCATCATGTGCACGATCGTGTTGGTCATCGGACCGTCTCCCCCGGCTGGGTGGCTGCGGCCGCCGCGGCTGCGGCGGACGGTAGGGCTTCGGAGATCACACCGAATGCATCGTCGTCGAGCGCCGCGGAGACGAACCACGCCTCGAAGGCGCTCGGCGGGGCGTACACGCCGGCGTCGAGCAGGGCATGGAAGAACGGTGCGAAACGCCATGTCTGCGTTGCCTTCACACCTGTGTAGTCGACGATCGGCTCGGTGTTGTCGGTGAAGAAGACGCTCAGAAGGTTGCCCGCGAACTGGACGCGGTGGGCGACCCCGGCGGCGGTCAGCGCGTCGGTGACGAGTCCGCCCAGACGCTCGGCGTTGGCGTCGAGTGCGGCGTAGACGGCTGCGTCGGCGTTGCGCAGCGTCGCGAGTCCGGCGGCGACCGCGACGGGGTTCCCCGACAAGGTGCCTGCCTGGTAGACGGGTCCGGTCGGCGCGAGACGCTCCATGATGTCGGCGCGGCCACCGAATGCGGCGGCGGGCAGTCCACCGCTCATCACCTTGCCGAAGGTGTACAGGTCTCCGCCCACACCTTCGATGCCGTACCAACCGGCAGGCGAGACCCGGAACCCGGTCATGACCTCGTCGATGATCAGCAACGCACCGTGTTTCGCGGTGAGTGCGCGCAGGTGGGCATTGAATCCGTCGATCGGCGCGACGGCGCCCATGTTGCCGGCGGCCGCCTCGGTGATGACCGCGGCGATCTCGTCGCCGAACTCGTCGAAAGCCGCGGTGACCGCAGCAGGATCGTTGTAGGGCAGGACGACGGTGTCGTGCGCCGACGCGCCGGTCACGCCGGGTGAGGTGGGCAGTCCAAGCGTCGCGACCCCCGAACCGGCGTCGGCCAGCAGGGCGTCGACATGGCCGTGATAGCAGCCGGCGAACTTGATGATCTTCGAGCGACCGGTGTACCCCCGGGCGAGCCGGATCGCCGACATCGTCGCCTCGGTGCCCGAGTTGACCAGGCGGACGCGCTCGACCGGGTCGACCCGGTCGATGATCTCTTCGGCGAGTTCGATCTCGGCCTCGGTCGGTGCACCGAAGGAGAGCCCGCCGGTGGCAGCGGTCTGCACGGCCTCGACGACTGCCGGATGAGCGTGCCCGAGGATCATCGGCCCCCACGAGCTGACCAGGTCGACGTAGGAGTTGCCGTCGGCGTCGGTGAGTCGGCAGCCCGCGGCGCTGGTGATGAACCGGGGGTTGCCACCGACCGCCGAAAATGCCCTGACCGGCGAGTTCACGCCGCCGGGGATGGCGCGTCCGGCCCGCGCGAAGAGTTCGGCGGACCTGTCGGTGACGGCTGCGGATCGGGTCACGGCCTCCAGTGTTCCAAACGTCGGCGAGTGCGCCCAAATCTGTGGCGAATGTCTACGACCGTTTGTAGGAGTTGGGTGTGGTGCTGAGCACGGCGTCAGCGGCAGTCGGCGACGATGATTGTCGCGGCCTCGCGCTCACACCGCATCCATGACGCCGTCCGCCCGCATCTTGAGGTGGTCACGACGGCGGACCACCGCCAGCACCGAGTGCCGCGCCGCGGGCCATTCCCCGACCACCCGCTGATAGCTGAAGCGCAGTGTCAGGTATCCGAGCTGAGCGGCGGCCTCGTCGCGCCGACGATCACGCTCGCGCTGCTGCGGCGACCGATCGTGGTGTTCGTAACTGTCGATCTCGATGATCAGACGGTCGCCGACGAGCATGTCGACCCGACCGACCCCGGGGATGACCACCTGCGCGCGCACTCGGATGCCCATCGTCTGCAACCGGAATCGCACCATCGACTCGGTCCCCGATTCCGCCGCCGGGTCGCACCGTGCGAGCAATCTACGAATGCGCCGAGGGGCCGTCGCGATCGCGTCGGACAGTGCGATCTCGTCGAGCAGCCCGAGGTGCAGGATCGAGTCGCAGACGACCACGATGCCCTCGTCCAGGCATTTGAGCGCGTGCCGGAGAACCGTCGCGACATCGTCGACCGCAGTGCTCTCGGGTTCTGGCGGGGACCAGTCGGCGGACGTCCGCCGTCGTGAGTCCGGCCGCACGGAGCTGCGGAACAGAGGCGATGCCGAACGGATCCGGATGTCGGTGAGGTCCATCCGATCAGCCTCGTTCGGGCGGCGCCTGCTCGACAGGCGTTGGACCCGATCTGTGGAGAACTCCAAGCCTGTGGAAAACGGTCGTGGCCGCGGCGTTGGCGCGTGCCCACGACAATTGTTGTCGCCGAGGCTCTCTCATACCGCGGCCAACACCGTCACTCACCCGAGCACTGCCCGGACCTGGTCGGCGATCGCGCGCTGGCCGGCCGCATTCGGGTGGACCGGCACGGTGGTGCGGGCGCCGACCTGCGGCTCCACCCATCGGTCGGCCTCTCCCGAACAGGCGTCGTGTCCCTCGGACACCCGGGACATGTCGACGAAGGTGGTGCCGGTCTCCCGGGCGGCGTCGGCGATGGTCGCGTTGAGCGTCGACTGCAGGTCGCGCAGGTACGGGACGTCGCCGGCGGCGACACGCATGGTCGGATAGCAACCGCCGCTCGGTGGCAGCAGCCACGGATACCCGACCACGATCACCCGAGCCTGCGGGGCACGCTCGTGGACGGCTCGCAGTGCCGCTGTCACGTCGGGTCCGGTGCGTCCGGTGACGATGTCGGTGAAGCGGGAACCGTTGGCCGCCTGGCACGGCGAACCGGTGGGGTCGGCAGCCGCGACGTCGGAGCAGGCGCGGATCGCACCCGCGTAGACGTCGGAATCGTTGCCGCCGATCATCAGCGTGACCAGCCGGGTGTCGGCCTTCACCGCATCGAGTTGTGGTGCGACACCGTAGAACTGGGATCGGGTGAAGTCGGTGGTGTCGGCACCGCCGCAGCTGACGTCGACCACCGGTCGCCCCAGGCCCTCGGCGAGGACGTGGGCGAAGTTGCGTTGCGAACGGAGACAGAACACGGGTGAGTCGTCGACTGTCGGCGTCACCCCGGTCCCGGCGCTGAAACTGTCTCCGAGGTTCACGTAGCCCCCCTCCGGTGCGACCGCGGAGGCGCTCGTCGACGGTCCGGTACGAGACGGAGACGACCCGGTCGGGCCCGGAGCCGGCGAGCCCGACGAACATCCGGCAACCACGAGCACCGCGCCCGCCGACACCGCGACAAGCACCCGTCGCCATCGCACTGGCAACGTCGGTCTCACGACGCGACGCCCAGCAGCAGGAGCAGCAGCTCGGCACGGGTACGGGCGTCGGTGAGGTCGATCTGCAGCATGTCCTCGATCCGTTCGATCCGGTGTCGCATGGTGTGTCGATGCACCCCGGCCGCGGTGGCGGCCTCACCCCAGTTGCCGTTGGCCTCGAGGTAGACCAGCAGCGTGTCACGCAGACGACTACCGGTGGCACGGTCGTGATCGAGGACCGGTGCGAGCCGTTGGGGGTACGCATCCGAGAGTGCCCGACGAACCGATTCGATGCTCAACAACGACCGACTCCCCTCGAGGTCGACCAGTTGTCCGACGGTCGCCGACCGGCAGGCGAGGCGCGCCTGCCGCATCGACTGCGCGACGTCGGCGAGATCGACCACCGGTCCGACGCCGCCGGCGGCCGAGTGGTGCGCAGTGAGCATGGTCAGCAGACCGGTGACGAACTCGATCGTGTCGTCGCCGCGCAACATCGCGACGACGTCGCTTCCGTTGCGGTGCACGAACACCGCTCGCCAGCGATGCTCCAACGCGTCGACCAGTCGCCGACTGCCGCGTTGCGCCGACTCGTCGTCGGCGAAACCGAACACCGCGACTCGCACCCGTCCGGCGGGGTCGGCCCCGCGCGAGATCAGTCGCGCGAGCGTCGGCGCGTGCGCCCAGTCCCCCGACAGCCGATCGTCGAGGGCGACGGCCAGCGCGTCCGAGTGCAGGTCTGCGGTGTCCCGATGCACTGCTTGTGGTTTCGCGTGCTCGATGGACAGCAGCGACGTGGCGTGGCCGACGAGCATGCGTGCGACGTCGTCCAGCGCCTCCCGACCGATGATGCCCAGATGTCCGAAGGTCGCGCCGCCGGCGGCAACCCGGGTGACCGTCAGCGCCGACGTCCCGGTCACCCAGGCCGCTCCTGCCGACGCCGGGTCGCGTCGGACCAGCGCGCGGATCTGCTCGAGGTCGGCCTCACCGAGATCTCGGGGAGCAGCCGCCACGACGTTCAACCCGCCGTCGAGCAACACGGCCGACCGACCGACGGAGTCGGCCAACTCTCGGACGACCGCCGCCGATCCCCCCGCCGCGGCGGCGCGGGTCATCCGCGGTTGCGCCCGCGTCGCGGCGACCAGGCGCGTGGACCGGGCCGCACTGATCTGCTCGAGCACCGCTCGCGCGATCGCCGAGAACGGCACCGGGACCGGCACCTCGACGATGGGCAGTGCGAGGCGATCGGCTTCCTCGACGAGCTCGACCGGCACCTCGTCGAACCCGAAGCCCACACCGAATCCGACCGCGGCGACCCCGACCCCGTGCAGTCTCGCCAGGTAGGCGATCCGTTCGGACGGGCTCGCGGGAAGTCGCAGTCCGGTGGTCAGCAACACCTCGCCTCCCGACAACCACTCGTGCGCGTTGACCAGTTCGGAGGAGACCGCGCAATCAAGGGTCCGATCGAGTCCCTCGGCCCCGCCGCGCAGGGTGAGTTGTAGCCGACGTTGCGCGAGCAACCACCGCACCGTCGTCATCGCAGCAAGATCATGGCAGCAGTGCGCCGCGAAGCGGACCTCTTCGCCGCACTCGTGCGAATGGACATGATGTCGATGATAGTCAGCGTGCCTGTACATCGTGTCAGGTTTGGTCGTCCGCTCCAGAGGCGAAGACTGGAAGCGAACCGACGTGCGCGGCTCGCCGGTGCTCCTGCCCGTCCGACGTGAGGATCGCGACCATGTCCGTGCTGCAGAACTTCATCAACGGGGAGTTCGTCTCCTCCACCGCGACCGAGACGCTGGACATCGTCAACCCGATCGACGAGTCGGTGGTGGCGGTGTCCCCGATCTCCTCGGCCGCCGACGTCGACACCGCGATGCGCGCTGCCGCTGATGCGTTCCCCGGCTGGAAACGGACCACCCCGAGCGAGCGTCAGAAGGCCCTCCTCCGATTCGCCGATGCCCTGGAGGCCAACTCCGACGAGCTCGTCGACGCGCAACACCGCAACACCGGACAGCCGAAGCAGCAGATCGCCGACGAGGAGGTCACCGTCGGCGCCGACCAGATCCGTTTCTTCGCCGGGGCCGCGCGCACCCTCGAGGGCAAGTCGGCCGGCGAGTACATGGCGGGATTCACCTCGTATGTCCGCCGCGAGCCGGTCGGCGTGATCGGTCAGGTGACACCGTGGAACTACCCGCTGATGATGGCGCTGTGGAAGATCGGCCCGGCCATCGCCGCCGGTAACACCGTGGTGCTCAAACCGTCGGACACCACACCGGAGTCGACGTTGGCGCTGGCACGGATCAGCGCCGACATCTTGCCGCCGGGAGTGTTCAACGTGGTGCTCGGCAACGCCGACACCGGCGCCGCGGTGATCGGTCACCCGACGCCTGCGATGGTGTCGATCACCGGCTCGGTGCGCGCGGGTATCGCGGTAGCCGAGTCGGCAGCCCAGAATCTCAAGGACGCCCACCTCGAGTTGGGCGGCAAGGCGCCGGCGGTCGTGTTCGCCGATGCCGATCTCGCCAAGACGATCGAACCGCTGGCCGCCGCGGCGTTCTTCAACGCCGGCCAGGACTGCACCGCCGTCACCCGCGTCCTGGTGCACGAGTCGATCCACGACGAGGTGGTCGGGTTGCTCGTGGAGCAGGCCCGCACGGCAGAGGTCCCACCGCTCAACAACGTCAACCACTTCGGCAAGGTGACGTCGATCCTCGACAACATCCCGTCCCATGCGACGGTCGCCACCGGTGGAGGTCGCAAGGGCGACAAGGGTTTCTTCGTCGAGCCGACGATCATCACCGGCGTCCGACAGGAGGACAAACTGGTGCAGGAGGAGACCTTCGGTCCGGTCATCACGGTCCAGCCGTTCGCCGACGAGGCGGAAGCCATCCGCCTCGCCAACGACGTCGCCTACGGTCTCGCGTCGAGTGTGTGGACCACCGATCACGCGACCGCGACCCGACTCTCGGCCGAACTCGACTTCGGCTGCGTGTGGATCAACTGTCACATCCCTCTGGTCGCCGAGATGCCACACGGCGGATTCAAGAACTCCGGGCACGGCAAGGATCTGTCGCTCTACGGGCTCGAGGACTACACCCGGATCAAGCACGTCATGAGCAGCACGGACTGAGTCGATGACCACCACTGCATCCACACCCGCAGGTGCCGACCCGATCGGCTCCGCCCATCCGCTCGACCCGCTGTCCGCCGACGAGATCCGGACGGTCTCGTCGGTCCTCCGTCGGGACCGTGGGGTCGGTGACGGCTGGCGCTTCGCATCCATCGAGATGGCCGAACCGTCGAAGGCCGCACTCGCTCGACACGCGTCGGGCGGCGACGCGCCTGAGCGGCGGGCGCTGGTCACCCTGCTCGACTCCACGCGCAACGAGACCCACAAGGCGACAGTGTCGCTGACCCTGGACGCGGTCGAGACCTTCGAGCACATCCCGCACGTCCAGCCGAATTTCACCGTCGACGAGTTCGAGGAGTGTGACCGCGTCCTGCGCGCACACCCCGACGTGATCGCCGCGTTGGCCCGACGCGGGATCACCGACCTGGATCTCGTGTTCATGGACACCTGGACCTACGGCGGACCGGTGATCCCCGACGAATACCGCGGACGACGGATCGGGTGGTCGGACACCTGGATGCGAAAAGCCCCCGGCGCCAATCCCTATGCCACCCCGGTCGCGGGCCTGCACTGTGTGATCGACGTCAACTCGATGGAGCTCCTCCGCATCGAAGACGCCGCCGGGAGCGGAGCGAGCGGGGCAGATGTCACCGCCGCCGGGAGCGGAGCGAGCGGGGCAGATGTCACCGCCGCCGGGAGCGGAGCGTTCGATCAACCTGAGGTGATGGGCGAGTACGTCCCTCGGCACATCCCACAGCGCATCCGCGACACCTTCACCCGCGAGCCGCTCAAACCCCTCGAGATCACCCAGCCGGAGGGTCCATCGTTCACCCTCGAGGGAAACCTCTTGCGCTGGCAGAACTGGTCGCTGCGAGTCGGTTTCAATCACCGCGAGGGCATGACCCTGCACACCGTCACCTACGAGGACGGCGGCCGTACACGCTCCGTCGCGCACCGACTCTCCTTCGCCGAGATGGTGGTCCCCTACCGCGACCACTGCGAGGACCATTACCGGCGAACCGCTTTCGACATCGGCGAGTGGGGTCTCGGGTTCATGACCACCTCCCTGGAGTTGGGTTGCGACTGCCTCGGCGAGATCCGCTACCTCGACGCCGTCTTGCATCACAGCAACGGTGAGCCGTACACGATCACCAACGCGATCTGCGTCCACGAGGAGGACAACGCAGTCCTGTGGAAGCATGTCGACCACGACGCCGGCGCCGAGGTGCGTCGGATGCGGCGGCTCACCGTGAGCTTCCATGTGACCGTGGCCAATTACGAGTATCTGGTCTACTGGCGCTTCCACCAGGACGGCAGCATCGAGTGCGAGGTCCGGGCAACCGGGATCATGGTGACCACACCGTTGCCGCCGGGGGTGGCCTCGAATCCGCACGGCACCATCGTCGACGAACGGACGTATGCGCCGTTCCATCAGCACTTCCTGGTGGCCCGGCTCGATCTCGACGTCGACGGCACCGATAACACCGTCGTCGTATCGGAGACGGTCGTCGAGCCGATGGGACCCGACAATCCGTACGGGTTGTCGCTGGTGCAGCGCAACACTCCGCTGCGCACCGAGTCCGAGGGCAAGCAGGACATGGACTTCGCGTCTCAGCGGGCGTGGAAGGTGGTCAATCCGAACGTCACCACGGGGCTCGGTCACCATCCGGCGTACAAGCTAGTGCCGGGCGGAGCGCTGCCGCCGATGTTCGATCCGGCATCGCCGATCTTCCGTCGCGCCGAGGTCATCGGGCACACGGTGTGGGTGACCCCCAATCGGCCGGACGAGCGGTGGCCGGCCGGTGAGTTCGTCAACCAGTCCGAGCGGGACACCGGTTTACCGGTCTGGACGGCCGCGGACCGATCGATCGAGAACACCGACGTCGTGGTCTGGTACACGTTCGGAATCCACCACATCACCCGCCCGGAGGACTGGCCGGTGATGCCTGCCGACACCATCTCGTTCTGGCTCAAGCCCTTCGGATTCTTCGACCGCAACCCGTCGCTGGACGTCGCGGCATCCGATGCTCACTGCGCACACGAATCATCCGCTCACGACTCGACTGCCGGCGATCCGGGCTGCGGCTGCGGCCACCACGGAAGCTGACCATCTCTGCGAGGGCGCCCTCACGCTCTCGCCAGATCCGAAAGGAAGCGATTTCCCTTGTCCGACAATCAGCTCGACCCCCAGGCGGTTCTCGACAGCGTACCCACCGGTTTGTGGATCGACGGCCGATCCGTGCCGTCCGAGTCCGGCGCGACCTTCGAGGTGTTCGATCCTGCGACCGAGGAGCCGTTGATCTCGGTGGCCGACGCGACCGTCGCCGACGCGGCGCACGCGCTGGATCGCGCTGCTGCCGCCGCCGACTCGTGGGCGACCACCGCACCGCGCGAACGTGGTGAGATCCTGCGCCGCGCCTTCCAACTGCTCACCGAGCGCGCCGACGACATCGCGCTGCTGATGACGCTGGAGCTCGGACGTGCTCTCCCGGACAGCCGAGCGGAGACCAAGTACGGCACCGAGTTCCTCCGCTGGTTCGCCGAGGAGGCGGTCCGGATCAACGGGAGGTTCACCCATTCGCCGACCGGCACCGGCCGGATCCTGGTGAGTCATGCCCCGGTGGGGCCGTGTCTGGCCATCACACCCTGGAACTTCCCGCTCGCGATGGGCACCCGCAAGATCGCTCCGGCGCTGGCCGCGGGCAACGTCATGGTGGTCAAGCCCGCCCATGAGACGCCGCTGACCATGTTGGTGTTGGCCGAGACCTTCGCCGAGGCCGGATTGCCGCCGGGCGTGCTGTCGGTGCTGCCGACCACGGCGAGCAAGGAGGTGGGCACCGCCGTCATCACCGACGACCGTATCCGCAAGATCAGCTTCACCGGCTCCACACCGGTGGGTCGGAACCTGTTGGCGCAGGCCGCCGAACGCGTTCAGCGGACCTCGATGGAGCTCGGCGGCAACGCACCGTTCATCGTCTTCGACGACGCCGACGTCGACGCAGCGGTCGAGGGAGCCTTTGCGGCGAAGATGCGCAACGGCGGCGAGGCGTGCACCGCGGCCAACCGATTCCTGGTCCAGTCGTCGGTGGCCGAGGAGTTCACCGCCAAACTCACCGAGAAGATGTCGGCGGTCCGACTCGGTGCCGGGTACGACGACGGTGTGACGTTGGGGCCTCTGGTGAGTGCGGCGCAGCGGGACAAGGTGGCCGATGCGGTCGAGACCGCCATCGCCGACGGCGCGCGGGTCCGATTGGGCGGCAAGGTCCCCGAGGGGCGCGGCTTCTTCTACCCGGCGACCGTGTTGGATCAGGTCGACCCGTACTCGACCGTCACCCGCGGCGAGATCTTCGGTCCGGTGGCGGTGATCAGCACGTTCGATTCCGAGAACGATGCAATCGCAGCCGCGAACTCGACCGAGTACGGCCTGGCCGCCTATTTCTACAGCCGCGACCTCGAGCGGTGCATGCGCGTCGCCGAGCGCCTCGAATCGGGGATGGTCGGTGTGAACCGCGGCGTCATCTCCGACGCAGCAGCGCCTTTCGGCGGGGTCAAGCAGTCCGGGATCGGCCGCGAGGGCGGTGCCGAGGGCATCGAGGAGTACCTGTCCGTCAAGTACGTCGCACTCACCTGAGTCGCGTCGAGAACCCAGGAGCAGCCATGTTCGTGGCGACCAGCGATCTCTCCGCCGCACCACCGCTCTCGCGCTACCCCGCTGATCGGCATGCGGCACCGGGCCGCGCTCCCGTCCGGGTCGGGCTCGTCCAGCACCGGTGGCAGCCCGACCTCGAGGCGGTGGTCACCGAGTTGGCCGAGGGCATCCGCATCGCCGCCGAGGCCGGCGCCCGTGCGGTGTTCCTGCCCGAGATCACGCTGCTGCAGTACCCGGCCTTCACCCGTGGCGGCCCCGATGCGGCCGCGGACGCCGAAGACCTCGACTCGGGCCCGACCGTCACCTTCGCCCGACGCATAGCCACCCTGCACGGGATCTTCGTCCACGCCTCGGTCTACGAGCGGGCCACCGAGATCGACGACGGTCTCGGTTTCAACACCGCGGTCCTGATCTCACCCGACGGTGAGCTGATCGGCCGGACCCGGAAGCTCCACATCCCGGTCACCAGTGGGTACTACGAGGACACCTATTTCCGGCCGGGGCCGTCCGACGACCCGCACCCGGTCTACCGGCCGGACGGGCTGGGGGCGGCAGTCGGGCTGCCGACCTGCTGGGACGAGTGGTTCCCGGAACTGGCACGGTCGTATTCGCTCGCCGGCGCCGACATCATCGCCTACCCGACAGCGATCGGTTCCGAACCGGACTTCCCCGACTTCGACACGGAACCGCTGTGGCAGCAGGTCATCGTCGGCAACGCCATCACCGCGGGGACCTTCATGGTGGTCCCCAACCGCTGGGGCGACGAGGGCGAGATCACTTTCTACGGTTCGTCGTTCATCTGCGATCCGTACGGACGCATCCTCGTGCAGGCTCCGCGTGACGAGTCGGCGGTGTTGGTCGCCGACCTCGATCTCGACCAGCGGCGCGATTGGCTCACCCTGTTCCCGTTCCTCCGCACGCGTCGTCCCGACACCTACGCCGCCCTGGTCGAGCCGGTGGCCGACACCGCACTCGGTGAGAGCGAACCGAGGACCCGATGACCGGCCGAGCTGTCGGCGGCTGGCGGATGCCGTCGGAGACCGAGCCACAGGACCGGGTGTGGATGGCGTATCCGGTACCCGGATACAGCCTCGGCGACACCGAGGCTGAACAGGACGAGGCACGGCGGACCTGGGCTGCCGTCGCCCACGCGGTCGCCGACCATCAACCGGTGACGGTCATCGTCGATCCGACCGAGGTCGGCGCCGCACGGCGTCACCTGTCGTCCGGCATCGACATCGTCGAGGCACCGTTGGACGACGCCTGGGCACGAGACATCGGCCCCACGTTCGTGCTCGGCGACGACGGCCGGCTCGGTGCGGTCGACTGGGTGTTCAACGGTTGGGGTGCCGCGAGCTGGGCGTCGTGGGAGAACGACCAGCACATCGGACGGCTGATCGCACAACTGTCGGGAGCGGAGCTGATCGAGTCGCCGATGGTCAACGAAGGCGGCGGCATCCAGGTCGACGGGCACGGCACGGTGATGGTCACGGAGTCGGTGCAACTCGGGGACGGGCGCAACCCCGAGTGGTCGAAGGCGGAGGTGGAAGCGGAGCTGGCCCGCACCATCGGCGTCGACCACGCCGTCTGGTTGCCGTACGGACTCACCCGCGACAACGAGACCTTCGGCACCCGCGGCCACGTCGACATCGTCGCCGCACTTCCGGCCCCCGGGGTGGTGCTCCTCCACGACCAGCGCGATCCCGCACATCCCGACCATCGGATCACCGCGACGCTGCGAGAGTTGTTGGACGAGGCGACCGACGCCACCGGCACCATATTCCGGATCGTCGACGTGCCCGCCCCGACCGTCCTCCGCGACACCGAGGGGTACGTCGATTACAGCTACATCAACCACGTGGTCGTGAACGACGCTGTGATCGCGTGCTCCTTCGACGACCCCAATGACGCAGCCGCCGTGGCGATCCTGAGCGAGACATACCCGGAAAGGCACGTGGTCTCGGTCGACGCCCGCCCGCTGTTCGCCCGCGGCGGTGGCATCCACTGCATCACCGCGAACCAGCCGTCGGCGAGGGGCTGAACGAACTTGCTCCATACCCTCGATGAATGGTTACACTCGGCCGCATGCGTACTCGAGCAGTCGCGGTACTCATCGCGCTCATGGTCGTCGTCGGTGCCGGGGTGGCCTCCCCCGCGAACGCTGACACGGGCAGCACCGGCAGCCTCGGCGGGGGCAGTTCGGATCTGCTGACCCCGAACAGTCAGTTCCTGTGGCAGAACCCGTTGGGCCACTACATCGTGATCCTCGGAGCCAAGATGGGCACCTTCGGTCAGACGCCCGACGTGCTGGCCCGCCGACTCGACGTCGGCGCGGGCCTGGCCCGGTCGCATCCGGTCAACCGCGTCATCGTCTCCGGCGGCAACACCTGGTGGTTGCCGGTGCCAGAGGCGCAGTTCATGAACATCGGGCTGATGCGCCGCGGCGTCCCGTTCTGGCAGATGGTGAACGAAGCCGGGTCGACGAGCACCGTGCAGAACGCCACCAACACCGTGCGGATGCTGAAGGCCATGGGCGCCAGCGGCGCGATCATCGTCACCAACGGGTTCCACATGCCGCGCGCGATGAACGACTTCCGGGCCGCGGCCGCGAAGCAGCACGCCCGGCTGGACTTGCGCACCGCCTACGCCTGATCCCCACCGCATCCGCAGCGAGCTGCTGAGATCGTCCCCGACAGCACTCACCAAGGGCACATTCCCCTCCGCGGGTACTCACGGGACTGATCTCAGCAGGGCTGGGCCGACAACACAGCGCCCCCGGGATTCCGCGGGGGCGCTGTGGTTCTCAGCTCACGAGCGGATGGTCACCGCAGCAGCGCGCGGCTCATGACGACGCGCTGGATCTGGTTGGTGCCCTCGTAGATCTGGGTGATCTTGGCGTCGCGCATCATGCGCTCCACCGGGAAGTCGCGGGTGTAGCCGGCGCCACCGAACAGCTGGACGGCGTCGGTGGTGACCTCCATCGCGACGTCGGAGGCAAAGCACTTGGAGGCCGACGAGATGAACCCGAGGTTCGACTCGCCGCGCTCGGCACGAGCGGCCGAGGTGTAGACCATCAGGCGCGCGGCCTCGACCTTCATCGCCATGTCGGCGATCATGAACTCGACGCCCTGGAACGTGCTGATCGACTTACCGAACTGCTTGCGGTCCTTGACGTATTCGATCGCCTTGTCGAGAGCACCCTGTGCGATGCCGACGGCCTGCGCGCCGATGGTCGGGCGGGTGTGGTCGAGGGTCTGCAGCGCGGTCTTGAAGCCGGTGCCCTCGTCCCCGATGATGCGGTCCGCGGGGATCGTGCACTCCTCGAAGTACAGCTCGGCCGTCGGAGATCCCTTGATCCCCAGCTTCTTCTCCAGCGGTCCGACGGTGAAACCGGGGTCGTCCTTGTGGACCATGAACGCCGAGATGCCGCTGGCCTTCTTCTCCGGATCGGTGACGGCCATGACGGTGTACCAGGTGGACTCGCCGCCGTTGGTGATCCAGCACTTGGTGCCGTTGAGCACCCAGTTGTCGCCGTCCTTGCGCGCACGGGTCTTCATCGACGCGGCGTCGGAGCCGGCCTCGCGCTCGGACAGGGCGTAGGACGCCATGGCATCGCCCGCGGCGATGGACGGCAGCACCTGCTTCTTGAGCTCGTCGGAGCCGTTGAGGATCAGCCCCATGGTGCCCAGCTTGTTGACCGCGGGGATCAGTGACGCGGAGGCGTCGACGCGCGCCACCTCTTCGATGACGATGCAGGCGGCCACGGAGTCCGCACCCTGGCCGTCGTACTCGTCGGGCACGTGGATGGCGTTGAAGCCGGAGGTCACGAGCGCCTTGAGAGCCTCCCGCGGGAAGCGTGCGTTCTCGTCGACGTCGGCCGCGTACGGCTCGATCTCCTTCTCGGCCAGCGCACGGATGGCCTCGCGGAGGGCGACATGCTCCTCGGGAAGCTGGAAGACGTCGAAATCTGGGTTGCCGAATCCGGCCATGACTAGCTCCTAACGACACTCAGTGCCACGGTTTGATCACTATCCTAAACTTCTCGGCACTCAGTGCCAAGTCCGACGCGTCACGGTTTCCGATCGTGTTCCAGCTGTTCACGCACCTGACGCCCGATCTCGGTGGGTGTCGCCGACGGATCGAAGGTCACCACCGCAACCGCCCGCCCCGGCCGATCCGGCGACGTCGCCGAGTCGGGGTCGACACCGAACTCGCTGCGCAACCGGGCCAACTCCGCACGCAGCACCTCCAGGGTGGCGTCGGCATCACCGCGGATCATCGATCGCAGCAGATAGTTGTGCGCGCCGGTGACCGCCGCCGCGAACCCGACGATCCGCACTGCGGGTACGTCCGGCAGTTCCCGACGCAGGTAGTCCTCGAACGCACGCTGGTAGCGGTAGGTGGTGACCAGCTCCCGATCGCGAAGTGCCGGGACCTGCTGCACCACCCGCATCCGCCGCGCGGCCATGTCGCGGCTGTCGAGGAAGTGCCGGAAGACCAGCTCGGCCGCATCGCACACCGCCATCGGCGCATCGCCGTGAGCCGCCACCAGGTGTCGACCGACCTGGGCCAGCAACTCCTCGTGATCGGCGAAGATCACGCCCTCCTTGGAGTGGAATTGACGGAAGAGCGTGCGCCGGGAGACGCCGGCGGCCGCGGCGATCTGGTCGACCGAGGTCGCCTCGTATCCCTGCTCGGCGAACAGACGGATGGATTCGGCGACGACGAGCATCCGCGTGTCGGCCGATCCCCCTGGGATCTCATCGGTCGCGGTCATGACATCCAGTATCGACCCCGCACCGGGCGATGCGTGCACGGCAGGGGTCACCCCCTCGGATGACGTTTGCTGGGACCCACGCGTCCGCGCACCTATGTTCGTTCCGGACAGGTCAGGAGAAGCCCGTGCACCAGCCGTATCCCCAGCACCACATGCCCGCCCCGGTGATCCGGACCCACGCGATCGCCGATGCCGGGATGGCCGGCCGGCTCAGTCGGTCGGGCAAGCGCAGGGTGGGAGTGGTCCTGCTCATCGCGATCGGTCTGTGTTCCGTATCGGTGGTGGCGCGAGCACTGTCTCGCGGAGAACAGGCGTTCACCCTGTTCACGATCGCGGTCGGCGCGGTGTCGATGGGACTCACCGCATTCATCTGGTTCGTGGTGATCCCCTACGGCTACCGCCGTCTGGTACCCGCCGGCAGTCGGCTGCGGGCCGAGTTCGGGCCGGCGCACATCTCCGTCACCCTCGGTTCGGTCCGTCAGGACATCGCGGTGAGCACCATCACTGGCGTCGATGCCGACGCCGTCGCGCTCCGTATCCGATCGTCGGACACCCCGGGCGCCGCCGGTGTGGTGATCCCGCGCGAGTTGGTCCCGCCGCAGGTCGAGGCAGGGCTTCTCGCACGATTCGGTGACCACCAGCCGGCGCGTCGACACTGACTCCGCCAGCGGCCCGCAGGCTCGTCCGGCCCGGTCGCGCACGTCGCGAAGCCCAATCCCGCCGAGGTGGCGCCGCCTGCTCGCTACTCTCGAGTAGAGAGTCGTCGCCGCGTGGAGACAACCGCGAGGGCAGGCGCCTCGGAACCGAGGGAGGACCACCGTGACCACGTCGGCCGAGACCACACCACCCGTCGATGATCGACCGAAGCCGCCGGTCGTCGACGAACGCGACATCGACGCCGAGGCGGCCCAGACCGATGGGCCCATCGACGAGGCGAGTCGCGACCTGCTCGTCGAAGGCGTCCGCACAGCGCTCGACGGCCGGTGGCGCTCGACACGAGATGCCGTGCGCGAGAACTCCGATCGCGCCGATCTGCTACCCGACCCGTCCCGCACCCTCGCCGAGGCCCGCGCACACACGCTCGGGGTGTTGAAGGAACTCTCGCAACAGGGGTTCGCGTCCGCCGGGTTCGCGGCCGATCACGGCGGCACCGGCGACGTCGGCGCATCCATCACCTCGATCGAGATGCTCGGGTACGCCGACCTGTCGCTGATGGTGAAAGCCGGTGTGCAGTGGGGCCTCTGGGGCGGCGCCATCGAGAACCTCGGCACCGAGCGTCATCACGAGAAGTACGTCAAGGGCACCATCGACCTCGACGTACTCGGCTGTTTCGCGATGACGGAGACCGGACACGGCTCCAACGTGCAGGCGCTGGAGACCCACGCCACCTACGACCGCGACACCCAGGAGTTCGTCGTCCACTCGACGACGCCGTCGGCGCGCAAGGACTACATCGGCGGCGCTGCCGAGCACGCCCGGTTCGCCGCGGTGTTCGCCCAGTTGATCACCGGTGGCCCCGGCGAAGAGGCGACCAGCCAGGGCGTGCATTGCTTCGTCGTCCCGATCCGCGACGAGGACGGTAACGACCTGCCCGGCGTGACCACCTCCGACGACGGATACAAGGGCGGACTTGCCGGAGTCGACAACGGGCGCATCATGTTCGACCACGTCCGCATCCCCGCCGACAATCTGCTCAACAAGTACGCCGACGTCGCAGCCGACGGCACGTACCACTCCCCCATCGAGAACCCCAACCGTCGCTTCTTCACGATGTTGGGCACACTCATCCGCGGCCGCATCAGCGTGGCCGCGACCGCGGGCGCGGCCGCTCGCAAGGCACTGACCATCGCCACCCGATATGCCATGGTGCGCAAGCAGTTCGAGGCGCCGGACGGCGACGACGAGATCGTGATCCTGGACTACCTGGGCCACCAGCGCAAGCTGCTGCCACTGATCGCCAAGTCGTATGCGATCGCCTTCGCCCAGAACGAGCTGACCGGCGAGCTGCACGACATCGGCCGCGTGGCCGACGACGATTCGGTGGCCGGACGTCAGCGACAGTTGGAGAGCGATGCTGCGGGCCTGAAGGCCTATGCCACCTGGCACGCGTCCCACTCGGTCAACGTCAGCCGCGAAGCCTGCGGTGGCGCCGGCTATCTCGACGAGAACCAGATCTCGATCATCCGCGGCGACATCGACGTGTTCACCACTTTCGAGGGTGACAACACGGTGATGACGCAGTTGGTGGCCAAGGAACTGTTGTCGTCGTACGCCGACGACGTGCGCGGACTGTCGGCAGGCGGCTGGGTCCGCTTCATCGCCGGCATGGCCCGCGACGTGGTCGCCGAGAAGACCGCCGTACGGCAGGTGGTCCAGACGCTGTTGGAGAGTTCGGACGAGGACACCGACAAGTCGAACCTGACCGATCGCGCGACCCAGATCCGGCTGTTCCGCAACCGTGAGGACCATCTGGTCCGCACCTGCGCCCAGCGTCTGCGGCGGGCCACCGACGACGAGAACGATCCGTTCGAGGTGTTCAACGACGCTCAGGACCACCTGCTCAAGGTGGGTTCGGCACGGACCGAGCGGATGGTCCTCGAGTCCTTCGTCCAGGCCATCGACGAGTGCGACTCCCGTTCTGCGCAGCAGTTGCTCGGCAAGGTGTGCGATCTGTACGTCTACTCGACCCTGGAGGCCGACCTCAGCTGGTTCATGATGCACCGACACATCTCGGTGGAGCGCGCCAAGGCGATCCGTCGCGGCGTCAACGACCTGTGCCAGGAACTGCGCCCGTACGCGAGCGTGCTGGTCGATGCCTTCGGCATCCCTGAGGCGCTGCTGGCCGCGCCGATGATCGAGAACGGCTGAGCGCACGCGGGCAACCACCCGACCGACGACGCCGCAGGTCCCCCCGGTCCTGCGGCGTCGTCGTGTCTGCCGGGTGCAACGGGTAGTCGAGTGTTCGGGATGCCCGCATCGGGATCGGGTGGCGATCCGGATGGCGATCCGGCGATGGGACGGCGATCCGGATTTCTGACACGCCAGCGGCCTCGACAGTGGACACACCACAGTACGACCCGCACACGTGCCAAAAATCCGACAACCGGCCCCACGGGGGAGCCCCGACCCGACCCCACCCGCACGAATCCGACCCGAACGCCACATCCGCCCGAATCCCGCCGAAACCGGATTTCTGACACACCAGCGGCCTCGACAGTGGACACACCACAGCACGACCCGCACACGTGCCAAGAATCCGACAACCGGACCCAACAGGGTGCCCCGAGAAGCCCGAGTTGTCGGTCGAGGAGGAGGTGAGCTGCCGAGTCAGTCGTCGGAGCGGGACCGCGGACCGAGCCCCATCCGGACCGCCTGGTGGGCCTCGGTCAGCTCGCTGCGGAGCCGGTCGACGTCGCGCGCCCATGCCTGCGTGAGCGTGCCGTCGGTCAACTTCAGTCCGATGCCCTTGCGGCGGCGGGGCACTGCGGGCAGTTCACCGAGCGCGCGGGCGCTCTCCCAGGTCTGATGGTCGGGACCGGTGTTGGCGGGCAGGACGCGGGAGATCTCGTCGAGGCCGATGGTCCGGGTGCCCTGTCGGAGGGTGGTCTCGGTCAGTTCGACACTGACGTGACGTCGGGCAGCGACCACCTGTACGACCGAGAAACCGATCAGGATCACGCCGAAGATGATCAGCACCGGCCAGTGGATTCCGCCGCCGCCGGTGATCTCCATCGCGAGGACCGCGCCGATGAGGACCGGGCCGATCGCCACGATCCACCAGCTGCCGCCTGGCTCGGCGAACAGGACCTCGCCGGGGTCGACGGGTTCGTCTGGGGTCGAGTCAGCTGCGGTCGGGTCATCTACGGTCGTGTCGGCTTCGGTATCAGCTGACTCGTTGTCGGGGTCCGGCTCGTTGTCGGGGTCCGGCTGGTTGTCGGCGTCCAACTCGTCGTCGGTGTCCGCGCGGTCCGTCACCGCGGACGGATCCGAGTCGGGACCGTCGGCCGTGTCATGGTCCGCAGAGTCGTCGGTTGTCGCATCCGACTCCGGTGTCGGATCGGATTCCGGTGTCGGGGCCGCGGTCACGTCTGGTTCTTCCGCTTGCCCGCCTTACCCTTCTTGGGCTGCGGTTCCACACCGGTGAACCACTTCTCCGATTCGGGTCGGTAGGCCAGCAAGGAGCCGAACAGGCCGATGAGCGCAACCAACAGCGCGACGGCCAGGTAGGGCGACTGGAAGCCCAGCGCGAGGATCAGCAGCATCGCGACCACCACCAGGGTCAGGGCCGCCAGCGACGAGCGCCATCGCACATCGCCGAGGTAGGCCTTGCTGCCGATCAGCACATAGGCGACGCCGACCGCCGCCATCAGCACGCCGAGACCCGCCAGACTCAGCGGTGCGGACTTCACGAAGAACGCGGCGACCAGCTCGATGAGACCGAGGACGACCAGCAGCGCTCCGGCCGCGGTCCAGCATCGATGCGCCCACACCACCTGATCGGGGCGACCGGCGGGATCGGGCGTGTACTCACTGCTTGTCACTGGGGCGTCGTCCTTCGGGGTCGGGAGAATCCTGCGCTGTGCCGCTGTCGTCGGCGGCCGGAGCACCACTGGCCGCGTCGTCGGTCACGGGATCATCATTCACGTGTTCCCCGGCAGAATGCTGAGAACCGGCCTGCTCGTCGTCATCGTCGTCATCGGCGACCGCTGGTGCACCGGTCAGGGCGCTCCGGATGTCCGGTTGGTCGGATTGCGGCGGAGTCGCCGGGTGATGCCCGGTCTCCGGATGCTGGTGGGTCACCGACTGCTGGTGGGTCACCGACTGCTGGTGCCACTCGGCCGATTGCTGCGCCCCGGGGGCCTGCTGTGGCCAGTTCTGGGGCGGATACTGGCTACCCGGGTACGGATATTCATAGCCCTGCGGATATTGGCCCGGGTACTGGTTCTGGGGGTTGTGGTTCTGGGGGTACGAGCCCGGGAGCTGATTCGGCGAGTACTGGCCCGGCGCGGGGTACGCGCTCGGATAGGCGGGTGTGCCGACCTGTCGGCGCCCCTGCTTGCGGAGCAGGGCCATCGCGCGGCAATAGGTTTCGGCGTCGCGCCGCAGCAGCAGCACCACGGCGCCGAGGGCGGCGACACCGCCGATCACGGTCGGGATCATCGCCCACTTCGGTTCGAGGTCACCGAACAGTGTGAACACCAGACTGACCAGCAGGTAGACGCTCATGCCCGAGAGGATCATCCGCGCGACGTTGTAGCCCTTACGGGTCAGCCAGACGAGCAACAGCGACACCGCGGTCAAGATCACGCCCAGGACCGCATAGGACGCCACGATGGTCGTGGTCGACGAGAGCAGGTCGGCCTCGGCGCGCGGGGTGTCGGCGGGCAGCTCGCGGGCACGCTCGCGCCAGAGATCGGCCGCCGACGGGTACTGGGCGACGTAGGCGACGATCTGGCTGAGGATGACGAGCAGCCACAGTTCGGTCGCGATGGTGATCGAGTCCGAGCGCGGCGGCGACTTCGGCCCCGCGGTCGGATCCCCCGACGGGGGCATTGCGGTCGGGTCCCCCGACGGGGGTGTCGGGCCCAGGGGTGAGGACATGGGCTCCAGGGTAATGAATCGGACACGGCCGGACTCGGGCCGCTGGTCGAGAGCCGGACTCGGGCCGCTGGTCGAGAGCCGGACTCGGGCCGCTGGTCGGGAGCCGGACTCGGGCCGCTGGTCGGGAGCCGGACTCGGGCCGCTGGTCGAGAGCCGGACTCGGGCCGCTGGTCGGGAGCCGGACTCGGGCCGCTGGTGACCGCCGAGCGTTCCCGCGACTTCGACCGAGGTCGCGGGAACGAGACGAGGTCGCGTGAGGAGACAAACTCGCTAGCGCAGCCAGCCGGCCGCTTCGGTCGCCCAGTAGGTCAACACGATGCCTGCACCTGCGCGACGGATGGCGAGCAGCGACTCGAGGATGGCGGCGTCGCGGTCGATCCAGCCGCGTTCGGCGGCCGCGGTGATCATCGAGTACTCCCCGCTGATCTGGTACGCCGCCACGGGCACGTCCGCCTCCTCGGCGACGTCCCGGACGATGTCGAGGTAGCTCATCGCGGGTTTGACCATCACGATGTCGGCGCCCTCGTCGAGATCGAGTCGCAACTCGCGCAACGCCTCGATGCGATTGGCCGAATCCTGCTGATAGGTACGACGATCCCCGGACAGACTCGAGGCGACCGCCTCACGGAAGGGACCGTAGAACGCGGAGGCGTACTTGGCCGTGTAGGCAAGGATCCCGACGTCGGCGTGTCCGGCGGCGTCGAGTCCGGCGCGGATCGCGGCGACCTGGCCGTCCATCATCCCGCTCGGGCCGACCAGATGCGTACCCGCATCTGCTTGCGCGACAGCCATCTCCACGTACCGATCCAGTGTCGCGTCGTTGTCCACCCGGCCGTGTTCGTCCAGGACACCGCAGTGACCGTGGTCGGTGAACTCGTCGAGGCAGGTGTCGGCCATCAGGACCGTCGTGTCGCCGAGGTCGGCGCGGAGCTCGGCCAACGCGCGGTTGAGGATGCCGTCGGCCGCCACGCCGACAGAACCGGTGGGGTCCTTGTCCTCCGGGGTCGGGACCCCGAACACCATCACGCCGCCGACGCCCGCACGGACGGCCTCGTCGGCCGCCGCGCGCACCGAGTCGAGCGAATGCTGCACCACACCGGGCATCGACGAGATCGGCCGCGGCTCGTCGATGCCGTCGGCCACGAAAACCGGCAAAACGAGATCGGCAGGCGCCAGCCGGTTCTCGGCGACCAGACGCCGCATCGCGGGACTCGTCCGCAGTCGTCGGGGACGGATCACCGGGGCCACAGGCCCACCTCCTGGAGGTCGTGCGTGAGCGAGCGCGTCAGGAACGCGAGCGTCGGGACTTCTTGCGCGGCGGGGGCAGTGCGCCCTCGGCCCGCAGACGTGCCGCGTGCTCGGCGAGCGCATCGACCAGATCCGGGATCGACGCGGACTCGGGTTGCACGTCCACGCGCAGACCGAATTCCGTTGCCGTCTCGGCGGTCTTGGGGCCGATGCACGCGACGATGGTGCGCGCGTGCGGCTTCCCTGCGATGCCGACGAGGTTGCGGACCGTCGAGCTCGAGGTGAAGCAGACGGCGTCGAATCCACCGGTCTTGATCATCTCGCGGGTCTCGGCAGGCGGCGGTGCCGCACGCACGGTGCGGTACGCGGTCACGTCGTCGATCTCCCAGCCGCGCTCACGCAATCCCTCGGACAGCGTCTCGGTCGCGATGTCGGCGCGCGGCAACAGGATCCGGTTGACCGGATCGAAGACGTCATCGTACGGCGGGAAGTCGTCGAGCAGGCCGAGTGAGGACTGCTCGCCGGAGGGGATCAGCTCCGGGTTGATGCCGAAGGTGCGCACCTTCTCGGCCGTCGCCTCGCCGACGCAGGCGATCTTGACACCGGAGAACGCACGGGCGTCCAGTCCGAACTCGGCGAACTTCTCCCACACGGCGCGCACGGCGTTGGTGGAGGTGAACACGACCCACTGGTAGCGGCCGTCGACGAGTCCCTTGACCGCGCGCTCCATCTGCGCCGGGCTCCGCGGCGGCTCGACCGCGATGGTCGGGACCTCCTTGGGGATGGCACCGTGGCTGACGAGACGTTCGCTCATGTCGCCTGCCTGATCCTTGGTGCGTGGCACCAGGACGGTCCAGCCGTAGAGCGCCCGCGACTCCCACCACGAGAGCTTGCTGCGCTGGCTGACGACCTTGCCGACTGTCAGGATCAGCGGCCCGCTGAGGGCGTTGCCCTGCTCGTTGAGCGTGGCCAGGGTGGCTTCGATGGTGCGCTGCGCGCAGGTGGTGCCGTTCACGGTGATCGCGACCGGCGTCTGCGCGGCAAGACCGTGTTCGGTCAGCGCGCTCGCGGTCTCGGCGAGGTGTCCGGCGGTGGCGTGCAGCACCAACGGTCCGGGGGCCGCCGCCAGGGCTGCCCAGTCGACCTCGCCGCGGACGTCGGCCTCGGTGTGGCCCGAGCCCAGCGGCATACCTGCGTAGCTGGGCACCACGGAGGCGGCAGGCAGTCCGGGCAGTACCTCGAACTGCACCGACGACCGGGCCACTGCGTTGACCTCGGCGAGCACGGGATCGGTGGTGAGCGGGTCGCCTGCGACGACGCGGACCACGTCCACGCCGGTCTTCGCTGCGGCGACCAGGGTCTTGGCGACCTCGGCGGGATCACCCAACGCGGGATGGACCACCGACGACTCGTCCTGGGAGTCGGCGTCGGTCGTCGATCCGTCGGCGTTCTCCGCGGCCTGCTCCGCCTTGGCGGTCTCGCGCGCGGAACGGCGGTCGTCGGCGGGGTCCTCGCGGTGGGCGGCCCCGATCAGGGACACGACCGCGGCGGGGACGTCCGGATCGATGTAGGCCGTCGTCGCGCGGGTGATCACGGTGCGCGCACGCACCGTCAGCAGTTCCGGATCCCCGGGTCCCGACCCGACGAACAGGATCCGCCCCGGACTGGCCTTCTTCGTACGGCTCATGGGTTCGCACTCTCCTGCCCTCAGCACAGGGCTGCAGTTCCTTCTGCTACCGGAGTCGCGAACAGGTGTCCGACGGATACGACCCGCGCACCGTCGACGTCGTGACCGCGTCTACGGTGGCGAACCGTGGCCGACGAGCGCTCCCGCTCCCAGCTCCAGCAGTTCGGCGGCGAGATCTTTGCCGAGTTGGATCGCGCGATCGAGCGGACCCACCCTCGAGGCCCGGATCACGTCGGATCCGTCCTCGGCCGCGACTGCCGCACGAAGCGACAGCTCGGCGAAGATGCGCCCGTCGTCGTCGATAGACTCGACCACCTCGGCGATCGCTCCGACCGGCGCTGTGCACCCGGCCTCGAGGGCCGCGAGCACTGCTCGCTCGGCGTCGATCGCCACGCGGGTGGACTCATCGTCCAACGCGGCGAGTGTTCTCACCAGTTCGGCATCGTCGGAGCGGCACTCCACGGCCAAGGCCCCCTGCGCCGGTGCCGGTAGCAGGACCACCGGATCGAACGCCTCGGTGACCTCGTCGGTCCTGCCGATGCGGACTAGTCCGGCGCGGGCGACCACGACTGCGTCGAGTTCGCCGCTGGCGACTTTGCCCAACCGAGAATCAAGGTTGCCTCGTAGGGGGCGGATTTCCAAACCGAGACCCAATGCTCTAAGCTGCGCCGCCCGCCGTGGCGCCGAGGTACCGACCGTCGACCCCGGAGGTAGCTCGCCGAGGACCATGCTGTCCCGGCTGACCAGCGCATCTCGGGGATCCGCACGCGGCGGGACGGCCGCGATCGTGAGCCCCTCCTCGGGTGCTGTCGGCAGGTCTTTGTAGGAGTGCACGGCGACGTCGATCTCGTCGTTGTGCAGCGCGACGCGGATGGCGGTGGTGAACACCCCGACGCCGATCTCGGCGACCGGCGCGGCCGACGCATCACCCGCGGTCTTGATGATGACCAACTCGGCGGGATGGCCGGCCTCGGTCAGCGCGTCGGCGATGGTCTGCGCTTGAGTGGTGGCCAGCTGGGAACCACGGGTGCCGATCCGGATGACGCCCGTTGCTGCCCCGGTCACTCCCCCGACCCCGGGGTCATCGGACGACCGGACTCACCCTGACGGCCGGTCTCTGCGAGCCCGGACTGGGTTACATGGCCGGTCTCTGCGAGCCCGGACTGGGTTGCATGGCCGGTCTCTGCGAGCCCGGACTCGGCAGCCGAGACGGACTCAGCGGCGCCCGGCTTGAGCTCGAACAACTCGCGCAGCGCCTCGGCGTAGTGGTCGCCGTTCGGCGTGGACGCGAGCTGCTTCACCCGCACCGTCGGTGCGTGCAGCAACTTGTCGACGACCCGGCGGACGGCCTTGGCGACCTCGTCGCGCTGCGGGTCGTCCAAGCCGGGGAGACGGGTCTCGAGTCGGAGGATCTCGGCCTCGACCACCTCGGCGGCACGATGCCGGAGCGCGGCGACCGTCGGGGTGACCTCGGCCTGTCGCTGGTGGGTGAGGTAGTCGGCGAGTTCGGCGGCGACGATCGACCGTGCCGCGAGCGTGTCGTTCTCGGCGGCCTGGGTCTCGGAGTCGCCGCGGAGGCCCTCGATGTCGACGACGTGGACACCCGGCAGCCGGGCGGCGGCAGGATCGACGTTGCGCGGCAGTCCGAGATCGCAGATCACAAGCGGGGCGTCGACGGTTCGCGCAGCCAGAGCGGAGTGCACCTCGCCGACACTGATCACCGATCCGACCGACCCGGTACAGGCGACGACGACGTCTGCGGTGGCCATCGCGGCGGGCAGTTCGTCGAGTCCGACCCCGCGCGCGGCGACACCGTGGTTGGTCGCCACGTTGGCGGCGAGGTGTCGGGCCTTGGCCACCGTGCGGTTGACCACCACCAGCTCGTCGACACCGTCGCGGGCCAGGTGTGCGGTCGCGAGGCCACCCATGGCGCCCGCACCGACGACGACGGCCGATCGCAGCCCGGCTGGTCGGGCGTGCCCGACCTCGGCATCACGGGCCTCGGTGTCACGGGTATCGACGTCGTGCACGTCGGCTGTACCCAGAAGGGCCTTGGCCCGGTGCAGACCGACCGAGACCACCGACGCACCTGCTCGGTCGATCCCGGTCTCGGTGTGCACCCGCTTGCCGACGCGTAGCGCCTGCTGGGCCAGCTCGTGCAGGACGCGCCCGGCGGACTTGTTGTCGTCGGCGTTGAGGTAGGCGTTGCGGATCTGGCCGAGGATCTGCTGCTCACCGACGACCAGCGAGTCCAGGCCGGCAGCGACGGTGAACAGATGCTCGACCGCAGCCTCGGAGTAGCGCACGTACGCGTGCCGGGTCATCTCGTTGACGGTCATCCCGGAGTGATCTCCCAGGACCGATCCGACGGCCTCGAGAGCCGGGTGGAAGGCATCGACGACGGCGTAGACCTCGACACGGTTGCAGGTCGACACGAGCATCGCCTCGGAGATCGCGTGGGACGTGAGCAGTGCGTCGACCAGCTTGGGGCGGTCGTGATCGGACACCGCGAGCCGCTCCAGTACCTCCACCGGGGCACTCCGGTGGGACACCCCGAACAACAGAACACTCACGCGGTCACCGTCTCTTCACCCATCACGGTCTCGTCCTTCTGCGCAGGCACGCCACCGGTCGGGGACCCGTCGTGGCCCCGTGTCGATCCGTCGTTCCGTGCCGGTCCCTGCGGGCTGCGGGAGGCGTTGAACGCGAGTACCTGTAGCTCCAAGGCTAGATCAACCTGTCTGACGGCGACATCGGTGTCCGCTGAGAGAGACACCGGCGTGATGTTCAGCACCTGCCGGACACCCACCGCCACGAAGGCGTCGCAGGCCGCCTGGGCGTGTTCGTCGGCCGTGGCGATGACGCCGATCTCGATCCTGGGCCCCTCGGGATCCCCGCAGACGGCCTCGATCGCGGACAACGGCCGGATCGTCGGGCCGTCCTCCTCCAGTGCGGTTCCGACGAGGCCCTCGTCGGCGTCGAAGAGCGCAGCCACCCGGAAGCCACGCCCGAATCCCGTGTGCGCCAACAGCGCGAGCCCGAGGCGGCCGGCACCGGCGAGTGCGACGGTGTGCGTGCTGTCGGTGTGCAGCGCCATCTTGATACGCGCGGTGAGGCGACTGACGTCGTAGCCGACCCCACGGACTCCGTTGGCGCCGACGTGGGAGAGGTCCTTGCGGAGGATCGCCGAGTTCACGTTGGCGGCGGTCGCGAGTTGGACGCTGGAGGCGATGAGCACGCCGCGCTCGCTGAACCGGCGGAGCACGTGGAGGTACGCGGCCAGCCGGGCGACCGTCGGTTCCGGGATGGGTGCGGGCTCGGATATGTCGGACGGTGAGCCGTCGGCGTCCGAGTCTCTCCCCCTCACGACACCCTCTTCCTCGCTGCTTCCACCACGACGATTGATCCAGGGTATACCCGGCGTGAACGTGTTCACCTGCCGCCCCTGCGCGGAGTGGCGCCGCACGTCGGGGCCCATCCGACCTACCCGGTCGGCCAGGTCACGTGTACGCGGTAGGGAGCCTCGCAGACCTGGCTCGGCGGAACCGGGCGGTGGCGTCGGCACCAATCCGCGTCAGCGAGCCGCCCGGGCGGTCAGATCGGCGCGCAGACGGGGCTCGTCGACTTCCCAGTAGCTGTGCTCGACACCGTCGAGGAGGACCACCGGCAGACGATCGCCGTACTCCGCGCGCAGAGTGGGATCCCCGGCCCCGGCGGCCGCGTCGACATCGAGGATCTCGACGTCGATGTCGTGGTCGGCCGCGATCCGCGACAGATCACGCTGCGCTGCCGCACAGGCGGAACAGTTCGCGCGGGTCAACAGCGTCAGGGCCATTCGTTCCTCCTGTGCGGGCGCGGGACGATCCGCGCCGCCGGCCGGCTCGATCCGGCAATCTCGTTCCGGCCGTCTCGAACCAGCCGGGGTGCGGCCAGTCTGCCAGTCGAGGTCGACCCACGATGGTCCCGCCGGTGACCCGACCACCGCGCCCACCACGACGCGACGGACCTCACCCGACGCGCCGATCACATCCGGGGTACCGATCATCTAGGGTGGGACGCGAGGTGCTTCGACACCCGCACAGGCACATGGCGTGGGAGGTGTCCAGTGAGTGAAGGCCCTGGTGGGGCTGCTGATCGCGACGATTCGGATGCCGTCCGTGGTGACGCCGAATCCGCGACTCCGGCGGCCCAGGGGAATCGCCACGAGGAACACGACGACAGGCCTGCCGACGACGTGAACGGCGCGGACTGGCAAGGTGCAGACTCGCACGGCGGGGACTGGCACGGCGAGGACTGGGAGCGGCACGCCGACGATGTCGACGGGGGCGACTTCGATGACGACCTCGACGAGGGCGCCGAGGATGCCGACGACGACGGCGACGAGGACAGTCGGGTCGCCGCCTGGATCACCGAACGGGCCAGTGCCGCGACCGGCCGCTTCCGGCAGACCGCCCACGAACTCCGCCAGGCTCTGGCCGGTGAGGCGAGTGCGAAGGCGGCCGTCGACTCGCTGCGCGCACGCCCCGACGCCGAAGTCGAGCCCACCGACGTCCCACCGGACCTCACCGCCGCCGCCTTCTTCGACGTTGACAACACGCTCGTACAGGGCGCGTCGATCGTGCACTTCGCACGCGGCCTGGCATCGCGAAAGTACTTCTCGTACAGCGACGTCCTCGACTTCGCATGGACGCAGGCCAAATTCCGCATCACCGGCAAGGAGAACGCCCAGGACGTCGCCGAGGGGCGGGAGAAGGCGCTGTCGTTCATCGCCGGCCGCCCGACGTCGGAGCTCATCGAGCTGGGCGAGGAGATCTACGACGACTTCATCGCCGACAAGATCTGGCCGGGCACCCGCGCGCTCGCGCAACGGCATCTCGATAACGGACAGCAGGTATGGCTGGTGACGGCCACACCGGTCGAACTGGCCCAGACCATCGCCGAACGTCTCGGCCTCACCGGTGCGCTCGGCACCGTCGCAGAGAGCGTCGACGGTGTGTTCACCGGTCGGCTCGTCGGCGACATCCTGCACGGGCCGGGCAAGGCCCACGCAGTGCGCGCATTGGCGATCCGAGAGGGCCTGAACCTCAAGCGCTGCACCGCGTATTCGGACTCCCACAACGACGTGCCGATGCTGTCGCTGGTCGGCACCGCGGTCGCGATCAACCCCGACGCCGACCTGCGCGACGTCGCCAAGGTACGCGGCTGGGAGATGTACGACTTCCGGACGGCCCGCAAGGCGGCGAAGGTCGGGGTCTCGTCGGCCCTGGCGCTCGGCGCGGCGGGTGGTACCGCAGCGGCTGCGGTGCGACTGTTCCGCCACAGCCAGGGTTGAGTCAGGTTCTCCCGAGCCTGGGCCGCGGGTCGGAGGACCGGCGACTCAGCTCCTGTGATGGGCTGAACACCGAAACCCGCCCGGCTGCAACCGAAAACCACCCAGGACCCGCTCGCGGATGCCTTTACGGTCGCGAGAGCTCGCCGGCGGGCGGATTTCGGGACGGACCGGGCGGATTCGGGACCGACCCCGGGGCAGGACGGGCCGACCGGGCCCGGGCCATGCGGGATCACGCGCCTGACCCCTCCAGCCGGATTACTGACACCTGAGCGACCACAACCGTGCACCGTCCACACCAACACACCCGTGAAGTGTCAGAAATCCGAGAACCCGCGGGCACCCGACCTCAGAGCGCGCCGGACCTCAGAGCGCGCTGACCGAACTCGTCGGGTCGACGAGCACCTTGGCGTGGCGGTCTGCTCCACCGAGTGCATCGAAGGCGGCGGGTACACCGTCGAGCCCGACGGTCGCCGTCACGAGCGGCCCGGCGTCGACCGTTCCGTCGGCGATCATGTGCAACGTCTCGCGGAACTCGGCCGGGTCGTAGGCGAACACGAACCTCAGGTCGATCTCCTTGTTGATCGCCATCGTGGGTCGGAACGAGTCGGCCTCCATGCACACACCGACCACCACGACACGGGAGCGGAACGGAGCATTCGAGATGATGTGCTCGATGATGCCCGGCACGCCGACGCACTCGAAGACGACCGGCCCACGGGGCGTCGCGCCGACCTTCTCGGCGGCCCGGATGGCCTTCCACCACGGCAGGCCCGGCACCCGACGCAGGTTGTGCATCGCGCTGAAGGCCGTGTCGAAGAGATCGGTCGCCCGGGTGAGGTACTTGCCGGCGCGGGCGGCGGCCTCCCATGGATCGTCGACCACCGGATCCACCACGATGTCGGCGCCGCACTCGCGGGCGAGTGCCCGCCGGCCGTCGGACGGATCGCTCGCCACGACCGCTTTCACGCCGGCGGCCTTGAGCATCAGGATCACGGCGAGTCCGATGGGACCACAACCGATGACCACCCCGACGTCACGTTTGCCGATCTCACCTCGACGCACCGCGTGGTGCGCGACGGCCAGCGGTTCGGTGAGCGCTGCCTGCTCGGGAGACACCCCGTCGGGCACCTCCATGGTCATGTCCTCGGACGCCACCACGAAGTCGGCGTAGGCGCCGGGTGCCAGCGCCGACAGACCGGTGAGGTGCACGGCGTCACCGGATTTCAGCATCGGGAGGCTCACCACGGCGGTGCCCGGCTTCCACCGGGACCGGCACTTGGGGCCGTAGGAGACCACTTCGCCGGCGAACTCGTGTCCCATCACCACCGACTCGTCGGAGCGCATGAAGGCGCCGTACCCGACCTCCGCGGCGACGTCGGCGCTGGCATCGCAGTGCGTGCGGGCGTGGAGATCGGAGCCACAGATCCCTGCGCGCGTCACCCGGAGCAGCACCTGCCCCGGTCCGGGGACCGGCGTCGGCAGGTCGACGACCTCCAGTTCACCGTTGCGACAGACCATCGCCTTCATGCACCACCCCTTGCTCACCGAGACCACGGAATCGACACTCTCAGCCCTCGGTCCGGCGTCGGTGTCTCGTCTACCGATCCAAGCCGCAACCGGGCGGACGTGTGGGAGAACGGGGAGATCCGACCGACGCCGGGGACCTGCGAGACGACCAAGAATCAGATGATCAGCAGGCCGTCAGCCGAAGTAGACGCTGCCCCGACGGCTGAGCATGCGGAAGAGCGTCTGCTGGATCTCTTCCCGGACGTGATCGGTGAGGTCGAAGACGACCATCGGATCGTCGGCCGACGACTCGTCATACGAGCCGGTCTCGATCGGGCGCCCGAAGTGGATGTGCCACTTGGACGGCAGCGGCACCAGGCCCAGCGGTCCGAGCCACGGAAAGGTGGGCGTGACGGGGAGATACGGGAGACCCAAGACCTTTGCGAGCGGCTTCAGATCGCTGAGCATCGGGTAGATCTCCTCGGACCCGACGATCGACACCGGGATGATCGGTGCCGCGTTGCGCAGCGCCGTGGTGACGAATCCGCCGCGGCCGAACCGCTGCAGCTTGTACCGATCCTTGTAGAGCTTTCCGATCCCCTTGTAGCCCTCCGGCCACACCGCGGTCAGCTCGCCCGCGCGCAGCAGACGGTCGGCGTCGTTGTTGCAGGCGAGTGTCGCGCCGATCCGGCGGGCCAGTTCGCTCACACCGGGGGTGTCGAAAGCCATGTCGGCGGCCAGGACTCGCAGGTGTCGTCCGGTCGGGTGGTTGTCGCGGACCGCTAGTGATGTCATCACCGCGTCCACCGGGATCGTCCCGGCGTGGTTGGCCACCAGCAGCGCGCCGCCCTCGACGGGCAGGTTCTCGATTCCGCTCACCTCGACGCGGAACCACTTCTGGTACACCTGCCGGATCGCGGGGAACCAGACCGACTCGGTGAAGTGCGGATCGAAGCCGAACTCGTCGACCTCGTAGTCGCCCGTCATCCGTTCACGGATGAACGAGGCGGCCGACGTCAGCGAGTCGGCGACGGTGCCGCGGAGCCCGCCGAGACTGAAGAACGGACTCGACGTCGACGGACCGCGATGCTCGGCACCCAGCGAGCGGGCCAACCGGACCTCGTCGTTGATCGGCATCACCTGAGCCGACGACTCGGCGAAGCCATCGGTATTCGGATGTCCGCGGTTCTCTTGCGGCACACCAGTTCTCGAGTCGCGCGGGGCGGGCTGCTGACTCGGATGTCGACGTTTGCCCTGATCGGCGGCACGCGGATCTGCACCACCCCGAGGGGTCGCGTAGAGCTGGATCACCTTCGCGGTGCGTGCGTCGGTCGCGCCGCCACCTGCCAAGATGCTCACCACCTCATCGGTCGTCGATGGAAACGGACAATCGTACGGTTGAGAGTGCGCCCGGGCCGTACTTGGTCTGGCGACCAAGTCTACGACCTACACCCCTCCTGTGCACCCGCTGTGGTCAACACCACCGCGGAACGGTCATTGCAGTTGATGCGCCGCCGCCACCACCCGACGCTCGACCGCCCGCCATGTCTGCGCTCCGATGATGGGCGTCACCCCACCGCGCGCGACGAAGTCGTCGAGTGTCTCGGTGGTGGTGTAACGAGGCGCGAACCCGAGTTCGGCTCGCATTCGCGTCGTGTCGAGAACCCTTCCGTAGGTGAGGAATTCGGTTTGGCTCGACCTCAGTTTGGCCGCCTTGAGATCCTGGAGGACACCGGTGATCGGAGCGAGCAGACCGCTGGGCACCGGCAGTTCGAGATGTCCGATACGTCGGATCGCCTGTGTCAGCGTCATGACGCCCTCCCCCGCGATGTTGAAGGTGCCGGGGCGGCTGCCCAACACCACGTGCTCCATCGCGGCGAGTGCGTCCTCCTCGTGCAAGAACTGGAGTCGGGGTTGATACCCGATGACCGTCGGCACGATCGGGAGGGAGAGATACGAGCTCATCCGGGTGCTGATCCGCGGGCCGAGGATCGCTTGCGCGCGAACGATGGTGACGTCCATGTCGGTTCGTCGACGCGCGAGTCCACGTGCATAGCCCTCGATGTCGAGCAGGTCGCGGCCATAGCCGCGCTTCGGCTCACGGCGGGCCGGCGTGCCCTCGTCGAAGTGAGACGGATCGTGCGCGCTGGCGCCGTAGACCATGGCGGTCGAACGCAGGATGAGGCGCTTGACCGACGGGCTCCGCTGGGCGGCAGCACACACCTGCATCGCACCGACGACGTTGAACTCCTTGATCGCCGCAGAATGCGGCGCGGTGTCCATGATCGAGGTGGCTGCGTGCACGACGGTGTCCACGTCGTAGGTGGCGATGGCCTTCGCGATTGTCGGCCTGCGGATGTCCAGTCGCAGGAACTCGGCCCGCCCCATCCGTCGGATCAGGTCTTTGCGGGGCACCCGCGAGTCGACTGCCAGCACTCGCTCGATCGCCGGATTGGCCGCGAGGCGAGCGACCAGGTACCCACCGAGGAAGGTGGAGGCACCGGTGACCAGGACCGTGCGTGGTGCGGTGGTGTCGTCGGCCATGCCCACAGGCTATCGGCTGTCCGGGGAGACCTGCCGGGCGAGCGCGTGACGACGACGAGTCGGTCGCTCACGACCCGTGAACGCAGAAGAACCCGCCGAAGCGGGTTCTCGCGGGACGCGTCGGACTATTTGCCGAGTTTGCGACGCTGCACCCGGGTCCGCCGCAGCAGCTTGCGGTGCTTCTTCTTCGACATGCGCTTGCGGCGCTTCTTGATCACTGAACCCATGGGGGTGCTTCCTCACGATTGAATGCTGTCGGTCTGCTCCGGTGCCGGCCTGCGGCACGAGGCAACCGGTACGCGGATTCCCACGATACCGCCCGGTGTCGGGACGGTGAAATCCGGGAGCGCTCGGCGGCGTCCGCGAACGCCGGGCTCAACGACGACAACTCCCCACGGGCGACCCCTGGCGGGCCTCCCGTGCGGAGTCGATCGTCACCGACCTCACGGCGCCTCTCGGCGCCGCGGGGGTCAGCCCACGTCGAAGTAGGACGTCTCCAGGTAGTCGTGCACGGCCTTGGCGTGCACACGGAACGACCGGCCGACGCGCACAGCCGGCAATTCGCCGCTGTGCACCAACCGATACACCGTCATCTTCGACACCCGCATCAACGATGCGACCTCGGCCACCGTGAGGAACTGCGACCCCGGGGTCGCATTGCTCACCGCTCCGCTCCTGTCACCAGGCTTCTCTGCAGCCATGAATAACTCATACCTCCGGTGCACGCGTCGCGGCCGCCGGCTTCCCCTCCGGCGGACATCAGACACGCACGTGCTTCAAGGAGCTTAGCGTGGCGTATGTGAAAAATGCGACGTGAGAGACCAAGAATCTGGGCCTTTTCGCGAGCGGACCCCTACATCCTGGGGTTTTCCCGCCCGACGACCCCAATTCATGGGGTGTCACGCTCGGATCTCCCGTTGTTCACCCCGCCCAAACCCTCAACGTCGGGTCGATGCCCGCCCCGCGCGCTGACCGCGGCGGCGGCGCGCGTGGCCTCGTACACCGAGTGCCGCAGGCCACCGGCCTCGAACTCACGGATGGCCGCGGCGGTGGTGCCACCGGGCGAGGTGACGGCGGCGCGTAGGTCGACCGGTGAGATACCCGACTCGCTGAGCAACAGGCCTGCACCACGCACCGTCTGCACGGTCAGCTCGACCGCCTGCGGACGGGACAGTCCGAGCGCGACACCGGCATCGATGAGTGCCTCTGCCAGCAGGAACACGTAGGCCGGGCCGGATCCCGAGAGGGCCGTCACGGCATCCATCTGCTTCTCGGGAACCACCGCCACCTTGCCGACGCTCTCCAGCAGTCGGATGACGACCTCGAGCTGCTCGTCGCTCACATACCGACCGCGCGCCACCGCCGCCATGGCCTCGTTGACCAGCATCGGGGTGTTCGGCATGACCCGGACCACGGGCGACCCGGCCTGCAGGGCGTTCTCGAATCGCGTCAACGGAAGGCCGGCGACCAACGACACCGTCACCCGCTCGACGTCGCCGTTGTCGTCGGCGGCCGCGAGATCACGCAACACGGAGTCGACATCGTCGGGCTTGGTCGCGATGAAGACGAACTGGGCGCTCTCGGCAGCAGCGCGGACGTCGGTGACCAGCACCCCGTATTCGTCGGCGATCTCGGTGGCGCGCGATTCCATCTTCTCCGAGACGACCAGATCCTTGGTCTGCTTGCCGGACTGGATGAGTCCGGCGAGCAACGCCTCGCCGATCTTTCCGCCGCCGATGATCGCGATCCGTTCGGTCACGTGGTCTCGCCTACTTCCTAGTCGTCTGTGGTCCCCGGGACGGGGAATCCTGCTCCGGTCCCCGGGACGGGGAATCGTGGGTGTCGTCGATGTGACAGCCCGTCAGCGGGCCTGCGGGATCAGCGCGAGCTGCCGCGACTGGGCGACCACCGCTCCGGTCGAGTCCACCACGAGGTGGTCCTCCTCGAACAACCCCTGCCCCACTTCGACGCTGGATGCCGCGAAACGGAGCCATCCGGGTGCGGGCTGTCGACGGATGTACGTGGTCAGCTGGACGGTGGGTGCCCAACCGAAGTAGCCCAGGTTCATCACCACGGGCGGTGAGATGTCGCAGACCAGGACGGCGAACTCGACGGTCGGGTCGCTGCCCTTGGGTCGCGTCCACCCGCGGACCACCGGGTCGCCGGTCTCACCGCGTACCAGTGGGGTCGTCGGCTCGAGCACGAGATCGAGCGCAGGTCCCCAATGCAGCACCGCGGCGATCGGCGAGTCGTCGATGGCGATGCCGTCGGCCGGCGGCTCGATCCCGGTGCCGTCGAGCAGAGTCGCCCCCGAGTGCCTCGCGGCGTCGGTGTCGAGGCGGGCCAGCGTCACCGACGAGGCGATCATCACCCGACCGCCCTGGATCGCGTCGACCGACGCCACCGATACCGTGCGACCGGTCTTGCGCAGGCGCACCACGAGTTCGATCTCGGCGGGATCGGGTGCTCCCAGGTAGTCACTCGCGATAGCGACCGGGGTGACGGTCGGATCGGCATCGGCGACCAGAACCCGGAACGCCTCGCCCGCCGCGTGCGCGATGAGTGACTGGACGCTGCCGCCGTGGACCTTGGGCCCGACCGTGAAGGTCGGATCGATCACCGCGTGGTAGACCACGGTGTCCGGTGCACCAGAGGTCGACGAGGTCGGCGCACCGACGCTCGACAACGTGAGCAGCTCGGTCATCTTCTGGCTCATGTATCGCTCTCTCGTCTCGTCGACCGCGCGCCACGGGTGTGCGGCCGTGTCGCATGGTCGCGGCTACAGCACGAACCCGCCCGGATCGGTGGACGATCAACCGAGCTCGGTGGGGACCTCGCGCCGAAGGTGGCTCCGGGCAAAATCTAACGAACGCTTCAGCAGTGCACTGCGCTCGGGTTTGGTCCGGGCCGCCGACGTGCTCACCTCGAGGATCACCGCGCCGTTGAATCCACTGTTCGCCAGGCGTCGGCAGATCTCCGCGCACGGCTGCGCGCCGTCACCGGGTATCAGGTGTTCGTCGGTGGCCGCACCGTTGCCGTCCGCGAGGTGGATGTGGTTGAGATGGTCGCCCATCCGCTCGAACAGCGCGACGGCGTCGACTCCCGCGGTCGCCGTGTGCGAGAGGTCGAGGGTGTAGTTCGCGTACCCGTCGTCGGTGGGGTCGATCGACTTGCCGAAGGCCGATGCCGCGAGCCCCGGACCGCCACGGTCGGCCAGTCGTCTGGCCGATCGCTCCCCTGCGCCGAAGATCCGGTCGGCCCGCATCGGGAACATGTTCTCCACCGCCACGGCGACGTCGCTGTCCCGTTCGAGCTCGGCGACCAGGTCGTCGAACCCTGCGACATATGCGCGCTGCCAGCGGAACGGTGGGTGCACCACGACGGTCGGCGCACCGAGGTCCTCGGCGGCCTGCACCGAACGTGCGAGCTTGACCAGCGGATCACGGCCCCAGACCCGCTGGGAGATCAGCAGACACGGCGCGTGCACCGACAACACCGGCATCTGATACCGCTCCGACAGGTACTCGACGTGCCGCACGTCCTGGCTGACCGTCTCACCCCAGACCATGAGTTCCACACCGTCGAAACCGAGTTCTGCGGCGTAGGCGAACGCGGCCTCGGTGTTCTGCGGGTAGACCGATGCGGTGGACAGCCCCACGGGGATGTCGACCGTCGGCGGGAGTGCCGTCGGGTCCGAGGTCGGTGTCATGGCGGCGTCAGGTGGCCAGGATGACGAGTGGTCCGATGGTGACGATCAGACCGACACCCAGCGCGAGCAGCGTGGTCGTCAGATCGCGCGTCCGGCGGACGACGTGCGCGAAGGTCACCACCCCGAAGATCACCAGGACGGCGAGCACCAGCGCGAAGTACACATTCCATTTCCAGAGCTCGGTGAAGCCCCAGAACAGGCCGAGGCCGACCGCGAGTCCGATGATCGCCTGACCGGCGATGATCAGCCACTGCACGAGCGGCGAGTACTTCGACGCGCGGTCGGCGACCGCGTCCGGACCATGCCCCGCTGCGGTGCTGTCGGTGGTCGTGGTGTCGGGGGTCGTGGTGTCGGAGGTCGTGGTGTCGGTGGTCGTGGTGTCGGGGGTCGTGCTGTCGGTGATCGGGGCGTCGGCGCTCCGGGTGTCGTCGAAGTCGGGGCGCCCGGCATCGACGAAGTGGTCGGAGTCCCTGGCATCGCCCGCGGGCTCATGGCCGGCGAGGTCCTCGGCCGCGCGGCGCGCGGCACGACGTCCCGAACCCGCGCCCATCGCGAGCGCTGCGGTGCCCGCGCCGACCGGGGGCACGACTCCGGTCGTCTCGCCGTCGGGGTCGTTCGGGCGCACGTCGCCGTCTCCGAAGTCGTCCTGCCCGAACACGGTGTCGGTGCCCGCCGGGTCGGCGCCGGGGGCGCCGAAGCGGCCGTCGGCGTAGCCGGAGTCGGCGTGCTCGGCATCCGAGTACTCGACCGCTGCGTACTCGGTCGGGTCGACGTCGTCGACGTCACGCGCAGAGGCGGGGGCGGCGGCGAACGGACCCGGGTTCCGGGGACCGGGGGCGGCCCAGGCGCGATCGTCGGCGGTCTGCGTGTCGGGGACCAGCGGTCCGCCGATGATCGTCGTCTCCTCGACCGGATCGGGTCGCTGGGGAGCTCGCCGGTCGTCCGGTCCGTCGACGGCAGGCAGATCTTCCGTCGACTCGGCGGATCCCTTCTTGCGCAGCCAGCCGAACCGCTTGCGCCGGCCGGTCGTCGGCTCGTCCTCCTCGATGTCGGCGAACGCGCGGTAGGCGTCGAAGTCGTCGAGATCGCTGCTGGGCGGACCGCCGAAGGATTCGAGGTCCACACCGTCGACGTCGTCGGGCTCGACGACCACCACGTCGTCGTCACCGACCACCGGGATGATGCCGGTTACCGAGTTGTCGGCGGCCGGTCCGGGGCGATCGGCCGTGTCGCGGCTATCTCCTCCGACGAGGCGACGGGCGACGGCATCGGAGCTGAAGTCACGGGTCGAGAGCGGCGCACCCGGTAGGAACGACGGCATCCCGCTGGCGGTCTGCGCACCGACGGGGCCGGCCTGCGGCGTCGGCGGAGCGCTCGGGACGGGTCCCGGACCTCGGCGGTCGACGGGAGCGCGGTCGGCGACCGGAAGGTCGTCGGCGTATCGGCGCGGGATCGGGTTGTCGGATCGTGGGAAAGCATCCGGGCGTCCGAAGGCGTCCGCAGGCGGGAAGGCATCCGGACGCGGTCCGCCCGGTCCGGCCCGACGATCGTCGGCGACGAAGGAGCCGGTCTGCGGTGACGGTGCGGCGGGAGACACCGATGGCGCCGGCCCCGCAGGGGCCTGAGCCGCAGGCGCCGAGCCGGTCGGGGCGGAAGGCGCTGAGCCGGTCGGGGTCACCGACGGGCTCGCTTCCGCCGCGGGCGACTGCCGGGTCACCGACGGCTCGGACTGCGGGGCGGCCGGGGTGCGGCCGGTCGGCGTGACCGGGGATGACTGGTTCGGGGCCTGCGGATTCGGGCGACCCGTAGCGGGTGTCGACGCGGCGGACTGATCGCCGGATCCCTCGGTGGGCGTCGTGACGCGGGGGATCTCGCCGGTCAGCTCCGAGACCGACACCGCGCCGTCGCGGCCGACCCGTCGGCGACCGCGTTCACGCTTCGGTGTCGCGGTGTCTGCGTCCTCCTGGCTGCGTGCCAGCAGTTCCGACACCGAGATCGGCCGGGAATCGGGGCCCGATTCGTTAGCCATGCGTCTCCGTCCTTGTCCTGCTCCACCGACCTCGTCCTCGCGGCCGACCGGAGCGTCGCCGCACGGCCGGGGGTCGGTGTTCGATTGTGTTCTCCGGTCCGATGCTCTGGGCCGCAGGCGTGCCTGACGCGGTGACCGATCAGCCGGAACGTCCGGCCACCTGTTCGATGCCGATCGATTCCGTGGCGTCGGACAGTTCGGTGTCCAGTCTCCGCAGGATCACGCCTTCGCGCAGGGCCCACGGGCAGATCTCAAGTGTATCGACCGCCAGCGCGCGCATGGCCGCCTCTGCGACGAGCGCGCCCGCGACCAGCTGACCGGCCCGATCGCTGCTCACCCCCTCGAGTTCGGCCCGGTCTGATTGCGTCATCCGCGAGATGAAGGCGATGAGCTGTCGGAGACCCGACGAGGTGAGGACGCGCCGTGTTCGTGGGCCTGCGCTCGACGGGGCGGCACCGGTCAGACGGGCCAGGCTGCGGAAGGTCTTCGACGTGGCCACCGCCAGGTCGGGGGCGCCTGCGTCGGCAAGCGCCTTGGCCGCCGGCTTCAGCTCGGCATCGAGCCAGTCCCGCAGCACCGCCACGCGCCGACGGTCGGGTGGGTCGCCGGGCAGCCACTCGCGCGTGAGCCTTCCGGCGCCGAGCGGCAGTGACAGTGCGACGTCGGGTTCCTCGTCGACACCGTTGGACATCTCCAGCGAGCCGCCGCCGATGTCGAAGGCCAGGATGCGGCCCGCGCTCCAGCCGTACCACCGACGAACCGCCAGTGAGGTCAGTCGTGCCTCGTCGTGGCCGGACAGCACCGCCACGTCCACCCCCGTGGTGCGGGCCACCTCGGCGAGGACCTCGTCGCAGTTGGTGGCATCGCGGACCGCCGACGTCGCGAAGGCCATGATCTGCTCACACCCCGAACTCGTCGCGATGTGGGTGAACTCCTCGACGGACTCGACGAGTTTGACCGCGGCCCGATCGCTCAGACGGCCGTGCTCGTCGATCTGCTCGGCGAGCCGCAGGACGGACTTGGTCGAACTCATCGGGGTCGGGTGCCCACCACGGTGGGCGTCGACGACGAGCAGGTGCACGGTGTTGCTGCCCACGTCGAGAACTCCTAAACGCACGCGTCCACGGTAGTGCGTCGCGGTCGCCGGACCTAACGGGTCGCGAATCCCGGTCGCAGGCGTCGCCGCTCCATCCCCGCGCTCGCGCGGTTACCCGACGCCGGACGCGTCATCGCCGCGCTCGCGCGGTTACGGTTGTGGGGTGGCGACAATCGACTCACCCGCGAAGATCGATCCGGCCCCCGAGGTCGATCTCGACTTCCCGCGGGAGTGGTATGAGTTCACCGATCCGGCCGACACCGATCACGTGGTCAGCGCCGACCTCACCTGGCTGCTCTCCAACTGGACGTGCGTGTTCGGCACGCCCGCGTGTCAGGGCATCGTCGAGGGTCGGGAGAGCGACGGCTGCTGCACCCATGGTGCTTATCTATCGGACAAGGACGATCGCAAGAAGCTGGCGAAAGCCGTCGCGCTCCTGACCGAGGACGACTGGCAGTTCTACAAGAAGGGGTCGGGAAAGGACCCGCTCGGTCCGCGCGGCTACCTCGAAGAGGACGAGCTCGACGACGAGCCGGCTCTGAAGACGCGGAAGCACAAGGGTGCCTGCATCTTCCAGAACCGTCCCGGTTTCGCCGGCGGCGTCGGCTGCGCGTTGCACGCGATGGCCCTGCGTCGTGGACTCGAGCCGTTGACGGTGAAGCCCGACGTCTGCTGGCAGTTGCCCGTCCGCCGCGAGCAGGACTGGGTGGACCGCCCCGACGGCACACAGGTGCTCAAGACCACGCTCACCGAGTACGACCGGCGCGGTTGGGGTGAGGGCGGCCACGATCTGAAGTGGTACTGCTCGGGATCGCCCGACGCGCACGTCGGCGCGACGCAGGTGTGGGAGTCGTACGGCCCCGAGCTGACCGAACTGATCGGCCCCGCCGCCTACGCGGAGCTGGCCGCGGTGTGCCGGCGGCGCAACGGACTCGGGCTCCTGGCCATCCATCCGGCGACCGTCGCCGCGACCAATCGCCGGGAGACCGACATCAAGTACGAGCGGCTCGACGACTGAGGGCGGCCCCGGTCGTCCGGCCCCGCGCCGCCGTCGACCGTGCGCCCCAAACCGTCGACCGTGCGCCGGAAGTCGTCGACCGTGCACTGCCGACGCACGATCGGCGAACTCGGGCGCACGATGAACGGATCAGAGCGCACGATCGGCGCATCGGAACTCAGGGTTCGAGCTTGTACCCCAGGCCGCGCACCGTGACCAGGTGCTTGGGGTTGCCCGGATCGGGCTCGATCTTCGACCGGAGCCGCTTCACGTGCACGTCGAGCGTCTTGGTGTCACCGACGTAGTCGGCGCCCCACACCCGGTCGATGAGCTGGCCGCGGGTGAGTACCCGACCGGCGTTGCGCAGCAGGTATTCGAGGAGATCGAACTCTTTGAGCGGCAGGGTGATCGATTCGCCGTTGACGGCGACGATGTGCCGCTCCACGTCCATCCGCACCGGGCCGGCCTCGAGGACGCCGATCGCGAGGTCCTCGTCGGCCACCTCGCCGCCGCGCCGCAGGACCGCGCGGATGCGGGCGATCAGTTCACGCGCGGAGTACGGCTTGGTGACGTAGTCGTCGGCGCCGAGTTCGAGGCCGACGACCTTGTCGATCTCGCTGTCGCGCGCGGTGACCATGATGACCGGCACGCCACTCTTGGCGCGCAAGGCCTTGCAGACCTCGGTGCCCGACATCCCGGGCAGCATCAGGTCGAGGAGCACGATGTCGGGGCTCACCCGGTCGAAGGCGGACAGGGCATTGGAGCCGTCGTTGACGACGCTCGCCTCGAAACCCTCTTTGCGGAGCAGGAAGGCCAGCGGATCGGCCAGCGACTCCTCGTCCTCGACAATCAGTACGTGCGTCACCGAGTGAGTTCCTTCGGTCGGGGAGACCGCTCCGCCGACCGACGTCGGCCGGACGGAGCGCTGGGCTGAGACGTCGCGGCACGTGCCACGCCGTCGGTGGGGACGGAACCCGTCCCGGTCGACGGACGACGTCCGGCGGGCTTCGACGGACCACGATGGTCGGTCTCGTCCCAGTCGTCGTCCGCCAATTCCTGGGGGATGCTGAGGGTGAACGTGGATCCGGTACCGGGCTTGCTCCACAGGCCGATGTTGCCGCCGTGGTTGGCCGCCACATGTTTGACGATGGCCAGGCCCAATCCGGTTCCGCCGGTGAGTCGGGACCGCGCCTTGTCCACCCGGAAGAAGCGCTCGAACACCCGCTGCTGATCTGCGGCCGCGATGCCGATCCCGCGGTCGGTGACCGCGATGGCGACCATCGGCCGACCGTCGACCGTGGTGATCCGCCTGCTCACCGACACCGTGGTGTTCGGCGGCGAGTAGGCGATGGCGTTCACGATCAGGTTGTTGAGAGCGGTCAGCAGCAGCATGCGGTCGCCGCGGACCACGAGGCCGGCGGGTTCGTCTGCGCGCAGCCGGATCTCGGCGGCCTCGGAGCTGACCGTGGCCGAGTCGAGTGCGTCGGCGATCAACTCGTCGACGTCCACCAACTCGAACTTCTGCGTCTCACCACCCTGCAGGCGCGACAACGCGATCAGCTCGGAGACCATGTTGCCCATCCGGACGGCCTCGGCGACCACGCGGGTGCCGAAGTGCCGCACCGACTCCGGGTCGTCGACGGACTCCAGCATCGCCTCGGCCAGCAACCCGATGGCGCCCACGGGCGTCTTGAGTTCATGGGAGACGTTGGCGACGAAGTCACGTCGGGTGGCCTCCACCCGCATGTGTTCGGTGTCGTCGACACCGAACACGACGGCGTACCGCTCGCTGCCGTGACTGACCACGCGGACCAGGCAGCGCACCGACTCGACCGGCGGTTGCGTCGGCCGGCCGGTCGAGACGAACCCGAGCGCCGATGCCGGCGGACTGAACTCGAAGCGTTGCTCGACATCGGTGTCGAGGGCCTCCTTGGAGGCGTCCCACACGGCGTCGGCGAGCAGTTGCTCGCGGACGACCCCCATGTCGACGGCGCAGTGGTTGAACAGCACCACGTCGCGGAACTCGTCGACGACCGCGACCGCGGTCTCGGTGCTGCGGACGATCAAGCCGAGCAGTCCGGCCTTGGTCATCCGACCGTCGTCGGTGGTCGACACCGCGTCGGTGTCACGGAGTTCGGCGGAATCCGGCGCGGCGCGTGGGGCATCGGCCTGTTCGGCGTACATCTGGGCCGCAGGTGAGGGCAGGGCCTCGGTATCCGGGTCGGTTTCGGCGTCGGATCGACCCCACCGGACGAGTCCGGGGCCGAATCGGCCGATCACCACACCGCACACCACACCCAGTGCGATCGCCGCGATGACGAGAGCAACGGTCACAATGGCAGCTTACGACCCGACGAACGGCCCGCGCACATCCATCGCGATTGTTGGCGCACTGTTCACGCACCGTTCGGGCGAGGTCGCACGGCCCCGGACCCGAGGTGTTACGGACGGTCGGCGGCGACCGGATCGAGCCCTGCCGGGCCGGTGCTCACTGCGGGACCGGGACCGCCATGTCGGCGTACTCGGGGTGTTGCTCGATGAAGTGGCGGACGTAGGAGCAGACCGGGACCACCCGTTTGCCCGACGGTCGGATGTCGTCGAGGACGGTTCGGACGAGCTCGGCCGCGTACCCCCGACCGCTGTAGTGCTCGCGGACGACGGTGTGGGTGAGCACGACCTGGTAGTCCTCGGCCACGTAGTCGAGGTAACCGACCAGGTCTTCGCCGAGTCCGTCGCCGGACTCCGACGCGAGCCAGGCCTCATAGCGCTCCTGGCCAGGAGAATGATGAATCCGCAGGTTCCCGACGTCCGCCATCGCTCCAATGTAGCGCGCATCACACCCCGCGCACCATGGAGATCCGCGGGTTCTCAGGCTTGGATCAGGCTACTTCTTGCCCTGGGCCGCGACAGCTGCGGCGCCGGCCGCGGCCGCCTCCGGATCGAGGTAGGTTCCCCCCGGGTTCAGCGGCTTCAGATCGTCGTCGAGGTCGTAGCGCAGCGGGTTGCCGGTCGGGATGTTGAGCCCCGCGATGTCGGCATCGGAGATGCCGTCGAGGTGCTTGACGAGGGCACGCAGCGAGTTGCCGTGGGCTGCGATCAGCACCGTCTTGCCCGCCTGGATCTCCGGGACGATGGCGTCGAGGTAATAGGGGATGAAGCGCTCGACGACGTCCTTGAGGCACTCGGTCAGCGGGACCTCGGGGAGGTCGGCGTACCGGGCGTCACCGGACTGGCTGTACTCGGCGTCGACCCCGATGGGCGGTGGCGGGGTGTCGTAGCTGCGACGCCAGAGCATGAACTGCTCGTCGCCGAACTTCTCCAGGGTGTCGGCCTTGTTGAGGCCCTGCAGTTCGCCGTAGTGCCGTTCGTTCAGCCGCCAGTCCCGGACGACCGGGATCCAGTGCCGGTCGGCACGGTCGAGGGCGATGTTGGCCGTGGTGATCGCGCGGCGCAACAGCGAGGTGTAGACGACGTCGGGCAGGAGGTCGTGCTCGACGAGCAACTCACCGGCACGCTCCGCCTCGCCCCGACCCTTGTCGGTGAGCGCCACGTCGACCCATCCGGTGAACTGGTTGGAGGCGTTCCATTCGCTCTCGCCGTGCCGCATCAGGATCAGGGTGCCGTTGCTCATGCGAGCAGTTTCCCACAGACGGGCCCACGCCTCTCCGGTCAACTCCCCTCGGGGCCGACCACACCCGATCACGCCGGTGACGTGACCTCGTCGACTCCGGGGCGATGCCCGATCCGCACCTCGTCCTCGTCGACCTCATGGCGCCGACGATTGCGCCACACCCCGGCGCCGTACAGCGCGAGCCCGGCCACCAGCCAGCAGACAAGTACTGTCAACGGCCGCAACGCGCCGTGGCCGTCGAAGAACGCGACATCACGCAGCAGCGAACCGGTCGCACCGGGCGGGAGCAACTGCCCGATCAGCCCCCACGGGGTCGGCAGCATCTCCGGCGCACTCGCCAGCCCCGAGAGCGGGTTGCCGAGGAAGATCAACAGGATCGCCGCCACACCCAGACCGGCACCGCCCAACAGCTCGCGCAATCCGAGGACCATCATCGCCGTCGCCGCGATGCCGAGCGCGGCCACGAGGGTGGGCAGCCAGAACCCGTCGTCGATGGTGCCGATGACGAACCGCAGGGTCGCGATCAAGACCACTCCCCCGACCACTGCGACTCCGGCGGCGGCGGCCAGCCGCAGCCCCGGCGAATGCACCAGCAGCATGATGACCATCGCGGCGATCCAGCCTCCCAGGGCGAGAGGCAATGCGCCGGCAGCCAATCCGGCCCCCTTGGGGTCGCGGTCGGGGAACGAACGGACGTCGACGACCCGGGCGGATTCACCGGTCGCCGCCGCCAGCCGGTCGCCGATGGTCGGGATCATGGCCGCCACGGTCGGCGACGCCGCCGTGGCGACCAACGAGGTCACCGCATCGCGCGAGACCACGACCGCCCCGTAGACCTCCCGGTGCTCGATGGCCGACCGTGCGTCGGCGACGGACCCGTAGCGGGTCACCTCGAAGCCCTCCAGCGATCCTGAGAGCTTCTGGACCTGCGCCGACGCCTGCGCGGACCCGTCCGCGGCCACGACCCCGACCGGGACGTGATGTGGCGCCGACCGCGCCGCCGGCAGCGCGAACGCGGTCACCATCAGGGCCAGCAGCACGGCGACGCCGACGACCAGGGCCACGATCGTGCGTGGAGACGTGGACCGGGACCCGGCCCCGGTGTTCGCGAGCATCGCCATGTCCAACTCCTTAAGAAACGGTTCGTATCTTATGCACCGTAGGCTACAGTCATAAGAAACGCAACGTTTCTTATGAGGTGGGTATGACGTCGGAGCGACGGCGTGGCGCGGAGCTCGAGGAAGCCATCAGCGGGGCGGTGATGAGCGAACTCACGCGGCACGGCTATGCCGGGCTCACCTTCGAGGGGGTCGCGGCGGCGGCATCGACCAGCAAGACCGTGCTGTATCGGCGCTGGTCGTCGAAGGCCGAGATGATCCTGTCGGTGGTCACCGCGACGCGGGCGCTGATGATCGACACCCCGGACACCGGGTCTCTCGGCGGCGACCTGATGGCGATGATGCACTCCTGGCGGGAGATCTTCGACATCCGGATTCGCCAGACCATGTTCGGAGTGCTGGCCGATGTCGACCAGAAGGCCGCGACCGAGGTGCGCGCCTGGTTGTTCGCCAAGTCGGCAGAGGTCGTCGAGCCGGTGATCGCCCGAGCTCGCCGACGAGGAGAGCTCGGCGACGACGAGTTGCATCCACGCGTCGCGGCGCTGCCGTTGGATCTCCTCCGCAACGAGACGCTGCTGCGACGGGAACTGCACGACCAGGACATCGTCGACATGGTCGAACAGTGCATCGTCCCCTTGTGGTCGAGCGCCAGCGGCGCCGATTGAGTTCTCGAGACGACCGGGTCTCGAAACCATCGCTAACCGCACATTTCGGACATGACGGGTCTAGCGTTGGTGAATGACAGCCACCCCGGACACCGGCGCGGACACCACCGAACCGCCCCAGTTGAAACGGGTACTCGGGTGGAAACTCCTGTTGCTGTTCATCATCGGCGACATATTGGGCACGGGCGTCTACGCCCTGACCGGACAGGTGGCCGGCGAGGTCGGCGGTGCGGCGTGGCTGCCGTTCTTCATCGCCTTCGCCGTCGCGACGCTCACCGCGTTCTCCTACCTGGAACTCGTCACCAAGTACCCGCAGGCCGCGGGCGCCGCGCTGTACGTGCACAAGGCCTTCGGCATCCACTTCGTCACGTTCATCGTGCTGTTCACGGTGATGTGTTCGGGCATCACGTCGGCCACCACGGCCTCGCGGGCCTTCGCGGTCAACATGCTGACGGCGTTCAGCGGCGGAGAGTCCCCTGAGTCGACCAGTCCGGCACTGCTGTTCGTGGCCATCGGGTTCCTGCTGGTGGTCATGTTCATCAACTTCCGCGGCGTGGCCGAGGGGGTCGGCACCAACGTGGTGCTGACGCTGGTCGAGCTGACCGGTCTGCTGCTGGTGCTGTTCATCGGGTACTGGTTCATCGCGGGCGGCAACGCCGAGCACTGGGATGCGGTGGTGGCATTCGAGACACCTGAGGACAAGAGCGTCTTCATCGCGGTGTCGGCGGCCACGGCGCTGGCGTTCTTCGCACTGGTCGGCTTCGAGGACTCGGTCAACATGGCCGAGGAGTGCAAGGACCCGGTACGGATCTTCCCGAAGGTGATGCTCAGCGGTCTGGGGATCACCGCGGTGGTCTACGTGCTCATCGCGATCTGCGCGGTCGCGATCGTGCCGGTCGGGGTGCTGGCCGAGAGCGAGACGCCGCTGGTCGAGGTGGCCCAGGCGGCGGCCCCGGACTTCCCGATGACGGATCTGCTGCCGTGGATCTCGATGTTCGCGGTCGCCAACACGGCGCTGATCAACATGATGATGGCCAGCCGACTGCTGTACGGCATGTCCAAACAGGGTGTGCTGCCGTCGTTCCTGAGCTACGTCCATCCCGGGCGACGAACACCGTTCGCGGCGATCGTGTTCACCACGGTCATCGCGCTCTGCTTGCTGGTCTACGTCAGCGCAGACCCGGAGAGCTCGATCGTCGGACTACTCGGCGGCACCACGGCGCTGCTTCTGCTAGCGGTCTTCACCGTCGTCAACGTGTCGGTGCTGGTACTGCGCAAGGACACGGTGGGACACAAGCACTTCCGCACCAAGACCCCCATCGCGGTACTCGGCGCGGTCACCTGCGGATACCTGGTCCTACCGGTGACCGGCCGAGACCCGCAGCAGTATGTGATCGCCGGCTGGCTGCTGTTACTCGGTGTGATCCTGTGGGCACTGACCTACTGGTATCACCGTCGGTCGGGGCAGACCACCAAGGCCTACGACGACATCCCGCCCCACGAGATCCCCTGACGCAGAATCGTTTCATAGAACCGAACGACGTGCGAAGTCGCTCCACACCACGGATCGGGCACTAGCGGCCGGTGGCACCGTCGATGAGCTCGCGCAGTATGTCGGCGTGGCCGGCGTGCCGACCGGTCTCCTCGATCATGTGCGTCAGCGCCCATCGCACGCTCGGTCCGTCGTCGCGACCCGGTACCTGGTCGGCGAGATCGTCGCTGTCGTCCAGGACGCGGTTCGCGCGGTCCACGACCTCGCGATAGTCATGGAGGGCTGCCTCCACCGTCAGGTCATCCGGCGCCCGGAAGGTCGCGGGCCAACTGGAGATGCGCTCGCCGAGAAAGATGGAACGCTCCACCGCGGTCAGATGGGTGAGCAAGCCGAGAAGGTTGGTGCCCGACGGAACCATCGCGGAACGGACGTCGGGCTCCGGCGCGCCGTCGACCTTGCCGGCCATCGACGTCCGTAGGTAGTCGAGGAAGCCGCGCAACACCTCGATCTCGCTTGCCCCGGTGCGCGGCGGCGGGGTGTCGCGTCGCCGACGTGCCATCGCAACTCCTCCCGACAACTACCGTTTTCGTAGCGCGGACACGCGGAAACCGCGTGTCCGCGCTACGGATTCGGCCATGTTACTTGCGCAGATCCTTACGCAGGATCTTGCCCGACGCCGACTTCGGGATCTGCTCGATGAACTCGACGGCGCGCACCTTCTTGTGCGGCGCGACCTGACCCGCGACGAACTCGATGACCTCGTCCGCGGTCAGCTCGGCGTCGGCCTGGGCGACCACAAAGGCCTTCGGGATCTCCTCGCCGGTCTCGGCCTCGACCACGCCGATGACCGCGGTGTCGGCGATCTTCGGATGCGTCAGCAGCAGCGCCTCCAGCTCGGCCGGCGGCACCTGGTAGCCCTTGTACTTGATGAGCTCCTTGAGGCGGTCGACGATGTAGACCACGCCCTCGGCGTCGACCTGCGCCAGGTCACCGGTGTGCAAGAACCCGTCGGCGTCGATCGTGTCGGCGGTGGCCTGCTCGTTGTTCAGGTACCCGACCATCACGTTCGGACCCTTCACCCACAGCTCACCCGGCTCCGACAATCCCTCGGCCGGGAGCTCGACCTCGTTCCCGGTGGCCGGGTCGACGAGCTTGTTCTCCGAGTTCGGGATGGCCCAACCGGTCGACGACAGCGGCGGATCCTCGCGACCGAGGGCGGCCTGGGTGTCGAACGGGATCAGGTGGCTGACCGGCGACAGTTCGCTCATGCCGTATCCCTGCAGCATGTGCAGGTCCAGACGCTTGGCGACGGCCTTGCCGAGCTCGTCGTCGAGTGGCGCCGCACCCGACATCATCGTGTGCAGCGACGAGAGATCGTAGTTGTCGACGATGGGATGCTTGGCCAGCGCGACCGCCACCGGCGGCGCGATGTAGGCGTTGGTGACCTTGTAGGTCTGGATGTTCTCCAGGAACTCGACCAGGTCGAACTTCGGCATGATGACCAGGCGCGCCCGGTTGTACAGCGCAGCGTTGAGCAGCACCGTCATGCCGTAGATGTGGAAGAACGGCAGCACCGCGATCACGACGTCGTCGGGGGTCATGCCCTGCAGCGGCTTGATCTGCGCGACGTTGGCAACCAGGTTGCGATGGCTCAGGGCCACGCCCTTCGGGTTGCCGGTGGTTCCCGAGCTGTAGGGCAGCGCGGCGATGTGGGTCGCCGGGTCGAAGCTGACATCGGGGGCCGACAATCCGGCACCCAGCAGATCGACCGCGTTCGGCCGACCGGTCTTCTCCTGACCTTCACCGTCCAGGATGATCAGGTTCTCGTCGCTGATGCCGACCTGCTGCGCGGCGGCCGCGGCCTGCTCGGCGAACAGCGAGATGGTCACGAGGATCTTCGCGCCCGAGTCGGTGAGCTGCTTGGCGATCTCCGGCGCGGTGAACAGCGCATTGATCGTCGTCGCGGTGCCACCGGCACGCAGGATGCCGTGGAAGACCGTAGCGAACGCCGGGATGTTCGGCGACAGCACACCGACCACGTCGCCGACCCCGATGCCGCGCGCTGCCAACGCACCCGCGGCGGCGTCGATCTGCCCGATCAACTGCCGGTAATCGGTCTCCGCACCCGACTTGGGGTCGACCAGCGCCACGCGGTCGAGGTCCGCATCGGAGATCGAACCGAACAGGAACTCGTAGACCGACACATCGGGGATCTCGACATCGGGAAATGGACTCGTGAAGCTCATGGCACCTCCGCTGGTGTGTTTGCGGCCAAATCGTAGCAACAGTCATTGCCACGATGTGATGTGGACCTCTGTCCGCATCGTCCGATTCTGTCGTACTCGTCGACGGGCCCGCCGCGGAGTCGTCGAAACCGGGAACTCAACCCGGCGCGACCGCCCGCCCCGCGGCTCCGCTTGTGTGGATCCGTCACTGCGGAACCCTCACTGCGGATCGTCGCTCGCCCCGTCCGCACCTGCGGTCGCCGACTCCCCCGACTCCCCTGGCTCGCCGACATCGGCGACGCTGGTGTCGGGACGCTTCTCGCCGGGTAAGGGCCGCCCCGGCTCGGGCAGCGACTCCTTGTCGATGAGGTGCTCGAAGGCCAGCAGGTTGCGCAGCGATTCTCCGCGCGACACCCGCCAGGCCCATTCCCGCCGGATCGAGGTGTAGAAGCCGATCTCGAGAAGGGTGTTGAAGTCGCCGTCGGCGGCCTCGAGGACCTGGCCGAGGATGCGGTCGATCTCCTCGGCGGTCAGTACGTCGCCGGCGATGCGCCCGACCAGGTAGATGTCGCCGGTGTTGTCGATGGTGTACGCGACGCCGTACAGACGCCGATTGCGTTTGAGGAGAAAGCGGTACACGCCCTCGTGGTTCTCGTCCGGCCGCCGGCAGACGAAGGCCTCGACGCGCACGCCGTGCTGCCCGACGGTCAGCAGGACCGTCGTCTTCAGCTTCCGTTCGCCGGGCAGTTCGAGGATGAGGTGGTCGGCCTCGGAACCGCCGGAGTCCTTGCGGCTGAACTCGATCTCGCGTTCGGTGAGGGTGGTCTCGAGCAGTTCGACGGTCGCGGTTCGGCTCACACGTTCATCCTCGTTCGACGGCGGCGCCACCGGCGGGCCGCACGGCGTCCGAGTGCCTGCGCACCGGACGCGGTCCCACCCTGGGCGGCGTGGGACTGCAGTGCCCGCGAGTAGCTGGACAACAACTGGGACGCGGTGTGCTCCCAGGAGAACTGTTCGGCGTGGCGTCGGGCGTCTCGCCCCATCGCACGCAGTTGGTCGGGCTGGGCGAGCATCTTCTCCAGCGCGGTGGTCCAGTCGGCGACGGCGTGCCCCGGCACCAGCAGTCCGGTGCGACCGTTGTCCACGGCCACACCCAAGCCACCGACATCAGCGGCGACCACCGGCGTCCCGCAGGCCTGGGCCTCGATGGCCACCAGGCCGAAACTCTCCGAATAGCTGGGCACTGCAACCAGATCCGACGCCCGATAGACGAAGGCGAGTCGGTCGTGGTGCTGCGGGGGCAGAAAGGTCACTGCGTCGGTGATCCCGAGTTCGGCGGCGAGGTCGATCAGCGCGGTGGGACGGGCGAGCCCGGTTCCCGACGGTCCGCCGACGACCAGCACCCGCAGCCGACGTCCGGACTCGCGTGCCCGCGCGATCAACGGGGCCGCTGCCGACAGCAGGATGTCGGGGGCCTTGAGCGGCTGGATGCGGCCGACGAAGGTCAGCACGGTCTCGTCGGGATCGAGGCCGAGGACGCGCCGCGCCTCCTCCTGTGCGCCAGGCGTGTAGCAGTCGAGATCCGCGCCGGGGGTGACCACGTCGATCCGACCCGGGTCGGCGCTGTACATCGACACCAACTCACCGGCCTCGGTATCGGTGTTGGCGACCAGTCGATCGGCTTCGTCGACGACCTGCTGTTCCCCGATCACCCGCAGTCGCGGCTCGGCGGTGTCGCCGTCGGCCAACGCTGCGTTCTTCACCGCGGCGAGCGTGTGCGCGGTGTGCACCAGCGGTACACCCCATCGGTCGCGGGCCAGCCAGCCGACCTGGCCGGACAACCAGTAGTGCGAGTGGATCAGGTCGTAGTAACCGGGCGAGTGCATCGCCTCCGCGCGCAGTACGCCCGCGGTGAATGCGCACAGCTGGGCCGGAAGGTCCTGTTTGTCGAGACCCTCGAACGGACCGGCCACCACGTTGCGCACGGTCACCCCCGGGGCCGCCGCGACGACCGGGGCATCCGACGACGACGTGGCCCTGGTGAAGATCTCCACCTCGACGCCGCGCGCGGCGAGCCGTCGGGCGGTCTGCGAGACGTAGACGTTCATCCCGCCGGCATCCCCGGTCCCCGGCTGCGCAAGCGGTGACGTGTGCACCGAGATGAGCGCGATCCGCCGCGGCATCGGCTGGGAGGTCATCCCCCCACCTTAGAGAAATCGCCGTGAGCGGATCGTCGCCGTCCGACATGTCGCTACGCAGGGGTTGACACTATTGCCATTCTGTCTCACTCTCGATACATGACAGCGACAGTGTCTGCTCCCCGATCCGAACTGCCCCGTTTCGAGTTGCGCAGCGGACAGACATGGCGGGATCCCTTCGCGATGTACCGGGCGTTACGGGACCACGCGCCGGTGCACCGCGTCGACGACCCCGACGGTGACTACTGGGTGCTGTCCCGACACGCCGACGTCATCGCGGCCGCCGACGACCCGGAGACGTTCTCTTCGGCGCAGGGCCTCACGGTCACCTATGGCGAACTCGAGGCCATCGGGATGGCCGACCACCCGCCGATGGTGATGCAGGACCCGCCGTCGCACACCGCCTTCCGCAAGCTGGTCGCGCGCGGGTTCACGCCCCGACAGGTGGTCGAGGTCGAGCCGGTGGTGCGAGAGTTCGTCCGAGAGCGCCTGTCCGACAACACCTTCACCTCTGGTGGCGACATCGTCGGCACACTCTTCAAGCCGTTGCCGAGTATGGTGGTCGCGCACTATCTGGGCGTGCCGGAGTCCGATCGCGACCGGTTCGACGGGTGGACCGAGGCGATCGTCGGTGCGACCTCGGGCGTCGGCGGCGTGGCAGCGGCCGGCGAGTCGGCCGGAGCCGCGACGATGGAGATGCTGGCCTACTTCGCGGAGCTGGTGGAGTACCGACGCCGCAACCCGGGCAACGACACGGTCTCGCAGCTCGTCTCCGCCGGCCTCGCCGACGACCCCGAGAATCCGCACGGCCTCCTGTCGATCCTGGCCTTCACCTTCACGATGGTCGCCGGCGGCAACGACACCACCACCGGCATGCTCGGCGGGAGCGTCGCACTGCTGCACCAGAACCCGGCTCAGCGTCGCATGCTGGTCAACGATCCGGACGCGATCGGGCCGGCTGTCGACGAACTGCTGCGCCTCACCTCCCCGGTGCAGGGCCTGGCGCGGACGACCACTCGCGACGCCACCTATCCCGACACCCCCGACGGCCCGGTCACGATCCCGGCCGGTCGTAAGGTGCTGCTCTGCTACGGCGCGGCCAACCGCGATCCACGTGCGTTCGGCGACGACGCCGAGGAGCTCGACGTGACGCGCAGGCCTCGTCAGATCCTCAGCTTCAGCCATGGCAACCACCATTGCCTGGGTGCCGCGGCAGCGCGGATGCAGGCCCGCGTCACCTTGACCGAACTCCTCGCCCGACATCCCGAATTCTCGGTGGACGTCGACGGAATCCGCTGGGCAGAAGGAAATTACGTCCGCCGTCCGATCCATGTCCCCTTCCATGCCTGATCGCGACACGGCGCGTCGGCGGCCCCCGGACTGGCTGGCCTCCGATCGCACCGACCTCGCGCGGGAGAAGATCCTCGACGTCGCCGCAGATCTCTTCGTGACCGACGGGGTGGCGGCGGTCACGATGCGTGGGCTCGCGGGGGCGGTCGGCTGCTCGCGCGCCACCCTCTACCGCTACTTCCCCAACAAGTCCGAGGTGCTGGCCGCGTACGTCGAACGCGCCGCACTCACGCTCGGAGCCGCCATCGCCGACGATCTCCACGGCCCGGGCACCCCCGGCGACCGACTGATCCGTGCGATCTCCGCGGCGGTGTCCGGGGTGCGCGACCATCCGGCCCTGGCCGCCTGGTTCACGCCCGACGCGTCCGGCGATGCGGCCCAGATCGCAGTGCTGTCACCGGGTATCGAGGCCATCGCGACCGGGTTCCTACGCGAGATCGCCCCGGACGGCAGCGAGGCGGACCGCGTCACGCGAGCACGGTGGCTCGTCCGGGTGATCCTCTCGCTGCTGTCGACCCCGGGAACCGATGCCGCCGACGAGCGGGCGATGATCGAGCGGTTCGTGCTGCCGGTCGTGTTGCCGGACGGTCGGGCCGGCTGAGCGGTCAGCGACCGTCGCTGCGCCGCAGGGCGTCCAGGACTAGACGCGCCACCCCCGCCTTGCCGCGCGGGTTCAGGTGGAACGGCGCCGGCGGCTGCGCGCCGTACAGCCATGGACTCGACGAGCAGACCGTATGCGCTGCACCGCTCTTGGAGACCGTGACCAGCAAGGCGCGGGACTCTCGGGCCGCCGTGGCGGTCACCGCGACGAGACGGTCGTAGATCCGCACCGTCTCGGCGGTCTCGGCGGTCGAGAGTCCGAGTGCCCCACACCGGGGCCCGCTCGGATCGATCAGCGGCGGATAGTCGACGAGCACGATGGTCGCGCGCGGGGCGCGGGCACGTACGGCTTCGACGACTGCGACCAGCGAGTTCTGAACAGCGACATAGTCGCCCGACGTCGGCTCCGGCCGGGCCCGCGCGGGCGGGCAGCCGTGGATCGCCACCGAGCGGGCCGCGATCTGGTTGCGACAGCTGTGTGCCGCCACCCGACCGACGTAGGAGATGTCGTTGCCGCCGATGGTGATGGTGACCAGTCCAGTGTCGGGGGTGACGGCGTCGATCTGCGGGGCCCGAGCTGCCGGGAGTTGCGGGACCGAGAGGATGTTCGCGGTGGTCGCGCCCGAGCAACTGGCGTCGGCCAGCCGGAAGTGTCGGGCGGCCGCGACCTGATGCGGGTAGTTGTCCGCGGTCCGCAGGCACCGACGGTCGGCGAGCGGCGAGGAGCCCGGTCCGGCCGCGTACGAGCTGCCCAGTGCGACGTACTTCAGGTGTCGGGGCTGCACGGGCGCGGGCGCTGCCTCTCGTGCCTGTTCGCCACCGCCGCCGACGAGCGCGACGACCGATCCGACGAGCGCGACGAGTACGGCCATCGAGGCCAGCACGACGACGATCCGTCGGGTGCCGATGGCTTTCACGAGGGAAGTCTCACACAGTCGGCTCCGCATCACCGGCCACGCGCCGATCGCAGTGGTGTGACAGACATCTGATCCCCCTGCGTGCATGCGGTCACCGGCGTGAGAGCTGCACGCCACCAGTCAGATCGCCGGTGCGCGGTCGGTCGTTACGTGTCGTCGTCCCGTGCTCCCGCCGCAGGTGGTCCTCCGGTGGACGCACCGATCGGCGTGTTCTCGGATCGAGCGATCACCCCGGGATTGGCTCCGCACCGACGGGCTCGTCTACGCTCTTCTCGGTAACGGTTGTCATTATTCAAAGGAGTCCGCCGATGAGGCCGCCCCGCACTCGTCTCACCCTTGCCCTTGTGGGTCTGGCCTCGACCGCGACCCTCGCGCTCGCCGGCTGTTCCGGCGGCGGCTCCACCGACGGAACCCCGACCGTCGTCACGTCCACCGACGTGTGGGCCTCGGTCGCATCGGCAGTCGCCGGCGACAAGGCGGACGTCACCGCGCTCTACACATCGTCCGAGGGCGACCCCCACGAGTTCGAGCCGTCGGCGTCGGACACGGCGAAAGCTGCCGACGCCCAGGTGGTCCTCATCAACGGCGGCCACTACGACTCCTACCTCGAGGACGCCCCCAAGGCCGATGGCGCAACGGTCGTCAACGCCTTCGACCTGCTCTCCGATGACGAGCACGAGCACGCCGCGGAGCACGGCTCCGAGAGCGAGCACGCTGATGACCACGCCGAGTCGGGCGAGGGCCACGCACACAACCACGGTGAGACCAACGAGCACGTCTTCTACGACCTCGTCGTCGTGGGCCAGGTCGCCGACAAGGTCGCCGACGCGCTGGCCGAGAAGTCGCCCGACAACGCGCAGTTCTTCCGCGACAACGCCAAGAAGTTCACCGAGCAGATCGACGGGCTCCGCGCCAAGCTCGCCCAGATCAAGCGCGCCCACAACGGCACCGACGTCGCCCAGACCGAGCCGCTCGCCGGCTACATGCTGACCGAGGCCGGGCTGAAAGACGTCGCGCCTGCCGGCTTCACCGAGGCCGTCGAGGGTGGTCAGTCACCGTCCGCCGCCGACCGCGCGGCCATGGAGGACCTGCTGCGCACCAGGACCGCGAAGACCTTCGTCTACAACACGCAGGCCGTCGACCCGGTGACCGAGGCGTTGCTGGCGCTCGCAAAATCTGCCAACGTTCCGGTCGTGGAGTTCACCGAGACCCTGCCCACCGGTGTCACGTCCTACATCGACTGGCAGTCCAAGCAGATCGACGCGTTGAGCGGCGCGCTCACCGCGTCCGGCAATGCCCGCTGATCCGACCGATCCCGGGACCGGCGCCGACAAGGCCACCTCGTCGGCGCCGGTCGCGGTGTTCGACCATGCCCGCCTGGCGTTCGGTGGCCGTGTGCTCTGGGATGAGCTCGACCTGAGCATCGGCCGCGGCGAGTTCGTCGCGGTACTCGGCCCCAACGGCTCCGGCAAGACCTCTTTCCTGCGCTGCCTCTTGGGCCAGTACGCGTTGACCGGCGGAACGCTGCAGGTCACCGACGCCATCGGGTACATCCCGCAACAGCATGCCGACGACGCCGACCCGATGGCCGTACGCGGTCGCGATCTGGTCGGCTTCGGCGTGGACGGACGCCGCTGGGGGCTCGGCATCCGCGGCCGTCGTCGGCGCCGTGAGCTCGTCGACCACGCGCTCGCGCAGGTCGACGCGACCGCGTTCGCCGACGCTCCGGTCGGCGTGCTCTCCGGTGGGGAGCAACAGCGACTGCGGGTCGCGCAGGCCCTCACCGGCGATCCCGAGCTCCTGCTCTGCGACGAACCGCTCGCCAGCCTCGATCCGACGAACCAGCGACGGGTGGTCGACCTGATCGATGCCCGCCGCCGCTCGGCAGGCACGTCGATCGTCTTCGTCACCCACGAGATCAACCCGGTCCTGCCCGTCGTCGACAAGGTCCTCTACCTCGTCGGCGGCCGGTTCCGGATCGGCACACCCGACGAGGTGATGACCACGGCGACCCTGTCGGAGCTGTACGGCAGTGATGTCGAGGTCATCCGGGTCAACGACCGCCTGGTGGTGATCGGCGGCGAGGACGCCGTCCACCACTGTGTCGACGCCACCGTCGAGGAGATCGCCCCGTGATCGGTTCGACCACGCCGTCGGTGATCTCGCTCGCGGCCGATCGGCGGTTCAGCGACCTGTGGGATCTCGGCGAGACGGCGAAACTCCTCCAGTACGAGTTCGTCTGGCAGGCCATCCTCGCGCTGGCCCTGCTCGGCCTGCTCGGCGGCGTCCTCGCGCCCCTCATCGTCGCGCGGCAGATGTCCTTCGCCGTGCACGGTGTCAGCGAACTGTCGGTGACCGGCGCGGCCGCAGCGCTGTTGATCGGGTTCAGCGTCAACATCGGCGGCGTCCTGGGCGCTGTGATCGCGGCCGGCGTGTTCGGGTTCCTGGGTAACAAGGCCCGCGAACGCGATTCGGTGATCGGTGTCGTCATGGCCTTCGGCCTCGGCCTCGGCGTGCTCTTCCTGGCGCTCTACGGGCGCGTCGGCACGGGGTTCGCCTTGCTCACCGGCCAGGTCGTCAGCGTGGGCGTCCAAGGTCTCACCGCCATCGCCATCACCACCGCGATCGTCCTCGGCGTGCTGGCGGTGATCTATCGACCGCTGCTGTTCTCGTCGGTCGATCCCCGCGTCGCCGAGGCGCAGGGGGTGCCGCTGAAGGCTCTGTCGATCGTGTTCGCACTGCTGATGGGCCTGGCCTGCGCGCAGGGGGTGCAGATCATCGGCGCCCTGCTGGTCATGTCGCTGATGATCACGCCGGGTGCGGCCGCTGCCCGACTCTCGTCCAACCCGACGGTCGTGATCGGGTTGTCGGTGGTGTTCGCGGAGGTCGCAGCGGTCGGCGGATTGCTGCTGTCGTTGGCGCCCAAGCTGCCGGTGTCGGTGTTCGTCACCACCATCTCGTTCGTGATCTACCTGGTGTGCCGCTGGGTGGGCAGCCGTCGGACCGTCGTCACGCGCTGATCGACACCGTCACGCGCTGATCTGGCCCGTCACGCGCTGATCTGGCTCACACCGACCGTCGGGCACGGCTCACTCCTCGGGGCCGCCGGGGTTGCATCGAGTCTGGATCATCACCTGTTCGGTGACCACCGGTCGGGACGGTTCGAGGTTCCAACTCGGCTTGCCGGGGTCGACCGCGCGGGCGAAGTTCCAGTGACAGTCGAACTGCGCCTGCATACCCGGCGTGTCCGCGGTCGGGTCCTTCGCGACGACCTCGCGCCAGGCCTCGGCCGCGCCGCCATCGGCCGTCGACGACCGTCCGTTGGGAGTCGGCGTGACCTGCAGACTCCTCCCGACGGCGGTGTCGGCCCAGGTCACATGGTCGATGTAGGGCGGGGGATACGGGTCGGCCGTGGGTCTCCCGCTGGTCGCGGCGCCCTCGGTGCTGTCAGCAGCCTCGGCGTCCTCGGTGTCGGACCACCCGGGCTGATCCGGCCCGGCTGCACCCGATGCGGAGGTCGGTGCCGCACTCGACACGGCGGTCGGCCCCGACGAACTCGGCACCGACTCCGAACATCCCGCGAGGAAGGTCATAGCCCCGACGACGACCGCCACCACCACCACCACCCGTCGCGGCACTCGTTGCGCTATCGAGTTCCAACTGTTCCCCATCGACCGGACCATGTCTGGGACCATAGCGCCATGGCCAACGCCGTCCGGTCCGCCGCAGCTCACGTCGCCGACGTGCGGCACAGCGATGGCACCGAGCCCTCCGCCGTCGGACGGGACCGTCGCTCCGCACCCGCTGTCGACGGTCGGGGCGCCGACTCCTCCGGTCGTCGATGAGCACGTCGATGCACGGCGTCCGCGTGGGTGATGTGGTCGACGGCGGCACATACGTCGATGTCGCGGGGCGACCGATCTGGCACTTCGTCGACGGCGAACCGTCGGGGCCGCCGACGGTCCTGCTCCACGGCGCCTTCGCATCCGCAGCCACCTGGGGTGCACAGATCCCCGACTTCCTCGGTGGCGGTCTCCGGCTGTACGTCCCGGAACGGAGTGGGCACGGGCACTCCCCCGACGGTCCGGAACCGTTCACCTACGAGTCGATGGCCGACGAGCTGATCGCCTATCTCGACGGGGTCGTCGGCGGCCCGGCCCATCTCGTCGGATGGAGCGACGGGTCGGTGGTGGCACTGCTGGTCGCTTACCGGCGACCCGACCTCGTGAACCGGATGGTGGTGTTCGGCCAGTTCTACAACCAGGCCGGGCGAGAGGCGGACGAGTTCTCGGAGCTGCTGCGACGGCGCGATCCGCACACAGTCGACGTACTCCGTGCCGACTACGCGACCAACTCCCCCGATGGCGCCGACCACTTCGACGTGGTCCTCGACAAAGAACTCGCGCTGATCGCTCGCGCCCCCGACTACGACCTGCGCGGGTTGTCCGGGATCACTGCACCGACGCTGGTCGTCCAGGGTGACCACGACGTCGTGCGTCTCGAGCACAGCGTCGAGCTGGTCCGCAATCTGCCGGCGGGACGCCTGGCCGTGCTGCCGGGTACGCACATCCTTCCGGTGGAAGCACCCGAGCTGTTCAACCCTCTGGTGCTGTCGTTCCTGGCCCTGGATCCGCCGCGACGCTGGCTGCCCTGAGCGGCGCCCCGCTCCTGATGTGCCGGTCCCGATGTGCCGGTGCTGATGGGCCCGGTCCTGATGTGGGTCGAGGCCCGTACCCGAACTCCGCGTCAGGCAGGCGCGTGGGCGCGGCGCCACGCTTCGCGACGGGTGCCGTCCGGATCGGACTCCACCCGGTTCGGGTCGTCGATGATCAGCACGCGACGCTCGTCGGCGTCGTAGGCCGGCCAGCCCCGACCGGGCACGCTCGTGCGTGCGAAGTCGCCCCAGCGTCCCTGGACGTCGTCGGTCACCCGACCGGTGGCGCGCCAATCACCCACTGCCAGTCCGGCTCCCACCGGCGCCCGGAATGCGCCGAACACCGCGAACAACTCGGTCGCGTGGGTCGCCCCGAGTCCCGCCGCCTTCAGGACCCTGGTGTGGAAGTCGTAGCGGTAGAGGTACGTCGGTGCGACCGTGCTGTGGCCGTCGGCGAAGGAGACCGTCGGGGCCCAGAAGGTGGCGTCGCCGGAGAGCTGGATGAGATCGCGGTCGCCACCCTGATAGAGCTCCGCGATCGCGGCCCGGGTGTCGGCGTCGTCGATGCCGACGAGAGCCTTCTCGGAGTCGGGCAGGACATCCCAGAACTTGGCGAAGAGGTTGCCTTCGTCGCGGTTGCTGCCCAGCACCAGCGGCACCGGATGTGTCCGTCCCTGCAGCGCCGCCTCGAGCGGGGCGATCGGCAGCACGTCGTCGTCGACGACCGGCCCGAACGGGATGGGATCGCCCAGCTCGGCTTTCCGCGCGTAGCCCATGAGTCGGTTTCCCGCGCGCAGGATCTCGGCGGGAGACGCCGACGTGAGAACCCGTCGGGCGGTCTCGCCGTCGATCGCCTCGGCGCCGTCGCCGGGCCGCGCACGACGGGCGGGATCGGCGAGCAGACGGACGAACTCGTCGGCGTAGTGCCGCGCGTTGTCGGGTGAGACCACCAGCTCGGCGGCCGGGCTCTCGGCGATGGCCTTGGCGAACAACCCCTTCGAATCCGGAGTGGTCAGCAACGCGGTCACCGCGGACCCGCCGGCGCTCTCGCCGAACACTGTCACGTTGTCGGGGTCGCCGCCGAACGCAGCGATGTTCCGCTGGACCCACTGCAGCGATGCGATCTTGTCACGAAGACCGAGGTTCGCATCGAAATCCCGTCCGTCGCCGGAATAGCCGCGCAGGTCGAGGTAGCCGAACGGTCCGAACCGATACTGCACGGTCACGACGACGACGTCCTGGTCGCGCGCCAGGAACGCCCCGTCGTAGAGCGGGGTCGCGGTGGTGCCGAGGATGTACGCGCCACCGTGGACGAAGACCAGGACCGGACGAGGAGTCGACGACGGGCGGTCGGGCGAGAACACGTTGAGCGTGAGGCAGTCCTCACCGGTCGGGTGGAATCTGCCCGGCGCGACCGCCGTGAACCGCTTCTCCTGGATCGCGGCCTTGCCGTACTCCCGACAGGGACGGATCCCCGGCCACGGCTGCACCGGCTGCGGGGCGCGGAAGCGAAGAGCTCCGACCGGCGGCGCCGCGAAGGGGATGCCCTTCCAGCTGATCGTGCCCCTGCGCAGGCGCTTGCCGCGCACCCCCTGGACGCGGCCGTCGGCGGTGACGACCGTGCTATCGATCGATGTCATGGTTGCCACGGTAGACCACCCGGTCTGCGCGGCCCACCGTGTCGGAGATCCGATGCCCATCGGCCGACGCCGTACATCTGGTCCTGTGTCGTGTCGACGATCATCGCGTCAACGACGCCGCGGCACGGTTGCGCAGGGCGTACACCAGGTCGGGGTTGCCGCGTTGACGCCATCGCGGGCCGACGAACTCGGCGCCCGCATCCGGGTCGTCCCGGAGTGTGTGATCCAGCCAGCTGAGCATGATCGGCGCGAGTGGGTTGTGCTCCGGGTCGTCGGTGGGCGTGAAATGGCCGGTGCCACGCGCGCACAGGAGGTAGGCCGGCACTCGGGTGGTGAGCTCGTACTGCGTCCACCGGGCCCACAGGTAGTGCGGCACGACCACGTCGTTGTATCCGGTGAGGTAGAGGGTCGGCACCGTCGCGGTCACCCCGATGGCCACCGGGCCCGCCTCCACGGCGACTGCGCTCCGCACACGCAACTGCGGGTCGATCAGTCGCCAGATCCCGGTCGGCAGACCGATGGCCTGCTGGGTCGCCGCTCCCCCTGCGGAGTGTCCGGCAATGGCTACATGCCCGAGGTCGACCCGATCGTGTAGCGCGGACCGCGCGTCGGAGTTCGCTCTCGACACCGCCGCCGCGGCGATCAGCGGCAGGTAGGCGAAGGAATTCACGAAGTCGTACGGGATCGCGACCACGTAACCGTTGCTGGCCAACATCTTCGCGGCGCGGTCGTAGTTGCCGGGTTCGGAGAGTATTCCGCCCGTCCAGATCACCACGGGCAGTCGACGATCCGACGGAGTGTTCGTCGGATAGTAGAGCGCGACGCCGGCCGGGCTGGCCAGACCGTTCGGGAACGTCTGTGAACACTTCAGATTCGAGTAGGTGTTGCCGAACACATGGACGAGTCCGTTGGCGATCGTGCCGTAGAGCGAGGTGCACGCGCCCGCGTCCAGCGTCTGCGCCGTTCGGTAGGGACCGGTCAGGGATCTCGTTTCGTCGACGACCGTGGCTCGTGGTGCAGCATCGGCGACGGCGGTGTGGCCAAGTGCGGCGACCGCCGTCACGAGCGCGAGGACCGCGATGCAGAATCGGTGAGTCATGCAGAGTCGGTGAGTGAGGCGGGGCATGGCGGCGACTTCCGTTCGGGTGGTGGTCGGGTCAGATCGGCAGGATCGGCGTACCGATCTGTCTGGCCGTCTTCTGATCGAGGGCTCGGATGGCGTTGGCGAAGGTCTCGATCTGCCCGGCCATCAGGTTCTTGTCGAGCTTCTCGATCGCCCCGTCGGCCGGTGCAGCCGTCAGATACGTCTGCGACGGGATCAACGACATCGTGGCGATCCCGCTCTTGTAGAACGGCGCGCCCTCGCCGAAGTACAGGGCGGGCAACGGATCACAGGTGAAGGTCCGCTCGTTGGCGGTGCCACGGGCCCCGGCGAGGTAGATCGAGCGCATCGCGGGGGTGGTGGTGTAGCACCAGCCGACCTCGGGCCGGCCGGTCGGCGCGTAGCGTCGATGCCCCGCGTCGTCGAGCCACTCGCGACATCCGAGATGCTCGAGGGTCAGTGCCGCAACGGCTTTCCGGTGCGATCCCTTCCCGTCCCACCACTCGGGGTGCATCCGCATCCACCGACTCGACGCCTGCATGGTGCCGACGCCGTTGCCGACCTCGGTCTCGAACTGCGGGAGTTGGAAGTGACCCGTGACGAACACGAAGACGAGGGTCCGCCGTCGTCGGCTGATCGGCACCTGCGCGAACTGCCGCGCCAGTGAGATCAGACCGATCCCGCCGTTCTCCTCGGCGACGTTGGGGCCGTCGGTGTGGGTGTTGACGATGACCGTCTCGGCGGGGTTCGCACCGGGGAGGACGGCGAAGATCGTCTCCGTCGCGGCCCCGAGTGCCCGACGAGCGTGCATCACCAACCGTGCCGACGCCCCGCGTCGCGCCGATGCCCGGACCCGCTCGGCCTGGGCCGGACCGACCCACACGGCAGGGCACCCCTGGTATCCGGTGGTGAACGGCGCGTACTGATCGGCTGCCAACCCATCGCTGATGCCGGTGCGGATGCAGATCACCCCGCACACACCTGCCCTGACCGCGCCCTCGAGAGTCGGCGCACCGACGGCATCGGAGACGCTCGGCAGATACGCGATCGGGTCCGGCGGCTGCGCGTCGGACGGATACCGCCCCGATGCGCGGTAGCCGACGGTGATCGGGATCGGCAGCACCGGGACCTCGACGACGGCGATCTTGCCCCGCGCCGGCTCCCACGCACCGAACTGCCCCAGCACGCCGAGATACTGCAGGTCGGTGGTGACGCCGTCGGGACCGGTCACACCCGAGTACGGGTAGTAGAAGGCGAGCGGCACCGGCAGACCGTCGACGGCGAGTTCCCACCGCATCGGATCCCACCGGTCGAAGGTCAGGCGGTCGCGGTGGACGTGCAGACCGATCCGGTCCAGGTCAGCGGCGAGAGAGTCGATGAACCGTCGGTGTGCCGGGTTCCCGGTCAACCGCGGCCCGTGATCGGCGAGTTCCAGGTTGCGATCCCAGATGTCGTCAACGGACAGCCCGCGCGGAAGGCCCGGTGGCGAGGCGCCGGCCGACGACGTCGGCGACCAGAGGGCCGCACCGGCGAGCCCGACTCCGGCGGCCTGGAGCAACCGACGTCTACTCACCCCACGGCGCTGCGGCGCGGTCGGATCGACCTGTTCTGAGATGTCGACCTGTTCGGACATGGAGCACTCCCCCTCGGCGCCGAGGCTCGGGTCCCAGATGGCCGGCTCGACGTGATGTAGCTCATGAAGACCGGATGAATGTAGCCCCGCTCATGAATGAAAAACAAGAGCGTACTTTTATAGATCGACGGCGGCCCTCCTGCGTCCGTATCGATCGATTCGCGGTCTCCGCAGTTCACGAGGTCGGGGCGGTCATCGTGATAGCTTCACGTCGTCATCGACGCCCACCGCGCACGCCTCGCGAGAGACCCGGAGATCCGATCATGTCGATCAGCGTCGGAGACGCCGGAGGCGAGAATCCTCCCCGACCGACGGATGCTCCAGGGGCCGTCGTACCCGGGCTGTTCTTCCATCCGCCGACACCGCTGCCGCGTGGACGCCACAACGTCCCACGCGAGCAGGTCGACGCGGCGCAGAACGAGCGCCTACTCATCGCGCTGACCGAATTGGTCGCCGCGCGTGGATACACCGCGACCAGCGTCGGGGACATCGTGGAACGGGCACAGGTATCCCGGGTGGCCTTCTATCGGTCCTTCGCCGACAAGCAGAGTTGCGCCTTGGCGGCCTACGCCCGTTTCATCGACGTACTGCTCGCGAACATCGCCGCACGACTCGACCCCGACCAGGGCCTCGCCGAGTTCGTCGACTCCTGCCTGCGCGCCTATCTCGAGCCGATGCAGGACGACCCCATCGTCGGCCGCGCCTTCCAGGTCGAGATCGATGCGATGGGTGCGCCGGCGCGGGATCGCCGCCGCCAGGCGCTGCAGTTGTTCGCCGACACCCTCGCCGCCCATCACCGGCACCTCATCGACACCGGTCGGGCAGGCGGCACACCCCTCCCACCGTCGGCGTATCTCGGTGTCGTGTACGCGGTTCGCCAACTGACCTCGGACGCGCTCGAGACGACCGAACCCGTCGACCTCCTCGAATCGGTTCCCGAACTCTCGCGCTGGCTCCTGCGCCTGCTCGACGCATGACCCGGCGCCCCGTCGTTGCGCCGGGCGTCGTTGCGCCGATCCCACCGCTCGGGCAGGCTGTGGGCAGCGATTCGAGGGTCGATTGGGAGGTCGGAGACCATGCCGGTGTCGGAGTTGTTGCGAATGGGTGCGGCGCGCCCGATCGTCCGATGGGGTCAGCCGGTCATGCACCGGCCCGCATCCCCGGTCACCGACTTCGGGCCGGAGCTGCAGGCGCTGCTCGCCGACATGTTCGCGACCAACACCGCGGCCGACGGCGCCGGTCTCGCCGCACCCCAGGTCGGCGTGGATCTGGCCGTGTTCGTCTACGACTGCACCGACGAGGTCGGCGCCCGGCGCACCGGCGTCGTCTGCAATCCCGAGGTCGAGCTGCCCGAGGGCCGCGATCGCCGGCTGGAGTCGCGCTCCGAGGGATGCCTCTCGTTGCCCGGCGCCTACAGCGAACTCGCCCGTCCCGACGTCTCCACCTGCCGGGGTCTCGACCAGTTCGGCGAGCCGGTCGAGTTGACCGCGGGCGGCATCCTCGGGCGGTGTTTCCAGCACGAGACCGATCACCTGAACGGGGTGGTCTTCGGCGACCGACTGTCGGCGCGTGCCCGCAAGGCACTACATCGCACGCACGACGACATCGCCGACCGGTACGCCGACGACTGGCCGGTCTCCCCGAAGCGCTGACCGCGTGAACGCATCCGAGGAGATCATCGACCTCAACGCCGACCTCGGTGAAGGCGTCGGCGACGACGCATCGATGCTGGAGTTGGTCACCAGCGCGAACGTTGCCTGCGGATTCCATGCCGGCACGCCGACTCTGCTGCTGGAGACCTGTCGGGCGGCGGCCGACGCCGGGGTCCGGGTCGGCGCGCAGGTCTCTTACCCCGACCTCGCCGGGTTCGGGCGGCGCTTCATAGATGTCGCACCCGCTGATCTCGTCGCCGACATCGTCTACCAGATCGGTGCACTCGAGGGCATCGCCCGCGCCGTCGGCACCACGGTGTCGTATGTGAAACCTCATGGGGCGCTGTACAACAGCATCGTCACCCATGAGGGGCAGGCCGCTGCGGTCGTCGAGGCCGTCGGTCTGGTCGGCGGCGACCTCCCGTTGATGGGACTGCCGGGATCGGCTGCGTTGCGACTGGCGCGCGACGCCGGAATGCCCACGATCACCGAAGCTTTCGCCGACCGCGCCTACCGTGCAGACGGGAGTCTGGTGCCGCGCAACGAAGCCGGCGCCGTGCTGTCCGACAGCGAGGAGATCGCTGGGCGGGTCGTCCGGATGGTTTCCGACGGTCGGGTCGTCGCGATCGACGGATCCGAAGTCGTCGTCGACGCGGAGTCGATCTGTCTACACGGCGACACCCCCGGCGCCGTCGAGCACGCGCGTGCCGTCCGTCGAGCGTTGGACGAGGCCGGGGTGTCGGTCCGGGGTGTTCGGCGCGGCGGACGGTCGGGTGGGCGGTCGGATTCCTGACACGTCAGCGGGTCTCGGTCGGGAATGGCCACAGCCCGACCCGCTCAGGTGTCAAAAATCCGGAATCCGCGGCGCCCCTGTCCTGCCCGCCGACCACAAACTGCTCTCCAGCACGCCATCGCGTGGATATTGCACACGACAACCCGCTGGACGGCAGATCGTGGTCACCAGACCCGGAGCAGAACTCAGGCGCGCCGCTGTCGGGAGAACTCCGCCAGGACGACTCCGGCCGCGACCGACGCGTTGAGGCTCTCGACGTCGCCGGCCATCGGGATCGACAGGATCGAGTCACAGTTCTCACGGACCAACCGCGACAGGCCCTTGCCCTCGGAACCCACCACGATCACGGTGGGCCCGGTGCCGTCGTAGTCGTCGAGCGTCACGTCACCGTCGGCATCCAGTCCGACGAGCTGGGCACCCGACGCGGCCCAGTCCTTCAAGGTGCGAGTCATGTTGGTGGCCTGCGCAACCGGGAGTCGCGCCGCGGCACCGGCACTCGTACGCCAGGCGACTGCGGTCACGCTGGCGCTGCGCCGCTGCGGGATCAGCACGCCGTGTCCGCCGAACGCCGCGACCGACCGGATCACCGCACCCAGGTTGCGGGGATCGGTGATGTTGTCCAGTGCGACCAGCAACGGCGGGGTCCCGCTGTCGATGGCGTCTCGCATCAGGTCGTCGGGATGGGCGTAGGAGTACTCGGGCACCTGGAGGGCGATGCCCTGGTGGAGCCCGTTCGCCGACATCCGATCCAGCTCGTGCTTGCCGACCTCGAGGATCGCGATGCCGTTGTCGCCGGCGATCTGCGCCGCCTCGGCGACGCGGTCGTCGGGCTCGGAGTTCGCCACCAGGTAGAGCGCGGTGGCGGGGACGCCGGCCCGGAGGCACTCGAGTACCGGGTTGCGGCCGAGCACGTGCTCGGGCCCGTCGTCCTTGCGCTGACGTGCGCCGCCTCGGCCACCGGAGCCGGCAGCCGACGATTTCGCCGCTGCCTTCGCCCGCTTGTGCGCGGGGTGGTACGAGCGATCGGCCGCCTTCGGAGTGGCGCCACGGGCCTCGAGCCCGCGACGACGCTGACCGCCGGAGCCGACGGTCTGCCCCTTCTTGGAGCCCGACTTGCGGATCGCTCCCTTGCGTCGGGAATTACCGGCCATCAGGACTGTCCCTTCAACGACCACTCGGCGCCGTCGGGGGTGTCGGTGACCTCGATCCCCGCCTCCGACAGACGATCTCGAACAGAATCGGCAGTGGCCCAGTCCTTGTCGGACCGGGCCTGGGCGCGGCGCGCCAGCTCGGCGCGCACCAGCACGTCCAGCGCCCCGGTCGCCGCGGCGTCGTCACTGTCGCCGCGGGTCCAGCGCGCATCGAGCGGGTCGACACCCAGGATCGCGGTCATCGCGCGGATCGACGACGCCGTCGCGAGCGCCGAATCATGTTCGCCCGACTCGAGTTCGGTGTTGCCGCGTCGCAGCGCGTTGTGGATGGCGGCCAATCCGGCGGGTACCCCGAGGTCGTCGTCGAGCGCGATGGCGAACTCCGGCTCCACCTCGCCGATCACGACTTCTCCGACGCGCGACGAGACCCGCTCCAGGAACGACTCGATACGCCGATAACCAGCTGCCGCCTCGGCGAGCGCGCCGTCGGAGTACTCCAGCATCGACCGGTAGTGCGCGCTGCCCAGGTAGTAGCGCAGTTCGACCGCACGCACGCGCGACAGCATCGCCGGGATCGACACGACGTTGCCCAACGACTTGCTCATCTTCTCGCCACCCATGGTGACCCAGCCGTTGTGCAGCCAGTACCGGGCGAAGCCGTCGCCGGCACCGTGACTCTGCGCGATCTCGTTCTCGTGATGAGGAAAGATGAGATCCATTCCGCCGCAGTGGATGTCGAATTCCGACCCGAGCAGCGACGTAGCCATCGCGGAGCATTCCAGGTGCCAGCCGGGCCGTCCTGCACCCCAGGGGGTCGGCCACGACGGCTCGCCGGACTTGGCCGCCTTCCAGAGGGTGAAGTCGCGCGGGTCGCGTTTGCCGGTGCCGGCACTCTCACCCTGGTGCACGTCGTCGAGTTTGTGCCCCGACAACGCACCGTAGTCGGGCAGGCTGCGCACGTCGAAGTAGACGTTTCCGTCGGCGGTGTAGGCGTGACCGCGCTCGATCAGCCGCTCCATGTACTCGACCATCTGCGTGATGAACCCGGTCGCGCGCGGCTCCGCCGACGGCGGCAGCACCCCGAGTGCGTCATAGGCGGAGGAGAACTCACGCTCGTGGGTCGCCGCCCACTCCCACCACGGTCGGTCGGCGTCGGCGGCCTTGCGCAGGATCTTGTCGTCGATGTCGGTCACGTTGCGGACGAACAGCACGTCGAGACCGCTGTGCGCGAGCCACCGCCGGAGGATGTCGAAGGCGATGCCGCTGCGGACGTGGCCGATGTGCGGGACACCCTGAACCGTCGCGCCACACAGGTACACCGATGCGACGCCGGGGAGCAGCGGCTCGAAGTCGCGCACCTCTCGGGCAGCGGTGTCATACAGGCGCAAGGTCACGACGTGCAATCCTACCTGGCGGGAACCCTCTGGTTACGCCGCCTCAGTCCAGCAGAGCAGTGGCGATGGCGGCGATGCCCTCGCCTCGTCCGGTCATACCCAATCCGTCGGTGGTGGTCGCCGACACCGAGACGGGTGCGCCCAGCGCTTCGGAGAGCACCTGCTGCGCCTCCTCGCGCCGCGGACCGATCCGTGGTCGGTTCCCGACCACCTGGACGGCGCCGTTGACGACGGTGTGTCCCGCATCGCGGACCAGACCGGCCACGTGCGCGAGCATCGCCGTCCCCGAGACGCCCTCCCATTCGGGTCGGCCGGTGCCGAAGACCGACCCCACGTCGCCGAGCCCCGCGGCGGACAACACCGCGTCGCAGAGAGCGTGTGCACCGACGTCTCCGTCGGAGTGCCCCGCGCAGCCTGCCGTGTCCGGGAAGTACAGCCCGACAATCCAACAGTCGGCGTCGGGGTCGACCGGATGTGCGTCGGAACCGATCCCGATCCTCATCGAGCCCTCTCGGTTGTCATGGTCCGGCGTGGCCGGGTTTCGGGTGACGTCGCCTCCAACGAGATCCTGCCGAGCGGCATCGCGCGACAGTCCGTCATGCGCGGGTCTCCAGGGTGCGCCCGGCCGGGTCGGCCAGTACTGAGCGCGCGATCCGCAGGTCCCACGGAGTGGTGATCTTCAGTGCGAGCGGGTCACCGGCGACCACGTGGACCGGGATGCCTGCGCGTTCGGCAAGGCCGGCGTCGTCGGTGGCGATGTCGCCGGCCTCCGCATAGGCACGGACGAGCGCGGTGCGATCGAAACCCTGTGGGGTCTGGACGGCACGCACACCGTCGCGATCGACGGTGCCGTCGACCTGCTCCAGCGATGCGTCAGCAGATGAGGTGACCGACTTCAGGGTGTCGACGACCGGGATTCCCGGGATGACCGCGGGCGACCCGGCGCGCACGGCGTCGACGACTCGTCGGAACACCGACACCGGGGTGAGCGGACGAGCCGCGTCGTGCACGAGCACCACGTCGACGTCGTCGCGGAGTGCCGCGAGTCCGGCCCGGACCGAATCGGTCCGCTCGACCCCGCCGACGACCACTGTCGCCCCGGGTGCGGCCCGTGCGACGTGATCGCACAGTTCGGCCGGCACCACGACCACGACCTGATCGATCAGGTCGGTGGCGGCGATGCCGGCCAGACAGACCTCGAGGATGCTCCGACCGTCGAGGTCGACGAAGGCCTTGGGAACGGGTTCGCCGAGCCGTACACCGGAGCCGGCAGCCGGGACGATGACACCCGTCGTCATGCAGACGCCGGTCCGTCGGTCACCACGTCAGGACGCGGCGGCCAGAACCTCATCGAGAATGCTGGTCGCCTTCTCGTTGTCGGTGCTCTGGGCGAGCGACAGCTCGTCGACCAGCACACGACGCGCACGGGTGAGCATGCGCTTCTCGCCTGCGGACAGACCGCGGTCCTGCTCGCGACGCCACAGGTCGCGAACGATCTCGGCGACCTTGATGATGTCACCGGAGATCAGCTTCTCCTGATTGGCCTTGAAGCGCCGGGCCCAGTTGGTGGGCTCCTCGGTGTGCGGTGCGCGGAGCACCTCGAACACCTCCGCGAGGCCTTCCTGGCCGACCACGTCGCGAACACCGACGTATTCGAGCTTCGTCGAGGGGATCTGAACAGTCATGTCACCGTCGGTGACCTTGAGGACGAGGTATTCGATCTGCTCACCCTTGATGGTCCGGGTCACGATGTCCTCGACCCGTGCAGCACCGTGATGTGGGTAGACAACGGTGTCGCCAACTTTGAAATTCAATGTTCCGTGCCCCTTTCGAGTAGCCCCAGTCTAGCACGGACGTCCGAGAGGGCGCACCCAACGGTGCAGGTCACGGCCCTAGATCGATCGTTCGACCTGCTGAGGGCGGCGCCGTAGCAGGCCCCGTCGCAACCCGTCAAGACCTCCGCTCACAGCTGTCGGGAACACCGCTCCCGGCGACCGCGACGCGACCGTGCCGTCGGCCTATACCGGCTGCGCGACACCGGTTACGGCATCAATCCGCGACCCGGGGGGACTTTTCCGCGCCCGGCCCACTACGCTGCGTAGTGCGCAGGTTCCTACCGTGGCGGGCTCCACCGCCACCGGCGGGTACCGACGTCGAGAACCTTTGGACGACCTTGGAGGAACGGGTGTCAGTGCTTCCACAAAACGTGTGGCGGTCGGGGCTTCGCAAGGCCACCGACGGACGCCCGGGCCGTGCTCGGCGATTCACCACGGCGACCGCGGTCGCGGCCGTCAGTGCCGCCGTGGTCCTCGGGACCGCCGGCTGCGGAGCGGGCCAGATCTCGCAGACCGCCAACCAGCTGCCGGCCGTCAACGGCGCGAGCGCCTTCCTCGGACCGCTGAAGCTGCGCGACGTCCTGATCGTCTACCCCGCGCAACGGGCCGACGAGGTCTTCGGCGACGGCGGTCCGTTCGAGCTGTCCTTCGTGATCAGCAACGAGAGCCAGCTGGTCAACGAGCGGCTCGTGCGCATCACCCCGTCGCGCGGCACCGTCCGCATCGACGGCGCCACCGACATCCCGGCAGGCAAGGCATTGCGTGCGGGTACCCCCGCCGGTCTGCTGATCCCGGAGGACGCACCGGCCGACGCCACCGAGCGCCGCATCACGGTCACGCTGTCCGACGCCGGTAAGACCGTCGCTCCCGGCCTGACCACGCGACTCGACTTCACGTTCGCCGAGAGCGGCACGGTGCGGGTCGACACCCCCATCGACGCGGGTGCTCGCATGATCCGGCAGGACAAGATCCGCCAGGCCGAGGACCCGGCCGATCAGCACGAAGGCGAGGAGTCGGGCGGCCACTGAGCCGTCGCCGACCAACCGACCCACGAACGCCCCGCGCGCACCCAGGTGCCGGCGGGGCGTTCTGCTGTCCGACGCATCGACGATGCGGCCGGAACCTGATCGAACGGGTCAGTTGGTGACCACCCCACGTAGACCGTCGGCACCGAACAGCGGTTCCAGCATCGAGCCGAAGTCCGGTCCGCGTCGCAGCATCTGGCCGCCGTCGACGTTGATGACCTGACCGGTGATCCAGCTCGATTCGTCCCCGAGCAGGAATGCGGCCAGACGTCCGACGTCGGCGACGTCGCCCACCCGCGGCAGTGGCGTCGACACCCGGTAGTCCTCACTCAGGACGGCATCCGACAGCACCGGCGCCACCAGGTCGGTCCGGATCAGACCCGGCCGGATCCCGTTGACGCGCACTCCACTCGGACCGAGCTCGTCGGCCCCGAGGGCAACCAGATGGTCGACCGCCGACTTGGTCACGCCGTAGGCGCCGAACCAGCGATGGGTGTTGCTGGCCGCGATCGAGGAGATGGCCACGAAGGAGCCACCGCCGCCCCGGACGAGCTCGCGTGCGCCGTGTTTGAGCGTGAACATCGTGCCGTTCACGTTGAGGTCGACGGTCCGCTTCCAGGCCGCGGTGTCGGTCTGGGTGATCGGACCGATGGTCTCGCTCCCGCCGGCACACGCCACGACACCGTCCAGCCGGCCACCGTGAGCTGTCGCCGCCGCAACCGCATCGGCCACCTGGTCCTCATCCGTCACGTCGGCCACCTGAACGTGCACCCTTCCTCCCTGTGACGTCAGTCGGGAGGCCACCTCCTCGAGCCGTTCCCTCGTCCTCCCGACGATCGTCACCACCGCACCGCGATCAGCGAGGATCTCGGCGATCCCGGCGCCGATTCCACTGCCGCCCCCGGTCACCATTGTCGATTTCCCTGACATGTCCATGCCGGAATACTAGAACGTGTTCCAATTCTGCCGACGGGTCCCGTGCGACCCTCTCGACGGAAGAACGTGTCGGCCGTCGCCTCTAAGCTGTCGATGTGGCCAGAGTGAAGTCGAACTACCGATGCAGTGCGTGCGGCCACTCGGTGGCGAAATGGGTCGGTCGCTGCCCCGACTGTGGCGAGTGGGGCACCGTCGACGAGGTCGCCGGCGTGCCGGCCGGCCCTAAGGGATCGGGAGCCGTCGCCCCCACCAGTCCTGCCCGGCGCATCACCGAGGTCGATGCCGACTCGTCGGCCTCCATCGCGACGGGTATCGGTGAACTCGACCGCGTCCTCGGTCGTGGGGTCGTGCCGGGCTCGGTCGTGCTGCTCGCCGGCGAACCCGGGGTCGGCAAGTCGACGCTTCTGCTCGAGGCGGTCAAGTACTGGGCGAAGGGCGGCCGCACCGCCCTGTACATCACCGGCGAGGAGTCGGCCGGACAGGTGCGGATGCGCGCCGAGCGCACCGATGCCGTCCACGAGAACGTCTACCTCGCATCCGAATCCGACCTCGGCACCATCCTCGGCCACGTCGACGCGGTGTCGCCGTCGCTGCTCGTCGTCGACTCGGTACAGACCGTCGTGGCATCCGCAGTCGACGGGGTCACCGGCGGCGTGACCCAGATCCGGGCGGTCACCACCGCCCTGGTGTCACTCGCCAAGAATCGCGGCATCGCGGTCATCCTGGTCGGTCACGTCACCAAGGACGGCGCCGTGGCCGGTCCACGGTCGCTGGAACACCTGGTCGACGTCGTCCTGTCCTTCGAAGGTGACCGACACTCGAGTCTCCGGATGGTGCGGGGTATCAAGAACCGCTTCGGCCCCGCCGACGAGGTGGGGTGTTTCGAGCAGCGCGACGACGGCATCCACCAGGTCCCCGATCCGTCCGGGATCTTCTTGCACCAGCGCGGCATCGACGTCACCGGTTCCACCGCCCTGGTCACCATGGACGGCAAACGTGCGCTGGTCGGTGAGATCCAGTCGCTCGCCAACCCGTCGACGATGGCCACACCTCGGCGTGCGGTATCCGGACTCGACTCGGCACGTGTCGCGATGGTGCTGGCCGTTCTGCAGAGTCGACTGTCGGCGAAGGTGGGCGACAAGGAGATCTACGTCGCGACGGTCGGCGGGATGCGCGTGACCGAACCCGCAGGCGACCTCGCCATCGCACTGGCGGTCAGCTCGGTCCTCAACGACACCCCGATCCCCCAGTTCACCGTCGCCATCGGCGAGGTCGGCCTGGCCGGTGAGGTCCGGCGGGTGTCCGCGGTCGCACGACGGGTCGCGGAGGCGAAACGACTCGGGTTCATGCACGCGATCGTCCCGGCCGCGACCGACGAGAAGCTGCCCACCGGGATCAAGGTGACCCGCGTCGGAGATCTGCACCAGGCGGTGCGGGCCGGACTGGTCAGCGTGGTCGCCGCGCCGTTCTGACCGAGTGGGCGGTCAGGGAGCCCGCAGCCGCCGCTTGTCGTCATCGGACAGCTGACTGTTCTCCACGTGCGCGGCGAAATGCTCACGCGCCCTGATGGTCACGAAGATCGCGTGCGCCGTCGCCACCGGATCGTCGGGGTCACCGATGTGCGCGATCGCTTCGGTGTAGACCTTGCGCCGCTGCCTGCCCATGATGTCGGCGCGGAACTGGAGGGTGGAGCCGATCGGGATCGGTCGCCGATAGTCCACCTCGAGATGGACGGTGACCGCCGACGGGCCGATGAGCAGCGGCGCCATCCCCATGACGTCGTCGAAGGCGGTCGAGAGGATGCCGCCGTGGATCACGCCCGGACCGCCCTCGAACCGGGACTCGACCTCCATGGTCGCGGTCACAAAGAAGTCGTCGCCCGCGAACATCTTCAGTCGGAGTCCGGCCGGCGACTGCTCACCGCAACCGAAGCAGGTCGAGTTGTGCATCCGCATCTGCTCGCCCGGTCCGACCGCCTTGGGATGGCGTTCCAGCGGGTCGAGCTCGGTGGGCACCACAAAACTGCTCGTCACGCCCCGTTACCCTAGTCGCAGTACACGCGTCGACCGGCACCGGTCGGCAGAGAGGGCGCCACCATGGCCGAGGCCGCCAGATCAGAACTCACGCGAGAGACGCTCGCGCGGGTCGCGCCGGGCACCGGTCTGCGCGACGGCCTCGAACGCATCCTCCGCGGTGGTACCGGGGCGCTCATCGTGCTCGGACACGATTCCGACGTCGAGAAGATCTGCGACGGCGGATTCCACCTCGACGTCGAGTTCGCCCCGACGCGGTTGCGCGAGCTGGCCAAGATGGACGGCGCGGTCGTGATGTCCACCGACGGCAAGCGGATCGTGCGCGCCAACGTGCAGCTGGTCCCCGATCCGTCGATCCCCACCGAGGAGTCGGGCACCCGCCACCGGGCCGCCGAGCGCACCGCGATCCAGACCCGCCATCCGGTGATCTCGGTGAGCGCCTCGATGTCGATCGTCAGCGTCTACGTCGACGGCATGCGTCGGGTGGTGGAGAGCTCCGATCCGATCCTGTCCCGCGCGAACGTCGCCCTGACCACCCTCGAGCGCTACAAGACCCGACTCGACGAGGTGTCGGCCCAGTTGTCCCGCGCCGAGATCGAGGACTACGTGCTGCTGCGTGACGCGATGTCGACGGCCCAGCGCATGGAGATGGTGCGCCGGGTGTCGGTCGAGATCGAGGAGTACGTGCTCGAGCTGGGTGTCAACGGTCGTCAGGTGAGCCTGCAGCTCGAGGAGCTCATCAGCGACAACGACACGATGCGCGAACTACTCGTCCGCGACTACTACGCGAGCCCGGAGCCGGCCAGCACCGAGGAGGTGCGTCAGGCCCTGGAGTCCGTCGAAAGCCTCAGCGACGCAGACCTCCTCGACCTCACCCTGCTCGCCGGCGCCTTCGGCTACCCCACCACCATCGACGCGCAGGACACCGCGATGAGCCCGCGCGGCTACCGTCTGCTGGCCCGCATCTCCCGACTCCAGTTCGCCCACATCGACCGTCTCGTACGCAATTTCGGCACCCTGCAGGCGTTGCTCGCGACGTCGGCCGCCGACCTCCAGGCCGTCGAGGGCATCGGCAGCATCTGGGCTCGGCACATCCGCGAGGGCCTCTCCCGCCTGGCCGAGACCAGCATCGAGCGGTACGACTAGTTCTTGCTCGGCGGTCGTCGGCTCGCCTTTCGCGGTTGTTCTCCGGGCGGGCGGATTCTTGACACCTGAGCGGGCGGCGCTGTGGATGGTGCACGGCTGGACCCGCTGAGGTGTCATTTGTGCGACCACACCGTGCGCAGCTCGAGCCGGTCCCTTGCCCCGCCATCTGACTGGGCCATCCAGCAGCCGCCACCGGCCCCATTCGGATTTCTGACACCTCAGCGAGCATCGCTGCGGATGGTGCACAGCTGAACCCGCTGAGGTGTCATTTGTGCGGTCACCCGCCGACTTGCCCCGAATCAATCCGTCCGCCCCGACCACTCCGCAAACCCCAAATTCCTGACACTTCAGCGATCGCCACCGTGGATATCGCACGGCCGCAATCGCTCACGCGTCATCTGTGTCGAGCAGCGCGGTGGCGTCGACCCCGAACGATGGCAGCGATCTCCTCGTAGACGGCATCCCACTCGTGCACAACGTTCCGATACGTCAGCCGCATCGCGATGAGCCCCTGCGCAACGGCGCGTCGGTCGCGCGCCCGATCGGACTCGTACCGCTCATGCCCGGTGTGGAAGGCGACGCTGTCGATCTCCAGGATGAGCTTCTCGCCGACCAACAGATCGACCCGCCCGACCCGCCAAATCCAGACCTGCACCCGGACCGGAATTCCGCGAGCGCGTAGTCGTAGACGCACCATCGTCTCCGGTCCGGACTCGGCACGGGGATCGCACCTGTCCAAGAGTGAGCGGATGCGAAGCGGAGAACCGTGCAACGCCTGTCGAAGATCGTCCAGCGACAATGCACCTTGGTTGAGAATCGAGTCCGCGACCACGACGAGTCCTTCGTCGTCGAGGCATCGGACGGCGTGCCGAAACGCGGTCGCGACATCGTCGACCGGCCCCGCTTCGGGCACGAATCGGCCGTACGGACGACACAGTCTCTCCGAGATGTTCCGGTACGCCGGTGCATTCCCTCGGACATGCGGTGCCCCATGATGCTCCGGCACCCAGATCCCGGAGCGCCGCAACGCCGACACACAACTCATGACTCCGCCGGTCGCCACTGCTGCCACAACGTCGGGGTCCGCGGTTCGCCTCGCGTACCACCCATGGCGGACGCGGACCAGGTCGCCGTCCGCGACCGCGCGGTCGATCTGATATCGAGTCGCGCCCTGCGAGATGAGCGTCGACCATGAGTACACGCCGGAGTCCATGGCCGAAGTGTCAGGTGTCGCGACGTCTCAGGTGAGGCCGTACGCGCATCTGTGGATGGATTCGGATTCGATGTGCCCGCTGTGGAATTCGAGGATGTGCACAGATGACACCTCAGCGAGCCCAGGTGTGCGACATCCACAGTCAGACCCGCTCACGTGCCAAAAATCCGAGATCAGCCGTCCGCAGATCAGCCGTCCGCAGATCGGCCATCCGGAGATCACCCCGCCCAGACCGAGCCCACCTACACCAGCCCACACACGAGCGAGCCCTGGGCCCGCCCTGGACTACGGCTGCTGCGCAGGTGCGACGACGTTGAAGGTGATCGGCGCCGACTCCTTCTCGCCGATCTTGCCGACCGCCTGGAAGCCGCCGACCGGGATCGGGACCCGGGGTCGGTTGCAGCCGGGATTGCTCGTCGTACCCGACCACGTGATGGTGTCGCGGACCTGCTGAGCCGGCTTGAGGACCTGGTTGTTCACGGTCTGCAGGGGCGAGCAGTCACGCGCCGACCACAGCGTCCGGGTCCCGTCGAGCGTGCGCACGACGACGTTCTGCGCGGCCTTCCCGACGTCTCGCGTGCACTCGGTGAGTCCGGCATTGGTGGTGACGATGGTGAAGACCGGCTGATCGCCGACGGTGTAGGTCGGCTTGTCGGTATAGAGCACCACCGAGATGTTCTGGTCGGGGCAGAGGCCCGAGGGCGGAACGGGAGCCGGCGTACCGGCAGGGGCCGCGGAGCCCGACGCCCCGGCCGATGCTCCCCCGGGCGTTCCTGCGGCATTCCCGCCACCGTTGTTCGCCCCACCACCGGTCCCGCCGCCACTGATGCCGCCGTTCACGCCCGACGACTCGGGTGCCGACGATTCGGTGAGGTAGGGCGTCTCCTGCGATGCGGACGATGCCGCGACCGCGGGGGTCGGCGCATCGCTCCCACCGGTGGTCCAGATGATCAGACCGATGACCACGGCGACGACCGCCACCGCCACACCACCGGCGACGATACGACGTCGCCAATAGATCTCGGGTGGTAGCGGGCCCTGCGGTTCGATCACGGTGTCAACGCTAACGGGGACCGTGATCCGACCGGCCGATCTACGACGGCGTGTCGCGGGTCGAAGCGGCCCTGACCGGCGGAAAGTCTAAAGTCAGGGTTCAGCTCTGAAGCGTCTGCGGGGTCGGCTCGATGACCAGATCACCGATGTCGCCGATCACCGATCGAACGTGCACCTGCCCCTCGCCGAGCTCGTAGGTGAGCCCGACGATCGCCAGCTCACCCGACTCCACCCGGTCCGCGATGATGCGACTCCGGTCCAGCAACTGACTTCCTGTCTCGGTGACGTGCCGGGCCTCGAACTCGTCGACCCGGGTCAGTCCCTCGCCGCGGCCGGCGAGGATGCTCGGCGCAACTCGCTCCACCACGTCGCGGATGTAGCCGCCGGGGATCTGCAGGTCGTCGAGGGCATCGAGCGTCGCCTTCACCGCTCCGCAACTGTCGTGACCGAGCACGACGATGAGGGGCACCTCGAGGACGGCGGCGGCATACTCGATCGATCCGAGCACCGCCGAGTCGAGGACGTGCCCCGCGGTTCGGACGACGAACATGTCGCCGAGTCCCTGGTCGAAGATGATCTCCGCGGCCAGTCGGGAGTCGGCGCAGCCGAACAGGACGACGTGTGGGTTCTGGCCGCCGACCAGTCGGGCACGGTCATCGCTACCCTGACCGGGATGCTTCGAATCGCCGCCCACGAATCGACTGTTGCCGTCTCGCAGGATCTGCCACGCCTCTGCTGGGGTCACTCCGCTCATGAGCACTAGTGTGCCACCGGGCGCCCTGCTCGGCTGGTTCGACCTCCACGAGCGCGACTTGCCGTGGCGCGCATCGGGACTGGACGCATGGCCGATCCTGGTCAGCGAGATCATGCTCGCGCAGACCCCCGTGGTGCGGGTCGTGGGGCCATGGCGGGAATGGATCCAGCGGTGGCCGAAGCCGTCCGCACTCGCCGCCGAATCCCCCGGTGAGGTGGTCCGCGCGTGGGGAAAACTCGGCTACCCACGGCGGGCGCTGCGGCTCCACGAATGTGCGACCGTGCTGGCCCGACAGTACGACGACCGCGTCCCCGACGACGTCGACACACTCCTCGCACTGCCCGGCGTCGGCGATTACACGGCACGCGCGGTCGCCTGCTTCGCCTTCGGCCGGCCGGTCCCGGTCGTGGACATCAACGTGCGGCGGGTCATCGCCCGCGCGGTGCACGGCCGTCAGCATCCCGGCAATCCCGCACGTACCGACCTCGCCGACGCCGAGGTGCTCCTCCCCCGCGACGAGCGCGGTGGATACGCACCGACCGCGCCTCGGTTCTCCGCTGCCCTGATGGAACTGGGCGCCCTCGTCTGCACCGCCCGCACCCCCGACTGCGAGAACTGCCCGCTGTCGGCCGACTGCACCTGGCTCCGTCTCGGACGACCAGCGCACACGGGTCCGCCGCGACGCGTGCAGAAGTTCGCCGGCACCGACCGACAGGTCCGCGGGCTGCTGCTCGACGTCCTGCGCGACACCACCGGCCCCGTCGAACGTGGGCGGCTCGACACCGTGTGGACATCCGACACCGCGCAGCGGGACCGCGCATTGGACTCGCTGCTCGTCGACGGCCTCGTCGAACAGACCGTCGACGGCCGGTACTGCCTTGCCGGCGAGGGCGGTTGAGCCCTCGCGGACGCACGCCCCACGAGCCGGCCACCCACGAGCCGCGAGCCACGAGCACAGCCATCGACAAGCACAGTGACCCACCTGGGGCCGACGGCGATCCCCGGCGTCAGAGCCCGGAGAGGAACGCCTCGACAGCTCCCCGGTAGACCTCGGGGGCGTCGTCGTGGAGCAGGTGTCCGGCGCCGGCGACGAACAGATGACGCGCAGCGGGGTTCTGCGCCACCATCTCCCGCATCTGGCCGGCCGGGGTCACACCGTGTTCGGCCTCGATCACGAGCGTCGGGACCTCGACCGATCGCCACTGCGCCCAGAAGTCACGCTCCCCCCACTCGGCGGCGATGGACGTCCACGTCTCCAGCCGACCGTGCAGTCGACCGTCGTCGAAGGCGTCGTGGAAGTACCGTCCGGCAACCTCTCCGAACATCTCCACCGCGTGGGCGGGAGACTCGAATCGTTCTGGCCACGACTCGAACCACGGAGTCCAGTTCGCCGTGGTCCGCCCTCGGAAATCGGGCGCCATGTCTTCGACGACGATCGCCGAGACGAGTTCCGGGTAGGCGGCAGCGGTACACCAGGCGTGCAGCGCGCCCATCGAGTGCCCGACCAGGACCGCAGGCCCCTGGTCGATCCACACCAGGATCTCGGCGAGGTCGGCGACGAATCTCTCGGTCGCGATCTCGTCGGGTCCGGTGGCATCTGCCGAGTCGGCCCCGCAGTGGAACGCGGCATCGAAGGTGAAGACCCGCCCGTATCGCCGCAGCCACGGGATCTGTCGGCGCCAGGTGCGGCCACGTCCCATCAAGCCGTGCAGCAACACGATCGGGCCGACGCCGCGAACCGGCCCGTCCTCGTCGTGGGGACCGCCGTGATCGAGGAAACCGGTGTCGGCGATCGGGGCGGGGGTGATCACGCCGCACAGGGTATGTCAGCCCGGACCTCGACGAAGAGACCCGCAGTAGGGTGGGTCCATGTCTGTGGTGAAGATCAACGCGATCAGCGTGCCCGAGGGTGCCGGGCCCGAACTCGAGAAGCGATTCAGCAACCGCGCCCACTCCGTCGACGGCTCCAAGGGCTTCCTCGGCTTCCAGCTGTTGCGTCCGGTGAAGGGCGACGACCGCTACTTCGTGGTGACGCATTGGGAGTCCGACGAGGACTTCCAGGCGTGGGCCGCCGGTCCGGCCCGCGAGGCCCACTCCGGCGAGCGTGCGAAGCCGGTCGCGAGTGGCGCCGACCTCCTCGAGTTCGAAGTCGTGCTCGACGCGAAGCCGTCGAACTCCTGACAACTCGACGCGAAGCCGTCGAACTCCTGAGTCACCGACGCGAAGCCGTCGAACTCCTGAGTCACCGACGCGAAGCACTCGGACCCCTGTGCGGCCGAGGCGAAACTCTCCGTGGTCGGCCGGGGTGAGTTCCACGTCGATCCCGATGTTCCCGCTGGGCGGCGTCCTGCTGCCCGGCGAGTTGCTGCCGCTGCGCATCTTCGAGCCGCGCTACCGTGCGCTGCTCGACGACTGCCTGACCGCTGCGGCGGTCACGCCGGACGCAACTCCTGGCTTCGGCGTGGTGTTGATCGCGCGTGGGCACGAGGTCGGCGGCGGCGATGTGCGCCACGATGTCGGCACCATCGCGAGGGTCGACCAGCTCCATCGCGAACGAGACGGGCGCGCGGCGCTGGTGTGCACGGGCAGCCGTCGCTTCCAGGTGGTCGAGTGGCTGCCCGACGATCCGTATCCGCGGGCGCGCATCGCCCATCTCGACGAGCCGACCATCTCGGCGACCGACCGCCCTCGACTGGTCGAGTTGGGCGGGCGCATCGTCGAGGTCGTCGACCGCATCCGCAGCGCGCATCTCGACCGCGATTCCGCGGACGACCTCGGATCCCGATCGTCGGAGGCCGAGATGTTCGACCCGAGCGCTCTCGGGCCGCACGGCGTGCTCGGGTGGGCGGCTCGTCTGCCCATCGGCCCGGCCGACCGTCAGCAGCTATTGGTCGCGACCACGGTCGCCGAGCAGATCGCCCTGCTCGACGACGCGCTCGACGGTATCGAGGCCGTCCTGCGCTTCAGGGGCTGACCGGGCCCCTGTCCGAAAGTTAGAACGTGTTCTAGTATCGGTGTGCAACAGTTCACACCCGCCGCGCGTCTCGCGCTGTGGCGGCGCATCGAAGCCAGGGAGCACACAGCATGACCGAGACCGTCGAGTCCAGCACCGCACCCGACCTCGTCGGCGGCGGCGATCAGCCGAAGCTCTACATCGGCGGTCAGTGGGCGGACCCTCATTCGACCGATGTCCTCGAGGTGTTCTCACCCGCAACCGGTGACCGTGTCGGTTCCGTCCCGGCCGCGGATGCCACCGATGTCGACACCGCGGTCGCGGCCGCTCGCGCATCGTTCGAGTCCGGCGTCTGGCGCGATCGCACGCCGGCTGAGCGCGCCACCGTTCTCGAGCGCGCCGCCGAGCTCATCAACGAACGCACCGATGAGATCACCCGACTGGTCTCCGCGGAGATGGGCGCCTCGCCCACGGATGTCGCCACGCTGCAGCAACTCCCGGCCACCGGGGTGCTGCAGGGATATGCCGCGGCCGCGCGCTCCTTCGAATGGGAGGAGCGCCGCAACGGACTCTTCGGCGAGACGCTGGTGGTGCGCGAGCCGATCGGCGTCGTCGGCGCGATCATCGCCTGGAATGTCCCGCTGTTCCTGCTGTGCAACAAGTTCGGTCCCGCACTCGCAGCCGGCTGCTCGATCGTACTGAAGCCGGCGCCGGAGACCCCGCTCAACGCGAACCTGCTGGCCCAGGTCTTCGCCGACGCCGGCGTGCCCGAGGGCGTCATCTCGGTGGTCCCCGGCGGGACGGAGACCGGCAAGGCACTCGTCGAGCACCCGGATGTCGACAAGATCACCTTCACCGGCTCCACGGTGGCAGGACGCGCGATCGCCGCCCGCGCAGGCGAATTGCTGAAGCGGGTCTCCCTCGAACTCGGCGGAAAGTCCGCTGCGATCGTCCTCGACGACGTCGACCTCGAGGCCAACGTCGGCATGTTGGTGTTCTCGGCGGGGCTGATCAACGCCGGTCAGGCATGTGTCGCGCAGACACGCGTGCTGGTTCCGCGTTCGCGTCACGACGAGATCGTCGGCGCGATGGTGGAGGCCGCCAAGGGCTTCGTCCCGGGCGTGCCCGGCACCGAGGGCGCGAACCTCGGCCCGATCATCACCGAGAAACAACGTGACAAGGTCGAGGGGTACGTCCGAAAGGGCAAGGAGGAAGGCGCGACCGCGGTCCTCGAGGGAACGCGTCCGGACGGCCTCGATTCCGGCTTCTTCGTCACCCCCACCATCTTCACCGGTGTCACCAACGACATGGCGATCGCACGCGAGGAGATCTTCGGCCCGGTCATCAGCGTGATCACCTACGACACCGTCGACGAGGCGATCGCGATCGCCAACGACTCCGAGTACGGCCTGGCCGGCTCGGTGTGGACCGCAGACGTGGACCGCGGCGTCGAGGTGGCCAAGCAGGTCCGCACCGGAACACTGGGGATCAATTGGTACGCAATCGATCCCGCGTCACCGTTCGGCGGGTACAAGAACTCCGGTATCGGTCGCGAGAACGGCCGTGAGGGTCTCGAGTCCTACCTCGAGCACAAGTCGATCCTGATGCCGATGGGCTACAGCTCGCAGGGCTGACACCACCATCGACGAGGGTCGGTCGCGCGGGGCGACCGGCCCTCGTCGTGCGTGTGGCGCCAGAATCGCCCACCGGGCGACCTCCGTCAGGACGGATCATCGTCGGGCACGATCGTCGGCAACCCGGAGCCGTACGGATCGAGCACGGCAGCACTACGCCGGCCCCACCGCTCATGGGCCGCTTGTCGGCTCATCCCGGCCGCCCGACCGATCACGGCCCACGTCGCGCCCATGGTCCGCAGCATGACGATGGTCTCGATGCCGTCCAGACCGGCGCCGAGTTGGACGCGCAGACTGACCAGTTGCCAGGCGATCGCACGCTGCATCGGCAGGTCGGTGGATTGTTCTGCCTCCCACTCCGGGGTGCCGGGCAGTGGGCCGGTCCCGATGATCTCGTCGGCGTAGGCGCCCGCGGCGTGCGCTGCGGCATCAGCCACGCCACGGACACCGACCTCGATGGCACACGTGTATGCGGTGTCGATCGGATTCACCGTCTCTCCAGGGTCGCGAGCTTGTCAGGCATAGCTTGACGACGCAGTGGAGGACTTGTCAAGCGAATCCTGACGCGCCGCCGCGCGCCCTCTCGTCGATCGTGCGCTCCAACTCGTTGATCGTGCGCCCGATTCTGTCAATCGTGCGCAGCCTGCGGTCACATGACACCGGAGCGGCGTCATCTCGGCGATGTCCACAGGCCGACCCGCTCTCGTGTCAGTGATCCGCGGCACCAGCCGCGCCCACACGATCCGCTTCACGCGCACGATCGATGATCTGGAGCGCACAGTCGACGTCGGTTCGGATCAGGCCTCACGCGCCGGAACCGGAACGGGGAACCTCGGATTCGCGCTCGGAGTCACCGGCGCGGTCAGGTCATCGACGTCCCGCCGAGTACGGCCGGCAGACGTCGCGATCGCCAGCCCTTCTCGCGCCCAGTACTCGAATCCACCGATCAGTTCTCGCACCCGGCGGTATCCCATCTCGGTGAGCGTCATTGCCGCCCGCGTGGAGCCGTTGCATCCCGGTCCCCAGCAGTAGACGACGATCTCCGCATCTCGATCGGGAAGCTCTACGGCTGCACGCGAACGTAATTCGGAACCCGGCAGATGCAGCGCGCCCGGGATGTGCCCCTGGTCCCAACTCGTTCTCGCCGAGTTCCACGGCGGACAGGGTCCGGCGACTCGTCGATGCCGGCATCATCACGGGCTACGCGGCGACCGTGGACATCGCGGCGATGGGGTACACGATCATGGCCTTCGTCCGGCTGGCGTACCCGTCCGGCAACTACAAGCCGTTCCACGATCTCCTCGACGTGGTGCCGGAGGTCGTGGAGGCACACCATGTAACCGGCGACGACTGCTTCATCATGAAGGTGATCGCGCGATCCATGCCCGACCTCGAACGGATCACCGGAAAGCTCGCGACCCTCGGCGGCATCACCACCAGCGTCGTGTACTCCAGTCCGCTTCCCGCACGCCGCATCTCGGCGTCGCTGGAGTGCGACTGAGCACAGTCGACGATCCCGAGCGCACCATCGACGCCGCCCGGATCAGCCCCCGGGCGCCGGACTCGGCACGGGGAGTGCCGGATTCGCACCCGAAGCCGGAGCCGGCGCGGAGGTCGACGGCTGCGACACGGTCGGAGCCGGTACCGCTCCCGGAGGCGGGGTGTCGGCCTGTTCGGCGCGGCTCTTGAACGAGTCGTCGGTGATGACGTCGATCCCGTTGACCAGCCAGCGATTTCCGTCGCGTTGCATGGTGAACGTCAGCCGACTCGGGTCCACGCGGACGAGTTCCTTGTTGGACCGCGTCACCGACTGGTTCATGAAGATCAAGACCTCGGCGGTGTCCTTGGTGTTGGTCACCACCCCCGCGTCCTGGATGGTCACCTCGGAGACGACCTGCTGCTTGCGCACCTCAGCCGCGAGATTGTTCTTGGTGATCAGGTCGTCATAGGTCGGTTTGGCGTCACCGGTCAAGACGTCCATCGACGCCTCGATGTGCTGACTCACGTTCTGCGGGTTGTAGCCGAACATCGTGGTCGCATACTGGCGCGCCGATTCCAGGGCGCTCGTGCGGGCGTCCTCGGTGGCCCGGCTGTCCGAGTAACGGATGCCCAGGAAGGTGGCGACGACAGCGGCCGCGACGACGAGCACCGCCAGGGTGGCGCCGATCAGCCGTCCGGTGGTGATCCGTGCTCTCATCAGGTCACCCACTCGAAGTTGGTCATCTTCAGCGCTCCGTTGATGCGTGTGATGTTCACCCGCCACCGGAAAGTCTGGTAGATCGGTTGGGCGTTGGGCTCGCGACTCACCTGCCGCCAGCCGAGCACCGCGATGACCGTGCCCTCCTCGGGCTCGGCCTTGGTGACCGCGTCGGCGATGATGCTGGACTCGGTGTCGGTGTTCGACTTCTTGATCAGTTCCACGGTCTGCGGCATCGAGTCCTGCATCTGTTGCCGCGCACGACCGCTGGTGTTCTGCTCGTAGTACTTGAGGGCCTCGTCGGCCTTCGCCGAGTTCAGACTCGTGAGGTTCACCAGCATGTCTCGCGCGAACGCGGAGTACTCGGCTCGACGATCGTTCTCGGCGTCCGCACGGGAGATCCCGATCGCGAACAACGTGGAGACGACCACCCCGGCGATGATGAGGACAACCGCCAGCGCTCCGAGCACCCAGCGGCGTGCGCCGCGCGAGTCGCGACCGCGATAGCGCACACCCGCCTCGGCCCCCGCTGTCGCCGCTCCCGCCGTCGCCGATCCTGCTCCGGCCGAACGATTTCGGCGGCGACGCGCGCGGTAGCCGAGATTGCGCTCCACATCGGTGGGATCCGGCTCGACGACGCTTGCGGCCGGATCGTCCTCGGACGCAACGGTGGTGGCGACCGCAGAAGCAGGAGCCGCCGACGTGTCGGGACCGACGCTGTCGGTTGTCGAAGCGGCCCTGTCGGTTGTCGAGGCGTCGCTGTCGGCACCCGGGGTCGATGTCGGTTCCGTGCCCGCGGTCGGCGTCGATTCCACGGAGGACTCGCCGCTTCCGGATCGCTGCCGTTTGGTCGAGGGGACGGTCCCGCTGTTCTTGCCGCCGGTTCGCCGGCCGCGCCCGATGGGCGCTCGCCGTACCGGCTTCGCGCTGCTCCGCTTCGCCGGCGCAACGGGTTCGGTCGTGCTGTCCGTCTCGACGTCGGCGCCCGGAGGCGTCACGGTTCCACCGTCCGGCTGATCAGGCTCTGCCATGAACTGTCTTTCCCACGCGAGTTCTCTCCGAGACCCGCGTTGTAGGTCTTCCCGTCGGGACCGATGTAGTCACCGGTGGCCGGGTCGTACGACGTCGCGTACACGGCCGGGCCGGCTTCGTGGTTCGACGGAGTCCCCGATGTGACGTGTCCGGCGGGCTGCCATTTCAGCCCGTAGGGCAATCCGTTCGGGAACGGCTTGTTGTTGTCGCTGACTTCTTTGTACCCCGTCCGGCACTCCTCCGGCGTCGGCGCCCGACGACCGGGGAACTCGGCGCACGGGAAGTTGCGCGCACCGCGTACCGCGAGATTGGAGTCCTGCGGGACCCGACACAGCATGCCGGGCGGGATGTCCCGCGGCGTCTGTGCCGACCCGAAGCGCCAGTCGCTCGCGGGCAGGAAGCCGACCGTGCAGGTACCGGGATCCTGGAAGCCCAGCGCGAAGTCGACGTTGGCGCCGTACGTCGGGTTGCCGGTGTTGAGTGCCGTGAGGAGTGCCGCGATCAGTCGCGGATACGTCACCACGATCTGCCGGAGGTTCGGTTGGTAGACCGCCAGGGTCTTCGCCGACACACCGAGGTTCGCGATCAGCAGCGGAAGGCTCTGGTCCATCGAGGCGAAGAGCTCTTGTGTATCCGCTGCTGCCCCGGGGCCCTTCGCGAGGATGTCGGTGATCTCCGGACGATTCGCGCGCAGCTGATCGGTGAAGGTGGTGACGTTTTTCGTCCATGATCGGATCGAGTCCGCGGTCGCGGTCTGCGTGGCCAACAGCGGCCCGGCCTGCCGGATGAGCGAGATCGTCGCGTCGGTGTTCTTGTTGGCCTCACCGACGAACAGGGTCATCGAGTCCAGCAGCCGCTGCAGATCCTCGCCGGTGCCGTTGAACGCGGTGAACGCCTCGTCCATCACCGACCTCAGCTTGGTGTCGCCGACCTTGTCCAGCAGCGCGTTGGCCTGGTCGAGCATCGTCGAGATCTCCACCGGCACATCGGTGCTGTCGATGACCGACCCGTTGTAGAGGTTCGCCGACCCGGCTCCCGGCCGCGGGGTGAACTCGACGAACTGCTCGCCGATCGCGGAGACACTGCGGACCGCGGCCTGCGAATCGGCCGGGATCTTGGCCGTGCTGTCGATCGACAGTTTCGCCACCACACCGGTGTCGGTGAGCCGTACCGACTCGACCTTGCCGACGTTGACGCCGCGATAGCTCACGTTGGCGTTCTCGTACAGACCGCCGCTGCTCGGCAGGTTGAGCTCCACCGCGTACCGCCCCACGCCGAACATCGCCGGGATGCGGATGTAGTAGATCGCCATCGCGATCAGCGACACCACCGTGACGATCGCGAAGATGATCAGCTGGATTCGGACGAAGCGCGTGATCTTCATCAGTTGCCTCCTCCGTCACGTGCCGTATCCGACGGCTTCGTCGGTGTCGTCTTCGGTTGCGCTGCAGGCGCTCGGGACGTTCCCGACGGCTTCACACCGGACGGGTTGGACGCCGAGGCTTTCGGTACCGCCGAGCTCGCCGGTGCGCGCCCCGGTGTGGGTTGCGAGCGTGGTCGCATCCCGTCCGGATCCAACGGTGAGGTGAAGGGGTTCAGACCTCGCCGTGCCGCGCCCGCCTGTCGCCCGACCACCGCCTCCGGTCCGGTGAGGCCGACCGAGTTCAGAATGCCCTTGCCGAGGCGTTCGAAGGAGACGTCGAGTACCAGCTCGGAATTGAGGTAGTCACCCTTGACGATCTTCGGGATCGCCTTCTCGTAGAACGGGAAGGTCAGGAAGATGTTGAGCGACTGAGTGAGCGCCGGTCCGGTCGCCTGCAGCTGATCGAGCACGGGCACCAGGTTCGAGACGATCGTCTTGATGTCCTGTTCGTTGGCGTCGAGGATGTCGTTGGTCGTCTTCGACAAAGTTCCGAGAGCTGCCAACGTGTCCACGAAGTGCTGCCGCTGGTCGACCAGCAACTGGAGGATCTGCGGTCCCTGCTGGAGAGCCCGTTCGACGGTCGGGGTCTGCTCGTTGATCCGCGCCGACAACCGGTCGAGCCCCTCCATTGCGGAGATGATGTTGTCGCGCTGCAGATTCAGGTCACCGACGAGGGTGTTCAGTCGCGGGATCAGTTTGCTGATCACTTCTTGCCGACCGCCGAACACACCGTTGAGTTCGTGGACGATGTCGCCGAACTGGGCCAGCCCACCGCCGTTGAGGACCACCGACAACGAGCTGAGCACCTGCTCGGTCGTCGGGTAGGTGCACGCCGCGACCTCCTGCGAGGAGTTGATGTCGGGTACCGCCGGCACGTCGGTCGGCGTCGAGATGTTCTTCTGCTCAGGGCACTTGGTGAGCGGGATCTGGTCCCCGGCGGCGAGGAATCCGCCCTGCGGGTTCTCCGGCTGCACGATCTCGAGGTGCGACGAACCGAGCACGCTGGTCATCCCGACCATGACGTGCGACCCGCGCGGCACCAAGGTTCCCTTGTCGAGGCGGATCGCCACCTTCGCGTGCCAGTCGTCGACCGTGATCGTCCCGACGGAACCGACGGTGGCGTCGTCGATCATCACCGGCGCATTGGTGTTGAGGCCGGCCGCGGTCGGGATGACCGCGCTGATCTGGTACGCGCCGCTGTCGGTGCCCTGCGAACCCGGGATCGGCATGCTGTTGAGTCCGTCGAACGCACATGCGGTGGCACCGACGAGCACGGCCACCAATGCGACGACCACTCGGAGGAGACGCTTCATCAGCCTTCACCCCCGTATGGCACCAGCAGGTTCTCGAGCGGACTGCCCTTGTTGTCCTTGCGGGTCAGGTCGTCGTTCTCCCGGATGCCCTGCTGGGCACGGGCTTTGACCGAGGCGTTCTGGTACTGGATCTGCCCCGGCAGTGCGTTGCGGCCGGTGACCGGGTTGAACAGGAAGGGCGGATAGTTCATCGAGAAGCTGGACAGGACCGGCGCCAGCACGTCGACGCACTTCTCGACCTCGGCCTGACTCTGTCCGGGACGGTCGTTGGCATCCATCGTGCCGCACAGCAGGGTGATCAGGTTGGCGCCCATACCGAGTCCGAAGATCCCCGACAGCGAGCCGGTGAGCGGGTTGTAGATGTTGTAGAAGTTCGCCAGCTGATTGGGTCCGGAATGCAGCAACCCGCGGATCTGCTCGTCCTTGTCGGCCAGGATCTTTGTGGTGTCGGCCAGCTTCTGCACCGACGTGGTGAGCGTCTTGCCGTTCTTGTCGATGAAGCCCTGCACATCGGTCAAGGCGCCGTTCAGGTTGCGCAGCGCACCGTCGAGAGCGGTACTGCTCGATGCCAGAACCGAACTGACCGAGGCGATCCGGCCGTTGAACTGCACCAGCTGCTGGTGGCTTCCCGACAACGCATCGGTGAGCTTCTGCAGACTACGGATGGTCGCGAACAGGTCGCCGCGCCCCGCCGAGAGCGTTCCGAGCACATCCGAGAGTTCTTTGATCGACGCGTTGATGGCGGCACCGTTGCCGTCCAGGTTCTTGTCGAACACGTCGATGGCCTTGGCCGCCGATCCGGGATCGGCCCCCTTCGGACCGACCGCTTCGGTCAGCTTGCTCAGCTGTTCCTTGATGTCGTCCCACTCCATCGGGACGGCCGTGCGATCCATCGGGATGTCCGCGCCGGGTTCCAGTTTGGGGCCGCCGGAATAGACCGGGGTCATCTGCACGAACCGTCCGGACACCAGGCTCTGCGCGACCACCACTGCCTTCGCATTCGCCGGGATGGCGGTGTCCTTGTCCAGTCGCAACGTGACCTTGACGTCGGACTCGCGCGGCGTGATCGACGCGACCTGACCGATGTTCACGCCCAGCACGCGGACCGGATCGCCCTCGTAGAGGCCGGTCGCCGACGGGAAGTATGCGGTCACGGTGTCGGTGGTGGCGCGGGTGAACCCGAAGTAGCCGCCCACCGCGATCAGGACCACGAGGAGGACGCCGAGGATCGTCGCGACGGCGCGTCTGCCGATTCTCATGTCAGCCTCCCGACCGCGGGCTCGTGGTGGGTGGGATCGGCTTCTGGTACGACGGCGCCGGCGGCCGGATCGGGCTGTTGGGGTCAACCCGGGGTGCCAGCTTGAAGCCCTCCGGATTCACCGGGTTCGTGTAGTTGAACGCGCGCCACACCTCGGGGTACTTGCGCTGCAACACCTTCATGAAGGTCGCCGTGTAGTCACCGAAGGTCGGGATGCCGACCAGCGAGGAGAAGTACGGCCCGGACGCGACGGCCTCGCCGAGCACGTTGGCGTACGGACCGAGCTCGTCGACGGCGTCCTTGAGGCTCTTCTCGTTGGAGGTGAGGATGTCGAGCACGCCGTCCAGCTTCGTCAGCACCGGCGTCAACTGTGCGTTGTTGTCGGCGATGAACCCGCTGATCTGTGCGGAGAGATCGCGGGTACCCGAGATGAGCTGGGCGATCGCCTGCTGCCGTACCTGCAGCTCGCCGAGCAACGAGTTGGCGTCCACGAGTAGCTGATTGATCTGCTTGTTGCGGTCGCCGAGGATCGAGCTGACCTGATTCGCCTTGCCCAGCAACTCACGCAGCGAGTTGTCCCGGTCGGCGACGGCCTTCGACAGGCGGGCGACCCCGTCCACGGCGCCGCGGACCTGTCCCGGCGTCTGGGAGAACGTGATCGACAACGTGTTCAGCGCGGTGTCGAGCTGTTTGGTGTCGGTCTGTTCCAGGGTGTCGGTCGCGCCCTCCAGCGCATCGGTGAGCGAGTAGGGCGACACGGTGTTCTCGTTCGCGATCTCACCGCCGGGACGGAGTCGTCCCGGTCCGTGGGGCAGCAGCGTGAGGTTGCGTCGGCCCAACACGGTCTCGGTCTTGATGGCCGCCTGGGTGTCGATACCCATCTCCACGGTGTCGGCCATCCGGAAGGTGACCTTCGCCTTGGTTCCGGTGTCGGTGCTCGCCAGGCCGACATCCTCGACGGTGCCGACATTCACGCCGGACACGGTCACCACGTCGCCCGACACGAGACCGCCCGCATCGTCGAAGTAGGCGCTGTAGGTGCTGATCGGCGACAGGAACGGCAACTTGTCCATCTGCAGTGCGACCACCACGACGAGCGCGGTGACCACGACGCCGATGATGCCGATCTGTGCTCGGGTCCGACCGCCGCGCTTGATCTCCCGGGCGGCGTCTGCCTCACCCGACTCGGTGCGTTGACTGCGGAACACTCCGCGGAATCCTCCGGTCATTGCGGCGGTGCACACCTCCCCGCCGGGTTCGTCTTGTCACCCGTCGCGTCGATGTTGGTCCAGAGGATCTGCTGGTTGCCGGGGCCGGTGAAGATCAGCCGGACCTTGCACAGCCAGATCTGCAGCCAGGCTCCGTAGCTGCCGAGGTTCGAGAGCTTCTTGAAGTCGTCGGGTAGCCGCTTGATGAGACTGCTGACGTACGGTCCGGCCTTGAGCACCTCTTCCGAGACCTTGCCGGTGTTGGTCAGGGTCGACTGGATGTCGGGTCGGGTGGTGGCCAACAGGCTCGACAGCCCGTTGGTCAGTTGTGCGGTCTCGGTCAGTGCGCTGCCGATGGTCGCCCGCTGGGCCGACAGGCCACTGACCAACTGCTGCAACAGGTCCAGACTGGTGTCGAAGCCCTGCTGATCTTTCTGCAGGGTGCCCAGGGTGGTGTTCAGGTTGTCGATGACCTGTCCGATCAACTGATCTCGATCGGCCAGCGAGTTGGTGAACTCGGACGTGCTCGAGAGCAACTGACGAAGCCCCTGGCCCTGCCCCTGGAAGACGGCGATCAGCGACGACGAGAGCTCGTTGACCTCCTTCGGGTTCAGGGTCCGGAACAGCGGCTTGAATCCGCCGAGCAGTTTGTCGAGGTCCAGTGCGGGCTCGGTCTGCGCGATGGGGATACGCGCCCCGTCGTCCAGGATCTGACCTGCTCCCCCGCTGCCCTGTTGCAACTCGAGATAACGGTCACCGGTGAGGTTCTCGTACCTGATCAGCGCCCGCACCGACTTCGGCAGCGGGTACTTCTCGTCCACGTCGAAATCGACCTCGGCCTCATTCGCACGGTTCAGCGACACGCCGGACACCGAGCCGACCTCGACGCCTGCGATCTTCACCTTGCTGCCCGATTTCATCGCCGAGGCGCTGGTGAACACGGCGGTGTAGTCGTTCGTCGAGCCCGACCGGTACCGACTGAAGACGACGACGAGCGCAACGAACACGAGGATCATCACGACGGTGAACGCCGCGAGCTTGATCAGGGTGGCGCGGAACGCGCGGGCTCTGTTATCCACGGGGCGGTGCTCCGAACAGCAACTGGAAGACCTTCTGGGTGTTCAACTTCGGGGTGGTTCGCGGCTGGTAGGGCAGCGGCGCGTTGTCGGAGACGTAGAAGGGCACGTGCTCGCGGCTGCTCTGGTCGGTCAGGCCGCCCTCGCACGTCGGCGGGCCGTCGGCACGGACGAGCGGCAGGTCCTCCGGATAGCGGTAGGGGTCCTTGCCGGGCAGCAGACCGGCGTTGAGCTTGACCATGCCGGTGTCCACACCGAAGATCGGCGCGGCCATCTCGCCGGCGACCGCGGTGGCCGTGATGAAGCATTTGAGTCCGGGCGACTGATACCCGAGCAACCGGGCGGTCGGATCCAGGTTGGACAGAGCGTTGATCAGCGTCGTCTTGGAGGGCGCGAGGATGCCGTTGATGGTGTTGGCCATCCCCGTCGCGTTGATCAGCAGGGCGTCGAGATTGGTGGTGTTGTCCACCAGGGTGTTGCCCAGCACCGTCGCGTTGTCGACGGTCCGCATCAGATCGGGCATCGCGTCCGCGTAGACGTTGGTGGCCCCCGCCGCCTCTCGGATCAATCGGTTCAGTTCGGGCAGATGCTCATTCGTCCGTCCGACGAGATCGGAGAGCTGGTCGAGCGCACGACCGACCTCGTCACCGCGGCCGGACAGGGCGGTGGTGATCGCGCCGAGCGTGGCGTTCAGTTTCTCGGGCTGGAGATCGGCGAGTACGGACACCAGCTGTTGGTAGACGGTGTTCAACTCGACGACCACTCGATCGGCCGAGATGGTGTCGCCCCCGGCGAGTGTACCGCTCGCACCCGACGCCGGGATGTCGAGATTGACGGCCTTGGCGCCGAAGATGGTGTTGGACTTGATGTCCGCGGTGACGTTGCCCGGGATCTCGGCCAGTTGGTCGGTGTTCATGTCGAGCATGAGCACCGCCTGGTCACCGTTCTCGGTGATCGACCCGACCCGACCGACCTCGACTCCTCGTAGCTTGACCTTGGCATCGGGGTTCATCACCAGCCCGGCACGCGGCGCGAGCAGCGTCACCTTCTTGGTGTCGGCGAACAACCCGAGGAACTGTCCGGCCGCCGCCGTGATGATCGCGAGCAACGCGCCGACCATCACCACCGCTGCGACCTTGCGGACCGCGGTGCTGCGCTCCTGTCTCTTTGCCATGTCGCCTACCCCGCCAGGTTGAACTTGCCGTCGGCGCCGTAGATGGCGAGCGAGGTGAGCAGGGTGATGACGACGACCACGACCAGCGATGCGCGCACGGCGTTGCCGACCGCGACACCGACGCCGACCGGACCACCCGAGGCGTTGTAGCCGTAGTAGGTGTGGATCAGCATGACCGCCACCGCCATACAGATCGCCTGCACGAACGACCACAGGATGTCGGACGGGATCAGGAAGGTGTTGAAGTAGTGGTCGTAGACGCCCGGCGACTGACCGTAGATGAAGACCGTGGCGAAGCGGCTGGCGAGGAACGACGCCAGCGATGCGAGCGCGTACAGCGGGATGATCGCGACCAGCCCGGCCACGATGCGCGTGCTCACCAGGTACGGGATGGAGGAGATGGCCATCGTCTCCAGGGCGTCGATCTCCTCGCTCACCCGCATGGCGCCGAGCTGGGCCGTTGCCCCGGCACCGATGGTGGCGGCCAACGCGATACCCGCGATCACCGGCACGGCGATGCGGACGTTGATGAAGGCCGAGAAGAAGCCGGTCAGCGCCTCGACGCCGATGTTCGCGAGCGAGCTGTAGCCCTGGACGGCGATGGTGCCACCGGTGAACAGCGTCAGGAATCCGACCACCACGACGGTGCCGCCGATCATCGCCAGAGCGCCGGTGCCCATCGAGATCTCGGCGATCAGCCGGAGCGTCTCCTTCTTGTACAGGCGGAGGGCCCGCGGGATCGCGACGATGCTGTCCCAGTAGAACAGCGCCTGGTCACCGATCTGGTTCCAGTCTTCACCGGCGCGCTTCACCGCGACGCGCGCGGTGCGCAGTCGGGTCGTGAACGGAAGGACCATCGATCAGCCCGCCGTCGCCTTGAGACCGACCGCGGTGACCACGACGTTGACGACGAAGAGCGCCATGAACGAGTACACGACGGTCTCGTTGACAGCGTCACCGACACCCTTCGCGCCTCCCTTGACGTTCAGCCCCTGGTAACAGCCGACCAAGCCGGCGAAGAGACCGAACAGCGCGGCCTTGACCATGGAGATCATCAGCTCGCCGAAGCCGGTGAGCAACGTCAGATTAGCGACAAACGCACCCGGGTTCACATCCTGCAGGTACACGGAGAACATGAAGCCGCCGCCGATGCCGATCGTGCAGACGAGACTGTTCAGCAGCACGGCGACGCCGGTGGAGGCGACGATCCGGGGAACCACGAGTCGATGGATCGGGTTGATGCCGAGGACCTTCATCGCGTCGATCTCCTCGCGGATGGTCCGGGCACCGAGATCGGCGCAGATCGCGGTCGCTCCGGCACCGGCGACGATGAGCACGGTGACGATCGGGCCGATCTGGGTGATCGTGCCGAGCGCGGCACCCGCGCCCGAGAGATCCTGGGCGCCGATCTCACGGAGAAGGATGTTGAGGGTGAAGCTCACCAGCACGGTGAAGGGGATCGCCACGAGAAGCGTGGGCACCATCGACACGCGGGCGATGGCCCACGACTGTTCGGTCGTCTCGCGCCATTGGAACGGGCGACGGAACAGTTCGCGCACCGACTCCACACCGAGCGCGACGAAGTCCCCGACGCCTCCCAGAGGCGCAGCCAGCTTGCCTGCCACCAGCTCTCCTTACCCCCGGACCACCGCGAACTTATCACGCACGACGACGACCAGTGGGTCAGTTGACCAGCGCGCTTGCTGAGAAAGTGCGACCGGGGTCCCGGTCGGCGAAGTGGCTGCTCAGAGCCTTGTTCAGGTCATCGGAATCCCATGCCGAACCCTCGGCTGTGAACACCTTGTCGACGGTCGGCGCGGCCATCACCATCACCTGTGGACCGTAGACCACGAACACTTGTCCGTTGACGTCGGAGGAGCCCGGACCCGCCAGGAACGTGACCAAGCGCACCACGTGTTCGGGCGCCAGCGGATCGACGCCGTCGGTGGGTGCGTCACCGAACACATCGGCGGTCATCGCCGTGCGGGCGCGCGGGCAGATGACGTTCGCACGCACCCCGTATCGGTTGAGCACTCGGGACGCCGACAGCGTCAACGCGGTGATACCCGCCTTGGCCGCGCCGTAGTTCGCCTGCCCCTCGGGTCCGAGCAATCCGGCTTCCGACGAAGTGTTGACGATCCGGCCGTACACCGGCTCGCCCGCTGCCTTGGACGCCGACCGCCAGTACGCGGCGGCATCACGCGTCAGCAGGAAATGCCCGCGCAGGTGGACCCGGATGACGAGATCCCAGTCGTCGTCGCTGAGGTTGAACAGCATCCGGTCGCGTACGACGCCCGCGTTGTTCACGACGATGTGCAGGCCACCGAGGTCTTCGGTTGCGGTACGCAGGATCTCGGTGGCGGTCGATGCCTCGGAGATGTCGCCGGCGACCGGCACTGCGGTGCCACCCGCCGAGGTGATCGTGTCGATCACGTCGCTGCTCTCGAGCGCGCCGGCGAGGTCGTTGACGATGACCGTCGCACCCTCGGCGGCGAGCCCGATGGCCTCCGCCCGACCGAGACCCGCGCCGGCTCCGGTGACGACCGCGACCCGACCTTCCACAGACTGACCCACCGAGTTCCTCCCTGAGATCTCAAAACTAGAACTTGTTCTAGCACGTTACCTGTCGGGAGCGAAACTCCGTGTGGAATTCAGTCGTTACGTCTCATTCCAGGGAGAGCGCCGACTTCGGGCAGTTGGCCACCACCTGGCGCAGCTCCTCCTCACGTCCCTCTGGAACCTCCTCGGCGAGAATTACCAGGTAGTCGTTGTCGTCGAGGTCGAACACATCGGGGGCCATGCCCACACAGATGGCGTTGGACTCGCACAGGTCGAAATCTGCCTTGATTCGCATACAGACCCCTCCTACGGGATAGGGCGGCTAGTTGACGGGCTGTGTCCAACAGGTTAGAACGTGTTTCAGAAGTTGGCGAGTGGCAGCCCCCCGCCGAACCCCTTCGACCGTCACGGAGCCCCCGATGCGCATCGCCTACACCGACCACCAGGCCGAGCTCCGGCGAGAGCTGCGGACGTACTTCGGACAGCTCATGACCGACGAGCGTCGCGCCGCTCTGACCGGCGGCGACGGTGAGATCGGCGAGGGCGACGCATACCGCGACGTGGTCCGCCAGATGGGAGCCGACGGCTGGCTGGCGCTGGGCTGGCCGACGGAGTACGGCGGCCAGGATCGGTCGATGATGGACCAGCTCATCTTCACCGACGAGGCTGCCATCGCCGGCGCGCCGGTCCCCTTCCTGACCATCAATTCCGTGGCGCCGACGATCATGCACTACGGCACCGACGAGCAGAAGGCGTTCTTCCTCCCGAAGATCGCCGCGGGCGACCTGCACTTCTCGATCGGCTATTCGGAGCCCGGCGCGGGTACCGACCTCGCGAACCTGCGGACCACGGCGATCCGCGACGGTGACGACTACGTCATCAACGGTCAGAAGATGTGGACCAGCCTGGTCCAGTACGCCGACTACATCTGGCTGGCGTGTCGCACCGACCCGACCTCGCTCGAGCCCGGCGGGAAGAAGCACAAGGGCATTTCGATGATCATCGTGCCTGCCGACGCCGAGGGTTTCTCCTATACGCCGGTGCACACGATGTCGGGCGTGGACACGTCGGCCACCTACTACTCCGATGTGCGGGTGCCGGTCTCGGCCCGGGTCGGCGAGGAGGGCGGTGGCTGGCCGCTGGTGACCAACCAGCTCAACCACGAGCGGGTGGCGCTCTGCAGTGCGGCGCCCATCCAGACCGCGCTGCGTGAGACGGTCGCCTGGGCACAGCAGACCAAGACCGGCGACGGTCAGCGGGTGATCGACGCGGAGTGGGTGCAGGCCAACCTCGCCCGGGTCCACGCCAAGGTCGAGTTCCTCAAGCTCATCAACTGGAAGATCGCCTCGGCGGCCGCGTCCGGTGGTGCACCGAGTCCGGCCGACGCGTCGGCGACCAAGGTGTTCGGCACCGAGTTCGCCACCGAGGCCTACCGGCTGCTGATGGAGGTGGTCGGTCCCGCCGCCACCCTGCGTCAGGGGTCCCCGGGAGCGCACCTGCAGGGCCGGCTCGAGCGGTTCCAGCGCTCGTCGCTGATCCTCACCTTCGGTGGTGGCACCAACGAGGTCCAGCGCGACATCATCTCGATGCTGGCGCTCGGACTCCCCCACCAGCGTCGATGAACCCGACGATCGCCCATCCGGACTTCCACAGCGAGGACTAGACCATGGACTTCACCCTTCCCGAGACCGGCACCGACGTCGCCACCCTCGCCCGCGACATCGCCACCAAGGTGAGCACATCCGACCGGGTCGCCGAGCTCGAGACCACCGGGGCACCGATCGACGCGGACCTGTGGCGCGAACTCGGAGCCGCCGGCCTGCTCGGCCTGGAGCTCGCCTCCGCCGACCTCGGTGACGCCGGTGGTGACCTCACCGCCATCGAGAACCTCGCCGTGGCCGAGCAGCTCGGCCGCGTCCTCGCACGTGTCCCCTTCGGCCCCCACGCGATCGCGGCAGCCCCCGTCATCGCCCGCCGTGCGGACACCGACCTCCGGGCATCGCTCCTGGGGCGCTCCGCCACCGGTGAGACAGTGCTGACGGTCGCCTTCGAGGAGGACCTCGGTGTCGAGCCGACTTCTCCGACGACGACGCTGACCGCGCGGGACGGCGGACACATCGTGTCGGGCACCAAAGTCGACGTGCCCTACGCAAGTGCGGCAGATGTGTTCCTGGTCAACGTGATCGGCCCCGACGGTGCGCGCGTCGTCGTCATCCGATCCGACGATCCGGGTGTCACGGTCACCGACACCCGGACGACCGGACTGACACCGACGGCGCAACTCGAGCTCGTCGATGTCGCCGTCGGCGACGACCGGCTGCTCAGCGGCGGGAGCGATGCGATCACCGATGTCGCCGACCGGCTGACCCTGGCGATCTGTGCCGACCAGTCGGGTGCGGTCCAGCGCGCATTGGAACTCACCGCCGAGTACGCCCGCGAGCGTGAGCAGTTCGGCAAACCGATCGGATCGTTCCAGGCGGTCGCCCAACGCCTGGCCGACGGGTACATCGACGCCCAGGGCCTGAAACTGACCACCACCCAGGCGACCTGGCTGCTGTCGCGCACCGAGGTCGACGGGCCGGACGAGGTCGACGGTGATCTCGCGACCGCGATCCAGACCGCCAAGTTCTGGGCCACCGAGGCAGGCCACCGCGTCGCGCACACCGCGGTCCACGTGCACGGCGGCGTCGGTCTGGACACCAGCCATCCGGTCCACCGATACTTCCTCCGCGCCAAACAGAACGAGTTCGCGCTCGGAAGCGCGCCGATCACCTTGCGCCGCATAGGTCGGGTCCTGGCGGCGCAACCGGTGTGAGTCACCCCGCCGCCGACCCGCGGTCCGACACACGCCCGGCCGACGTCGGGTGCCTGCTCGCCGCGATCGCGGAGTCGGACACGAACGGCCTCTACCACGAGAACGGCTTCGTCTCGTGGCGAGAACACCTGCGCCGCTCGGACACCCGTGCTCGCGCCCTGCGCGGCTTGCTGGCACCCGACCGTCCGGCGCACGTCGGGCTACTGCTCGAGAACGTCCCGGAGTTCAGCTATCTCGTGGTCGCCGCCGTCCTCGGACGGAGTGTGGTGGTGGGTCTCAACACGACCCGGCGCGGTGGCGCGCTGGCCGCCGACATCGCGCTGGCCGAATGCCAGGTGGTCGTGGTGGAAGCCGCCACTCGGGACCTGTTGTCGGGAATCGACTTGCCCGGGGTACAGATCGTCGACATCGACGACGACCGGTGGTCGGAGCTGCTCGCCACGGCTGAAGTCGACGTCGATTCGGTTCCGGGAGCCGGCGCAAATGTCGGGGCGGGCCGATCGTCGGTGACCATCCCGACGGCCGACCCCGACGATCTGCTGATGCTCATCTTCACGTCGGGCACCACGGGTGATCCCAAGGCCGTCCGGTGTACGCACCGCACATTCACCGGCGCGGGCCGGATGTTGGCCGACCGCTTCGGGATCGGATCATCGGACACCGTCTACCTGTCGATGCCGATGTTCCACTCCAACGCGATGATCGCCGGATGGTCGGTGGCGGTGGCCGGCGGAGCTTCCGTGGCGCTGCGGCGACGATTCTCTGCGAGCGCATTCCTCGCCGACGTCCGCCGCCACGGGGTCACCTATGCCAACTACGTCGGCAAACCGCTGAACTACATCCTCGCGACCGAGGAGCGTGCCGACGATGCCGACAACCCGTTGCGCATCGTCTACGGAAACGAGGCATCGGCGCGCGACCGTCGACGATTCGCCGATCGGTTCGGATGCACCGTCGTGGACGGCTTCGGGTCGACCGAAGGTGGCGTGGCCATCACCCGCACACCGGACACGCCCGATGACGCGCTCGGGCCGTTGCGACCACCGAATGCGATCATCGACGTCGAGACCGGAGATCGTCTGCCGTCCGGCCGAATCGGCGAGATCGTCAATCTGTCGGGACCCGGCCTGTTCAGCGGGTACCACCGCGACGAAGCGTCGACGGCCGACCGTCTTCGCGACGGGATCTACCACACCGGCGACCTCGGCTGGGTCGACGACGACGGCTACGTCCACTTCGCCGGGCGTCTCGGCGACTGGTTGCGCGTCGACGGCGAGAACCTCGGCACCGGCCCCATCGAACGAATCCTGGTGCGCCACCCGGCGGTCCGCCAGGCGGCCGTCTACGGGGTGCCGGTCGAGATCGGTGACGAGGTGGCCGCGGTCCTGGTGACCGACGGCATCGACCCCGAGGAGTTCAGCTGCTTCCTCGGCGCGCAGACCGACCTGGGTCCCAAGCAGTGGCCGCATCGGGTGCGTTTGGTCGACAGCCTGCCCGACACCGCCACCTTCAAGACCGTCAAACGCGAACTCCGACAGGATGACACGCCCTTCACCTGGTATCGGGAGTCGGGGACGCAGCACTTCGTCGCCTTTCGGGCGTGAGTGGTTCGGGCCGGCCGGCGTGTCCGGCTGGCCTGGGCGGCTAGGGCGGCCAGGGCGGCCAGGGCGGCCAGGGCGGCCAAAAACTGCCGCCCAGTGATGGGGCGCGTGGATATTGCACGCGGCCCGGCGCTCCGCGGCAGATTGTGGACACGGTTCAACCGCCCCGAAAACCACCCCGCGCCAACCGAACCCACCCGACAGATGGCGCCCGCTGCCAATACGGTCGCATCCCCGCGCTGACGGGCGGATTGCGGTGAGTCCCGGACAGATCCCCCGGCACCCCGGCGAACGGCCCCCGCCCCCGATCCCCGCCCCCGATCCGCCCGAAATCTGTACACCAGCGGCGAGCCATCGACATATCGTCAACGCCTCAGCGCTGACGTACAGATTTCGGGCGATGAACGGGGAGGCGTCGGCCGGCTCCGAAACCGACCCCCTCACCCAAAACTGCCGCCCAGCGATGGGTCGCGTGGATATTGCACGCGCCCCACCGCTGGACGGCAGATTGTGGACAGGCCCGGCCCCGGCAACAGACCCAGACGACAGGTCCCGGACTCAGCACCGAAGACGAACCCCGGAACCTGCCCTCAGAAGACAGCCGCCCCCGACCTCACTCGGCAGTCTTCGACAACCGCGCAACCGCCTGCTCGTACTCGCTGACGAGGTCGGCGATGAGTTCGGCGACCGGGGTGATCGCGTTCAGCCGACCGACGATCTGTCCGGCGGGCATCGCGACCACCGACGGATCGTGCGCCTGGGAGATACGCGCGTGAGCATCGCCGACGAGCAGGTTCTGCAGTGGCATCGGCAGCGGCTCGGGGGCGTTCTCGGCATCCCACGCGTCGGTCCATGCGGTCTTGAGCAGACGGGCCGGTTTGCCGGAGTAGATGCGCCGACGCACGGTGTCGCGCGAGGTCGCCTTCAGCAGCGCCTGCTGGATGACGGTCGGGCCACCCTCCGCCGACGCCCCCAGCTGGTACTCGGCCGCGGTCAGCCAGTAGGTGCCCATCCAGACGCCCTGCGCTCCGAGAGCCAGCGCAGCGGCGATCTGCCGACCGCTGCCCACACCGCCGGCGGCCAGCACCGGCGCCCGGTCGCCGACGGCGTCGACCAACTCGGGCCACAGGATCATCGACGTCACCTCACCCGTGTGGCCGCCACCCTCGTGGCCCTGGGCGATGACGATGTCCACGCCGGCATCGACGTGGTGCATCGCGTGCTCACGCGCCCCCGCCAGCGCGGCGACGGCGACGCCGTTGTCGTGCGAGATCTGGATGACGTCCTCGGGCGGCGAGCCGAGCGCGTTGGCGATCAGCTTGATCTGCCCATACTTTCGCGTGTGCTCCATCGCTACGTCGACGTGCGAGCGCGCCACCGAGTGCAACCAACCCAGCACGCCGGTGTTCACTCGGTCGCCGTCCGGCAGCGGCGGGACGCCCAGGTCGTCGAGCGTGCGCTCGACGAAGGCACGATGCTCCGGCGGGATCATCGCGTCGAGGTCGACCTTGCTGCCCTCGGTCGGGATCTTCGCCGGCATCACGATGTCGACGCCGAAGGGCTTGCCGTCGGTGTTCTCGTGCATCCACTCCAGGACGCCGTCGAGTTCCTCGGGCTCGTTGAAACGCACGCAGCCCAGCACGCCGAGGCCACCGGCCCGGCTGATCGCCGCGGCGACGTGCTCGGAGGGCGTGAAGCCGAAGATCGGGTATTCAATGCCGAACTTCTCGGTCAGATCTGTACGCATGTCGTCCTGTCCTCTGGTCAGCTTTTGGTGGGGGCGCCGAGCGCCTCGTCAGCGGGGCGTGACTCCGTGATCTCCACGCCCCAGCGGTAATTGGGCTTGCCTGCGGGCGAGCGTTTGATCTCGTCGACGTACCAGACGCTGCGCGGGCACTTGTACCCTGCGAGTTCTTTGCGGACGACCTCGTTGAGTTCGTCGAGCGGAGGCTTGAGGCCGTCTCGGGTCGCGATCACCGCGGCGACGCGTTGCCCGAACCGCGGATCGGGCACGCCGACCACCACGGTGTCGAAGACGTCGGGATGGGCCTTGAGCGCACCCTCGACCTCCTCGGGGAACACCTTCTCGCCGCCGGTGTTGATCGACACCGAGCCGCGACCGAGCATCGTGATGGTGCCGTCGTCCTCCACCTGCGCCGAGTCGCCGGGAATCGAATAGCGCACGCCGCCGAAGTCCTTGAACGTCTTCGCCGACTTCTCGGGGTCGTTGTGATACCGCAGCGGGATGTGCCCGGTGCGGGCCAGCACCCCCACTTCGCCGCTGCCCGGCTCGACGCGTGTGCCGTCGTCGCGGATGACATGCGTCGACTTGTCGGCCTGCACTCGTGGGCCTCCGGTGTGTGCGGTTCCCTTGGCCACCACACCCATTCCGCCGAATCCGGTCTCCGACGACCCGATGGCGTCGATGACCACGGCGTTGGGGAACTTGTCGAGGAACTGCTCTTTGACGCTGGGCGAGAACAGCGCTGCCGACGATGCGACCGACACGACCGAAGACGTGTCGTAGTCCTTTTCGAACAAGGCATCGATCATGGGGCGGCCCATGGCATCTCCGGTGATGAAGATGACGTTGACCTTGTGCCGCTCGACTATCTCCCAGGTGCGATGACCGCCGAAGTCGGGGTACACCACTGCTTTTCCACCGCCGAACAATGACTGGAAGATGGCCCATTGCGAGCCACCGTGGATGAACGGCGGGATCGGGAAGCGGACCAACTGCCCACCCTCGGCACCGACCCTCGCGAGATGCCACTCGTCGGGAACGGGATCGCCCGAGTACCAGTCGATGCCGCCGCCGAGGACGCGCCAGACGTCCTCCTGCCGCCACACCACACCCTTGGGCTTACCGGTCGTGCCGCCGGTGTAGAGCATGTACAGGTCGTCGTCGGAGCGCTCCTCGAAATCCCGCTCAGGCGACGACTCCGCGATCACGTCCTCATAGCGCAACGCGTTCCCGGAGGAGATGTCCGTGCCGTGACCATCTGGCCCGCTCGCTCCGCTCCCGGCGCCGTGACCATCTGGCCCGCTCGCTCCGCTCCCGGCGCCGTCCTCGATGACGATGCGATGGGTGACCGATGGCGCTTTCGGCAACACGTTCGCCACCCGGTCGGAGTACTGCCGCTCATGGATCAGCAGAACCATCTGCGAGTCGGTGAGGATGTGCTCGAGCTCGCTCTCGACGTAGCGGAAGTTGACGTTGACCATCACCGCCCGCGCCTTGAAGATCGCGACCATCGCCTCGACCGCCTCGATGGTGTTCCTGCTGTACAGACCCACCGCCTGGCCGGGCTGCACACCGAGTTCACGGAGCTTGTGGGCGAGCGCGTTGGACCGCGCCTCCAACTCGGCATAGGTGCGCGAGGTCCCGTCGGACTCGAGTGCCACGCGGTCGGGAACGAGGTCGACGGCATGCTCGATGAGGTCGGCGATCGTGTAGGCCATGGAACAAAATTAGAACGTGTTATCGTTTCGGGCAAGCCGCACGATCGAGTCCGAACGCGAGGAACAATGACGACCTCCCCCGACACCGCTGCTCCTGCCGCCGACCAGAGCGCCGACGGCACCTCCCCCGACTGCCTCGTCGAGAAGCGCGGACACGTCCTGATCGTCACGATGAACCGCCCGAAGGCCCGGAACGCACTCTCCGCGGAGATGATGCGGATCATGGTCGAGGCCTGGGATCAGGTCGACTCCGACCCCGACATCCGGGTCGCGATCCTGACCGGGGCCGGCGGCGCGTTCTGCGCCGGTATGGACCTGAAGGCGATGAACAAGAACTCCCCCGGCGACACGGCCGACCAAGGGACCTGGAACCCGGCGAGTCTGCCCGCGCTGCTGAAGGGGCGACGTCTGACCAAGCCGCTGATCGCCGCGGTCGAGGGGCCGGCGATCGCCGGCGGCACCGAGATCCTCCAGGGGACCGACATCCGGGTTGCCGGCGAGAGCGCCAGATTCGGGGTCGCCGAGGCGCGCTGGGGTCTGTTCCCGTTGGGCGGCAGCGCTGTCCGACTCCCTCGCCAGATCCCGTACACCATCGCGGCCGATCTGCTGCTGACCGGTCGGCACATCACCGCAGCCGAGGCCAAGGAGTACGGCCTGATCGGGTACCTGGTGCCCGACGGCTCGGCACTGGACAAGGCACTAGAGATCGCGGACACCATCGCCGCGAACGGCCCACTCGCGGTGCAGGCCATCCTCAAGACCATCCGGGACACCGAAGGTCTGCACGAGTTGGACGCATTCGAGATCGAGTCGAAGCTCGGCATCGCCGTCTTCAAGAGCAAGGACGCCAAGATCGGACCGAAGGCGTTCGCCGAGAAGCAGAAGCCTGTCTTCACCGGCGAGTGACCGCGGCCAGATGTCGATGACCGCAGACAGGCCACGGTGAAGATCTGGACCGCGCTGTTCGGTCCGCAGGACGCCGCCGCACGGGCGCAGGCTCTCGCCGACCGCGCGGTGGGCGGTGTGTTCACCTTCGAGGGACCACACGACGTCTTCACCCCACTCGTGCTGGCGTCCGGGGTGCGGGATCTCGATCTGATGACCAACGTGGCCATCGCTTTCCCCCGCAACCCGATCAATGTCGCGCACCAGGCGTGGGATCTCAACCTGCTGAGTTCGGGACGGTTCACGCTGGGGCTCGGGACGCAGATCCGACCGCAGATCGAAAAGCGATACGGCGCCGATTTCGACCGTCCGGTCGCGCGGATGGTGGAGTTCGTCGGAGCGTTGCGGGCGATCTTCGACACCTGGCAGAACGGCACCCGACTCGATTTCGATGGTGAGTTCTACCGTCATCGTCTGATGACGCCGACTTTCCGCCCCGGTCCCAATCCGTATGGCCCGCCACCGATCTACGTCGGCGCACTGGGCCCTCGACTGACGCATGCGGTGGCATCGACGGCCGACGGGTTGCTCGTCATGCCCTTCACCAGCGACCGCTTCGTCCGTGAGGTCGTATTGCCCAGGGTGGATGCCGGTCTCGCCGAATCCGGCCGCACGCGTGCCGACTTCGCAGTCCTCCCGGAGGTGATCGTGGCGACCGGCCGGGACGACGAGTCCCGCGCGATCGCCGAGGACGCCGCGCGCCGACTTCTCGGCTTCTACGGCTCGACACCTGCGTACCGTCCGGTACTCGAACTGCACGGCTGGGGAGAGCTGCAGCCCGAGCTGAACGCACTGTCGAAACAGGGGCGCTGGGACGACATGGCCCGACTGATCGACGACGACCTGCTCGACACCATCGCTGCCCGTGGCACGCCGACCGAGGTCGGCCGCATCCTGCGCCGACGCGCAGATGGCGTCTCCACCGAACTCGGCCTCTACCAACCGTTCCCGATGGACGACGACACGATGGGTGAACTCGTCGACGCGCTCGACAGCTGACCGTGCGCGCCAGCACCGTCGTCGACTGTGCGCCCCAGATCGTCGACCGTGCGCACGAACACGTTCATCGTGCGCTCCGCAACGTCGGTCGTGCACCGCGGAGGCATGACAGTGCACGGTCGACGCATAGGAGCGCACGGTCGACACGTCCGGACGCACGATCGACGGATCCGAGCGCACGATCGACGCGTCAGACCAGCGTCGCCAGCTGTCGGATCGTGTCGACGTCGCGTGCGGTGACCATCAACATCGAGACGCCGGCCGCCTCCCACTGTTTGATCTGGGCACGCACCTCGTCGGCGGTCCCGACGATCATCGTCTCCCGCACCATCTCGTCCGGCACGGCAGCGAGCGCCTCCTCCTTGCGTCCGGCCAGGAACAGCGCGCCGATCTCGTCGACCGCTGCGCCGTATCCCATCCGGCGGTAGAGCTCCGCGTGAAAGTTCTTCTCCTTGGCGCCCATCCCGCCGACGTACAGAGCCGTGGACGGTCGGTACCGGTCGATCGCTGCGGCGACGTCGTCGGTGATCACCACCTGTGCCGACGCGGCCACCTCGAAGTCGTCGCGGGTGCGCCGCGCCCCCGGTCGCGCGAAGCCCTCCGCCAGCCACTCCTCGTACTGCGGCGCGAGTCCCAGACTGTAGAAGATCGCCAGCCATCCGTCGGCGATCTCGGCGGTCTGCGCGACGTTCTTCGGGCCCTCCGCACCGAGCCAGATCGGGATGTCCGATCGCAGCGGGTGGGTGATGGGCTTCAACGGTTTGCCGAGTCCGGTCGAGCCCGCGGCGTCGGCCGGGTACGGCAGCGGGTAGTGCACACCGTCGTTGGTGACCCGATCCTCGCGCGCGAGTACGTCCCGGACCACCCGGACATACTCGCGCGTACGCGCCAACGGTTTGCCGAACGGTTGCCCGTACCACCCCTCGACCACCTGGGGGCCGGAGACACCGAGGCCGATGATGTGCCGGCCACCGGACAGATGATCGATGGTGAGCGCATGCATGGCGAGTGAGGTCGGCGGACGAGCCGAGAGTTGGGCGACCGCGGTGCCCAGCTTCACGCGTTCGGTGGCGGCCCCCCACCACGCCAGTGGCGTGTAGGCATCCGACCCCCAGGACTCGGCGGTGAACACGGCATCGAAGCCTGCCTCCTCCGCCGCGGCGATCAGTTCCGGCGCGTTGTCGATGGGGCCGGCACCCCAGTATCCGAGCTGCAGTCCGAGCTTCACAGTGTCTTTCCCTCCGGCTCCACGGGTGTCGGCGACCGTCCGTGACGTGCATCTTGTTTCCAATACTAGAACGTGTTCTACTCGATGACGTGAGCAACAGCGCAACGTCCCCTGTCGCGACGGTGCCGGAACCGGCATCCGCCATCCTCTCCGCGCCCCTGGAGAATTCGTTCGCCTACACGCGTTCACTCGGGCCCGTCCTGTCCCAGTTCGCACTGGGCCTGCGAGACGGACGGATAGTGGGTTCGCGGGGTTCCGACGGCCAGGTCTCGGTACCGCCGGTCGAGTTCGACCCGACCACCGGTGCCGCCACGACCGACATCGTCCCGGTCGCCTCCGTCGGCACGATCGAGTCGTGGTCGTGGCAGCCCGAACCGCTTCCCGGCCAGCCGCTGACGGTGCCCTTCGCCTGGGCACTCATCAAGCTCGACGGTGCGGACACGTCCCTGCTGCACGTCGTCGAGGCCGACTCCCCCGACGACCTGACCAGTGGTCAGCGGGTACACGCGGTATGGCGCGCGGCCCGTGTCGGACGGATCGACGACATCACGCATTTCGAGGTCGGCGACGTCGAGGGTGTCGAGGCCCCGGCGAACACCGAGGAGCACGACGACGGACCGCTTCTCGTGGTCGCGACGCCCATCACCACCGCCATCGAGCACTCGGCCACCGAAGAGGAGTCGTGGTATCTCGAGGGTCTGCGCGACGGCAAACTCTTCGGCTCACGGATCGGGACCGGCGTCGACGCCGGTCGGATCTACTTCCCCCCGCGTTCGGTCAGTCCGGCCGACGGGGCACCGGCGGTCGAGCGGGTCCAGTTGGCCGACACCGGAATCGTCACCACGTTCTGCATCGTCAACGTCCCGTTCCAGGGGCAGCGCATCAAACCCCCCTACGTGGCGGCCTATGTCCTGTTGGACGACACCGACATCCCGTTCCTGCACCTGATCCTGGACTGCCCAGCCGACGAGGTGCGGATGGGCATGCGCGTCGAGGCGGTATGGGTTCCCGAGGACGAGCGCGAGCTGTCGGTCGGCAGCATCAGCCACTTCCGTCCGACCGGTGAACCCGACGCCGAACACGACACCTACCGCGCATTCCTGTGATCTCGGAGTCCGCCGCCCCAGGCCGCAGTCGCCGGCCACTCACCTAGGAGTTCTTGTGACCCTTCCCCGGATCGCGATCATCGGGTTCGCGCACAGCCCGAACGTCGTCGGGACGCACGGCACCACCAACGGTGTCGAGATGCTGATCCCGTGCTTCTCCAAGCTCTACGCCGAACTCGGCATAACCCGCACCGACATCGACTTCTGGTGCAGCGGATCGTCGGACTACCTGGCCGGTCGCGCGTTCTCGTTCATCTCCGCCATCGACTCGATCGGCGCGATGCCGCCCATCAACGAGTCGCATGTGGAGATGGACGCCGCGTGGGCGTTGTACGAGGCGTGGGTCAAGATCGCCACGGGGGAGGTGGATCTCGCACTCGCGTACGGATTCGGCAAGGCCACCGCTGGCAATTCCGATCTGACGCTCGCGCTGCAGACCGACCCGTACACGGTGGCACCGCTCAAGCCGGACGCCCGTTCGCTGGCCGCGCTGCAGGCGCGGGCGGGCATCGACGCGGGCACGTGGACCGAGCGCGATCTGGCCGAGGTCGCCGCACGTACCCACGGCGGATCGGCCGACGAGCTGCTGGCCGCCGACTACGTCGCGAATCCGCTGCGCGCACATGACATCGCGCCGTACACCGATGCGGCCGCCGCCGTGGTGATCGCGAGCGAGGAGCGGGCGCGCGAACTTGTCGCCAACCCGGCGTTCGTGACCGGCTGGGATCACCGGATCGACACCCCCAACTTCGGCGCGCGTGACCTCACCGTCTCCCCGTCGACGACCCTCGCGGGCGACACGGCGTTCGGCGACCGCAGTCGGGCCGTCGACATCGCCGAACTCGCGACGCCCTACACGCACCAGGAACTCATCGTGCGGCGCGCGCTGAACCTCCCGGAGTCGGTACGGATCAACCCCTCCGGCGGACTGCTGACCGGCAACTCGCTGTTCTCCGGCGGCCTGCAGCGCATCGGGTACGCCGCCCACGAGATCCTCGCCGGCAACGCCGGTTCTGCGGTGGCGCACGCGACGAGCGGTCCACTGCTGCAACAGAACATGGTCGTCACACTGGCGGGAGACGAGAACTGATGGCACACAAGAATCGCGCGGCGGTCCTGGGCACCGGCCAGACCAAGTACGTCGCCAAGCGTCACGACGTCACCATGGCCGCGATGTGTCGCGAGGCCATCGACGCGGCACTCGCCGACGCCGGGGTCTCCATCGACGAGATCGACGCCATCGTCATCGGCAAGGCGCCCGATCTCTTCGAGGGCGTGATGATGCCCGAGCTGGCGATGGCCGAGGCCATCGGCGCGGTCGGCAAGCGTCTCATCCGCGTCCACACCGCGGGGTCGGTCGGCGGATCGACGGCGAATGTCGCCGCCTCGCTGGTCTTCGGCGGCATCCACCAGCGCGTCCTGGCCGTCGCGTGGGAGAAGCAGTCGGAGTCGAACGCGATGTGGGCGCTGTCGCTCCCGGTTCCGTTCACGAAGCCGGTCGGCGCCGGCGCGGGCGGCTTCTTCGCACCGCACGTCCGCTCCTACATCCGCCAGTCGGACGCACCGTCGCACATCGGAGCGATCGTGGCGGCCAAGGACCGCCGCAACGGCTCACTCAACCCGCTCGCACACCTGCAGCAGTCCGACATCACCACCGAGAAGGTGCTCGAGTCCCAGATGCTGTGGGACCCCATCCGTTACGACGAGACATGCCCCTCGTCCGACGGCGCGTGTGCCGTCGTGATCGGCGACGAACAGGTCGCGGATGCCACTGCCGCGCAGGGCACCCCGGTGGCCTGGATCCACGCCACGGCGATGCGGACCGAGCCGCTCGCCTACGCCCATCGCAACGTGGTCAGTCCACAGGCCGGACGCGACGCATCGGCGGCACTGTGGAAGGCAGGCGGGATCACCAGCCCGATCGACGAGATCGACGCGGCCGAGATCTACGTGCCCTTCTCGTGGTTCGAGCCGATGTGGTTGGAGAACCTCGGCTTCGCCGCGGAGAACGAGGGCTGGAAGCTGACCGAGGCCGGCGAGACCGAGATCGGCGGCCGCATCCCGTTCAACGCGTCCGGCGGTGTGCTCTCGTCGAACCCGATCGGCGCATCCGGCATGATCCGATTCGCCGAGGCCGCGATCCAGGTGATGAACAAGGCGGGCGCGCACCAGGTCCCCGATGCCCGCAAGGCGGTCGGTCACGCGTACGGCGGTGGTTCGCAGTACTTCTCGATGTGGCTGGTGGGTGCAGACAAACCGACGCACTGATTTCCAGCTTGTCTGCACCCACCGTCAAAATGTCACCGTGGGTGCAGACAAACCGACGCACTGATTTCCAGCTTGTAGCCCGAAGCTGCATTTCCCTCTCACAGATCCACCCCGCTCCGGTCCGCCGGGCGGGGTGGATCGCTGTCGGCACCCCTCGGAGAAGAGCTACCGATCAGGGGCCGGTGACCGAGCGCTCCGGTATCGCGCACACGGCGCCGTCGGACATGCCGGTCGGTCGCACGCCGAGACCCTGGTTGAGTCGGGCACGCTGGTTCTCCCAGGCGACGGTCGCGGCCAGTTCGGCCAGTTGCGCGCGAGACAGATTCTTGCTCAGACGTTCTCGTATCTCCTCGAGATCGACTGCGGGCGTGCGCGTCATCGCCTCCGCATAGGAGATCACGAGCTTCTCGAGGGCGGTGTACGCGGAACTGTCGGTGTATCGCGGCAGGTCGCGGATCTGCTGTTCGGTGATGCCCGCGCCCCGGGCGAGAGCCGATCCGATGTCGAGGCAGAACTCGCAGTTGATCAGACCGGCCGTCTTGAGCTCGGCCAACTCCTTGAGTTTCGGGTCGAGCTTGTTGGAGAGCAACAATGCCGTCTCGTACCCCGATGTGGCCGCCATCAGCAGTGGCCGACGTCCGAGCCATCCGAAGAGATCACTGCGATGCCGTTTCGCCTGCCGCAGCGAAGTTACGTAGTTCTTCGACCGATCCCATGCGCGCATCACGAGCCTTTCTGCCACGGGTCCGCGCCACGTCGCGTCGGACGCCTCGCATCCAGTGTCGCGCAGCAAGAAGGTCGAAGAGAAGCGGAAACGACTGCGGGATCGGCCACACCGGCCGATCCCGCAGTCGTCTCAGTCGTCCGCCTCAGGCGGGTCGAACGGAGTTGATCGTCTTCTCCACTTCCCAGAAGGCCCGCAACGCAGCCATTTTCCCGTCGGGTGCCGCACGGTAGGTGAACACCCCGTGCGCCTCGGAGATGTGCCCTGCGATGTGGGTCACGATCTTGCCGACGTAGGCGACCTCGTTGCCGCAGATGATCTCCGAGTCGAACACGAACTCGATGCTCTCGGTGGTCGCGATCGACTTGTCCCAGAACTCGGCGATCTGGTCGTGCCCGTGGAATCCCTTGCCCTCGGGGTCGAACATCGACGGCCCGACCGGATCCTCCACGGAACCGTCAGCGGCGAAGTTCGCCACCCACGCGTCCTTGTCGCGTGCGGCGACGAGTTCGCGTGAGCGTCGGCCGGCGACCACCGCGGGATGATTCTCCCGGTCGATGTTCAGGTAGGCCGGGGCGTCATCCGTGGCGGTCACTTGGTGCCGTAATCGACGCGGAGTTCCTTGACACCGTTGATCCAGCCGTGACGCAGACGACGCGGCGCCTCCAGCTTGGTGATGTCGGGGACCAGGTCGGCGAGGGCATTGAACATCAGGTTGATCTCCATGCGGGCGAGGTTGGCGCCGACGCAGAAGTGGGCCCCGTTGCCGCCGAAGCCGACGTGCGGATTCGGGTCGCGGAGGATGTTGAACGAGAACGGGTCGTCGAAGACGTCCTCGTCGTAGTTCGCGGACCCGTAGAACAGTCCGACCCGCTGCCCCTTCTTGATGTCGACGCCGCCGACCTGGGTGTCGCGCTTGGCGGTGCGCTGGAAGGTGTTGACCGGCGTCGCCCAGCGGACGATCTCGTCGACCGCGGTGGCGGGGCGCTCCTTCTTGAACAGCTCCCACTGGTCGGGGTTGTCCAGAAATGCGTTCATGCCGTGGCTGATCGCATTACGGGTGGTCTCGTTGCCCGCGACGGTCAAGAGGATGAAGAAGAAACCGAACTCGGTCTCGTCCAGGGACTGACCGTCGATGTCTGCGTTGACCAGGTTCGTGACGATGTCGTCGGCCGGACACTTCCGCCGCTCCTCGGCCATGGTGTATCCGTATCCGAGGATCTCGGCGTTGGCCGTCTGCGGATCGATCGGGAAGTCCGGATCGTCGGAGTTCATCATCGCGTTGGACCAGTCGAAGAGCTTCTTGCGGTCCGCCTCGGGGACACCGAGGAGATCGGCGATCGCCAGCAGCGGCAGGTCGACGGCCACATCCTCGACGAAGTCGCCGGTTCCCTGCTCGGCGGCCTTGCTCACGATGGTCCGGGCGGCAGAGTCCAGCTTGTCCTCGAGAGCCTGCACCGCGCGCGGCGTGAACGCCTTCGACACCAGTTTGCGCAGGCGGGTGTGCTCCGGCGGATCGTGGTTGATCAGCAGAGCCTTGGTGATCTCGATCTGCTCGGCCGTCATCTCGTCGTCGAACCGCATGATGACGCCGTTGTCGTTGGTCGCCCAGTCGTCGTTGTTCTTGGAGATCTCACGAATGTGGGCGTGCTTCGAGATCACCCAGTAGCCTCCATCGTGGAAGCCACCGCCCTTGCCCGGGAGCTGAGCGTTCCACCAGACCGGAGCGGTCTTCCGCAGCTGCGCGAACTCCTGCACGGGCAGGCCCTGCTCGAGCAGATCGGGGCTGGTGAAATCCCACCCCTCCTGCTGCATGAACGGGCACTTCGCAGCAGCGTCCCCCGCGTCGGCACCGACCGGGGCACTGTGAGCCTGGGTCACGACACACCACCTTGCTGTAGATAAGAACGTGTTTCAGTTTTCATTAGAACACATAGTGCCACCCGGCATAGACGGGAACAATAACTTGTTCTAATTTTGGTGATGTCGAGACTACGCGAACGAAGGAGTGGGCATGGGTGTGCCGGTGATCGTGGAGGCCGTGAGGACCCCCATCGGAAAGCGAGCGGGCTGGCTGTCGGGACTGCATGCGGCAGAGATCCTCGGCGCGGCGCAACGCGGCGTCATCGAGAAGGCCGGGATCGATCCGGCGTTGGTCGAGCAGGTGATCGGCGGCTGTGTCACGCAGGTCGGCGCCCAGGGCAACAACATCACCCGCACATCGTGGCTGCACGCGGGACTCCCCGAGCAGACCGGTGCGACCACGGTCGACTGCCAGTGCGGATCGGCCCAGCAGGCCAATCACCTGATCGCCGGCCTGATCGCCACCGACACCATCGACGTCGGCATCGCGTGTGGCGTCGAGGCGATGACGCAGGTCCCGTTGGGCGCCAACGTCGGTGATCACGCGGGCCCCCGACGCCCGGAGTCCTGGGACATCGACATGCCCAACCAGTTCGAGGCCGCCGAGCGGATCGCCAAGCGCCGCGGCATCTCTCGTGCCGACGTCGACGAGCTCGGCGTGCGCAGCCAGCAACGTGCCCGTCACGCCTGGGACGAGGGACGATTCGACCGTGAGGTGCTGACACTGAAGGCTCCTGAGCGGACCAAGGAGGGCGAGCTGACCGGCAACATCCTGGATGTCAGCCGGGACCAGGGCCTGCGCGACACCACGATCGAGTCGATCAGCAACCTGAAGCCCGTCCTCGATGGCGGAATCCACACGGCCGGGACCTCTTCGCAGATCTCGGACGGGGCTGCCGCAGTGCTCATCATGGACGAGGCCAAGGCGAAGGGCCTGGGCCTCACCCCCCGCGCACGCTTCCGGGCGCAGGCGCTGGTCGGGGCCGAGACCCACTACCACCTCGACGGACCGGTTCAGGCAACCGAACGCGTGCTGGCCAAGTCGGGTATGTCGATTTCCGACATCGACCTCTTCGAGGTCAACGAAGCGTTTGCCTCCGTCCTGTTGAGCTGGGCGAATGTCCATCAGCCCGACATGGACAAGGTGAACGTCAACGGCGGCGCGATCGCGATCGGACATCCGGTGGGCAGCACCGGTTCCCGACTCATCACCACCGCGCTGCACGAGCTCGAACGCTCGGGCGGGCAGACGGCGCTGATCACCATGTGCGCCGGCGGCGCTCTGGCGACCGGCACCATCATCGAGCGCATCTGACCCGTGGACGCCGACAACCGTCCCGACCAGCTGGACTCGCCGGTCGTCGCCACACTGATCAAGTGGGGCTCTCGCGCCAACACGCGCCTGTATCAGGCGACCGGCGGCCGCCTGGGCAAGACCTGGCGGGTGGGTGCAGCGATGCGCAAACCGGTGGAGGTGTGCTTGCTGACCTCCACCGGACGCAAGAGCGGTCAGCCGCGCACCGTGCCGCTGCTGTTCTTGCGTGACGACGAGCGAGTGGTCGTGGTCGCCTCGCAGGGCGGCCTGCCGAAGAATCCCGCCTGGTACCACAATGTGGTCGCGAATCCGCAGGTCACCATCCAGATCGGGTCGCAGAAGCTGGACCTGCACGCCCGAGAGGCCGATGACGCCGAGCGCGATCGGCTGTGGCCGCGGCTGGTGGAGTTGTACGCCGACTTCGACACCTACTCGGCGTGGACCGACCGACGCATCCCGGTCATCATCTGCGAGCCCGCTGCGCGCGGGGCCGACGATCTCGTCGAACGGGACGCCGACACACCGTAGAACAGGCGCAGGTCGGGGCACCCCTCACAGTGCCCCGACCGCGCCTCCGCGCCGACCGGTGAAAGTCGGCTGCGGGTCTCATCCGACGCTGCGGTCGCTCGACTCCCAATACTGCGCCCGCAGCGCCTTCTTGTCCGGCTTTCCGAGTGCAGTCAGTGGAAGTGACTCGGTGAACACCACCTTCTTGGGCGACTGCACGGCACCCTTCCGGTCCTTCACGGCCTGCTGGATCTCGGCCGTGACCCGATCCTTGGCGGCATCGTCCTGGTCGGCGTCCGAGCGCAGCACCACAACGGCGGTGACGGCCTCGCCCCATTTGTCGTCGGGTACTCCGATCACGCCCACCTGGCCGACGGACGGATGCTCGGCGACCACATCCTCCACCTCGCGGGGGAAGACGTTGAACCCGCCGGTCACGATCATGTCCTTGGTGCGGTCGACGATGTACCAGAAGCCGTCGGCGTCCTCACGTGCCACGTCACCGGTGCGGAGCCATCCGTCCTTGAAGGTGTCCGCGGTCTGCTCGGGCAGACCCCAGTAACCGCCTGCGAGCAATGGACCGGCGACGCAGATCTCACCGGGCTCGCCCTGCGCCACCGGCTTGTCGTCGGGCCCGAGCAGCGCAGTCCGCAGGAACGCCGACGGTCGACCGCAGCTGCTGAGTCGTCGATGGTCGTCGTCACCGGTCGGATGGTCGCGCTTGGCGAGATAGCTGATCACCATCGGCGCCTCGGACTGTCCGTAGTACTGCGCGAAGATCGGGCCGAATCGCTCGATGGCCTCGGCCAGCCGCACCGGGTTGATTGCCGATGCCCCGTAGTAGACGGTCTCCAGCGACGACAGGTCGCGAGTGCGCGAGTCCGGATGGTCCATCAGGGCGTAGAGCATCGACGGGACCAGCATGGTCGCGGTGATGCGCTCTTCCTCGATGGTGCGCAGGACCTCGGCCGGGTCGAACTTGCCGAGCACCACCATCGAGCCGCCCTTGATCAGCGTCGGCACGAAGAAGGCCGCGCCCGCATGCGAGAGCGGGGTACACATCAGGAACCGCGGATTCTCCGGCCATTCCCATTCCGACAGCTGTATCTGCGTCATGGTCGACATCGCCCGAGCCGTGCCGATGACGCCCTTGGGCTTACCGGTGGTGCCGCCGGTGTAAGTGATCGACACGACGTGATCCGGCGAGAGTTCCGCTGCCACCAAGGGTTTCGGCTCGAAGAGGTCGGCTTCGGCGATGACGTCGCGGCCGTGTGCCGACAGTTCGTCGGGCACCGGGCCCAGCGTCAGGACCTGCTTGAGGCTCGGGACCTTGTCGAGCAACGCCACCGCCCGCTCCACGAACATCGGCACGGGGTCGATGACGAGCGTCGTCACGCCGGCGTCGGAGAGCACGTAGGCGTGGTCGTCGAGTGATCCGAGCGGGTGCAGCGCGGTGCGCCGCCAGCCCTGTGTCTGACCGGCGCCGATCACCAGCAGGACCTCCGGCCGGTTCAGCGACAACAGGCCGACTGCGGTGCCCGAGCCGGCCCCGAGGGACTCGAACGCCTGGATGTAGCGACTGATGGCGGCGGCCATCTCGCCACCGGTCAGCTCTGCGTCACCGAGGACGAGGACGTTGCGCTCGGCGTGCCGCTTGAGCGCGGCCACCATCAGGTCGCCCAGGTGGGTGCCGCCGCGCAGATGATCGAACTCGGACTGACTCTGGAGTGCATCGGTCATGCTCTACAGACTAGGACGTGTTACAGAAGTACGGAAGACATACCCCCGAAATGGCGTCGTTGACATGCTGTTTCTATCCACAGGCCGCCATCAGCGCATGTAAGAACATGTTCTAATTATATGCAGCGGCCGTCGGCAAGAGCCGTGAGCCGGGAGCCCCGCGGACCGGCGTCGCGTTTCCCGTCGAGCACACGCGGACATCGTCGCGCTCCATTAGGATTCGGAGCATGACCGATCTCGACCGCACGGCCCAGCGCCGCGACATCACCGACGCCCTCCTCACCGCCCTCGAGCGCCGCCACGAGGTCCTCGACGCCATCGTCGAGGCCGACGACCGGACCGCAGCAGTCGCCGCCATCGCCACCCTCCTGGGCAAGTCGCAGCTCGGCGCCGAAGCCGTGCTCGGCATGTCCCTGGACCAGCTGACCAAGGACGAGCGCCGCAAGAACCAGGCCGAACTCGACGACCTGAACTCGTCGATCACCTTCACGCTCGCCGAGCGTCCCGCTAGCAGTGGCGACAATCTCGACCTGCGTCCGTTCTCCGCCGATGCCGACGCCGACCTGTTCGGGGTCCGCACCCAGGAACTGGGTGTCGCGGGCGACGGATCGGGTCAACCGGCCGGCGACCTCGGCGACGAGCTGACCAAGGCAACCGACCGGGTGGCCGCAGAGGAGGCCGTGTGGCTGGTCGCCCTCGAGGGACCGACCAAGGTCGGCTTCGTCTTCGGCGAACTGACCGACGGCGAGATCGACGTCCGGATCTGGATTCATCCCGACCATCGCAAGCACGGTTACGGTACTGCCGCACTGCGGAAGTCGCGCTCGGAGATGGCCGCGTACTTCCCCGGTGTACCGATGGTGGTGCGCGCGCCCGGCGCCTGACCGCGAGGTCGCCACGTCAGGAGGTCGGCCGAACAGCGACGAATGCGCCCGGATGCTCTGAGCATCCGGGCGCATTCCCCTTCTCAAGGCCATGCGTCTACTCAGGGCACGCGACGCGGGGGGCCGAAACGCGCGACGATGGCGCGGATGCGATCGTCCTCGTCCACCACGAACGTCTCCCTGACCTCCGCGGCCAGGGACAGGGCCTTCGGTCGGACGTGCACCAGGTACCGCGTCGCGACCGAATGACCGTCGACGGTCGCGCTGAACTCGCTGATCCGATGGATCAGCCGGAACTGCGGCCCCCGCGCGAGACTGCGGAGGATGTGCGGACCGTTGCGGCCGGTCTTGAGACCGAACTCGACCCTGGTGCAGTCCGGATGCACCGAGACATCGCCGGCGTCGTGACTGACCAGCGCGTCCACGTAGGCGCGCGCCGCGGCCACCCGTCGGTCGGCGGATGCCGAGCCGTGATCAGCGGGCACCGTAGACCGGCATCGGAACCGGCGCCTTCGTCAGGATCTCCTCGACCACTGGTCCGAGCTCACTCGGCTCCCACCGGGAACCCTTGTCGCTCTCCGCGCTTCGTTGCCACCCGTCGGCGACGGAGATCTTGCCGCCCTCCACCTCGAACACCCGGCCGGTCACCGACCCCGATTCGAGAGACCCGAGCCAGACGACCAGCGGTGAGACGTTGGCCGGGTCCATCGCGTCGAAGGAACCGTCGGCGGGTGCTGCCATCTGGGCCGCCATGGCCTCGCCGGCACCCATCGTCATCTGCGTCCGGGCGGCGGGGGCGATCGCGTTCACGGTGACACCGTAGCCGCCCAACTCGGCGGCCGCCTGGACCGTCAGCGCCGCGATCCCGGCCTTCGCCGACGCATAGTTGCCCTGGCCGACCGAGCCGTACAGTCCCGCACCGGAACTGGTGTTCACGATCCGCGCCTGTGGCTGGTCACCCGCCTTGGACTGCGCACGCCAGTACGCTCCGGCATGCCGGAGCGTCGCGAAATGTCCCTTGAGGTGCACGCGGATCACCGCATCCCATTCGTCCTCCGACATCGACACCAGCATCCGGTCACGCACGAAACCCGCGTTGTTGACCAGGATGTCGAGTCGGCCGAACTCGCGGACCGCGGTGTCGACCAGTCGGGCCGCGCCGTCCCAGTCGGCGACGTCGGCGGAGTCGACCACCGCCGAGCCCCCGGCCGCGACGATCTCCTCGACGACCGCGCCGGCCGCGTCGGCCGCGAAATCGTTGACGACCACCCGGGCGCCGTCGGCGGCGAAGGCCAGCGCGTGCGCGCGCCCGATCCCCTGCCCGGCGCCGGTCACGATCGCGACGCGTCCCTCGTTCAGCTTGGTACCCAACGTTTCTCCTCTTCCGACTCCGGATGGTCCTAGACGTCGTTGCCTGCGGTGGCCGCCTGCAGGAAGGCGGGCTTCTCACCACCACCGTGCACGGTCAGGGTGGAGCCGCTGACGTACGCGGCCAGTGGCGAGAGCAGGAAGGCGACCGCGTTCCCGACGTCCACCGGCGACGCCAGCCGCCCCATCGGGATGGTGCTGCCGACTGCTGCGATGCCGTCGGCGTCGCCGTAGTGCAACTGCGACTGTTCGGTCTCGACGGGTCCGGCCACCACGGAGTTGACCCGCACCCGAGGCGCCCACTCGACGGCCAGCGACCCCATCAGGTTGTCCAGACCGGCCTTGGCCGCGCCATAGGCGGAGGTCCCCGGCGACGGCCGGTGGCCGCTCACGCTGGACACGTTGACGATGACCCCGCCGTCGTCCTGGGTCTGCATCACCGCGTTGGCCGCCCGCGCGACGATCAACGGCGCCAACAGGTTCAGCTCGACGATCTTGCCCGCGAACCGGTTGGATGCGTCCGCGGCCAGGGCGAAGGGCGAGCCGCCCGCGTTGTTCACCACACCGTCCAGCCGACCGTGGCGCGCCACGATGCCCTCGACCATCGCGGCGACGGCATCTTCGTCACGCACGTCGCAGGCGACGACATCGACGTCGGCACCATCGGCGGGCGTGCGTGCGCAGACCACGGGGACCGCGCCGAGACCCGCGAGCACCGCACTGATTCCGGCTCCGACGCCGCGGACACCACCCGTGACCAGGACGACCTTCTTCTCCAGGCCGAGATCGATGCCACCGTCGCCGTACATGGGTGCTACCCTACCAAACAACCAAGCACTTGCTTGGTTGAGCCACGAGGAAAGGGGCTGGTGTGCCCATCACCACGACACGATCCGACACCGGGATCGTGACCGTCACCGTGGACTTCCCGCCGGTCAACGCCTTGCCGTCGGCGGCGTGGTTCGAGCTGGGCGAGACCATCCTGAGCGTGGGCGCCGACCCCGGCACCCGGGTCGTGATCCTCCGAGCCGAGGGTCGGGGGTTCAATGCGGGCGTCGACATCAAAGAGATGCAGGCCACCGAGGGCTTCGACGCGCTCATCGGCGCGAACCGCGGCTGCGCGGTCGCGTTCGGCGCCGTCTACGACTGCGCGGTCCCGGTCATCGTGGCCGTCAACGGATTCTGCGTCGGTGGCGGAATCGGCCTGGTCGGCAACGCCGACGTCATCGTCGCCTCCGACGACGCCGTCTTCGGCCTACCGGAGGTCGACCGCGGCGCGTTGGGTGCCGCAACACATCTCGCTCGCCTGGTGCCTCAGCATCTGATGCGGACGCTGTACTACACGGCGCAGAACGTCACCGCGCAGCAGCTCGAGCACTTCGGCTCCGTCTACCGTGTCGTGCCGCGCGAGGAGCTGCTCGATGCGGCCCTCGACATCGCCGAGAAGATCGCCGCCAAGGACACCCGTGTGATCCGGGCGGCCAAGGAAGCGATCAACGGCATCGATCCGGTCGACGTCAAGACCAGCTACCGACTCGAGCAGGGCTACACCTTCGAACTCAACCTGGCCGGGGTGTCCGACGAGCACCGGGACGCATTCGTGACCACCGGCAAACCTGCCACCACCGGCACCGGCGCGAGAGGAGAGGCCTGATGCCCGCTGCCCCCAAGGACAAGACCAGCACGCTCGACGACGTGATCGGCGAGCTGCGTGACGGGATGACGATCGGGATCGGCGGCTGGGGTTCACGCCGCAAACCGATGGCACTCGTCCGCGCACTCGCGCGGTCGGACGTCAAGGACCTGACCGTGGTCACCTACGGCGGCCCCGACCTCGGGTTGCTCTGCGCCGCAGGCAAGGTGAGCAAGGCCTACTACGGGTTCGTCTCACTGGACTCGCCACCGTTCTACGATCCGTGGTTCGCCCGTGCGCGCACCACCGGGACCATCACGGTCCGCGAGATGGACGAGGGAATGGTCAAGTGCGGACTCGAGGCGGCAGCGGCCCGGTTGCCGTTCCTGCCGATCCGTGCGGGCCTCGGCTCCGACGTCGTCGAGTTCTGGGAGGGCGAGCTCCAGACCGTCACCTCGCCGTACCCGGACGCCGACGGACGCACGCAGACGTTGATCGCCATGCCGGCATTGAGACTCGACGCGGCCTTCGTCCATCTCGACCTCGCCGACAGTCGCGGCAACGCCGCTTACACCGGCGTCGACCCCTACTTCGACGACCTCTTCTGTGCTGCCGCCGATCGCCGCTACCTCGAGACCGACCAGCTGGTCTCCACCGAGGTGCTGGTGAAGTCGGTTCCGACACAACGTCTGCTGCTGAACCGGATGAACGTCGACCGCGTGGTGCACGCCCCCAACGGCGCGCACTTCACCTTCGCCGGCGCCGCGAACAATGCAGCCGGTGCGAACGTCACGGCCGACTACGGGCGGGACGAGGCATTCCAGCGCTTTTATGTCGAGTCGACGAAGGACGCCGAGACCTGGACGGCGTTCTCCGAACGGTTCCTGGTCGTCGACGAGGAGACCTACCAACGCGAGATCGAGGCCTGGCGCACCGAGCAGGAGGAGGCCAAGTGACCGACACCGTCACCGACACCGACATCACGCGCGCCGAGGTGTGCGTCGTCGCCTGTGCCGAGATCTTCTCCGGCGCAGGCGAGATCATGGCATCCCCGATGGCGCCGACCCCACTCATCGGCGCACGGCTGGCGCGCCTGACCACGGAGCCGGATCTGCTCATCACCGACGGCGAGGCACTGATCTTCGCCGACACCCCGGCCGTCGGCGCATCCGGCCCCATCGAGGGATGGATGCCGTTCCGCAAGGTCTTCGATGTCGTCGCCTCCGGCCGACGGCACGTGGTGATGGGTGCCAACCAGATCGACCGGCACGGCAACCAGAACCTGTCGGCCTTCGGTCCGCTGCAGCAACCCACCCGACAGATGTTCGGTGTCCGGGGGGCTCCCGGCAACACCGTGAACCATCCGACCAGCTACTGGGTGGCGCGGCACTCGACCCGCGTCTTCGGCGACTCCGTCGACATCGTCTCGGGCGTCGGCTACGACCAGATCGACCCGGAGAACCCCGCTTTCGACGATCTCGACATCCATCGGGTGGTCACCAACCTCGGCGTCTTCGACTTCGGCGGCCCCGACCACACGTTCCGGGCGCTCTCCCTGCATCCGGGTGTGACCGTCGCCGAGGTCGCCGAGAACACCGGCTTCGAGGTCGCCGATCTCGACAAGGCGCCGCACACCCGGCTGCCCACCGACGAAGAACTGACCCTGATCCGAGAGGTCTTGGATCCCAAGGGTGTCCGGAATCGAGAAGTGAGATGACCTCCGTCGACTCGACCGCGTCCTCATCCCCGGCGACCGGGACACCCTCGACCACCTCGACTGCGACCACTACGACGGCGACCACCTCGACTGCGGCGCCGAGCCGGGCGGCAGCGCTGTCGACGAGGTTCACCGAGCTCGTCGGGATCGAGTACCCGATCGTCCAGACCGGCATGGGGTGGGTTTCGGGGCCGTCGCTGACCGCGGCGACCTCCAATGCCGGCGGGCTGGGCATCCTGGCGTCGGCAACCATGACCTACGACGAACTCGAAGCCGCGATCGCCAAGACGAAGTCGGCGACCGACAAACCGTTCGGTGTGAACATCCGCGCGGACGCCACCGACGCCGACGAACGGATCGACCTGCTGATCCGCGAGCAGGTCCGGGTCGCATCCTTCGCGCTGGCACCCAAGCAAGAGCTGATCGCCAAGCTCAAGGACCACGGAGTGGTCGTCATCCCGTCCATCGGTGCGGCCAAACACGCGGTCAAGGTGGCCTCCTGGGGTGCCGACGCGGTGATCGTGCAGGGTGGCGAGGGCGGTGGCCACACCGGCCCGGTCGCGACCACGCTGCTGCTGCCGTCCGTGCTGGACGCCCTGTCGGCCAAGGGCATCGACATGCCGGTGGTCGCAGCAGGCGGCTTCTTCGACGGCCGGGGCCTGACCGCGGCACTCGCCTACGGCGCCGAGGGGGTCGCGATGGGTACCCGGTTCCTGCTGACCTCCGACAGCGCCGTCCCGGACTCGGTCAAACAGGAGTACATCCAGCGCGGCCTCGGTGACACCGTGGTGTCGACGAAGGTCGACGGCATGCCGCATCGCGTGCTGCGGACCCGACTCGTCGACGCGCTCGAGAGCGGGAGTCGGGTGCGGGCGCTGACCGCGGCGGCCCGCAACGCCAACGAGTTCAAGCAGATGACCGGCATGAAGTGGACAACCATGCTGCGCGACGGTCGGTCGATGAGGAAGTCCGGTGACCGGACCTGGCAGCAGATCATCATGGCGGGCAACACTCCGATGCTGCTCCGCGCGGGCCTCGTCGAGGGTGACACGGGCGCCGGCGTGCTGGCGTCGGGTCAGGTGGTCGGGATGATCGACGACCTACCCAGCTGCGACGACCTGATCCAGTCGATCATGACCGGCGCCCACGACCGTCTGGCCGCACTCGGCGCCCTCTCCCAGCCGAATCCGTAGCAGTTCTTCCCGGAATCCGGGAACATCTTCTACGGAATCGGTTGTCGGGTCAGGTGTTCGCGATGTCGACGTGCGCGACGCGGAGGTCCTTCTTCAGGATCTTGCCGCTCGGGTTCTTGGGCAGCGCGTCGGCGATGACGACGTATTTGGGACGCTTGTAGCCCGCCAGGACCGTCGCCACATGCGCGTCGACGTCGGCAACCGTGACGGTGACGTCGGGCTTGGGCACGACCACAGCCGTCACCGCTTCGATCCACTTGGGGTGCGGCACGGCGAAGACCGCGACCTCGGCCACCCCGTCGAGCTGATAGATCGCCTCCTCGACCTCTCGTGAGGCCACGTTCTCCCCACCGGTCTTGATCATGTCCTTCTTGCGGTCGACCACCGACAGATAGCCGTCGGAGTCGATGACGCCGAGGTCGCCGGAGTGGAACCAGCCACCGTCGAACGCCTGGGCCGTCTTGTCCTCGTCGCCGTAATACCCCAGCGCCGCATGCGGACTGCGGTGCACGATCTCCCCGACCTCGCCGATCGGCACCGACTCCCCCGTCTCGTCGACGACGCGTGTCTCGACGTTCAGCGCCGGGCGACCGGCCGAACCGGCCCGACTCATCTGCTCATGCGGCTGCAGGATGGTCGCGAGTGGCGACATCTCCGTCTGACCGTAAAAATTCCACAGCGAGACGTCGGGGAGTCGGCGCCCCATCTCGCGCAGGACCTCGACCGGCATCGCCGACGCGCCGTAATACCCCTTGCGCAGCGACGACAGGTCGCGGGTCTCGAAGTCGGGATGCCGCAGCAGGGAGATCCAGACCGTCGGCGGCGCAAAGAACTTGGTCACCTGCTCGGACTCGATCGTCGCGAGCACGGTCGCCGGATCCGGTGCGCGGAGGATGATCCCCGTCGCGCCGAGGTAGACGTCGACCGAGAAGAAACAGTCCATCTGCGCGCAGTGGAACATCGGCAGCGAGTGGATCTCGATGTCGTCGCCGGTCATCCCGCCGTCGACGATGCACGAGACGTACTGCGTGATGAGCGACTTGGAGGACAGGAGCACTCCCTTGGGCCGCGACTCGGTGCCGGAGGTGTACATCAGCCGCAGCGGGTCGTCGTCACCGACTGCCGTGGTGGGCGGGGTCGGATCGCCGTCGCGCGCCCAGTCGTCGACCGTTTCCCAACCGTCGGGGGCCGCGCCTGAGCCGAGCGCGATCCATCCGCGGGCGACGATCTCGTTGCCGGCGAGGTCGAGCGCCTCGGTGACCGTCGGAGCCAATGCGTCCTCGGTGACCACGGCGCGGGCGCCTGAGTGCTCGAGGATGAACGCGATCTCGCCGGCGCCCAGGCCGAAGTTGACAGGGACGAGCACGACGCCGAGGCGCGCGGTGGCGAAGGCCAGAACCCCGTACTGCCACGAGTTGTGACTCACCAGCGCGAGCCGGTCGCCGTGACGGAGTCCGTGCGCCGACAGCGCATTCGCCGTCCGGTTCACTGCCGCGTCGAACTCGGCATAGGTCAACCGGGTGTCGCCGTCGATGATCGCGGTCTTGGCGGGTACCCGGAGCGCTGTTCGTCGGAGCAGGTCGCCGAAGGTCTGACTGCGCGCGGAGGCAACGGTGGCGGTGGTCTGGGGTGTGAAGCTCATGGCGCTTTTCTAGCAGTCGCACCGCGCCCGCGGACCCTACCCACGAGTAGTCGCGACGAGCGGCGGTAGCCGGCCCATGAACGGTCAGTTCTCCGGCCGCAGCACACGATCGACGATCGGGCGCAGCGTTGCCGGAGTCGACGGACGGTCGGCGTCGAGGCCCATCGAACGAGTGAAGAGCACGCCTTCGAGTGTCGTGATCAGGTCGCGGGCGGCCGAGTCCGGATCGCGTGCGTTCATCGTGGTCATCAGCGATGTGGCCGCCGGCAGCGAGAAGAAGCACGCCGTGAGGTCGCGGTCCCCGGAGTCGGTCATGAGCGCGTAGCGAGCCCGCACATCGCGGCGACGGTCGGTGACGAGGGTGGTGAGGTATCCGACGATCACCTCGGTCGGGTCCGCATCGTGTCCTGACTGCGAGTCCGACTGCGCCCTCGACTCCGGCTGCGCCCTCGACTCCGGCTGCGACTCCGACCTCGACTGCGAGTGCGCGACGGCAGCGGCGAATGCGTCGCGTGATCGGTCGGTGAGCCGGTCGAGCGCGGCGTCGACGAGAGCGGCCCGCGTCCGGAAGTAGTAGGACGTGGAGCCCTTCGACAACTCCAGGGCGCGGTCGACGGCGGTGTGTGTGATCGCGTGGTTGCCACCGGCGGCGGCGAGGTCGAGGCATGCCTCGGCGATCAAGACGCGGCGATCGGTGCGCTCCATCACGTCAGGCTACCAGCACCCTCTACGATGATAGAGTGCGGTCATGTGGCCCCGTCTGCGTCGCACCCAAAAATCGGTTCTGCCATCACATTCGGACTTCGTCGTCGCGGCCGCTTCGGTCGGCTTCACACTGGACGTCGGTCAGCGGGCCGCAGTCGAGGTGCTGACGACCGGCGAGAACGTCTATCTCCACGGCCCACCGGGCCGCGGGAAGTCGTGGCTGATGGACGTGGTCGCCACCACGGCGCCGACAGATTCGACGCTCCGGCTGCACTCGCACGAGTTCGCCGACGCGCTGCACGCCGCCATCGTCGTCAACGGTTCCCTCGCCACCGGCCTCGAGGCCATGCTCGGCACGGTTCGGACCCTCTGTTTCGACGAGCTGGTCGTCGACGACCCGGCCGACGGCATCTTCCTCGCCCGCCTCTTCGCCGCGGCGGTCGACCGCGACGTGACCATCGTGATCACCAGCAACAGCGCACCCGACGAGCTGATGCCCAACCCGCTCTTCCACGACACCTTCGTGCCGACCATCGAACTGCTCCGAACGCACTGTCAGGTCGTCGAACTCGATGGTGGCACGGACTATCGGTCGCGAGCCGAGCACGGCGCGGGCTTCGCCTCGGGACGCTGGATCGCGGACACCACCGGCCGCGCACTGGAAGCACCATCGCCGGACGAGCGGACGGAGGTCCGTCCCGCGGGGCATCCGATCACCGCCCGCGCGGCGACACCTGGACGCGTCTGGTTCACCTTCGACGACCTCTGCGGCTCCCCCACCGGAGTCCGCGACTACCTGCGCCTCGTCGCCGACCACCGGACCTGGGTGATCGACGACATCCCGCCCCTCGGCACCACCGACCGCGAGTCGGCCCGACGGTTCGCGCATGTCGTCGACGTCCTGTACGACCGCGACGTGCCCACCACTTTCCGCGCCGCGGGCGATCGGGACACCTGCGTGCCCGCGGACCTCGACCTCGCCGGGGTCGCACGCCTCCGCAGTCGGCTCACCGAGCTGCGTTCCCACCAGATCTCGTAGCGCGAACACGTGATATCCGCGTGTTCGCGCTACGAAAACGGCAGTGTCAGTGGGCCATCGCCCATCCGGCCGCCGCAGTGCGCTCATGCCAGAAGCGCGCGTACTGGCCGCCTCGACCGATCAGCTCTGCATGGGTACCGACATCGTCGACGCCGCCCTCGTCGTCCAACACGACGATCTGGTCGGCGGCCACCACCGTCGACAGCTTGTGGGCGATCACGATCACCGTGCTGTTGTCGGCGAGCTCCCGGATCGAGGCCGCGACGTGTGCCTCGTTCTCCGGATCGAGCGCACTCGTCGCCTCGTCGAAGAGGACGATCGGCGCACCCTTCAGCAGGGCCCGCGCGATCGAGACACGCTGACGCTCACCGCCGGACAAGGCCGAGCCGCCCTCCCCCACCGGGGTGTCCCAACCGTTGTGCAGCCGGTCGACGATCCGCCCGACCCCGGCGGTCTCGGCAGCCGCCGCGATCTCTTCGTCGGTGGCGTCCGGACGGCCGATACGGATGTTCTCCCGCAACGTGTCGTCGAAGAGATAGACGTCCTGGAACACCTGGGACAGCTGGCCCATCAGTGTCGCGGTGTCCTGGTCACGGACATCCACACCGCCGACCCGCACCACGCCGCCGTCGACGTCGTAGAAGCGCGCGAGCAACCGGAACAACGTCGTCTTGCCCGACCCGGACGGACCGACCAGTGCCGTCATCGTGCCGGGCTCGGCCCGGAAGCTGATGTCCCGCGCCACCGGCTCGCCGTCGACGTATCCGAATCGGACGTGCTCGACCTCGACCGAACCCGGCATCGACACCGGCTGCGGCTCGGCGGGCTGGGCGATCGACTCCGTCTCGAGCACGTCGGTGATGCGCTTGATCTCGTCACGCGCCATCCGGAGCGTCGACCCGAGGTCGGCGAGTTCACCCACCGGGCCGGTGAACCGGGCCGCGAGCCCGAAGACCGCGATCAGCAAGGCGGGCTCGATCCGATCGGTCACCGCCAGCCACGCACCGAAGGCCAGGATCGCGGTGAAGACCGCCTGCACCGCGACGCCGTTGAGCGAGATGCCCGCCACCGATCGCCACATCATCCGACGGCCGGTGCGGTACTGGGTGTCGAGCACCTCCGCCAGCGGCTCGTACGACGTCCCGGCTCGACCGAATGCGCGCAGGACCGGCTGACAGCGGGCGAACTCGAGGACTCGGTTGTTCACGGCGATGGAGACGCGATGATTGGCCTCCTCCGCACTCGCGATGACCGAACTGGACACGATTGCGGCGACGTACAGGAGGACCGCGCCGGCGGCTGCGACGAGACCGATCCGCCAGTCGAAGAACAACAGTCCGACGACCACCACCAACGAACTGGTGGTGTTGGCGATCACCGGCGTGAAGAAGTGTGCGCTGGTGCTGCCGACGAACATCGTGCCCTTGACCGCGATCTGCGAGACCTCGCCGGTGCGCCGACGGGTGAACCATCCGAGCGGGAGCGTCACCAGATGCTCGCCGAGGCGGTGGTGCAGGGTGCGCATGGTGAACAGCGCCAACCGCATCCCGCGGATCGACTGCACGTAGAAGGTGATGCAGCAGATGGCGACGAGGAGCAGAAGCCAGAGCAGCCAGCGCACGGCAGCCGAGCCATCGAGGTCCAGGAGTGCCTGGACGAAGGGCACCAGCACCAACATCGCCAGCCCCTGCGCAACACCGAAGGTGGTCGCCCAGAGCAGGAAGCCGAACATCTGTCGACGCTGGCTGCCGAGAATGGTCAGGAATCCGCGGATCATCGCACAGCTCCGGTGTTCTCGAGTTCGGACCGGTCGACGACGTCGGCCGGTTCTGAGGTCCGGTCCCGACCGATGTCGAGTCCTCCCTCGGTGTAGGACCGCCACATGGCGGCGTAGGTCCCCTGCGCTGCGACGAGATCGTCGTGGCGGCCCTGCTCGACGACCCGCCCGCCGTCCAGCACGACGATGTTGTCGGCGTGTGTGATGGTTCCCAGCCGGTGGGCGATGACGAGGACGGTGCGGCCGTCGATCAGCGTCGAGATCGCCTGCTGTATCTGCGCTTCCGACTCCGGGTCGGCGAAGGCGGTCGCCTCGTCGAGCACCAGGATCGGGGTGTCGGCCAGCAGCGCACGCGCGATGCTCACCCGCTGCGACTCACCACCGGAGAAGTGGGCGTCGTCGCCGATCACCGCGTCGTAGCCGCGCGGCAGCGCGACGATCCGATCGTGGATCCGTGCGGCGCGGGCGGCATCGGCGACCTCCTCTTCGGTCGCGTCCGGGCGTCCGAGCCGGATGTTGTCGCGGATGCTGATGCCCAGCAACTGCACGTCTTGCAGCACGAATCCGACCGTGCGATAGAGCGTTTCCGGATCGATCTCCCGGACATCGACCCCACCGATCCGGACCGAACCGGTGTCGGCGTCGTGGAAGCGCGGCACGAGGGTGGCCAACGTCGACTTGCCACTGCCGGACTCACCGACGAGTGCCGTGAGCGACCCCGCCGGCAGCACCAGATCCACTCCGTCGAGGGCCTTCGATCGCCCGTTCTCCCCGACGCTCGCCGGGGCAGTGGTCTGATACGAGAAGCTCACATCCTCGAGTTCGACCCCGTTGCCCTGGGGCACAGCGGGATCGGCACTGACCGGCAGCTCGGGGAGGGCGAACAGATCCACCAGGCGGCGGGCAGCCCCGCCGGCCTGCTGCCGGCTGTGGAGCGCCATGGTGATCGCCATCAGCGACGTGGGGAGGACCAGGGCGATCAGCGTGGCACCGACCACCTCGATCGGCTGCACCCACCCGCTGCTGGTGAACCAATATCCGCCGGCGAGGTTGACCAGCAACACCAGCGGAGCCGACAGCATCATCGCCGCGATGGCCTCGATACGCAGCATCGGACCGACGTATCCGGCGAAATCGTCGTTGAAATCGTCTGCGGCATCGATGAATCGGCGATGCGCCCGGCCGACCTGACCGAAGGTCTTGACGACTGCGACGCCGGAGACGAACTCGACGATCGTCGCACTGATCCGTTCGATCCCGGTGTTCATCCGTGCCATCTGCTCGGTCATGTCGCGGATCATCCACGCGTAGCCGGCGGCGTAGAGCGGCAGCGTCGCCATCGCCAGGAGCCCGAGACGCCAGTCCAGGACGAAGCAGTAGATCAGCGCGAAGACCGGGGTGACCACCGCGGCGGTGGTCTCGACGTCGGCGTGCGCGACGAGATAGTGCAGTTCGTGGACGTCGTTCTGAGCAGACTTGCGCACCTCGCCGGAGGACGTCCGGGTGAACCACCCCAACGGGAGGCGACCGAGCTTGGTGACGATCCGTCGACGCAGGTGCGACTGGAAGTCGACATCCGCGAAGTGGCTGATGCCGAGGGCGAGTGCACCGAAGAACGCACGCGCACCCAGCCCGACGATCACCAGCCAGACGATCGGCCAGATGTCGCCCGCGGTCGTCTGGCCGGCCAGTAGGCGGCGCCCGAGTTCGACGATCCCGATGAAGGGGAGCACCGTCGCCGCCGAACCGATGAGTTGGACGCCCTGCGCGAGGCGGAGGCGCCCGCGCACGGGTTGCAGCATGTCCTTGAGTGCCGCGGACTCGGCGCGTGCCGACGCGGCAGGGTCATCGCCAGGTGTTGTCATACGCGTACGATAACCCTGCCGACGAGAAAAAGAAAGGTAAGCCTAACTTCGCTTAGCGACGTGGGACGATGCCGTCGAGGACAACCGAGAGGTATTGGTCGGCGATCGCGGACACCGGCCGCGAGCCGCCGGGCCGGTACCAGCGGACCGCGACCCAGACGGTGTCGCGCATGAACCGGTAGACCAGCTCGATGTCGAGGTCGGAACGGAACTCGCCACTCGCGACGCCACTCTGTAGGACCGAGTGCCACAGCGACCGGAACTCGGTGTTGCGATCGTTGATGTAGCCGAACCGCTCTTGGGCGGCCAGACGCTTCGCCTCGTCCTGGTAGATCGCGACGGCGTGATGATCGGCGTCGATGGACTCGAAGGACGCCACGACCAGTTGCCGCAACGTCTCCGTCGCCGACGAGCCGGTCGCGACGATCTCGCGATAGCGGGCGAAGAGCTGGTCGAGGAATCCGCGCAGCAGCTCGTCGACCATCGACTCCTTCGAGTCGAAGTGGTGATACAGACTGCCGGACAGGATTCCGGCGGCGTCGGCGATGTCACGTACGGTTGTCGAACGCAAGCCCTGTTCGGCGAACATCTGTCCGGCGGTGGCCAGCAACTCGTCACGACGTGACGAACCGGCCCGCTTCTCTCCGACGCTGCTGTTCCGTGGCGCCATCGGGATCTCCTCGCACTCGCCGTGGCCTTCTCCGTGACCCTAGCAAGCGCTTGGCCGGGCCCGTCGGTGACGGACCCGGCCAAGACAGAACTCTCGTCAGCGCTTCTTGAGCTTCTTGATCGCGCGGTTGTTCAGGCGCGTCCACAGTTTCAGCTGACCGTCGGTCATCTTCTTGTCGCGTGCGGTGAACGGAGGCGACATCAACTCCGCGACCGACAGCGGCAGCCGCGAGACCGTGACCGCGCGCGCGTGGCTGAAGGTCTCGAAGCCGAAGCGGCCGTGGTAGTTGCCCATCCCGCTCTTGCCGACGCCGCCGAACGGCAGGCCGCCGCTGAAGAGGTGGGTGGCGAAGTCGTTGGCGTTGATCGAACCGCTGCGGGTGCGATCCGCGAGTTCGGCGAGCCGCTCGTTGTCGTCGCCGGCCCAGTACAGCGTCAGCGGATGCGGATGACTGGAGATGTGGCTGATCGCCTCGGACAGTTCGCGATACGGGTACACGGTGAGGACCGGACCGAAGACCTCGTCCTCCTCGATCTTCATCCCCGCCTTGACCCCGGTGAGCAGCGTCGGCGGGATCTTGCGCTCGGCATCACTGGGCAGCGTCTCCCCCACCGGGACCACCTGATGCTTGGTCGCGCCCAGCTGCTCGGCATCGTCGATCAGCCCGACGATGCGTGTGTAGTTCTTCTCGTTGATGGTCGACGTGTACTCACGGTTGCCGACGATGGTGGGGAATTTGGCCTTCCATCGCGCGACCACCTTGTCGGTGAACTCGCCGAGCTTGGCCTCCGGCACGAAGACGTAATCGGGACAGAGGCAGACCTGCCCGCCGTTGACGAGTCGGGCGTCGGCCAGGAACTTGGCGGCCTTGTCGATGTCTGCGTCGACGTCCACGACGGCTGGGTTCTTGCCACCGAGCTCGAGCGTGACGGGCACGAGGTTCTTGGCCGCCTCACCGGCGACCGACGCTCCGACCTCGGGCGAGCCGGTGAAGAACATGTGGTCGACCTTGAGCTTGGCGAAGTCCGAGCCCGAGCCGTGCTCACTGGTGACGATCGCGAGCTCTTCGATGGAGAAGTAGTCGGGAGCGTGTGCGGCGATCACGTCGGTGGTGCGCTTGGTGATCGACGACGGGCGCATCAGCACCCGGTTACCCGCCGCGAAGGCCGAACCGGCCGGCACGAAGGTCAGCTGCAGCGGGAAGTTCCAGGGACCCATGATCCCGACCACGCCGAGCGGATCGTGTCGCAGTCGCTGCGTGAAGCCGGCGATGCCCTGCCCGCGCGCGACGTTGACCTCCTTCATCCACTTCTCGGCATGCCGACGCTGATGGGTGAGGTCGATGAGACACCCCACGACATCGGCGGCCACCGACAGCTCACGCGGACGCGTACCGAAGTCGGCGTCGAGCGCCTCGGCGATCTCGTCCGCGTTGTCGAGCAGCAGCGCGGACAGCCGCGTGATGCGGTCGATCCGCGTCTTCGCGTCGGGGATGCCGTCCCGGAGGAATGCCGCCCGCTGGATCTCCAGCAGTTCGGCGAGAGTGTGTTCGCGCGATGACGTGCGGTCGGCGCCGCCCGTCGTCACCTCTGCGGGCTTGGTCATCAGGTCCTCCGTGGGGCTCGCGTTGGAACGGATGTCTCCGTTTGTTCCAGCATAGTATGCCCCACGTCACATCGAAACTGGCGACGGGTGTTGTCAGAAGTTCAGAGCTCAGCCCAGCCGCTCGATGATCGTGACGTTGGCGGTCCCGCCGCCTTCACACCCGCGGCTGACCGCCGGAGCTCAGCCCAGTCGCTCGATGATCGTGACGTTGGCGGTCCCGCGCCCTTCACACCCGCGGCTGACCGCCGCGGCTCAGCCCAGTCGCTCGATGATCGTGACGTTGGCGGTCCCGCCGCCTTCACACATCGTCTGCAGCCCGTAGCGGCCGCCGGTGCGTTCGAGTTCGTTGAGCAGGGTGGCGAACAGCTTGGCGCCGGTCGCGCCGAGCGGATGTCCGAGCGCGATGGCCCCGCCGTTGCGGTTGACCTTCTCCGGATCGGTGCCGGTCTCCTTGAGCCAGGCCAGGACCACCGGCGCGAACGCCTCGTTGATCTCGACGACGTCGATGTCGTCGATCGAGAGCCCCGTCTTCTCGAGTGCGTACCTCGTGGCCGGGATGGGTGCCGAGAGCATCATCACCGGGTCGTCACCGCGGACACTCATGTGGTGGATGCGGGCCCGCGGGGTGAGGCCGTGGTCGGCGAGCGCCTTCTCGGACACGACCAGCGTCGCCGATGATCCGTCGGCGATCTGCGAGGCGACGGCCGCGGTGAGTCGCGATCCCTCGGAGAGCGGCTGCAGTCCGGCCATCTTCTCCAGCGAGGTCTCGCGCGGGCATTCGTCGACGACGCAGTCGCCGATCACGACGTTCTCCTTGTCGAACCGGCCGGCGTCGATGGCGGCTCGCGCTCGTTGGTGCGACCGCAGCGCCCACTCCTCCATGTCCTCGCGGGAGATGTCCCAGCGCTTGGCCATCAGGTCGGCACCATTGAACTGGGAGATGAAGGCATCGCCGAAGCGGTCGCGCCAACCGACGGATTCGGCCGTGGGCGTGCTGAAACCGAACTCCTTGCCGGCGATCATGGCCTGCGAGATCGGGATCGCGCTCATGTTCTGCAGTCCGCCGGCGACGACGACGTCCTGGGTGCCGCTCATCACGCCCTGTGCGGCGAAGTGGATCGCCTGCTGCGATGATCCGCACTGCCGGTCGACCGTGGTCCCCGGGATCTCGAGCGGCAGGCCGGCGGCGAGCCATGCGGTCCGGGCGACGTTGCCCGCCTGACCACCGATCGTGTCGAGGCATCCGAACACCACGTCGTCGACGACGGACGGGTCGATGCCGGTGCGCTCGACGAGCGCGGAGAGGATGTGGGCGCCGAGGTCGGCGGGGTGGGTCTTGGCCAGCGACCCGTTGCGCTTGCCGACCGGGGTACGGATGGCGTCGACGATGTAGGCCTGGGGTGTGCTCATCGGATTCTCCTGTGGTGTCGGATGTCTGGTGCGGCCACGATGTCGGTCAGGCGCGCTGGCTGGAGATCGAGACGACCTCGCCGGTCAGATATGTGGTGTAGTCGCTGGCGAGCATCGCGATGGTGGCGGCGACCTCCCATACCTCGGCGGCACGGCCGTAGGCCTCTCGCGAGGCGAGTTCGTCGAGGAGGTCGTCGCTGGTGACCTTGGCCAGGAACGGATGCTTCGCGATGGACGGTGCGACGGCGTTGATACGCACGCCGTGGTCGGCGGCTTCGACTGCGGCACATCGGGTCAGGGCCATCACACCGGCCTTGGCCGCGGCGTAGTGTGCCTGACCCCGCTGTGCGCGCCACCCGAGCACCGACGCATTGTTCACGATGACCCCGTTGTGCGGCACCGACCGGAAGTAGCGCAGGGCGGCACGCGTCGCCCGGAACGTGCCGTTCAGGGTGATGTCGAGGACACGGTCCCACTCCTCGTCGGTCATGTCCACGACCGGGGTCTCACCACCGAGACCCGCATTGTTGACGAGTACGTCGATGCGGCCGAGTTGCGCTGCGGCACTCTCGAAGAGCGCATCGACATCGGCGGTCTCCTGGACGTTGCAGGTGGCCTGCAGCACCTGCTGGTCGGCGAACTCCTCGCCCAGCCGCTCACATGCCTCGCCGAGGCGGCGTTCGTGCCAGTCGCTGATCAGGACGTCGGCGCCCTCCAACAACGCGCGGCGTGCGGTCGCGAAGCCGATACCGGTGCCCGCCGCGGCCGTCACCACCACCTTGCGTCCGGCCAGCAGTCCGTGGCCCGGCGTCTCGTCGGGCGGGGTCGCCAACGGCGATGTGCTCGGTCCGGTCCCGTTCTCGGTTGCCGACGTGGTCACTGGCGGGCCTCTCTTGGTAGGCCGAGCACACGCTCGGCGATGATGTTGCGCTGCACCTCGTTCGAGCCGCCGTAGATGGTGTCGGCGCGGGTGAACAGGAAGAGCCGCTGCCATTCGTCGAGTTCGACGTGCTCGGCGTCGGTGATGTCGTTGACGGCACCCTCGGCAGTCACGTCGGGTCCGATCAGCGACGCCGCCCCGACCACCGCCATCGCGAGTTCTCCGAGATCACGATGCCAGTTGGCCCACAGCAGTTTCAGCACCGACGCCGCGCCAGCCTGGGAGACGATCTCACCTGCCAGGGTGCGCTGCGCCTGCGCACGCATCACCTTGAGGCCGATCCACGCCCTGGTGATCCGGGAGGCGATCTCGGGGTCGTCGGCCGCGCCGTTGGACTTGGCGATGGCGACGATGTTCTCGAGTTCCCGTGCGAAGCCGACCTGCTGGCCGAGCGTCGAGACCCCGCGCTCGAACTGCAGCAGGCCCATCGCCACGCCCCAGCCCTCGCCCGGCTCGCCGACGATCAGATCGGAGTCGGTGACGGCGTCGTCGAAGAAGACCTCGTTGAACTCCGATGTGCCGGTGAGCTGTTGGATCGGCCGGACCGTGATGCCGTCCTGGTCGAGCGGGACGAGTAAGAAGCTCAGTCCCTTGTGCCGGGAGCTGCCCTTCTCCGACCGGGCGATCACGAACACCCACTGCGCGACATGGGCGAGTGAGGTCCAGATCTTCTGTCCGTTCACGATCCAACGGTCGTCGTCGAGACGGGCGGTGGTCGAGACGTTAGCGAGGTCGGAACCGGCACCGGGCTCGGAGTACCCCTGCGCCCAGAGCTCGGTGACGTCGACGATCCGCGGCAGGAACCGCTCCTTCTGCGCATCGGACCCGAACTCGATCAGCGTCGGTCCGAGGAGCTCCTCTCCGAGGTGATTCACCCGCGCGGGAGCGTTCGCGCGGGCATACTCCTGGTGGAAGATGATCCGCTGCTCGAGTGTCGCGCCCCGCCCGCCGTATCGGGTGGGCCATCCGAGGCACGTCCACCCGGCGGAGGCGAGATGACGATCCCACGCGAGACGTTCGGCGAAGAACTCGTGCTCACTCCCCGGTCCGCCTCGACCCCTCAGCGCGGCGAACTCCCCGACCAGGTTCTCGTCGAGCCATGCGCGCACGGCGTCGGCGAAGACCTCGGCGGCATCCGGGGTCGAAGCCGCCCATTCGCCGAGGTCGACCCCGCGATCGGCAAGGTTGATCGAGGTCATGGCAGCTAGCATAACGCACCAAGCAAGTGCTAGGTTGGGCGCCATGGAGTCGCCGCGGACCTCGCCGTCCGCCCTACGCCGTGCAGCCCGTTCGTGGCCCGAGGGCATCGCCCTCGTCGACCGCCAATGGGGTACCGACGTCGAGCTGACATGGTCGGAGCTGCTGACTGATGTCCGTTCCTTCGCCGCGACCCTGATCGGTGCCGGAATCCGCCCTGGTGACCGGGTGGTCATCTGGTCACCGAACAGCCACCACTGGCCGGTCGCCGCGCTGGGCGTCCACTACGCCGGCGGTGTACTCGTCCCACTGAACACGCGCTACACCGCGGTCGAGGCCGTCGATCCCATCGAGCGGTCGGGAGCGCGCGCCGTGGTCGTCTCGGGTGCGTTCCTGGGCACCGATCACCTCGCTGACCTGCTCGCCGACCATCGGGACGCGCTGCCCGACCTGGTCATCAGGGTGCCGCTGGACGATTCGCCGATCGCCGACGACGCACCGGGCGGAGTGGTCGACTGGTCGGACTTCCTGGCCACCGCAACCGACGATCTGCGCGCCGAAGCCGAGCGTCGGGCAGATGCGGTCGCACCCGACGACCTCTCCGACATCCTCTTCACCTCCGGCACCACCGGCAGGTCGAAAGGTGTTCTGGCCGAGCATCGTCAGACGATGGCGGGATCGCAGGCCTGGGGGGCCAACGGTGGACTCTCCCCGGACGACCGCTATCTGATGGTCAACCCGTACTTCCACACCTTCGGGTACAAGGCGGGCATCCTGCCGAGTGTGCTGTTCGGCGTGACGATGCTGCCGCTCGCGGTGTACTCGCCGAGCGAGGCGATGCGACTGGTGGCGGCCGAGCGCGCGACGGTGTTCCCCGGTGCGCCGACCATCTTCCAGACCATCCTCGACGCCCCCGAACGCGCCGATCACGACCTCTCGTCACTGCGACTGGTGGTGACCGGCGCCGCGATCGTGCCGGTGGTGCTCATCGAACGGCTGCAGACCGACCTGGGCGTCGAGACCGTGGTGACCGCCTACGGTCTCACCGAGTCGAGTGGATTCGTGTCGACGTGTACCCCCGATGACGACGATGTCACCGTCGCGACCACCTGCGGACGTGCATTCGCGGGCATGGAGATCGCGTTGTCGGAGCAGGGTGAGGTGCTGGCCCGCGGCGACATGGTGATGCGCGGCTACCTCGACGATCCCGACGCCACCGCCGCGACCATCGACGCCGACGGCTGGCTGCACACCGGGGACATCGGCACCATCGACGACCACGGCAACCTCCGCATCACCGACCGCCTCAAGGACATGTACATCTGCGGCGGCTTCAACGTGTACCCGGCCGAGGTCGAGCAGGTGATCGCACGGATCGACGGCGTGACCGAGTCGGCGGTGATCGGGGTGCCCGACGACCGTCTCGGCGAGGTCGGGAAGGCGTTCGTGACGCTGCGGGACGGTACCGACGTCGGTGGCGCGGACGACCTCGAGCACCATGACTTCGAGTACCGCGTCGTCGAGCACTGCAAACAACAGCTGGCGAACTTCAAGGTCCCTCGGTCGGTCGTGATCGTCGACGCCTTCCCGCGTAATCCGGCCGGGAAGATCCTCAAACGCGAACTCTCCTAGCCGTTAGCGGGGCTTCACGATCGGGAACAGGATGGTCTCGCGGATGCCGAGGCCGGTGAGGGCCATCAGCAGGCGGTCGATGCCCATGCCGGTGCCGGCGGTCGGGGGCATGCCGTACTCCATCGCGGCGAGGAAGTCCTCGTCGAGGGCCATCGCCTCATCGTCGCCGGCCGCGGCCAGACGCGCCTGGTCGACGAACCGCTCACGCTGGATGACGGGGTCGACGAGCTCGGAATAGCCGGTGGCCAACTCGAATCCGCGGATGTAGAGGTCCCACTTCTCGACGACACCGGGCACCGACCGATGCGACCGCACCAGCGGCGACGTCTCGACCGGGAAGTCGCGGATGAACACCGGCTCCGAGAGGTGCTGTCCGACAGTGTGTTCCCACAGTTCCTCGACCAGCTTGCCGTGGCCGTAGCCCTTCCCTGCGGGCACCTCGAGTCCGACGCGCGCGGCGATCGCCAGCAACTCGTCGACACTCGTCTCGACCGGCACGATCTCCTGACCGAGCGCCTCCGACAGCGAGGGGTACATCTGCAGCGAGGTCCACTCCCCCGACAGATCGTAGGCGCTGCCGTCGGGCATCGTCGGCGCGAGCGTCCCGAGTGCGGCCTGCGAGACCTCCTGCACGAGTTCACGGGTCATCGCCGCGGCGTCGTCGTAGGTGCCGTAGGCCTGATACGTCTCCAGCATCGCGAACTCGGGCGAGTGGGTGGAGTCGGCACCCTCGTTGCGGAAGTTGCGGTTGACCTCGAAGACCCGCTCGATGCCACCGACCACGCAGCGCTTGAGGAAGAGCTCCGGCGCGATCCGCAGGTAGAGGTCGATGTCGAAGGCGTTGGAATGGGTGACGAACGGTCGGGCCGCCGCGCCGCCGTGCAGCGTCTGCAGCATGGGCGTCTCGACCTCGAGGAAGCCCCGACGGACCAGTGCGGCACGGAGTTCGGCGATCACGGCCACGCGGGTACGGGCGATCTCGCGCGCCTCGGGCCGCACGATGAGGTCGACATACCGCTGCCGGACCCGCGACTCCTCGTTCATGTCCTTGTGCGCGACGGGCAACGGCCGCAACGCCTTCGACGCCATCTGCCAGGCATCGGCCATCACACTGAGCTCACCGGTCCGCGAACTGATCACCTGGCCGCCGACGTAGACGATGTCACCGAGGTCGACCTCGGCCTTCCACCGTGCCAGCGACTCCTCACCGACACCGTTGAAGCTGACCATCGCCTGCAGCTGGGTACCGTCCCCCTCCTGCAGCGTCGCGAAGCAGAGCTTGCCCTTGTTGCGCAGGAAGATGACACGTCCCGCGACACCGACGTGCTCACCGGTCTCGGTGTCCGCCTCGAGGTCGGGGTGCGCGTCGCGGATCTCGCGGAGCGAATGGGTACGCGGGATCGACACCGGGTAGGCCTCGTGGCCCTCGGCGAGGATCCGCTCACGCTTCTCCTGGCGGATCCGGATCTGCTCGGGCGTGTGGTCGGCGGCCTGGTCCGGGACGGAGTCTGCAGGTGAGGTGGGGCTGTCGGTCACCTGTCGACCCTATCGAACCAGCCGGGGCTCCCGACCGGAGGCGGCTGCCGCCAGCTCGACGCGGGTGCGCAGACCGAGCTTGCCGAGGACGTGTGACACGTGGGTCTGGACGGTACGCGGTGACATGAACAGCCGACCGGCGATGTCGGGACCCGAGAGCCCCAATGCGACAAGCTCGGTGACCTGCGCTTCCGTGGGCGTGAGGCTGTCCCAGCCGGTGTCCGGCCGACGGCGGGTCCCGCTGGTGGTGACCCGCACCCCGGCGCCCCGCATCCGCGACAGGATGCGCGACCGCCATCCGTCGGCGCCCGCGTCCTCGACGGTTCGCAGTGCCGCACGGGCGTGATCGATCGCCTCCGTCTTCCGTCCGTCGACCGCTGCGGCGACCGCTGCCTCCTCCCATCCGCTGACGATGAGGGCGAAGTCCTCTGTCCGGGTGGCTCGGCGCGCGACATCGGATGCGACCTCGACGACCGCCGACGGCTCGGCCGACGCCATCGCCTCGGCCAGCCGGACCGCGTCCGTGGTCGCCGGTCCCAGTGGCCGGGGCAGGGTGGCGAGGTCGGCGGCAACCTGGGTCACCAGGTCCTCGTCGACGGCCCGGATCGCGATCCGGACGATCTCCGGGGCGACCATCGCCGCCCACGAGAAGCAGTGCTGTGACATCGCGCCCGACCACACCTCCCCGGCCAGGTGTGCGGCCGTGCGATGGCTGCGCCGGGCCTCGGCGGTCAGCATCCGCACCCGCGCGATCTGCGGGATGCCGAACTGGTGCAGCAGGTGCCCGTAACCGATACGGTCGTCGTCCCACAACTGGACGCGATGTTCGGCGCCGGCCAGGTCACCGGTCATCACGTCGATCATCGCCCGACCGCCGTAGGCCAGCGACGACACGGCCTCCTCCCCGGTCGCCACCTTCTCGAAGGCGGCGTCGTAGATCGCGACGGAGTCGGCGAGGTTGCCGCGGAGGAGTTCGATGGAGCCGGAGATCAGCTGGTGATACGTTCCCTGCCAACCGGTTCCGCGGTCGGCCTGTCGGCGTGCCATCTCCAGTCGCGACTCGGCGGCCGCCTTGGGTCCGCGGTGGTACATCTCGATGAAGGGCGGCCAGAGGTCGGCCGACGCGCCCTCACTCGAATCCGATGCCTCCTCGGTCATGAAGCGCCGCGACGCCTCGGCGGCGTACTCGACCGCGGCGAAGGTCGCGCCGGTCAGACAGCTGCGTAGGGCCTCGGCCACCAGCCCCGTCAGTGACAGTTCACCGACGGTGTCGACATACGGTTCGAGCGGTATCGGACCGGCGCCGCCGAGAAGCCGCACGTACGACCGATGGTCGGTGATGATCCGACGGCTCACCTCCGGCAGCGGGAAGGTCAAGGTCTCCTCGATCATCTCGAGTACCTCGTCGCGCGCGCCGCGGACGGTCAGCGCGAACATCCGGACCCGGATCAACCGGGCGATGGCGTCGACGTCACCGGCGACACTCAACGCGTCGCGGGCCACCTCGTCGGCCTGGGCGAGCTGCCCGGACCGGGCGAGTGCGAGGGCGCGCTCCACCGACAACGCCGTCGCCTCCGCGGCCACTCCCGCGCCCCCGAACGGTCCCGCGCCGCCGGCCAGGACGTCGGCGGCCACCGCGGGGACGGTCTCCAGCCGTCGCGCAGCTGCCTGCACTGCGACGACGGTCTCGCCGGGCTCGGCGCCCGCTGCCCGCAGATGGTGCGCGCGCGCCACCGGGTCGGACTCACCGACGAAGTCGGCGATCGCCCGGTGCACCACGTCTCGGAGTGGACGAGCGGTCCGCTCACAGACCGCGTCGGCGATGGTGTCGTGGGTGACCTCGAGTCTGCCGTGGTCGTCGAAGGCGACCAGGTCGGCTTCCAGGAGTTCCTGTACCGGCGCCACCACCGCGGCGGCAGGCACCGCGACCAGCGCGGCGAGATCTTCGAGGGCGGCCGGACCACCCCACACCGCGAGCCTCAGCAGCACATCGCGTGCACCGCTGCCGACGGGGTCCAGGCGGGCCTCGACGGATTCTGCGAGCGTCGGCGCCGATGCGGCGTCCACCCCCATCGGGATGTCGACGCCGTCTGCGTCGCGGATCAGCAGTTCGCGCCGACCGAGGTCGTCGAGCATGGTCTGCGCGGACAGCGGGTGGCCGCCGGTCGTCGCCAGCGCCGATCTGAGTCGCGTTCCCGGCCAGGCGGCGAGGCGCTCGTGCACCAGTACGTCGACGTCCATCCCGTCCAACGGCGGGACCACCACGGTCTCGACGTCGGGTCGGGCGGCGAGCCGGACCAGGTACTCGCGCACGGGTTCCGGCCGCCGGGCGACGATCAGCGCAACCGGCAGCATCCGCGCGACGTCGGCGATCAGCGCCATCGTCGCAAGGCTCGCAGCGTCGGCGTGATGGGCGTCGTCGACCACGAAGACATGCGGCCCCAGCGCGACGAGGCGGTCGAGCCGCTCCAGGAACAGCCGATCGGCATCCGGCGGAAGGGGATCGGGGACCTCGACGCCGAGCAGGTCGCCGACCACGGAATATGGCTTACGCCATGACAATTCCGAAGCGGTGGCCCACGAGACGGTGACCGGCGACTCGGCAGCGGCGGCCCGTAAGGAGTGACTCTTTCCACCGCCCGCCTCAGCGGTGACGACCACGCAACCGCCGCCGCCGCCCGTCGCGGCGACCGCATCGACGCGACGACGCAACGCGGAGACGAACTCTCGTCGCCGACCGGCCAGCACCGCGCTCATGCGCAGAGCCTACTGCGGACAAAACCGGCATGCGCGCCTTCTGAACGGCGCAGTGCGGGTCAGTGTGCGGAGATCATCGCCAGCTCGCCGGGGGCGACCCGACCGCGTATCCCGGCGCGATGCAGGGCACGGAACCCACCGCGCACGAAACGCGCGCCGTGGACACCGCGCGCCTGCAGGTGCCAGGTGAGCCACTCGGCCTCATGGCCGTCGTCGCTGACCAGCAGCCAGCGCGCCCCGGTGTCGGCGGTACGCAAGGCGCCGGGGAGGCCGGGGGTGAGTCGGTTGAGCAGGTCGGCAGCGTCGATGGCCAGCGCACCGGAGAGGACGCCGTCGGCGGCCCGTCGGTGCTGGCTGCGGACATCTACCGCGACGACACCCGAATCGATCTCGTCGAGGAACTGCGCGACCGAGACGGACAGCGGCGCGTCCGATGCCACGGCGACGACGGGACGGATGGGAGCAACAGGAGAGAGCACGGAGGCAGTCATGAGAGTCCTCGGGAAATGATCGAGCTACGAGCGGGGTGGTCGACGCGAGGGCGGCCGCAGATGCGGACTCAGCCCTGACAACACTCCCGACAGCTCATGATCACGCGGTGGATTCTGCCACACCTCCGATGTCACGCGCCAGACCAGCCGCGATCTCGGCCAGCCGGTCGATGCCGGGGCGTTCGATCGGGTAGTGCCCACAGCCGTCCAGCAGGTGCATCGAGGTCGGGCCCGCGATGCGGTCGAGGAAGCGACGACTCAGCGCGGGCGGAGTCCACGCGTCCTCGGCGGGGTGGACGAGCGTGACCGCAGGCCCGGCGTACTCCTCCGGCGGTGTGTGCGCGAAGGTCATCGCGTCGGCGAGGAACCCGATGGGCACCCTGCCGCCCCCGCCACGCCGATCGGTCGCACACAGTCGCGACAGACGCGAGTCGGCGCTCATCCGGTCGAGCGGTGCGATCCAGCCGATCGGAATGCGCACATCGCCGACGAACCGAGCGATGGTCGGCAGCGTCGTCGGCGCGAACTGTCCGATCAGCGGCCAGCGGGTGGCCGCCCGAACGGCTGCACGATCGCCGGAGAGGTCCAGCAAACAGGTGGCCACGGCGGCTGCGACCCGGCCGGTCCGGGCCGCCACCTCGTAGGCCAGCATCCCGCCCATGCTGGCACCGAAGACGATCAGAGGGCGCGGGTCGCGATCGGTCTCGGCGATCACCAGGTCGGTGAGCAGGTCCACCCAGTCGGCGTAGCGCACCCGTCCCGGCTCGTCGAGGCGGGTCCGTCCGTAGAGCGGCAGGTCGGGAGCCAACGGCTCGGCGCCGTTGTCGGCGAGCACGGCGGCCGCCGGCCAGAGCGCCCCCGAATGTCCACCGGCTCCGTGGATGACCATCACCCGCACCCGCGCGTCGGGCCGTGGCGCCCGTGCGATCTGGACATCGACCGGTCGGCCGTGCAGCTCCCAACGCCACCACGACTCCTGCGGCGGGGTGGCCGACGCCCGCGAACGCCACGGCTCAGGAAGAAGATCGGCGTATTCTGTCCAGGTGGTCATCCATCAATTGTCGAAAGTGCTGGCCGCCAGCACAACTCGCATTCTGGCGCCCACCTTTTGATGCGCAAACAGCCTGCGCAACAACGGTCCCGGTTCACCGTCGACGTGATCCTGGAAGCAGCGACTCGCATTCTGGATCGGCCGGGCACCACGCTGGACGGCATCGGCGACGACGGGTTCACCACCAATCGCGTCGCCGAGGAGGCCGGCGTCTCGGTCGGCTCGCTCTACCAGTACTTCCCCGACAAACAGTCGATCATCGAGGAGATCGCTCGTCGACACCTGGCATCGGCATCGGCCCGGATGATCGACCTGCTCGACGACGTGTCGACGAGCACCGAGGACCTGCTGGCCGGGCTGATCACGATCGTGGTGTCGGAGAACGCATCCCACCCGCGCGCATTCGCCCTGATCCGCGAGCGAACTGTCTCGCCGGAGGTGGCCGACGAGTACCTCTCCTTCGTGCGGGATCTCGTCGACCGGCTCGCACCGCGGCTCGTCACCACGGACGACGGCGGGGACATCGACGGGACCGTCGACGCGGCCGAGGCGCGGTCGCGTGCCCGGCTGGCGATCGCGGCCATCGACGGACAGGTACACCAGTTGGTCGAGCAGGTCCGCGGCCCCGAGGACGAGCGGCGGCTGGTCGAGCGCATCCTACGGTTCACCCGAGCGGCGCTGTCCGACGCGGGATGAAGCGACGTCGGTGCACGGTCGACGAGTCCGAGCGCACGATCAACGGGCTGGAGCGCACGATCGACGGGCTCAGCGAGCGCGGGATCGGGCGTTCTGCTTGGCACGCTCGTGGACCAGCCGGAGCCCCTCGAGCGTCAGGTGCGGGTTCTGAGTGCCGACGGTGCGGCATTCGTCGAACATCAGCGGCGCGAGGAACCCGGTGGCGACGACCGTCACGTCGTCGGCGTCGAAGCCCGGCACCTCTCGACGGACCCGGTCGACCAACGCGTCGACCTGGCCGGCGAATCCGTAGAGGATGCCCGACTGCAGGGCCTCCGCCGTGTTCTTGCCGAGCACGCTGCGCGGCGGCATCAACTCGATCTTCCGGAGTGTGACCGTGTGCTCCGACAGCGCCTCCACCGCCAGGTTGACGCCGGGGGCGATTGCACCGCCCAGGAACTCCCCCCTCGCTGACACCGCATCCACCACGGTTGCGGTACCGAAGGCGACGACGATACATGGTCCAGGGTACTTCTCGTGCGCGGCAACGCAGTTGGCGACACGGTCGGCGCCGACCTCTTTGGGGTTGTCGACCAGCAGGGGCACCCCCGTCCGCACGCCCGGTTCCAGCAGGATGTGCGGACCCGCCCCGTGGTAGCGATCGACCATGGCACGGAGTTCACGCAGCAGCGAAGGGACCGTCGACAGGGCGGCGACCGAGGTGACCTGCTCGATGTCGGGTCCGAGCAGGCCGCGGATGGCCAGCGCCAGTTCGTCTGCGGTGAGGGCCGGATCGGTGTGAATCCGCCAGTCGCGCACCAGTGTCGCGTGGTCGCCGGACCCCGCGAACACCCCGAGATGGATGTTGGTGTTACCGACGTCGACGGTGAGCAGCATCGGGTCAGACCGACACGAAGTCGGCCCCGCGCGGGTCCTTCAGACCCGAGCCGGCCGGTGCGTAAGCGGGATCGGTACCCGCCTGCGACACCCGGTTGTGCTCGTCGACGAACACGACATGCGGTGCGTAGTCACGGACCTCCTGCTCGTTGAGCATGCCGTAGGCGATGATGATCACGAGGTCGCCGGGATGGACGAGATGTGCAGCGGCACCGTTGATCCCGATGACACCGCTGCCGCGCTCACCCGCGATCGCGTAGGTCTCCAGGCGGGCGCCGTTGGTGATGTCGACGATGGCGACCTGCTCACCCTCGAGCAGATCGGCGGCGTCGAGGAGGTCTTGGTCGATGGTGACCGAACCGACGTAGTGCAGGTCGGCCTGGGTCACCGTGGCGCGGTGGATCTTGGAGGTCATCATGGTGCGGAACATGGTGGATGCGTTCCCTTCTGGGCCGGGTCCGAGGTGGGCTGTCTCAGGCGTGCGGTTGATCGGTGAAGCCGGTGCCGATTGCGACGCCGACGTTGTCGATGAGTCGCGCGGCGCCGATGCGCGCCGCGACCAGCAGTCGGCCCTCACCGAGTTCGGGTGGCTCCTCGAGCTGTCGACCACGGAGGGCCAGGTAATCGACGTCGATGTCGGGAGAGGTGTCCAGTACCGCCTGGGCGGCCGCGAGTATCGCGGCCGGCCCGCCTGCCGCGGCGTGCGCCCCCGCGACGAGGGCCGCCGACAGGGTGGTGGCGAGTTCACGTTGGGCGGGATCGAGGTAGCGGTTGCGCGAGGACATCGCGAGGCCGTCCGGTTCGCGGACGGTGGGCACGCCGACGATCTCGACATCGAGATCGAGGTCGGTGGCCATCTGCTTGATGAGCACCAACTGCTGGTAGTCCTTCTCGCCGAAGTAGGCCGCATGCGGACCGGCGATGTTGAACAGCTTGGCGACGACGGTCAGCATGCCGGAGAAATGGCCGGGACGACTCCGGCCGTCGAGGAGTTCACCCGCCGGACCGGGGTGGATGGTGGTGCGCGGTCCGTCGGGGTACATCGCCGATACAGTCGGGGCGAAGACGAGTTCGACACCGAGCGGGCGCAGCAGGTCGAGATCGGCCTCGAAGGTGCGCGGGTAGGCGTCGAGATCCTCCCCCGCGCCGAACTGCAGCGGGTTGACGAAGATCGACACGATCACCACGGCATCGCCCTTGGCCTTGGCCGCGCGGACGAGTTGCAGGTGACCCGCGTGCAACGCACCCATCGTCGGGACCAGCACGATGCGCTTGCCGGTGGCCCGCAGCGCACGGCTGACGCGCCGCAGGGTCGCAGGGTCGCGATGCACGGTGAGTTGGCCGCGGGTGAAGTGGTCGGGGCCGATGGTCGTCGTCATGGTGCCGCCAGGGTGTCGAGGAGGTCGTCGGGCGCGTCGGTGCGCGCCGCCGCACGGCGCGCAAGGGTTCGGTAGGCCTCGGCTATGCCGTCGCGGCCGGGACCGTCGGGGATGTCACGCAGAGCGGCCAGGTGTGCGGCCACCGCATCGGCGTCGCCGCGGGCGACCGGACCGGTCAACGCAGACGGTCCGAGTTCGAGGACGTTCTGCAGCGACGCGGTGACCAGCGGGCCGAGGATGCGCTCGGCCAGCAGGACGGAGTTGCCGTCGACGGTCGCATCGCGTCCGTCGTCACCGGCCGGCGCGATCGCTGCGTTCAGCGCCGCGACGGCGTCGGAGACCAGCGCGATCAGATGGTTGGCGCCGTGGGCCAGGGCAGCGTGGTAGAGCGTGCGATGCTCCTCGGCGATCCGCACCGGCTCGCCGCCCATCTCGAGGACGAGTGCCTGGGCGATGGCGAAGCCGACCTCGTCGGCCGCGGTCACCCCGAAGCAGCAGTGGCGCAGCCGTGCGGTGTCGTCACCGGTACCGACGAAGGTCATCGCGGGATGGAGTGCGAGCGGCAGGGCGCCGAGGGTGATCAGCGGCTCGAGCGCGGAGATGCCCCGTGCACCCGCGGTGTGCGCGACCAGGGTGTTCGGCCGGAGCGACCCGGTCGCGGCGATGTCGGCGACCACGGAGTCGAGTCGGGCGTCGGGGACGCTGATGATCAGGAGCTCCGACCGTGCGACCACTGCGTCGAGCTCGAGAATCTCGGATTCGGGGAGTCGGAGCGTCGCACGGGCCCGGGACTCCGCGGAGCGCGCGACGACGGCGCCGACCACGTGTCCGGCCTGTTCGAGTGCTGCGCCGAGGGCGGTTCCGACTCGGCCGGCGGAGACGATGCCGACGGTCAGACGAGCGGGCGCGGGAAGGTTGGACAGCCCGTCGAGATATGCGGGATCACCGGACTCCGTGCCATGGGCATCGGGGCGACCCGCGTGCGCAGGGTCGGACCCACCGGTGGGTGAGGTCACCACTGTCCTCTCGTCGTTCCAGTCCCGGCCAGCGGGTACCAGACGTTGCAGCACGAGGATAGGCGTCCGACGACGCCGGTGGCCAACGCTGTGATGCGCCTCACCGGGCGGGTGTCGGCGACCTCGGAGATCGTGGGGTGGTCAGTCGTCGCGCCGGCGACGCCCACCGCCGGCGCCACCGGACTGCCGCAGCTGACTCAGCAGTTCGGAGACGGGCAGTCCTGCCGAGTGCGCGCTGTCGACGTCCTCGTCCCGCCGCCGCCGGCGACCGGCCACCGAGGCATCGACGCTGCTCTCGTGCCTGCCGGGAGCGAAGGGGGTGGGGGTCTGATCCGGAGCCGCGTCGCCGGCGCCGGGCACGTCCGCGGCGTCATCGCCCGTCGCGACCCCGTTGGCGTCGCCACCGACCGCCGAAGGGGGTGCGGCCCACTGGTCGGTCGGGGCATCCTCGACCCACGGCTGGCGCGGTGCCTGCGGATACGGTCCGGCGTCGGGACGCTCGTGTTGACCCGACTGGCCCGACTGTGCCTGACCCGCGTGCGTGTGCCCCGCCTGCCCGGGAGCCGAATAGGCCACCCCGCCGTATTCGGGAGGGGTGAACGGTACCGATCCGGGAGCCGGCTCCACCGTCTCCACATCGGCCGGCGCCTGGTCGGCCGGAAGATCGCCTCGCTCGTCTGCAGCCGGATCCTCGGTGACGGTCGCGTCGATCGTGTCGTCAGCGGGCTGGGCGGCGGCTTGCGTTCCGTAGGGCCGGTAGCCGGGGTCGGGCACCTGGGCCGCGATCCGACCGGAGATCGGGACGTCGTCGGTGACGATCGGGATGACCTCGGTCATCTCGTTGGGGTCCACACCTGCCGGGATGTGCCGACCGTTGTCGGCCGAGGGGGCGGTGGCGGCGAAATCGCGTGCGGCCAGGGTGCCGTCGTCGGGCGCGTCGAGGTGCTGACCGAGTCCGGAGGCGAGTTCCCGCAGCTTCTCATTGGGAAGTGCGGCGCGCTGCTCCGGAAGTGATTCTCCGAGAAGCAGTTCCAGGCTCGACCGAAGGGCGAGCACCTGTTGCTTCAGTTCCGCCAGTTGCTCGTTCGCCTCGGCGCCGACCTCTTTGCGGATGGTCGCCTCGACATCGAGTTCGTACTGACGCCGTGCGGCGATCTCGCGTTCGAGCTGTAATTCGTAGACCAGACGCAGATCCCGACTCTTGGCCTCCGCGCTGTCGGCCTGCCGACGGAAGCGCGTCACCAGGATCGCGCCGATCACCGCCGCCCACAGCGCGGCGATCACCGCCAGCGATCCGACGATCGAGAGCTTGTCGGTGAAGACCATCAGAATGCTGGCCACGAGGGCCAGCACGATCAGCAGCCCCAGCAACCACTGACCCACCGACCGACCGGCACGCCGACCTTCGGTGGAGCGGCCATTCGGGGTCGTCATGTCCGTGAAGATACCTGCTGATGCACCAGGCGTCGGCCAACCGGGGACGGAGAGTCACGATTCGCCCTATGCATGTCCCGGATGCCGTCCCCCGTTGTCGTCCGTCGGATCGTCGGGTGCGCGGCAGCAGTACTCCAGCCAGAGCGCCGCGCCGACGAGCAGCAACCCGCCGACGAGACCGAGGACGGCACCCGGCTTGTCGTGGTCGGCGGCGGCGAGATCCCGTTGGCTCCAGAGGAACAGCGCGAGCCCTGCCCACACACCGGTACCGAGCGCGCCGAGGATCGCCGACGCCTTCGCCAGCGCCAGCACGCGCGCAGCGGTGAGCGGATGCAATTGTCCGCGTGCCCGTCCGACATCTCGGGAGTCGACGCGCGAGCGGACGATGAATGCGATGACCACCTCGAGGGCCGCCAATACATAGAGCACGAGACCGGCGAGGAGTGGCAGCGGCGGCAGATCACCGTAGTTGTACCGGACCAGGATCCATGCGATGACCGCGGTCACGACTGCGACGATCGCAAGGTCGCGCGGACGACTCGGGCCGAGTCCGGGCTTCTCGTCGTCCGACGGGGACCGTGACGGTGTCATGGGGTGTCCCGGTCGGACGACGAGTCCGCGGCAACGCCGGATCGGGTGGGGCCGAGTTCGGTCACCCCGTCGCGTTCATCCTCATCGAGGGCCGCGAGGAGGGCACTCACGCTGCGTACCCCGTCCGGCGTCCACAGCGTTGCGTCGGGATCTGCGGCCAGCCACGGGATCAGGACGAAGGCGCGCTGCGCGGCCCGGGGGTGCGGCAGCGTGAGCTCGGGATCGTCGTCGACGACCGTGGTCTGATCGATGTCGACGCTGATCACGTCGACGTCCAGAGTGCGTGGCCCCCAGCGGATCTCACGGGTCCGCTCGGCCTCGCGCTCGAGTTCGCGGCCGATGTCGAGCCAGTCACGCGGCGTGCGGTCCGCCTCGACGACGAGGGTGATGTTGTAGAAGTCGTCCTGTTCGACACCGCCCCACGGCGCGGTGACGTGAATCGGCGAGACCGCCACCACCTCGTCGCCGAACCGATCGACCACCGCGCGCAGATGTGCGGCGCGATCTCCGACGTTTGAGCCGGCCGACAGCACGGCGCGACTCATCGGGCGCCCATCGACTTGCGCGACCGTCGGGTGACGACGGCGACGTCACCGAACGTCAGCGGGATGGGCGCAGACGGTTTGTGAAGGGTCACCTCGCAGGCGACGATCCGCTCGTCGCCCATCACCGCATCGGCGATCTCTGCGCCGACGGTCTCGATGAGATCGCGCGGTTCACCGGCCACGATGTCGTGTGCGGTCTGGGCGAGGGTGCCGTAGTCGACGGTGTCGGCCAGATCGTCGCTGGCGGCGGCCGCCCGCAGGTCGAGCCAGAGCGTGACGTCGACGACGAAGTCCTGGCCGTCACGACGTTCGTGATCGAAGACGCCGTGATTGCCACGGACCACCAGTCCGCGCAGTTCGATGCGATCGGTCATCGGCGATCACCGCCTCCATGGGCCGGGGTCGGGAGTGGGGCCGGTTGGTCGACGAGGCCGCGGGAGCCGCCCGCGCGCCAGGCGGATGCCACGGCGACCGCGTCCCGGCTGGCGGCCACGTCGTGGACGCGCACCCCCCACGCGCCGTTGATCGCCGACAACGCCGAGATCGCGGCGGTCGCGGTCTCCCGCCCCGCAGGTGGTCGGACCTCGTCGCCCTCGGCGAGCAGCGAGCCGAGGAACCGCTTGCGCGACGCACCCACCAGCACCGGGAACCCCAGTCCCACCAGGGTCGGCAGCGCGTGCAACAGCGCCCAGTTGTGCTCGGCGGTCTTCGCGAAGCCCAGGCCCGGGTCGAGGATGATCGCGTCGGGGTCGACCCCGGCGCGAACCGCGGCATCCACCTGCGCCAATAACTCGCCACTGACCTCGGCGACGACATCGCGATAACCGCCGACGTCGTCGACCCGATGCGTGAACCGGGTGTCGGCGGACGGCGCCGCGACCGGCCGCCAGTGCATGAGAATCCAAGGCACGCGGGCTTCGGCGACGACGCGACCCATGTCGGGGTCGGCGCGCCCGCCCGAGACGTCGTTGACGATCTGCGCACCTGCGGCGATGGCTGCCGCGGCGACACTCGCTCGCATCGTGTCCACCGAGATGGTCGCGCCCGCGGCGGCCAATTCGGCGATCACCGGGGTGACTCGTTGCGCCTCGAGATCGGGATCGACGCGATCGGCACCCGGGCGGGTCGACTCGCCGCCGACGTCGATGAGGTCGGCGCCGGCCGCGATCAGCTGCTGCCCGTGGGCGATGGCCGCATCTGGATCGAGATAGCGCCCACCGTCGGAGAACGAGTCGGCGGTGACGTTGATGACCCCCATCACCCGGGTCCGACCGGGGGCGGGAGGTGATGCGTACGTAGCGTTCTCGTCGCTCACCGGGTCAGGGTCGCGAGATCAGGTCGAGGGCCTCGCCGCGCGAGACCGCGCTCGTCTTGAACAGCCCGCGCACCGCCGACGTGGTGGTCCGGGCCCCCGGCTTGCGGATGCCGCGCATCGCCATGCACAGGTGCTCTGCCTCGATCACGACGATCACGCCGCGCGGCTCGAGCCTGCGGACGATCGCGTCGGCGATCTGACTGGTGAGGCGCTCCTGCACCTGCGGTCGCTTGGCATACAGGTCGACCAGACGCGCCAGCTTCGACAACCCGGTGACCCGGCCGGACACACCGGGGATGTAGCCGACGTGCGCGACCCCGTGGAACGAGACCAGGTGATGTTCGCAGGTCGAGTACATCGGGATGTCCTTGACCAGCACCAATTCGTCGTGGTTCTCGTCGAAGGTCGTCGCCAGGACGTCGTCGGGGTCGGTGTAGAGACCCGCGAAGACCTCACGGTAAGCGTTCGCGACGCGACTCGGGGTCCGGCGCAGACCCTCGCGGTCGGGGTCCTCGCCGACTGCGAGCAGCAGCTCACGGACCGCGGCCTCGGCACGTGCCTGGTCGAATCCCGACTCTTCGGTGTCCACGGCGGACTCACCGTCGTGGTCGGTCTCGCTGATGGTCATCGTCTCCCGATCTGCTCTCAGGAACCGGAACCGCCGGGTCCACCCTGCGGGTGGTCGCCGTCGGTGCGCTCACCGTTCTGGCCGTATCCGTTGCGACCGCGGTCACCGTTGGTCGGCCCGCTCTCCTGCGGGGGCCATCCCGGTGCGGACCAGTCGCGCGGGGCGCCGTAGTCCGGGCGCGTTCCGCTCGTGGGCTGTCCGGGATATTGCTGGCCGGGATATTGCTGGCCGGGATACGACTGACCGGGATGGGGCTGTCCCGGCTGTGCACCGCCGTACGGCGGATACTGCGAGCCGCCGTTGGTCGGGGTGCCGTTCCGTCCCGAGCCGTTGTGCGGCCCGGCGGGCGGGAACTGGGTGCCGCCGCCACCGTACGGCGGGGCGGGCACGCCACCACCCTGCGGCGGGTAGTCGTTGCCGCCACCGTAGGGCGGGTAGCCGGGCACCGGCTGCGGCTGCCCCGGACCGGCCTGGCCGCCGCCGACCGGCACCGGTTCGCGGGTCGGCTCGGGCTCCGGGGGCCACGGCTCGCCACGCTCGATCGCGAGTTCGCCCGGGGTCTTCACCGGCGGCTTGTCGCTCGGGGTCCGCTCCCCGAACTCGTTGAAGGTCGTGATCCGCGGGCGCTTCTCGACACCGGAGAAGATCGCCTCCAGGTCCTTGCGGGTCAGCGTCTCCTTCTCCAGCAGTTCGGTGGCGAGCACGTCGAGGGTGTCGCGGTACTCGGTCAGGATCGCCCACGCCTCGGTGTGCGCGGCCTCGATGAGGCGACGCACCTCGTCGTCGATCTCACCGGCGATCTCGGCCGAGTAGTCGGAGTGGTTGCCCATCGACCGGCCCAGGAACGGATCGCCCTGCTCCTGGCCGTAGCGGACCGCACCGAGCTTGGCGCTCATGCCGTACTCGGTGACCATCGCACGGGCGATCTTGGTGGCTTGGTCGATGTCGGACGATGCGCCCGTGGTCGGCTCGTGGAAGACGAGTTCCTCGGCTGCCCGGCCGCCCATCGCCATGACGAGGCGCGCGATCATCTCCGAGCGCGTCATCAGGTCCTTGTCCTGCTCGGGCACGGCCAGCGCGTGACCGCCGGTCCGTCCGCGGGCGAGGATGGTGACCTTGTAGATCGGGTCGAGGTCGGGCATCGCCCACGCGGCGAGCGTGTGGCCACCCTCGTGGTAGGCGACGACCTTCTTCTCGTGCTCACTGATGATCCGGCTCTTGCGACGTGGACCACCGATGACGCGGTCGACCGCCTCCTCGAGCATCTCGGCGGTGATGGTGGTCTTGTTCTCGCGAGCGGCCAGCAGTGCGGCCTCGTTGACGACGTTCGCGAGGTCGGCGCCGGACATGCCGGGGGTGCGCTTGGCCAGACCGTCGAGGTCGGCGTCGGCATCGATCGGCTTGCCGTTGGCGTGCACCTTCAGGATGGCGCGACGGCCGGCGATGTCGGGGTTGCCGACCGGGATCTGGCGATCGAAGCGGCCGGGCCGCAGCAGCGCCGGGTCGAGGATGTCGGGACGGTTGGTGGCCGCGATCAGAATGACGCCCGACCGGTCACCGAAGCCGTCCATCTCGACGAGCAGCTGGTTCAGCGTCTGCTCGCGCTCGTCGTGTCCGCCACCGAGTCCGGCGCCGCGCTGGCGACCGACGGCGTCGATCTCGTCGACGAAGATGATGCACGGGCTGTTGTTCTTGGCCTGCTCGAACAGGTCTCGCACACGAGAAGCACCGACACCGACGAACATCTCGACGAAGTCCGAACCGGAGATGGTGAAGAACGGCACACCCGCCTCGCCGGCGACCGCTCGGGCGAGCAGCGTCTTACCGGTTCCGGGAGGGCCGTAGAGCAGGACACCCTTGGGGATCTTCGCGCCCAGCGCCTGGTAGCGCGCCGGATTCTGCAGGAAGTCCTTGATCTCGTACAGCTCTTCGACGGCCTCGTCGGCACCCGCGACATCGGCGAAGGTGGTCTTCGGCATGTCCTTGGTGAGCTGCTTGGCCTTCGACTTGCCGAAGCCCATCACACCGCCGCGACCGCCGCCCTGCATCCGGCTCATGACGAACAGGAAGAGGCCGAACAGGAGCAGCATCGGCAGAACGAAGATGAGGATCTGCCACAGGACCGAGTCCTGGGTGACGTTGGTCTGATAGGGCGCACCGGTCTGGGTGACCGACTGGAAGATGTTGTCGCCGACCTGCGCCGGGTACTTCGTGCTGATCTTGTTCGAGGTCGTGCCCTTGTCGTCGACCTTGATCGGCTCCTTGAGCTCGATCCGCAGTTGCTGCTCACGGTCGTCGATCTGGATGAACTTGGTGTTCTTGACGTTCAGCTGCGTCAGGGCGATCGAGGTGTCCACCGCCCGGTATTCGCGACCGGAATCGCGCATCACACTCCAGCCCCACAGCGCTAACACGATCAGCGCCACAATGGCCAGGTTGCGGAAGACTGTCTTTCGGTTCATCCCAGTTTGGTGCGCACGGCCGATGGCGGAGCCCCCGCCGGTGCCGTGTCCACTGTCCTTCCCATCGACTTACTTGTAGAGGCTACCGGTCAACGTTCCGCCGGGTGAAACCGTTCCGATGGAGCCGGATGCGCAGGTCGCGCCCGGTGCGGACCCCGTCCCGCCGGGCCCGTGGTGGCGAGGTCGGCTGCGGGGGTTCGGCGGCGGCGAGGTCGGCGGCCGGCGGTTCAGTCGGAGTAGACCGATGCGTGCAGCCTGCCGATGTAGGGCAGGTCGCGGTAACGCTCGGCGTAGTCGAGGCCGTATCCGACGACGAACTCGTTGGGGATGTCGAACCCGACGTCGGCGACATCGACCGGGGATCGGACCGCCTCGGGCTTGCGCAGCAACGTGCACACCTGCAGCGACCGCGGCGACCGGGTGGCCAGGTTGCGCATCAGCCACGACAGGGTGAGTCCGGAGTCGATGATGTCCTCGACGATCAGCACATCGCGGTCGGCGATGTCGCGGTCGAGGTCCTTGAGGATGCGGACCACGCCCGACGACGATGTGGCCGAGCCGTAGCTGGAGACCGCCATGAACTCCATCTGCGAGGGGATCGGCAGGGCGCGGGCGAAGTCGGTCATGAACATCACCGCCCCCTTGAGCACGCCGATCAACACGAGGTCGTCCTCGATGTCGGCGTAGCGGGCTGCGGCGGAATCGGCGAGCTCACGGATCCGGGTCTGGATCTGGTCCTGGGTGATCAGGACTGCCTCGATGTCGTCGCCGTAGGGGTCGGTGCGATCACTGTGGGGCTGCACGACCTCAAGCTTGTCACGTCCTCCCGACTGCGGGCAGCGGTGCCCCGATTCCAGCAATTCCCGCGCATAATCGCAGGTCGAAGCATTGCGCAACAATCGTTGTGGAGATTGCCCGCCGAATGATCACAAAAATGGAATTCGCCCGGTTTGTTGAGTCTATAACACTCCGGTCACGAATGACGCCAGGTCGTCACACGCGTAACACAATTTGCTGATATCTATTCTTTTCTGTGAAACTCTGAGCATCCGGAACGCTGGGATCGGGATCGGCGGCACCTTCCGGAATCCTCTCCTGTCCAAATCGCATCCAGCCCCCTCTGTGATGCCGGTTCCGAAAGAGACTTCATGCCTCCTGTCTCCCCCCGATTCGCACGCCGTTTTCGTGCTCTGACCTTTGTTTCCGTTGCAACCGCAGCGATCACGGCCTTTGCCGGCGTGGCCAATGCGGCGCCGGCACAGCCGGTCGAGGTCGGCCCGGTCCACTATTCCGTCACACAAACCGGCAGCGGCGTCAACCTGTCGGTATCGAATGGATCCATCAGCCATAACGGACAGACACTGTCGATTCGCAATGCCGCGGGCGCCGAGGTCTATCGGATGCCGCTGAACTACCGGCTCGAAGATCGCCAGTTCCCGATTGCGGCACGCGGTGCCAGTAATTCCGTTTCGTTGACCCCGGTTCGCGACGTTTCCCAGTCGACCACTGTCGACCGCGGAGAAGTCGAGCGCCTGCGCGGAATTGCACGCACCCAGGTGGCTGCCCCGCAGACCCGCCAGGAGCGCGACGACCAGGCGCTCGGACGGCTGCAGCAGCAGTTGAGCCTCGGGATCACGGTGTCGACACTCATCGGTACAGGTCTCGGCGCCCTGGTCGGTGCAGTTGCCGGATGTGTCTTGGGAGTCGCACTGGGTTGCTTGCCCACCATCCCTATCGGGGCAACGATCGGTGGAATTGTCGGAACCAGCTTGGGTGGAGGTGGCACGCTCATCGCCGCGGCGATCCAGTACTTCAACACGATCAACTCGCCCTTCAAGCCGCCTCGCAGGTAGCCGACAGGCACGAGCAACTCACGACGAGCCCGCCGACCATCTGGTCGGCGGGCTCGTTGCCGTGGTGGCACGCCCGCCACCACGACCAAGTACTGCCGCCCAGCGCGATGCCGCGTGCACTATCCACACGACACCCCGCTCAGGTGCAGATTTTCGCCACCGCGGACCCCTCAGAGCAGATTGTGGTCAGCGCCCCCGCGGCCGACTGTCGACGACCAGCCGACCGTCGACGACCCGGACGACCAGCCGATGAGTCGGGTCGCCGCCGATCGCGACCTCTCCCCGACCGCCGGCCGTCAACGCGTCGACCGCGCCGACCACCGCCGACGTGGGTTCCGTCGCCCCGACCTCGCGCAGCCATCGCCGCAGCACCCGTGTCCAGATCGCCCGTGGCGCCGACATCAGATCGCCGACCGCGAGCGCCGACCCCGCTACCGCCTGTGTGAAGAGTTCCTCGGCGATCGCATCCAGCGCATCCAGGTCGTCGCGGAGTGCGTCTCCGGTTCGCGCCAGCGCCTCGGCGACACCACCGGCCAGGACGTCCTCGAGCAGCGGCAACGCCTCGGTGCGCACACGGACGCGGGTGAAGCGCAGATCGTCGTTGTGTGGATCGTGATGGGCCTCGATGCCCCAGGCCGCGCATGCTGCGCGGGTCGCCGACCGTCGGGTTCCCAGCAGGGGCCGACCCCACGGGGCGTTCCATCCGCGCATCCCGACGATCGATCGTCCGCCCGACCCCCGCGCCAGCCCGAGCAGCACGGTCTCGGCCTGGTCGTCGAGGGTGTGACCGAGCAACACCGGCCGGTCGCCGCGCGCCGCCTCCAGTGCCGCGTAGCGGGCATCGCGCGCTGCCGCCTCCGGTCCGCCCGCATCCCCGACCACCACGCGGAGCACCTGTGCGCTCGCTCCGAGGGAACGCGCCCACTCCGCGGCGCGCGCGGCGACGTCGGCCGAGCCCTGCTGGAGACCGTGGTCGACGACGAGCGCCTCGACGGTCAGTCCCGCCCGCACGGCCGCGGCTGCCAGGGCCGACGAATCAGGGCCGCCGGACAGTCCGACGCAGACGTCGCGAGCGGTGAGATGACGGTCGGCGAAGTCGCCGACGGCCGCGATCAGAGCACGCGTCGGATCCATGCGCGCGGCTCGTCGATCTCGGCGGGTCGCGGCATGGTGTCCGGCGACGACCAGATGGCGTTGAACGACTCCATCCCGACGGTCGACACCACCTCGTCGACGAATGCCTTGCCTCGGATGTACTGCGCCAGTTTGGCATCCATACCGATGAGAGCACGGATGATGCGCTGCACCGGGTTACGCGGGCCGGTGCGCCGACGGTCGAAGGCGGCGCGGATGTTCTCGACGGTCGGCACGTGCGCCGGCCCGACCGCGTCCATCACGTGGTCGGCGTGACCCTCGAGCAGGGTGCCGAGCATCATCATGCGGGTCAACGCCTCGTACTGCTCCGGCGACTGCAGCAGCTGCATCGCGCCGATCACGCCCTTCTCGCGCGGACGGTCACCGTCGGGTCCCTTGATGGTGCCCTCACGCAACGCTCCGGTGATCCGACCGAGCATCTCGGAGGTCGACTCGTCGGCTTCGGCGGTCAGGACGGCGATGTTGTCGAGCATGTACTGCCGCAGCCAGGGGTTCGCGGAGAACTGCACGCGATGGGTGACCTCATGCAGGCAGACCCACAGGCGAAAGTCCGACGGAACCACCTTCAGGGCGCGCTCGACGGAGATGATGTTCGGCGCGACCACCATCAGCACGCCCGGGTCGCCGGTCTCCGGGTCGGGGGTGAACGGGTCGTACTGACCGAGGATCGCCGTGGACAGGAACGCGAGCAGCCCCCCGGCCTGCAGACCGCCGATCTTTCCCGAGATGCCCTGGCCGCCGTCGGCATCGCCTGCGCCGAGCATCGAACTCATCGACGTCGCCGCGGCATCGATCCATTCACGCCGGTCGAGGATGCGGGTGGTCGGGACGCGGAGACCGTCGGCCAGGCCGGTCACCTCGCGCACGGGCGCCTCCGCGCGGGACGCGGCGTCGGCGAGTTCGGCATGGGTGGCGCGCAGGGTGTAGGCGGTGGTCAGCGGCCCGGGTCGGCTGAGGCGCTTGCCGGTGGTCGCCGCCAGCGACCAGTCGATGCGCGCGCCGATGAGTTCCTGGTCGGCCCTGGCTTCGTCGGTTGCAGCCTCGTCGGTTGCGGCCCCGTCGTTTGCAGTCTCGTCGGTTGCAGTCTCGTCGATTGCAGACTGGTCGGTTGCAGGCTGATGGCTCATCGACATCCGCACTCCCTGAGTTCGCCCGCGACCGCATCCAGGGCGGTACGGGCATCCGCGGGCGAGGTGCCGCCGGACATCAGGGCGAAGGACAGCACCCGACCGTCGATGGTCTGGACTATCCCGGTCAACGAACTCACCCCGGTGAGGGTTCCCGTCTTGGCGCGGACCCAGCCGGCCCCCGGATTGGTCTTCGGATCGAAACGGTCGGCGAGTGTGCCGGTGCCACCCGCGATCGGCAGCCCGTCGAGCATCGGCCGCAACTTGGGTTGCGACGGTCCGCTGACACCGGCCATCAGTTTGTCGAGGACACCGGCGGGCACCTTGTTGGCATACGAGATGCCCGATGCGTCACGCATGGTGACGCCGGTGAGGTCCACTCCCGCGGTGCGCAGGGTCTGCTGAATCGCATCGACGCCACCGGCCAGGGTGGCCGGACCTCCGCGTGCGATGGACAACTCCACCGACAGCGTCTCGGCCAGCACGTTGTCGCTGAACCGCATCATGTCGTTCACGCGCGTCACCAACGGCGCCGACTCGACACTCGCGATCTGTCGCGCGCCGGCGGGAGTGCGTTCCTCGGTGACCGCGGTGTCGACGCCGAGCGCGGTCGCGAGCGCCCGGCCGGCGGCCAGCGCCGGTTCGTCGGTCCGCGGCGAGTACTCGTCGAGCGGTTCGAGTCGCGCGCCGTCGACCATCAGGGAGTCGATCGGTGCGATGTCGCCGCCGGCGATGTCCCGACGATCCCAGGTGCGGTCCATCGATGGTCCGGGGAAGGCGCTCGTGTCGACGGCCACCGATCGCACCGGGACGCCCGAGCGCCGGATCTGGTCGACGAGGTCGGAGATCCGCGCCGGATCGGTGTAGAACGTCTCGGTGCCGGCCGGTTGCGCCGACAACGTGGGGTCACCCGCTCCCCTGATGATGATCTGACCGTCGGCGCCCTCGGCGACCGTGGTCGTCAGGCGTTTGTCGTGCGGCAGTGCGAGCAGAGCCGCCGACGCGGTGAGAATCTTGTCGTTGGATGCCGGGGTCCGGGGGGTCGATGCGTCGTCGGACCACAGGATCTGGCCGGTCAGCGAATCGGACACCTGGCCGCTGAGCTGACCCAACGCCGGATTGCGCACCGATGCCGCGATGGCGCGGCGCACACCGGCCGCAGTCGGGGTCGGGGCATTGCCGACGACCGGCGCGATCTCCGGCGAGTAGCTGATGGCCGCCGGCCGCTCCGGGATTCCCGGCGGCAACTCGTCGGACTTGTCGAGGCGGAGCGCCACGACCACCGCGGCGACCGCCACGACGGCCACCGTCAGGACCGACACGAGCGTCCACAGGATCAGTCGACGGGTCGGCCGGCGGCCAGATCTGCGCGTGGCGCCCACAGGACCTCCGGGTCAGTGTCTTAGGGGTTGTCCCCCTGACAGTATCGTTGAGGCGATCCGCGGCGCCGATGCAAGGTCGGTGCCGCATCACGAGCACCGCAGTACGTACCGACATCTCCCAGGAGGAACCCGTGGAATTCGACGTGACCATCGAGATCCCCAAGGGCGCACGCAACAAGTACGAGGTCGACCACGAGACCGGCAAGGTCTACCTGGATCGCTACCTCTACACCGCGTTCGGCTACCCCGCCGACTACGGCTACATCGACGGCACCCTCGGCGAAGACGGGGATCCGCTGGACGCGCTCGTGCTCCTGCCGGAGTCGGTGTACCCGGGCGTCATCGTCCGCACCCGCATCGTCGGCATGTACACGATGACCGACGAGGCCGGCGGTGACGACAAGCTGCTCGGCGTCCCGGCCGGCGACCCGCGCTGGGATCACATCCAGGACGTGGACGACGTCCCCGAGTTCGAGTTGAAGGCCATCGCGCACTTCTTCGAGCACTACAAGGACCTCGAGCCGGGCAAGTCGGTCCAGCCGGGCGGCTGGGTCGGTACCGAGCAGGCGTTCAAGGTCGCCCAGGAGGCCATCGACCGCCTTGCACAGCAGCCCGAGCACGCCAACGAGCCGTCGCGCGGCTGACCCCCCACCGACATACGTCGACGCCCCGTCCCTCTGCAGGGACGGGGCGTCGATGCTGTGGAGGGCCGTCGGCTCAGGCGTCGACGGTCGCCTCCGGGTTGCCGATCGGCTTGCCCTGACGTAGTGGCAGTTCGCGCCAGGTGACGGTGCCGACGATCGCGATCAGCGAGAGGATCGAGACCGTCAGGAACACGCGGTCCATCGAGTTCGCGAACCCCTCCTTGATCGGGGCCGACAGCGCATCCGGCAACTTCTCGATGACCGAGGTGTCACTCATGACGCTGCTCGACGAGGACGCACCCCCGCGCTCGGGATGTGCCGTCGCCTCCACCAGCGACTTACCGAAGGCACTGACCTGCGGGTCGGAACTCTGCGATGCCTCGACGACCGCGGTGCGGTACTCGGGCTTCGATGCGGCGGAGACCATCTCGTCCTTGATGTTCGGCCCCATCAGCGAGAACAGCAGGGAGAAGAACACCGCCACGCCGAGCGTTCCACCGATCTGCCGGAAGAAGGTCGCGGTGCCCGTCGAGAGGCCCATGTCCTTGGGCGGCAGGATGTTCTGCATCGCGAGGGTGATCGGCTGCATCAGGTTGCCCAGACCGAAACCGAGCAGCAACGCGTACAGCATCACCACGTAGACGTGGGTGTCGGTGCCGACCGTGTGCAGCAGGAACGTACCCACCGCGATCAGCACCGATCCGAGGATGGTGAAGACCTTGTATCGGCCTGTGCGCGAGATCATCTGACCCGAGACGACCGAACCGGCCATGAGTCCCAGCACCATCGGCAGCATCTGCAGCCCGGCGATCATCGGACTCGAACCGCGCAGCACCTGGTAGTACTGCGGCAACATCGAGATCCCGCCGAACATCACCGCACCGACGACCACCGAGACCACGATGCCCTGACTGAACACTCGATTCTTGAAGACCCGCAACGGGATCAGGGCATCGTCGCCCATCCGGTGTTCGATGGCGACGAACACCCCGAGGCCGACCACACCGATCGCGTAGCAGAGCAACGAGAGCCCGGAGGTCCAGCCCCACTCGCGTCCCTGCTCCGCGACGATCAGCAGCGGCGCGACCGTGACGGCGAGAGCCGCTGCGCCCCAATAATCGGTGCGCTGGCCGGTGCCCTTGTTCTGGTCGTAGTTGAGGACCCGGTAGACCACCGCGAGCGCGATGATGCCGATCGGCACGTTGACGAGGAACACCCAGCGCCACCCGGAGATGAACAGGATCGAGGCCTGGCCGGCGAACAGGCCGCCGAGAACCGGACCGAGCACGCTGGACGTGCCGAACACGGCCAGGAAGTAGCCCTGGTACTTGGCGCGCTCGCGAGGCGGCACGATGTCGCCGATCGTGGTGAGCGCCAACGTGAACAGACCGCCGGCGCCGAGTCCCTGCAGCGCTCGGAAGGCGGCAAGCTCGTACATCGATGTCGCCATACTGCACAGCAGTGAGCCGATGACGAAGATGGTGATCGCCAGCAGGAAGAACGGTTTGCGACCGTAGATGTCGGAGAGCTTGCCGTACAACGGCGTCACGATGGTCGAGGTGACGAGGTAGGCGGTGGTCACCCAGGCCTGCAGGTCGTAGCCCTGCAGGTCGTCGGCGATGGTGCGGATGGCGGTCGACACGATCGTCTGGTCGAGTGCGGCCAGGAACATGCCGATCATCAGGCCACCGAGGATGGTCAGGATCTGACGGTGTGTCAGGCCTGCCCCCGCGATGTCGTCCGGTGGCGCGGAGGCGCCGGCTGCGGTGGAGTCGGTCATCATCGTCCTTTCACGAGATCGTCGGCGCGCGGGCTGTCGGCGCCGGACAGAACCGGTGGTTTGAGGGGCATCGCCGTCTCGGCCGCGTCCACGAAGCGGCTGAACAGCGTCACCAGGGTGTGGACCTCGTGATCGGTCCAGTCGGCCATCGCCTCGTCGAGCGCGGCCCGGCGGACCCGACGCATCGATTCGACGCGCTCGCGGCCGGCGTCGGTGATCACCAGCAGGGTCGCGCGACCGTCATCGGGGTCGGCTTCGCGGCGGAGCAGACCGAGGTCGACGAGTTGCGCGACGTGTCGGCTCACGGTCGAGGGGTCGGCGTTGAGGCAGTCCGCGAGGGCGCGCGACCGCATGGGCTGCCGCGCCAGGTGGAACAGGCCCTTGAAGGCGGCGATCTCGATCTCGACCTCGCCGTCGGCGGACCGGAACGTGGTGTGCGCCGCGCGGTCGCGCAGGCGCATGAAGCGGTTGAGCGAGTCGAACAGCTCGTCGATCGCCGTGTGTTCGATCATCGGCCACCTCTCCCGCTTCGCCACCGGCCATGCAGCGCCGGTCTTTACGTTCTCTTTACAACTAGTTGCGGTCTACATCTAGTTGGACTGCGCAAGTATGCGCGCGGGATCGGACGATGACAAGTCGGACATAAACAAAACGACTGAGATCGTCCCCCTCAGCGGGTACCGAGGGGAATGTTCCCTCGGCGACCCGCCACGGGGTAGATCTCAGTCGTCTGTCGCTGAAAGAGTGACGCGCTCAGGCCACCCGACGCCGCTGGTCGCGGAGCAGCGGGAGGACCTCCTCGCGGACGCGGGCGGCGGTCGCCGACCCGTCCAGCGGGGTGATGATCACGGCATCGGCGACCTCGGCGGCGTAGATGTCCTTGATCAGGGTGACCAGCCCCTCCGGGGTGCCCACGTACCGCACCGTCTCGGCCTCCCCCGCCTCGACGGGTCGGGCGGACGCACGCGCCGAAGCCGGATGCGGGGCGATGGCCGCCTCGATCTCGAGGGCCACCACGAAGTTCACCGGGTCGTGGTTGCCCGCGCGGAGCACCCACCGCTTGCGTTGCGCATCACGGAGATTCGACTGGCGCACCACGATCGGGAACGCGGCGTCGGCGTCGCCGGTCAGAGCGACCTGCAATCCGGGACGGCCGATGCTGATGGTCGCCTGGGGTGCGATCGCCGTATGGGCGACGACCGGACGGGTGGCGACAGGGGTAACACTCGCGGTCATGACTTACCTGCTTTCGTACGGAGTCCGGTCAAGGCGTCGATGAGTCGATCGATGTCGGCCGTCGAGGTCCCCAGTCCGAAACTCGCCCGGACGGCTCCCTCTGGATGTCCCAACGTGGTCAACAGCGGATGCGCGCAGAACTTCCCGTCCCGCACCCCGATCCCGTGCTGATCGTTGAGATACTCGGCCACGTCTCGCGGACGACAGCTCTCGACCACGAAGGTCACGATCCCCACCCGGTCGCGGACGTCGCCGAAGATGTCCAGTCGCCGCACCCCGTCGATGCCGTCGAGACCGCGTACGAGTCGGGCACGGAGCGCTTCCTCGTGCCAGCCGATCTCCTCGTAACCGAACTCGGCGATGGCATCGCAGGCCGCGGCGATGGCCAGCACGCCGAGCACGTTCGGGCTGCCGGCCTCGTGCCGCGCCGGACCCTCGTACCAGTCCACCGACGAGCCGTCGTCGGTGAGCGTGACCGCAGCGGTCGCGCCGCCGCCGGCAAGGTACGGCGTCGCCGCGTCCAGCCAGTCGGAACGGCCGACCAACACTCCCGCGCCGAATGGCGCGTACAGCTTGTGGCCGGAGAAGACCAGGTAGTCGACACCGCTGCCGACGATCGAGAGAGCACGATGCGGGACCAACTGCGCCCCGTCGACCAGGATGCGGGCGCCGTGTCGGTGGGCCAGCGATGCCAGCCGTCCGATCGGCAGCACCTCGCCGGTCACGTTCGATGCCGCGGTGACCGCGAGCAGGGCCGCAGGCGCCGCCGACAACTCGGCCTCGAGCGCATCGAAGGTCTCGGCGAACGTCGGTGCGGCTGCGACCACGCGGGCCCTGGCGACGCCGTCGCGCGGTGCGCACCAGGTCACCAGGTTGGCGTGATGCTCGATGTCGAGGACCACCACCTCCCCCGGCGTGATGTGTGCGGCGAGGTTGATCGCATCGGTGGTGTTGCGGGTGAAGACGACCGAGTCGTCGGCGCGCCCGCGGACGAAGGCCCGCACGGTCTCGCGAGCGCTCTCGTAGCGGGCGGTGGTGATCTGCGACAGCGCACCCGCGCCGCGGTGCACGCTCGCGTACTGGCCCAGTGCGTCTGCGATCTGGTCTGCGACGTACTGCAGAGCCGGCGCGCTGGCCGCGTAGTCCAGGTTGACGTACCCGACCTCGGAACCGTCCGCGACGGTCACGGTCTGGTCGGCGCCGACGACGTCGGCGAGTGCCCCGACCTCGACAGCGGCGAGGCGATCGGCGACCGACGTGCGGCCAGGGGAGGTCGACCGGATGGTCGTGGGATGTGGTGGTGTCGTGTCGACGACAGCGGTCATGACGAATACTCCTCGAGGATCCACGCTTGCCGTGTCCGGGCGGACACGGCCGGGTCGTCACCCGGAGCACCCCACCGTGGAGGAGGGTTGCCGACCAGCGAGCCGGGGCTTGTCACTGGCACTCATGACCCGATCCCAGGTTCGCCCAGGCGCTTCGCCGAAGTCAATTTCCACTCAGGGTGGGCGCAACTACTTCTGCGACGGACCGCAGTAGCGTGGACGGAGTGCCCCCGGTTCCCACCGATCCCGACCGTCACCCCGTCGCCGACGCAGATCCCGACGTCCACGCCGAACTCGATCCCGACACCGTGTTCGTGCTGTCGCGACCGCACGGGACCGTCGTGGCGCGTGGGGTCGCCGCGGGTTTCTCCGATGTCGGCGCGGCGCAGGCCGCACTCGCCGACGGTTCGGCCTCGGCCGTGGTGGGCGCCCTCCCCTTCGACACCGCCGATGCGCCGACGCTCATCGCGCCGGAGTCCGTCGCCGTCACCGACACACCGCTGCCCGGCATCACCCCGACCCCGCACGGGATCGTCACCGAGTCGACCCATCCGTCACCCGACGAGCACCGACGTCGGGTGGCCGAGGTGGTCGAGCGGATCCGGCGCGGCGATGCCGAGAAGGTCGTGCTGGCACGATCGGTCGACGTCAGGGTCACCCCGCGGGTCGAGATCGGCGAACTGCTCGGCGCTCTCGCAGGAGGCAATCCCGAACACAATGCCTTCGCCGTCGACCTGGACCGCGACGGCAGTCGCTGGCTACTGGGCGCCAGCCCGGAACTGTTGGTACGCAAGCGAGGTCGCGAGGTCACCTGTCATCCGTACGCCGGGACAGCCGCCCGGGGCGCGGATTCGGCATCCGACGACGCCGCCGCGGCTGCGCTCACCGCGTCGACGAAGGACCGCGTCGAGCACGCTCACGTGGTCGATCATCTACGAGATCGACTGGCGCGCTGGTGCACCGACGTCGAGGCGCCGACCGAGCCGCAACTCACCGCGACCGGCGAACTGTGGCACCTCGCGACACCGATTCGGGCGACCGTCCGCGACGAGGCGACCACCGTCCTCGACCTCGCTCTCGACCTCGGCCCGACCCCTGCGGTGGGCGGTACGCCACGCGACGCCGCGGTCGACATCATCGCGGAGACGGAGGAGCCGCGCCGGTTCTACGCGGGTGCCGTCGGATGGTGCGACGCGAACGGCGACGGCGAGTGGATGGTGGCCATCCGATGCGTCGAGGTCGCCGCGGATCGCGAGCAGTTGCGGATGTGGGCCGGCGGCGGCCTGGTCGCGGCTTCTGATCCGGACGCCGAACTGGCAGAGACCACGGCGAAACTCCGCACCGTTCGCAGCGCGCTCGGCATCACCGACGTCTGAGCATCAGCTCCGACGCTGCGGGCGATCGGCCACGCCTGATCATCTCAGCCCAGCGCGCGGTCGAGGTCGGCCAGCAGGTCGTCGATGCCCTCGAGCCCCACCGACAGTCGGACGACGGAATCGCTCAACCCGATGGCGGCGCGACCCTCCGGCCCCATGGCGCGGTGCGTCGTGGTCGCCGGGTGGGTGATCAGCGACTTCGAGTCACCGAGGTTGTTCGAGATGTCGATCACCCGAAGGCCGTTGAGCACCTCGAACGCCCGCTCCTTGCCGTCGACGCCGGCGCGGTCGTTGAGTTCGAAGGTCACCACCGTGCCGCCGCCGGACATCTGTCGCTTCGCGAGTTCGTACTGCGGATGCGATGTGAGGAAGGGGTACTTGACCCACCGGACCCGCGGGTCGGCCTCGAGGAACTCGGCGATCCGCAGTGCGGACGCCACCGACGCATCCACCCGCAGCTTGAGGGTCTCCAGACCCTTCACCAGGGTCCAGGCGTTGAACGGACTCAACGCAGGTCCTGTGTGTCGCATCAGCTTCTGCACCGGACCGTCGATGTACTCCTTGTCACCGAGCACGGCGCCACCCATCACGCGCCCCTGGCCGTCGATGTGCTTGGTACCCGAGTAGACGATGACATCGGCGCCGAGGTCGAACCCACGCTGCAGCAGCGGGGTGGCGAACACGTTGTCCAGCACCACCTTTGCACCAGCCGCATGCGCCAGTTCCGACACCCGCTCGACGTCGACCAACGACTGCATGGGGTTCGACGGGGTCTCGAAGAACACGGCGTCGGTCGGTCGCGAGAGCGCACGCTCCCACTGCTCCAGGTCCTCACCGTCGACGAACTCCGTCTCGATCCCCCACCGCGGCAGGATCTCGTTGCAGACCACGAAGCACGAGCCGAACAGGCTGCGCGCGGCGACCAACCGGTCGCCTGCCTTCAGCAGAGCGCCGAGCGACACGAACACCGCAGCCATCCCGCTGGCGGTGGCGAAACAGGCCTCGGCGCCGTCGATCAGCCGCAGGCGCTCCTGGAACATCTCCACGGTCGGGTTGCCGTACCGCGAGTAGACGAAGCGTTCGTCCTCACCGGTGAAAGCACGCTCGGCCGCCTCCGCCGAGTCGTACACGTAACCACTCGTCAGGTACAGCCCCTCGGCGGTCTCGTGGAATCCCGACCGCGCCAGACCGCCGCGAACGGAGAGCGTCTCGGGCGACAGCCCTTCGGGCAGACCGTCGCTCACGACTGACGCCAGGGCAGGTTCAGCGCCTTCCACCCGGTGCCGCCGCGGTGGTCGTTCTCGTCGAGGTTACCCTCGAATCCGTCGAGCACGTTGTAGGCCTTCGCGACCCCCGCGCCGGTCGCGGCCTCCGCAGCGCCGATCGAGCGGTTACCCGAACGGCACAGGAAGATGACCTCGTCGGTGTCGGTCACGCCGGCCTCACGCAGCTGGTCGACGAACTGCTCGTTGCGCCGACCTTCCGGAAACGTCGACCACTCCACGAAGACGGTGCGCTTGCCGAGGATCTCGAGGTCGGGGACCCCGACGAAGTTCCATTCCGCGCGAGTACGACAGTCGACGAGGACAGCTGCCGGATTGGTCTCCAAGGCCTCCCAGGCCTGCTGTGGCGTCAGATCTCCCGCGTAGCTCACGACGTGCACACCTTCCAGTCGCCGTTCTCTCTCACCACGACCACCCGCTCGGACTTCTTGTCGTCCGGGTGATCATCGAAATGCCAATGTACCTGCGCAGACCCACGATCACCCGTCACGGTGATCTGATCGATCTCCGGGATGACGATGTGACCGTTGGCCTCCCGCGACCGCAGGTTGTCGTCGACGAACGCCTGCTCGGTGGGGAATGCTGCGCGATCGTGGTCGGCTGCGCAGGTGGCCTCGCGGTAGTCGCCGTAGTTCAACTCGTTGCGGGCGGTGTAGGCATCGTTTATCGCGTGCTGCACCTGGGCACTCTCGGTGAGACGGTCGTCGACCGGTCGGACCAGATACGAGATCACGATGGCGCCGACCGCGATCACCACGACCACGAGCGCCACCACGAACGGCCATACGGCCCGGAATCCGCGCGGGGTGCCCGGATCATCCGGCCCCCCGGCATCTCCCGGGCTCACGGCTCGATCGGAACGGTCGGTCGGCATGTCGGCAGAGTCTATCGGGGGTGCGATCGGAGGCGGACGGCGACCGTCGGCGTGTAAGTTGAGCCTAACCACACCAAACTCAACGGAGAGGTTGGTCCATGAGACCCCAACGATGGCGCACCCTGGGCGCCGCCACCGCCGCGGTGGCCGCGCTCACCATCACCGCCTGCTCGGCACCCGACGAATCCGGATCGGATTCCGACAGTGCGAGTGTGCCCACCGCGGAGGCCGGCGCGTACCCGGTCACCATCGACCACGTGTTCGGCAAGACGACCATCGACAGCCAGCGCAAGCGGGTCGCGGCGATGGGCGTGGGTGACGCCGACAACCTGCTGGCACTCGGGGTCAAGCCGGTGACGATCGCGACGTTCGCGGATCCGGACGCCACGAGTTCGCCGTGGAACGCCGACCTGATCGGTGACACCAGCCCGACGGTCCTCCCGAACACGTCGTCGGAGTTCGGTGGGCAGATCGCCAAGGCGTTGTCGACCAACCCGGACCTCATCACCGCGGTCGGCGCGGTGCCGACGCGCGAGCAGTACGACACGCTCGCCAAGACCACGCCGACCATCCTGCGGCCCACCGGCGCGACCGCCTGGGAGACGCCCTGGGACGTCCAGGTCACCGAGATCGGCAAGGCCGTCGGCCTGCCGAAGGCGGCCGAGGCGAAGGTCGCCGAGACCAAGAAGTACCTCACCGACGTGCAGAATCAGCATCCGCAGTTCGCCGGCAAGACCGGCGTCGTGGTCACCGGGGCCCCCAACGGCGGCGTCTCGATCTACAGCGAGGGCGACGGCCGCGGCCAGACCCTGACCGGCTACGGGCTGAAATTCCCCGAGCAACTGCGGTCGGCCATCACCAACGGCTTCTACGGCGAGCTGGCGGCGGAGAGCCTGAACCGACTCGACAGCGCCGACGTCGTGGTCGCGGTCGACTGGGCCGGCTCCAACGACAAGCTACGCGCCGACCCGGCCTTCCAGCGGACCGCCGCCGCACGTGAGGGTCGCGTGGTCTACCTCGATCAGGAAGTGGGCAGCGCGATGTCGGTGCCCACAGTGCTGACGATCCCCTGGGTCGGCAGCCGAGCAGTGGGTCCGATCGCCGACGCGATCAAGTGACCTGCACACCCTTCAAGTGAGGTAACCCTCACACGGGATTTTGGCGCTGCCCGCCCAGCGCCTACCGTAGAGGGGATCAGGCGCGTGCCTGCGGGCTCTCTTCGCCGGGAGCCCGCAGGCTTTCGCGCGCGACGTCTACGAGTCGAGGTAGCACCACTCCATGAGCGACTACAGCCGCCCGTTGCGGGTAGCGATCGTCGGCGCGGGTCCTGCTGGGATCTACGCCGCGGACGCGTTGATGAAGTCCGACACCGCCAAGGACCGTGGCGTCAGCATCGACCTCTACGAGCGGATGCCCGCACCGTTCGGACTCATCCGCTACGGCGTCGCCCCTGACCACCCCCGCATCAAGGGCATCATCACCGCCCTCCACAAGGTGCTCGACAAGCCACAGGTCCGACTCCTGGGCAACATCGACTACGGCACCGACATCACGCTCGAGGAACTGCGCGACCACTACGACGCGGTGATCTTCTCGACCGGCGCCACCGACGACCGCGCACTCGACATCCCGGGTGTCGAGCTCGAGGGCAGCTACGGTGCCGGACAGTTCGTGGCCTGGTACGACGGCCACCCCGACTTCCCGCGCACCTGGCCGCTGGAGGCCGAGAAGGTCGCCGTCATCGGCGTCGGCAACGTGGCCCTCGACGTCGCGCGCGTGCTCGCCAAGACCGGCGACGAACTGCTGCCGACCGAGATCCCGGCCAACGTCTACGAGGGACTCAAGGCCAACAAGGCCGTCGAGGTGCACGTCTTCGGACGTCGCGGCCCGGCGCAGGCCAAGTTCACCCCGCTCGAACTCAAGGAACTCGACCACTCCCCGACCATCGAGGTCGTCGTGGCACCCGAGGACATCGAGTACGACGAGGGTTCGGCCGTCGCCCGTCGCAGCAGCAAGATCACCGACCAGGTCGCGACGATCATCGAGAACTACGCGATCCGCGATCCCAAGCAGGGTGCGATCCACAAGCTGTTCCTGCACTTCTTCGAGAACCCCATCGAGATCCTCGGCGAGGACGGCAAGGTCGTCGGCCTGCGCACCGAGCGCACCGAACTCGACGGCACCGGCAACGTGAAGCCGACCGGCAAGACCACCGACTGGGAGCTCGGCGCCGTCTACCGGGCTGTCGGTTACCTGTCGGACAACCTGCCGCAGATCCCGTTCGACACCCAGGCCGGGGTCATCCCGAACGAGGCCGGCCGGGTCTTCGACCAGGGCCGTCACCTCACCGGCATCTACACGACGGGGTGGGTCAAGCGCGGTCCGGTCGGTCTCATCGGCCACACCAAGGGCGATGCCAACGAGACGGTCGACTGCATCATCGAGGACATGACCAACGGCACCCTGAACGAGCCGTCGGCGCCGACCGAGGACGCGGTCATCGCGCTGCTCGAGGGCAAGGGCATCCCGTTCACGACGTGGGACGGCTGGTACCGACTCGACGAGCACGAGCGCGCCCTGGGCGCCGCCGAGGGCCGTGAGCGCGTGAAGGTCGTCGAGCGCGAGGACATGCTCGCCGCATCCGAGCCGCACAAGGTCAGCGGCACCGACTGACTCCCTACACACCACAGCAGACACGAGAAGCGGCGACCGGGATCACCGGTCGCCGCTTCTCGTGTGTGAACTCGTTACTGCGTCTCAGCCCTGACGACGGATGTCGTTGCGCCAGTAGCCGAAGTTGTCGAAGACGTTCTCCGCCTCGGTTGCGATGGTGTAGCCGCTGATGGAGCTCGGGAAGCAGCCGAACCAGCGCGTCTCGATCGGACGGACCCACCGGGTGCCGTTCCACTTGGACATCGACTGTCCGGGCTTGAGCTCCTTGATGAACTTGGTCGGCCCGTTGATCTCCTGCAGCGTGACGTTGTGCAGGCTGCTGCCGCCGGTGTTGCGCACGGTCATCCATCGCTCCATGTACCAGGCCTGGTTCCAGGGCTGGCCCCACTGACCGAAGTGACATTCCACGCCGCCGAGAAGCTGGAGATTGCCTGGCGTGGCCGCCTGGGCCGGGGCCGTGGCCCCGAGCATCCCGGCACCGATCCCGACCGTCGCCAGCACTGCTGCGGCGGCGCGCGTGAGGGAAGCACGCGTGAGAGACATTGACATGTCGACCTTCCTCGATTCCGATCCGGTGTTGACTGTGTGACTGGTTGGACTATCGCGCAGCCCAGATCGAATCGTTACCCCCTCGCCGTGATCGACACGTACGATGCCGATCTTTCGTTACGCAAACTCCATGTCCGACGACGGCTTCCGTTCGCACCTTCCGTGGTTGGTAAGGTTTACCTTTGTGCGTCGTTTCACCGTGTTGGTGCTGCTCATCGCAGTGCTCCTGGCCGCCATCGTGGCCTCTGTCGCCATCGGCACCCGGTCGCTCGGGGTCACCGAGGTGTGGCAGGCGCTGTTCGACAGTTCCACCGAGGGCACCGACGCCCACGGCATCGTCTGGGACCTGCGAATCCCGCGGACCGGACTCGGACTCGTCGTCGGTCTGGCCATCGGTGCCGCCGGAGCCCTGACCCAGGGCCACACCCGCAACCCACTCGCCGACCCCGGCATGCTCGGCGTCAACGCCGGTGCCGCCCTCGCGGTCGTGGCCGGTGTGTACCTCCTCGGCATCCAGAGCCCGATCGCCTACATGTTCTTCGGGCTACTCGGGGCGGTGGTCGCCGCGAGCGCGGTGTTCGGACTCTCGGCGCTGAGCGGCACCAGCCCTCTGACCCTGGTCCTCGCAGGTACCGGACTCTCCGCCCTGCTCCTGGCCTTCACGTCGGCGATCGTGCTGACCGACACCGACTCGCTCGAGACCTGGCGGTTCTGGAATGTCGGGGCGACCTCGGGCCGCAGTCCCGACATCTTCTGGTCGAGCCTGCCGTTCATCTGCATCGGCCTCGTCCTGGCCCTCGCGAGCGGATTCTTCCTCAACGTCCTGAGCCTGGGCGACGACATGACCAAGGCCCTCGGCTCCCGGGTCGTGGTCATCCGGATCGTCGGCGTCCTGGCGATCACCCTGCTGATCGGCGCGGCCACCGCGGCCTGCGGCCCGATCGTCTTCCTCGGTCTGGTGGTGCCCCACATCTCGCGGGCGTTCGTCGGTCCCGACTACCGCTGGATCATCCCGTATTCGGCTGTGCTGGGCGCCATCCTGCTGTTGGTGTGCGACGTGATCGGCCGCGTCGTGGCCCGTCCGGGTGAACTGCAGGTCGGCGTGGTACTCGCGCTGGTATGCGCACCGTTCCTGATCGTGATGGTCCGTCGGCGGAGGTTGGCGAGCGTATGAGCACTGTTCTCTCCGATCCGACCGCGACCCCCATCCGCGGGCGGCGTCCCGTCTTCCGGTTCGGCCGGGCTTCGTGGATCATCCGTCCCCGACAACTCATCGTCGTCGGCATCGGCATCGTCGTGGCCCTGATCCTGTTCCTGTTCAGCGTCGGTGTCAGCGAGTACCCGCTCTCGCCGATCGACGTGGCCCGCATCCTGCTCGGCGGTGGTACGCGCATCGAGAACGTGGTGGTCTTCGATGTTGCGCTCCCCCGCGCGCTGGTCTCGGCACTGGTCGGCTTCGGCCTCGGGATGGCCGGCTCGCTGACTCAGCTGATCGCCCGCAACCCGCTGGCCACCCCGGACATCCTCGGTATCACCGCGGGCGCAAGTGCCGCGGCCGTGGCCGCGATCGCCTTCGCCGGCTCCTGGGGTGCGTGGTTCGCGAGCATCGGCGTCCCGGGCGCGGCCCTCGTCGGTGGACTCGCCACCGCCATCGCGATGTACCTGCTCGCATGGAAGCGCGGCGGCGGCATCAGCATCGACCCGTTCCGCCTGGTGCTGATCGGTGTGGGGCTGACGTGGATGCTGCAGGCGTTGACGAGCTATCTGCTGACCCGCGCCAACATCTACGACGTCGGCCGGGCGCAGACCTGGCTGGTGGGCTCCGTCGCCGACGCCGGCTGGTCCAATGTCTGGCCCGCAGCCGTCGCCATCGCGGTCGGCGTCGCCATCGTCGTGCTCACGTCGCGTCAGATCAGCACGATGAGCCTGGGCGCCGACATCGCGAAGGGCCTCGGCGTCCCGACCGGCCGGATCACGGCGGTCATCTTGCTGGTGGCCGTCGTCGTCGCCGCGCTGTGTGTGTCGGCGGCCGGTCCCATCGCGTTCGTCGGACTGCTCGCTCCGCAGATCGCCATGCGCGTCGTCCACTCGTCGGTGCCCACCCCGCTCGCATCCGGTCTGTGCGGCGCCATCCTGGTGCTCGCCGGAGACCTGTTGTGCCGCACGCTGCTCCCCGGCGGACTCCCCGTCGGCATCGTCACCGCGGCGATCGGCGGCCCGTTCCTGATCTACCTGATGATCAGCATGTCCAGAAAGGCGACCGTATGAGTCGACTCCGCGCCGAAGGACTGGTCGTCGGATACGACGACCGGATCATCATCGACGACCTCGACATCGCCATCCCCGATGCGCAGATCACCACGATCATCGGCCCCAACGGCTGCGGCAAGTCGACCCTGCTGCGCTGTCTGGCCCGGCTCCTGCCGGCCAAGGCGGGCACCGTGTTCCTCGACGACCAGGACATCGCGACCATCCGACCGAAGACGGTCGCCCGGACCCTGGGTCTGCTGCCGCAGAACCCGGTCGCACCCGAGGGGCTGACCGTCGCCGACCTGGTCTCGCGCGGTCGTCACCCGCACCAGCGCTGGTATCAGCAGGCCTCGTCGGAGGACGAGGCGGCCGTCGAGCGGGCGCTCGAGCTGACCGGTACCGCAGAACTCGCCGAGCGGCCGGTCGACGCGTTGTCGGGCGGTCAGCGACAACGCGTCTGGATTGCGCTGACGCTCGCGCAGGAGACCGACCTGTTGCTGCTGGACGAGCCGACGACGTACCTCGACCTCGCGCATTCCGTGGAGGTGCTCGACCTCGTCCACGAACTCAAGTCCGAGCACGGCAAGACGATCGTCATGGTCTTGCACGACCTGAATCTCGCGACCCGCTACAGCGATTCGCTGTTCGTGATGCGCGACGGCGCGATCGTGCGGCACGGTTCGCCCGAGTCGGTCATCGACGTCGAACTCCTCGAGCAGGCCTTCGGCCTACGGTCCCACATCATCCCGGACCCGCTGTTCGGCCATCCGCTGATCGTGCCGGTCGGCTCACGCGGCGATCTCCGTCTGCCCGAGGAGATCCCGGACGCCGCTCACTGACCCGTGGTCGGCGTGGGCGTCCCGGCGCGCCCGGGAGTGGCCGATGGCCGCAGGACGGCACCGAGGACCAGCACGACGAGCAGGAGCCCGAACGGGAACCACAGGGCGGGCAACCGGATCCACTGGTAGGCGAAGCCCCCTGCAACCGCACCGACCGCCAGCAGCGCCCACGACGACAGGCTGATCAGCCAGGCACGGCGGTCGGCCGAGTGTCGGGTACTCGGGGCGAGGATGTCGGCGAGTTCGCGGCCCGCGGTGACCAGGGTGCCGGTCACGTAGGTGAGTCCGCCGCGCACCGACCGGTCGTTCTCGAAGGTCGCGTTGATCATGCCGGTCACCACCGCGGTCACCAGCATCGCCGACAGTCCGGACACGGTGAGCGCCAACAGGAGTACGAGTCCCATCCCCGCGGTGACGATCGCGGTGAGGCGCCACCGTGTGCCCCACGACAGTCGGTTGCACACCGATCCGGCTACGACGCCGACGAAGAACAGCGCGATGATGCCTCCGCACTCGGCCGCCTCCGACCACTGCCGGGTGCTCGGTGACGAGCCCAGCACGGTGGTGTTGCCGGACATGAACGAGACAAAGGTGCCACCGAGGTACAGAAAGGCGACGGCGTCGACGAATCCCGCGACGACGAGCAACGATCGGGCGAGGACACGCCGCTCGAGTTGGATCCGACTCACACCACTACTGCTGTCTGCGTTCACGATTCACTCCGACGCGCACGGAGCAGCTCGAGTAGCAGTTCCCGCAGGGCAGGCTCGGAATCCCCGAGCGCGGCGACCAGCGTCGGGTCGGTGCGTTCCCGTTCGAGGAGAGTCCGGTAGACGTCGAGCCCGGCGGCCGTGCCGGCCACGTGTTTACGACGTTCGTCGGCGGGGTCGGTCTGCCGGGTGACGTAGCCGACGCGTTCGAGCCGCTCGATCGTCCGGCTCGCGGTCTGATCGGTCACCCGTGCCGCCTGCGCGATCTGACGCTGCGACGCCGGACCGGTCGACAGCACATGCAGGACGACGAGTCCGGCGCTGGACAGGTCGTATTCGCGCAGCACCCGCTCCCATGCATGCTCGACGAGCCGGGCCGCAGTCGACAGCAGGCGGCCGGTCGGCCATCCCTCGATACCGTCGTCCATCACCCGATCCTCGTTCCTCGTCCACCTCGGGACTTGCAATTGCTCAGCCTGCTGAACAAGATGGTCCCAGAAGCCGACGCATCGAACAATCACGCCGCGCCGGATCCCGACGAGAGACGAGGCATCGTGTCCGACACCTCCACCACCCGCCGACCCGTCAGCCGTCTGCGGTGGATTCTGCCAGCATTGCTGGTCATCGGATGGCTGGCGGTCGGCTCGGTCGGCGGCCCGTTCGCGGGCAAACTCGGCGATGTCCAGGCCAACGACAACACGTCGTTCCTGCCCGCATCCGCCGAGGCGACCGAGGTGTCTCAGCTCGAGGGCGCCTTCGTGGACAGCAGCGAGATCCCGGCGATCGTGGTGGTCGAGCGCAGCTCGGGGGTGACCCCGGCCGACACCGCCTTCGTCAACGCAGCGGTCGATCGCGTCGCCGGCACCGATGGCATCAGCGAGACCACCTCACCTGCCATCCGCTCCGACGACGGCCAGGCCCTGCAGATGGTCGTGCCGGTCGACTCGTCCGGAGAGGTCGCCGACAGCGTCGAGGTCCTGCGTGATCAGTTGGCGAACAACGCACCGGAGGGCCTGACGATCTACGTGACGGGTCCGGCCGGGAGCGCGGCCGATCTCACGTCGGCGTTCGGCGGCATCGACGGTTTGCTGCTGCTGGTCGCCGGTGCGGTGGTCATCCTGATCCTGATCGTGGTGTACCGCAGCCCGATCCTGCCGTTCGTCGTGATCATCTCGGCGGTCTTCGCACTCGGCCTGGCCAGCGGCCTGGTCTATCTGTTGGCCAAGAACGACATCATCACGCTCAACGGCCAGAGCCAGGGCATCCTGTTCATCCTTGTGTTCGGCGCAGCCACCGACTATGCACTGCTCCTCGTGTCGCGCTATCGCGAGGAACTCTCGACGACGGTCGACCGGTACTCGGCCATGCGTGTCGCCTGGCGGGCGACACTCGAGCCGGTGGCGGCGTCGGCCGGAACGGTCATCGCGGGTGTGCTGTGTCTGCTGCTGTCCGACCTCAACTCCAACCGCGGCCTGGGGCCGGTCGCTGCCATCGGCATCGCCGCCTCCTTCCTCGCCTCGATGACCTTCCTGCCGGCGGTGTTGACCCTGTTGGGGCGCAGCGCATTCTGGCCTCGCCGCCCACAGGCGGACCCCGATCGCGAGCACACCGTCGAGGAAGGGCATCGCATCTGGGCCTCGCTGGCCGATCGCATCCGCGCCCATCCGCGGCGGTTCTGGGTCGCCTCCAGTCTGTTGCTGGTGCTGTGTGCGCTGCTGGTCCCCCAGTTCCGCGCCGACGGTGTCGCACAGTCGGACACCTTCTTGCTCACCGTCGACTCGCAGCGCGGTCAGGACGTGCTCGCCGCGCACTTCGATGCCGGCGACGGGTCGCCCGCGATGATCATCGCCGACTCCGGTGCCCTGCAGCCGGTTCAGCAGGCCGCATCGGGTGTCGACGGGGTCGCCGAGGTGACACCGGTGGCCGGCCCAGACGGCGCACCGAAGACTGTCGACGGTCGGGTGGCGCTGCGCGCCACCCTCACCGATCCGGCCGATTCGCTTGCGGCCGAGGACACCATCGAGCGACTTCGCGGAGCGGTGCGCGGGGTCGACGGCGCCGACGCACTGGTCGGTGGGCCGACCGCAGTGGACCTCGATACGAAGACAACCGCCATCCACGACCGCAACCTGATCATCCCGGTGGTCAGTCTCGTGGTGCTGGTCATCCTGTGTCTGCTGCTGCGGTCGATCCTCGCCCCGATCCTGTTGATGGCGACGGTGATCCTCTCGTTCGCCGCGACCCTCGGAGTCTCGTCGGTCGTCTTCAATCACATACTGGGCTTCCCCGGCGCCGACCCGGTCGTCCCGTTGTTCGCCTTCGTGTTCCTGGTGGCACTCGGCATCGACTACAACATCTTCCTGATGACCAGGGTGCGCGAGGAGGCACTCGAGATCGGCACGCGCACCGGGGTTCTCCGCGGTCTCACGGTGACCGGCGGCGTGATCACCTCGGCGGGCGTGGTGCTCGCGGCCACCTTCTCTGCGCTCGCGGTGATCCCGTTGATCTTCCTCGCACAGATCGCATTCATCGTCGCCTTCGGCGTGCTGCTCGACGCGCTGTTGGTGCGCACGCTGCTCGTGCCCGCGCTCGTCTACGACATCGGCCGACCGGTCTGGTGGCCGAGTCGGTTGCGACTCGGGAAGGAGTGACGGCTCCGGCCGGCCGACATCTCCGGTCAAGGATTGGTCACCGGATTCCTGACACCCCAGCCGACCGCTCCGTGCAATAACCACACCGCAGCCCGCTCACGTGACAAAAATCCGACCCCCGACCGACCCCGGCCGCGCACGGTCGACGATCCAGAGCGCACGGTCGACCAAACCATCTCACCGGATTCCTGACACCCCAGCCGACCACACCCTGCAATAACCACACCGCAGCCCGCTCACGTGCCAAAAATCCGACCCCCGACCGACCCCGGCCGCGCACGGTCGACGATCCAGAGCGCACTGTCGACGCAACCGCATCACCAGACGAAGGCGGCCCCGAGCCACAGCGAGGCCGCGACGAGGGCGGCCAACAGTTCGATCAGCATGGTGAGTGCCACGGCCTTGGTGGCCGAGATCCCGCCCCGCCAGGCGCGGTTCGCGTCTCGGGTGCGAGCGAGTTCGGCCACGAAGGCGCCGAGGACGAATCCCAGGAACAGACCGATCACCGGCACCACGAAGAAGCCGACGATGCCGACGAGACCGCCGATCACGATGGTGAGATTGGGGACGCCGTCCCCGCGGAGTCGCCGACCGGCGACCACGTACTTGATCACCTCGGCGATCACGATCAGGCCGAGTGCCACTCCGAAGACGGCCCAGGCGGTGCCTCCGACGACGAATGCCCACACCCCGATGGCGATGACCACGAGCAGGGTGCCGGGCAGGATCGGCAGGACGATGCCGAGCAAGCCGAGCAGGATGACAGCGCCGATCACCAACTCACCGACGAATGGCATGGTTGCGAGGTCGCGTCAGTCGACGGAGGCGCGGGACGGCTCGTCGACGGCCCGCGGTGCCGGTCGAGGTGCCGGACGCGCCGCAGGCGGTGCCGGTGGACGTTGGGGCGCTCCAGCAGCGGGCCGCGGCGGACGAC
>NZ_BANX01000010.1 GCF_000334455.1 Gordonia soli NBRC 108243
GCACTGACCGCGGCATATCCTCACGGTGTGGACATTCCGTCGGTGCGGCTGGAAAACGGTTTCGAGCTCCCCCTCGTGGGGCTGGGCACCTCGCAGCTGATGGGACGGCCGGGTAGCGCCGCCGTCGCCACGGCGATCCGATCCGGCTACCGCCTCGTCGACACCGCGACCCGCTACAGCAACGAGCTGAGTGTCGGACACGGCATCCGGGCCTCGGGGGTGGACCGGTCGGAGGTGGTGATCCAGACCAAGCTCGCCGGCGGCGACCAGGGATTCGACGAAGCGATCAATGCCGCCACGCAGAGTGCCCGACGCCTCGGTGTGGACCACCTCGACGTCTATCTCATCCACTGGCCCAACCCATCGCTCGGGCAGACCGTCGAGTCGTGGAAGGCGCTGCTGACGCTCGCCGACGAAGGATTCATCAAAGTGGCCGGCGTATCGAACTTCACCCAGGGACAGTTGCAGTCGCTGTACGACGAGACCGGTCGTTGGCCCGCACTCAACCAGATCCAGTGTTCTCCCGCCCTCGCCCGGACGCAGCTCCGCGAGTTCATGGCCGAGAAGGGCATCCATGCACAGGCGTGGCATCCCAGTGGCCGCAAGGAGAGCGTGCCGGGTGACACGACCGTCATCAAGCTCGCGCGGAAGTACGGCAAGTCGCCCACCCAGATCGCACTGCGGTGGTCGGTGCAGCAGGGCATCTCCGTGATCCCGAAGTCGGCGCACAGCGGGCGGCAGGTCGAGAACGCCGACCTCTTCGACTTCGCGCTGACCGACGATGACCTCGCCGAACTCGCGCAGCTCGACCGCGGAGAACGCGCTGCCCGCGACTCCGGGGTCTACGAAGAGTACTGAGCGCGCGGCAGCCGAGAGCTGCAGCCGAGAGTCGCGGACCGTCTCGACGCGTCGACTAGGGTGACAGGGTGTCTCGACCCGAACCGTCGCACGAGGACTTCACCAGTCGGCATGCGCCGATGCCGATCGAGCTGCCCTTCGACGACGAAGAAGCATCGACCGATGTCGACCTGCGCACCCAGCTCGTCCGCTTCGTCATCGTCGGAGCGTTCTCGGGTCTGCTCGACTTCGGGCTGACGATCCTGCTGCAATACGGTCTCGACGTCCCCTTCTGGCCCGCGAAGTCGGCCGGTTTCATCCTGGGCACCACGACTGCGTACCTGATCAACCGCCGCTGGACCTTCCGGGCTGCGCCGAGCACGTTACGGTTCGTCGCGGTCATCCTGCTGTATCTGGTGACGTACCTGGTCAACACCGGCATCTACACCGGACTGTCTCACCTGTGGCAAGAGACCATCGTCTACAGCTTCCTCGCCTACGTGGTCGCCCAGGGCACGGCAACGGTCATCAACTTCGTCGTGCAACGACTGGTCATCTTCCGCATCCGATGAGCAGCGCACTGGTGGTCGGGAGCGGTCCGAACGGACTGACCGCGGCGGTGGTGCTCGCCGAGGCCGGACTGGACGTCACGGTGGTGGAGGCCGCCCCGACGATCGGCGGCGGAACCCGGACCAGCGAACTCATCGAAGAGGGTGTCTGGCACGACCACTGCTCCGCGTTCCATCCGCTCGGCGCCGGGTCGCCGTACTGGAACAGCATCGACCTCGAGCAGCACGGGCTCCGCTGGCTGACTCCCGAGATCGATTGTGTCCATCCACTCGACGACGGCTCGGCGGGCGTGCTCCACACCTCCATCGACGAAACCGCTGCCGGACTCGGCGCCGACGGTGCGCGGTGGAAGGCAGTCTTCGGGCACGCAGCGGCATCGTTCGATCAGCTGGCAACGGACATCCTCGGGCCGATGATCTCGATACCTCGGCATCCGCTCGCACTGATCGACTTCGGACCTCGCGCACTGGCGCCCGCCTCGCTGACAGCGGCAGCGCTGCGCACCCCGCAGGCGCGCGCGCTCTTCGGCGGAATCGCCGCCCATGCGTTCGGCCGACTCAGCCGGTTGGGCACGTCAGCGCCCGGGTTGATGATGATCGCGGCCGGACACCGGCACGGTTGGCCGGTCGCCGAGGGCGGGTCGTCGGCGATCACCGCGGCACTCGCAGCGAAGCTCATCGCCCTCGGCGGACAGATCGAGACCGACCTCAAGGTCGACCACCTCGACGAGGTCGCCGATGCCGACGTCGTGATGATGGACGTGACGCCGAGGGCGGCGCTGGAGATCCTCGGCGACCGGCTGCCAACACGGATCCGGCGCGCGTACCTGCGGCATCGCTATGGAACCGGCGCGTTCAAGGTCGACTACGTCATCGACGGAGAGGTGCCCTGGACCAACCCGGACGCGCGGCGAGCCGGGACAGTGCATCTGGGTGGCGAGTTCGCACAGGTCGCCGCCGCCGAGAAGGCCACGCTGCGCGGCTCGTTGCCGTCGCAGCCCTTTGTCCTGGTCGGGCAACAGTATCTCGCGGATCCTGGCCGGTCGAACGGTGACCACAATCCGTTGTGGGCCTACGCGCATGTACCGCATCGCTATTCGGGCGACGCCACTGAGGTGGTGACCGCCCAGATAGAGCGGTTCGCGCCCGGATTCCGGCGGCAGATCGTGGCATCGCGCAGTAGCGGCGCGGCTGAGCTCGAACGCGAGAACCCCAACTACATCGGCGGGGACATCGGAGGTGGCGCAAACGACTTGGCTCAGTTGATCGCCCGCCCG
>NZ_BANX01000009.1 GCF_000334455.1 Gordonia soli NBRC 108243
ATCCGGGCCGCCGAGCAGATCGGTGTGACCATCCCCCGGTTCTGCGATCATCCGCTGCTCGATCCGATCGGCGCCTGCCGTCAGTGTCTCGTCGAGGTCGAGGGGCTGCGCAAGCCGATGGCGTCGTGCACCACCGTGGTCACCGACGGCATGGTGGTGCACACCCAGCGCAGTTCGGAGATCGCCGAGTCGGCCCAGCGCGGGGTCATGGAGTTGCTGCTGATCAATCACCCGCTCGACTGCCCGGTCTGCGACAAGGGCGGCGAATGCCCGTTGCAGAACCAGGCGATGTCCGCTGGTCGTGCAGAATCGCGTTTCACCGGAGTCAAGCGGACCTTCACCAAGCCGGTCCCGCTGTCGTCGGAAGTCCTGCTCGACCGTGAACGGTGTGTATTGTGCGCACGCTGTACGCGTTTCTCGGCACAGGTCGCCGGCGATCCGCTGATCGATCTCGCGGACCGCGGTGCGCTGCAACAGGTCAGCATCTACGACGACGAGCCCTTCGAGTCGTACTTCTCCGGCAACACGGTGCAGATCTGTCCGGTCGGGGCACTGACCAGCACTGCGTACCGGTTCCGCGCCCGCCCCTTCGATCTGGTGTCCACCCCGAGCGTGTGCGAGCACTGCGCGAGCGGATGTGCCCAGCGGACCGATCACCGGCGCGGAAAGGTACTGCGGCGGCTCGCCGGCGAAGATCCCGTGGTCAACGAGGAGTGGAACTGCGACAAGGGCCGCTGGGCGTTCGCCTATGCGACGCAGCCTGATCGGATCACCGCCCCATTGGTCCGTGGAACCGACGGTGAGTTCCGTCAGGTTTCATGGGCTCAGGCGCTCTCGGCGGCGGCGGCCGGTCTCACCGACGCCCGGGGACGTGCCGGGGTGCTCACCGGCGGTCGCCTCACCGCGGAGGACGCCTACGCCTACGTGAAGTTCGCGCGGATGGTGCTGCACACCAACGACATCGACTTCCGAGCCCGCGTGCACTCGGCGGAGGAGGAGGACTTCCTGGCGTCAACGATCGCCGCGCGCCGCGGGGACGTGACATACGCCGAACTCACCGCAGCTCCATCGGTCCTGCTGGTCGACATCGAGCCGGAAGAGGAGTCGCCGATCGTCTTCCTGCGGTTGCGCCGAGCTGTCCGCTCGTCGGCGACGCGCGTCCACACCATCGCACCGTTCCTGAGCGCGGGCGCCGAGAAGCTGTCGGCGACCCTACTGCCCTGCGTCCCCAGTGAGCAGCCCTCGATCCTCGCGGCGGCGACCACCGGCGACCTGCTCACGGAACCCGGTTCGGTCATCGTGGTCGGCGAACGTGCGACCTTCGCCCCGGGAACACTGTCCGCCGTCATCGACCTCGCATCCCGGACCGGCGCCCACATCGCCTGGGTTCCGCGACGAGCAGGTGACCGCGGAAGCCTCGACGTCGGCGCGCTGCCGAGCCTGCTCCCGGGTGGTCGTCCGGTGGCCGATTCGGATGCGCGAGCCGAGATCGCGCGGGCGTGGCGCGTCCCGGATCTCCCGGCGGGGCGCGGCCGGGACGGAGACGCCATCGTCGACGCGCTCGCCGCCGGACAACTCACCGCCGCAGTCGTCGCAGGTGTCGATCTCGACGACCTCTCCGATCCCGATCATGCCGAGGCTGCGCTTGTCGCAGCCGGATTCGTCGTCAGCCTCGAGATGCGACGGAGTCGGGTGACCGACCACGCCGACGTCGTCCTGCCGGTTGCGGCGGCCACCGAGAAAGCCGGGACGTTCGTCGACTGGGAGGGCCGGGCGAGGCCGTTCGACGTCGCGCTCCGCGACACGGGTCACCTGTCGGACCATCGTGTCCTCGGTGCTCTGGCACGTCAGCTGGGCATCGACCTGCGGTGCGACTCAGCCGACGACATCCATCGCGAGATCGCCGAGATCGGGGCGTGGTCCGGCCCGCGTGCCACGGCGGCGCCTGCCACATTTGTCGAGTTCGATCCCGATCGGCTGGCTCCCGCTGCCGGACAGGCGATCCTGGCCGGCTGGCGGATGCTCCTCGACTCCGGCCGCGGGCAGGACGGTGAGCCGCATCTGGCGGCCACGGCGCGTCGCCCGGTCGTGCGACTGTCGCCGACCACCGCGGCCGAGATCGGCGCGGCAGACGAATCCCTCGTTCGCGTTCGCACCCACGTCGGGGACGTCGAACTCCCCCTGTCGGTGACGGCGATGCCGGATCGCGTGGTGTGGCTGCCCCTCAACTCCCCGGGCTCGTCCGTCCTCCGACAGTTGGGCGTGCATCCCGGCGCGCTCGTGACGATCGAGGTGGCGCAGCGATGAGCACCGCTACGACCAGCACGGCCGCCGGCTTCCCCGATCTGCTCGACTTCGGGCGCGATCCGTGGTGGCTGATCCTCGCGAAGGCGCTGGCGGTCTTCGTCTTCCTCGTGCTCAACCCACTCGTCGCGATCCTCCTGGAACGCAAGATCATGGCGCGGATGCAGACCCGTATCGGTCCGAATCGTGTGGGTCCGCACGGCATACTGCAGAGCCTGGCCGACGGCGTGAAGCTCGCGCTGAAGGAGGGCATCACGCCCAGCGGAGTCGACAAGGTGATCTACCTGTTGGCGCCGATCATCGCGGTGGTGCCCGCCGTGCTCGCGTTCGCCGTCATCCCGTTCGGTCCGATGGTGTCGGTGTTCGGGCACCAGACCCCGCTCCAACTCACCGACCTGCCCGTCGGCGTCCTCTACGTGCTCGCGATGGCATCGATCGGCGTGTACGGCATCGTGCTCGCCGGCTGGTCGTCCGGCTCGACCTATCCGCTCCTCGGCGGTCTGCGTTCTACCGCGCAGGTGATCTCCTACGAGATCGCCATGGGCCTGGCATTCGCTGCGGTCTTCCTCGACTCGTCGACGATGTCGACATCCGGGATCGTCGCCGGACAGCAGCATCACTGGTACCTGCTGGTCTTGCTGCCGTCATTCGTCATCTACGTGATCTCGATGGTCGGCGAGACCAACCGGGCGCCATTCGACCTGCCCGAGGCCGAGGGCGAACTGGTCGGCGGCTTCCACACCGAGTACTCGTCGCTGAAGTTCGCGATGTTCATGCTGGCCGAGTACATCAACATGGTCACCGTGTCGGCGCTGGCGACCACCCTCTTCCTCGGTGGATGGCAGGCGCCCTGGCCGATCAGTCTGTGGGACGGCGCGAATCAAGGATGGTGGCCGGTCCTCTGGTTCACCCTCAAGGTCTGGGCGTTCCTGTTCGTCTTCATCTGGTTGCGGACCACGTTGCCGCGCTTGCGGTACGACCAGTTCATGAATCTGGGCTGGAAGGTCCTGATCCCGATATCGCTGCTGTGGATTCTGGTCGTCGGGGTCATCCGTGCGATCTTCGGTGCCGACGACGACACCGCGCGCACGCTGGTGTCGGCGGCGGCGGGTCTGGTGGTCACGGCGCTGATCGTCGTCGCCATCTGGTGGCTGATGCGGCTGCCGACACCACCCGACCGCAACCGTTCTCGTGACGAGAATCCCTACACCGCGCCACCCCTCGACGTCATCGACCCGATGGCTGGCGGGTTCCCGGTGCCGCCGATGCCCGGGCAGCGCGCCGGCGACCAACCAGACGGAGCGAGTCCAGCGGCCCCCGCGCCGACGAAGGAGACGACCGATGCCTGACCTCTTCAAGCCGCTCGCCGGATTCAAGGTGACCTTCGGATCGATGTTCGCCGAGCCGATCACCGAGTCGTACCCCGAGGAGAAGACCCCGACCGCGCCGCGGTATCACGGTCGCCACCAACTGAACCGCCACCCCGACGGTCTCGAGAAGTGCATCGGTTGCGAGCTGTGTGCGTGGGCGTGCCCGGCTGACGCGATCTTCGTCGAGGGTGCCGACAACACCGACGACGAGCGCTACTCCCCCGGCGAGCGGTACGGACGGGTCTATCAGATCAACTACCTCCGCTGTATCGGTTGCGGACTCTGCATCGAGGCGTGTCCGACCCGCGCACTGACCATGACCAACGACTACGAACTCGCCGACGACAACCGGGCCGACCTGATCTACGAGAAGGATCGCCTACTCGCGCCGCTCGCCCCGGAGATGACCGCACCACCACACGACATGGCCCCCGGCGCGACCGATGAGAACTACTACCGCGGTGAGGTGTCTGCCGACGGCTCGGTGGAACGAGGGGCATCGACGATCCCCGGCGACGTGTCATGAATGCCGCGATCGCCGCTGCAGCCAGCACCAGTACGGCGGAGGCCGTGCAGTTCTGGGTGCTCGGCACCGTGGCGGTACTCGGCGCGCTCGGGGTCGTGTTCGCCACCAAGGCGGTCTACTCGGCGATCTTCCTGGCCACCACCATGATCGTGCTCGCTGTTTTCTACGTCGCGCAAGGCGCGCTGTTCCTCGGCGTGGTTCAGGTCGTCGTCTACACCGGTGCGGTGATGATGCTGTTCCTGTTCGTGCTGATGCTGATCGGCGTCGACTCGTCGGACTCCCTGGTCGAGACCCTGCGCGGACAACGGTATGTCGCCATCGGTCTCGGCCTCGGATTCGGCGTCCTGCTGATCGCAGGCATCGCGAACGCATCGCTGGCCATCGCGGGAACACCCGGCGCGGTCGGCGGCACCGCGAACGGCCGAGGAGCGCTGAGCAGCACGATGCTCGAGGGGACCAACGGCAACGTCGAAGCCATCGCGATCCTGATCTTCGTCAAGTACCTGTGGGCCTTCGAGTTGACCGGCGCGCTGCTCATCGCGGCGACCCTCGGTGCGATGGTCCTGGCGCATCGGGAACGCTTCGGCCCGCGACGCAGCCAGCGGGAGATCGCCGAGGAGCGGTTCCGCCGCGGCGTCGACATGACGCCGCTGCCGAGTCCGGGAGTGTTCGCCCGCCACAATGCCGTCGACGTCCCGGCGCTGCTGCCCGACGGTTCGCCGTCGACGCTGTCGGTCAACGCGACCCTCACCGCGCGGCCCGGCCACAGCCGACCGGACGTCGAGCTGCGTGAGAACGGCGGTCCCCGATGAACCCGGAGAACTACCTCTATCTGTCGGCGCTGCTGTTCACCATCGGCGCCGCAGGGGTGCTGTTGCGGCGCAACGCGATCGTGGTGTTCATGTGCATCGAGCTGATGCTCAACGCCGCGAACCTCGCGTTCGTCACCTTCGCCCGCATGAACCACTCGCTGGACGGTCAGGTGATCGCGTTCTTCACGATGGTCGTCGCAGCCGCCGAGGTGGTGGTCGGCCTGGCGATCATCATGACCATCTTCCGTGCCCGACGCTCGGCCTCGGTCGATGACGCGGATCTGTTGCGACGGTAGGGAGGTCGGGTGAACGCCGAGATCACAGAGAACCTGCTCTGGCTGGTGCTCGCGTTACCACTGGCCGGAGCCGCGGTACTGCTCCTCGGCGGTCGACGCACCGACCCCTGGGGGCATCTCCTGGCGACCGCTCTCGCGATCGGATCGTTCGTGGTCTGCGCCGCGATGTTCATCGGGATGGTGGACAGGCCCGCCGAGTCGCGGGCGGTCGGCGACGTGTTGTTCAGTTGGATTCCCGTCGGCGCGTTGCAGATCGACTTCGGCCTCTCCCTCGATCAGCTGTCGATGTGCTTCGTCCTGCTCATCACCGGCGTCGGGTCGCTGATCCACATCTACTCGATCGGCTACATGGCCGACGATCCCGATCGCAGACGGTTCTTCGCCTATCTCAACCTCTTCTTGGCAGCGATGCTGCTGCTGGTCCTTGCCGACAACTATCTCGGGCTCTACGTCGGCTGGGAGGGCGTGGGTCTCGCCTCATACCTGCTGATCGGGTTCTGGCAGTACAAGCCGTCTGCGGCGACTGCGGCCAAGAAGGCTTTCGTCGTGAACCGGGTCGGTGACATCGGCCTGGCCGTCGCGCTGATGATCATGTTCGCCACCTTCGGCTCGGTGGCGTTCCAAACCGTCTTCGCCGGGGCCGGTGCCGCGGGTGAGGCGACGATGACCGCTCTCGGGTTCATGCTGCTGCTCGCGGCCTGCGGCAAGTCCGCGCAGGTGCCGCTGCAGAGCTGGCTCGGCGACGCGATGGAGGGCCCGACGCCGGTGTCGGCGCTGATCCACGCGGCCACCATGGTCACCGCAGGTGTGTACCTGATCGCACGGTCGGCGGTGATCTTCGACCTCGCACCCATCGCTCAGATCGGGGTGGTGACCGTCGGTGCGGTCACGTTGCTGTTCGGCGCGATCATCGGCTGCGCCAAGGACGACATCAAGAAGGCGCTCGCGGCATCGACGATGAGCCAGATCGGCTACATGGTCCTCGCCGCCGGACTCGGGCCCGCGGGCTACGCGTTCGCGATCATGCACCTGCTCACCCACGGCTTCTTCAAGGCCGGGCTGTTCCTCGGCGCAGGGTCGGTGATGCACGGGATGGGTGACGAGACCGACATGCGCCGGTTCGGCGGCCTGCGCACCGTCATGCCGATCACGTTCGCCACGTTCGGTGTCGGCTACCTGGCCATCATCGGTGTCCCACCGTTCGCGGGGTTCTACTCCAAGGACCACATCATCGAGGTCGCGTTCGGCGCGGGCGGCGCCAAGGGGCTGGTACTCGGCGGCGCCGCGCTTCTCGGTGCCGGGATCACCGCCTTCTACATGACGCGGGTCATGTTGATGACGTTCTTCGGTGAGCGACGCTGGTCGGCGGACGCACATCCGCATGAGTCGGGATCGTCGATGACGGGCCCGATGGTCCTGATCGCGATCGGGTCGGTGGCCTCGGGCGCCCTCCTGGCCGTCGGGGGCACCCTGGAGCACTGGCTGGAACCGGTGGTGGGCACCCATCATTCGGAGTTGGCGATACCGACCTGGTCGATGACCGTCATCATTCTCGCGGTCGTCGCGGTCGGCGTCGCGGTCGCGTGGCAGATGTACGCACGAGAGCCGGTGTCGTCGACAGCTCCGACCGATGTCACCGCCCTGACGACGGCCGCGCGCGCGGATCTCTACGGCGATGCCGCCAACGAGGCGCTCCTGATGCGCCCGGGCCAGCACGCCACCCGCGCACTCGTGGCGGTCGAGGATGACGGCGTGGACGGGGTGACCCGCGGAGTCGGGACCACCGTGACGGCACTGTCGGGCCGAATACGGCGCTGGCAGAACGGCTATGTGCGCTCCTACGCATTGTCCATCTTCGGCGGTGCAACTTTGTTGGTGGCCGTGGTGATGGTGGTGGGGCTGCGATGAGCATCAGCTGGCTGACCGTACTCTGGGTGCTCCCCGCACTCGGATCTGTTGCGACACTCGCGATTCCCGCTGATCGGGCCACAGCGGCCAAGTGGCTGGGTGCGGGGGTGACGCTGGCGACGCTCGTCGTCGCCCTGGGGCTCGCGGTGGCCTTCGATCCCGATGGGGCTCGCTACCAGTTCGTCGAGGACGTGAGCTGGATCCCGTCCTTCGGTACCCGGTATTCGCTGGGACTGGACGGGATCGGGCTCGTGCTGGTGGTGCTGACCGCCGCTCTCGTACCGTTGCTCGTGGTGGCCGGATGGAACGACGCGGATCGTCCGGAGTCGGCCGACGACACCGGTCCCGGCCGCCGCGCGCGGTCGCCGCACACCTACGTCGCGTTGACCCTGGCCGTCGAGGCCATGGTCCTGATGAGCTTTGTCGCCCTCGACATCCTGCTGTTCTACATCTTCTTCGAGGCAATGCTGATCCCGATGTACTTCCTCATCGGTGCCTTCGGCGACGGCGCCGGGAGCGGAGCGAGCGGGCCAGGTTCAGAAGGCACGCGCGACCGTGCATCCGCTGCGGTGAAGTTCCTGCTCTACAACCTCTTCGGCGGCCTCATCATGCTCGCCGCCGTGGTCGGGCTGTACGTGGTGACCGCACGGAGCGACCTCGGCGTCGATGGTGGTGGGACGTTCAGCCTGCGTACCGTTGTCGACGCCGCCTCGGCGGGCGAGCTGGACGCGAGCTCCGGCGTGCTGAAGCTCCTGTTCCTCGGTTTCCTCTTCGCCTTCGCGGTGAAAGCCCCGCTGTGGCCCTTCCACTCCTGGCTCCCCGGCGCAGCGGTGGCCTCGACACCGTCGACCGCGGTGTTGATGATGGCGGTGGTCGACAAGGTGGGGACCTTCGCGATGCTGCGGTACTGCCTGCAGATCTTTCCCGATGCGTCGAAGTACTTCGCTCCGTTGATCGCAGCGCTCGCCGTCGTCGGCATCGTCTACGGCGCGGTACTGGCGATCGGTCAGACCGATGTGATGCGGTTGATCGCCTACACCTCGATCTCTCACTTCGGGTTCATCATCCTGGGTGTGTTCGCCTTCACCACGCAGGCACAGACGGGCGCGACGTTGTACATGGTCAACCACGGGATCTCCACGGCCGCACTGTTCCTGGTCGCCGGATTCCTGGTCTCGCGGCGTGGTAGCCGCCTCATCGCCGACTACGGCGGAGTCCAGAAGGTGGCCCCCGTACTCGCCGGGACGTTCTTGGTCGCCGGTCTCGCCACACTCTCGCTCCCCGGGCTCGCGCCGTTCATCAGTGAGTTCCTGGTGCTGATCGGCACATACACGCGCTACCCGATCGCGGCGATCATCGCGACGAGCGCACTGGTCCTCTCGGCGATCTACATCCTGTGGACGTATCAGCGGATGATGGGCGGCCAGGCGCGCCCGGAGGGCCCCGGCGCCGCGACCCGTCGGATACCCGATCTTCGTCGGCGGGAGATGGTGGTCATCGCACCGCTCCTCGCACTGTTGTTGGTGTTCGGGATCTACCCCAAGCCGATCATCGACATCGTCGAACCGGCTGTGACACACACGATGACGACGACGGACACGCAGGATCCGAACCCAGCGGTACAGGCGAATGGCGGTGGACGATGACGACTGCGACGGTGACCGCGGCGGGACTCGCCACGATCGACGCCCCCAGCATCGCTTACGGTGCACTCTCGCCGATGGTGATCGTGTTCGCCGTCGGGGTGGTGGGAGTGCTGGTCGAGGCGTTCGCACCCAGGTCGGTGCGTTATCGCACCCACCTCGTGTTGGCGTTGGGTGGGCTGGTCGCCGCCTTCGTGGCGGTCGTCATCGTCGCGGCGGGCCGCTTCGCCGACGGCGGGCAAGGTGCGGTCACGATCTCCGGTGCCGTGGTGATCGATCGTCCCGCGGTGTTCCTGCAGGGAGTGCTCTTGCTGGTGTCGATCCTCGCCGTCGCCTTCATGGGCGAGCGTCGGCTCGAGCGTGTGGTCTCGCCGTCCACCGTGGCGCAGCGCGTCGCGGCCGGATCGTCGGTGCCGTCGGATTCGGTTGCCGCCGACATGTTCACGCCGTCGGGAGCATCCGTACCCAACACCGACGCCGAACTCGAGGCGACCCGCGCAGGCGCGGTCACCACCGAGGTGTTCCCGCTGACGATGCTGGCCGTGGGCGGGATGATGTTGTTCCCGGCGTGTGGCGACCTACTGACGATGTTCATCGCACTCGAGGTCTTCTCGTTGCCTCTCTACCTGCTCTGCGGTCTGGCCCGACGTCGGCGACTGCTGTCGCAGGAGGCCTCGCTCAAGTACTTCCTGCTCGGGGCCTTCTCGTCGGCCTTCTTCCTCTTCGGTGCAGCGTTCGTCTATGGGGGCACCGGGACCCTCGGCCTGGGTGAGATCGATCGGGCAATCCGCGCATCCGACGACCGCACCTTCGCGGTGATCGGCCTGGGTCTGCTCGCGGTGGGCTTGTTGTTCAAGATCGGTGCGGTGCCCTTCCACTCGTGGATTCCGGACGTGTACCAGGGCGCGCCGACCCCGGTGACGGCATTCATGGCCGCAGCCACCAAGATCGCCGCCTTCGGGGCCCTGCTGCGGGTCTTCTACGTGGCATTCGGTGGACTGCACGCGGAGTGGCAGCCGGTCGGCTGGGTGGTTGCGATCGCGACCATGCTGATCGGCGCGATCATGGCCGTGACCCAAACCGACATCAAACGCATGCTGGCGTACTCGTCGATCACCCATGCGGGCTTCATCTTGTTGGGGGTCATCGCCTTCGACCAAGGGGGCCTCGGCGCGACGCTCTTCTATCTGACGGCGTATGCGTTCTCGACCTTCGGCGCGTTCGCGACGATCGCCGTGGTCCGGGAGCGCACGGCCGGGAGCGCATCGAGCGGTCCGCATCTCTCTGGCCGCGAGGCCACGGAGTTGTCACAGTGGGCCGGGCTGGGTCGGCGGAACCCGTTGGTCGGTGCGATGTTCTCGATGTTCTTGCTGGCCTTTGCGGGTATCCCACTGACGAGCGGCTTCATCGCGAAGTTCGCGGTGTTCTCGGCATCGGCCGGAGCAGGCGGTTCGATTCTGGTGGTGATCGGAGTGATCAGCAGCGCCATCGCCGCATACTTCTACATCCGGGTCATCGTGGCGATGTTCTTCGCCGACTCCCCCGCCGATGCGCCGGAGGTGGTGAAGCCGAGCATCCTGACGACCTCGGGGATCGCGGTGTGCACGGTGGTCACCATCGCACTCGGTGTCTTCCCGCAGCCTGTGCTCGATCTGGCGGAGCACGCCGCACAGTTCCTCGGTTAGGCCGGCCGGCGGTCAGGGGTTCAGTAGTTCTCGAAGGCGGCGACATTCCGCCAGCTCGGGAACGTCGTCTCCCACACCCGATGAATCCGATCGTCGACATAGGCGGCGATCAGGACCACCTCGATCCGGGTCGGTTCCTCGCCGGGCCGCGATGTCGTGATCCAGACGCGGGCGGCCACCTTGTCGGCCGCCTCGACCCAGGCGTCGTCGTCGTAGGCGACGGCATAGGAGATCGCTGTGTCGTAGACGGCACGGTGACTCGCGGCGAACGCCTCGTACCCCTGTTCCACTCCGTCGGAATGCATCAGGAAATCCGGGTGATAGAAGGTCTCGATCGCATCCGGGTCCTTGCGGACCACCATCTGATCGAACATCGCCCGGAGTCGCTCCGCTGTCATGCCCTGAACCTAGCCCGCGTCACGCGCGCACGCCGCCAGATGGCCGAATGGTGAGGTACAGCTGAACGTACGGTGTCGCGTGCCGACGTGAATTGCTCTGTAGGCCAGGCTCTTCTAGGTTCGAGAGATGATCCGCACCTCGCGTCGCCGACAATTGGTCGGTGTCCTGCTCGCAGCCCTCGCGGCCGCCACCCTGACCGCTGTCCCGGCCTCCGCCGCACCGACCGCCCCCGGCGCCGCGCCGGCGCGCGGTGCATTCGATCTGCAGTCCCACCGCGGCGGTCGGGGGGAGCACACCGAGGAGTCGTTGGCCGGATTCGAGCGATCGCTGCGCCTCGGTGTGAGCACGCTCGAGTTGGACATCGTGCTGACACGAGACCTGACCCCCATCGTCTGGCACGACGCCACCATCCAGGCCGACAAGTGCCGCGACACCCGACCGGTGACACCCGGTGATCGTCAGTTCCCGTATGTCGGCAAGGTCGTCCATGACCTCTCGTACGCGCAGATCTCCACGCTGCGCTGCGACAAGAAGTTGGCCGACTTCCCCGATGCCCAGCCGATCGTCGACAACCGGATCGCACGGCTGCGTGACCTGTTCGATCTGACGCGTCGACTCGGTGCGCGGTCGATCGGCTACAACATCGAGACCAAGATCGAGGCAGAGAAGCGGTCTCAGTCGGCCAGCCCGGAGGAGTACGTCGGCGTGATCGTCGCGACCATCCGCGCCGCCGCAGCCGCGCAGGGGGCCCCGATCCGGGCGACCATCCAGAGCTTCGACTGGCGGACGCTCCCGATCGCGGCGCAGTTGGCTCCCGACCTGCCCCGTGTCGCGCTCTGGGACGAGACCACCTGGAAGCCGGGTTCGCGGTGGTTGGGACCGGTCAGCTACGCGGGGGTGAAGGGTGACGTCATCGCCGGCGCCCGGCAGGTGGCCACCGTGCTCTCGCCCGGCTACTCGGTGCCCTACGGTCAGACCACGTCCGATCCCGGCTTCCGCCTGATCGCCGACCGCGCCTTCGTCGACCGTGCCCATCGCCTCGGTCTGAAGGTGATCCCGTGGACCGTCAACGATCCGGCGACCATGAACGCGCAAATCGAGGCCGGCGTCGACGGCATCATCACCGACTACCCGACCCGCCTGCGTGCAGTCATGCGCGATCGCGGCATGCCGCTGCCCGCGCCGATTCGCTGAGGCGGGCTCTGCTCCCGACTGTTCTGTAACCCTTCACCCTCGTCTGTCGATCTATCCCCGGATCGACGTGATAGCGAGCACATCCAGCCACGTGTGTGATCGCGACGAATACAGGTCTCGACCTGCAAGTGAAGGCACTGACGATGGCATACACTCCACCCCCGGCCGCGGCACCGACTCCGGCCAAGAACAGCATTGCAAAATGGGTTCTCGGCGGCATAGCGGCCGTGTTCTTGATGATCGCATCGTGCGCGGTTGGCACCGGAATGAGCAGTTCCGGTGCCGATCCGGCGACTGCATCGACCACCACGGTCACCGATTTTGCGACGATCACAGAGACCGCCACACAGACCACAACGGTCGAAACGGCAGGCCAGACGGCGGATACCGGCGCGACTGTACGTCGTGGACTCGTCCCAGACCGGACAACTGCTGTCGAGGCACCCGACTACACGCCGCCCACCACCACGCCGTACACTCCGCCGACTACGGATTCCTCGCCCTCGAGCTACTACTCGAATTGCTCGGAGGCTCGCGCGGCAGGCGATGCGCCGCTGTACGCCGGACAGCCCGGCTATCGCGCAAAGCTCGATCGAGACGGTGACGGCGTGGCCTGCGAGTGAGCCCCCCTGAAACGGAACAACCCCTACCGGATCGGTAGGAGTTGTTCGCTGAAGTGGCGGAAGGGGTTTGAACCCTACTGGGCCCGCAGCCGGCCACTTCCCGGATTTTTGACACCTCATCGGGGCTGACTGTGCACTCTGCGCAGCTGGCCGCGCTCAGGTGTCATTTCTCCGCCGACCCCACAGCTCCGGGCCAGATCCGAGCCGGGCGACCCCCAGAAACAGGACAACCCCCTACCGGATCGGTAGGGGGTTGTTCGCTGCGGTGGCGGAGGGATTTGAACCCTCGGTACGGGGTTACCGCACACAGCATTTCGAGTGCTGCACCTTCGGCCGCTCGGACACGCCACCGCGGAAGACTGTACCGCAGTCGCTACAGCCACCGAAATTGGCTGGTCAGAGCGGCCTGAGCAAGATCAGTCCTTGCCGGTGACCTTGTCCTTGATGCTGTCGACGGCGCCCTTGACCTTGTCGGCGGCCTCGGTGACCTTCTGCTTGCCCTGGGCGACGGCCTGGTCGCCCTGGCCCTCGGCCTTGAGCTCGTCGTCGTTGCTGATGCTTCCCGCGGCTTCCTTGCCGCGGCCCTTCAGCTCTTCTGCCTTGTTCTGTGCGTCGTCAGCGATTCCCATGTGATTTCCTCCCTATACGCGAGAGCGACGGCCGGTTGCCGTCGTCAGCCATGACCGAGTACCCGAAACATCGGCATTTGATGCTTCGAGTGAGATGAACCGTCGGTCAGCGGTTGGTGAACTTGTCTTTCAGACCACCGAGCTTGTCCTTCGCCGTGGCGAGGGCACCTTGCACGGTGTCGCTCTCGGCGAACTCGTTGATCTTGTCCTTCGCGGTGTCGACCGCGTCCTGGACCTTCTCGTTCGACGCGATGTCGGAGATCTTCTGGCGTGCGGTCCCGACAGCGTCCTGGACCTTGTCGTTGGACGCGATGTCGTTGATCTTCTCGCGCACGGCGTCGACCGCGTCGTTCACCTTGTCGTTGGGTTCGGCCATCGATCCTCCTCGGGTGGGCCGGGCATGCGTCGACCCCTCCAATCTGCCACGATGCCGTGCAGCTGGCCACCTGCTCGACGACTCGTCATCGAGCTGTTGCCTGCGATCACGGATCGATCACGAGCGGCGAGGCCGGAAGAAGTCGAGCATGAGTTCCCGACACTCGTCCTCGAGGACGCCACCACGCACTTGTGGTCGATGGGCCAGCCGTGGGTCGCGCACGACATCCCAGAGTGAGCCGACCGCGCCCGTCTTGGGCTCCCACGCACCGAAGACCAGCGCATCCATCCTGGACAGGGTGACCGCGCCGGCGCACATCGTGCACGGCTCGACGGTCACCGCGAGCGTGCAACCGGGTAGACGCCACCCGTCGCCGAAGGCCGCGGCCGCGGCGCGGAGAGCGAGGACCTCGGCATGTGCGGTCGGGTCCGCGTCGGCTTCGCGGCGGTTCGAAGCGCGGGCGAGTTCCACCCCGTCCGGGTCGAACACCACCGCACCGATGGGGATGTCGTCCGAGCCCGAGGCGCGAGCGGCATCGAGCGCCGATCGCATCATGGATTCCCAGCGGACGAGCTGCTCCACGACGGTCAGTGCCCCAGGGAGTCCAGCACCTTGGCGAGTTCGTCGGCGAAGCCGAGGCGGGCGGCGATCATGCCCAACTGCTCATCGGCGTAGAGGTCGGTGTCCCCGACGATCACGCTCATGACCGCGTCGGGCAATCCGAGGTCGGCGAGCACCGCGAGGTCACCTTCTTCCCACGGGTCGACGTCGTCGAGGTCGTCGGAGTCGATGTCGGGGACGTCGATGTCGAGGGCGTCGAGGACGTCGGCGGCTACGTCGTAGTCGATTGCCGCGGTGGCGTCGGAGACCAGCAGTCGGGCACCGCCCGGCGCCGGACGCAGCACGATGAAGAACTCGTCGTCGACGTCGAGGAGGCCGAACACGGCTCCGGCGGCGCGCAGGTCACGGAGTTGCCGCTCGGCATCGGCGAGGTCGGTGAGCGCGCTCGCCTTCAGCGCCGTCACCTTCCAGGCCGCTTCCTCGCGGACGACGGCCACGGCGAACCCGTCGATGTCCTCACTCACGTCCTGCGTGTTCGAACCACCCGAGCTCCCAGCGCCGGCACCAGCCATGCAGGTCACCGTAGTCGTTATCTCGCCGCACCCCCAAGTCCCGCCCCACAGGCCGTCACGGTGTCAGCGACCGTCCTGACCACGTGGTGTGCCACTGTGTGGTGGTGACCACGGACGCTTCGTTGCCACCGATCTGCGTGCTCGGATTGGGACTGATCGGCGGATCGCTGCTGCGCGCCGTCGCCGACTCGGGTCGGGAGGTGTACGGCTACAACCGTTCTGAGGCCGGAGCGGATGCCGCGGTCGCAGCCGGGTACACGGCCTCGACAGACCTGGAGGAGACCCTGGGGTGGGCCGCCGCGGGAGATGCGCTGATCGTGGTGGCGACACCGGCCACCACCCTCGACGACCTGCTGCCGCGGATCGCCGAACTCGCACCCGACTGCCGGCTGACCGATGTCGTCAGCGTCAAGGAGGCGGTGACGCGGGCGGTGGCCCGCCATCACCCGACAGCGCGCTACGTGGGCGGCCACCCGATGGCGGGCACCAGCCGATCGGGCTGGTCGGCGACCGATCCCGACCTGTTCCGGGGTGCGATGTGGATGGTCTCGACCGGCGACGACGCCGATGCCGACACCTGGCACACCATCGCCACCCTCGCGCTGTCCGTCGGCTCGCTGGTCGTGCCCGCCGCCGATGACGCACACGATCGCGCCGTGGCCGCGATCTCCCACCTCCCGCACCTCACCGCGGACGTGACGGCAGCCGTCGGCGCGGGCGAGAGTGGCCTGGCACTTCGGCTGGCAGCCGGTAGCTTTCGCGACGGTACCCGCGTCGCCGGTACCGCTCCCGCGCTGCAGCGGGCAATGCTCGAGGCGAACGGTGTCGCACTCCTGAACGTGCTCAGCGAGGCCATCGACCGACTGACCGCCGCACGCGACGAACTCCGCGACCACGGCACCGTCGAGGTGTTGACCGACGACGGCCATCGGGCCCGTCTGGCCTACGACGAGGTCGCCGGGGCCGAACCGTCGGCGATCACCGGGGTGACCGTCGGCGCCGACGGCTGGCAGGAAGAGCTGCGCCGCCAGGCACACCAGGGCAAGGTCTGGATGGGCTGACAACGCAACCTGTCACACGCTCAGGCCCGCTGTGCCACCCGCCGGGCCGCATCACGGAGAAGTCCCGGTACCAGCGACCGGTGCACGCCCGAGAGCGTCGTCCAAGCGAGGCGTCCGACGATTCGGTCGTACCGGATGTAGGTGGTGAGCGACAGTCGGTCACCGACGGCGCGCACCACGAGATGTGCTGTGAGGAACCAAGATCGAGCTTCCATCCGCACCCAGTCCGCGGTCTCCTCGGCGAGCCGCCAGCCGGCGATGGTGTCCGGACTCGTACCGCGGCTCAGAGTGATGTGTAGCAGCCCGGTCCAGATGAACCGCTCGCCGGGGGTCGGCACGTCGCCGAACATCGCGCGGGCGTAGTCCTGCGGCGCCGCCCCGATCGGGGTGGTGAGTTCGTAATGGTCGATGTAGTCGGCATCCAACGAGGATCGGTTGCGGACGTCGACGCCTGCAGCATCGACGCCTACGGCACCGAGGATCTCGCCGCGCTCAGGGTTCTCGGTCCGGGACATGGTCACCTTCGGGTCGATATACGGTTGCGTATAGAGCGCGACACTACCCGATTTGTACGGCAGCGTATAGATCGGAGATCGAGGAGAACCCATGCCCAGGAATGCACGCACGCCCCGTGACCGATGGGTGGACGAGGCGTTGTCGGCGCTGGCCGAAGGCGGACCCGACGCTGTCCGCATCGAGGCGTTGGCGCGTCGGCTCGGCGTCACGAAGGGTGGCTTCTACGGGTACTTCGACGACCGTGGTGCGCTCCTGGACGCTGCGCTCGACCGGTGGGAACGCGACAGCGTCGACGACGTCCTGGCAGCGATCGAGCGGACGGGCGGTGACCTGCGCGAACAGGCGGTGCTCGCCGGGCAACTGACCTTCGCCGACGACCTGCTACCCGTGGACCTGGCCGTCCGGGAGTGGGCCCGCCGGGACGATGAGGTGGCACGCCGGTTGCGTCATGTCGACGAGCGTCGAATGGGCTTGCTGCGGACTGCCCTGGCCGACGACTCGCGCTCGGAGGACGAGCTGGAAGCCTGGTGCCTCATCGCGTTCTGCGTGGCGATCGGCAACGGCCTGCTCCGCGCCGAGCACCCCCGTCACACGCGCGATGAGGTCATGGCGACGGTTCGTCGGCTGGTGGTCGGAGAGGGCTGATCAGACGCGATTCCGGTCAGACGCGATGTGCGAGGTCGGTGTAGTCGACCACGAAGCCGTTGTCGTCGATCGTGATGGTGGAGTTCGCCACTGGCGACACCACGTCGATACCACCCGAGGAGTTCGGGGTATAGGTCAGCGTCGCGGCTTCTACCCGACTGCTGGGCAGGTAGAGGTAGGCGACCGGGACCTCGACCGCACCGGCGGCCTCAGCGATCCGGCGCCGACGGATCGGCAATGCGTTGAACAGTGGCGACAAAGCGAGGTCGACGTCCTGGGCCTCGCTGAAGTCCTCGCGGATGGTGCCCTCGGAGGTCTGGATCAGCCAGTTGTGCTCACCGTCGCGCAGGATGCCGATCTGCGTCTCGCCACTCTCGCGCACCAGGTGCACCGAGAGGCGCTTTGTGACACCGAGATCGTTGGTGACCAGCTCATACGATGCCGAGAACGCTTCCTGCTCGCCGTCGGCGGCGGCGATGATGCGGCCATAGGCCTTGATGCGCTCGCCGCTGACGTGCACCCGTACCTGCTCGAGGCGGTCGGTGCCCTCACCACGCCAGGTGATCAGGGTCTTGTACTCGGGCGCGGACTCCTGGGCTGGGTCCTGGGCTGCCGTATCGGAAGGACTCACGGGTACACGGTAGCGATCCGCCGTGCTCAGCACACAATCTCCGGCCGGACCCGACTGCGACCGGCCGACCGTGACTCACATCATGGGTCGCGTCATGCGGTGCAGGACGCGGTGCGCGCAGCAGTCGTCTCCCCCACGCGGTCGGTGACCACAACCTTCCCGTCGACCTTGATGGTGCAGCTGGCGGTACCGTCACCCGCGATGACCAGCAGCCGGAGCGGCATGGTGGAACCCGTGAACGCGATGGTCCAGGTGGGCGGCGCGCTGATGACGGTCTGTAGTCCGCCGTCATCGATGTAGAGCAGCGTGGCGGTTCCGCTGACGGTTGTCTCGTAGACGATCGACTTGCCGGTCGCGTCGATGCGGGGAGCTGTCGGGTCGTCGGTGCCGCCGGGCGGGACGAGTCCAGGCTGTCGGGCGCCCGGTTGGTCGGTGTCAGGCGTGCGGGTCCGAGGTGCAGTCGGATAGGTCGGGACCTCAGGAAGTTCGGTGATCGTCGGGAGGGCCGAGTCGTCCGGTGTCGGGTCGGGCCGGAGCCACGACGCCCCGGCGACGGCCACGAGTACCGCGACGACGAGTAGCACGACGGCGACCGCCAGCCCGGCGAACGGTCGACGCGCACGGTCCGGCGAGTCGACCGTCTCCGGTCCGGCACCGTCGTCGCTCGGCGGCGGTGTCGGTGGACGTTCGGAACGCAGCGGTTGGCCGGGCACGAACAGTGGCGTGCCGTCGGGGCCGTGGCCCAGCGGCGGATAGAGACCACCTGAGAGCGGTCGACGGTAGAGGTCGCCGAGTGGCTGCCGTTCCGGGTCCTCCGGTCGGGTCATCCTGCGCCTCCTCCACCTCGCCGATCGATCCCTGGGCTCCTGACCGGAGTCCGGGGTCGTCCCTCGACCCTACGAGTGCGGCGCGTACGCGGCCACCAGGCGGTCGGCAGATACACACCTGTGCAGAAAGACCGACACCCGCGTCCGCCGATGCGGGCACGGGTGTCGGGTGAAGTCGCCGCGTCCGGATGTACAGAATCCGGGTGTGCGAATCCGGGTCAGGCGGTCGCCTTGCCGAACTTCAGCTTCCCGTCCTCGAACATGAGCGGATAGAGGAGGCCACCGAGCAGACCACCGATCAACGGTGCCAGCCAGAACAGCCAGAGCTGGCCGGGTGCGCCGTTCCCGTTGAAGAACGCGACGGCGGTCGAACGGGCCGGGTTCACCGACGTGTTGCTGATCGGGATGGAGATCAGGTGGATCAGCGTCAGGCTGAGTCCGATTGCGAGCGGGGCGAATCCCTTCGGGGCGCGTCCGTCGGTGGCACCCAGGATGACGATCAGGAAGAACGCCGTCAGGAGGATCTCGGCGATGAGCACCGCCACCAACGAGTAATTGCCGGGCGAATGATCGCCGTAGCCGTTGGCGGCCATGTTGCCCTCGGCCGTGAAACCTGGTTTGCCCTTGGCGATCAGCAGCAGGAGGAGGCCGGCGAGCAGACCACCGACGACCTGCGAGATCCAGTAGCCGGGGAGTTCCTTCCACGGCAGTCGGCCGCTGACGGCCGCACCGAGGCTGACCGCCGGGTTGAAATGTCCGCCCGAGACGTGGCCGACGGCATAGGCCATCGTCACGACGGTGAGTCCGAATGCCAGCGAGACACCGAGGAATCCGATACCGAGCTGGAATGCGTTTCGACCGTCCTCGGCTTCGGCGATCTGCTTTGCCGCGAAGATCGCGGAACCACAGCCACCGAACACCAGCCAGAAAGTGCCGAAAAGTTCCGCGCCGAGTTTGGCGACGGGCGATGATGCGGCCATACCGTGCCTTTCCTGTGACAGGGTCCCCACCTGCGCAGGACTTTAGCCCACTGAATCGCCGATGTCGGTGAACACAAGGAAATGTCGAAGCGTCGGCCCCGAGATGTACTACGCGCAGCTCAGATCACCGATGCTCCGAAACCACACCGAATCATCGGATTCCTGGAGTCTGAGCGGCCGGCCGGCCGGCCGGTGTTGTTTCTGTGTGCTTCGTTGATCGGATCCATGTAACACGCCGAAACCACTCGCCCATAGGCACTTTGGAGTTGCGACGCCGGCGAAGACACCCCGACAAAGACGAACCCCCCTCCACCGCTGTTCGCAGATGGAGGGGGGTCGTGGTGCGCCCGTAGGGATTCGAACCCCAAACCTTCTGATCCGTAGTCAGATGCTCTATCCGTTGAGCTACGGGCGCGAGTCTTCAGTTGTTCCCCCGCTGTCGGAGACAGCAGACCTGTCCACAGTCGGCGCGACTGCGGTTCGGCGGAGGCGAGAGGATTTGAACCTCCGGTCCCGTTTTAGCGAGACAACTCATTAGCAGTGAGTCCCATTCGGCCGCTCTGGCACGCCTCCTGACGGAGTCCTTTCGAACTGCCGAAACGAAAGGTTACACACCCCCGACCGAGCGAGGCAAACCAGCCCGTCAGCGGGGTCCCCGCGCCGCCGACGACGGGTCCGCCTACATTGGTCGACGTGGCCTTGCGAATCCGTCCCGACCTCGACGACCTGCCCGTCTACGTGCCCGGGAAGACGTTTCCCGGTGCGGTGAAGCTCGCCAGCAACGAGGTCTCCGAGGGTCCGTTGCCCAGCGTGCTGTCGGCGATCACCGAGGCCGCCATCGGCGTGAACCGCTACCCCGACAACGGAATGGTGGACCTCACCGCCGCACTCGCCAAGAAGCTGCGGGTCACCGAGGACGAGATCCAGGTCGGCTGCGGCTCGGTCATCCTCTGCCAGAACCTGATCACCGTCACCAGTGGCCCCGGTGACGAGGTGCTCTTCGGGTGGCGGTCGTTCGAGACCTACCCACTCGCGACGCGCGTTGCCGGCGCTACACCTGTGATGGTCCCGCTGACGGTCGACCACACCTACGACCTCCGCGCCATGGCACAGACCATCACCGACCGCACCCGACTGATCTTCATCTGCAATGCCAACAACCCGACCGGGACCGTCGTCACCGCCGACGATCTCCGCGCGTTCCTTCGTTCGGTGCCGCCGCACATCGTGGTAGCGCTCGACGAGGCCTACTTCGAATACTTCCGGCCGTCCCCGGAGCAGGCCTACGACGCTCTGGAACTCCGGCGTGAATTCCGCAACCTCGTCATCCTGCGGACCTTCTCCAAGGCCTACGGGCTCGCCGGTCTGCGGGTGGGCTACGCGGTCGGCGACCCCCAGGTGATCGAGGCCCTGAACAAGGTGCACGTGCCGTTCTCGGTGTCCACCATCGCGCAGCGTGCTGCCCTCGCGAGTCTGTCGGCGACCGACGAATTGCTGGCCAGGACCGACGCCGTCGTCGAAGAACGAGGACGGGTGACCGCCCGACTCCGGCAACTCGGCTACCCGGTGCCCGACTCGCAGGCGAACTTCGTGTGGTTGGCCCTGGGCGAGCGCGCCACCGACTTCGCCGCCCTCAGCACCGAGGCGGGTGTGGTGATCCGACCGTTCGCCGGTGACGGCGTGCGCGTGACCGTGACCAACCCCGCCGAGAACGACGTCTTCCTGGCCTTCGCCGAGCGCTGGTCCCAGCAGAACCTCTAGGGACCGCGGGGCAGAGACCGCGCTAGTGAACGGCGGTCAGAGACCGCGCGAGATGACCGGCCAGAGCACCGGCAGGTCACGCTCCCAGTACGCCCAGGTGTGGGTGCCGATGAGGCGGAAGCCGTCGGAGTAGGGCACATTGTTCGCCCGCAGGGTCACTGCGAACTCGAGTGAGCACCGGTACGCGCCCAACTCGAGTGCCGACGATGATGCGGTGACCACATCGCGCGGGCCCTCCTTGGGCTCGATGCGACGCTGCAGATCGAGCGGACCGACCGCACCCGAGCCCGCGGCCAAGAAGATGTTCTTTCCGCGGAGCTTGTCCAGATGCAGGCTCGGGTCATGGGCCTTCCAGCCGGCACTGCCGAACGGTCCCCACATGTTGGTGGCGTCGCCGCCGTCGCGACCGACGGTGGTCCGGACATAAGCCTCGTTGACCGGCCCCGAAACCGGCGGGCAACCACTGAGGGAAGCCAGGCCGGTGTACAGCGACGGATGACGCATGGCGAGCGCGAATGCCGCCTGTCCGCCCATCGACAGACCGATGACCGCGTTCCGCCCGGTGCCGTTGAACCTCTTGTCGATGAGCGGCGGGAGTTCCTTGGCCAGGAACGTCTCCCACATCGGCTTGCCGAGCTTGGGGTCGCGGCGGGTCCAGTCGGTGTAGAAGGAGCCCTTGCCGCCGGTCGGCAGCACCACGTTCACGTTCTTGTTGGCGAAGAAGCGCCCGGCGCTGCCCTTGGTGATCCAGTCGCTGACGTCACCGTCGGCGCCCGCGCCGTCCAGCAGGTAGACCGTCGACCGCGGGCCGGACGAGTACTGCGGGGTCAGCACCGACAACTTGACGCGCTCACCCATGGCCGGGGAATTCACCCAGATGTCGGTGCGCAGCGGTCCGAGCGTCTTGCTGGACGAGATCTCGGCGACGTTCTTCCGTGGGGCGGCGTCGACGGATGGCGCCGTCACGGCACCCACCAGAGCCGACGCGGCAAGCACCGCACCCACAACCCTCAGACGCCTCGACACGTGTTCACTCCCTAGCATTCGCAACGCCGCATCCACGACGACCTCGGTCCAGCCGGATCGCCGGATGGTCGTCTGATCTGCAGCCCCCCGCGGATGGAGTCGACCCCTCCGATGACAGACTACTGGCCGGTAATAGCGCTGCGAAAGCCCGCAGTGGACGGCTGGGCACCGAGCGCGTCACGATTCCACAACGACCGGAGGTGGCCGACCGTGTCCGAATCCAGCCCCGAAACGCCCTCGACCACCGACGATGGCCTCCCCGACGGTGGGTTCGCATTCGACGCCCATGTCGTCGTGCGCTGGTCCGACATGGATGCATTCGGTCACATCAACCACGCACGCATGGTGACGCTCATGGAGGAGGCGCGGATCCAGTGGTTGCTGTCGGCAGGCGAGGAGTACGCGCCACTGATCAAGAGCGCGATGATCGTGCACGTCGACATCCGCTACCAGTCGCAGCTGCGTCATGACGACTCCCCGCTGCACGTCGGGATGTGGATCGTCGGCAATCGCTCGGTCGACTTCACCATCGGCTATGAGATCCGATCGGCCCAGGCCGCGCCGGACAGCAAGCCCGCGTGTGTGGCGCGCACACAGATGGCGGTGGTCGACATCGAGGCACACACCCTGCGACGCCTCACCGATCACGAGAAGGTCTTGCTCCGACAGTGGTCGCGGACGCGGTGACCCGCGTTCAGGACGGCTCGTAGCGCGCCGGTAGTTCCCGCGGCACCGCGGGCGAGAGTCGGGCGATGTTGCCCTGCAGAACATCCCGATAGATGCGCAGCTGCTCTTCGCCACTGCGCACCTGCTCGGTCAGCCGGCGCGAGTTGTCGGCCGAGATCTCTCGATCGCCCGATCGCGCGATCAGCTGGTCGATGCGGTCGTCGATGGTCGCGGCCTTGTCGTACTCGGCGAGGATGCGCAACTCGATCGCCGCGGACTCGACCACGTGCGCGACCTCGACCAGCGCCTGCACTCGATCGAGCAACTCCGTCCACACCGGCCGCAGCGTGGTCTCACGCTGGTCGATCTGCTCGGCGAACGCCGCATCGAATCCGGCGTCCCGTTTGGAACGGTCGAGATCGATCCGCACTGCACGGAGCGCGATGACGTCGGCCGCGATCTCGGCGAGCTCCGCCTGCAGGTTGACCTGCGTCCGCTGGGCGGCGAAATGGTCGGACCGCCACGCCGGATTCCCGACGACGCGGTCGTAGTAATGCCCCGCGATGAACAGCACCGTCTCGTAGCCGTCGACGAAGCTCGCGTTGCCGGGCGCGGTCGCCCCAGCGAGTGGCGCGGCTTCGCGTCCCACGCCGAGCAATTGGTTGGCCCATTGCTCGGCCTGCGGGCTCCCCGACTTCGCGGCGACCTGACCGACGACTCCGGCCAGTCGGTCCATCGCCACGGTACCGGCCCGGCGCATCGGACTCGACGAGTTGACGTTGGGCGTCGGCGTACAGGTCAACCCGGCGAACAGGCGCTCGCGCTCGTCGATCTCGAGATAGACGTTCTCCCGACGCTCGCGTCGGATGGCCCGCGTGCCGCCTGCGAAGACGCCCTTGGGGTTCACCACCTGCTTGCGGAGGTCTTCGCGGCGTCGGTTGGCACCGTTGAGCCGGTTGCGCAGCACCGCGGCCACCACTCCGGGGACCATCGGGCCGGCGAGCTGGTGTTCGGTCTGGGCGATCACGCGTTGCAGTCGGCGTAGCTCGCCGAAACCACCGTCGATCGCCGGCAGCGGGCGGTTCGTCGACGCACGGCGCACGACGATCGCGCGGCCGGCGGGCGTCAGGTATCCGGCAGCGATGAGCAGCGAGGCGGTGTCGGTGAGCTCGGGCCGGTCACCGGGAACGCGGGAACGATCGCACCAGTCCCGGATCTGCGCGGTCGTCACCTGCGGTTGCTCGACCATCGTCTACCGCCTCGTCTCTCGGACCCGCCGTCTCGGAACCCGCTGCTCGGCCGCCGTGCCGGTAGCGGGGTTGTCCGTCCATGCTACCGACCGGCCACGACGTGCCCCGGTCGGCGAATCCGCCACAGCGGCGCCGTCGCGCGGTGCAACACCCACGCGATCGGGACGCTGGCGACGGTGGTGACCACGAACGTGACGATCATCGAACCCTGGAACACCCCGTAGCCCAGGACGTCGACAGCGACCTCGAGGACCACGACGTGGACGAGGAAGAACTCGTAGGAGATCTCGCCGAGCCAGACCATCGGTCGGCTACCGCAGAGCCGAGCCCACCACGACGACTGGTCGCTGACGATCAGCGGTCCGATCAGGCCGACAGCGATCACCAGATAGAGCAGGTGTTTGACGATGGTCGCCGATGCGGTGGTCGGGGTGATGGTCGGTTCACCGGCGATGCCGGTGGCCGACAACGCGAATGCCGCCACCGCCACGGCGAACGACGGTGTCGCAGGCCAACGTCGGATCAGTCGAGCGACCACAGCGAGCACCATCCCGGCGACGAACCACCACAGGAACGCGGGTGCCCACAGTCGCGCGGTGAGGTCGGCGCCGGTGTTGCCGACCACCGCCAACGCCCAGATCGGCGAGATGCACATGACCGCGAGCAGGCCGACGATCAGGACGTCGGGCCGCCATCTGCCACCACAGACGACTCGGATCAACACCCATGCGATGACCGGCAGAAGCAGATAGAAGACGACCTCCGCGGCGAGGCTCCACATCTGGGTGAGCCCGGAATGAAGGTGGCCCACGCCGTAGACCTGGGTCAGCGTGAGGTTGCGCACGAGTCCCGACCATCCTGTGCCCGTCGGTGCGGCGTCGGGTGGGGCGTAGACGGTGAACAGCGCGTAGACCGCCAGCACCGTGAGCCAGTAGGCCGGCAGGATTCGCCGTGCCCGATGCCAGGCGTAGGTCTGCACCGACGGCGGCGTGGAGTCGTCGACGGCGGCGCGGACCCATGGTCGGAACAAGAGGAACCCGGACAAGACGAAGAAGATCGCCACACCGATCTCGAATCGTGAGAACAGGCGCCCGACGTAGTCGTCGGTGTATCCGCCGGTCCAGAACGCGGCATGCGTCAGGCAGACGATCAGCGCTGCGACGGCCCGGATGCCGGTCAGAGAGTCGATCCGCGTGGACATGCCGCGATCCTGCCAGTTGCGTGCCGCGTGCTTCGGACGAGCCGGTCATCGTGGTCGGCGGTGGCACGATGAGGAGATGACCGAAGCGACCCGTGCCCGTTCGGATGCCCGTGAACACGTACGCGGGCAGGTCTGGGAACACGGCGAACCGGTCGACGGATTCGAGCTGACGACCATCTCCGAGCATCTGGACGTCGACGGCACGTTGGTCTGGGCCGACATCCTGCGGCCCACCCACGAGACCCTTGCCGCGCTCGCCGACGAGCTCGAACTCGATCCGTTCGCGGTCGAGGACGCCGTGGCGGAGTCGGAGCGGGTGAAGACTGTCGCGTACGCGCGCCACACCTTCCTGACGGTCTACGCGGTCAGCCTGTGTGCCGAGGCCCGTGCGGCGACGGTGCCTGCGACGACGTCGGTCGAGGACCTGTACCGGCGCAACACGTCGATGTTCGACATCCATCGGGTGTCGGTGTTCGTGCGCGGCAACGTCATGGTCACCATCCGTTTGGACGACGGTTTCGACATCGGCCAGGTGGTGGACCGGTGGGACGAGATCGGCAGTGTCGGAAACGGAGTCGGCGCCCTGGTGCACGGGTTGCTGGACGTGATCGTCGACGGACACTTCGAGGCGGTGCAGGCTCTCGACGACGCCATCGAAGACATCGAGGGACTGCTCTTCGACGAGAGCATCTCGGGGAAGCGATTGGAGCATCAGACATATCGCGTCCGCAAAGATCTGGTGTCGCTGCGCCGGATCATCCTGCCGATGCGCGACGTCATCGCGGCGATCCAGCGTCGACGTCTGGAGAACAAGGCCCCCAGCGACCTCGACCCACATTTCTCCGACCTCTACGACCACGCGCTCCGCGCCGCCGAGTGGACGGAATCGTTGCGGGACATGATCACGACGGTGTTCGAGACCAACCTGTCGATGGTCGATGCGCGACTGAACACCGTGATGAAGAAGCTGACCGGGTGGGCCGCGATCATCGCCGTCCCGACCGCGATCACCGGCTTCTACGGGCAGAACGTGCCCTACCCCGGCATCGATCAATGGTGGGGATTCGTCATCAGTTCGGCGCTGATAGTCGGCATCGTGGCGCTCCTGTACCTGCAGTTCCGCCGCAAAGACTGGCTCTGACGACACCCTCCACTACGAAAGAGGTGTGCGGATCGCCTGTACGGACGGCACACTGACCTCATGAATGCACTCGGGACGCACCTGCTCGCTGACGAAGCGGCTCCACAACTCGATGCCTTCTCTCGGTTCAACGGCAGCTGGGATCTCGAGTGGAGTCGCCCTGGCGACCCGGTCGCGCCGACCTCGCTCACGGGCGAGTTGCACTTCGGCACCGTGCTGGGCGGGCGGGCGATCCAGGACGTGTGGATCGTGCCCGCCGGATCGATACGCGACGACGAGAAGCGATTCGCGTTCCATGGGACGACGATCCGCTTCTTCGACGATGCACTCGGTGCGTGGCGGTCGACGTGGGTCGAGCCCATCCAGGGCCGGGTCCGCAAGTTCATCGGACGTCGGGTCGGGGACGAGATGCACCTGGTCAGCACGGATGAGGACCCGTTCCTCCGCTGGAGGTTCACCGAGGTCGGACCCGACTCTTTCGTCTGGCTCGGCGAGTATTCCGACGACGAGGCCCGCACCTGGCGCCTCGAGGAGAAGATGGTCGCGACGCGTCGCTAGGCACAGCGTCACACCACCGGCTACATGTGGTCTGGACGCATACCCAAACCACACCGGGTCAGCCCGTGGACACGGATATGGCCGTCCGCCTGGCGGATTCGTGTGGTTTGTGCGAGCGCGCCGCGATACTCCGACAGAGTCAGCAGTAGGTGCCGCCTGACGACACCATCTGCTACATCTTGTGGTCTGGCTCCGTCGGGACCATCGACACGACGATCCCGGCCGACGATTGACCGGCCACCTCTTGGCGGAAGCGGAGGGATTTGAACCCCCGGTAATTTCACTCACGCTCGCTTTCACGGCCACTGGACCACTCTACTGACACCAGCCGGTTCACGAGCTCCTGGTCAGGGAGCCAATTCCGGAACACGCCCGTGGGGGTTCCGTGTGTAGTAATGAACGTATCGACGTCGGAGCTCCGACGTGCTGCGGTGATCACCGCCGTCAAGAGCCGTCGGGCTCGGATGAAACGAAAAACGCCCCTGGGCCCTGCTCCGTGATGAATCCAAGTCGGGTGATCGCCTGGCGCAGCTTGCCGCCGCCCTTGAGTCGCTGGTATCCGGGCAGACCGAGGACGTTTTGGAGCGCCTCACCGAGGCGAAGCGAGTCGAGTCGTGCTCCCGCGGACTCACATTGCTTGATCAGATTCTCGATGGCGCGTCTCCCGGCCTCGTCCCCGGACGAACCGGCGATGGCGTCGCGACACGACGCCAGGTCGAGCACGAGGCGCTCATCCCTACGGCTCGGATGCGCGCGCTGTCCGGCGATCGCGGCCGCGAGATCGCCATCGACGGTGGCGTAAGGCTCGACGATGTTCTGAGGAACGATCGAGCGATCGATCGGTGCGGCGACAGGCTGCGCTACGGAAGCCTTGGGACGCGCCAGCCCACGATACTCACCCGGGTACTCGACCTCATACGCGCGAAGGCCGTCGTAGGTGAAGCCTAGGAAGAAGTCGACCGTTGCGTTGATGTCGCGCGTCTGCAGGAACTTCAAGCGGGGCCGGAAGTGAGCAGTCAAGGTCCCAGGAATCACGCGGATCCTGCCCGCCTGCGGGCCGTCGATGCGTTCGATGACCCCCTCCAGGCGTCGCAGCAGGTAGGCACGAGTGAAGAAGTTGTTCGCGCCCGGTGGCTGAGAGCCGAGCTCTGTGAAGTGCACGACAGTCGGCGCAGGTTCGCTCTCGCCAACCCACTCGAAACTCCAGGATCGGTTCTTGTTCCGCGCCAGCGGCTGGCATCGCTCGAGGAACTGCCGGGCCCGGTCCTGGTTCTGGACGTCGCCGCGCAGCCACCTCATGAAGTTCAGGACGTACAGGTAGTAGTGCGCGTCGAGGCTTCCGAACTCGGCGGCAAAGCTCAACCGCTCAAGGACAATCGTCTCGGAGTACTCCGGCAGCCGCCGGTATGCCTGGATCCACAGCCGGAGGTCACTGTCACTGCTGGTCCCGGTTGACACTGCCTCCCAAAGCATCTCGTGGATCTCTCGCGAGCGGGCCTCGGAGACGTCGCTCCAATCGCGACCCGTCGCTGCGAAGATAGTGCGTGCCAGCGCGAGGCCGAGCGCGCTCGATTCGTGACCGCGGTCCTCCTTGAGCGCATGCCATTGCTCGACGAGCGCCTCGATGTCTCCATATAGGAGGTCGAGCTCCTGCGTCAGACGTTCGTAAAAGCGGTGGCGAGAGCGTCCGTCGAGGGTGGCGGTCCGCAGCTCGTCGAGGAGCGCCTCCGCTTCGTCGATCTGCCCTGCGATCCAATCTGCGACCGTGGTGTTCGTTGCGAGCAACGATGGAAGGTTGGGCTCCTTGGATGCCCTCATCAGCGCGTCGACTATAAAGGTCAACAGCTGAAGAGGTGTCACCAGGCCGTGGTCGGTAGTCATGCCAGTCCTGGACTGGGCGAAGGCCTCCATGGCGCTCGCGTACAGTGGCTGAATTCGCTCGAGCAGGCGATCGGCGTTAATGGGTTCGCCCCCCACCTTGAGCAGGTCCCGGACCTCGTTCTCGAGCCAAAACCGCCGGACCATGCCCAGCGTGTGCTGGTGCAGTGACGCATCAGCTCCGGCCTCTTTGACCGCGTTGTTAAGGTGCGCCTCCGCTTTACTGAAATCCCCCTTCACGACGTAGATGTGGTAGCGCCCGCGGTGGTTCCAGAAATGGGGCTCGTGTGGGTAGAGGTCGGTCAGCGTCTCGAAGACGAGCTGTCCGCCCTCGGGGGTCAATGCCTGAATGACCTGGGCGAAATTGCCCTTCCTGTCGCGTCCGGAGATCGGGGCACGGTAAACGAATAGCTCAGCGAGCATCTTCCGCGCGACATCGCTACTAGCCCCGAGCGCACGGTGCAGTTCGCGGGTGAAGGAGACCGAGATCTGCGCCAAGCCTTGCTGGGCGCCACCATGCTGGCTCGTCAGCACGCGCTCGGCGATGAGGGGATGCAGTAGCCGAGCGCCGCCGCTGGAGGCGACCACGAGGTGTCGGAGGTCAGGACCGAGGACCTCTGTGAGGGTCTGGTTCATCTCGAGTTGACTTGGCCGAGCGCCGCCGAACCAGCGCTGGATGACGGCCGGGGGGATCGCAAACTGGGCGTACCGTGTAACCAGGGCCAGGTAAGTGGCCACCTGCCTTCCTGCCTCGGACAGGTTTTCGAGGTGGTGGTCGACGTAACGCTCGATGGCCTCGAACTCGTTGTCGTATACGCAAAGTCCGATGTAGAACGGCGAGCGATACTGGCTTGGGCTGTCGTCACTGAGTTGCTCGCCGAGGTCGGACAGGCGCTTGGACGCCTTGGGCGACATGTCGGGACGCTGGTGCGCATCGATGAAGCGTCGACATTCCAGCAACGGCATCGGGTCGATGAGTTGATGGCCTGCGTTCCCACCGTGTGCCGTTCGTGTAATCAACAAGACTGCGGCGGCTGCGCCGCGCGTACGCAGCTTCTCGAACAGCTCATCCCGGTCGGACGGTTGGAGATCGGATGCCTCGGCGAGCACGAGGACGGGCTTGCCAGCGAGGCGGAAGATCTCGTCAATCCGTTCGGCCGTCGAGTCCGTGAAGTTCCGTAGGCGCACGGTCGGGTAGATGAGGTGAAGGTCCCAGGCGGTGCGGCGGCCCAGCGTAGTACCTCCGGCGCCTGGTGAGTGGTAAACCGATTTCTGGGTCAGCTGGGGGGGATCGAGCGCCTCAAGCACGGCGTGTCGTAGAGCGGGATATACGTCGCGCTTCAGATCGATTTGCGCGTCGAGTTCACCCCAGGTGGGTGGACGACCCTTCCAGAACTCATCATCGGCGATCGACGCCTCACCCTCATCGCTCAGCTTTTCCGAGTGCAGAACCTCGAGGTCGACCTCCAGCCGGAGCAGGTCCGCTCGAGGAATCTCGACCGGACCCGTCGCTCCCGGGATTGTTGGAACACCGCCGGGTGTCGATTGCAGCAACGAATTGCGCACCGTCTCAAGGAAAGACCTCGCATCGACGCCCTGCGAGGCGTGAGGACCGACATCTAGCACGAGGACTTCAGGTGCCGCCTGGTAAGCCTCGTCGATGTACTCTACGATCCGGGAATAGGCGGCGTCCGTCTCGTCCGACTGGAGCACAAGTATTGCGGCCGACCCAGCCAGCGAGTCGTCACGCACAACGTCGATGACTTCGCGGACCTGCCGGAAATAGCCCCGCCTCCACTCCTCGCGGGACGCACTGGTCGCTTCGCTGTGAGAGTGCCAGCCGTTCGCCATCAGCCAGTTCGTTGCACGCCGAGGCCCGGTCAGCTGAATGTTGGCGCCGAAGGCGCTGACGTGGCGGCGCAGACGAAGCTGCTCGATGACGGTGGACGCCATACCGGATATGTCGCTGGCGGGATCCAGGTCGATAACTGCCGACCAGTCGCAGTAGGCGAGGGGCGACGTGTCGATGTCGCCGGGCACCGCTCCGGCGACGATGAATAGGTCCCGTCCGGTGTTCCGGAGCGTGAAGGTTGACCATAGGCGGAGGATCTCCGCTTCGGGGATGATATCTCCTCGAAGCGCCGCCGTCCGCGGTGCCGGCGAGGTGAGCGCCTGCCACTCGTCACTGTCGTAGTCGCGCAGCCAACTTCGGAGGTTCCATGCTGCCACCAAGTAGGCGGCTCTGGCCCGTTCTGGGTCAACCGCTGCCTTTGAGGCCCAGTTCAGCGCTGCGGCAATGCGTGCGAGGACAATCTGCCTCCGCCAGAGGTCGCGGCGTCTGGGTTCTGTGCGGAGGAGCTCCTGCTCGGTAGCCGCCCGAATGGTCTTGATCCGGTGCACGAGCACGCTGGCGATCAGGTCGAGCGGGGCAGGTGCGGCTGGCTCAACGCCATCGATCTTCCCCAGCACCGTGGCTAGCACCGGGTTGCTCATCCGCTCGAGACCGCCCAGGATCAAACTGCACTCGAGGTAGGCATGGTCGTAGAGCAGGGGAGCCCGATGGTCCCAATTGAAGTCGATGAGCCAGTAGGTCAGGTTGGACGTCTGCCGCGACCCGTGTACCAGTATGTTTCGCTCGTGGAGGTCGCCGTGGCAGATCCCGTCGAGGGTTCCGTCAAGGGGGACCTTGAGGAAATAGTGGGCGACCAGCACGGGATCGGGCAACAGCTCCGCGCCGTGACGGAAGAGGTCATCTTGTTGCGGGTTCAGCGCTTGCGATTCAGTGTTTAGTCGACCGCCACGATGATCCTCGAGCCAACTCCCCCCGAGCCACTTCTCCAGAACGGACCCAACAGATGAGGGAGAGCAGGCAGATCCGCTGGCGAGCTGTGCGCGCAGGAGCTCGGACGCAAGCTTGCTATGCACCTCGTCGAGATCGAGGTGGTCTGACACGGACTCGGCCGTGCGCACGGCGTCAAGGCTATGGCCAGCCAGGTCGTAGAGTTCGACGCTAAGGTCGTCGCTGGTAGCAGAGCGAAGCATTCTGGGCACGTGCGTCTCGGCGTACGTCCCCAACCCAAGGGCGAGATCGCTTGCACTGCCTGTTGTGATCAGCGGGCCGGATGACACCTTAAGCACGTACTGGCCGTCGACAGACGCTGAGCCGGACGCCGGCTCGATGATGTCGCACAGCCACACTCGTGCGCCCGACCGACCACCCGTCAGAGGCTTGACAAGACGGATCTCCGCACCGGCGGCTAGCTCACCCTGGAGCAGCAGGCAGCCGCGTTCGGACAACCTGTCGGCTTCCGGTACGTCGCCGGTCGTCCTTGCTCTTGTCACACGCGCAATCTACTACCTCCGGGTCGTTCCGGACGGGAACCGCCAAGGACATGCTGCGAGAGTCCAGGGACTGGGTTGGTCTTTGCGGTACAGCGGCGGGGGAGTGCGGTCCCGATGGTGACAAGCAGCAAGTCCTTCTATGCGGCCAATATGTATGACATCCGAAGTCAGGTCCGACCGATACGCAGGGATGTTCCCTAAGCGGATCGCCTCACTGAGCGGCCGACGACACCGAGGAGGTGAGGTCGCAGCGCCGATCGACTTCATCGACCGTCAGCAACACTGAGAGCAACCGGCATCCTCCACACGGGGCCTTCGTATCGGATCACTCGTCCTCAAGGACGGGCGCTTCCGCCTCGAGCTTTCAGCGTCCTCGGGATGCAGGTTCTCGCCCGGTTGCACCGTGCAAGTGAGTGAACCGTCTCTGCCAGAACCGATGATCATCGGCGCGAAGGGTCAGCCGGTGGCCGCCTTTGATCCCGTCGATGACCTCCTTCGGCTTCGTGAATACGACCGTCGCGCTCTCGAGTCCGAGGACTCGTCTACGCCGAACTCGATCATCGACTCACCACGCGGACATCGAGCAGTTGGTGATAGACCTCAACAACGTCGCCCGCGCTCTCGGCCGACCGGAGAACGGTGGGCCGACAGACGTCCCGGCAACGGACAAGCCTGACGAGGCCACCCCTACCATCGACCGAATTCCGTCGGCACAAAGTCCTGCTCGCTGCACCGGCCCGGCAGAGGCGGACCACATGTCGTTGCCGTTGACGATCTACACCCCGGCGGGCTTCTGCGGGAGAGAGTTCCCCAATGAGGGACTGTCCAATACGGTACGGCCTCAACAGATCACATACCTGCCAGTCTTCGTCGATCATGCTGCCGACGGCGATCTCGGTGATCTGTCCGGCTTCGAGGTCCTCGAGCGGGCTGTTTCCGTCGAGCATGCCGGGACGCGATCAGCCATCAACCGCGGCGCAGTAGGGGTCCTCGTTGACGAGGAGGCGTCGGTTCGCTTGACGGGCGACATCGTGGATCTTGTGTCGCCAAGTGTCGAATCGGAAGACGGATACAGGTAGTTCGGCCGGGCGCCGACAGTCAGCCCGGTCAGATCGTTTGTCCCGCGCACCGCTTCTGGGCATCGCCTCGGGTCGAGGCAGCGGCCGGTGGAAGCATCCGGGCGACCCCGTCTAGTCGACCACGACGAGCGAGTCGAGGATCAACCGCTCGGCAATGCCAGGTTTGACCGTGACGTGGCCATGGATGGGAGGACTACCTCGAACCCGGTCAGGACGACGTCGGTCTGGGGTCCGCTGTCGATCCGAGCAGAACTTGTCTGGCAACTGGAGTTCTCAAAGCCATTTCGCAACGCCAAGCTCGAGATACCAACGATCGCGTGTCATGTCCGTGTCACTCGGAGCGTTGTTGGATTTTCCGATGTCAGGAAGCGGTTTCTCAAAACCGCCCCTGACTTTGGCGGAAGCGGAGGGATTTGAACCCCCGGTGGTTTTACCCACGCTCGCTTTCAAGGCGAGTGCATTCGGCCGCTCTGCCACGCTTCCCTGGTCACGAGGCTACTTCAGCGGTTCGATCGCCGCGTCACCGCCCGGCCTCGACACTCGGGCCCGGCGGGTGCTGAACCGACCGGATTCAGGACGCCCCAGGCGGTCACGAAGGCCCTCGAACACGTCGCGGAGAACCGTCAACTCGTCACGGGTGAGGTGATCGACGAGGTGGCTGCGCACATGTCGAACATGCTTGGCCGCTGCAGAGTGCAGGGACTCGCGGCCGGCAGGCGTGATCCGCACATACCGGTTGCGGGCATCCACCCCCTCGAGCGCGGGCAGCCGCTCGACGTGCCCGATCTCGACCAGTCGCGTGACGAGCCGCGAGACCGTGCTCGGGGTGCTCAAACCGTGAACGGCGAGCTCAGACATCCGCAGTTCCGGATGCTCCGACAGCACCACCAGGATGCGGTACTCGGTGTGCCCGACCCCCGACTCCTCCTGCATCTCGGCGTTGATCACCGCGGTCAGGTGCCACGAGCCGTCGATGAAGGCGCGCCAGGCAGCCATCTCGAGCTCATCGAGCCACGGGACGCCATCCGATTCGGTAACCCCTGATGCCACGCATTCTCCCGGATCCCACGGTCGCGGCCTCCGGTCTGAAGCCGCAGTTCGAAGAACTAGTTAAGCAAAGTGCATCCGGGCATTCGCACTCACCTGACCGACAGGGTGAGCAGTGCTCCCGACTCGGTGGCGGCCACGAGTCGGCCCGTCGATCCGGGTACCGCGGCCACGGCGGTCACCGGCTGCCCGACGTTCACCGTGCACGTCCGACGGGTCGCGAGGTCGACGAGGTGGACCTGGCCGGTGGTCGATGCGACCGCGAGCCGTCCCGGTGTGACCTGGGTGAGATCGTCGAGCACACCGGGGAGCGGAGCGGTGAGGTCGGCGGCCACCGAGTGTGCACCCGGGTCGGCCAGCGGAACACGCAGCACGCGGCCGGATGCGCTGGTGGTCAGCGTGACGTACAAGGTGCGACCGACGATGGTCGCGCCGTTGACGCCGGTCCCGTTGACGGTGGCGTTCGGGCTGAGGTTCTTGGGCGCAGCGGCCGACCACGCGCGATCGATGGACCCGTCGGGGCGGATGCGGACGACCCCGAGTCGTCCGTCGGAAACGTACACGTCGCCGGTACGGTCGACGGCCAGTCCGTTCGGCATCCCGAGTCCGCGCGCGAAGACCGTCGGCGGCACCGACAGCCGCCGCGGATCGATCCGCAGCACCTTCCCGATCAGCGGGGTCCCGGGCAGCATGTTGATCGGCGAGTCACCGGAGGCCACGTACAGGAGCCCGTCCGGTCCCCGGCGAACAGCACCCGGGGACTCGACCCGGACGCGCGCGGTGACCCGGCCCTGCCGGTCACGCCGCTCGACGACGTTCTCGAGAATCCGTGACACCCAGAGGTTCCCGGCCGCGTCGTACCCGACGTTCTCCGACCATCCGGTCAGCGTCGGCGAGGGCTCGACCTTCGTGACGACCACACCGGCACACGCCGGCGCAGCCCCGGCCGTCGGCGCCTGGAGGCCGACGATCCCGGCCGCCATGGCGGTCAGCACCGCACCCATACGTACCGACCCCAGTACCGACCCCCGCATCGCACACTCCCTCTCGTCGGGCCACACCGTATCGCGTCGCCGCACGTCGGAGGCCTGGAAAGCGATGTGCGACCATCGAATGGATGCGTGCTGTCAGCGGTTCCGAATCCTTGTCCGTCACCACCGTGCCCGACCCGACCACTGGCCCGGGCGAGGTGATCATCGACGTCGCGGCCGCGGGTGTCAACCGCGCCGACCTCATGCAACGGCAGGGCAAGTACCCGCCGCCACCGGGCGCGTCGGACATCCTCGGGCTGGAGGTTTCCGGTCGGATCGCCGAGATCGGCGCCGAGGTGACCGGATGGTCGGTCGGTGACGAGGTCTGCGCGCTGCTCGCGGGCGGCGGATACGCAGAGCGGGTGGCGGTCCCTGCCCCGCAGGTGCTCCCCGTCCCGGCCGGTGTCGACCTGGTGTCCGCCGCGGCTCTGCCCGAGGTGGCCTGCACGGTAATGTCCAACGTGATCCTCACCGGTGGTCTCGCCGCCGGCGACCTCTTCCTGGTGCACGGCGGCTCCAGCGGCATCGGCACCCACGCGATCCAGGTCGCGCACGCGATCGGTGCGCGGGTCGCGACCACCGCACGCACCGAGGCAAAACGTGATCGCTGCCGTGAGCTCGGTGCGGACATCGTGATCGATTACACCGCAGAAGATTTCGCCGACATCGTCACCGCCGAAGGTGGCGCCGAGGTCATCCTCGACCTGCTCGGCGCGAAGTACCTCGAGCGCAATGTCGACGCACTGGGCACCGGTGGGCGCCTCGTCATCATCGGCATGCAGGGCGGGATCAAGGCCGAACTGAACATCGCCAAGCTGCTCACCAAGCGCGCCGCCGTCTTCGGGACCACCCTGCGCGCGCGTCCGGTCGACGGCCCCGACGGGAAGGGCGAGATCGTCGCCGCCACCCATAGACACACGTGGCCGTTGATCGAGTCCGGACAGGTGATGCCGATCGTCGATCGCGTGTTCTCACTCGACGACGTCGAGGCCGCGCACGCACATCTCGACGGCGGGGACGCGATCGGGAAGGTCCTGCTGAGCGTCGGGGCGGACACAGACCGAGACGGGTGACCCGGAAGCCTCAGAGGTTGTCGGCGATCCTGCCGAAGATCCGGCCGAGGCTCTCGAAATCCTCGTCCGACAGTACGTCGATGACGTGCTGTCGGATCAGGATGTCGCGGGCCTTCACATGTTCACGGAGGACGTCGCGCCCGTGGTCGGTGACGCGGACGAGTCGATGCCGACCGTCGACAGGTGAACTGACGCGCTCGACCGACCCCTCGTCGATGAGTCGGGCGACGTGTCGGGACAGCGTGCTGAGGCGGATGTGCGTCCGACCGGCGAGCTCGCTGATGCTGCACAGCGTGGATGCGTCGAGGGCCTCGAGTACCCGTAGGTCAGCCGGCGACAGGTTGCTGCGGGCCATGCTCTCGTTCACCACCGCGAGCAGACCCCACCCGCCGTCGACGACCTGACGCCAGACTGCCTGCTCCGCCTCGGACAGCGATGCGTCGCCGCCGTCGGGACGTGCGCTCACGACGTGACCTCGTAACGGGAGTGGAGAGTATTCATCACGGCAAAATTCATCTCGGCAAACCTAACCCGACGGACACAGGTATGGCGAAACCGGTGCGCCGGGCGGTCAGCCCAGTGAGCCGAGCGTGCGCACCAGGTGGTCGACCTCGTACGGGGTCGAGTAGGGGCCGAGACCGACGGTGACCGCCCCGCCGAAGTCGTCGACACCGACGCGATGCAGCGCACGGCTGGGGACATCGGCGAGCGCACAGATGCCGTTGTCGGCCAGTCGGCGGACGACCTTGTCGGCGCTGACGCCCTCGAAGGTGAAACTGACCGCCGGGATGCGGTGTTCGATCGTTCCGACCACGTTGACCTGATTCAGGTGCTGGAGGGTGGAGATGAGATAGAAGGTCAATCGCTGCAGGTACTCGTAGACTCCGTCGAGCGCTTTCACGAGTCGGCGCCGCCGCTTGCCGATGGCCGTGTCGTCCAGCGAGGCCAGATGCTCGACCGACGCCACCAGACCCGCCAACAGCGCTCCGGCGTGCGGTTCGGGTTCCAGGCGCGCGGGGCCGGTGGCGCGCGGGTCCATCGACAGCGGCCGCAGGCGATCGATCATCCGCGGATTGCGGAAGGCCAGTGCGGCGATGCGGGGGCCGCCCCATCGCTCCGCGGACACCACCATCACATCGGCCGCGAGCTCGTCGATGTCGAGCGAGATGTAGGGCGCAGCACTGGTGGCGTCGACGATCAGCGTCGCCCCGACCTCGTGCACCTGTTTGGCGACCTCGGCGATGTCGGTGATGGCACCGGTCGTCGACGACGCGAGGGTCACCGCGACCACCGCGGTCTTCTCCGACAGGAGGTCGGCGAACTGCCAGGCCGGCAACGCGCCGGTCTCCACGTCGACCTCGGCCCAGCGGACCCGCCCGCCGAAGCGGTCTGCCGTGCGCACCCACGGCACGATGTTGGGTTCGTCGTCTTGTCGGGTGACCACCACGTCCCCGCGCAGCCAGGTCTCCGGCGTCATCGCCTCGGCCAGGCCGGCGAGCAGAACTGCGCGCGATGGGCCGAGCACGATGCCGGCGGAGTCGGCGGCGACCAGATCGGCAACCGCACGACGAGCGGTGTCGACCATCTCGGCGGATGCGTGCGCGGCAGGATAGACACCGCCCGGGGCGGAGACGAGTTGCCGGAACCCTGCCGACACCGCGGTCGCCACCGAGTCGGGGATCTGCATTCCGACCTGCGGATCCAGATGAATCCAGCCGTCGCCGAGCGAGGGGAACAACCCACGCACCGCGGCGACATCGAAGGCCATGGGGAACACCCTAGACTCCGAGGTCCCGCCGTTCGACGTACCCGATCTCCCCCGCCGGACCCGACCTTTGAGGTTCCGGCACGGGCAGTTGGGCACAATGGGGCCATGACTCCTCCCGCGTTCGGCAGCCCAGACCCGCGATCCGCCTCGGCGCCCGGCGGCGAGCCCGGCGACGGCGACCAGGTGATCATCGTCGGCGGACAAGGTGAGGGTGACGACGCCGACCCGTCGGTGGCCGACCTGGTCGAACAGCCCGCAAAGGTGATGCGGATCGGGACGATGATCAAGCAACTCCTCGAGGAGGTCCGAGCGGCACCGCTCGACGACGCCAGTCGTAACCGGCTCCGAGAGATCCATCAGTCGTCGATCCGCGAGCTCGAGGACGGTCTGGCACCGGAGCTCCGCGAGGAGCTGGAGCGGCTCGCCCTGCCGTTCTCCGACGATGCGACGCCATCCGACGCGGAGCTGCGCATCGCACAGGCGCAGCTGGTCGGCTGGCTGGAAGGACTGTTCCACGGCATCCAGACCGCTCTGTTCGCCCAGCAGATGGCCGCCCGTGCGCAACTCGAGCAGATGCGACAGGGTGCCCTCCCGCCAGGCGTCACCATGACGCCCGGCCAGGGGCAGGGCCCGAGCACTGGTCAGTACCTCTGACCACCATCGGGGCCGCCCCGGACACGCCTCGGATGCCCCGGGACCGATCGTCCGACGGGCGTCGGCTCCACCGCTTGTATGCTGAGTCCCCGTGTCAGCGGTAGTGAACGACGACGCCATCCCGGCGCGCCCGACGGCCTCCGGGTCCCGCACGCTGCGTCGCGCGTTCGGCGACCTCAACGCCGGCCTGCGCAACCGCGAACTGTGGTTGCACCTCGGATGGCAGGACATCAAACAGCGGTATCGCCGGTCCGTGCTGGGACCGCTCTGGATCACCGTCGCCACGGGTGTGACCGCGGTCGCGATGGGCCTGCTCTACGGCGAGCTGTTCGGGATGGACATCAAGGTCTTCCTCCCCTACGTCACGCTCGGCTTCATCTTCTGGAACTTCATCCAGGCCTCGATCCTCGACGGTTCGGTGGTGTTCTCCACCAACGAGGGACTGATCAAACAGATCCCGGCACCGGTCAGCGTGCACGTGTACCGGGTGGTGTGGCGACAGCTGATCATCTTCGCGCACAACATCGTGATCTACGCGATCGTCTTCGCGATCTTCCCGCAACCACTGAACTGGACTGCGCTGCTGGTGTTCCCGGCGATCGTCCTGTTCGTGCTGAACGGACTGTGGGTCACCATCGTGTTCGGCATCCTGTCGACCCGATTCCGCGACATCGGTCAATTGCTCACCACCGCGGTGCAATTGGTGTTCTTCATGACACCGATCATCTGGACCACCACGAGCCTGCACAACACGACCGGCCAGACGTCGAGCCGCCTGAAGCTGGTGGAGCTCAACCCGATGTTCCACTACATCGAGATCGCACGCGGACCGCTGCTGGGCGAGCCGGTGGAGTTCTACCACTGGGCGATCGTGCTGGGCTGCACGGCGGTCGGATGGCTGATGGCGATCCTGGTGATGCGCAACTATCGCGCCCGGGTCTCGTACTGGGTGTAGGAGGACGACAATGGGAGCGAGTAGCGAGGTACGGGTCGACACCTGGGATGCCTGCGTGGACTTCCCGATCTTCGACGCGAAGACGCGGTCGCTGAAGAAGTCGGTGCTCGGCAAGGCCGGCGGTGTCATCGGGTCCACCGAGTCGAACGTGGTGGTGGTCGAGGCGCTCAAGAACGTCAACCTCCATCTGCAGCACGGTGACCGCATCGGGCTGGTCGGCCACAACGGCGCCGGGAAGTCGACGTTGCTGCGCCTCCTGTCGGGGATCTACGAACCGACCCGTGGCGCGTGCACGATCCGTGGGCGCGTGGCGCCGGTCTTCGACCTCGGCGTCGGCATGGACCCGGAGATCTCGGGCTACGAGAACATCATCATCCGCGGCATGTTCCTGGGCATGACACGCAAGGAGATGCTCAAGAAGATCGACGACATCGCCGAGTTCACCGAGCTGGGTGACTACCTGCAGATGCCACTCCGCACATACTCCACCGGCATGCGCGTGCGCGTCGCGCTCGGCGTGGTCACCAGCATCGACCCCGAGATCCTGATCCTCGACGAGGGCATCGGCGCGGTCGACGCGGAATTCATGAAGAAGGCACGGGTCCGGCTCCAGGCGTTGGTCGAGCGGTCGGGAATCCTGGTCTTCGCGAGCCACTCCAACGAGTTCCTCGCCCAGCTCTGCGATCGCGCACTGTGGATCGACCACGGCGAGGTCCGGATGGACGGTGGCATCGAAGAGGTCGTCGAGGCCTACGAGGGCCCGACCGCCGCGGCCCACGTCCGCAAGGTGATCGCGTCGACGCAGCAGGAAGACTCCGGGACCACGGGCTCAGGCACCGGCACCGGCACCGATGAGGCGTCAGCGTGACGAAAGCCGGTGACCGCGTCGTCGCCGTCGTGGTGACACATCGTCGTGTCGCCCTGCTGGCCGAGTCCCTGGCCGTGGTGTCGACTCAGGACCGCCCGGTCGACCACCTGGTGGTGGTCGACAATGCCGACGAGCCGGCCGTCGCCGAACTGGTCGCGTCACAGCCGATCCCGACCACCTACCTCGGGTCGCAGCGCAACCTCGGTGGGGCGGGCGGGTTCGCCCTCGGGATGCTGCATGCGCTGGCACTGGGCGCTGATTGGGTGTGGTGCGCCGACGACGACGGCCGTCCGGACGGACCGTCGGTGTTGTCCACCTTGCTCGACTGCGCCGCCCGGCACGGTCTCGACGAGGTGTCGCCGGTGGTGGCGAACATCGACGACCTCGACACCCTGGCCTTCCCACTGCGCCGCGGGTTGGTCTGGCGCCGTAGGCGCTCTGAGCTGTTCGCCGACACCGACGCCGGGAGCGCAGCGAGCGAGTCCGACGATCTCCTGCCGGGCATCGCGTCTCTGATGAACGGTGCGCTGTTCTCGGCACGCGCCATCGACGAGATCGGGGTCCCCGACCTCCGGCTCTTCTTCCGCGGCGACGAGGTAGAGATGCACCGGCGGCTCCAGCGGTCCGGCCTGAAGTTCGGGACCTGCCTGACCACCGGGTACCTGCACCCCGACGGCTCGGCGGAGTTCCGCCCCATCCTCGGTGGCCGGATGCACACGCAGTACCCCGACGACGACACCAAGCGGTACTTCACCTACCGCAATCGCGGATACCTCATGAGTCAGCCGGGAATGCGGAAGTTGTTGCCGCAGGAGTACGCCCGCTTCGGATGGTATTTCCTGGTCCAACAACGGGATCCGCGTGGATTCGCGGAATGGGTCCGGCTCCGCCGCCTGGGTCGACGAGAGCGCTTCTCCCGACCGTCCTGATCGACGAGCGTCACCGCCGACGACGGTGTTCAATGGGCAATCATGAGCGACCCGTCGAATGCCCTGTCCGGCTCGTCCACGTTGGCGCCCGGTGCGACCGACCACTTGGTGCGCTACGGATCGGCGTTCGTTCCGCTGCTCATCGAGCGGGCCGCCGGTTCGTCCGTGTTCACCTCGTCGGGTGACGAGATCCTCGACTTCACCTCGGGGCAGATGAGTTCACTTCTCGGACACGGTCATCCCGACATCGTCGAGACCGTGTCCAACTCGGTCGCCACCCTCGACCACCTGTTCTCGGGAATGGTCAGTCAGCCGTTGCTGGACGTCGCGGCCGCGCTCTCGGACACCCTTCCGGCCCCGTTGCGCAAGGTCCTGCTGCTGACCACCGGCGCCGAGTCCAACGAGGCGGCGCTCGAACTGGCCAAGCTGTACACCGGACGGCACGAGATCATCTCCTTCGACCGGTCCTGGCACGGCATGACCTCGGGGGCACGGGCCGCGACCTTCTCCGCCGGTCGGCGCGGCTATGGCCCGATGGTGCCGGGCAACCTGGCCCTGCCCACGCCCGATGCCCTGCGATCGCCGTTCCGGCACGCGGACGGCAGTTACGACTGGGAGACCGAGCTGGACTACGGCTTTCGGCTTATCGACCGGCAGTCCGTGGGAAGCCTCGCCGCAGCGATCGTCGAGCCGATCATCTCCTCGGGCGGACTCATCGACCTCCCCGTCGGATACCTCGCCCGCCTGCACGAGCGGTGCGTCGAGCGTGGCATGTTGCTGATCGCCGACGAGGCGCAGACCGGACTGGGGCGCACCGGTGCGATGTACGCATTCGAGCGTGACGGCGTGGTGCCGGACCTGGTGACCCTGTCGAAGACTCTGGGTGCGGGGCTCCCCGTCGCGGCGGTCGTCACCTCGCCGGAGATCGAGGAGGTATGCCATGAGCGTGGATTCCTCTTCTTCACCACCCATGTCTCCGATCCTCTCGCCGCGGCGGTGGCGCTCACCGTCTTGCGAGTCATCGACCGTGACGGCCTCGTCGACCGCTCGCAGAAGCTCGGTGAACAGCTCCGCGACCGCCTCACCGGTCTGCAGGATCGCTTCGAGGTCGTCGTCGACGTGCGCGGACGCGGACTGTTACAAGGCCTCGAGCTCACCGGGGACGCCCGGTCCGACCGTTCCGCCGACGAGTTCGGCCGCGACCTGACAGGCGAGTGTCTCTCTCGTGGATTGCATCTCAACATCGTCCAACTGCCGGGACTGGGTGGAGTCTTCCGGATCGCCCCGCCGCTGACGATCGGTGAGGATGACCTCCACCGCGGGATGGACATCCTCACCGATTCGATCGTCGCCGTCAGTCGGTGAGCCGCTTGGACGAGCGGCGGAAGGCCCACACGACCACGACCAGGGCGACAGCCAGCAGCGGGGTGCCCATGGCGACCTTGGCGAAGGCCAGCCATCCGGTGGCCTCGGACTCGTAGAGGGCCTGCTGGACCACGAACCGCGCCGAGAACAGGACGGCCAGGGTCAGGGTGGCGATGTCGTGGGCGCGGAGGACGCTCGGATCGGCGCGCCATGCGTGGCGCCGGCCGTGCAGGGCGTTCCACAGCAGTCCGGTCAGCGGGCGTCGAGCCACCAGACTCGCGATGGTGATCACTGCACCCGCGAGGCCTGCCCAGATGCCGATCAGGAAGTACCCGTCGGCCGAGCCGGTCCAGGCCGCGACACCACCGGCGACCGCGACACCGATGACCCCTCCGATGGCCGTGCTGACCCGCTCCTTGCGGGCGATCCGCCATACGGCGGTCACCGCCGCGACGGCGAGCGCGGCACCGATCGCGATCGGCAGCGACACGGCGGCGTGCGCGGCGACGAACACCACGACCGGGATGGCGCTGTAGATCATCCCGGAGACACCGCCGAAGCTGTCCATCAAGATCTGCTGGGCGTCCGGCGTGCGCGGCGACTCGGCGGAATCGGTGGCCGGGGTCGAGGTCGAACTCATCATCACAAGTCTCCTTCTCGATGGTCTCGGGTTCTGTTCTCGACTCTGCTCGGCACGAGCGCCGGTCAGTAGTACGCGGCATCACGCATTCGCCGTGACATCCCGGACGATCGGTCGATGACAGATGTCATCCCGCCGAACTTCCGTCTCGCGGAGCGGCGTGTGACCTGCGCAGAGAGGCATACGCCGACCGTTCACCCCATCGGCAAACTAGAACATGTTCTAATCGATGGGAGGCGACGACGCCCCCGACCCGCGATCCCGAGGAGCACGATGCGGTTCACCTTTGCCGAGGCGATGACCGATCCGACGTACTATGCGCCGCTGGCGCAGGCCGCGGAGAAAGCGGGCTACCAGGGGTTCACCATCCCCGATTCGCTCGCGTACCCAGAGGAGTCGGATGCGACGTACCCCTACACCGAGGACGGAAACCGCGAATTCCTCGAGGACAAGGCCTTCATCGAGACCTTCATCCAGGCCGCCGCGCTCGGTGCGGTCACCGAGACGATCCGATTCACCCCCTTCGTGGTGAAGCTGCCGGTCCGCCCGCCCGCCTTGGTCGCGAAGCAGGCGAGCTCGGTTGCGTTCCTGACGAACAACCGTTTCGCGCTCGGCGTCGGCACCAGCCCATGGCCCGAGGACTACGACTTCATGGGCGTCGACTTCAAACGCCGCGGCAAGCGGATGGACGAGTGCATGGACATCATCCGGGGCCTCACAACCGGCGAGTACTTCGAGTTCCATGGCGAGTTCTACGACATCCCGAAGATCAAGATGTCGCCCGCTCCCACCGAGCCCATCCCGCTGCTCGTCGGCGGCCACGCCGAGCCGGCGCTGCGTCGTGCGGTCGTTCGCGGCGACGGCTGGATGCACGGCGGCGGAGACGGTGACGAGCTCGATTCACTCATCGCGCGCATCAACGAGATCCGCAAGGCGGAAGGAAAGCTGGACGACCCCTTCGAGATCCACGTGATCTCGGTCGACGCCTACTCCGTCGACGGTGTGAAACGTCTCGAGGACAAGGGCGTCACGGACGTCATCGTCGGATTCCGACTGCCCTACATCAAGGGTCCCGACACCGAACCGCTGCAGAAGAAGATCGACCATCTGAACTGGTACGCCGACAACGTGATCGCGAAGGTCAACGACTGACGGACGGCGACCGACCACCATCCACGAATCCCCGGATCAGCTCGATCACCCGGTCGGGGTTGTCCTCGGCGACCCAGGTGTTCGAGTCATCGATGAACTCCAGCCGAGCATCGGGGAAGTCTGCGGCAAGACGGTGCGCGTGGTGCTCCGGGAAGAACCGATCGCCGGGCGCCCAGGCCACGAGCACCGGTTGGTGGACGTCGCCGAAGCCTCGGGCGGCCGTGATCGCGTGTTCGGCGTCGACCGAGCGGAGGAACTTCACGAAGTCGCGGAACACCTCGGGCGATTCCCGCAGACCACGGAGATGGTGGTCGATGACGGCGTCGGGCACCGGATGTCGGTGCAGGCCGCCGAAGCCCCGGCACCAACGTCCGAACAGCCTGCCCACGAACGCCGGGCGTAGCGCCGCAGATGCCAGCCGAGGGGACACCGGCAGCCGCGCGACACGACACAGGTAGTCGAACTCCGGCGGCGGGAAGTTCTCGTACGCATCACAATTGGTGAGGACGACCCGACCGATCCGATGGGGATGTCGGGTCACCATCACCTGGGTGAGGAGCCCGCCGCCGTCGTTGCCGACCAACGTGACGTCGGACAGTCCGAGTCGCTCGATGGTGCTCGCGATGATGTCGGCGATGCCGGGTGCACTGAGGTCGGCGTCCGGCGACATCGGCATCTGATGTGCGCCGAACGGCCAATCGGCTGTCACGCAGTCGAACTCGTCGGCCAGAGCCGGGACCACGCGACGCCAGGCTGCTGCGTTCACCGACATCCCGTGCACGAAGACGATCGTCGGCCCAGCCCCGCGGCGGTACACCCGTACCGGTCCCGCCGGCAGATCGACGACCGTCTGCGCGCCCAGTCCTGCGGTGAGATCCTGCTCCGGCATCTCCGACTCCTTCTGCCTCGTGGCGAATGACTCGCCCGGTGATCGTCTTCCCGTCCTAGAATCGGCCCGATGAGCGATCGGTCGCTTCCAGAAACCGATGGAACCGTGGGACCGGTGCTGCGGGTCGCCGCGGGGCGCGCGGTGTACGTGGGGCCGTCACTGCGCCTCGCGCCGCACTCGACGTCGGTGCATTGCCTGGTCGTCGGGGTCGATGCTCCATTCGATCTGCGGGTCGACGGCATACCGGACGTGGTCGCGCACAGCGCCCTGGTCAGTCCACGCCGTGTCCACCAGGTCGTCGCGTCGGGACACACGATGATGTTCGGCTATCTGGACGCCACGGCGCACCGCGCCGGCGAACACCTCGATCGGATGCTCGACGTCCGGGACGGCTTCGCCTTCGGGCACCGGGACGAGGACCGGCTGATCACCCTCGCGAACCACGGCACCGTCGGCGAGATCGACGAACTGCTCTGCACGACAGACAGTTCCACGATGGATGTCCGGATCCGGGCGGCGATCGACCATCTCGCCGATCCCGACGTCGGCCCCACTGTCGACACATCGGCCGTAGCGGTCGCAGCGCGGGTCGCCATGTCACCCAGTCACTTCCTCCACGTCTTCGCCGCGCAGACGGGGACAAGCTTCCGCCGGTACAAACTCTGGCTGCGGATGCTGCGCGTCGCCGCGGCGATCGCCGATGGACAGAATCT
>NZ_BANX01000008.1 GCF_000334455.1 Gordonia soli NBRC 108243
CCCTTGATCACCTCGGTGAACTCGCTCCAGTCGGGTTCACCGAAGTCGTAGGAACCGCGGTCCTCGTTCCACACCAGATCGGGGTCGGGAAAGGTCACGCCGAGCGCCTCTGCCTGCGGGATGCTCATGTCGACGAAGCGTTGTCGCAGTTCGTCGTTGGTGTGCCGTTTGATCTTCCAAGCCATCGACTGCGCAGTGTTCGGCGACTTGTCGTCCGGCGGACCGAACATCATCAGGGCCGGCCACCACCAGCGGTCGACGGATTCCTGCACCATCGCGCGCTGCTCGTCGGTCCCGCGCATCATCGTGGTCAGCAACTCGTAGCCCTGCCGCTGGTGGAACGACTCCTCCTTGCACACGCGGATCATCGCGCGGGCATAGGGTCCGAACGAGCTGCGGCACAGCGGGACCTGATTGCAGATCGCCGCACCGTCGACCAGCCACCCGATGGTGCCGACGTCGGCGTAGGTGAGGGTCGGGTAGTTGAAGATCGACGAGTACTTCTGCTTGCCCTCGATGAGCTTGGTCGTCAGATCGGCACGGTCGGCGCCGAGCGTCTCGGCCGCGGAGTAGAGGTACAGGCCGTGCCCCGCCTCGTCCTGGACCTTCGCCATCAGGATCGCCTTACGACGCAGCGACGGCGCGCGGGTCAGCCAGTTGCCCTCCGGCTGCATACCGATGATCTCCGAATGCGCGTGCTGCGCGACCTGACGGATCAGCGACTTGCGGTAGCCCTCCGGCATCCAGTCGCGCGGCTCGATCCGCGCATCGTCGGCGATGGTCTTCTCGAAGTACTTCTCGAGCTCTGCTGCGCCGACGTCCATGGGCTGTGACGTGGTCATTCATCCTACTTTCAATACCGAATGATCGGTTGGTAATAGTATGCGCGACAGTGAGCTGGAACACAAGGATTCCAACTCAGCGGCCGGTGAACACCGGCTTCTCCTTGGCGAGAAACGCCTCGACGGCCGCCTTGTGGTCGGCGGTCGCACCGAGGGTGACCTGGGCATCGAACTCGCGGTCCAGGGCAGTGTCGAGAGCTGTCGATGAGGCCGACACCAGCGACTTGACCTGCCGGTAGGCGAGTGTCGGACCGTTCGCGAGCTCGTGGGCCAGAGCCGACGCGACGTCACGTACCTCGTCATCGGCGACCACGCGGTGCACCAGACCCCACCCGAGCGCCTGGTCGGCGGACACCTTGTCACCGAGAAGGAGCAGGGCCGAAGCCCTCCCCGGCCCGAGGTTCGCGACGAGAGACCGAGTGAGGCCGGAATCCGCGGCCAGGCCGATACCGGTGAACGCGGTCGCGAACGAGGTCTTCTCACCCGCGATCCGGATGTCGGCGGTGAGTGCGATCCCCCAGCCGGCACCCACGCACGCCCCCGGGATGGCGGCGACGATGGGCACCTCGATCGCGGCGAGAGCACGGATCAACGGGTTGTAGTGGTCACCGACGGTGTTCATCGCGGTGGCCGGATCGGCGTTCAGCGCCTCGACGTGATCGCCGAGATCCTGCCCCACACAGAAGTTCTTCCCTTCCGCGGTGAGCAACACGGCGCGCACCTCGGGTACCGCTGCCCCACGCACCGCCTCGGCGAAGGCGAGTTTCGTCGCCTCGTCCAGTGCATTGTGGGCGGCCGGTCTCGCCAACGTGATCGTGGCCAGGCCTTCGGAGATGTCGAGCGTGACGGTCATGATGACGATCCTTCCCATTCGTGGAATCCGCGGCCGGCCTTACGGCCCAGTTCGCCGCGGGCGACTTTGTCGCGCAGCAACTGCGGCGGCTCGAAACGTGGCCCAAGCGTCCGGGCGAGGTGTTCGGCGATCGCGAGCCGGACGTCGAGTCCGACGAGGTCGGTCGAGCGCAGCGGTCCCATCGGATGCCGATACCCGAGTTCCATGGCGCGGTCGATCGATTCGGCGTCGGCGACGCCCTCCTCCAGCATCCTCATCGCCTCCAGCCCCAGGCACACACCGAGTCGGCTGGTCGCAAACCCCGGAGAGTCGTTGACCAGGACCTCGGCCTTGCCGAGCAGTTGGACCCAGGCCCGTACGGCATCGACGACCGGTGTCGACGTGGAGGAGGTGCGGATGATCTCCACGAGCACCGACGCCGGCACCGGATTGAAGAAGTGCATACCGATGAAGCGACTGGAATCCTCGAGCGCGGAACCGAGTTCGGCGATGGAGATCGAACTGGTGTTGCTGGCGATGATCGTCGACGGATCGACGACCTTCTCGACGGCCGACAGCACGTCGACCTTCAGGGAGGGAATCTCCGGGACGGCCTCGACGACGAGATCGAGCGCCGAGGGCAGTTCGAGTGGGCCGCCGACGGTGGTCACCTTGGCCGCCACCGTGTCGACGTCCTGGCCGTCGAGCTTGCCGCGCTCGTGCGCGCGTCGCAGACCGGTCGTGACCCGGTCCAGGGCGGCGGACTGATCCGCGGCCTCGGCGATGGTCACCTCCGATCCGAGTGTCGCGAACACCTGGGCGATACCGGCGCCCATGCGTCCGCCACCGATCACTCCGACACGATCTGGCACTCCGGTCATCGCTTCTTCCTCTCCAGGAACGCGATCATGCGGTCCCGTTTGTCCTCGGTCTCGAACAGCACCGCCTGCGCGATGTCGTCGGCCCACGGGTGCGCACCAGGTGCATCGACGATCGTCTTGGTCAGCCGCAGGGCGAGGGCGGACTGCCGCACGACCCGGTCGACGAGTCGATGCGCGGCGTCGAGGTGATCGTCGACGATCTCGAGCAGCAGACCTGCGCGGAGCGCAGCCTCTGCGTCAAGCGAACGACCACCGAGCAGCACCTGCTTGGCGACTGACATGCCAACGAGTGTCGGCAGCCGGTAGCTCGCACCCGCGGCGGCCAGGATGCCCAGCCCTGGCTCCGGATTGCCGAACACCGCCGTCGGGGTGGCGATCCGGATGTCGCAGGCATAGGTGAGCTCTGCGCCCCCGCCGAGTGCGTAACCGCTGACCGCGGCGATCGTCGGCTGCGGCAGACGCGCGAATCGATCGAAGAGATTGCGATTGATGCCGGCCAGGGCTTCGGTTCGCTCGCGCTCGCGGAGCTCGGCGATGTCGGCGCCACCGGCGAAGTGCTCGCCGCGGCCGACGAGGACGACGGGCTTCGGATCGCGCTCGACGGCCGCGCAGACATCGTGCAGCTCGGCGATCATCACTGCGTTGATGGCATTGCGGTGCGCCGGACGGTCCAGCGTGACGACGACACGATCGCCACGGTCCTCGACGTCCACGGTGGTCTCCGTGGTCACGGTTGTCTCAGTGGTCACGGTGCCTCGATCAACATCGAGACACCCTGTCCCACACCGACACACAGAGTTGCCAGACCGCGTCGGGCTCCTTCGCGCTCCATCCGCCCCAGCAGGGTCAGCACGATGCGTGCACCGGATGCCCCCAGCGGGTGCCCGAGCGCGATCGCTCCGCCGTCCGCGTTGACGATCGACTCGTCCAGCTTCAGCTGTCGGATCACGCCGAGCGACTGCGCCGCGAACGCCTCGTTGAGTTCGACCGCCCCCAGGTCGTCGACCGACCAGCCGGCGCGGGCGAGCACCTTCTGGGTCGCCGGCACCGGGCCGAGACCCATCACGTTCGGCGCGACGCCCGCGCTCGCCGAACCGACGATCCGCCCACGGACCCGGAGGCCGTGCTCGCGAACCGCTGCCTCGCTCGCAACGACCAGCGCCGCGGCACCGTCGGTCAACGGCGACGACGAACCCGCGGTGACGATGCCACCGTCGCGGAAGATCGTCGGTAGCGCGGCCAGCTTCTCGGCAGTCGTGTCCCGGCGCGGCGTCTCGTCGCCGTCGAACTGCTGCGTACGACCACGACCGACGGGAACCTGAACCGGCACGATCTCCTCCTCGAACCGGCCTGCGTCCACCGCGGCGGCCGCACGCTGCTGACTCCGCAGCGCGAACGCGTCACTCTCGGCGCGGGTGATCCCTTCGACCACTGCGACCTCTTCGGCCGTCTCACCCATCGCAAGGGTGACCCGGCGATGATCCGGCGTCAGGCCGTCGGCCCCGTGCACTTGGGTGACATCTCGGTCATGCCGGCTGAAAGCCGGATTGGTGAACCGCCAACCGAGGGCGGTGTCATACGATTCGCCCGGCTTGGCCCAGGCCTTCGACGGTTTGCCGGTCACCCAGGGAGCCCGCGTCATCGACTCGACACCACCCGCGACGATGATGTCGGCCTCGCCGGCACGGATGGTGGTCGCAGCCGTCGCCAGCGCAGTGAGGCCACTGGCGCACAGCCGGTTCACGGCGTAGCCGGGGACGGAGTCGGGCAACCCTGCGAGGAGCACCGCCATCCGGGCGACGTTGCGGTTGTCTTCGCCGGCCTGGTTGGCCGCGCCAAGGATCACCTCGTCGACCAGATCCCCGGGAACTCCCGCTCGGCGCACCGCCTCGGCCACCACCGTGGCGGCGAGATCATCGGGGCGCACACCGGAGAGCGCGCCGCCGTAGCGGCCCTGTGGGGTTCTCGCCCCGTCCACCAGAAAGACCTCAGTCACCGTCACTCCTTGTCTCGTCCGGGTCAGAGTAACCAACCTTTCGGTCGGTAATCAAGATCACGCCCGAGACGGTGGTGCGTGGCAGTTGCTCCAACAGGTGTCAAGATGATCGACATGACCAGCGCACGCACCCCCCGGCGGACCGGTCGACCCGGGCGACCCGGCTACGACCTCGACTCGCTGCTCGCCGTCGCGGTGAAGGTGTTCAACGACAAGGGCTACGACGGAACCAGCATGGACGTGCTGGCCGACCGGCTGGGGATCAGCAAGTCGTCGATCTATCACCACGTCGCAGGCAAGGAAGAACTCCTCGAACTCGCCCTCAACCGCGCGCTCAACGCGCTCTTCGCGGTCACCACCGAGGCCGGCGCCACCGAGGGGCCGTCCATCGAGCGTCTGGAATACCTGGTCCGACGCAGTGTCGAGATCCTGGTGGCCGAGCTCCCCTACGTCACCCTGCTGCTACGCGTCCGCGGCAACAGCGCGGTCGAGCGCCGCGCACTCGCCCGTCGGCGCGAGTTCGACGAGTTCGTCTCCGGACTCGCGGTGGCGGCCGCCGACGAGGGAGACCTGGCCATCGGCATCGACCCGCACCTGCTGTCCCGCCTGCTCTTCGGCACGGTGAACTCGCTGATCGAGTGGTATCGACCCCGCAGCAGCGGATCGTCGACCGAGATCGCCGACGCCGTCGTCGCACTGACCTTCGACGGGTTGCGCCGCACCTGACGCACGCCCCCGGACCGGCGCGGCACACACCACACCTTGACAACGTCCACAGTTCGCAGCGATGGTAATTACCGACCGAACGTACGGTGGATGGAGTTGACGTGAGCAGACTACTCGAGAGCTATGCGCAGGGTGCGTGGTTCACCGCGGAGGACGCGGGCACACCCCTGGCGAGCGCCGTCGACGGGAGTGAGGTGGCCCGCATCTCGTCGGCCGGGCTCGACGTCGCCGGTATGGTCGACCACGCCCGACAGGTCGGCGGTCCGGCGCTGCGCGCACTGACCTTCCACGAGCGCGCCGCGCTCCTCAAGCAACTGGGCCTGACCCTGATGGCGGGTAAGGACGAGTTCTACGAGCTGTCGGCGTCGACCGGTGCCACCGCACGGGATTCGGCGGTGGACATCGACGGCGGCATCGGCACGGTCCTGAGCTACGCGAGCAAGGCGCGCCGCGAACTCCCCAACGACTCCGTGTATCTCGACGGCGCCGTGGAGCAACTGGGCAAGCAGGGCACGTTCCTCGGCCAGCACATCTACACGCCCCGGCACGGTGTCGCGGTACAGATCAACGCCTTCAACTTCCCGGTGTGGGGATTCCTCGAGAAGCTCGCACCCGCGTTCATCGCAGGCGTCCCCTCGATCATCAAGCCCGCCAGTCAGACCGCCTACCTGACCGAGCTGGTCTTCCGCCGCATCATCGAGACCGGACTGCTGCCGGACGGCTCGGTGCAGCTGATCTCGGGCAGCGCACGGGATCTGCTCGATCATCTCGGCGGTCAGGACTCGGTGGCCTTCACCGGCTCCGCGGACACCGCAGCGCTGTTGCGCGCACACCCGCGCGTGGTCGAAGACGGTGTGCACTTCACCGCCGAGGCAGACTCGCTCAACGCATCGATACTGGGACCCGACGTCACGCCGGAAGACCCCGAGTTCGAGCTGTTCGTCAAGCAACTGGTCACCGAGATGACGGTGAAGGCCGGCCAGAAGTGCACTGCGATCCGACGGGCACTCGTCCCCAACGGTCAGGTCGACGCGGTCATCGACGCCGCGAGCGCGCGGTTGGCCGGGGTTGTCGTCGGCAACCCGACGTCGGAGGGCGTGCGCATGGGTGCGCTGGCAAGCGTCGAGCAGCGCGACGAGGTGCTCAAATCGCTGCGCGGGCTGACCAAGTCGGCGCAGATCGTCTTCGGCGACCCCGATCATGTCGACCTCGTCGACGCCGATCACGCAAAAGGCGCATTCCTCTCCCCCATCCTGCTGCGCGCGGATGACAAGACCGCGGTCGAGCCACACGAGATCGAGGCCTTCGGTCCGGTCTCGACGGTCATCGGATACGACGACACCGCCGACGTCATCGACCTGGCGGCACGCGGGCAGGGCAGCCTGGTCGCCTCGGTCGTCACCAAGGACGCGGCGATCGCACGTGAGATCGTGCTCGGCCTGGCGCCGTACCACGGTCGTGTCCTCGTCCTGAACAGCGACGACGCGAAAGAGTCGACCGGACACGGCTCGCCGCTCCCGGTACTCGTCCACGGTGGTCCGGGTCGAGCCGGCGGCGGCGAAGAACTCGGCGGCATCCGCGGCGTCCTCCACCACATGCAGCGCACTGCCGTGCAGGGCACACCCGACGTCCTGACCGCGGTCGGACACAAGTGGGTCGCGGGCGCGCAGCGCACCGAGGGGGATGTCCACCCGTTCCGCAAGAACCTGGCCGAACTGCAGTTGGGCGACACCATCGTCGGCGGTCCTCGGCAGGTGACCCGCGCGGACATCGACCATTTCGCCGAGTTCACCGGCGACACCTTCTATGCCCACACCGATCCCGAGGCAGCGGCCGCAAATCCACTGTTCGGCGGGATCGTGGCGCACGGTTACCTGGTGGTGTCCCTGGCAGCCGGGCTGTTCGTCGATCCCGCACCGGGACCTGTGTTGGCCAACTTCGGCGTCGACGGTCTACGGTTCCTCACCCCCGTCAAGGCGGAGGACAGCCTGACCGTCACCCTGACGGCCAAGCAGATCACACCACGACAGAGTGCCGACTACGGTGAGGTCCGCTGGGACGCCGTGGTGACCAACCAGGGCGGCGACCCGGTTGCCACCTATGACGTGCTCACGCTCGTCGCGAAGGGAGATGACTCATGACCATTCGGGTCTCCGTCTGTTACGGGAAGCCGACCGATGCAGCGGCTTTCGACGACCACTATCAGAACGTGCACATCCCACTGGCCAATCAGGTGCCCGGGCTGCAGCAGTACACCTACGGCAAGGTCAGTTCGCTCGACGGCTCCGAGCCGCCCTACTACGCCGTCGCCGGGCTCTACTTCGCGGACCGCGACGCGCTGCAGGCGGGCCTGACGTCGCCCGAGATGGGTGCGGCAGGCGCCGACGTGAAGAACTTCGCCTCGGGAGGCGCGACGCTGTTCGTCACCGAGGAAGAGACCGTCGGTCCATGACGACCACCGATCAGTCGGCGGGTCCGCGCGACCATGCGGTTGCGCGGGCCATGTTCGACTCCGACTGCGCATCGAAGGCGCTCGGCATCGAACTCGTCGACCTCGGCGCCGGGCATGCACAGACCACATTGACCGTCACCGAGGCGATGGTCAACGGGTACGGGATCACCCACGGCGGATATGTGTTCCTGGTCGCGGACACGACGTTCGCGCTGGCCTGCAACAGCTACGAGGACTCGGCGGTCGCCGCCCGCGCCGACATCCGATACCTGCGACCCACCCGCGTCGGCGACGTCCTGGTCGCGACCGCGACCGAGCGTTCCCGATTCGGCCGTAACGGTCTGTACGACGTGACGGTGACCGTCGGCGAGCAGGTGGTGGCCGAGTTCCGGGGGGACAGTCGGACGATCCCCGCGCCCCCGAATCGGTAGAGCGAGTTCCCGGTTTCCGGGAGGAACTTCTACGGATTCGGGCGGGTGCGGCGATAGGCTGCGACGATGATCTCCTTGTCCCCGGAGGAGCAGGCAATCGTCGCGACGGTGCGCGACTTCGTCGACGGTCGCGTGCGACCTGTGGTCCGCGACCTCGAACACGCGAACGAGTACCCCGAAGCGCTCATCTCGGCGATGAAGGAACTCGGGGTGTTCGGCCTGGCGATCCCCGAACCGTACGGGGAGGCCGCGGTGTCGACCCCCTGCTATGTGCAGGTGACCGAGGAGCTGGCACGGGGGTGGATGAGCCTGGCCGGCGCGATGGGTGGGCACACCGTCGTCGCGAAACTGTTGTCGGCGTTCGGGACCGACGCCCAGAAGCAGAAGTATCTACCCCGGATGTCCACGGGCGAACTCCGCGCGACGATGGCCCTCACCGAGCCCGGCGGCGGTTCCGACCTCCAGGCCATCCGGACCGTCGCGACAAAGGACGCCGACGGATTCGTCGTCAACGGCTCGAAGACGTGGATCAGCAACGCCCGGAGGTCCGACCTCGTGGCCCTGCTGTGCAAGACCGACCCGCGCGCGGAGCCTGCCCATCGGGGAGTCTCCATCCTGCTCGTCGAGAAGGTCCCGGGATTCACGGTCTCCAGAGACCTCCCGAAGCTCGGATACAAGGGAGTCGAGAGTTGCGAACTCTCCTTCGTCGACGCCCGCGTTCAGGCCGACGCGCTGCTGGGTGGTGTCGCGGGACAGGGTTTCGCCCAGATGATGAAGGGTCTCGAGGTCGGGCGACTCCAGGTGGCCGCCCGAGCGACCGGAGTAGCCCGCGCAGCCCTCGACGATGCACTGCGCTATGCGCAGGACCGCGAGAGCTTCGGTCAGCCGATCTGGCGGCATCAGTCGGTCGGCAACATGCTGGCGACCATGGCGACCAAGCTCTCGGCGGCCCGCAGCCTGCTCCTCGATGCCGCCGAACGGCTCGACACCGGAGCGCGATGCGACATGGAGGCGGGGATGGCCAAGCTGTTCGCGTCCGAGGTCGCCATGGAGATCGCGCTCGATGCGGTCCGAATCCACGGTGGCTACGGCTATTCGACCGAGTACGAGGTGGAACGGTACTTTCGCGATGCCCCGCTGATGATCGTCGGCGAAGGTACCAACGAGATCCAACAGAACGTCATCGCGAAGCAGCTGATCGCCCGCGGTGGCCTCGACATCTGAACGCCCCGCGATCGAGAGGAGTCCGTGGTGGGTGAGTCCGACGCCGGGATCGCCGCGCTGAAGAGTTCCATAGAGGGCTGGCATCCCACGCCGACCATCGAGGACGACCCGCTCGATCCGCGCCAGGCTAATCGGCTGGCGGCCACGCTCGATCTGGACGGAACCTACTCCGCCGGAGACGAATTGCCGGTTCCCTGGCAGTGGGTGTTCTTCCCGGACTGGCCCCCCACTGCAGCCCTCGGCGCAGACGGCCATCCCGAACACGGCCACTTCCTGCCGCCGATCCCCCATCGTCGCCGGATGTTCGCGGGGTCGACGATGACGGTCACGCGGCCGCTCCGGCTCGGTGGAGTCACCGAGAAGCGTTCCGGCGTCGAGCGTCTGGAGATCAAGCACGGACGCAGCGGCGCCATGCTGTTCGTCACCGTGCGCAGTGAGTACCGGCAGGACGGCGACCTGTGCGTCACCGAGGACCAGACCATCGTGTATCGCAGCGATCGGTCCGCATCCCGCCCGTACCGGCGCGCCGAGGCAGACCTCGTGACCGGCGACGCACCGTGGTCGGCGGAGCCCGCACCGGAGGCGACCACACTGTTCCGATACTCGGCGCTGACATCGAATTCGCACCGCATCCACTACGACCGGCCCTATGTCTCCGACGTCGAGGGGTATCCCGACATCGTCGTGCACGGCCCGCTGCTCGCCACCTATCTGGCCGATCTCGCCCGACTCCGAGGACGACGTCAGTTGCGAGAGTTCACGTTCCGGCTGACCCGACCGATCTTCCTGGGAGATCGATTCAGGGCGGAAGCACGCCCGGATGGCGACACCGTGACGATGCGTGTGGTCACCGGCGACGGCATCGAACACGTCAGGGCGACCGGCCGATTCGGCTGAGTTCGACACAGAATGCCAGACGCCCACCGCCGAAAAGCGATGGGCGCCTGGCATTCACTCAGCCGATCGGTGCGACTCGACCGATCACCGAGATGGGTCGATTAGTGGGACTCGGCCCGCTTCGGCAGCACCCAACCCGCGCGCGGGAAGTGACAGGTGTAGCCGTTCGGGTTGCGGATCAGGTAGTCCTGGTGCTCGGGCTCGGCCTCCCAGAACGGACCTGCGGTCTCGATCGTCGTGACCGCCGGACCCGGCCACAGGCCGGACGCATCCACATCCGCGATCGTCTCCCTGGCCACCTTCTCCTGCTCCGGCGTCACCGGGAAGATCGCCGACCGATAGCTCGAACCGATGTCGTTGCCCTGCCGGTCGCGCGTTGTCGGGTCGTGGATCTGGAAGAAGAACGCCAGTATGTCCCGATACGTCGTCTGCGTCGGGTCGAACACGATCTCGACCGCCTCCGCATGCCCGGGGTGGTTGCGGTAGGTGGCGTGATCGTTGCTGCCGCCGATGTATCCGGCACGGGTGTCGAGCACTCCCGGCTGTCGGCGGATGAGATCCTCCACCCCCCAGAAGCAACCGCCGGCGAGGACCGCGGTCTCGGCGCCGGGGCGCTGGGTGATCTGTCCGGTGTCGGTGGTCATGAGGCATCCCTTTCGGTTGGGGTCTCGGTCGGGGCGGTCTCGGCGGGCTCGGTGTCGGTGAGTTCGTCGACAACCGGCGCGAACAGGTCGCGGTACTCGCCGTATCCCTCGGCATCGAGGTCGGCGACCGGGACGAAACGCAGCGCTGCCGAGTTCATGCAGTAGCGCTGGCCGCCCGCGTCGCGCGGGCCGTCGTCGAAGACGTGGCCCAGGTGGCTGTCGGCACCGGCCGAACGCACCTCGGTGCGGCGCATGAACAGCTTCCGGTCGGTCGTGGTCGTCACCGCATCGGTGTCCACCGGCTTGGTGAAGCTCGGCCATCCGGTTCCGCTGTCGTACTTGTCGGTCGACGAGAACAGCGGTTGCCCGGAGACGATGTCGACGTAGAGTCCGGCCTCGTGGTTGTCCCAGTACTCGTTGCGGAAGGCCGGCTCGGTGCCGTCCTTCTGCGTGACGCGGTGCTGGTCGGGCGTCAGGCGCTCGACGGCTTCGGTCGTCTTGCGGTATGAGTTGCTCACATCTCCTCCTTCGGCGCCGCTGGCTGCGGCGTCACACTGCACAACACCATCGTGACGCGATTTGGTCCCGTCGGGAGTCGATACGGCGCCGGGCGGAGAACTATGCGGAGGAGATTGCCCCGACCAGGGACTTCTCAGACGTTCGGGATCATTCGCTGGACATCGAGCCCGCAGCCGGTCGCGCGGACGATGAGCCGCTCGGGTGCGGCGGACCGGCCGTAGACCGGCAGCACGGTGTAGTTGACCTTGCCCCCGCGGCACGTCTGGAGCGCGCGGTAGACCTGGCCCTCGACCGCAGCCTTCTGCGCATTGGCACGCGGCGTTATCGGCACGATGTTGCGTGCATCGCCGCCGAGGCCGCCGAGTCTGTTCGCGAGGAGCTGACCACGGACGCTGTACTTGCCGGCCAGGCCTCGCGGCGTGATCTGCCGGACCGGCGCGGTGCCCCGGTCACGCATGCCGATGGACACGTAGCCGGTGATGCCCGACGACCGTCCGCCACGTAGGCCCCACACGGAGACCGTGCCGCCGTCGCGGAAACGGACCTCGCGCGTGCCGCCCGCGGTCGTGCGGTCGCTGACCACTCCCGCACCACGTGCGTAGTTCTGTGGAGGGGCGAACCCGGGCGTCGGGTTGGTCTGACGCGGCGCGGGGCGGGGCGGCGTGGTCCGCGGGGGCGCGACCGTGGTGCCCGGCCCACTGGGCGGGCGGATCCCGGTCAGCTGCCCCTGGGACTGGCAGCGAGCCAGTTCAGCGCGGAGTGCTCCCTGGTGCGCATTGCCGCGCGCCTTCCAGGAGCGGTAGTACGCGACCTGCCCCGGGGTGCCGCCACCGCGCGCGTTCAGCGCGGCGACCTGTGCGTTGTAGTTGCGAGCATCGGCGTTGGTGGCTGCGATCCGTGACGGCAGCGTCGAGCAGTTGGTCGCGGCGTGCGCGACGGGTGAAGCGCTGGGGGCGACGACTGCACCCACCACCGCGAGAACTGCGATCGCCACCGCGACCACCAGACGACGAACCCCGACCATCCCGACCCCCTGCTGATCACCGATGAATGGTCGTAGTCTGCAGCACGATGGGGATCGGATCGGACCCGACCGACGGTGTTGTCGGCTGATCGGATGACGAGGGTGTCCCCGGGGCCGCTCACTGGACGTCGCGCGGCGTCGTCACTCGGGTCAGGATGCGACCGAGTGCCTGCTCGAGGCGCGCTCTGTCATCGTCGCCGATCCAGTCCTTGCGGAGCGCTTCGTTGATCCCAGCGGGGGTCTCGTGCGCCAGGACCAGGTCGGCGAGCGGGGTGTAGGGGTCCACCAAGGCGGGACCGAGCCCGGTGTACATCTCACGGACGAACCGCTCGGCATCGGCGAGTTCCCAGCCCTGCCGTCGCAGCCAACCGCTGATGGTGGCGAGATACGTGAGGTGACTCGAGATCGAGGCCGTCGCCGCGGACAAGGCGCTGAACTGGGTCTCGGTGTCGGCCACGATCGTGGTGCCGAGTACCTCGAACAGTTGCTCGGTCACACGATGGTGAGGAAACACCGCGGTGATCCCGCGTCCCGACCGCACGGCAGGCAGTGGGATCACCCGCACCACGGTCGGTTTCTCGGGTAGCAACGCGGCGAGGTCTGCGCACGAGAGTCCCGCAACCGCGCTGATGACCGTATGTCCCTGCGGGACGGTCAGATTCGCGAGAACGTCGGACGCCACAGGCGCCCCGACCGTCAGTAGGACGATGTCGCTGCGGTCGACGACCTCTTGATTGTCCGAGCAGACCTCGACGTCGGCACTCTCGGCTGCCAAACGGGCAGCGGTGCCGCTGTTCCGTGGCGACAGGAAGATCTGTGCGTCGAGATCGACCCGACGCCAGCCGTCGACGATCGCCTCGGCGATCTCCCCGACCCCGATGATCCCGATCCGGTGAGTCATGTGTCCTTCCTCGTGTCTCGATCCACGATGATCCGCTGGGCGGTCTGACCGCCCTAGTTGGCGGCAGATGATCGCGCGGCGGTTCCCATCGCGACGTCGAAGGGCCGCTCGGAGTCCACGCGATCGTCCTCATCCGTTCTCGAGTCTGCCCCCCACAGTCCGGGCCTGCTGGAGATCAGGGCGGACGCCACCATCCCGACCAGCAGGAGACCGCTGGCGGACAACCACGACGGAACCGGGCCGATCTCGCGGAGCAGCGGCAGGAAGGCGATCGGGGCAACGATCACTCCGACGTTCATCGTCGCTGTGTACCAACCCATCCCGCGGGCACGGGTGCGAGCGGACGTGGTTGCGGTGACCTGCTCGGTCATCACCGGATAGACGATCATCTCACCGATGGTCCAGATCGCCGTGGCAACGAGCAACAGCCACGCGTGTTCCACGCCGGCACCCATGAGTCCGAACCCACCGATTCCGAAGGCGAAACCGGCCAGGAGTATCCACTTGCGACGTACACCAGCGGTGGCGTGGTTCAGGGCGATCTCGCAGGTGATCACCAGAGCCGCGTTGAGAGCGAAGACAGCACTGACCCACATCGACGAATACCCGAGTTCGGTGACGACGTAGATGCTCACCACCGTCGACGGGAACGCGTACACGACATGAATCGGCAGAGTGGCGACGAGGAAGGCCGCCAGCCCTGTCCGGTTGTCGGGACGATCGTCGACCATCTCGTCGTATCCGTTGGTGCCGGCAGCATGCTCCAGCGCTTGAACTGGATTGGTGCGCGCGAGGATCACTGCGGCCACGGCGAATCCGATCGCCGTTCCCCATGGCAACAGATTCGGATCATAGTGGTAGATGACCCCGGCCACGACCGGCCCGATGGCCATTCCGACATTGACCGCAAGCCTGAGAGCGGCAAACCCGAATCGCGCGGCCTCACCACGGTAGGCCCGCGAGACCATGGTGTTGGAGATGGGATTGACGAGTTCGTAGCAGGCACCCCACGCGGCGGTCAGTGGGATGAGCAGCCAGACGTTGTCGACCAATGCGATCGCGGAGACGGCCACGGCGACCCCGAACAGCCCCGCCACCGCGGCATTTCTCTCGGAGACCAGCCTGGTCAGCCAGCCCACCGCGAGGTCGCCGACCAGAGCGCCGGCCCCGAATGCCCCGACGATGAGCCCGATGTATGCCGGTGTGATGGCATCGTCGTGTTGGGCGAGGTACGCCCCGTAGAACGGAAACAGCAGGACGGCACACCGTGAGGCCGTGATGGCGATCAGCAGCCCTCGGATGGGGGCGAGACTGCGGAGTCGCTCGGTCAGCGTTTGACTCACGGGTCACCTCAGCGCGAAGACGTCGTCGCTCACCGACTCGACGAACCGGTAGTCGTCGTCGAGGACCCCCTGATCGTCCGAGGTCATGAAGACCCGGATCGGACTGGTCAGCAAGTCGTGGGTCGGAACCAGGACATCGCCTGGGTGACGTTTCACAGTCACGCCGAACACCGATTCCCGGCCTCGGATCCGGGCGACCACTTCGTCGTCGACGCCGACGATCGTGCCCGACTGCGACGTGGGCACGTTGTACACGACGGCGGGCTGCTGCCGTGAATAGGTCCGGCCCGCATAGCGTGCGGAGAACTGTGCCGGTTCGAGGTAGACCTCCGCCGTCAACCGTGCCGCGTTCGTCCCCAGGCAGCGGTCATGGAATTCAGGATGCATGTTTCCGTTGGTTCGCGCACCGACCTCGATGAGCGCCGGGCCGTCTTCGGTGAGCATGATCTCGGTGTGTGCGGGACCGTTGTCGATACCCACTGCGTCGAGTACCCGACGGGTGTACTCGGTCAATACGGTGACCACCGGGTCGTTCTCGGCCACCAGGATGTCCCGGTTGTAGATCGGTTTTCCATTGGGCAGCAACGTCTTCTCGTACTGCCAGACTCCGCAGACATGCGACTCCCCGTCGAGGCTGACGGTGTCGACGATGTACTCGGTTCCGCTGAGATAAGACTGTATGAGCACATCGTTGTTGTCGAAGTTGAAGACTGTCGTGCTGTTGAGCACGGCACGAACCCCTGACTCGAGTTCTGCCGCGTTGTTGCAGATGGAGACCGAGTCGGTCGACGCGGACGCAAGCGGTTTGGCCACGCAGGGCCATCCACCGACGGTCTCCGCCCACGCGACTGCCTCGGCAGGATCGGACACGATCAGTTGCCGTGCGGTGAGGAGACCCGCCTCGGCGACGGCGCGGATCATCTCGAACTTGTTGCGACGAGCCGCCGAGAGTTCGGTGCCGTTGGTGCGTACACCCAGCGCTTCGCTCAGCTGGTCGGCGAGATTGACTCCGGGTTCCTGGCCGGGAACGACAAAGCTGACGCCGATCTCGGCGAGCTCGTGTTCGGTGACACCGGCCTCGTAGACCATGGCGGCTGAGTACTTGGTGAGATCTGGCTGCACCATCCGCGTGATCGGGTCCCTGGAACTCTGCACGTGCACGAGATCGGCCCCCAGGGCTGCGAAGGCGTCACTGACGTAGTTGCCGGTTCCGTATCCATCGACGATGACGCCGGGGGCGGTCGAGTTGCTGGTGAAGGCGGCGCTTGCCGTTGCAGGTGTGGTGGTCATGGCTACCTCATCGTGGTGTGGGTGGTCGTCGGGGCAGGTCGCAATTCGGTGAGTCAGATGACGCAAGCTGTCTGGGTGGTGCCGGCAGGATGTCCGTCGATGTTCGAGTTCGAGTCCCAGAACCAGTTCTGCCCGAAGGCAGGCCGGAGATCGTCGAACCACACAGCCTGTTCGTCGAAGGCAGCGAAGAACGGACGGCCGACCCAGTTCGGATCCCTGGCCTGCAGGAATCGGCAGCAGAAGACGCGTTCACCGGCAACGTCGGCTATGCCGTCGATGATGACCTTGCCGGGAGACGCCGACATGACCGGTCCACGGGCGGTGCGCTCCAGTCCGGATACAGATGAGAGCGCATCGCGATATACCTGGTACGCGTTGTGCAGGGGCAATTCGAAGTAGTTGCTCGCGCCGGTGTCTCGCTCGACGAACATGTAGTACGGCGAAATTCCGAGGTGAGTCATCGTGCGCCACATCGATGCCCACGTTTCGGCATCGTCGTTCACATGCCGGACGATCGGCGCCTGCGCTCGAAGGATCGCGCCGGCGTCACGCAGGCGACGGATGGCGGTGCGGACCGCGGTGGTGTCCAGCTCGCGAGGGTGGGAGAAGTGGGTCATGATGGCGACCTGTTTTCCCGAGTCGCTGAGACGTTCGATGAATCGGAGCAGTTCGTCGGCGTCGGTGTCGGTGGTGAAGCGGTAGGGCCAGTAGCCGAGAGCCTTGGTCCCGAACCGCAGATTTCGGACGTGGTCGTATGGCCAGTCCAGGAGTGGTTCGACGTACTCCTTGAGCCGCTCGGTCGACATGATCATCGGGTCGCCGCCGGTGAAGAGCACATCGGACACCTCGCGATGGTTGCGCAGATAGCCCAACGCCGGATCCGGCCCCGGAGTGGCTTGTTTCAGGTCGGCGATGCCGATGAACTGCGCCCAGCGAAAGCAATAGCCGCAGTAGGAGTGACACGTCTGGCCTTGCCCGGGGAAGACGAGCACGGTCTCGCGATACTTGTGCTGGAGTCCGTTGACAGGCTCGTCGTCCATCTGGGGGACGTTGGCTTGCAACTGGTCGCCGGGGTGAGGGTTGAGTTGCATTCTCAATCTGGCGATCTCGGCCGTACGTTCCGGCCGCGCGAGGTCGGAACGCAGAAGAGCGGCGACTCCGTCGAAGAGCTCCGGAGACAGCATGTCGCGGTGCGGGAACGTGAGTCGGTAGATCGGGTCGTCGGGAGCTCGATCCCAATCGATCAGCTCGTCGAGGACGTAGTTGTTGACCTTGAACGGCAAGATCGCGCTGACGACGTCGATCTCGTGTCGGGTGTCGGCGTCCAAGTGCTGGATGTGCGGTAGGCGGGACAGTCGCGGTCCCGGGGTCGCCTTGAGTTTGGGGCGTTCGGTTGTCAACATTGTGTGTCCTTGTCCTCGTGGTCTTGTCAGCGGTTGGCGCCGGAGTGCTCGAGTTCGCGGTCGGACGGGGCCCCTGCGGCGGCGTCGTCGATGATGTCGAGTGCTGTGTCGACCTCGTCGGCGGAGACGGTCAGGGCGGGCAGCAGACGCAGCACATTGCGTGCCGGTCCACCACGCTGGACCATCAGCCCCGAATCCAGACAGTTCTGCTGGATGGCAGCCGCGCGCGCCGGATCCGGATGGTCGTCGAGGGTGAGTTCGCATCCGACCATGAGCCCGCGTCCTCGTACGTCGCTGAAGCCGTCCCGCGAGGCCGCGATCTGTTGCAGCCCGTCCATCAACTGCACGCCGCGGCGATCTGCGTTCTGCACCAGCTGTTCCGACTCGATGACCTCGAGGGTCGCGATCGCGGCGGCGCAGGCCAGCACGTTGCCGTTGAAGGTTCCGCCCTGCGAACCCTGATGTCCCTGTCTCATGAGTTCGTCAGACGCCGCCATGACCGACAGCGGAAGTCCGCCGGTCATGCCTTTTGCGGCGACCAAGACGTCAGGTCGCACCTCGTCGTGCTGATGTGCCCAGAATCGGCCGGTCCGTCCGAACCCTGTCTGCACCTCGTCGAACACCAGCAGAAAACCGTGCGCGTCGGCGCGGTCGCGGAGACCTGCCAGGAATCCCGCCGGCGCAGGTACACATCCACCTTCGCCGAGGATCGGTTCGACGAAGACCGCCGCGACCTGGTCCGGGCTCGTCACGGTGCGAAGGCTGTGGTCGAAGTCGGCGAGTGCGAACTCCACAGCCTGTCCGGGCGTACACCCCCACCGTCGGGGCTCGGGAAACAAGCCGATGTGAACGTCACCCATGAGTGGCGATGCGCCGTGGACGAAACGCGGACTCGATGACGTCAGTGCCGCTGCTCCCATCGTCCGTCCATGGAAGCCACCGCGGAACGCCATGCACACGGTTCGACCGGTGGCCTGCCGTGCGAGTCGAATCGCGCTCTCGACGGCTTCGCTGCCAGAGTTTGCGAAGAACAGTGAATCCAATTGCGCGGGAAGCACTGCGCCGAGCCGTTCGCACAGTTCAAGGAGAGGGCGGTGGCGCACGGTGACGATCTGACCGTGCAGCAATCGGGTCGCTTGATCTCTGATGGCATCAACGACGTGGGGGTGGCAGTGACCGGTGGACGTCACGCCGATCCCGGCGGTGAAGTCGAGAAAACGAGATCCGTCTTCTCCCATCACATCGAGGCCGAGTGCCTCGGAGACGACGATCGGAGTTGCCTGCCGCAGAAGGGGTGACAGGTGCGCCACGGTTGTTCCTTTCGCTGACGTCAGCAAACTGAGCTGTCGGCGATCCGCCACATGGATACGCAGCGGTTCAGTGGTGGTACGCGACCACTGAACCATCGATGCTCGCCGAACACAACCGGTCAGCCGGTATCTTTCTTCTTGACAATCCCGACTGACCGGTTTTTTCTAGACCTGTACCTCCAACTCATCGAAGGGGAGATGACCGACATGATCGCGACATGTGAATTGTTGCCCGACGAGCGAACTGCACTGTGGGAGGCTTCCGAAGAGGTTGCAGCCCATGGCCCGAGCGCTGTTGACAGAAGCCGGCTGCCGCACAGAATCCAGGCAGAGCTGGCGTCGTTCGCCCGCGATTCGGGACGCTCGGGCGTCCTCTTGCTCCGTGGGCTCGAGGTGGGCAGCCTACCTCCCACCCATTCCGATGGGGAGGCGGCCGATCTGCCGGCTCACGGGACAGCCGGCTCGATGATGCACCTGGCCGAGGCACTGGGAACGATGATCGGCTACGCCGACGAGAAGCACGGTGCGCTCGTCCACGACGTCGTTCCTCTGCCAGGCGAGGAGAATCGCGTGGAGGGGTCCGGGGCCGTGCCGTTCGACTTCCACATCGAGAACGCACACCATCCGCTGCGTCCTGATTTCATCGGGCTGGTGTGTCTGCGACGCGACCACGACAGTGTCGCCGCGACGCGAGTTGCCTCCTGCCGCATGGCCGTTGAACTGCTGTCCGAGGATGTCGTGCAGAGTCTGCGCGTGTGCGAGTTCTTCAGCCACTATCCAGGATCGTTCACCCGCGATGCGATCGACGAGCCGGCGCCGATCGGTCCGCATCCAGTCCTCTTCGGTTCCGTCGATCGCCCCTTCATGCGCTTCAACTCACACAACACGACCTGCGTCAGCAAACGCGGTCGAGCCGCGCTCGCACAGTTCACCGAAGCACTCGAACACGTCTGCCACGACATCGTGCTCGCTCCCGGGGATTGCGCAGTCATCGACAACAACGTCACGGCCCACGGCCGGTCGGCGTTCACCCCGAGGTTCGACGGAAACGACCGATGGTTGCGCCGCTTCTACGCCATCGGGTCGATTCCGAGCACAGTGGAACAGATGATGGAGAGCCCGCGAGTCATCCCGCAGATCCCCCAGCTCAAAGGTCTGTGGTGATCATCGGTGGACCGTTCCCTCATCGGCGTCTCACCACTCCCCCACCACCCGAACGTCTATCACTCGATCGATGACCTCGAGGCCGCGTGGAGTTCGGTGGCACCGAGATCCATAACCGCGTATGTCAACGGCGGCGCGGGCGACGACACCACCGTGGGCGCCAATCGAATTGCGCTCGATGACGTGTCACTCGCACCACGCGGACTGTTCGACGGGCCGACGGACGTCCACGACGTCGACCCGGACCTGCGGGTGCGCGTTCTCGGCGAGGAACTCCGCACGCCGCTGCTGCTGGCGCCGACCAGCCCACAGCGGCTACTCCACGCCGACGCCGAACTCGCGGTCGCCCGCGGCGCCGAGGCCTCCGAGGTGTCGCCCATCGTCAGTTGCGACTCCCACTACGACTTTCGCCGGATCGCCTCTGCGACAACGTCTCAACCGTGGGCGCAGGTGTTTCCTTACCGATCACGCGAAGTGATCCGCGATCTTCTCGATTACTGTCGCGATGCCGGGGCCACGACCGCCGCGATCACCATCGACGCCTCTCACCGCGCGCGACGGTTGTCTGTCAACCGCGCGGGCTATGTGCTACCACCGTTCGTGGACTACGGCACGCTGCGTGCGGTAGGCATTCTGACGGGCGAGACACCGCAGATCGGCTGGGTTCCCAAGGTCGCCTTGACCTTCGACGACATGCGATGGCTCCGCGACGCGACGTCGATGAAGCTCCTGGCCAAAGGGCTGACCCGTGCCCAGGATGCTCGACGGCTAGTCGACATGGGCTACGACGGCGTGATCGTGTCAAACCATGGCGGCCGACAGCTGGACGGGGCCGTCGCCGCCGCAACTGCGCTACCCGCGGTGGTCGACGCGGTCGGTTCCGAAGTCCCTGTCCTTTTCGACAGCGGAATCCGCAGCGGATACGACGTGCTGCGTGCGATTGCGTTGGGCGCGGACGCGGTATGTATCGGGCGGCCCTATCTGTGGGGGCTCGGTGTGGCCGGTGAGGACGGTGTCCGGACGGCAATCGGCCTGATCCTGGATGAACTACGCGATGGCCTGCGTCAACTGGGGCTCCGGCGAGTAACCGAACTCGATCGCAGTTTCGTCCACTACCCGCGGAGTGATTCATGACGGCGGAGCCACATATCGACGGCGACTCGGCGGTGGACGATGCCTCCCCTGGTCGGTCGGTATACCGGAGCGGACGACTGACGACTGTCGCCGGTGTCATCATGGCGATCGGCGCCGCGGCCGCGATGGGCAGTACTGCTCCCGCGCTCAAGGCCCTCGCTGCGTCGGAACTGACACCCGTCAATCTCATCCAGGCCCGCACGGCAATCGGTGCCGTTGTCTTGATGACCGCCGCAGTTGCGCTTCGTCGTGGACGACTAGGCATCGCCAAACGCGACTGGTGGCTGATCGCCGTCTATGCCTGCATCAGCCTCGCGGTCAATCAGGTGATCTTCACGATGTCGCTCGAACGGCTACCGGTCGGAGTCGCCCTGCTGCTCGAGTACACGTCACCGCTGTTGGTGGCGCTGTGGATGCGGTGGGTCCAACACGTCCGACTACCCCGCACAGCGTGGATCGGCATCGTGATCGCGGTCGGCGGACTAGCACTGACCGCGCAGGTATGGGCAGGATTCCGACTTGATGCGCTCGGCGTCCTGCTGGGTTTGATCGCCGCTGTCACCATGGCCAGCCGCTTCCTCGTCGCAGAGCGAGGCCTCATGCGCTACGACCCCCTGGTCCTGGCCGCCTGGGGCTCGGCCACCGCAGCTCTCGCGCTGGCGGTAATGACCCCGCTGCAACCATTCCCGTTCCGGCAGCTCGGCGGATCCGTCGATCTGGGAATCGCCGGCGGCATGTCGATCGCGGTCCTGCTCCTATGGATCGGCATCATCGGGATGGCCGGCGGGATGATCCTCGGGGTTGTCGCGCAACAACGGATCTCGCCGGCGTCGGCGAACGTCATCTTGAGTCTCGAGGTCGTGGTCGGAACCGCCCTGGCGGCACTACTTCTCGACGAACGGCTCACGGGCGCGCAGTTGTCCGGCGCCATCACGATGCTGGTCGGAATCGTGATCGCACAGCGGGGTTTGTCACGCGTCCCACGTGCGGGGAGTTCAGACCGAAACGCTCGTCGGCTCGATTAGAAGGCGACAGACGCATCCCACCACCGCGACGCGGCCCGTCGCGGTGGATGAGGCGTCGTAGACGTCAGTGGCGTACGCCCTCCCGCGCCGCTTCGACGACGCGGTCGACGCTTATCCCCGCGCGTCGCAGGAGGTGATCCTCGCTGCCCACGATGTCGAAGTGGAGGTCGGGGACGCCGATACGTCGGAGAATCGGGCCGTCGCGATACGCGCTGAGGGTCTCGGCGACCACTCCACCCAGGCCACCGGTTCGGCGGTGGTCCTCGACCGTGACCACGACCGACACGTCGCGGCACAGTGTGAGAAAGCCCGGTTCATCGAACGGTTTCACCGTGTGGCAGTTGACATGTCCGGCGGTGACCCCGTGGCGAGCGAGCTCATCGCACGCGGACGCCGCGATGAGGTTGGGACGCGGGCCGACCGCAGCGATCAGCACATCCCCAGGGTCCCGCAAGACCTGCAACTCACCGATGGTGAACGGAGAGCGCTCCGCGTGCAGTGAGGCGGCCTTCTTCCGTCCCAACCGCAGGTACGCCGGACCCGGATGATCGACCAGCGCGAGGGTCGCCTGAAGTGTCTGCCAGGAGTCGACAGGCGCTACCACCCGCATGTTGGGCAGGAGACGTATCGAGCCGATGTCCTCCACAGCGTGGTGCGTGGGGCCGTAGTGGCCGGCCGACAGTCCGCTGTGTGTGCCGACGACGACCACGGGTAGGTTCGCTCCGGCCACGTCGATCTTGATCTGTTCGAAGCATCGCGTCGTCGCAAACGGGCTCATGCCGATGGCGAAGACCTGCGACGCAGATGTCGTGAGCCCCGCGGCGACGCCGACCATGTTCTGTTCTGCGATACCGATGTTGACGTATTGATGCGCTGATGTGGGTGCGAACTGGTCGGCGTAGTCCATGTCGGTCTCGACGCACATGACATCCGGCCGCTCCTTCACCACTGCGGCAGCGACCATGACGAAGGTGTCTCGGGTCGAGAGGGTCTCGCGATGGCTCCATACGTACTCGGTGACATCGTCGAGTGTGACGATGCCATCGGCAGCGGTCGGTGCAGTGGTCATGATGTGAGCCTCCCCATGGCCCTGAGCGCCGCGGCGCGTTCCTGGTCGTCGAGGCTCGCAGAGTGCGAGTCCTTCGTGTCTTCGAGTCCTGGCACACCGCGAGCCTTGATCGTCTCGGCGACCACCGCCAGTGGCCGTTCGCGCGGGGCGGTGAGCGCGTCGCGGATCTGCGCGTGGTCGTGACCATCGATGACCGCGGTCTCCCAGCCGAAGCTGCTCCACTTGCTCGAGAGCGGTTCCAGACCGACACAATCTTCCGTCGCGCCACTGATCTGCCAACGATTCCGGTCGACGATCGCCACCAAGTTGTGGAGACCGAGTGCAGGCGCCGCCATGGCCGCCTCCCAGTTCGACCCCTCCTGCAACTCACCGTCGCCGAGAATCACAAACGCTCGGCGCCGCGTACCGAGCCGCAGTCCACCCAGCGCGATTCCCACTCCGATGGGCAGTCCATGTCCGAGTGCGCCGGTCGAGAAATCCACTCCCGAAATGCCTTTCATCGGGTGACCGGCAAGGATGCCATCGTCCTCGGCATAGGAATCCAGCGCCCGAGCGTCCAAGGCGCCTATCTCGACGAGGGCTGCATAGAGCGCCGAGCAGGCGTGTCCCTTGCTGAGGATGAAGTGGTCTCGATCGTGATCGGACCAGCCCCCCGCAGGGTTTCGGAGTATCTCGGCGTACAACACGCCCATGATGTCGGCGATCGAGATGCTGCCGCCGACGTGCACACCTGCCGGCGATGCGCTCATCTCGATGATTCGGAGGCGGATGGCGTCGGCCAGTTGCTGCGACGTCGCAAGTGACGACTGACTGGATGATCGCATGGGTCCCTTCCCCTTTGGCATACGGATCACAGGATCCGACGGCCGGAGCCGTCGGCCGATGGATCCATATAAAACCAACTGACCCGTTTTTTCAAGATCTGAATCGAACCTCGCGATGAATCACCGAGCGAGAACGACACACAGCGCGCGATGCTGTCCGACCGATCGAAGATGCTTGTCCTCCAACCGGATGACTACTCACGACTCACAGGTGACGTGCGCGGATCCAATGCCTTAACGAACTCAAAAGAGTCCCTTTACCTCTTGGACCGAGCACACGGTCCGTGCCAACCTGAGGCGATCCAGCCCACCGTTTCACCTAACGACCGAGAATCACGCGCCGCCAAAGCCATGCCGCGCGGGGAATGGAGGAAAGTACAGCGACTCGACGCGACCGAGATGTTCGGTGCCGTCAGGCGTTCGGCCGCAAGGGCACCGTCTCCGACACCCACTCGGGTGACGGAGGCACGACGAGGTTCTTGCGTCCTCGCGCACTGACGAGACTGGGTAGAACAGCGTTCCAGAAGTCGGTCAAGCGCGCCGGCAGGTCCCGCCGATCCTCAGAAGCCACCTGAGAGACCAGCTGCAGGCCGGTGAACGAACCGGCGACCAGTGCAGCTGCGGCGTGAGGAGTCCACGACGCCGCCAACAGTCCCTCATCGGACGCGCGCTCCCAGCGTTGTTCGAGAGCCTGTTCCCATTGCTGGTAAGCGTCTTGATCGGGGGTGCTGAAGGTGTTCCGCTCGATGGTCAGCCGAATACTGGCCCGCATGATCACATCCGTGCGGAGCGCAGACGACACCCAATAGCTGATGTTGATCACCGCTTGGACGGGATGCTCCTCATCGACGGGCAGGCTGTCCAACCACGAGGCCTGCTCCTGGATGATCGCCTGAGCTATCTGCTCCTTCGTACTGAAGTGGAAGTACAGGGCTCCCTTGGTGGCCTCGGCTTCGGCGACGATGTCGGCGGTTGTGGTTGCGGCGTAACCCTTATCATCGAAGACCGCCGCTGCTGCAGCAAGCAATTTACGACGGGTGTCGACAGCTCTCGCCTGATGAAGTTGCCGAGGAGCCGCACCCATACCTATCCGCCTATCCCATCTACCTGCACACCCACGCTGAACCCGAGCCCGTTCTCGGCCTCGCACAACATACCGGATAGCCGGTATGTGTCACCTAATTGTCTCATACATGATGGAGGGATTCGGTCATGGCCACATCTCAGCTGACAACCAGATCAATGAGTCTGCAGACACCCCCGTGGCAGGCAACGGTCCCGCGGGAACTCGTCCACAAGCGGGCAGTTTCCGAGGTCTTCCTGACCGCCCTCGGCGCTCCCGCACCTGGTTCGGTCGTCGTCCACGCACAGTGGCCGTCCGGCAATCAGTTCTACCGACAGGCCGGTGGCAGCCACTACGGCATCAACGCCGCGCTCGAATGCATTCGCCAAGCATGCGTCGCCGCCACTCACACCACGCTCTCGGTCGATCTCGACGACCAGTTCATCATGCTCGGCCTGACCGCCACCCTGACCCCATCGGCCCTTGTCGTGCGCGCTGAGCCCACGAATGTGATCCTGCAGGGAAGTCTCGAACGCGACGGCCAGACCCGCACCGGCCGCCGCATCGCATGGGCATTCACCGTGATCGCCGGTGGCATCGAGATCGGCACGGGCCGCGGAGACCTGATCGCGATGGACAGAGCGCGCTATGAGGCAATGCGTGCCACTCAGATGACCGAGACCGCGGCACGCCTCGATCCATCCGCCAGAGGGCGACATGCGCCGCAGCCAACACCGCACGAGGCGGCCGCACTCACCAGTCGGATCGACGACGTCCGACACACGTTGAATGTCGATCAGACGCAGGCAAACTACTTCGATCACCCTCTAGATCACGTGCCAGGGATGCTGATGATCGACGGAAGCTGCGAGGTTGCACGTCACGGCCACACCGAAGTCACCGCACGACCCGCAATCGTCACCGCGGTGGACGTCTCGTGTCGTCATTTCGCCGAGCTGATCGCACCGTGCACCGTCGAGATCATCGCTGCCGAATCGGTGTCGCTCACCGAGCTCACACAGCAGGTATCGCTGTCCCAGTCCGGAGTGCAGTGCTGCACCTCCCGGATCCGCACCGAATCGATCTGACCGATGCGACTAGGACTGACCGGCGCGACCGGCTTCGTCGGCAGCGAGGTGCACCGGCAGGCCCTGCGACGCGGGTGGGAGATCGTCGCACTGACCAGGTCCGACAGCCACCCAGAAAGCGTCGGGAGCACACCGACCACGCTCGTCCGCGGTGATCTCACCGACCCCGACGGCTGCCGTGGGGTCTTCCGCGACGTGGACGCGATCCTGCACTGCGCCAACGCGATCCAGGGGGAGCCTGACCACCTGGCGGCGGTCAACATCACCGGCACGCAAACCGTCATCGGCGAGTTCGAGGGCTCTTCTCGTGTTCGCAGCCTGGGAGTGATCAGCACTGCCGCTGTCTACGACGACCGCAGTCACCGCCAGATGCGCGAGGTCGACGGAATCGAGGCTCCGTCATCGACGCGCAGTCACACTCGCCTCGTCGCGGATCGAATGATCAGAGCCGCAGGCGGGTTCGCGCTTCGCCCCCACTTCGTCGTGGGACCGGGCGACACGCACGTGCTGCCCACCGCAGCCGCTCTCGCCCGTCATCTGGCCCCGGGGGCGGTTCACTCGTTCATCGACGTCCGGGATCTCGCGGAATTCGTCGTTCAGATGACGGCACGACGGGTCGGGTCCGGACGCGCATTTCATGTCAGCGGGCCGAACCCTGCGGGTTGGGATGCAGTTCTGGGGGCGATCGGTGTCGCCGGACCATCGATCCGATGCGACGACTCGCACGTTGGAGAACCCACAGCGCGACAACTGTCACTGCTGAACGTCGAGCACACATATGACGACTCCTCGGCCCGCTCGCTGACTGGATTCGTTCCGTCTCGGGACCCCTCATCGCCCGACGCCGCGTACCTGCGCTGGTACCGATCGACACTGCCAAGGAGTGTGACACCGACATCGGGGTCGTAAAACAAACCGGTCAAGTGGTATTCTTTTGCGTGGAAGGAGACATGATGACCAGTCACCACGACGAGATGCCGCCGACCGATACTTCGCCAACCGGCAGCGCCGAGGCCTGCTCCCCTCAGCCGCAGCATCCTGCGGCTGAACAACTCAAGCGGCTGAACGGTTTTGCGGACGCGCCATCATTGCCTCCGGGGACATCGTTGTTGCGCGGCTGGAGCTGACTCGACACACTCCCCCGAGCGTCACATGTGTCGGGCAGAACCGCGACGCAGCGCGGCTGTCCACATTCTCGAACTTGCGGATCTCGCCGACCTGATCGATCCGCGCTACGTACCCGTGCCCTGGATCTCGAGTCGGCCTTCGTTTATTGTTTGTCATACAAACAAGGAACGGGTTCGGATTCATGACCACCTCGCGCGCTGCCAGCAGAGAGGCCGGCAAGCACACCCGCAGATCTCTGCTGCGTGCGGCGACCGAGGTGTTCGGCGAGGTCGGCGACACGGCATCGATCGCACAGATCTGCCGGCGGGCGAACGCATACCCCAACCAGGTCACCTACTACTTCGGCTCCAAGGAGCAGCTCTTCGTCGAGGTGGCGTGCGGTGCCGTCCTACGCGCGGGCCAGGCGGCCGAGGATGCCGCAGGGTCCAGTACGACGGTGCGGGGGTACACCCAGGAGCTCATCGGCACTCTCCTCGGACCACGCGCCCGCGACGTGGAGATGTTCACCACGGCGATGCTGATGGCGTCACGGCGTCCGGACCTGCGCCCGCACATCACCGACACCCTGGGGGTGCTGCACGAACGCGGCGAGGAAGCGCTCGTGCGCACGCTGGTGCGCACCGGGTGGCAATTACGCGCCGACATCTCGGTGGAAGCCCGCGCGTTCTGGTCGGCCGTGTTCGGCCTCGTGGTGCAGAAGACGGCTCTCGGCGACGACACCGATTCCACCCTCGAGACGGCGACCGCCGTCGTCTTCACCAATCTCCAGATCCCTCAACACGTTCTCGACCACTCGCTCTGACGCGGAAGGCGCACGATGACCCAGACCTCCTCGGTGACCCATCCGGCACCGCACATCACCCACACCGTGTCCAATCAGGCGATCCCACGGGTCGACGTCAACGAGTACGAGCTGAACACCGTTCTCGGCGAGGCGATCCGACGGCACGACGCCGGCTGGGCCGAGGACGAGCTCCGGGAGATCGGCCGGCTGGTCGGCAGTGCCTGCTTCCAGCACGATGCGGCGCTGGCCAATTCGCACCTGCCAGAGCTGACGTCGTTCGACCGCTACGGCAACCGCATCGACGAGGTCGAGTACCACCCCGCCTATCACCGGATCATCGCCGCGGCGATCGCGCACGGCTCCCACACCCGATGCTGGGCCGACCCGCGACCCGGATCGCACGTCGCCCGGGCCGCCGCATTCATGCTCTTCGGCCAGATCGAACCGGGCCACGCCTGCCCGGTCTCGATGACCCACGCCGTCATCCCGTCGCTCGAACTGCAGCCCGACGTCGCGGCCCGTTGGGTGCCGAAAGCCCTGTCCCGGAGCTACTCCCCCGAGCTGTCCGCCGACAAGCCGTCGGCGATCTTCGGTATGTCGATGACCGAGAAACAGGGTGGCTCCGACGTCCGTGCCAACACCACCGTCGCCCGACCCGTCGGAGCCGGCGGCCCCGGCGCAGACTATCTGCTGACCGGACACAAGTGGTTCTGCTCGGCGCCGATGTCGGACGCCTTCCTGATGCTCGCCCAATCCGAAGGGGCCGGCGGCGAGGGCCTGTCATGCTTCCTGCTGCCCCGCGTCCTACCCGACGGCACCCGCAACGTCTTCCGCATCCAACGACTGAAGGACAAACTCGGCAACAAGTCGAACGCGTCATCGGAGATCGAACTCGACGGCACGGTCGCCACGATGGTCGGCGAGCCGGGTCGCGGGGTGCGCACCATCATCGAGATGGTCGCGCAGACCCGCCTCGACTGCGTCCTGGGCAGCACGGCCGGGATGCGACAGTCGGTCGCCGAGGCGGTCTGGCACACGCGGCACCGCGAGGCGTTCGGCGCGACGCTGTCGGAGCAGCCGGCGATGACCGCCGTGCTGGCAGACCTTGCACTGGAATCCGAGGCGGCGACGGTCACGGCGATCCGACTGGCCCGCGCCCACGACGAGGACGCGACCGACACCGAGCGCGCGTTCCGCAGACTGGCGACCGCGGTGGCGAAGTACTGGATCTGCAAGCGTGGACCGCACCACTCCTACGAAGCACTGGAATGCCTGGGCGGCAACGGCTACACCGAGGCATTTCCGCTCGCGATGCGGTACCGAGAGCAACCGGTGATGGCGGTGTGGGAGGGCTCCGGCAACGTGATCGCCCTCGACGTGTTGCGCGCGATGACCCGCGAGCCCGAATCGATCGGTGCGTTCGATGCCGAGGTGTCCCTCGCTCGCGGGGCGAACCGGACACTGGACCGACATCTCGATCGGATGCGCGATCAGCTCGGGGAGTTGGCGAGGGTGGATGCGCCGACCGCGCAGCGACGCGCACGCTCGGCGGTGGAGTCGATGGCGCTCGCCCTGGAAGCCTCACTACTGGTGCGGTTCTCACCGAACGCCGTGGCGGACGCATTCATCGCTGCCCGGATGGGCGACAATCGCTCGTTCGAGTACGGCGCCCTACCCGACGGCGTCGACCTCGCCGCGATCGTCGAGCGCCACTGAGTGCACTTCTGGTTCGACATCTGCATCGGCGCAGGTCAACGCGCGCTGGGACGCGGCGGGCTGGTCCCCGACGACCGACGCCGGTAGCGTGCGGGTCGGTAACTTCGCATGACGGACGGAAAGGACATGCGTGTTCGATCAGTGGCTGTGGAATGTCATCCAATCCAATGAGGTCGTCCTGGGGGCGCTCACCTACATCTTCAGCGGGGTCAAGTAGCCCCGAGTTCTCGAACTGCTCCCGAGGTCCTCGTCGAGGGGACTTCGGGAGCATTGTCGTTTGTCGGGGACCATCTGGTCATCGATCAACTCTGTTACAGCTGTTCACTGCCGTTCACTGATGCCGACCACAGTCGACTGATGATGTTGCAGTGCAACAGGTTTCATTCACCCGACCATTGCTGTCGAGCATGTGTTCGAGTAGCGTTCAAGGCGTGGAAGAGCTGGAACGGATCGTCGATCAGGTAGGTGACCTGCAACTCGACGTTGCCATGGGCGACGGTGACCTGATCGCGGCCTTGCGTACAGTTCTGTTGCTACGCAATCTGATCGATCACCACTCTGTCGCGCTGACCGGTGCGCTCGTCGAGTCGGGGGTACCGGATTCGCACGGGCGGAGCATCGGCGAGATCCTGAGGTCGATCGGCTGTGCCCCGTCGGTGGCGCACCGTCTCGTCCGCTTGGCGGGCGCACTCGACGCTCTCCCGGCCGCGGCGATGGAGTTCGCAGATGGATCCATCTCGGTCGAACATCTGGACGCTGTGGTCCGCGGAGTGGCCTATATCGAACGCCGGACGCGGGAACGACTCGATGGTCCGGCGCGTCTCAGTGTCATGACCTCTCTGCTGGCCCAACACCGTTCGGGAGCCGCTCCTTCCGAGATCAGCGCCAGCGCGCGAGCTGGCGAATCGCATGGTCGCCGATGATGACTCCGGCGTACCTGCCGCTGAAGATCGGTCGATCAACGAGCTGACCTGTGTCCGAACCTCCGACGGTCGGTTGAGTCTCCATGCCGACATCGACATGGTGGTCGGTGAGAAGGTGCTAGCCGCCCTGGACGCGCTGTCGGCACCTCGCTCGGAACCCGACGGCAGCAGAGACTCTCGGCCCGCCGGTCGACGACGAGCCGATGCGCTGGAGACCGTGTTCGATCTCGCGGCACGAGCAGGCGACGGCACCGTCACGGCTCCCAAGGTCCAGGTCGCGCTGACCATCCCCACCGCAGCTCCGTCGCGGTCGTCGCTGCTGTTCCTCGGAGCAGTCTCCGAGTCGACCGCCGTGGCTCTCGCGTGTGACGCCGTCATCAGCGCGATGACCGTCGATGAAGAGACGGTGCCGGTGGATGTCGGCCGCGAACGGAGACTGTTCACTGCCGCCCAGCGAAAGGCGCTCTACCAACGCGATGGGTGCTGCGTGAAATGCGGGGCCCCCGCTTCGTGGACGCAGGCGCACCACATCGTGCACTGGGCAGCGGGCGGGACGACCAGCCTCGACAACGGCTGCCTGCTGTGCCCCGCATGTCACGACGACATCCATCACGGGGGATGGGACATCGTGCTCGGGACCGACCGGCACCCGTGGTTGATCCCGCCATCGGCGGTCGATCGGCTCCGTCGTCCGCGCCCCGCGTACAACCGTCGGACCATGGCGCTCGACGATCTGCCGTCGGCGGCCTGAGGCGGCAGATCGCCCCAGGGGTGTCGCAGTGCGCCTGCGGCACCTGTTCTTTGACAACTCAACTGTGTGAGGCCGCGCCCTCCGGTGGCCGGCTGCAGCGGCTCCGGTGAAACCGCTCAGAGGAGCACGCCCGGATTGAGCAGGCCGTGGGGGTCGAGAGCGTTCTTGATGGTCGCGGTCAGGTCCATCACGTCCGGACCGACCTGGTCAGGGAGCCACGCCTTCTTGAGGCGCCCCACGCCGTGCTCACCGGTGATCGTGCCGCCCAGCGAGATGGCGAGATCCATGATCTCGCCGAACGCGAGTTGTGCACGGTCGTGTTCGTCGGCATCCGCAGGATCGAAGACGATCAGGGGATGGGTGTTGCCGTCACCCGCATGAGCGATGACCGCGATCGTGACGTCCCGGCGTTCGGAGATCGCAGCGACACCGTCGATCAGCGGCGGCAGCTGCGGCAGCGGGACGCCGACGTCCTCGAGGAGCAGCGAGCCCTTGCGTTCCACCGCGGGGATCGCGGCGCGGCGAGCAGCGGTGAAGGCCTCACCCTCCTGCGGATCGTCGGTGGCGAACACCTCGGTGGCGCCGTTCTCCTCGAAGGCTCGCTGGATGATCTCGACCTCCGCGGCGCCGGCCGGCCCGGGCGCATCGGACTGGGCCACCAAGAGTGCGCCGGCATCCCGGTCGAGGCCCATCTTGAGCATGTCCTCGACCGCGTTGATCGATGCTCGGTCCATGAACTCGAGCATCGCGGGTCGGATCCGGGCGGTGACGGCCAAGACCGCCTCGCTGGCCTGATGCACCGACGCGAAGCTGCCGACCACAGTCGACGCCGACGCCTGGGGCGGCAGCAGGCGGAGAGTCACCTCGGTGATCACGCCGAGCAGCCCCTCACTCCCGACGAACAACTTGGTCAGGGAGAGTCCAGCGGAGTCCTTGATCTGTTTGCCGCCGAGACGGACCACCCGCCCGTCGGCGAGGACGGCCTCGAGTCCGAGGACATAGTCGGCGGTCATGCCGTACTTGACGCAGCAGAGACCACCCGCGTTCGTCGCCACGTTGCCACCGATCGAGCAGATCTCGAACGATGACGGGTCCGGCGGATACCAGAGTCCCTTCTCCGCCGCGGCTGCCTTCACCTCCGCGTTGAGCAGGCCGGGCTGCACCACCGCGGTTCGGGTCGCGGTGTCGATGTCGATCGATCGCATCTTCTCGGTCGAGAGCATGATCGCCCCGTCGACGGCGGTGGAGCCGCCCGACAAGCTCGTCCCCGCGCCACGCGTGGTCAGCGGAACACGGTGCTCGTTGCACCAGCGCACGACGGTCTGGACCTCGGCGGTGCTGGTCGGCCGGACCAGTGCGAGGGGAGTCCCGGCGTCCGGATCCTGAGCACGATCCTGACGGTAGGCAGCCAGGATGTCGGCATCGGTGACCACCGCACCCTCAGGGAGGTCGGCGATCAATCGGTCCGGTGCAACGACTTCGGTCATGCTTCAACTCTAGGTGTGGCGTCGGGCGGACCGGCTCGGATTGGACCGTCGATCGTGGGCGTCCGGGATCACACCACGGCTGCTCGGAAGTCCACAGACCGATGCCCGCGCCCCCGGATGGGTGCAGAATGGCCGCGTGAGCGACTTCAACACACAGATCATCGACGAGTTCCGCGCCAACGGCGGCCACGTGCAGACGGCCGGCTTCGGCGACAACCTGATCTTGCTGCACACCGTCGGGGTGAAGTCGGGCGAACCCCGCATCAACCCGCTCGCCGCGATCCCCGAGGGCGACTCCTGGCTGATCGTCGGGTCCTACGCGGGCGCCACCAAGAACCCGGCGTGGGTGCACAACCTCCGCGCACAGCCTCAGGTGTCGGTCGAGTACCCGGCGTCCGGTGAGGTCAAGTCCAGTGACGCGGCGGCAACCGAACTCGACCCGGTCGCACGAGATGAGGCATGGGCGAAGTTCGTCGCCTTCTCCCCACAGTTCGAGAAGTACACGGAGACCGCAGAAGGTCGCGTCTTCCCGATCTTCCGCATCACCCGAGCCTGACCGAGCGGACGCACGTTGTTCTCTCCGGGCGAGGTGGTCGCCGGTCACATAGTCGACGACCACCTCGGCGGGGGCAGCAGCGCGGACGTCTACCGGGTACATCTGGCCGACGGTCCGGGGCCCGACGAACAGACGCCCCGAGCGCTCAAGGTGTTGCATCCCGAATCCGCCGACGCCGAGCGTGCACGGGACCGGTTCGAGCGGGAGTTCTATCTCGCGTCGCTGCTGCACCACCGGCACATCGTCGAAGTGTTCGACCGCGGCGAGGTGATCCCGAGCCACCCCGACGACGTCGCGACGCTGTGGATGAGCATGGAGTACGTCGACGGGCCACCGGCCACAGAGCTCATCCCGGCGAAGGCCGACGAACCTGACGTCGCCACGATCGTGACCGTTGCCCGCCAGATCGCCGACGCACTCGACCACGCGCACCGCCACGACGTACTGCACCGGGACGTCAAACCCGCGAACATCCTGGTCGCCGCATCCGCCGAGGGCGCCGATGCCGCTCTCGGAGACTTCGGCATCGCGCAACTGCTCGACGACACCCGGCCGCTCGCACGCAACGGACGGGTCGAAGGGTCCATCGCCTACGCCGCTCCCGAACTGCTTCAGGCACAACAACTCTCCGGTGCAACCGACCAGTACGCGCTCGCCTGCAGCTTGTTCGAGCTCCTCACCGGCCGCGTACCATTCCCCCGGGCCACCCCCTTCGCGATCACCTACGCGCACATCCACGACGACATCCCACGCCTGTCCCGTGTGCGTTCATGGCTCCCCTCCGGCCTGGACTCGGTGTTCGCCAAGGCCATGGCCAAGGGCCCCGACCGTCGCTATCCGACATGCACCGAATTCACCGACATCGTGGGCCGGACGCTGCGTGGCGTCCCGGTGCCGCCTCCCGTCGAACGCCCCCGCCGATGGGGCATCCGCCGCAACGCACGCTGACCGCGAGAATGCCCGTCGTCGCAGTTGTGACCCGCATCACCGCTCGGCGAAATGTTAACTCGGACAGAGCTGCATCTCTCCCCGTGCGCCGGAACGGATCCCGGTAGCGGGCACCGAGGTGGGGCAACACGCCGGCCATGAACTCGTAACACTCCTCCGCTGTCGGCGAATCACGAACGGCGCTAACGTCGCCGAGGTCACAGACGCGGAAGAGGACTGCCGATGGCCACCGAATCGACCACCCCGTACGACAACTCAGCACTGACCGACGAGGACGAGGGCTACCACAAAAGCCTGAAACCACGGCAGATCCAGATGATCGCCATCGGCGGGGCGATCGGCACCGGCCTGTTCATGGGCGCCGGAAGCCGGCTCCACGACGCCGGCCCCGGCTTGTTCCTGGTGTACGCGGTCTGCGGCGTGTTCGTGTTCTTCATCCTGCGCGCACTCGGCGAACTCGTGCTGCACCGCCCGTCGTCGGGGTCGTTCGTCTCGTATGCGCGCGAATTCTTCGGCGAGAAGACGGCGTTCGTCACCGGATGGCTGTACTTCTTCAACTGGGCGGCCACCGCCATCGTCGACGTGACGGCAGTGGCGCTGTACGTGCACTACTGGGGGATGTTCGACGCGATCCCACAGTGGCTGATCGCCCTGATCGCACTGGGCATCGTCCTGACCATGAACGTCATCTCGGTCAAACTCTTCGGTGAGATGGAGTTCTGGGCATCCATCATCAAGGTCGCCGCACTCGTCACCTTTCTCGTCGTCGGCATCGTGTTCCTGGCGGGGCGCTTCGAGATCGACGGACAGTCGACGGGACTGTCGGTCATCACCGACAACGGCGGATTGATCCCAGAGGGTGGCCTCGCACTGGTCGTGGTGACCTCCGGTGTCATCTTCGCCTATGCCGCAGTGGAACTCGTCGGCATCGCAGCGGGTGAGACGGCCGACCCACCTAAGGTCATGCCCAGGGCGATCAACTCGGTCATCCTGCGCATCGCCGTGTTCTACGTGGGCTCGCTCGTGCTGCTCGCACTCTTGTTGCCCTACACCACGTATCGATCAGGCGAGAGTCCGTTCGTGACCTTCTTCGCGGCGATCGGCGTCCCCGCGGCGGGCGGGGTGATGAACCTGGTGGTGCTGACCGCGGCGATGTCGAGTCTCAACGCCGGCCTCTACTCGACCGGTCGAATTCTCCGTTCGATGGCGATGAACGGGTCGGGGCCCGCCTTCACCGCGAAGATGAACCGAAACGGAGTCCCGTTCGGCGGCATCGCACTGACCGGCGTGCTCACCCTGCTGGGCATCGTGCTCAACCTGTTCGTGCCGGAAGAGGCGTTCAACATCGCCCTCGACCTGTCGGCACTGGGCATCATCTCGACCTGGGCGATGATCGTCGCGTGTCAGATCCAGCTCTGGCGCTGGGATCGTCGCGGCATCCTCACCCGCCCGTCGTTCCGACTGCCACTCGCGCCGTGGACCAGCTACGCGACGCTGGTCTTCCTCGCCGCCGTGGTGGTGCTGATGTGTTACGAGAACTATTGGAACATCATCGCCATCGCAGTCCTCGTGCCGATGCTCATCGGCGGTTGGTACGCAGTGCGCGGCAAGGTCACGGCGATCGCTGCGCAACGTATCGGCTACACGGGTGAGTACCCGGTGGTGCCGCAACCGCCGATCCCCGAGGCGCCGGGGCATGACCACGGAGCCGAGCCGCCGAGTGGCGGCAAGGCCGACTGAGGCGCGCGAACACCTGCACGGTCGACGAGTTCCAGCGCACGATCGACGAATCAGAGCGCACGATCGACGGAGGGCCGGTCAGCGTGCCGCCGGATCGATGCGGTAGATCCGCATCGCGTTGTCCCGGAACACCCGCCGAAGGCAGTCCTCACCACGCGGAGCGAGGACGTCGACGAGCGCGCCGACCAGGATGTCGAAGGAGGCGTTCGGCTTGTCGATGGGGTAGTTCGACCCGAACATCACACGGTCGGGACCGAAGTGTCCGATGACGTGCTCGACCAGCGGACCGATCATCTGGGCCAACGTCGATCGGCTGCCGATGTTGCCCCAGCGTTCGTGTCCGTAGCCGAGGACCGGCAACGCCAGCCCGGAGAGTTTGACCGCCACGTTGCGGCAGGCCGCCAGGGTCACCATGCGTTCGCGCCAGAGCTGGAGGATGTCGGCGCGGGCGGCGGCGGTCGCTCCGGTGCGCACACCCACCGGGCCGAATGCTCCCACCGGGGCGCCGAGATGATCGATGACGATGGTCGACTCCGGGTACTCACGGGCGAGGTTGACCACCTCGTAGAGCTGGTGCGAGTAGCAGAACGCGTCGAACGACAGATCGCGCTCGACGAGGTCGGCGTATCCGCGCAAGAACTCCCGCGACGAGAGGATGCCGTCCTCCCCGGCACCGTTGCGGACCCGGAGATCGTGATGGCGGGTGGTGATCAGCCGGATGCCGCGCAGCCGATCACTGGCCGCTGCGTGCTCGTCGAGCAGATCACCGAAACGGTCCGAACGAGGGTCGGCGTGCGCCACGATCGCCCCCAGCTGGGGTGCCCGACCGACCCCGAACGGCAGACCGTCGATGTAACGGGTCTCCTCCACTGCCGAACGCCCAGCCGGCTGCTCGGCGCCGCCCGCGGTGTCGTCGCCACGCCAATGCGCCTCGATGTGGACCACGGTGTCCACCCCGACACCGACCGTCCCCGGGAGCACCGCCGTGTCGGAGAGGTACTGCACCGGCTCGTAGGCGCGCGCGACCGTGGTCGGCGTGAGCACGTACTCGCGGTCGGCCTGCGTGGTCATCGCCCCGAACAGCCGATCGCCGACCCCCGGCACCATGCGGTAGACCCGCGACAACCGATTGGACGCCCATGGCGTCCGTCGCGGATTCCACTGGTGGAGGTGGGCGTCCACGATCCCGGGGACGATCCCGTCCAGGGAGTTCACCGTCCGAGCGTGACACATCGTCGGTGGTGATCGGCGGATCTTCGACCGATCGCGTGGGACAGGCGATCTCCGACCTCACCGGTCTGTCGTACGGGCCGCATCGCACATGGCCGACTACGCTGGGTCGGGCAAACGCACGCGGCCCCTCGTCGGGGTCGGGGGATCCCGGACCGGTCAGCGGAGGTGAGGTCGTGGCCACGCATTCCCGCCACGTGCTGCATGATCTGCGGGCGTTGGTCAACGAGAACCCCGATCGGTTCGTGATCGAGGTGTACACGCGGTTGTTCGCAGCGAATCCCGATCTGCGCGAACTGTTCCCGGCCGTGATGACCTCGCAGCGCAAGGCGTTCTTCCATCTCATCGACCACGTCCTGGACGTCGTGCCACGCCACGAGGGACACGGCGACCTGGTCGAACTGCTGGCTCAGCTCGGACGGGACCATCGCAAGTACGGTGTGCTCCCCGAACACTACGGGGTCATGTACCGCGCATTGATGGCCGAGTTCGAGTCGATGTACGGCAGCCACTGGGACGCCGAGACCGCCCAGACGGTCTCGCAGGCGATGATGCTGACGACCGGTGTGATGCGCGGTGCCGCGGAGTCGGCACCCAATCCCGCGCGCTGGACCGCCGAGGTCGTCGAGAAGTTCCGCATCACGCGTGACCTCGCGGTCATCCGTCTACGCGCTCACGCACCCTTGCGATTCGCAGCGGGCCAGTACCTCGAGGTGCAGATCCCGCAGTGGCCACGGATCTGGCGCAACCTGTCCCCCGCCATCCCGCCCAATCCGAACGGCGAACTCGAATTCCACGTGCGGGCGGTGCCGGGCGGCACCATGAGTCCGTCCATCGTCGCCGACACGGGAGTCGGGGACGTGTGGACCTTTGCGCAGGAGCACGGCACCCTCCACATCGACGGTGACCGACCGGTGCTGATGATCGCCGGCGGAACCGGACTCGCGCCGCTGCGCGCGCTGCTCATCGAGATGTCCATGCGCGCCGACTCCCCGCCGACCACCATCTACTACGGGATGCGGCATCCCGGTGAGCTGTACGACCTGGCGGTCCTCCGCCGGATCGCGACGACGAACCCGTGGTTACAGGTGGTCGCGGTGTCGGAGCAGACCGACGATCCGTGGTGGCTGCAGTCGATCGGGACGCCGGCCGCACTGGGCATCCCGCACCGCATCGGCACGCTCGTCGACGCCGTACTCGCCGATGGCCGCTGGCCAGACCACCAGGTGCTCATAGCGGGGTCCGGTCGGATGATCGACGCAACGCACCGGCGCCTGGTCATCGACGGTGTGCGGTCGAGTCTCATCCAGCACGACCCGGTCGACTGACGTCGACTGACCGGGGCCGCTCGCCGGCTCGGGTCAGCGGAAGGACGGAAGCTCGCTGGCGGCACCGCTCGGGTAGACGGTTTCCGTCTCCGTCAGCGTGACCGTGGTGCCGGGACGCGTCCGAGTCACCGTGGACTCGCGGGTGACGGTCTCGCGGGGACGAGCGGATTCGCTCTCGGTCACGGTCTCGGTCACCGGCTCTGCGGTGCGCGTGACGGTCGCCCGGCTCGGCTGCTCGGTCACGGTGGTGGTGACCACGGACGGAACCGCGGAGTCCTGGCGGGTCGACACTGTTGCGTACACCGCGGTGACCGCGATCGCGCCGAGCAGCAGTGCTGCCGCGACTGCGCCGCCGATCATCCACCAGCGGCGGCTGACCGTCGACGACGGTCCGACGACCCCGACGGGCTCCGGCGGTGGGGTCTGCGCGACGACCGCCGAACCGACAGCGGGTGCCAACGAGGGTTGATTGGCGACACGGACGGGACGTCCGAGCGCGTATTCGAGCGCGGGGGCGACACCGGGGAGTTCGGCGCCCGCACCGGTGACAATCGCGGTGTTCACCGAGTCGCTTCCGGGCGTCGAGTGGATCGCGTCGGCGAGGGCGGTCGCACCGGACGGGTCCGTGACCGCGCCGGGAGTACCGTCGGCGAACTCAGAGGTGCCGAGCACCTCGCCGGTCGCGGTGTCGACGGTGACGATCGAGAGGCCGGGCGACGGAGCACCGTCCCGACCGAGGTCGACGAGGGCGACGACACCGCCGCGGGTCGCTTCGGTGCGCGCGACCTCGGCCAGGGCGGCCGGGAGGTCGGTGACGAAGACCCGACGATGCCAGTCCGGACTGCCCGGACCGAACGAGAGCGCCGACGTCAGATGTGCCTGGATGGAGGGCCGCGCACACGCGATCCCGATGGTCTCGACGTGATACGGGACCGAGGTCGCCAGTTCGTCGATGGCATCGACGACCGTCTGCGGACGTCCGTCCCGGAGGTCGACCAGGTTGCTGGCGAGCACCTGCCCGTCGGCGCCGCGCACCACCGAGGCGATCTGGTCCTCGATGACCGACACCCCCAGCGCGGTACCCGCGATCGGGCCACCATTCCCCTGGGACATCTCCGAACTCCATCTCCCCGCCGCCTGCCCTACTAGGCAGTCAGCGTATCGGGTGCCGATCGGCGCCGGGCAGCCGTGTGGCCACCCGGCGCCGAGGTGGGCATTCCGAGTCAGTCAGTTGTTCGTTTACGACGCGGCTGCCACACCACGAGGGCGCTGGTCCGCGGTACCGGGACCAACTCACCGCCGCGTCGGGTGCGCGCCGCGTCGACCTCTTCCTGCAGCTCACGGACACGCGACTGCAGCGCATCGACCTGATTGCTCAGATCGATGATGCGCTTGATGCCGGCGAGGTTCACACCCTCCTCCTGGGAGAGCCGCTGGATCTCACGCAGCAGTTCGACGTCGCGATTGGAGTACCGCCGACCACCGCCGCTCGTGCGCTGCGGCGTCACGAGCCCCAACCGGTCGTACGTGCGCAGGGTCTGCGCATGCATGCCGGCGAGTTCGGCGGCGACCGAGATCATGAACGTCGCGGTGGTCTCCGCGGACGTGTGATCGAAGCGGTCGGCCATGATCATCGCCCCCAGCCCGCGCGGGGGTCGAAGCCCGATGCCCGCTCGGCATCGGCGTAGCGGCGCATCGCCTCGACGGCCTCGTCGTCGAGCGTCGGGGGTACGGCGACCTTGACGGTGACCAGCAGGTCACCGGCGCCGCCGCTGCGCTTGGGCACTCCGCGCCCGCGCACGCGCAGTGTCCGACCGTCGGTGGTGTTGGCCGGGATCTTGACCCCGACCGATCCGTCGAGCGTCGGCACCGACACCGTCGCGCCGAGTACGAGCTCCGAGAAGCTCACCGGCAGCTGGATCTTGAGGTCGTGACCGCTGCGGGTGAACACCTTGTCGGCGGTCACGTGGACGACCACGTACAGGTCGCCCGACGGCGCACCGCGTCGTCCGGCCTCGCCTTGGCCGGCCAAGCGGATGCGCTGACCGTCCTCGACGCCTGCCGGGATGCGCACGTTGATGGTGCGCGCCCGCACCTTCACGCCGCTGCCGTCACAGTCTGTGCAGGGGTCGTCGATACGCGAGCCGGTGCCCTGGCAGTCCTGGCACGGTTCGCTGAACCCGAAGGCGCCTTGGTTGCGACTGACGAAGCCGGAACCGTTGCACGACGGGCAGACCCGCGGGCTGGTCCCCGGCTTGGCGCCGCTGCCGTGGCAGGTGGTGCACGGCGACGGACTGGTCACCCGGAGTGGGACGGTGGTGCCCTGCGCCGCGTCGGCGAAGGTCAGCGTCGTCTCGGTCTCGAGGTCGTTGCCGCGGCGTGGCCGGTTCGCCGTCGTCGACGTGCGGCCGCCGCCGCCACGGTTGAAGAGTCCGTCGAAGAGGTCTCCGAATCCGCCACCGGCGTCGGTGGTCGCGCCGCCGCCGTTGCCGAACAGGTCGCCGATGTTGAAGTCGGCGCCGGGCGTACTCGTGTAGGTCGTGTTGCCAGCGCCGAAGCCGCCGGGGAAACCGTTGCCGCCACCGCGGAACCGACCGCCGGCGAACATCGCTCGGGTCTCGTCGTATTCCTTGCGCTTCTCCGGGTCGGCCAGGACGCTGTGGGCTTCCGACACCCGCTTGAAGCGTTCTTCGGCCGCCGCATCACCCGGATTGGCATCCGGGTGCAGCTCACGAGCGAGCTTGCGATAGGCCTTCTTGATCTCTTCGGACGAAGCGCCAGAAGCAACGCCCAGGTCCTTGTAGAAGTCGTGTTCCAACCATTCTCGTTGGGGAGCCACCAGACGTCACCTCCTTCGGTATCGATTTGTCTGGATGAAGTTGTCTCGGCGCGGACCTCGGGGGTCCGCTCGGTCCTCGCACGCGAGGCCCGGCGCCGGCTCGCACCGCTGGGCGATGAGAGACCTGGTCACCGGGCCGCGCGTATCGGTGGGACTATTCTGCACCGCTGGAATCGGCGGCGGGGTCCGCACTCGCGGACGCCGCACCCTCGACCGCGTCGGTCACGGTGACCATCGCGTGTCGGAGGGTTCGATCGCCGAACCGATAGCCCTGGCGGTAGACCGCGTCAATGACCGGGTTGGAGCCGTCGCCCTCGTGTTGCACGGCCTCGTGCAACTCGGGGTCGAAGGGCTCACCCGGCTGACCGAAGGCGGTCAGGCCCTGGGCGGTGAAGACGTCGGCGATCTTGTCGGCGACGCTCTTCAGCGGTCCGCTCTCCAGATCTCCGTGTGCGCGTGCCCGCTCGAGGTCATCGAGTACCGGCAGCAGGTCCGTGATCAGGGCCGACTTGCCGTAGGCGATCGAGCTCTGCTTCTCCTTCTCCGCACGACGGCGGTAGTTGGTGAAGTCCGCCTGCAGACGCTGCAGGTCGGCGGTCAGCTCGGCGCGCACCTTCTCCACGTCGTCACCGGCCTCGGCAGCCGCGGCAGCGGCGTCGGGGTGTGCCGGATCGGTCGCCACGTCCGGGCCGGGCCCGGCGGCCGGATCGCCGCGCACCTCACCCGTTTCCGGGTCCACGTGCGCACGATCGGCCACCGTCGCCGACTCGTCCGGTCGCGTGCCTTCCGGCCCGCCAGCGGTCACTTGTTCTCCTCGGTGTTGCTCGGCTCGTCGACGACCTCGGCATCCACGACGTCATCGTTGCCGTCGGCCTCACCCTGGGGTGCGCCATCGGCCGACTCCGCCGAGGTGTTGGCGTAGATCGCCTGTCCGAGGGCCTGCGACTCCGCCGACAGCTTCTCGATCGCGTTCTTGATCGCGGTCGTGTCGTTGCCCTTGAGTGCGTCCTTGGCCTCCGAGATGGCGGACTCGACCTGCGTCTTCACGTCGGCCGGGACCTTGTCCTCGTTGTCCTTCAAGAACTTCTCGGTGTGGTTGACCAGCGACTCCGCCTGGTTGCGGGTCTCGGCCTCCTCGCGGCGCGAACGGTCCTCGTCCGCGTGCGCCTCGGCATCCTTGATCATCCGGTCGATCTCGTCCTTGCTCAGGCCCGAGCCCTCCTGGATGCGGATGCTGTTCTCCTTGCCGGTGCCCTTGTCCTTCGCGGTGACGTGCACGATGCCGTTGGCGTCGATGTCGAAGGTCACCTCGATCTGCGGGACACCCTGCGGCGCAGGGGCGATACCGCCGAGCTCGAACGATCCGAGCAGTTTGTTGTGCGACGCGATCTCGCGCTCACCCTGGTACACCTGGATCTGCACCGACGGCTGGTTGTCCTCGGCCGTCGTGTAGGTCTCCGACCTCTTGGTCGGGATCGTGGTGTTGCGCTCGATCAGCTTGTGCATCACGCCGCCCTTGGTCTCGATACCCAGCGACAGCGGGGTCACATCGAGCAGCAGGACGTCCTTGACCTCACCGCGGAGCACACCGGCCTGCAGTGCGGCACCGACGGCGACGACCTCATCGGGGTTCACGCCCTTGTTGGGGTCCTGACCGCCGGTGAGCTCCTTGACGAGCTCGGTCACGGCCGGCATACGGGTGGAACCACCCACGAGCACCACGTGATCGATGTCGCCGACGGCGATCCCGGCATCCTTGATGACAGCCTGGAACGGTGCACGGGTGCGCTCCAGCAGATCAGAGGTGATCTTCTGGAACTCGCTGCGCGAGAGCTGCTCGTCGAGGAACAGCGGGTTCTTGTCGGCGTCGACGGTGATGTAGGGCAGGTTGATCGAGGTGCTCTGCGAAGCCGAGAGCTCGATCTTTGCCTTCTCAGCAGCCTCACGGAGACGCTGCAGGGCCATCTTGTCCTTGGTCAGGTCGATGCCGTTCTGGCTCTTGAACTTGTCGACGAGCCAGTCGACGATGCGCTGATCCCAGTCGTCGCCACCGAGGTTGTTGTCACCCGAGGTCGCGCGGACCTCGACGACACCGTCGCCGATCTCGAGCAGCGAGACGTCGAAGGTACCGCCACCGAGGTCGAAGACCAGGATGGTCTGTTCCTTCTCGCCCTTGTCCAGGCCGTAGGCCAGTGCGGCAGCGGTCGGCTCGTTGACGATGCGGAGCACGTTGAGGCCGGCGATCTGGCCGGCTTCCTTGGTGGCCTGACGCTGAGAGTCGTTGAAGTAGGCCGGGACGGTGATCACCGCGTCGGTGACGTCCTCACCCAGGTACGACTCGGCGTCGCGCTTCAGCTTCTGCAGCGTGCGGGCGCTGATCTCCTGGGGCGTGTAGTTCTTGTCGTCGATCCCGACGGTCCAGTCGTTCTCGCCCATGTGGCGCTTGACCGAGCGGATGGTGCGATCGACGTTGGTGACGGCCTGGTTCTTGGCGGGCTGGCCGACCAGGACCTCGCCGTTGCGCGCGAAGGCGACGACCGAGGGGGTCGTGCGCGATCCCTCGGCGTTGGCGATGACGGTGGGCTCGCCACCTTCGAGCACCGACACCACGGAGTTGGTGGTGCCGAGGTCGATTCCGACAGCACGAGACATGTGTGGTTTCCTCCTGTGTTCTTACGGGTGTGCACCCGGTGTGGGCGCCGGTTCGGCGGGTCACGCGCGTCCCGGCGGATGTTCGTCGAAATCCGCGTCTGCCCGAACTTCAGTGCGTCCGACTCATGTCCTACTGAAAGAACGGGCCGGAGTCAACCCAGGTTGAGCGGTACAGACTCAGCTTTCTCGAATGGTCCAACGGACCCGCGGAACGGATTGTTCCCGATCCACCGAAAATAGTTGAGTCTTGCCGACTCAGGTCTCCATCGGCCTGACGCCGAGTAGGCTGTGTCGTGGACCACACGTCATCTTCTGGCCTCTGTGGTCCGCGAACTCCACGGTTATTGTTTTGTCGTCCGCAGTCAGGATTCGGCATCGGACCGTGTGCCGAACCGGCTGTCGTGACCGGGCAGGACTGGAACTGACTGCCCGAATCGCGAGGTCGATCTCCTGGCGAGCACGACGCTAGGGAGGTGCATCGGCGATGCCAGATCGTCGCGAGGTGTTCGGTCGGGCCGCACTCGAGGTCATCGCGGGTGGCGGGGTCCGGGCACTGACGCATCGGGCTGTCGACGTCGCCGCCGGGCTGCCGCCGGGATCGGTCAACTACTACGCGCCGAGCCGGGCGAAGCTGCATCAACTCGCACTGGTCGAGGCCTACAACGAGATGTACGCCATCGCCGGTCGCGCCTTCACACCGGTGATCGAGTACATGCAGAACGTCGGTCGTCCGACACGCGACGTGATCGTCGACGGGACGGTCGCCTTCGTCGAGGCGATGACCGACGAGGGCAGGGGTCTGGTGGTCGCGCGGCACGCGTTGCTCATCGAGGCCCAGTTCGACGACGACCTGCGCGAGCTCGTCACCGCCCATCGGGCACGCTTCATCCAGTTCACCGACCGGATCGCCCTGGCGTCGAACCCGGAACTGCCCGATCGCTACGCCGAGCTGACCGTCGCCCTCATCGAGGGTTTGATCCAGCAGCAGACACTGGTCGCACACCGACAATTCTCCCGGCCGCTCCTGCGCGTCACCGTGGCGCGGCTCTATGGTTTCCGCGACGAGGTGTTCAACATCCCCGCGACCTGAGGAGCATCGGCGTGACGAGTGCCGCGACCGGCAACGATTCCGTTCTCTCCACGTTCGACGGCTGGCGGCCGCTGCTGGATCAGCTGGCGCCGACCGTCCGTGATCGGCCCGTCCGATGCGTGGGCAACGTCTCGGCCGGAGCCTGTGGCAGTACAGGCGTCGGCGATGCGGTGTCGTTGCCCCGCAACCTGACCGACTACCTCTTCGGTGCGGTCGGCGACCTCGACATCGACTTCTGTGCGACGGTGTTCCCCGGCAACCGCGCCGAGGTGCTGATCCTCGACACGACGACGCCACAGTTGCGGGCAATGGCGGACCTCGGATCGGTGGAGGGCGTCGTGTTGGTACCCGGGTCGCTTCCGGAGCCGTATCGGCGTCCGGTGCAGCGCTTCGCCGAGCACGCCATGTTCGGCGGTGGCGACCCTGTGCTCACCGAGTCGATCATCCGCGAGGTACGGCCCGACGCCGTCGGTGCCACCGAGGCCCAGCTGGACGCCGCCGAGGCGCGCATCGGATACCCGCTGCCGGCCGACGTCCGCGCGATGTACCGAGTCGCCGCCGAGGGAGAGGTGCTGATGCTTCCCGGCGGCGTGGCCGTCACGCCCGAGATGCGCGACGACCCGGCCAACGAGGAGAGGCTGTGGGATGCGTTCGACTTCTTCATCATTCCCGTCGACGACCTCGATGGACGTGCCTACGCGGCACCACTGCAGCGGATGACGTCGTGGCGATTCGGCGCCGGCGAGGTGATCTCGCCCGATCCCCTCGGCCGGATTCAGCCGGTCGGAGCGTCGCCGGCGTGGTTCGTCTTCGCCGCTGACGGATCCGGCGGTTTCTACGCCGTCGACCTCGAACCGGGACCCGGCGGTTGCGTCGGCCAGGTCCTGCACATGGATCGTGATCAGGCCATCGGCGCGACGTGGGTCGCGCCGTCGCTGACCGGCTTCCTCGTCGGTGGCGGCTCGGACGAACCGGGTCACTTCTATGACGAGGACTCCGAGGAACGGTTGGTGATCCGCGTCGGCGACCACACCAGGCGGTGGATCTCCGACGTCGCGCCGCAGACCGAGGTCCTGCACATCAACCGGCTCGTCGATCGCACCGTCGATCTCCGTGCGACAGCCGGACATCCGCGTCTGCGCACGGTGTCGATCACCGAGGACGTGGTCACCGGCCTCGGCGCACTGCGAGAGCTCCCCGCACTCGAGTACCTGGAGCTCACGCCGAATCTCTGGCGCTCGATGATCGCGCACGGCGACGTGCCCGCGACGCTGTTGGCGGCCGGAATCGAAGGCCCCGCAGCATCATTCGAGGAGCCGATCGGCATCGCGAATCAACTACTGCGGCTTCGGGGTCTGCCACCAGTGCCGGTCACCCGACTCCGCCCCGGCGCCGCGCCGGACCTCGTGTACCTCTGACGTACACCTCCGGCGTAACGCCTGACGTGGACGCCCGACGACACGTTGTGGGTCGAACAGCCGAACGGCCCGGCGCGACTCGTGGTCACGCCGGGCCGTTCGGTGGTCGGTCGCGGACTGCTGGTGCGAGCGCCGCGACCGGATCGTCGCGTAGCCGTCAGGCTGCGGCGGTCCCGACGTCGGCAGCTGCCGGTTCCAGTGCTGCCGTGACGATCTCGGCGACGTCGGTCATCGGTCGCACGTCCAGTGCATCGAGGACCTCGGCCCGCACATCGTCGAGGTCGGGCTCGTTGCGATGCGGGATGAAGACCGTCTCGAGCCCGTTCCGCTGAGCGGCGAGCAGCTTCTGCTTCACACCGCCGATCGGTAGCACCCGACCGTTCAGCGTGACCTCACCGGTCATGCCGACCTCGGCCCGCACCCGACGACCGGTGGCCATCGAGACCAGCGCGGTGACCATCGTGACGCCTGCCGACGGACCGTCCTTGGGTACGGCCCCGGCCGGGACGTGCACGTGGATGGTCTTGTTCAGCGACTCGGGGTCGACGCCCAATTCCTGCGCATGGGCTCGCACATAGGAGAGGGCGATCTGCGCCGACTCCTTCATCACGTCTCCGAGCTGACCGGTCAGCTTCAGTCCCGGCTCGCCGTCGACGCCGTTCACCTCGATGAACAACACGTCGCCACCCATGCCGGTGACCGCCAGTCCGGTCGCGACGCCCGGCACCGCGGTCCGTTCTGTGCTCTCCGGCGTGAACCGGGGACGACCGAGGAAGTCGCGCAACGAATCCCGATCGATCGTGATCGAGGCGACCTTGCCCGGCTCCGATGAGTCGGCCAACTTCGTCGCCGCCTTGCGCAGCGCCTTGGCCAACAGTCGCTCGAACTGTCGGACACCCGGTTCGCGGGTGTAGTTCGCAGCGATCTCTCGCAGCGCATCGTCGGTGACCTCGACCTCGTCGGCATCGAGCGCGGCCCGGTCACGCTGCCGAGGAAGCAGGTAGTCCCGTGCGATGGCGACCTTGTCGTCCTCGGTGTAGCCGTCGAGCGTCACCAACTCCATCCGGTCGAGCAACGCCGACGGGATGTTCTCGATGACGTTGGCGGTGGCCAGAAACAGGACGTCGGACAGGTCGAGGTCCAGATCCAGGTAGTGATCGCGGAAGGTGTGGTTCTGCGCGGGGTCGAGGACCTCGAGCAGTGCCGCCGCGGGATCACCGCGGAAGTCGGAGCCGACCTTGTCGATCTCGTCCAGCAGCACGACCGGGTTCATCGAACCGGCCTCGCCGATGGCACGCACGATCCGTCCGGGCAGCGCACCGACGTAGGTGCGTCGATGACCACGGATCTCGGCCTCGTCGCGCACGCCACCGAGGGCGACACGGACGAACTTCCGTCCGAGCGCACGCGCCACGGACTCACCCAGCGACGTCTTGCCGACGCCCGGAGGGCCGGCCAGGACCATCACCGCACCCGAGCCGCGACCGCCGACGATCTGCAGGCCGCGCTGAGCGCGACGGGACCGGACGGCCAGGTACTCGACGATGCGATCCTTCACGTCGTCCAGACCGTGGTGGTCGGCGTCGAGGATCTCGCGGGCTCCCGCGATGTCGGTGGAGTCCTCCGTGGTCGTGGTCCACGGCAGGTCCAGAACGGTGTCGAGCCAGGTACGGATCCAGCTGACCTCGGGACTCTGGTCGCTCGCGCGCTCCAGTTTCCCGACCTCACGCAGAGCCGCTTCACGAACGTTCTCCGGCAGGTCGGCTGCCTCAACGCGCCCGCGGTAGTCGTCGGCGCCCTCCGGCTCGTCCTCGCCCAGTTCCTTGCGGATGGCGGCGAGCTGCTGGCGGAGCAGGAACTCCTTCTGCTGCTTCTCCATCCCGTTGCGGACGTCGTCGGCGATCTTGTCGCTCACCTCGGTCTCGGCGATGTGTTCGCCGGTCCAGTCGATGAGCAGTCGCAGCCGTTCGGCGACGTCGGGCGTCTCGAGCAGTTCGCGCTTCTGGATGTCGGTGAGCCAGGACGAGTAGCCCGAGGTGTCGGCGAGTGCCGACGGCTCGGTCATGGCGTTGACGGCGTCGATGATCTGCCAGGCCTCGCGGCGCTGCAGCATGGCCAGGACGAGCTTCTTGTACTCGGCGGCGAGGGTCGTCGCCTCCTCGGTGGGAGCGGGATCGTCGATCTCGGTGACCTCGACCCACAGTGCGGCACCGTGGCCGGGCGTTCCCGACCCGATCTGCGCGCGCTGCTCACCCTTGATCACCGCAGCCTGAGCGCCGCCCGGAATGCGTCCGAGCTGCACGATTGATGCGATCACGCCGTGGCTCGGGTAGCGGTCGTCCAGGCGTGGAGCGACCAGGAGTTTGCCCGACTCGCTCGCACGAGCGGCGTCGACGGTCGCCTGCGCGGCATCGTCGAGCGGGATCGGGACGACCATGCCCGGCAGGACCACCAGGTCGGGGACGAACAGCACGGGCACTGAATACGTAGCGGACATCGAACCTCCAAAGTTCAGTCTGGTCGACTCAACTGAGATGGCCGGATCTTTGTTCCCGGGCAGATTTCGCCGTGGGTGAACGGTAGGTTCGGGTTCGTGCCTCCGATAGACGCCGCGCCTCACACGGCCTGCAAGGCACAAACGGTGGAATGAAAGGGCGATCATCGTCCTTGCGATCGCAGTGTGCACCTGCCTAAGAGGGCTGCGCCCCGGCGGCGAAGCTCCCGAAACAGAGGGGGTGTGTACGTTCTGTCTCTCGACACGGTTGTGTTGGGAACAAGGGCAGACGCGCGGATGATAGGACTCCAGCATGGGGATCTCAGATCACGCGATGGAAGCCGCGGAACGTGGCTGGGTGGATGGCGACGAGTGGATCTGCGGTCGATGTCTGACCAACCCCAGCCTGCGGAGGGCGATCTTCGAGCAAGGAGAACAGGAGGCTGGGACGTGCACGTTCTGCAACGCCGCCATGTCAGTCGCATTGCTCGACGTTGTCGTCAGCGAAGTCGCGGGTGGGCTGTCGGCTGAGTACGACGACCCAATCAGTGAAGCAGGGTACGACGGGGCCGAGGGCGGCTACCAGACGACAACCTACAACACAGGAGATCTGCTTCAGATGCATGACGATATCTCCGCAGATTCCAACGTAGTGGAGGCAATCGCCAACCGTTTCGGCTCCAGAGTGTGGTGTCAACGCAACCCGTATGCCCTGACGCCCGAGCAGGCCCTGGTCGACGGCTGGGATTCCTTCTGTGACTCTGTGAAGAAGAGTCGTCGGTACACGTTGCTGGTCCCTGACCCGAATGAGACGTTGCACGCCGGTGAACTTGCCAGGCATACGATTCCAGGGTTGGTGGCCGGTGCGATCGCCGATGCCAACCTGACCAAAGTCATTCTAGAAGGGGCGCGGTGGTGGCGGGTGCGTGTCGACGCCGATGGAGGTTGGCACTCGATGGCCAGCGCAATCGGTACCCCGGAGCCCCAGTACTCCAAGGACAACAGAATGACTCCGAAGGGAATCGGTGCCTTCTACGGCGCGACAACCCTCGACGGCGCGTTGGCCGAGGTGGGTTACCCAAGGACTGCCGGAAACCTGAGTGCGGGCGAGTTCGAGGTATTGGTCCCACTTACCGTGATCGATCTTTCAACGGCGCCTCCGATTCCATCACTGTTCGACAGAGACCGGCGCCACTTGCGTGGTCCGATCACGTTTCTGCATGAATTTAGCGAAGCTATCCGCGTCGAGTCCCCACCGTCGGACGTGCACCTGCTCGGCTACATCCCTACCCAGGTGATCACCGAGATGCTGCGCTACTACGCGATCCCCGGCAAACAGATCGACGGAATCCTATGGCGGTCAGCGAAAAACCCCAATGAGGTGGTGTGCGCGTTGTTCGTCGACCACAACGCCATGATCGACTCCACAGCGCCCGGTCGGCCACCAGCGGCGGCTCGCATGATGCTCGACGTGGGCACCGTCGAGCACCGTTCCTCGGGATCTTCAAACCCGAGTGTTTGACCCGGGACGCTGTCTGGAGGTTCCTTCGGCATCTCCTAGGACGGGTCGCTGGCGTGGCGATCGGGCGCACTTGACATCGGACCGTCGACGTGAAGTGCGCTCGACGTCGCTGTTCGGCCACCTCGCCAGTCCCTTGGGGTTCGCGGACCCCGACCACGGGCCCGAGGCGGCTAAGTGACCAGTACGAGACACGGAAAGTCGCTGACACACATGTTCGCCACGGGCCCGGGTGGGTGAACATAGGTTCTTGAGCAGGAACCCGTGCGGTCGATACATGACTCGGCGGGATTACAGACGGAGGCAATCTTGGCGCGAGTTCCCTGGGGCGATTTGGAAGGCGACGACGTAGAGCGATTCGTGGCCGCTTTGATTCTGCTGGATCACCCGGACGGCTCGCGGGTCACGCCAGCCCAAGGGGACAGTGGGGTCGATATCAAGGTACCTAACGGCGACGGATTCGATGTCTACCAGGTAAAGAAGTACACTTCCGCCCTCACATCGTCGCAGGCGACCGAGGTTCAGAAATCTTGGGATCGTGTTAACCACGACTTCGGCGCCAACAACATCATCAAACGTTGGTTTCTCGTCATGCCGTGGGACCCGACCGAAGCGCGAGAGAACTGGCTTTCTCAGCTGACGACGAGCGCCAACTTCCCCGTCAAGTGGTGGGGCAAGGCTCACCTCGACGGCATGTGTTCCCGCCACCTGAACCTTGTGCGGCTCTTCTTCGAGGACGGAGCAGAGCGAATCAACGAATTGCTCACCAACCTCGTCGCGTTGTCGGGTGACGTGGGTTCCAGCGGCCTAGATGTGTTTGCGACGCGGTACATCGGACTGCAACAGGAACTCGACAAGCTCAGCCCGTTCTACCGGTATCGCCTCGAGGTCGTCCCCGCGAATGAAGTACAGCCAATTGAGTCAATCCGAGATCGCCCGGTCTTCACCGCGGAGGAAGGGCTGGAGAACTACCGGAAGATCTCGGCCGACTCCTTCATCCGCACATCCGTGTCGGCGATCTCGGTAGAGGCGGAAGCATTCAATCCGACTCCGATGATGGTGAACCTGCGCCTCGAGGATAGCCCTGATGTACGTGCATTCCTCGACTTCGGAGTTGCGCCAGATTCACCGGTCGCCGGCGAAGTGGTCGATGCTGTGATGCCCCCAGGTCTCACCGCCCCGGACGGGCCTGTGGAGGTTGGCCTCACCGACCTGATCGTTCCGAACTCGTGGGAGAACCTGGAGCTACTCATGACCACGATCAACAGAGGAGAGGGGGTCGACGACGATTCCTCGGCCTTAGAGCTCTCAAGCTTCGTTACCACGGAAGGGGCGATCGGGAAACAGATGGTCGGTAGTTCGGGCGCGGTGGGGGTGATGCTGACGTTTCGTCGACACCCCGCAGGTTACATTTTGGACACCTGGGCGAAGCAGATCGCGGGCGAGGCGCCACACCACGTACTGCCCTCTCTTATGTTCGCAAGTCGGCTGTGGTCGGGTGGCCAGCAGGTCGAGATCCGGGTTCCGAACGGCCCATCCGTGATTCCGCCAACGCCGGTCGCGGAGGATGCGCGACTCGCCGATTCAGCCCAAGATTGGACTGAGATCGTCCAAAATCTGATCGCTGTGCAACGTTGGACGCCGGTTCCGCTCAAAGTGCCTCACCGCGGAGATGGCGCCGAGGTTACGTTGCTGCGGCGAGCGGCTGAGTTGACGGCGTCCGACGAGCCGGTCTCACGTTCGTGGGACTCGCTACGAATCGTGCAACACCACCCCGATGTCCCCATGGCCGGGGAGTGGGAGCTCCTAGCCTTTAGCGGAATCTCCATCTCGCTCGATGGCCGCGAGATCGACCTCGATGTCACGGTGCAGCAGCACTGCGAACGTGTTGAAGCGATCGAGGCCGGACCGGGATATGTCGTGGTCCGCCCGGTTGGCGATGCCCCTGTGCGCGAGCTGATGGTTGAACCGAAACCGGACAGAGATGGCCGAGTCGTCGCGCGACCGTTGACGGAGCAGGCTGCGGGCACCGGCGGTGTACGTGACTTACAAGAGCGCACCGTGATCGAGCTGCGCGACCTGGCCAAAACCCTCGGCTTGAGCGGGTACTCAGGGCTTCGGAAGTTGGAGCTGGTTGAGCTCATCAGGTCCGCCAGGGAGTGACCGGCTCTATTCCAGGATGCCGCGGATCGAGCAGATAACTATGCGGGCAGACGAAGCACGAAAATGTCGAACGTTTAATTCGGATCGAACGTGTTTGACCGTCATCGAACTCACCAAGAACCGCGTCGAGCCCACTACACGAGCGTTAAGCGACTCATTCGGTAAGGAGAGGTGCGTGCACGAGTGAAGACGCTCAGAAGAATGCACACGCTATCTACGGATCACGTGTATGTCGAGGCGATTTCCGAGTACGAGCGATGGACGCCTGCGGGAGAACGTGCTGAGATCTGGCGGAATCTCGACCTTTTGGTTGTTCAGCTCGACAGTCTTGACATTACGTACAACGATCTTCGGAACGCTTTATGCCCCCGTCAGGACAAGCGTGAGGCCTGCCTCATGTTCGACTCGGAAGCTCTCGCGAAGACCTACGGTGACTACGCATACGGTGCAAGCAACTTCATTGTTCCACTCCTGCCGACGCAACTGAATACGGCGATTCGTCACGGCGATCTGATCAGCGAAAATCGACGTGGCGACGTCGGCTACCTCGCAAGCACGTACCCTCATCTGCGCTTGGATGGAGTAGGCGCGACCGAGCAGATCTATTGCGTGCATCTATCGAATCTCAGCCCGGGAACTCGTGATGCGATCGAGTTAGGGCTGAGAGGCACTCCTGGTTTCATCGGCGTTGTTGACACGACACTGCAGTCTCCAATAAAGAACCTGATCAGCGGGACTCTCTCCGCGAATCTCCTCAAAGCAGGGTCCACGTACATCTCCGCGCACTACGACGAGATCGAGCCGAAGGAGGGCGTGTACGAGGGCAATTGGGATCTCGGGACCGCGCGGACTGTATCCGTCTTTGAGGTTCTTTTCGGACAGTATCTTGTCTACAAGATTCAGCGGTCGAGCGACGGCGCGCTCAGTCGAAACGAGGCACTAATACTGACATCCCTTGATGCCAGCTATAGCAGGAAAACTAGCTCGAAGATCGACGTTTCGATCACAGACAGCAAGTTTGATTACCTGACGTCTGCGAAGGGAGTAAACCTAGAGAATATGGGGCTCGGTCACCTCACCTCCGACCAATTGTGTTCGCTGGTCCTGGACAAGGTTCGTCACCACTATCTCTACGGTCTCCGACTCCTCGAAAATGGGGATCTCCTGTGCTCAACTCTCATAGAACTCGAGCGAGCAGGTAGCAGTTCATATCGCGCCGAGGTCGGACTGAGACTCGAGCCGGACGACGACACCTTCCATATCACAACGTTCTACTAGGGCCGGATTCTCAAGTCCTCCGAGCGGTCACCAGCGGACTCGCGAGGATTATGCCAACTTAGTGAGAATCCACTGGTGACGTGTTCGTGAGAATACCCAGGTCACCCACGACACTGAGGATGAGAAACTGCAACGGGGGCCGCGCCCGCTCCCGCGCAGCCGTTCCACCGATGAGTTCACGGCGGACGGGCTGTCCATATCTGGGAACGCCCACCGACATCGACGAGGGAGGCGGCATCGTGAACGACGAGACCGTGCGCGCGCATCTGACCATCCACGCACCGGTCGAGCAGGTGTTCGCCACGCTCGCCGACCCGACGACACATGGCTCGATCGACGGCACCGGCTGGGTGCAGGAGGCCGTCGACACGGCGCCGCTCAGCGAGGTGGGGCAGGTGTTCCGGATGGGGATGTACCACCCGAACCATCCCGACGGTGACTACGAGGTCGCCAACCAGGTCCACGTATTCGAGAGCCCGGACCTCATCGGCTGGCGTCCAGGTACATACGAGGACGGCGAACTGACATTCGGCGGATGGACCTGGCACTACGAGTTGCGACCGATCGGCCAGACCGAGACGGCGGCGACGCAGATCTACGCCTGGTCCGCCGTTCAACCACACGTCCGCGAGTACATCGACTTCCCGCCGTTCGCCCCCGATCACCTGTCGAACTCGTTGATTCACCTCGCCGGACTCCTAGGTGTACAGACGTAGCCGTTGGTGTCAGTGACCGACACCAACGGCTACGCGAGCGGGCGGACCGTCGGGCGCGCCTCGGATGCCGCCCGCAGCGCTTCCCGAAACGCACGCACCGCGGGGTGGGCGCCGCGACCGGCCCGCACTGCCGTGTACAGGATTCGCTCGGGCCGACCGGGCAACTCGATCAACTCCAGGCCGTCGGACTGCTCGGTGGTGATCAACGACGGGATGAACGCCGCGGCATGACCACTCCGAACCAGATGCGCATGCATCAACGGGTCCGGACTGACGAATCGAGCGCGCGGCTCGAATCCAGCTGTCCGACACACCGCCCGGGCCCAGTCACCTGAGACGGATTGCGCCGGGTCGAGCGCCCACGGCACCTCGGCCAAGGCCTCGACACCGTCGGTGGGCCAGCCGCGCGACGCAGGCACCGCGAGGAGAAGCGCATCTGCGACCAAGTCGGTGCGGTCGACGTTGGCTCGCACGGGGGTCGGGATGCCCGGGTACTCCTCGCCGAGGATCAGGTCGAACTCGTGCGACAAGAGTCCGCTGTACGCTGCATCGACCTGCAACTGATCGAACTCGATGCGCAGACCCGGCGCGGTGTCGGAGAGCAGATCCAACACAGCCGGCACAATCGCGAACACCACCGTCTGGAACGACGCCACCCGGAGGGTGCCCCGCACCGCATCCGACGCGGCAGCCAGCTCGGACTCGGCCTCCTCCAGTTGTCGGAGCACCACCTCGGCGTGGGAAACCAACCGCAGCGCAGCGTCGGTGAGCACCACACGCCTACCCACGGGTTCCAGCAGGCGTGCGCCGACCTCACGTTCCAACAGCGAAAGCTGCTGGGAGACAGCCGATGGCGTGTACGACAGCGCTCGCGCCACTTCGGCCAGCGTACCCCGATGGTGCAGTTCGACCAGCAATCGCAGCCGGGGAACGTTCAGCATGCCGACCTCCCAACAGGTCATCAATACTGACCATTATCGCGCAGATACATTCACTGGACTAATCTGAGCAGCACAACGACGCTGGACTCATGGACACGCGCCGCCCCGAATGGGCCCACCGATGACCGCCGCGCTCCACCCCGGCGGGACGCGGTCGGCTGTCGCGATGGTCGTCGGGTCGTGTGTGTCGCTACAGTTCGGTGCTGCGCTGGCGGCACACCTCTTTCCGGTCGCCGGCGCGTGGGCGGTGACCGCGATGCGACTCGCCATCGCCGCCGGCCTGCTGGTGGCCATCACACGGCCGCGGATCCGCCGGTGGTCACGGCGTCAGTGGCGCACCGTGTGCCTACTCGGAGCCGCACTGGCCGCCATGAACGGCTGCTTCTACGCGGCAATCGAGCGTCTACCGCTCGGGGTGGCGGTGTCGATCGAGTTCCTCGGTCCGCTCGTCCTCGCCGCGGCCCTCTCGCGCCGACGAACCGATCTCGTGAGCGTAGCCCTCGCCCTGACCGGCATGGCGCTGCTCGGCGTCGAGGCAGCAGTCCACGCGACGTCGCTCGACCCGATCGGCGTGCTCTTCGCTCTGGCGGCGGCCTCGTTCTGGGCTGTCTACATCGTCGTCAATGCTCGCGTCGCCCAGTCGATCCCCGGCACCGACGGTCTGGCGATGGCTCTTGCCGTCGCGGCTGTCGTCGTGCTCCCCATCGGCCTGACACAGGAGTTGGGCGCTCTTCTCGAACCACAGTGGCTGGGCATCGCCGCCGCCACAGCCCTGCTCGCGTCGGTGATCCCGTACTCCCTCGAGCTCGCGGCTCTACGGCGAATCCCGCGCCATGTCTTCGGGGTCCTGCTCGCGTTCGAGCCGGTCTTCGCCACCGTCGCCGGCTGGCTGTTACTGCACCAAGGAGTCAGTCCACTGCGCATGACCGCCATCGGGCTGGTCATCATCGCGACCCTCGGCACCGTGGCGACCGGGGAGAGATCCCGACGTGCGCGTGCCGCCGAGGAGACTCCGGCACCGCTCGCCACACCCGCACCGACATAGCGGATCGCCGGGCGTACAGAGCGTTCGAGATATACGGTTCTCGAGTCGGGAAGACCTGGAGAACGGACTGATCACCCATGCCACGCATCTTCTCGAGACTGTCCCGACTGGCCGTAGTCACTGTCGCCGCAATCGTCGTCGGCACCGCCTCGGCAGCACCGGCGGCAGCCGACCCACCACCGTCGTGGCTCACCGACGTCATCGGCCAGAGCGGCACGGGTTCACTGGGAACGGGTTCTGGCCCCGGTATCGGTTCCGGAGGAGAACGCGGTCGCTTCGCGGTCGGACTCGACGTGAACACGCTTCCACCCGGCGAGCGGATCAGGATCACGGTGCGCACTCTCGAGGTGCTGGACGACTGCGTCGGGAGCGGGGCAACCGTCGCCTCGCGGTACGCGGGCCCGACTTTCGAGCGGATCCTCTTCACGGTGCTGGCGAGTCAGTGCTCCGGCGCGGAACCCGTAGTGCGCCTGGTGGGCGACGGAGCCACCACCGCCGGCCTCCCCGCGTTCACGATGACCATCACGGTCCGCCCAGATCTGCAGACGACCTGCTCGGTGGCGGGCCCGTACACCTGCCGCAAGACCGAGGCAGCGGCGCTCAACGGCGGACTGTTCCTGATCGGCGTGGCGCAGCCCTAGTCATCAGTGCGAGGGAACCGATCCGGCCGCCGACACCTCTAACACTCGAGACGTTCGGGCGAGGAGGGCAGCATGGTCGAGAGCTTCGGTGTGGCACCACAAGTCGTGGCTGCGATCATCCGGACGTGGGAGCAGCAGGCCGGCTTTGTGCGCGAGATCGACCTGCACGAACTGGCCGAACTCCCCGGCGCCCAGAGTCGCGTCCTGGCAGCATTGCGTACCTTCCCGGCTCCGTCGCGCGCGGTCATCGACTCCATCGCCGATCGACTCGGCGAGATGACCAGCGCTCTGAAGCTGTTCGATGCCGAGACCGGCGCAACGGATCGGACTGCAGCAGAGCGATTCCGGCAGCTACCGGGCCGATGATCCGATGCTCCCGACGATCTCGGCCCTCCGCTCCTGGCCCGACACCGACCGCGCGTCGACGATCATCGGCGATGCGGCGACGGTTCTCGACGGAGCGTCTCGCACGATGATCCGCGCCTGCGATGCCGGCGGAAAGTGGTACGGCGCAACCCGATCAGCCGTCGATGCGCGGGTGCGTGCCGAAGGCGACCACGGCGACGAGGTCCGCAACGTGTTGCAGTCGGTCGCCGACACCACCGAGGATGCCGCCCGGGACATCGGCTACGCCCGTGATCACGTACTCCGCGAGGTCCGATACGCACAGGAGGCGGGGTTCACCGTGTCCGATGTCGGTGACGTGACCCATCCACTCGAGACATCGGATCCCGACGCGAAGGCAGTAGCCGACAACTTCGAGGCGGCGATCCGATCCGGCCTCGCGACCATCGACGTGTTCGACGAGAAGTACGGTGCCGCGCTGGAGGAACTGTCGGCCGACCTGCACGCCATGACGAACGGGCAGCCGCACATCCGCCTCCCGGACGGGCGCACGATGGACGCAGACGATCTGGCGCATCGACTACGCGGCATGACTCCGGAGGCTCGTCGACGGCTGATCGACGCACTCGACTCGACCGCGCTCCGTCACCTGATCCAGGCAGATCCCACGACCGTCGGCAACCTCGACGGCATCCCGTTCGCGGTGCGCATCCGGGCCAATCACCTCGCCATCCGCACTGCACTGTCCGCCGAGATCAGTGCGGGCCGATCGAACAGCGCTCGCGCGCAGCAACTCCGTACGATGCTGTTGCCGATCCCCGATCCGGCTGCGGTGACGATGCGGGGTGGACGCGCGGTCGCCGGGCGGGGCGCCGACGATCAGCTCGTCGATCGGCAGTACGTCGCCTTCTCCGACACTCCCAATGGTCGGTTCGTCGAGATGATCGGCACGCTGGGCCCGACGACCCGTGGCGCCGCCGTCTACGTGCCCGGCACCGGGACGAATCTGAACTCGAGCGAACCCAACCATCGGGCCGCGTGGAGTCTCGCGCAGCAGAGTGGCGCACCCGTGTTCCTCTACGCCGATGGCGATCTCCCCCAGACACTCGTACCGGGAACATCGGACCGCAACGTCGTCGGCGCGGCGGCCGGTCTCGCGCAGGTGTTGAGCGGCAACCCGATCGGCGGGCACGCAGCGCTGCTCGGGACCATCGCCGAAACTGTGCAGGACGTCCCCGACTCGGCGCTCAGCGATCACAGCGCGCGCGAGATGGCGCCACGGCTCGTCGGGTTCGCGCGTGAGCTCGATGTCGAGATCGCCCACAGCGCACCGGGGGCCACGACCACCGTGATCGGCCATTCGTACGGCGGATCGATCGTCGGAACAGCGGAGCAACTCGGACTCCGCGCCGACCGTGTGGTCTATGCGTCGTCGGCGGGGACCGGGGTGCTGGACGGACCGTGGCACAATCCGCAGGCCGATGTCCGGCGCTACTCCATCACCGCGCCGGGCGATCCGATCCAGTACATCCAGGGGCTCGCCGCGAGCCCGCACGGCGGAGACCCCGACATCACGCCCGGTGTGGGTCGGCTCGACACCGGGACCTACAGCGCTCTCGATCCAGCGAATCATCCGGCAGGGTCTGCGATCCGCGGCCTCGACGGCCACAGCGGCTACTGGAACGATCCCGGCTCCACCGGGTTCCGGAACATGGTGGCCGTCATCCGAGGAGACGAGGCGGAACCGTACGTCCACCGCGAGGACGACGCACCTGCGCGCGAGCGCATCGAGGCCCCGGCGCGGACCGGCCTCTCCGCGGCGCGCCGTGCCGGCGAGTCGGTGGTCGAGCACCTGAGTCGCGCGGCCGGCCGGATCGTCCGCGACCTGGTGCCGTGGCGGTAGCGATGAACCGCGACAACAACTCCCACGGCACCACCTCCCGCGACCTCGTCTCGACGACGCGACCTCGGTCGAGGTCGCGGGAGCGAGACGAAGTCGCGAGAAGGTGCGCGACAGGCCCGCTCAGTGCACCGTCGACGCCAACTGGACGAGGGTGTCGGAGTAGGTGCCGCGGGCCTCCGCGTGACGCAGGAAACCGACCCGCTCGACGAGGATCTCGTCGGTGGCGTCGGGGAGCAGCCGGACGACCTCGTCGAGGAAGTCCGTCAGCGGCATCGCCCAGTCGGCCTCGGCCTGGCCGGGCATCAGATCGGTCTGCACCGCGGGCGGGACCAGCTCGAGTACTCCCACCGAGGTGTCGGCGAGTTGGAAGCGCAGGCTCTCGGTGAACGAGTGGATGGCCGCCTTTGTCGCGCTGTAGGTGGCCGTCGGCACCAGCGGCACGAATGCCAGGCCGCTGGAGACGGTGACGATGGTGGCATCGGGCTTGGACTGCAGGAACTCGGTGAACGCGCCGACCAGTCGCAGCGTCCCGAGCAGATTGGTGGTGACAGCACGCTCCGCGGTGGCGAGGAAGTCGGCGGTGTGCAGGTCCTCGGCCTCCATGATCCCGGCCATCGTGATCAGCACGTTGGTGTCGGGGAAGCGCTGCTGGACATCGGCTGCCACGCGGCTGATGTCGTCGGGGTCGGAGACATCGAGACGGACGGCCTGGATTCCGGGATGCTCGGCTGCGATGTCGGCGAGCTTCTCCGACCGACGGCCGGCGACGATCACCATGTTGCCCGCGTCGGCAAGACGGAGCGCGAGGCCGAGACCGATGCCCGAGGTGGCGCCGGGGATGAAGATGGTGTTGCCGGTGAGCTTCATGGTTCCTCCTCGCCCGTCCGGTGCCGGTCGGGACGGTCGGGCATATCGGGGTGTGATTCGTACGCCCTCCACTCCACCGATTCGGACGACCGCTCACCAGGGCGCGGTCATCGGGGGATCGACGGTCCCTGGATACCCGGCCGCATCGAGAGCACTGTGGAGGAGCACGGCAGTCGAGGGGCACCTACGCGTCCACAACGACCTGCCGCACCGACGGATCAGGGAGGTCGAGGAATGGATCGAGCCGGACTGGCGGAATTTCTCCGTGTCCGCCGCGAGGCCCTCCAGCCGGCCGACGTCGGGTTGCCGCCGGGCAATCGTCGACGTGCGCCGGGTCTGCGTCGCGAAGAGGTCGCCCTGCTCGCCGGGATGTCGACCGACTACTACACGCGGCTCGAACAACAGCGCGGCCCGCACCCGTCCGACCAGATCGTCGCAGCGATCGCGCAGGCACTTCACCTCTCGCTCGACGAGCGCGATCACCTGTTCCGTCTGGCCGGCCTCGGCACCCCCGACCGGATCGCCCAGCCCGACCACGTCAGTCCCGGCATGATGCGAATCCTGGACCGGCTCGCCGACACTCCCGCGATGGTGGTGAACAGCGCAGGCGAGACGCTCATCCAGAACCCGCTCGCGGTCGCGCTGGTGGGACTCGAGACCGAGTTCACCGGCTACCGCCGCAGCATCGCCTATCGCTGGTATCTCGATCCGACCACGCGCGAACGGTTTCCCGCCGAGGACCACGACCTGCACACCCGCGCCCACACCGCTCGGCTCCGGGCCGCCGTCACCCGTGACGGGCCACGGTCACGCGCCGCAGAGATCAGCGATGCGCTGCTCCGGGAGAGCCCGGAGTTCGCCGAACTATGGCAGCGCCACGATGTGGCGACACGACTCACGGACCAGCGCAAGCGAATCCAGCATCCGCAGCTCGGACTGATCGAGGTGTTCTGCCAGATCCTCGCCGACCCCGACACCTCGCAGACACTGTTGGTGTACACCGCGACACCGGGTTCCGAGAGTCACGAGAAGCTGGCCATGCTGAGCGCGGTCGACGTCACCGCGGGCTGAACCCAGGAGGTGTCGAGCAGGCCGACACCGCTGATTCAGCCACGAGATCCGAACGGGTACACCACACGGGTCAGCTCCTCGGCAGTCGTCCAGAGTCGCTGTCCCAGTTGGGGGTCGAGCACCTTGTCGGACACATCGACCCGACGTGGCGAGCCGGTGAACTGCAGCGGACCCGACGGCCCGAAGTACTCGCCACCCAGCACGTCCGGGTCGGTGGCGGCCCGCAGCGTGGGCAACGCACCGTCGGCGACGTCCATGACGAACAGATCGAGCAGCCACCGCATGCGCGGGCTGGTGAAAGCCCACCGCAGGAACGGCGTCTGCTCCCGCATGACGCCGGTGCGGGTTGCGCCCGGATGCGCGGCCACCGACAGCGCCGACGCTCCGGCGGCCTCGAGTCGACGCTGCAGTTCGACGGCGAAGACCATCTGGGCGAACTTCGCGCGCGAATAGGCGCGCGCACCGCTGAACCGATGCTCGAAGGGCAGGTCGTCGAAGTCGATGACGCCGGCCCGACCGGCCGTACTCCCCACTGTGACAACGCGTCCCGCCACATCGAGCACCCGCGGCATCAGGAGGCCGATGAACGCGTGGTGACCGAGGAAGTTGGTCCCGAAGTCGAGCTCGAAACCGTCGGCGGTGAGCGTGTGTCGCGATGCCATCACCCCCGCGTTGGCCACCACGAGGTCGATGGTCCCGTCGCGCCCGTTCAGCTCGTCGGCCGCCGTCCGCACCGATTCGAGGCTGCTGAGGTCGAGCTCGACGATGTCGATCTGCGCCTCGGGTAGATCGGCGAGGATCTGTTCGCGGGCGGTCTTCGCTGCGTCGACGTTCCGACACGCCAACACGACGGACGCGCCCAGCCGAGCGAGCCCGTGTGCCGTCTCCAGGCCGAGGCCGGTGTTCGCGCCGGTCACGACGGCGGTGCGGCCGTGTTGCGCGGGTGCGTCGGTCAGAGTCCACCCCGGTGCCGCCATGATCGTCGTCCTCCCACGTCGCGACGGATCTTCTCGCCTCTTCTTCTATCAGACCCGGGCGCCGGCCCATGACGTCACCGAGGGATTTCCGGTAGAGGCGACAGTCCCCGCGAGCGCCCGTCAATGCGTGCACGCGACAGACCCATGCAGACGACAGACCGACGGCGTGTCGAGAGCCGGGCTCGTCGACACGCCGCCTGAGGAACTGCGCCGTCGCAGCGCAGAGTGGTCCGTTGGCCGTTCGCCGTCAGGCGACTGCCGCGCTGGAGAACTGCCCGGCCGGCTCGAACTTGGCCAGCACATCGTCGGCCGGCTCACCGGCGACCGCGCCGATGAAGCCGAGGACGTCGTCGCGGGTCTCCAGGGTCAGGAGTGGGTTCGGGTCGGACAGCAACCCGAACAGCGCCGACGCCACATCCGAGTTGACCGACGCCGCCGGGAACGAGAGCTCCAGATGATCGGCGTAGTCGGGATCACCGAGGTACAGACGGGTGACCTCGACGGCGGCCTTGCCGCGGCTCTCCCAGTACTTCTCGAACTGCGCGGACAGCCATTCCGCGGTGAACTCGCCCTCGTGATCCTTGGCTGCGGCCAGGAGGTCGGCGACCTGGATGAGCGAACCCTGCGCACCCTGTCCGGCCACCGGGTCGACCGCGATGGCGGTGTCACCGATCGCTGCGACGACGTGCCCGTTCTTGGTGGTCGAGACGGCCTTGCGCACCGTCGGGGTCACCGCACCCTTGAGCCACGAGTACGGGTCGGCGTCGATGACCTGCAGCTTCTCCACGACCGGGGCGTCGTTCGGGAAGTACTCACGGAAGATGTCGACGAGCACCTGCCGCGCCGACGCGTTGTCGGTGGCCCCGTCGATCTTCGCGGCCCACTCACCGTCGGGCTTGGCGAAGACGATGAACGACCAACTCAGTCCGATGTCCTTGTGGTGGAAGGGGCCGACGTAGATCTCGCCGTTCTCGGCGTCGAGATTGAACACGGCATGCTTGCCGCCTTCGCGGCTGCGGTAGTCGAAGACCTCGGGCCCGTCGCCGACGCCCTGCAGGGTTGCCTGCAACAGCTTGCGCTGCGGCTCGCGGTAGTGGGTGCGGGCATCGTCGATCGGGAAGACGTCGGCCAGGCCGCGCTTGCCGGTGGCGACGAGCGTCAGGTCATGCGACGCGGCGATCGCGTCGAGACGGTCGTCGTCGACCTCACCGACCTCGAGCTTGCCGCCGCGCTCGAGGAAGCGACCGAGGCGGTCGTCGCCGCGGAGTCGCAGATCGACGGCCTGTGCGACGTACCCGAAATCGGGGTTGAACTCGAGGACGTCGGCGCGCTCGTCGCCACTACCGGACTTGAGCCGGACGCTGATCCCGGTCGTGTTCCCGATCTCGTAGAGGTCCTCGATGATCTTCGCGTCCCAGTCGCGCGACGCACCGAACAGGACGCCGACGCCGGTCGGCGGGACCTTGTTGCGCAGTGCGTCACGGTCTTTGTCGCTGTAGATCGTGACGTCGTAACCGAGGTCGACGAACCCGAGCGCGGCGCTGGTCCCGGCCAGGCCGGCGCCGACGACGGCGACCGACTGCTTCTGCCCCTCTGACATTGATAACCCTCTCGCTTCACTGAAGTGATGTTCTGCGTGCTCACGTCCTGCGTCTTGTGGTGCCCGCGACGCTGTGGTGCTGGCGTTACCGTGCCCGGTCGAGCGCTGGGCCAGAAGGTTTATGTGCACGCCGACGTTTAGCGGGGCGGGTGCGAGGCACGAGTCGGTGACCGTGTCCGATTCGCAGGGCCGCGTACGATCAGTTCCTTGTGAGCGCCACCCTGACGACCCCGTCCGCGACGCCCAACGAGGACGCGGCGACCGGGAACACCTCGGGATATCGTCATGATCTCGACGGACTGCGCGGCATCGCCATCGCCCTGGTGGCCGTCTTCCACGTCTGGTTCGGTCGCGTCTCCGGCGGCGTCGACGTCTTCCTGACGCTGTCGGGGTACTTCTTCGTGGCGTCGCTGCTCAAGCACGTGCTCGCCACCGGCGCACCGACCGTGGGCTGGAACCGGGCCGTCAACCCGTGGCCGCGTCTGTGGCGACTCGTCCGCCGGCTGCTGCCCGCGCTCGTCCTGGTCCTGGTCTTCATCACCGCGATGATCGCGCTCGTCATGCCGAAGACCCGTTGGGGCCCACTGGGTTCCGAGGTTCAGGCTAGCGCTCTCTACTACCAGAACTGGCACCTCGCCCTCGACTCGCAGGACTACCAGGCAGCCGACTCGGCGAACAGTCCGATGCAACACCTGTGGTCGATGTCGATGCAGGGTCAGTTCTTCCTCGTCACGCTGCTGGCCGCGCTGACTCTCGGTGGGGTGCTCAAACTGGTGGGCCGACGGTTCGCGTTCTTCACCGACCCGCGCGTCGTCCGCGGGATCGTCGGTGGCGCACTGCTCGCGGTGGGGGTGGTCAGCTTCGCCTGGGCCACCTACCGCCACGGGGTCAATCAGCCGTTCAACTACTACGACACCATCGCGCGCCTGTGGGAGCCGCTGGTCGGTGGACTGTTGGCCGTGTGGCTGCCCAGAGTCGCCGTGGCCGTGTGGCTGCGTGTGGCGGTCGGTGTGACCGCGCTCGGACTCATCGTCACCTGCGGCTGGTGGATCGACGGCGTCACCTCGTACCCGGCGGCGTGGGCGCTGGTGCCGGTCGGCGCGACGCTCGCGCTGATCTGGATCGGTTCGCCGACGACCCGGCCGACCCCGACCTCCGATCCCGGTCCGGTCAGCACACTGCTGGCGCATCGGTGGCCGGTCTGGCTCGGATCGATCGCGTACGCGTTGTACCTGTGGCACTGGCCGCTGCTCATCTTCTATCTCACCTGGCGCTACCAGGACTCGGTGAGCTGGTGGGAGGGCACGCTCATCCTGGCGGTCTCGGTGGTGCTCGCGTGGGCGACGACCCGATGGATCGAGGCGCCGCTGCGATCGGGCCGCGGCGGCGGCTTCTCCCAGCTCTACCGGCGAGGACTCACCATCGTGCTGATCGTCGCAACGGTGATCGCCGGCGCGACCGTCGCGGTCTGGCAGTACAACGCGGCGACCGCGACGGTGAACACCGAGAACCTGGACCCCCGTCTGTATCCCGGCGCCCGCGCATTCCTCGACGGAGCACCGGTGCCGCACGTCGAGGCCGAGCCGCGACCCGAGGTCGCCGACAAGGACTGGCCGATCACGTCCTACGACTCGATCATCAGCGGCTGGAAGGACCCGTCGATCAAGGTCGGCGTGTACGGCGACCCTGCTGCCACCCGGACCGTCGCGTTGGTCGGCGGCTCACACGCCGAGCAATGGATCACCGCCCTCAACGCGATCGGCAAGCAACGCCATTTCAAGGTCACCACCTACCTCAAGGTGGGTTGTGCGCTGACCACCGAACACGTCTTCATCTGGTTCGGGCAGAAGTACTACCAGTGCAACGACTGGTCACGCCGGGTGATGGATCGCCTCGCGGTCGACAAACCGGATGTCGTGTTCACCAACAGCACCCGACCGGTCGAGGGCGCGGGCCGCGGCGACTACGTGCCCAAGGACTACACCGAGATCTTCGATCAGTTCCGGGAGCGCGGGCAGCGTGTCGTGGCCGTGCGCGACAATCCGTGGGCCGTCGGCGAGCTGAAGCCGCCGGAGTGCCTCGCCGAAGGCCGCAAGCCACAGGTCTGCGGAGTCGATCGGGCACGGGCGATGGCACCGACCGATCCGACCGACGCCATTGCATCCCGCTACCCCAACATGGCGTTCCTCGACTACACCGACGCGATGTGCACGCAGACCTATTGTCCGGCGGTCGTCGGCAACGTGCTGCTCTGGCACGACTACCACCATCTGACGGCTACCTTCGTCCGCACCTTGATCCCGGCCGTCGACAACGATCTGCAGGCCGCGCTGCGCTGGTGGTGACCGGCAGCACCGGCGCAGCACACCGGCATCGTGTGCTGCAGGGCAGCGCGATGTGAGGCCGTTCACCATCCGTCCACAGAAACCTGACAGTTTTCGTTGCTAACCTGTGACCTGTTCTGGCGCCACGCAGAGCCCGTGCACCTCTCGCACCGATGGCCTGCGTCGCCCCGATCCATCGCAGCAGTCACGCGGTGGATGACCAGCGAATCGAGCGAGTGAGAGCGGGATGACGACCACTGTTGTGCGCGAGGTGGGCGCCGACGTCGCCACCCGCGCCCCCGCGGCCGCCAAACGCGTCTACCTGCACCATCTCGATCTGATCCGCGCCACGACGTTCTCGTTGGTGATCTTCGTCCACTGTCTGACCCAGACGACCGACGAATTCGACAGCGTCCCGGTGAACACCGCGACCCTTCTCCTGCACTTCACCCGCAACACGTTCTTCGCGCTCACCGGGTTCGTGCTGATGTACCAGAACTTCGACAAGCAGGACTTCCGTGCGGTCGCCTTCTGGCGTCGGCGGATCAAGCTGGTGATCTTCCCCTATCTGATCTGGTCGGCCATCTACTGGGTCGTCGAGGACATGTGGGCGCATGGCCGCCTGACCGACGTGCCGACCAGCCTCGGCGAGTTCGCGCACCTGGTCAGCTGGGGGCTCTCCGGCTTCCAGATGTACTTCCTGTTCGTGATGCTGCAGGTCTACCTGCTGTTCCCGTTGGTCCTCTGGCTGGTCCGCACGACTCTCGGCCATCACGGGCTCCTGCTGGGCGGCAGCCTGCTGCTGCAGGTCGGGATCACCCTGGCGATCACCCACTGGCAGCCGCCGGCCCCGATCTCCGACTACTGGTGGCACAACTACGCGACGTTCGTCCCGTATCAGTTCGTCATCCTCTACGGTGCGGTCGCGGCCGTGCATCGGCGCGCCCTCGCGAACTTCCTCCGCGGCAAGGCATGGTGGCTCGTCGGCGCACTCGTCGTCACCGGCGGCCTCGCGGTCGGCACCTACCTGCTCCGCGTGTGGGTCGGCGGCCAACGCCCCATCGACGCGAGCACTGCGTTCCAGACCACGCTCCTACCGTTCATCGCAGTCGCCATCGCCTCGCTGTACGCCGCCGCCTCGTACTGGGCCGAGCGGTGGCGCGACTTCACTCCGAGATTCGCCCGTGCGGTGTCGTACGCATCGAACCGGTCCTTCGGCGTCTTCCTGATCCACGTCCTGGTGCTGTTCTTCCTGCTGCGCCCGCAGGCCGAGGGTGGCCCGTGGTTGCTGGAGACCCTCGGGCAGCCGTGGGGAACCATGGTCACCTACGTGCTGGTCCTCGCCGGCTCGCTCGCGGTGCTCGAGATCTTGCGGCGCCTACCCGGCTCGCTCTACCTGACCGGACGCCCGCGTCTGCCGCTGCCCAGGGTGTCGGTTCCCGGCCTGGCGATGGTCCGGCGGCGTCGCACCACCGCCGCGGCCGACGCCGACGATGCGCGCGTGACCGTCGACGCCTGAGCGGCTGGTCTCCGACGCCGGACTCAGATACCGGTCAGCGCGGTGAGCAGCGCCCGTGGCCGGGCGAGCAGCGCCTCGCGTACGTGGTTGCGCAGGTAGGTCAGTGTCGGACACTCGCATTCCGCCGACACCCCGACCGCGTCGACGCCCACGTCCCGACACAGCGCGATGGCGCGGGCGAGGTGGAAGTCCTGCGTGACGATGACGACGCGTCGGGCACCGAACTCGTCACGGGCACGCCGACAACTGAGCGCGGTGTCGAAGCCCTCGTCGTCGTCGACGATCGCACGAGCGGGGACACCGTCCGCCTCGAGGACGGACCGCATCACGGACGGCTCCCCCAGATCCCCCGCACTTCCGTTGCCGGAGTTGATGATGCGCGTGATCCGCCCGGTGCGGTACAACTGCTCGACCGTGTCGAGGCGACCGCGCACGTAGTCGCCCGGCCGACCGTCGGTGACCAGGGCACCGAGGACCAGCGCGGTGTCGGGGAAGTCGGCCGGGCTGGTCGCGGTGACGTCGGCGACCTCGAACTCGCGTCCCACGGACTCCACGTAGACCCAGGTCGCCGCGACGGTCACGATCAACTCGACGACGACGATCACACCCAGGAGCAACCGTCCGGGCAGCCCGATGCCGCGGTGTCGAGACGTCCGGCGACGGCGGGGATTCATGACCGGAAATCTATCGTCCGCCATCGACATCCGCGCCGGGGGACATGATCGACCCCCAGGCGAGGAAAACCGAGACAGTCGTACACATGGGCCCCACAATGGCCTCAGGTGACACCCGCACCGCACTCCTATCGTGAGGCAGGCCCATGCCGTACATGCCGATCAACGCATCGATGTTCCTGATCGCCGAGACCCGGGAACAGCCGATGCACGTCGGCGGCCTGCAGTTGTTCATCCCGCGCGCGGGACAGTCGGCGAGCGATCTCGCGGAGGAGATCCACGAGACCTTCAGCGCGACCACCGAGGTGCACCGTCTCTTCCGGCAGCGCCCGGCCCAACCCGTCACGATCGTCGGGAACGTGGCGTGGTCCTACGACGACGAGATCGACTTCGAGTACCACGTCCGGCGCAGCGTGCTCCCCCGACCGGGACGCATCCGCGAGCTGCTGCGCTATGTGTCGATGAATCACGGTGCGCTGCTGGACCGTAACCGGCCGATGTGGGAGGCGCACATCATCGAGGGCCTCGACGACGGCCGGGTCGCGCTCTACACCAAGATCCATCACTCGCTCGTCGACGGGGTGACGGCGCTACGCCTGCTCGAGCGCACGTTGTCGACCGATCCCGACGACCGCACCGGCAGCGCCCCCTGGGATCCGGCCCTGACGGCCCGACGGTCGGCGTCGAAGGAGGTGGAGAAGAGCGGCGGCCGCCTGCCCGCACTGTCGGCGGTGACCGACACGGCCGGGCAAGTCCTCGGGCTCGGCAAGGTGACCGCCAAGGTCGCCTGGGATGCGGTCACCGACCCTGACTTCCGAGCCCCTTTCGGCAGCGCACCGCGCACCATCCTGGATGTGCCCATCGGGAGCGCGCGACGGTTCGCCGCCCAGCAGTGGCCGCTGGAGCGCCTCCGATCGATCGGTTCGGAAATGGGCCTCACCGTCAACGACGTGATCGTCGCGATGTGCGGCAGCGCCCTCCGCGCCTATCTCATCGACCGCGACGAGCTCCCGGACGAACCGCTGATCGCGATGGTGCCGGTCTCGCTGCACACCGCGGACGACAGCGACGGCAACTCGGTCACCGCGATCCTGGCCAACCTCGCCACCGACGAGCCCGACCCGGAACGACGTCTGGCGACCATCGTCGCGTCGATGCGCGCGAGCAAGCGCGTGATCCGCAGCATGCGGCCGCTGCAGGCGATGGCTTTCGGCGCCGCGGCGATCGCACCGCTGGCGCTGGCGAGTGTGCCCGGCTTCGTCCGGTTCGCCCCGCCGCAGTTCAACGTCATCATCAGCAATGTGCCCGGGCCCAAGGAGCACCTGTACTGGAACGGTGCGCAGCTCGATGGCGTGTACCCGGTCTCGATCCCGACAGAGGGACTGGCGCTGAACATCACCGTGACCACCACGGCCGATCACGTGAACTTCGGACTCATCGGCGCCCGTGCCGAGCTGCCCAGTCTGCAGCGGCTCCTCACCCACCTCGACTCCGCTCTGGACGAGCTCGAGAAAGTCGCGCGCATCACTTCCGACGGCAACTGACTGGATAGTAAGTTACTCGTGAGTATCATCGGTGAGGAACCGACTGGTCCGACCGATCGTTAGTTAGGTCATCCTTGGCAGCGTCACGGCGACCAGAGGCTTTACCTTTATGTGAAGTACGCGTCGACCCGTGACCGCCTCAGCCCTGCGCGGATGGCCGACGACGACCGATAGAAAGGCCGGTACGCGCACGTGACGACCACGACGATTGCCATCGGGACGATCACGACGATCGTCAGCCTGTTCTGCTGGGCGATCTTCTTCCGCGCGGTCTTCGAGATGATCCGCACGATCGCTCTCGGACAGCGCATCGACAGCAGCCGGTACTTTCCGATCATCCCGCGCCTCAAGCAGCTGACGCTCGAGTTCGCCGCGCACACCCGGATGGCCAAGTTCCGGACCGTCGGCTGGGCCCACTGGCTGGTCATGGTGGGCTTCCTGCTCGGCTTCATCTTCGTCTTCGAGGCCTACGGGCAGGCTTTCGATCCGCACTTCCACTGGCCATGGCTGGGCACCTGGTACCCCTATGTGCTCGCCGAGGAGGTCCTGGGCTGGGGCACCGTCATCGGCGGCGTGGCACTGGTGATCGTCCGGCAGCTGAACCACCCGCGCGTCCCGGAACGTCTGTCGCGCTTCGGCGGATCCAACTTCCGCGCCGCCTACTTCGTCGAGACCGTCGTGATCATCGAGGGCATCGGCATGCTCGGCGTGAAGCTGTTCAAGATCGCCTCCGGGATCGAGCACGCTCCGATCTGGGCGTCGCCGACGCTGCACTTCCTCGCCATGCCGTTCGAGGGCATCCCGGAGTGGAGCGTCTCGGCGATGGCCGTGATCAAGCTGCTGTCGGCGATGATCTGGCTCGCCGTGGTCGGTCGCAACATCAACTGGGGCGTTGCCTGGCACCGCTTCTCAGCCTTCTTCAACATCTATCTCAAGCGCGAGCAGGACGGCGGGGTCGCCCTCGGTGCGGCCAAGCCGATGATGAGCCAGGGCAAGGTCATCGACATGGAGGACGCCGACCCCGATGTCGACGCCTTCGGCGCTGGCAAGATCGAGGACTTCAGCTGGAAGGGCTGGCTGGACTTCACCACCTGTACCGAGTGTGGTCGCTGCCAGAGCCAGTGTCCGGCATGGAACACCGGAAAGCCGTTGTCGCCCAAGCTGCTCATCACCTCACTGCGTGACCACGGCTACGCCAAGGCCCCGTATCTGCTGGCCGGTGGCAGCACCGACATGGGCGGCGACGAGGTCGGTCTGGTCGATGCCGACGGCAACGTCGACGAGGCGAAGCTCGAGGCGATCCCGGAGAGCGCCCGCGCCGAGGCGCAGCGCCGACTGGTCGGCGAGGCCGACGGCACCCCGTCCGGTGCCGTCATCGACACCGAGACGCTGTGGAGCTGCACCACCTGTGGCGCCTGCGTCGAGCAGTGCCCGGTCGACATCGAACACGTCGACCACATCATCGACATGCGGCGCTACCAGGTGCTGATCGAGTCGGACTTCCCGACCGAGCTCGCCAACATGTTCAAGAACCTCGAGAACAAGGGCAATCCCTGGGGTCAGAACTCCTCGGCGCGGACCAACTGGATCGACGAGATGGACATCGAGATCCCGATCTACGGACGGGATGTCGAGACCTTCGCCGGCTTCGAGTACCTCTTCTGGGTGGGCTGCGCCGGCGCCTACGAGGACCGCGCCAAGAAGACGACCAAGGCCGTCGCCGAGCTGCTCGACATCGCCGCGGTGGACTTCCTCGTCCTCGGCGAGGGCGAGACCTGCACCGGTGACTCCGCTCGCCGCGCGGGCAACGAATTCCTCTTCCAGATGCTGGCGCAGCAGAACATCGAGACCATCGGTGAGGTCTTCGAGACCGCTCCGCAGCAGAAGAAGAAGATCATCGTGACCTGCGCGCACTGCTTCAACGCGCTGGGCAACGAGTACCCGCAGGTCGACGGAGATCGCGGCAAGTTCGAGGTGGTCCACCACACGCAGCTGCTCAACCGCCTCGTGCGGGAGAAGCGCCTGGTGCCGGTCGCACCGCTCGGCGAGGGTGTCACCTACCACGACCCCTGCTACCTCGGCCGCCACAACAAGGTCTACGACGCACCACGTGAGCTGATGGCGGCATCGGGCTCGGATCTGACCGAGATGCCCCGCCACGGCGAGCGTTCCATGTGCTGTGGTGCCGGTGGCGCCCGGATGTGGATGGAAGAGCAGATCGGCAAGCGGATCAACATCGACCGCGTCGACGAAGCCCTGGACACGCTTGCCGGCGCCGGGAGCGCAGCGAGCGGGCCGAATCGGAATTCCGCGACCACGAAAACCGATGCGACGCAGAAGGTCGCAACAGGTTGCCCGTTCTGCCGGGTGATGTTGACCGACGGTGTGACCGCCCGGACCAGCGGAACCGAGCAAGAGGGCAAGATCGAGGTCGTCGACGTCGCACAGCTGCTGCTGGAGTCGGTGAAGCGTGGCGCAACCGAGGTGACCCGCGGTGGCCGCTTCCTGGGACCGGCGTCCATCCCCGACTCGGAGAAGCCCGGCGCTGCGCCGGAACCCGAGCCGGAGCCGGAGCCCGCGGCGGCTGCGGCCGATGCCGGTGGCGCCACGGCAACGGCCACCACGGCGAAGCCGAAGGTCGGCCTGGGCATGAAGGGCGGCAAGAAGCCGGGCGCGGCCAAGGCCGACTCCGGCGCGGCGGCCCCGGCCAAGCCCGCGGAGTCCTCGGAATCGACGGGCGACAAGAAGCCCGCTGCCAAGGGATTCGGCATGGGTGGCGCCAAGCGCCCGGGCGCGAAGAAGCCCGGCGCAGCAGCCGCAGCCGATGGCGGGTCGGCAGCACCGGCCCCCGCGGAGTCCGAGTCGTCGGACGCCGTGCAGTCGGAAGCCGCAGAGTCGGGGGCAACCGAGTCGGCGACCGAGAAGAAGCCGGCCGCCAAGGGATTCGGCATGGGCGCTGCGAAGCGTCCGGGTGCCAAGAAGCCCGGTGCCGCAGCTCCCGCTGCCGGGGTGACCGCGGCGGCCGAGAACAAGGTCGCCGAGACCGAGTCGGCTCCTGAGGCGGCACCGACCGCCGACACCGAGGGCGCGGCCGTCGCGACCGAGGAGAAGGCAGGCAAGGCCAAGGGATTCGGCATGTCGGCGGGCAAGAAGCGCCCCGGCGGCATCGGCAAAGCAGCAGCCAAGCCGGCCGCTGCCGCACCGACCACCGACACCCCCGCCCCGGAAGCAGCCGACGAGGCTGCGCCCGCAAGCGAGGGGCCGGCAAACGAGGGCGAGTCCGAGGTCGAGGCACCCGCGGATGGCGGCGCAGCCGTCGCGACCGAGGAGAAGGCAGGCAAGGCCAAGGGATTCGGCATGTCCGCGGGCAAGAAGCGCCCCGGCGGCATCGGCAAGTCGGCACCCAAGCCGGCTGCTGCAGCACCGGCCGCAGCACCCGAGCCCGAAGCCACGTCCCAGTCGACGTCCGAGTCCGAGCCCGAAGCCGAGTCGGCCGGCGCACCCGAGGCAGCTGCCCCGGCGGCAGAGCCGGTGGCCGCCGAGCCCGCTGGTTCGGAGCCCGCAGATGCCGGCACCGCCTCGCTCGCCGAGGACAAGCCCGGCAAGGCCAAGGGATTCGGGATGTCCGCGGGCAAGAAGCGTCCCGGCGGCATCGGCAAAGCAGCACCCAAGCCGGCCGCCGCTACACCGGCCGCAGCACCCGAGCCCGAACCCGAAGAGGCTGTCGCACCTGAGGCGGCGACCCCCGAAGCAGAGGCCCCCGAGGCAGAGGCCGCGCCGGAGTCGGCGACATCGGCCGGCGAGTCCGCCCCGGCGGATTCCGCAGCAGCCGAACCACCCGCCGACGAGCCCGGGGCGATTGCCCGGTCCGCAGATGACAGCGCCGAGACCGACGAGGCCGAACCCGCTGCCGCAGAGGCGAACGCCGACGAGGTCCAGGACACGGCTGCCGACGACGAGGCCGATCCGGCCCCGTCCGACAGCACGCCGTCGAGCAACGGCTCGTCCAGCGCTCGCACACTGGGTGAGGACAAGCCCGGCAAGGCCAAGGGATTCGGCATCGCCGCAGGCAAGAAGCGGCCCGGCCACAGCTGAGCCACCGGCGTCACGAGCTCACAGCTCGATCGACCACCGCGGGCCCCGACGATCTTCTTCGTCGGGGCCCGCGGTGCGTCGACACCCGGGACGCCCGAACTGACGGTTCGAAACGGCCCTGGATCGTCGGTCGGTGTCGCCTGCGCCACACCACAGCGGCACGGGGCCATCCGACCAGGACAAACGCGATGGTTCCGGGAAAATCGTTACGCCCCGGCTGTCACAATGGAATCCGTGAGCAGACCGTACGTATCGCACCTCAATCAGAACCTCAAGCCACTCGAGCAGTCCCAGAAGCTGCAGAACGTGTGCTACGAGATCCGTGGTCCGGTACACGCGCACGCAGCGCGGCTCGAGGCCGACGGGCACCGCATCCTCAAACTGAACATCGGCAACCCCGCCCTGTTCGGCTTCGAGGCTCCGGACGTGATCATGCGCGACATGATCCATGCCCTGCCCTACTCGCAGGGCTACTCGGAGTCGGCCGGCGTCCTCTCGGCCCGTCGTGCGGTGGTCACGCGATACGAGCTCATCCCCGACTTCCCGTATTTCGACGTCGACGACGTGCTGCTGGGAAACGGTGTGTCGGAGCTGATCACGATGACCATGCAGGCCCTGCTCAACGACGGTGACGAGGTGCTGATCCCGGCACCCGACTACCCGCTGTGGACTGCGATGACCACACTGTCCGGTGGCGAACCCGTGCACTACCGGTGCGACGAGACCAACGGCTGGAACCCCGACATCGAGGACATCGCCGCCAAGATCACCCCGCGCACCAAGGCCATCGTGGTGATCAACCCGAACAACCCGACCGGTGCCGTCTACTCCCGCGACGTGCTCGAGAAGCTCGTCGACCTCGCCCGGCAGCACTCGCTGCTGATCCTCGCCGACGAGATCTACGACAAGATCCTCTACGACGATGCCGAGCACACCAGCATCGCGTCGCTGGCTCCCGACCTGTTGTGCCTCACGTTCAACGGCCTCTCCAAGGCCTACCGGGTGTGTGGTTACCGCGCGGGCTGGGTGGTGCTCACCGGCCCCAAGGACCATGCCAGGGGTTTCATCGAGGGACTGAACGTGCTCGCGTCGACTCGTCTGTGCTCCAACGTGCCCGGTCAGCACGCGATCCAGGTCGCACTCGGTGGCTACCAGAGCATCGATGCCCTGACCGCGCCCGGCGGACGGCTCCTCGAGCAACGCAACGTCACCTGGGAGAAGCTCAACGAGATCCCCGGCGTCTCGTGCGTCAAGCCGATGGGTGCCCTGTACGCCTTCCCGCGTCTTGACCCGGAGGTCCACGAGATCCACAACGACGAGCAGTTCGTCCAGGATCTGCTGCTGCAGGAGAAGATCCTGGTGGTCCAGGGGTCGGGGTTCAATCTCGAGGACACCAACCACTTCCGAATCGTCACCCTGCCGTGGTCCCGGGACCTCGAGGAGGCCCTGGAACGCATCGGCAACTTCCTCGCGTCTTATCGACAGTGACGCAGCCGCCGCACACCCGATCCCGCCGATTCACAACCGAGAACTCATCTCCGACAGTGGGGCATTGACCGTCGAGAGTCGATGACGGCCGAAACCCCATGGGACGCCATCCGCTCCCGTACCCAGCACGTATGTCCTCACCAGCACAGGTGCACCGGAGTTAGAAGTATCACAGGCCACGTGGCATCGAGACGATGCGGGACGACGCGGAGGGTAGCTAAGCTAATGGCGGGGTTTGACAACGGAAATGTTGGAGGCATTCCGCTGTCGTTCGGGTAGCTCGGAAACTGTAGTGCTTTTTCCCGGGGGGGAACTTTTTCGTGCGCAACATCAAGTCGCGCCGATCGCCGACAGACGCGATCGGCCGTATGAGCACCGTCGCGACAGCCGACGGCGCCATCGATCGGGCCGTCGTGTCCGGTTCCGGCGCGGGGTCACCGCGTCCGACGACCGCCAGTTGGCAGGGAGCCATCCGTCGGCGCATCCGCATCACCGATGCGGCGGCGATCGGTGTCGGCATGGCTGCCGCCTACCTGGTCCGATACGGCCCCGGCGTCGGCGACCTCGAACAGATCGGTGTCTCGGCGGTCCTCGGTGTCTGCTGGATGATCGCGCTCGAGGTCACCCGCTCCCGCGAGGCCCTCGTCATCGGCTCCGGCGTCGAGGAGTTCCGACGCGTCCGCGATGCGTCCCTGGTGCCGTTCGTGATGTTCGCCGTGGCCGAACTGTGGCTCAAACTGGAGATGGCCCGCGGTTACGTCGGCCTCAGTCTGCTGTTCGGGTTCGTACTGGTCAACGCCGGCCGTTACGCATGGCGTCGGCGTCTGTGGCGCTGGCGTGCATCCGGCGACTGCCTGCAGCGGATGATCGTGCTGGGTGCCGACGCCGCGACGATCAACCTGGCCGACAGTCTCAGCCACGACCGTAGCGAGGCCATCCGCGTCGTCGGTGCGTGCATCCCCGGGTACCGCGGCGACCCCGACGCCCACCTCCAGCTCTCCGACCGTCAGATCCCCATCCTCGGCGACGAGCACGCCCTCCTCCAGGCCGTCACCGCCACCGGCGCCGACGCCGTCGCAGTCACCGCCACCGAGGCGTTGGGCAACCAGCACCTGCGCGAACTCGGTTGGCGCCTCAACGATCTCGGCGTCAGTCTGCTGGTCGCACCGGGCATCCTCGACGTCGCCGAGCACCGGGTGCGGTTCGCCTCGGCCGGCTCGACGGCGCTGATCCACATACAGCGGCCCCAGTACCGCGGGGCATCGCAGATCAGCAAGGTCACCTTCGACCGGATCGGCGCGGGCGCGCTGATACTGGCGCTGCTCCCGTTGCTGCTGCTGATCTCCGCAGCGGTGAAGCTGAGCAGCCGCGGGCCGATCTTCTACGTCGCGCCGCGCGTGGGTTCGCAGGGCGTGACCTTCCCGATGATCAAGTTCCGGTCCATGCGGGCGGGTGCCGACCAGCTCAAGGACGATCTCGCCGGGCAGAACGAGAACGACGGTCCGCTGTTCAAGATGCGCGCCGACCCCCGCGTCACCCCGGTCGGCCGACTGCTGCGCCGCTACTCCCTCGACGAGATCCCTCAGCTGTTCAACGTGCTGGCCGGTCACATGAGCCTGGTGGGTCCGCGCCCGCACCTCGAACGCGAGGTTCGCGCGTACACCACCGAGGTTCAGCGCCGGATGCTCCTCAAGCCGGGTATGACCGGTCTCTGGCAGGTCAGCGGCCGATCGGATCTCACGTGGGATGAGTCGGTCCGACTCGATCTCAGCTACGTGGAGAACTGGTCGTTCCTCCTGGACATGTACATCTTGTTCAAGACGGTCAAGGCGGTCATGGCCGGCGACGGGGCGTATTGAGTACTCGGTGAACGCCTCGGCGCAGGACCGGACGACAGGCTCCGGCAGCACGATCACCGCCATCGCACGGGCTTTCGCCCAGCAGATGGCGGGTCGTGTCGGCGGCACCATCGCCTCCCTCGCCACCGTTGCACTCACCACCCGCACCCTCGGACCGGAGAACTACGGCCAACTGACCGCTGCGGTCATGTTCGTGACGCTCTGGATGAGTCTGACCGAGTTCGGCGTCGGTGAGATCATCGTCCGTCGGGTCACCGACTCCCAGCGCAGCGTCCGACCGACCGTCCACCGCCTGGTCCAGGTGAATCTCGGTATCTCACTGACCATGTCGCTGCCGCTGATGGCGGTCGCAATGGTGTCCGGCATCCTCGTCTACCACAACCAACCGCAGGTCGTCGGGATGCTGGTGATCATCTCGGTCTCGTTGGCGCTGACCACCCTGCACACCGCCTTCGACCCGGTGTTCACCGTGATGATGCGGTTCGGGGCGGTCGCCCTCGCCGACTTCCTCGGCCGGGTCCTGACCCTCGGACTGACCATCGGGCTCGTGGTCGCCGATGCCCCGGTCTACACCTACGCCTTCGCGCAGATCATCCCGCCGCTCGGGCAGCTGATCATCAAGGCGATCGCCGCGCGCCGCCTCGGTCCGCTGACACCGCTCTTCCGGGGGCGTGAGTCACTCGGCCTGCTCCGGGAGAGTCTGCCGATCGCCTTGGTGCTGGTCATCGCGGTCCTCTACTGGCGCATCGACGGTGTGCTGCTCAGCGTGCTGTCGAACCCGGTCGAGGTGGGACACTTCGGACTCGCCTACTCGATCGCGTTCATGGCGACGATGGTCAGCGAACTGTTCCTGGCATCCACGTTGTCAACGACCACCCGGCTCTTCCAGTCCGATCGGGCGGCGTTCGGGGTGTTCGTGCGGGGCGTCTTCGAGGCGATGTACTTCGTCGCGGTGCCGGTCGCGGTGGTCGGTGCCGTACTCGCCGGTCCGTTGATCACGCTGCTCAGTTCGGACTCATTCTCCGACGGCGCGCCCGTTCTCGCGCTCTTGTTCCTCGCCGCGGCGATCACGTTCCTCAACGGGTCCGCCAGTCAGGCCCTCTTCGCCGCCCACGACCAGCACTTCCTGCTCCGGCTCAACGCGGTGACGTTGACCATCAACATCGTGCTGAACGTGATCCTGATCCCGCTGCTGGGTGCGGTCGGGGCCGGGATCGCCCTGGTCGCAACAGAAGTCATCGGATTCGTGGTGGCTCGCGTCCGTCTCGCCCGGCGCTCACCGGTGCGTGAGCCGTGGAGCTTCATCGTCCGACTGGCCATCCCGGCCGCAGGCGCGGGCATCGTCGCGTGGTCGCTACACGGGGTGAACCCGGTCCTCGCCCTGCTCGCGGCTGCGATCGTCTACCTCGGCGTCAACCTCCTGATCGGGCCGGTGACACCCGGATACATCCGTTCCTTCCGGGCGGCGCGCTCCGTCGGCGCCGACGATGACGGGCCTGTGCTTGCGCTGCCACCCGGCGCAGGCCACGTCGAGTCGCAGGCACCGGCGGACGGCGCCGGCCCCGGTTCACCTCCTCGCATCGTGCCGCGGAACGGCCAGGGCTACACGCACTACGACCGGAACCAGGTGGCACACAACATCTCCATCATGGAGACCGCACCGCTGGACCTGTCCGCGCTTCGTCGGTCCTTCGGCTGGGACGACCGCACCCGTGATCTCTACATGCGCGATCCGTGGGCGGCGGTGCCTCCTCAGACCCCCATGTCCGGTTCCCGGCTTCCCGGTTCCCAGCGCCCGTCATCACTGCCACCCAGCCCGCCGCACCCGACCCCGACCGATCTGCGTTCCCGGCGCGTTCCCCCGTCCGACCACGCGACCGACCAGAACCCGTCCGACCATCAGCGAGCAGACTCATGACCGCCCCGATCCCGACACCCGAGGTCCTTGTCGTCGCGTATCGCAACGCCGAGCAGCTCGCCGACTGCCTCGCCTCCGTCGACAAACACCTGCCCGATGCGCGAATCCGGGTGTGGGACAACTCCGAGCCCGACCGCGACGACATCCGGCAATTGGCCACCACCCTCCCCGGCATCGACTGGCATCTCGGCTCGGGCAACCTCGGCTTCGCCGCGGCGGTCAACCGCCTCGCCCGGCTGGTCACCGCAGAATCGTTCCTGCTGCTCAACCCCGACGCGGTCCTCGTCTCCGACCTGGCCGGCTCCCGGTTGGCGCTCTCCCACGACGATGTGGCCGCCGTGGCACCGATGACCCGCGATCTCGCGGCCGATGCCGACGACCCGAACGGGTTGCGCCCCTGGGATGTCGCCCATCGGGCGCCGTCGGTGACCCGAGCGTTGGTCGACCACCTCTGGTACTCGCCCCGCCTACGCGGCACGCCGCTGTCGTCGCTCCATCGCGATGCCCCCGAAGATGTCTCGGGGTACCTCACCGGCGCATGCCTGCTGATCGACCGCGCAGTCTGGGACCAGGTAGGCGAATTCGACGAGGACTTCTTCCTCTACGGCGAGGAGACCGACTGGCAGCGTCGCGCCCGCGAGTCCGGTCGTCGGCTCGTCCTCGCCGACGAGCTCGGTGTCGAGCACACCGGGCACGGCACCGTCGCCGACGATCCACGCGCCGGGCTACGGTCCCGCGACCTGCTCCGGGCCGGGGTCGCCCTGATCCTGGAGAAGCAGGCCTCGGCACGGCACGGCGACGCCTACCTCGCGGCAACCGCGGTCCTGGACCGAGTCCAGCGGTCGAGTCGGCGGTCCCGCGCGCGACTGCGCGAGGCCACGGCGTCGGCGAAACCGGCGGTGATCATCACGGTGAACAGGCTCGTCTACGGCGGAGCCGAACGTCACCACGTGGTCCTCGCAACCGAACTGGTCCGGCGCGGCTATCCGGTCACCATCGCGTGTATGCAGCGGTTCGGCCCGTTGATCGGCGAGATCCCGCACGAGGTGCGGGTCGTCCGGCAGCCGTGGTGGGCACCGATGGTGGATCTGCCCGACGGGCGCGCGGTGGTCATCAGCGGCGACACCAACACCGAGACGGGCTTCGCCACCACCTGGCGGGCCACCGGCTCCGATCGTCGCTGGCTGGTCGGGGCGCATGTGCCGCCCGACCCCGGGGCGGCCACCTACTCGCGCCCGCTCGCGGCCGCGATGACACGAGCCGACGGAGTGGTCACGTTGTCGCCGAGTCACCGGGACGAGATGACCCGTCACCAACGCGTCGGCCGACGACACTTCGTGGCGCCCAACGGGGTGATCCGTTCCGCCGACCTCGCCGACTCCCCCGACCGTCGGCACGCCGGTACCGCCGACGAGGGACCGATCCGTCTCGTGATGCTCAGCCGCATCGTCGAGCACAAGAACCCGCACGTGCTCACCGCGGCGCTGGCCGATCTGCAGCGCACCCATCCCGAATTGGACTGGACGCTCGACATCTTCGGCGACGGTCCCGATCGTGCCCGGCTGGAGGCGGCGACCCCGCCCGAGGTGGCCGGCCGGGTACGGTGGCGTGGTTGGTCACCGGGACCCGACCATGCGATGGCAGAGGCCGACGTGGTGTGTGTGCCGAGCCGGTCCGAGGCGTTCCCGATGGTCATCGTGGAGGCCATGGGCCGCGGGCTCCCGGTCGTCGCGACGGCGGTCTGCTCGGTCCCCGACATGCTCGACGAAGGACGGGCCGGCTTCCTGGTCGGCGAGCCGACCGTCGAGGCGTGGCGGTCCCGGCTGGCCGAGGTACTGACCGATCGTCGACGCCTGGTCGAGGTCGGTGCGCGGGGGCGCGATCGCATGGCCGCGGAGTACACCGTGGATGCGATGGCCGACGCATACGAGACAGCGATCGCGGAGGTGTTCGGGTGAAGATCCTGTGGTTGTCGCCGTGGCTGCGACCGCTCGCACGGGCCTACGCGGGTGAGCTGCGCGCCGCCGGCGACGAGGTGCTGCTGGTCACCTCCGATCAGCACCCTCAGCCGGCTGTCCCCCTCCCCTGGGAACTCGTGCTCGACCCGCGCCCGAAGTCACCGGCCAGCTGGCCCTCGACTGCGGCCGCGGCACTGGCCGTCCGGCGTTTCGATCCCGACGTCGTCGTCACCGAGTTGGTCCGCGACCCGCGCTGGCTCGGCTTCGCACGATCGGTGCCACGGGTGTCGCTGATCCACGACGACCAACCACACGGCCCCGAGGAGCGACGCCCCCGCTGGGAGGAGCGACTGTTCGACCGGTGGAACGCCGGAGCGGTGACCACGGTCTGCTTCAGCGAATACGTGGCCCGACGCGTCGAGGGCACGCCGGGTGTCGCCGGTCGGCTCGCGACCGTACCGCTGACCAGTGATCTCCCGGAGGAGATCGTCCCCCGGCCGGTCGAGGCGGGCGAACGACGTGACTTCGTCCTCATCGGCCGGCTCAACGAGTACAAGAACCTGCCCCGCGTTCTCGAGGCGTGGGATGCCCACCAGTCGGGTCCGCACCACCACGGCGATCGCCTCCGGTTGTTCGGTGCTGCCGCAACCGAACCCGTGCTGCCGCGGAACGCCTGGTGGAACGGCGGCAGCTACGACTACCTCGACCTGCTCGCACCGCTGAGCCGCGCCAAGGGATCGGTGGTCCACTACCAGCTCGCCACCCAGAGCGGCGTCCAGGTGCTGTCGATGCAGCTGGGTGTGTCGCCGATCGTGTCCACCCGCGGCGGCCTCCCCGAGTTCCAACCCGCCCGGCCGCGGCCGATCGATCCCGACGACGTCGGCGGGCTCGTGGCCGCGTTCGATCAACTCGCCGACCCCGAGTGGGCCTGGTCGCTGGGAATGCATGCGCACGCGCACTACGCCGAGAACTTCCATGCGTCGGTGGCCGCCGCCCGGCTCCGCGCCGTCCTGCAGGACACCGTCGACCACGCGGCGGCCGCACGCGTACGCCCCCCGGCAGTCGTCGACGATCACGACGTACACGGAAATCCCCTCACCGTCGCGGATCCCGACGCCGAACGGCATCCGTGACCTCGTACGACCGTCCCGGCGCAGCATCGACCGGTGTAGCGTCCACGGAGCCGGCGTCGACCCAGCAGGTGCCCACCGGGCGTCCCATCCGTCCACTGCGCGTGCTCGCGGTGGGCCCGGGACCGGCGTCACCGATCAGCCGTGGCGGGATGGCCACCGTGATGTCGGCGATGATCGACGGCCACGACCCATCAGTCGCCGAATTCGTGGTGGTACCCACGTATCTCGATCACGGGCGTCTGCGCAAGACGTTAGTCGGCGTGGTCGGGATGATCCGGGCGACGGCCATCGTGCTGGGCGGCCGCGTCGACATCCTGCACATCCACCTGTCCCACGGCGGCAGCGTGATCCGCAAGGGCGCACCGCTGTTCGCGGCCCGGATCACCGGTACGCCCAGCGTCGTCCACGCCCACAGCTACAACTTCGCCGCCTGGTATCGCAGGTTGCCCCGGCCGGCGGCACGTCTGGTCCGAACGATCCTGCGCGCCGACCGCTGGTTGATCCTCGGCACCGACCTCGCCGCCGAGTACACCGAGGTGCTCGATCTCGATCCGTCCCGCGTCCGCGTACTGCTCAATCCCGCCCCCGAATCGCGCATGGCGGGTGTGCAGTTCGACGACAGGCTGCCTGAGAGCCGACTCGTGGCGGTCGCCCTGGGCCGACTCGGAGAGCGCAAGGGCACACCGCAGATCATCGAGGGCGTCGGGCGCCTGGACGCCGACACCCGGTCATCGCTCGCGGTGGTCCTCGCCGGCGACGGGGACGTCGAGAAGTCGCGAGCCGCGGCACGGGCAACGGCAGCCGACGTGATCGAGGTGCGCGACTGGATCTCGCCCGCGGAGCGCGACGAACTGTTGGACCGCGCATCGATCTTCCTGCTGCCCAGCCACGACGAAGGGCTGCCGATGGCCCTGCTGGAGGCGATGTCGGCGGGACTGGTCCCCATCGTCTCGCTGGTCGGCGCGATCGGGGACGTGATCGTCGACGGGCAGAACGGGATCGTCGTACCGCCCGGTGACTCCGCGGCCATCGCCGACGCCCTCCACCGCGTGGTGGACGACGTCGCCCTGCGAACTCGTTTGCAGGACGCGGCCCGCGCCACCGCCGCAGAACTGGGCGTCGGCCCGTGGCGGGCCGAACTCATCCGGGAGTGGCAGATCCTCGTCACCGCGGGCGCCCCGCGCCATCTGATCAGAGCGCGGGTGCGCCGCACCACCTGATCAGCGGTTGGATGTCGCCTGCGGACGCCGGCCGCGGACCGTCTCGATCTGCACGCGGGCCGCACGCCGGGCGAGATCCGCGTCGAGGTCCTCCGACCCGACGTGGAAGGCGAGCCCGCGTGCGGCGAGTTCGGCCGCGATCAGCTCCTGATGGTCGTCGACATGCTCGTCCAGATCCTGTCGGCGGGCCACCAGGATCGGGCTCGTGCCCGCGTCCAGTGCGGCGAGCGCGGTGCCCACACCCGCATGCGCGATGACCACGTCGTGGTCGGCGCACGCCGCGGCGAACTCGTCCGGCCCCACGAGACGGTGCACCCGCCCGCGGAGGTCCGGATAGTCGTTGGGGCCCGTCTGCCAGGTGATCTCCCAGTCGTCGGGGATCGCCGCCCGCACCGCCGAGACCAACCGGTCGAACCGATGATGCATCGTGCCCAACGCGACGAAGGCCGAGCGTGGTTCTCCGACAGTGGATGTCGAGGACGACCTGACGTAGGGGTCGAACACGGATGCGGGCGCGAGTTGCCAGCGTCGATCGACCCAACTCGGGTACTGCGTGAAGAGTCGGGTGCCCGGCACCCATCGCAGTAGCCGCCCGCTCATCGACGGCCCCTGCGACCGAGCCGCGCTCTCGATGTACGTGCACGGGATGCCTGCGGCCCGGGCGACCGGGAAGAACGAGAGCGCGATGGCCGAACCCGTCGAGATCACCTCTGCGACGCGATGCCGGGCGAGGATCGACCGCGCGGGAGCGAGGTTGCCGAGGACGCCACCCAGATCACGTGGGGTGACCTCTGCGACGTACTCGACGTCCCGGCCTGCCAACTCCACCCGGCTCTGCGGGGAATCGAAGGTCACCCAGAGCGGCTCCCCGATCAGCGGCAGGTGGTCGGCGAGTCGGATGAGTTCGCTGAGATGGCCGCCCGTCGAGGCGACCAACAGAGTGCGACGCGGCGACGCCGCGCATTCTTCCCCCACGCTGATTCCCCCCAGCGTTCCCGGTCCCGTGTGTAGACCGTTCGTACGGTTTCGCGGGCCCCCCGGCCCGGACGCCGACCGGCTCCGCATACCCCCGTACACGCAGTCGGCGCACGTCAAGCGTAGTCGCGTCGAGACATGACCGACCAGACGAGACCCGGTGGAACAGGTCACATCTGCGCCATGACGAGCCTGGTGAATATATGTGACCGCTGGTAACGTCTACCGCGTTCGACGGCTTGGACGGCTTCGACGAGGAGGTAATCGATGGTGGACTGGCGGAAACGCACCGTGCAGAGCGGCGACGTGACGCTGGCGGTGTTCGAGCTCGGCGACGAGGGCGCACCACCGGTCATGCTGGTCCACGGCTGGCCCGACACCCACCACCTCTGGGACCAGGTCGCCCCCGCGCTGGCCAAGGAGTTCCACGTCATCGCCCACGACAACCGCGGCGCCGGGGAGAGCAGCCGTCCCGGCGGAGTGGCCGGCTACCACATCGCCGAACTCGCCGACGACCTGTTGACCGTCGCCGACGAAGTGAGTCCCGAGCGGCCGGTGCACATCGTCGGCCACGACTGGGGCTCGGTGCTGACCTGGGAGGCGGTATCCCGACACGGCGCGGAGAAGCGGATCGCGTCCTTCGTGTCGGTGTCCGGCCCCAGCCTGGACCAGCTCGGCGCGTGGGCGCGCGAGAACCTCTCCCGTCCCACCCCGCGCCGGGTGGCAACCTCGCTGTCCCAGATCGCCTCGTCGGCGTACACCGCATTCTTCCATCTCCCTGTCGCTCCGCGAATCCTGTTGTCCTTCCTCGGCATCCCGGCCGTCTGGCGTAACTTCCTGAAGGTCACCGAGGGCACCCCCGCCGACAGGGTGTCGATCGCACCGACATTGCGTCGCGACATGATCAGCGGTGTCGCGCTCTACCGCGCGAACATCGTGCCGCACTTGAGCCACCCGGAGCCGCATCCGACGACGGTCCCGGTCCTCGAACTGGTGAACCACCGCGATGTCGCCTTGCGGCCGGCCATCTTCGAGCACACCCACCGCTACGTGCAGCGCCTGTGGCGGCGGGACACCCCGACCGGCCACTGGCTGCCGCACACCCATCCGGAGTACCTCACCGAGGCGGCCCGCGCGTTCATCGGCTACCAGGAAACCGGCAGCCTCGAGAAGCCGGCCTGGTCCGAGCGGACCCGCCTCATCGGTCCGCCCCAGGCGTTCTCGGGCCGTCTCGCCGTGGTAACCGGCGCGGGTAGCGGGATCGGTCGCGAGACCGCCTATGCGCTGGCCGAACTCGGCTGCGAGATCGTCGCCGCGGACATCGACGCGGTCGCCGCGGAGGAGACCGCGCGCGAGTGCCGCGCCAAGACCGTGCCGGCCACCGCCTACGCCCTCGACGTCGCCGACTCGGCCGGCTTCGCGGAGTTCGCCAACACCGTGCAGCGCGACCACGGCGTCCCCGACATCGTCGTCAACAACGCGGGTGTCGGTCTGGCGGGCGGCGTGCTGGACGCGACGGACGAACAGATCGACCGACTGCTGGACATCAATCTGCGCGGCGTCATCACCGGCAGCCGACTCTTCGGGCGCCAGATGGTCGAACGTGACCTCGGTGGCCAGATCGTCAACCTCGCCTCGGCTGCCGCCTTCACGCCCCAGCGCGACCTGGGCGTCTACTCGGCGTCGAAGGCAGGTGTGCTGCTCTTCTCCGAGTCATTGCGGGCGGAGCTGGCCGACCATCACATCGGCGTCACCGCCATCTGCCCCGGCATCGTCGACACCGCGATCGTGGCGAACACCCCGATCGCCGGTCTCGGCTCCGATGAACAAGCGGCCCGAGACCGCCTGGTCCGCTTCTACCAGCGTCGCGGGTTCACCCCCGACAAGGTGGCACGGCAGATCGTCGCCGCCATCCGCTCGGACAAGGCCGTCGTGCCCGTGACCCCCGAAGCCAGTGTCGGGTACCGGATCTACCGATTCGCCCCCTGGCTGTCCCGACAGGCGGCGCGACGTCGCGTCGCCGCCCCCGTCCCCACCCGGAGGTGACCGTGTCGAATCCCCTGCCCTCGAGTCCTGAACCACGCGAACATCGCGGGCACGCGTCGCGGGTGACGCTGCCCGACACCGATCCCGGCCCCGTCGAGTTGCACGCGCGCAACGTGGCCTTCGACTGGTCGCAGACCCCGCTGCACTGGATCCCCGATCACCCGGTGCCCTCGAATTTCATCAGTGTGCTCAATCTCCTTCTCCCCGAGGGGGAACGCTGGTTCGTGCAGACCTACAACGAAGCTCTGCCGATGGTCCACGACGAGGAGCTAGCCGCAACGATGCGCGGGTTCGTCGGCCAGGAGGCAATGCATGCCGAGGCACACGACAAGGTCCTGTGGGAGTTCCTCGACGCGCGCGGCATCGATCCGCGTCCGTTCCAGGCGCAGATGGAGTGGATCTTCCGGAAGATGTTGGGCCCCATGGAGGGCGGCACCCCCGAGGCCCGTCACAAGCATCTCGTCGAGCGGTTGTGGCTGATCGCCGCACTGGAGCACTACACCGCCATCCTCGGCGACTTCGCACTCAACAACCGATGGGTCGAGTGCGGCGCGGACCCGGTCATGGCCGACCTGTTCACCTGGCACGGCGCCGAGGAGGTCGAGCACCGGGCGGTGGCACACGATGTGGCGACGTACTTCGCCGACGGCTATCTCCGCCGAGGCCGTTCGATGTTGGTGGCACTACCGGCGCTGCTCATCCTGATCAACCGCGGCTTCCGATTCATCATCAAGCAGGACAAGAGCTTGCGCTACAACTTCTTCCAGCGTGAGTACCACTACTTCCGTGGAGTACGCGCGGGGGTGCTGCCGAAGATGCGATCGGTGGTGCTCGCGACGTTCTCGTATTTCCGTCCGGGCTTCCATCCGGATGAGATCGGCAACACCGCACAAGCCGTCGCCTACCTGGCGGCGTCACCCGCCGCACGCAACGCGTCCTGAGCGGATCGAGGTCGATCGCAGTGAACCAGCGCGCGCATCCGCACAGCACCACCATGTCGGTACCACCGCCCGACCTGTACGGACGATGGAGGTCCGATCCACTGTTGGCCGCGGCAACCACCGCCGCGCGGATCTGGTGGCCGTTCTGGCGGCCACTGTCGTCGGTGACCGAACCGCGCCGCGACGACGGGGTGCGCACACTACGGGTCGCCCGGCGTGAGGTCGTCGCCGAGGACGAGGACGTCGTCGCCCTGACGCTCGTCGCCCCCGACGGTGGCGAGCTACCCCGATGGCATGCGGGCGCACACCTCGACGTCCTCCTGCCGTCCGGTCGGATGCGCGAGTACTCGCTGTGCGGAGATCCCGCCGACGCGTCGAGTTATCGGATAGCGGTCCGGCGCATCCCGGAGGGCGGTGGCGGATCGATCGAGGTGCACGACACCCTGACGGTCGGCGCACCGATCCGGATCAAGGGGCCGCGCAACGCCTTCCCCATCGCCGTCCCAGGCCACGGGTCGCCGGCCACAACGCTGCGGTTCATCGCGGCCGGTATCGGCATCACCCCGATCCTGCCCATGCTCTCCGCCGCCGAACGTCTGGGACTCGACTGGTCGATGGTCTACACCGGCCGATCCCGGGACACCTTGCCGTTCCTCGACGAACTCGCCCGCTTCGGCGACCGGATCACCATCCGCACCGACGACGAGTCGGGACTGCCGGGGGTGGCAGACCTCCTCGGTCCCCTTGCCGACGGGCAGGTCGAGGGTGTTCGCCCATCGGTGTACTGCTGTGGTCCGGTGCCACTTCTGGAGGCCGTCCGCCAGGCGCTGCGCGAGCGTCCCGATGTGGAGCTCCACTACGAACGGTTCAGCCCGCCACCGGTTCTCGACGGCCGCGAGTTCACGGTCACGTTGGCCTCCACCGGTGAGCAGGTTCGGGTCGGCGCGACCGAGTCCGCCCTCGCCGCCATCCGACGCGTGCGCCCGGCAGTCCCGTACTCCTGTCAACAGGGCTTCTGCGGGACTTGCCGGGTGCACACACTGGCCGGCGAGGTCGACCATCGGGACAACATCCTCACCGAGCCGGAACGCGCCGACGGTGCGTTCCTGACCTGTGTGTCACGCTGTGCCGGAACGGACCTCGTCCTCGATCTCTGAGCGGTCGAGACCGGACGCCGGCCGGTCCCCGGTAGAAGTCGTCGGAGTCGCGGGAGTCGTTCTCGGTCGCAGCAGGATCGCTGCAGCGACCGCTGCCACCGCGGTGACCCCGACTGCGACCCAGACCGCCTGGTGCAGACCCGCCACGAAGGCGTCGTCGACGGCGATGCGCATCGCCTCGGACACCGCGGCGGGTGCCCTGCGGGCGACCTCGGCACCGGCCATCACCGATCCCTCCGCGATCGACTGCACTTCTCCGGGAACCCGCAGCGCGGCAAGCCGATCCGCCACGCCCGAGACATAGACCGAAGTCAGCACCGATCCGAGGACCGCAACCCCGAGGGTGCCGCCGACCTCGCGGGTGGTGTCGTTGACCGCGGAACCGGCCCCGGCCTGTTCCGGACGTAGCGAATCCATGATGACCTGCGTGCACGGGCCCGAGATGAAGGCCAGTCCCGCCGCCATCAGGGCCATCGCCCAGATGATCAGACCCCAGTACGTGGAGAGCCGGTCGGAGAACTCGACCAGACCGAATCCCGCCGACATCAGCAGTGCACCGACCGCGGCGACTGCTCGCGGTCCGAATCGATGCGACAGCGCCATCGCCACCGGCGAGAGCACCGCCATCACGATCGCGAACGGCAGCGTACGGACACCGGCCTCCAACGGCCCATAACCCTTGACCACCTGGAAGAACTGCGTGATCAGGAAGATGAAGCCGAACAGCGCGAAGAACGCGACCGAGATCATCCCGGCTGCGGTCGCGAAATGCCGGTTGGTGAACAGACGCACGTCCAGGATCGGGTTGTCCACCCGCAACTGACGGATCACGAAGCCGGCGAGGGCGATCGCCGCGAGCGCGAGCCCGCCGATGGTGCGCGGATCCGTCCAGCCGAAGTGCGGACCCTCGATCACCGAGTAGGTCAACAGGCCGAGCCCCGCGACGGACAGCAACAGTCCGACGATGTCGAACCGGGAGGTGGCGACCGGCGGCGCGGCCGGCACGACGACCACGATGGCTGCAGCGGCCATCACACCGAAGGGCACGTTGATCCAGAAAACCGACGGCCACGAGTAGTGCTCGAGCAGCCATCCGCCGAGTACCGGGCCGATGGCGACGGCGACTCCGGACGTCGCAGCCCAGACACCCACGGCCACAGCGCGTTCCTTGGCGTCGGTGAAGATCCTGGTCAGGATCGCAAGCGTGGCCGGGAAGACGAGGGCCGCGAACAGGCCGAGACCACCACGCGCGGCGATGAGTTGATTCAACCCACCCGACAGCGCGGCCAGCACGGACACGGCACCGAAGCCCGCGATGCCGGCGAGGAGCATCCGCCGGTGCCCGTACCGATCTCCCAGGTAGCCGCCGGTGAGCAGCAGCCCGGCGAAGACGAGCGTGTAGGCGTCGACGATCCACTGCAAGCCCGAGATCCCCGCATCGAGCTCACGCGACATCGTCGGCAGCGCGACGTTGACGATCGTGTTGTCGATCATCACCAGCAGCACGGCGAAGCAGAGCGCGACGAGAGCGAACCATCGACGCGAGCCCCTCTCGGGCGCATTCGGCGGGACTCGTGTCTCCGGGTGTTCGGTCATGGTTCCTCCAGGTCTTCGAGTGTGGGCGGACGCTCGATGAATAGAACGCTGTCCTATTTATGTAGAACAGTGTTACACAATTGCGGAACGCGAGTCCAGTAGTTTGTGACCCATGACGTCGACCCGCTCGCCCCGTACGCCGGCCACCGAGGTCCGCGCTGCGTTGATCACCGCCGGACGTCGCATCCTCGAACGCGATGGGGAGTCGGCCTTGACGGTCCGGGCCGTCGCCGGCGAGGCCCGAGTGGCGCCCATGGGCGTCTACAACCACTTCGACGGCAAGGACGGCCTGCTCGACGCCGTGGTCTCCGACGGTTTCGAGGAGTTCGCCCGAGCGATCAGCACCACCGACAGCGACCCGCTGGAACGGCTCTTCGCGAGCGGTCGCGCCTACCGCCGGTTCGCCGCCTCGTACCCGCGTCTCTACGCGCTCATGTTCTCGGGTCGCTGCCGACCTGATCCCGCGGTCGCCGAGAATGCATTCGGGCGATTCGTCGAGGTCATCCGCTACGGGCAGGCCGGCGGGATCATCGTCGCGGGCGACCCGGCAGATCTGGCCCTGCAGGTGTGGTCGTGCGTGCACGGGGCGATGAGCCTCGAACTCATGACCGCACAGCCGCTGACCATCGACGCGACCGAGAACTACGAGAACGTCCTGTCGCTCATCGCGCGGGGTGTGGCGCCCGGCTGACCGGCGGCTGCAGGATCTGCACAGGGCGGACCGACGCCGCAGGAGGATCTGGAACACTGTTCGGATGACCGAGTACCGGATCGACGACCTGGCCAGGGCAGCGGGGACGACGACCCGCAACGTCCGCGGCTACCAGGACCGCGGCCTGCTGCCACGTCCTGTGCGTCGCGGCCGCATCGCGATCTACACCGACACCCACCTCGCCCGACTCCGCGTGATCAACGATCTACTCAAGCGCGGCTTCACCATCCGGCACATCGGCGAGTTCCTGCTCGGCATCCAGCGCGGCGACGATCTCGCCGATGTACTCGGCCTCCGCGAGGTGGTGTCGGAGCCGTGGTCCACCGCCACGTCGACGACGATGACGACGGTCGACCTGAAGGACCTGCTCAACTCGGCCAATCCTGCACTGTTCCAACGACTCATCGAGTTCGGCCTGATCCGCCCCGAGGACGACGGGTCACCGCCGGCGCGGTACACCATCCTCGACCAGGAGACTGTGTCGGCATACGGCCGACTGGTCAAGCTGGGCTTGCCGTTGAGCGGCATCGTCGACGTCCACGGTCGTCTGGACCGAGAAATGTCGGCGGTGGCCGAGACCGTGATCTCGGCGGGTCGGCGCGCGGTGACCGAAGGCCATTCCGACGGATGGATTCCCCAGACCGACGTCGAATCCGACTGGGCGGCTGAGCTGTTGACCGAATTGCGTCGGGCGGGCACGGTGTCGGCGCACAACGCGCTGGACCGCGCGCTCGATCGCGACCTGGCCCGGCAGCTCGAGGACTACCTCGGGCGTGCGCGGGATGCGGCCAACGCCGCGGTGGACGATACGGCACGGGACGGCGAGGGCCCGACCGCGTCGGACGTCGCCGACTGAGTTAACGCCGACTGAGTAACTGGCCGGCAGAGTGCTGCGTGACGCCGAAGGCGCCGCAACTCTTCAGGGCAGCAACTCGCCAGGACAGCGAGATCCTCAGGGCAGCGAGATCCTCAGGGCAGCGAGATCCTCAGGGCAGGAGGATCGGCGGGAGCCCGGGGATCGGGTTCGGGATCGATCGGCGTGGTGCCGGACGCGGCCGCGGACGGTTCGGCGCACGGTCGGAACCCGACTGTGACTCACCGCCGGTGGCCACCGGCGGAGGCGGGCTGTACCGCTCGGCCGGCACGCGAGCATCGGCGAGTTCACGGGGGTCGGCGTAGGCCGGAGCCGATGGCGCGGTACTGCCGGTCGGGTTCTGGCCCGTCGGGTTCTGGCCGGTCGGGTTCTGGGGTGCGGTGGCTCGGGTCTCGCCCGTAGCCGACGGCGAGACGTCGTCGGAGCCGGACAGACTCATCGCGGAGACCACGACGATGCCGATCAGAGCGGCGACCGCGCCACCGCCGATCAGCACCTTGCGTCGCGTCTCGGGTCGTTGGAGTCCCACGCCGCGGCGCATGGCGATCGAGAAGATCGGGTCGACCTCGCGGCCGGTCGGTTCCCACGCCGGAGCCGGACGGAAGGCCGGCAGATTGTCCGACGGCGGCCCCGCCGCGGCCGTTTGAGCGGCAGAAGCGTTGAGCGCAGCCGAGATCGGCTGATCGAGCGGGGCCGACGAGTATGCGCGCGGCGGCTCCGACTGCGGGGTACCCGCTGCCCACCCCTGGATGGGCATCGTCGACTCGACCGCAGCTATCGGCGAATGGTCCCCAGCGGTCGGCGATGCCGACGTGGTTCCGCCCGTGCTCGAGTTCGCGACTGCGGCGGCTGTCGGGTCCGATGCCGTCCACGCCTCCGAGGCGATCGGTGTCGGCTCCAGCGTTGCTGGATCGGACGCGGCCGGACGCTGGGACTCAGCGTCCCCGGTCGGCGTCGAGGGATCTGCGGGGTCGGCGCCGGGGACGGTACCCGCGGGATGCGGCACAACGGGCGCCATCGAGTCCGCGGCTGCTGCGGCGGCCGTGGCGGCTGCCGCGCTCGATGCTGCCGTGCTCGATGCTGCCGTGCTCGATGCTGCCGTGCTCGATGCAGCTGACGCGGGGTCGGTCATCCGGTCGCGGGTGGGGCGCACGCGTGGACCCTCATCCGGTCCGCGTGCGGCACCGGTCGCCGCCGGTGGATTCGATCGCTCGGATGACGAACGATCAGGGGACGTGCCCAGTCGGTTGACCGGCGTCGTGCCGCGCGATGCGCCTGCGCGCTGGAACGAAGCGATGCCCGCGGTGACCTCTTCGTCGAGCGTGATCACCGGCACCGGCGCGGTCTGGGTGAGCGACGTGCGCCATCCGGGCCAGTCGTGATGGCCGGCGGTGATCACCACCGAGCGGACCGGACGAGGCGCCTCCTCGGCGATCTCCTGCCACAGTCGGTCGATCTCGACCGCGACGTCCCGGGTCGACTCGTCGACGTCACGTCGGGTGACGCGGAACAGCCGGACGTGTTCGCGGCCCATGATGAACGCGCCGTCGGACGACTGCAGCCGCACGCGCCCGCGAGCGGTCAGGTCGAGCAGTTCGGCAGCCCACGCGGGGGTCTCCGGCTGGTCGACGCGACCGGCCCGGACCAGATGGTCGGCGATCAGACGATCGAGCAGCTCCGTACGGATCGCCGCGGTCAGGCTCTCGTGGACGATCACGGCGGAGGCGCCGTCGATGACTGCGATGCGCAGGCCGATCTCCGTGAGATCCAGCAGGACGAACGGCTCGTCCTCGGGCAGCCCGAGATCACGCTGGTGGCGTCGGATTCCGTCTGCCACCGCATCGGACAGCGTCCTGCGCACGGCGGTCGCGGACGAACGGCCCCCACCGTCGTCCGCACCCGGTGCGCTCGCACGGGATCGCCGAGGCGACCCACGATCTGAGCTCGCCGCCGGGTCAAGGGTCATCGAATTTCCTGAGTTCATACGGGCACGGCCTCCCCACCGCGCCGGGAGCGATGCGGGTGGGTCATCACGACCCGGTTGCATCACCCCGGTCTTCGCCGACAACAAACTAACACGGTCACGATCGAGAAGTCTCCGTGTAGTGCTGCCGGCCACCGCATGTTCAGCCGGTGACCACGACTCCACCGGTACCACGGACCCCCTCCGGGCGCCGCACCTCACGACTGTCGGGTCGCACACTGATCCGGTCACGGGTGGCTCCGCCGATGGCCGAGTAGGTCCAGCCGGCCGACCGCCACATGCCCGGATCGAGGCACCGACGGCCGTCGACGATGACCCGGTTGCGCACCACCGGCGTGAGCTCCTCCGGCGCCATGTGCACGAATTCGGCCCACTCGGTGGCGACCACCACGACGTCTGCCTGCTCGCACGCGTCCGATGCGCTCTCGGCGTAGCGCAGCATCGGGTACATCCGGCGCGAGTTGTCCATCGCCTTGGGGTCGAACACCGTGACAGGGGCGCCGCGCAAGGCGAGCTGCCCGGCGACGTTCAGTGCCGGCGAGTCCCGGACGTCGTCGGACTCCGGCTTGAATGCCGCTCCCAGCATGGCGATGTTGGTGCCCAGGACCTCGCCGCCGCACGCATCGGCGACCAGGTCCACGAGCGCGCCACGCCGACGCATGTTGACCGCGTCCACCTCCCGCAGGAATCGCAGAGCTTGGTTGGCGCCCAACTCTTCCGCACGCGCCATGAAGGCGCGGATGTCCTTGGGCAGGCAGCCGCCGCCGAAACCGACGCCCGCGTTGAGGAACTTGCGTCCGATGCGCTGGTCGTAGCCGATCGCGTCGGCGAGGGTCGAGACGTCGGCGTCGACGATCTCGCAGACCTCGCTGACCGCGTTGATGAACGAGATCTTCGTGGCGAGAAAGGCATTCGCCGCCACCTTGACCAGTTCCGCGGTGGCCCAGTCGGTCCGGATGAAGGGAGTTCCGGACTCGAGCACCTCGCGGTAGACCTCCGCCACGACCTGCTCGGCGATCGAGTCGGCGCGCTGCGGGTCGGTGCCCAGCACGAGGCGGTCGGGTTCCAGCGTGTCCTCCACGGCAAAGCCCTCGCGCAGGAACTCGGGACTCCAGGCGAGCTCCACATCCGACCCCGGCGCTGCGAGCACCGCGATGCGCTGGGCCAGCGAGGCGGCCGTGCCGACCGGGACCGTGGACTTGCCGATGATCAGGTGCTGACCGCGCAGCAGCGGAGTGAGCGAATCGATGGCGGCCTCGACGTGGCCGGTGTCGGCGGCGTGTCCGCGCTGCTGTTGCGGAGTCCCGACGCCCAGGAAGTGGACCGATCCGAAGGCGGCCACCTCGTGGTAATCCGTCGTGAACTGGAGACGGCCCGCATCGATGTTGCGACGCAGGACGTCGGCGAGCCCCGGCTCGAAGAAGGGGACGTCACCGTCACGCAGGCGGGCGACCTTCTCGGCATCGACATCGACACCCAACACGTGGTGACCGAGTTCGGCCATGCACGCCGCGTGCGTAGCTCCGAGGTACCCGCAACCGATAGTCGTCAGCTTCATGTCTTTGTGGGTACGCCCGGCGCGCTGCGGGGCGGCAACCGTCGGGTGGCGGTGTCGGATCAGCCCGATGAACACCCGTCACCCTCGGTGAACACCCGGCCAGGATCAGGTGACCAGCGGAGTGTCGGCGAGGATCGGGGACGACATTTCAGCAGTACAGGGGTACTGCTATTACCGATCCGGCCACCGCAGCCGTTGTGCCGCCGGGTGGCCGGACGGTGGCACGGGGCCCAGTCGGCGGGATCCCAACCGGCGGAGAACTCGGTCGGCGGGGAACTCGGTCGGCGGGGATCTCAGTCGGCGCGGATGAAGTTCAGGTACGCCTTCGACGGCGTCGGTCCGCGCTGCCCCTGGTACTTGGACCCGACCGCGGCACTGCCGTACGGGTGCTCGGCCGGGCTGCTGAGCCGGATCAGGCACAGCTGGCCGATCTTCATACCCGGCCACAGCGTGATCGGCAGGTTCGCCACGTTGGACAGTTCCAGGGTGATGTGACCGGAGAAGCCAGGATCGATGAAGCCCGCGGTCGAGTGCGTCAGCAACCCGAGGCGGCCGAGCGAGGACTTGCCCTCGAGGCGACCGGCGAGATCGTCGGGCAGCGTGCAGACCTCCAGCGTTGAACCGAGGACGAACTCGCCCGGGTGCAGCACGAAGGGCTCTCCCTCGGCCGGCTCGACCAGCGTCGTCAGCTCGTCCTGCCGCTGCGCCGGATCGATGTGGGTGTACTTGGTGTTGTTGAAGACCCGGAACAGACTGTCGAGCCGGACGTCGACGCTCGACGGTTGGACGAGGGCGGGATCGAACGGGTCGAGGGCCAGACGACCGTCGGCGATCTCGGCGCGGATGTCGCGATCGGAGAGCAGCACAAGGATCGAGGTTATCGGACCGGCGCCCGCCCCGGACCGACTGGCGACCCAGACGGGTTCGACTGGTCCATCGGGCCGGGAGGTGAACCGTCGATGTCCACCGGCGGTCGACTTGTGCGCCGGCTTCGCCGAACCATGGATAACTGCGATCCGTGACCTTAGAGTGACCCCTTGTGTCAGCGGTCCGGTCATCGCCGGTCAGCTCGGTCGGGGTCGAGAGGAACGATGCGCAGTTCTGGTCGGGGGCATGGTCGGGGTACGGGGGTTGGCAGAGGATCGCGTCGGATCGTCGTCGGGCTGATAGCAGCGCTGACGGTGACCTGCGTGGTCGTCTCGACGATCGGTGAGCGTGGTGGTGCCGTCGCGTCGGCGGCGCCGCACTCGTCGGGGCCACAGTCATCGGGGCCAGAGTCGGCTCAGCGGTCCGGTGTGCCGTCGGCGCCGGGTGCGCGGTCGGCTCAGCCGTCGAAGCGTCCCGTCAAGCCGCTCCTGAAGCGCTCACCGGAGTCGTCGGGCTCCGGCACCGAGCCACGCGAGTGTGTCGGGTCGCAGTTCGCGACGCTGGGCGTCGTCTTCGACGCCGTGTTCGACTCGTTGTTGCCGATCCTGCCTGCCGCCACCCGCGCGCAGGCCCCGTCCATCAAGGCGCGGGCGCATCGGGATCTGCGGGCGGCTCGCGTGTCGACGTTGTCGGTGTCCAGTCATCCGTCGGATCTGGGTGCCGACGAGGACGATCCGATCAGCACCTACCGCGATCCGATCTCGCAGTGGATCGTCACGCAGCTGATCAACGTCCGCGAGGGCCGCGACGGCCAGGTGATCCGCGCCGAGGACCTCACGCTGTCGCAGGCGGTGGAGACGGTCTGGCTGTATCTGTATGTGACGGTGATGGTTCCGCTGACCATCGTGCGGCGCTCGATCCCGTCGATCGCGCCGCTGGCCGGTCCGATCTCGGTGGGCACAATCGTCACGTTGCCGATCCTGATCGGGGTGTTCGCCTCGACCCAGATCTACAAGGCGCTGAGCAATTCGTTGGTCGATGCGTGTGTGGTGTCGGTGACGCGGTCGGAGAAGGAGCGCGCGGGCAAGTCGATCAAGGACCTGCGCTTTGCCGGCCAGACGCCGCAGATCGTGCGGGACATCGCATCGCAGGTGTTGGTGGCCGATGCCGACTCCTGCCGGCCGATCGGCTCGCTGCCGTTGTCGCGCATCGTGTCCCGCACGTCGACCTATCTGAAGGCTGTGTCGAAGAACCCGGCGACGGATCAGCAGATCACCGACATGACTGGTCGGCTGCAGGCGTTCATGAAGCAGGCCAGGGTCCATCCGAACCTGATCCCGGCCGATCCGGCGGACTTCACCGCGGTCGAGACGGTCCTGTCGTTGGGGCTCACATTCGTCCCGTACATCAGCGGCGCACCCACCGACATCATCATCGGACTCAACAAGAACCGTTACGAGGGCGCCGACTTCGGTAAGACGATCCCGTTGGGCTCGTTGTCGGTGACCAAGTCGTTGACCGCGGCGTACTACGCGTACGCGTTGACCGCGCACATCATCGAGTTGGCCTGGTCGAATGCGGGGGTCGATCCGGCGGCGTCGTTGGCAAACGAGTTGTTCCCCGGGTTGGGGATCACCGCGGACATGATCCCGCGGTCGTCGGGCATCGTGAGTGCGCCGAATCTGTACGGGTTGGTCGTGTTCCACAACGTGCTCCGATCGTTGTGCTTGCAGGAGGATTCACACCCCGAGCGGGCGCGTGGCACCGACGCGCGGTCGCGGAATCAGGCGAACGCGACGAAGGTGTCGGGTACGCCGGCCGGCCGGGTGCGCTGGTAGGTTCTTACGGCCGGTTCGCCATTCGTGGGATACGGCTCTCAGCCGGAGGGTGCGGAGCGTCGGGCACGTCGGAACTGTTCGATGATCTCGTCGAGGTCGTGTATTCGGTTCGTTCGCGGTGTCGGGTCGGGGTGACCGTCTGGTGGATGCCAGATGGCCCGTCCCCGTTGCCGTCCTGATTGCGCTACGGTCGTTCGCCATCCGTGCGGACCGGAGTTGACGGCGCGATTGTCGGGTGCGCATGCCGTCGTCAGCGAGTCGATGTCGGTGGCGCCACCTGCCGCCCAGTCGGTGACGTGGTGGATCTGGCAGTCGAAGGGCGGACGCGTGCAGCCGGGTGTCGTGCATCCGCCGTCGCGCGCCATGGCTGCAAGTCGTTGTGAGCGGGATGCGAGACGACGTTGACGACCGAAGTAGAGGATCTCGTTGGTGTGATCGCGGAAGACCACCAGATGGTGGTGGGCTCGGGCGGCCAGTTCCACCACGTCGGACAGCGGCAGCAGAGTTCCGGTCGCAGTCGGAATCGGTTGCCGCGCTGCGGCGTTGCTTGCTGCTCGGCCGCGCTCGACACCATCCGTGTCGGGGCGGCTGCTGTCGGGGCGCTTGCTGTCGGCCGCGCCTTCGGCTCGGTCCGTGCCGTCGATGGTTGCGGTGCCCGCCGCGTGGCGAAGAGCCGACTCGCTGATGGTGACGATCAGTTGGGGCGGCAGGCCGTGGTGTGAGCCGCCGAGGTGACCGTTGTCGAGGATGCAGGTCAGCAGCGCGGTGAAGGCGTCGTGCTGGCGTTGCTCGAACGTTCGGCCGTCTCGCTTCATCGCGTCGTCGAGTTGCTGCGGGTCGGCATCCGATGCGGAGCCGGTGGGCGATTCCGGGTCGTCGGGGTTGTTCATCCCAGGCGCTCCCCAGACCGCGAGGACGACGTCGAGCATGGCCCGCGTGGTTGGGGTGAGGGTGGCGGTGAGCTGCGACATGAGTTGCGGGTCTTGCGCACTCACTCGAAGGCCTCGGCGACGTGCGCGATCCCGATCGTCGGTGAGCTGCCCGTCTTCGTCGAGGTGCGCGAGGATCTGTGCGCCCAGCCGCTTCAGTTCCGTGGGCGTGCACTCGCGGGCGTAGTGGGCGAGGACCTGGTCGGCCAGCGCGCGCATCTCGGCGTCGACCTGAGCGGGGATGCGCTTGAGGACGTCGAGGATGACGTCGACATGGCGACGGTCGATAGCTCCGTCGGACAGCGCAGTAGCAGTTGCGGGACAACGTGGTTCGAGTTCTTCACCGTGCACGCTGTGGAACCGGCCGAGGGCCTCGGCGTGGCGGAGTCGGCGGATGGCCTCGCCGCCGATGCGCAGGCGCTCGGCGAGGTACTTGGACAGCGACCGCGTGCCGGCCACGCGCTGCGCGTCGCGGTCGGATGTCTCGACGATGCGGTCGATGCCGATCGACTCGAGCCGACGTGCCGCGGCCTCGTGCGCGTCCAGGAGCTTCAGGATCTCGGTGTCGGTGCAATCGAAGCTCGAAGACGCGGCGATCTCATCGAGCACTCCATGCAGCCGCTCATAGAGTTCGGCCATGCGCGGGGCGCCACCATCGCGAGAACTGTTGCCGGAGTGGGACTTACAGACCGCGCTTCGATCATCTGGCGGTGCGGTGAGGATTGTCGGCTCGTCTGAAGCCATGTCGTCTCTCCTCATAGCTTCATCGAACGTTTGTTCGAATCCTACACTCCGTCACGCGGCTGCGCAACCGCGATGTGTCGGGAAATCGGCGACGGCTCCGAATCGGGAGTTTCGGTGACACTTGGTGTGTCAGGACTTCGGTGACAGGGCGGTCTTGGTTGGGGCATGGTCCGGGGGTGCCCTCTGAGCGTTGAGGGCAGCTCCGTGAACCGCAGCCCCGGGGATCGGTCGTGGATTTCAGATTCGGATGCGTAAGCCGGCGTGGACACCGTAGATCACGTGATCTAGAGTTAGATCATGCGATCTAGAGGCGGGCCGACTTTCACTGAGACAGCTCGTCGCGCCCAGATCGTGGAGTGTGGCATCGGAGCAATCGCCGAGCTGGGCTACACGCAGGCCTCGGTCCGTAAGATCGCCGAACGGGCCGGAGTGGCGATGAGTGTGGTGCTGTATCACTTCGGACACAAAGACGATCTGGTGGCCGCGATCGTGTCCGAGTGCTACCGCGCATTGATCGAGGTGATGCTTCCCGCGGTCGACATCGAGGAGACCGCCGCCGGAAAACTGGCCGCTCACATCAGAACCCACCTGGCCTACATCGGAACACATCGCGATCACCAACTGGCGCTCACAGAGATCGCCAACAACTTCCGCGGGCGCGACGGCAAACGCCTCGCCAACTTGGACATCGACCCGAGCCACCTGGACGCGCTCGCCCGCATCGACCTCGAGGTGATCTATCGCCAAGGCAAGGCCGACGGCGAGTTCGGCGGCGCAGCCATCGAGTCGCTGGCGCTTGCTACGCGCAGCGCGATCGGCGGGGCGCTGCTGAGAAGCACCGTCGAACCCGACTTCGACCTATCCACCTACGCCCAGGACCTCGTCGACATCTTCCTGCGAGCGGCAGAACCTAACACCTCTTCCTAGATCGGAGCCCCACGTGGCCAACATACTGATCGCCGCTTACGGCTCACGCGGCGACATCATGCCGCTGACCGACATCGCCTGCGGCCTAATTGCTTCCGGTCACCACGTGACCATGACGACCAACACCGAGCTGGTCGACGAACTCACCGTGCTCGGTATCGATGCACGCCCGGTCGATTTCAAGCTGGACCAAGGGGCAGGTCCGGCCACCGACGATCCCATGAAGCTGGCCATGCAGATGGTCAAACCGAAGGGGATGCGCCAGCTGAGCCGTAACCTGCTCGCCGCGGTCGCCGACGTACCCGCCGACGTCGTGCTGCTCACCCCGTTCGCCGAACTCGCCGGACACCCTCTCGCCGAAGCACGGGGAATCCCTAGCGCGGGTCTGCGGCTACAGCCGATGTCGGCCACCTACAACTTCCCGCCCACACTGCTCGGCGCCTGGAACGCCGGCTCAGTGATCAACCGCAGCACTGGGCGATCCGCAGCACGATGGTTCGACCGCTTCTACGGCAAGACATTGGCATCACTGCGCGCAGACCTGGATCTACCGTCTCGGTCGGCACGCTCACTGCGGCGAGAACGCACCGCCAACAACTGGCCTATCCTTCACGGATTCTCCCCATCTGTGGTGCCACGACCGGACGACTGGCGGGCGAGTCTCGAGGTCGTCGGCTACTGGTGGCCCCGCAACACCCCAGGGTGGACACCGCCCGCCGACCTCGAGAGATTCCTCGTCGCGGGACCGCCCCCGGTCTACGTCGGATTCGGCAGCCTCATGCTGCCGCCCGACGACGCAGCACAACTTGCCGAGACAGTGCGCCAGGCCCTCGAATCAGCGCGGGTGCGTGGAATAGTCCAGTCCGGTGGAACATCGCTCGAACCCGCCGCCGCGGACAACATCTTCACGGTCGGCCCCCTGCCGCACGACTGGCTATTCCCCCGGGTCAGCGCCGTAGTGCACTCCTGTGGCGCAGGTACCACCGCCGCCGGACTCCGCGCCGGAGTTCCCACCATCGCCGTGCCTTCGCCTGGCGGAGACCAACCCTTCTGGGCACGTCGCCTCACGGCGCTCGGCGCCAGTCCCGCGACGATCACACGGTCGAAACTCACCGCCTCCCGGCTTGCCGCAGCGATCACCGCAACCCTCGACGGCGGACAGTATCGCACCCGGGCACAGGACATCTCGACCGCCATCGCCAACGATGACGGCGCCACCGCCGCAATCGCGACAATCACCAACATCCTCGAGACCGCACGGGCCTAACCGCGGTGTTGCTGGTGATCTCGGTGAGGAAGATGATCGCCGCACCGGCCACCCGGATCTCCCCCGGTGACATCGGCCCCAGCGCGTCGAGTTCACCGCGGATCAGGCTCTTGCGGTGTTGGACAACCACCTCGAGAGGAAACCGGTGGCGATCATGAACCCGGCGATCACCATCGGCGGACGGGTTCCCATGACGGCCACGGTGACCAACGCTATGCGCCGGTGCAGGTTCCAGCGCTGCATCACCAGGGCGATGATGGAACCGCCCATGAACAGGAAGATGACGTCGTTGCCGTAGGCAAGCGCCGACGTCGTTGACCGAGCTCGACTCGCCGTCGACGTCGGCTCCGAACACCGGGAAGATGACCAGGGGCAGCAGGGGCTGTCGCGGGGATCGGGATGGCCTCGCTCATCCAGATGCCCATCAGGACCGCGGTGGCGGCGGTGAGACGTGGGCCCTTGCCGGCGTCGGCGGGCCGGATCGCGTACTAGAGCGCGGTCGGCGCGACGCTCGCAGCGAGTCCGATCAGGAGGCGCCGACGCGTCCCCGGCGTCACCTCGGCGGCGCGCTCACCCGGTTCGCCGATATCAGGTCGATTTCCAGGTGAGAATCAGGGCATGCGCCCCACCATCGAGGACTACGGACTCGTCGGAGACTGCCGGACCGCCGCTCTCGTCTCGAGGCGTGGCGACATCGACTGGTTCTGTGTGCCACGGTTCGATTCTCCGTCGATCTTCGCCGCGCTGGTCGGCGAACCCGACCACGGACACTGGAGCCTCGCACCCCGGGACGCGGCGGCCCGCAGCACGAGGGAGTATTCCGGTGACACGCTCGTCCTGGTCACCCGGTGGGAGACGTCGACGGGGGTCGCCGAGGTCCACGAGTTCATGCCGATCGACGGCGGACGCAACGATCTCGTCCGTCGCGTGGTCGGCATCTCCGGACACGTGGAGTTCCAGACCGACCTCCGGTTGCGATTCGACTACGCGCGGGCCATTCCGTGGGTGCTCCAGGTCGGTGATGCGGCCGGGCCGGCGTTGCGGGCCATCGCCGGTCCCGATGCGGTGGTGGTGCGTGGGGTCGCGTTGCACGCCGACGGCAACGTGCACCGGGGGTTCTTCACCGTCGAACCGGGCATCACCGTCGACCTGACCCTCACCTGGTATCTGTCCCACCGCCCCGAGCCCGAGCCCCTGGATGTCGGTGCGGCGCTGGATCTCACGCTGGGGTGGTGGACGGCGTGGTCGAGCCGCATCGATCACTCCGGGCCGCATCACGAACAGATGATCAGGTCGTTGATCACCCTGCGTGCGCTGAGCAACCTCGACACCGGCGGCATCGTGGCGGCGGCCACCACGTCGTTGCCCGAACAGTTCGGCGGCTCGCGCAACTGGGACTACCGCTACGTATGGCTGCGCGATGCCTCGCTGACGCTGGAAGCGCTTGTCCATCACGGGTTCCTGCACGTCGCCGAACACTGGCGGATGTGGTTGCTACGGGCCATCGCCGGCAACACCGAAGAACTGCAGATCATGTACGGCATCGCCGGTGAACGAGATCTGACCGAACGGGAACTCCCGAACCTTCCCGGTTACCAGGGCTCGGCCCCGGTACGCATCGGCAACGGGGCGGTACACCAGTACCAGGGCGACGTCATCGGCGAGGTGATGTGCGGTCTGGAGGAAGCGCGCGTGGCCGGTCTCGATGAGACGGCGATGTCGTGGTCGTTGCAGAAGGCGCTGCTCGAGCAGGTCGAGGCGAATCTGGAGCGTCCCGACAACGGGATCTGGGAGATGCGCGGTGAACCACACATGTTCACCCACTCGCGGGCGATGATCTGGGCGGCCTTCGATCGGGGCATCCGCGCCTGCGAGAACCACGGGCTCGACGGTTCACCCGATCACTGGCGGGAGTTGCGTGACCGGGTCCGCGCCGAGATCGACAGCGACGGGGTCGATCCGGCGACCAGTCGGTTCGTCCAGTTCGCCGGCACCGACGAGGTCGACGCCTCGCTTCTCCTGTTGCCCCAGGTGGGATTCTGCGCACCCGACGATCCGCGCATGCTCGCAACCGTCGACGCCATCGAGGCGACGCTGATGAACGGCGGTCTGGTGCACCGGTATCGGACCTCATCGGGTGTGGACGGACTCGAGGGTGACGAATTCCCTTTTCTCGCATGCACGTTCTGGTTGGTGACCCAGTACGCGACGAGTGGTCGGCGCGAGGATGCCGAGGCGCTGATGGAGCGCGCGGTGTCGGCGGCCAACGACCTGGGCCTGTTCTCCGAGGAGTACGACATCGACGGAAAGCGGCAGGTCGGGAACACGCCGCAGGCACTCTCGCATCTGGCGTTCGTGCGTGCCGCCGACGCACTGTCCGACAGCAGATGATCCCGGTGCACCTGGGGTCGTCCAGCGACCGCATGTGCACCGGAACTCAGGCGCTAGTCCGGGTTTCGGGCGGTGACCAACCAGATTCGGCCGGGCATGACCAGTGATGTGCCGGTGAGAGCGCTGCGCAACGACGCGCGCACCTCGTCGAGCAACTCTTCCCACCCCTGGGCGCCGAGTCGTGGTTCGAGTTCGGCGCGGGCCCGACTCCCGGTCGTCCCGGCGAGGATCGTGCCCAGTCGCTCTTCGATTCCGTCGGTCCCGGCGAACCCGAAGTCCATCTCGGCATCGACGGGTTCGATGCCGATGTCACCCCATCCCGACTCGGTGAGGATGCGTCGCACGCGGTCGGGGTCACCGAACGAGCGTGGACCGGGTGCGGTCGGTGAGGGAGGCGCCGGCGAGGGGTCGAGACGTGCGGTGAGGACGTCGACCCCGAGGGTGAACATCGGGTTGTCGTCGTCGCGCCAGCACGCGAAGGCCAGGCCGGCTCCCGGCGTCGAGGCCCGACGGATGTTGGCGAAGGCAGCCACCGGGTCGGCGAAGAACATCACCCCGAACCGGGAGACCACCTGATCGAAGGCCGGGCCGGGGGCCGTGGCGAGGAGATCGTCGGACTGGGCATCGGCCAGGACGACGGTGGCCGATGGCACCCGACGGCGTGCGGCATCGACCATCGCGGCGGAGATGTCGACGCCCACCGGCTGTGCACCCGCGTCTGCGGCGACGGCGAGCAATGTGCCTGAGCCGCAACCGATGTCGAGAAGCCGCTGCCCCGCGGACAACTGCGCGGCCGATGCCAGAGCCTCGGTGAACGGAGTGAACAGGGAGTCGAAGATGGACTCGTTCTCCACCCATCCCGAGCCCGCACCCGCCCACGTCTGCCGCATCGCCTCGTTGCTCACGGTCGCAACGGTAACCCCGCTGACCACGATTCGGGGGCGATCGTCACGCGCATCACGGCCCGACGGCTCGGCGCACGGAACGGGACTCCCCGCCCGAGAGAACGGACGCGCTCCGGACGTGGTGACCGCCTGAGCGTCGGCCGATCCGGCGACACTCGGCGCGGTGATACGTCTGCCGCGCACTGACCCGCCGACAAGGACCGCCCGGGCCCCTTGCAGCCGTTAGACTCTGCGGGTGTCCAGTCCTCTGGGAATCACCCCTGACGAGTCCCTGCGCAAGGGGCTCCAGAGCCGCCACATCAGCATGCTCGCGCTCGGCGGCGCGATCGGCACGGGGCTCTTCGTGGCGTCCGGCGCCACCATCTCCGATGCGGGCCCGGGCGGCGCCATCCTGGCCTACCTGCTAATGGGCTGCATGGTGTTCTTCCTCATGCAGAGCCTCGGCGAGATGTCGGCCCACATCCCGTGCAGCAACCCGTTCGAGGAGTACGGCAAGCGATTCGTGAGCCAGTCCTTCGGCTTCGCAGCGGGGTGGAACTACTGGCTCAACTGGTCGGTGACCTTGGCGGCCGAGCTGGTGGCAGCCGGTCTGATCATGAAGTACTGGGCACCCGACGTGCCCTCATGGATCTGGTCGGTGGTCTTCCTGGTCGGCTTGTTGGCGCTGAACCTCTTCGCGGTCAAGGCATTCGGTGAGGCCGAGTTCTGGTTCGCGGCGATCAAGGTGATCGCGGTGGTGGTCTTCCTCATCGTCGGTGTGCTCTTGGTTCTGGGTGTCGTCGGCGACGGCCCGTCGCCCGGGTTCAGCAACTGGACCCTGGACGACGCGCCCTTCGTAGACTTCCCGCTGGGCATGTTGTCGGTGTTCCTCATCGCCGGCTTCGCGTTCCAGGGGACCGAGATGATCGCAGTCGCCGCCGGTGAAGCGGTCGAACCGAAGACTGCCATCCCGCGGGCGGTGCGCACCGTCTTCGTGCGGATCCTGCTGTTCTACGTCGGCACCCTGACCATCATCGCCTTCCTGATCCCGTACACCGACCCCAACCTGCTGAACGCGTCCGAGGAGAACATCGCGATCGCCCCGTTCACCCTGGTGTTCTCGGATGCGGGAATCGCGGTCGCGGCATCGATCATGAACGCGGTGATCCTGATCGCCATCCTGTCGGCGGGTAACGCGAGTCTGTTCGCTGCCACCCGCGCGCTGTATGGATTGTCGGTCCAGGGCAATGCGCCGCGTGTGTTCGCCTGGGTCACGCGATCCGGGGTGCCACTGCTGGCCGTGGCGGCCACGACCGCCATCGGTGCGCTGTGTTTTCTGGCCAGCCGGGTGGGCGACGGCCGCGCGTACGTCTGGCTGGTCACCGCGTCGTCGGTGGCCGGGTTCGTCACCTGGATGGGAATCGCCTGGGCTCACTACCGATTCCGGCGGGCGTGGAACATACAGGGCCGCGACCTCGGCGAGCTGCCGTACAAGGCGTGGCTCTATCCGGCCGGTCCCGTCATCGCGTTGCTCATGAGCATCGCGGTCATCGCCGGGCAGAACCTGCCCGCCATCCGCGACGGGTCCGCCGGGAATCTCGAACTCTGGCTCACCGCCTACGGAGCGCTCTTCGTGTTCTTGGCCCTGTGGTGGGGGCACAAGCTGATCACCCGCAGCCCGACGGTGGACCTGCGAACCGCCGACCTGTCACCCACGTCGGCCGCATCGGCGCACCGTGATCCGGACCCCGACGTGGTCGGCTGATCGGACGTCGTCGGTCCCCGCGCCCGCCTTATCCACCGCTCGTACTGGGGTTTGCTAGGCTGACGGTCGCGAGGCTCGGCCTCGCACGCCGATGTAGTTCAATGGCAGAACATCAGCTTCCCAAGCTGAATACGCGGGTTCGATTCCCGTCATCGGCTCCGATGAAAGCCCTGGTCAGAGCGGTTTGGCCGGGGCTTTCGTGGTTCGTTCGGATGATTCGGGGCCTCGACGGGGCCGCTTGTCACCGATGGCGGCGACAAGCCCTTAAACTGATCAGCCGTGACATCAGAGGCGCTCAACGTCGAGAACTGGCTCCGCGAGCAGTGTGCGGACTACGCGTTTGACCTTGGGGGCATCTTCCGACGGCGCACTGACATATCATGGCCAGTTGTCGCGAACAGCGAACAAGAGCTTCAGCAGTTGCTTGAATCGACGGGTCAGATCATGCCTCTGCCAAAGGAGTCCGCCGCACTTGCCAACATTCTCGAAGTCAGCATCGTCGACTTCATCCTGGGACGCGTCGACACAGTGCCTGGCGCAACTGCGGAGCGAGGTAACGAACGTGGGTATCCAGACCTAGAAATTTCTGGCGAGGCTTTCGGCGGCGGATTCCACGCCGTCGACGTCAAAATGGCGCGTCGGGGCAGGACTAAGACAGGCAGGTTAACCGCGAACACTCAGAGTCGGGTGACTCTGTACACCGGCAACACGTACTTCCGCTACCCATCGCTACACTGGCCCGGCACCTTCCGGCCGTTTAACGACTATGCGTCGCACCTGGACGTCCTCGGCGTCTACACATTGAACGTCGAATCAAAGGCACGTGTAGACGACCTCGAATGGATCGTCCAACCTCCGTGGAAGATCGGGAGTAAGCACCGGTCATCAACCACGCGGGAGTACATCGGAGCGGTGAAGAGCGTCGAGGATCTACGCGAAGGGCAGGGAGACTTCGGCAGTCCCGCAGAGTTCTACACGTTCTGGCGGAAGCACAACTTCAAGATCGGGAAGGTCGTTCAGCAGCAGTTGGACAAGCTCCTCAACGATCAATAGTCCCAGCTCAGGCGGGTCTCCCGCGAATCGTCGTCCCCTTGTGGGAAGCTATGCTGCATGGCAAGCAGCAAGGGCGTGACAATCTCGCTGTTTTCGGGAGCGGGCGGCCTCGATCTGGGGGCTGAGCAAGCAGGGTTCGACGTGCGCGCAGCGGTCGAACGTGACCGCGACGCCGCCCTCACCATGGAGAAGAACTTCCCGAAGCTGGCCTCGCCGGTCATCCAGAAGGACATCCTCGACACCCCGACGTCAGACATCCTACGGGCGGCAGGCCTGCGTAAGGGCCAGCGTCCAGACCTCCTAGTCGGAGGGCCGCCGTGCACGCCATTCTCGAAGAGCGGGTTCTGGCTGGAATGGAAGCGGTCCGGGTTGGACCCGGATGCGTCGCTGTTGCAGGCCTACACGCGAGTGCTGTCCGAGTCGCGGCCGCGCGCCTTCGTTCTAGAGAATGTGTACGCGCTTACCTACAACAACCGCGCGAGCCGTCCAGCTCTGGAACGGCTGCTACGCGAGATCGACGAAGCCGGTTACGATTTCAATCTGAAGGTTCTGAACGCTGCGGACTACGGCGTGGCGCAGGCCCGCCCCCGACTGTTTATACTTGGCGCGCCTAAGGGAAAGCCCACACCAGTGCATCCCGAGCCGACCCACGGAGGAAAGTGGGAGCGCCGGTCGACTGGCAATGTCGAACGCCCCCATGTGACCGCAGGCGAGGCCCTTGACGGACTCGTCACAGACTCCGAGCGCGAGGAAGTCGTCGGCGGGCAGTACGGAAAGCTCCTGCCCGACATTCCACCCGGCAGTAACTACCTCCACTACACCGCGCAACGCGGACATCCGGAACCATTGTTCGAGTGGCGCAGCCGGTACTGGTCGTTCCTACTGAAGCTTGACCCCAATAAGCCGTCACCTACCATCCAGGCACAGCCCGGGCCCAACGTTGGCCCATTCCATTGGGATAACCGTCGCCTCCGAGTGGCCGAGGCGAAGCGGTTGTTTAGCTTCCCGGACGAATTCGAGTTGGTTGGCTCCCGCTCCAGTGTCCAAGCACAGCTGGGCAATTCGGTGCCACCGCTACTGGCGGAGAAAGTAATCGCTGAGGTCAAGAAGAGCCTGAATTGACCGACGAGGAGACACTCAAGGCATCGCTCAGACGGTGGATACGAGGATCGTCAAACCCTAGAGTCCTTTGGCGCGACGGCATCGGCCTCAAGGCGCGTGGGAAATCTTTCAAGTCAGCTACTTTGTCATATTTTGGAAACAATCCCGAGAGTCCGTCTGGGCGCGAACTCACTCTCGTCGAAGTACCTAGAGAGGAATTTGGACCCGGTTACGATTTTGAGAATGCCACCACGACGTTTAAGTTGCGCGACAACGAGATAGAGGTGCTGCAAAAGTTTCTGAACGGCCTGTTGGCAGATGAAGGGCATTACGTCCGGGTGGGCGACAAGAGTGTGGCTGACGCCTTAGCGGACAGCTTCATTCAATCCGGCCAGAACGACCGCACACTGATGAACATTTTCGCGGCCGTTTCGAAGAATCCAGAACTTGCGATGATGGTTTCTCGCCAGCCGGAGGCACTTGCGCTCTCTTCCAAGATCACGGACGAGAACCACAAGGATGTCATCGACCGCCTGGATGAAATGGCTCGGCGCGAGAGCCCCGCTGCGTCCGAGAAAGAATTCCAGAAGCTGGTCGAGAAAAATTCTTGGATCTTTGGTGGTCGCTTCATCGAACCTATACGTCGGCGGTCAGTCACAGTTCTAGACGAGCTTGACGTGCCCCTGACCGCGGTCGACGGCTCCCTCCACATTGTTGAACTCAAGCGGTCTGACATTAATCGACTCTTCGTTAAACACCGGAATCATTGGATAGTAGGCAAAGATATCCACGAAGCCGTCTCGCAAGTTGAAAACTACCTGTTCGCGCTGGACAGCGCAGGTGACAATATCCGCGCGACGCTGAATTTAGACGTGTATCGAGCCATCGGAACGGTTGTGGTTGGCCACCTCGATCAGTGCACCACAGATGTCACCCGGGAAGAGGCCTACAGGGCGATGCGGATATACAACAGCCATCTCTCACGAGTCCGCGTGCTCACTTACGACCAACTGATCGCAAATGCTCGAAATGCCATGGCGCTTGGAGTCGTCGGAGCCGGTGACGCAGTATGACGGTCAACGCCGCAATTGAATCACGTTCTCCGCATGTCGACCCTCCCATCGCGCTCTGCGCGCTCCTGGCGTCGGCGTGGTCGTCTTCGAGGAGATGTGCGTAGATGCCGAGCGTGGTTGTGGCCTTGGCGTGCCCCGACCGACTCGTGACCGGTGAACGCGCCTAGCTACGGGAACGGGAACGGGTATTCACACGCGGAAGATACGTGCCAAGCTGAATACGCGGGTTCGATTCCCGTCATCGGCTCCACGGATAGAGCGCGAGCACGCGGAACGATCCACACCCCATCGAAACCTCCCCCACGCCATGTGCGAGCACTAGAGTTCCCACCATGGCAACCAAGTCAGTCCGTGACGTCCAGGTCGGCGACCGCATCGTGCACGACGGCGGCCTCTTCTCGGTGGCGGGCAGCCACGCCGGCGACAGCGACGGCTGGCAGTTGGACGTCGAGAGCGACACCGGTGCACGGACGACCCTTGCGTTCGAGGGCGATGCCACCGTGCAGACCGAGGACAACATCGCGATCTGATCTGAGACGCCTGCGTCCCCGAGGCGGAAACCCGAGCCCGCTCGTCCATTCGGGTCGGCGTCGACACAACGCACCGACGTCGTCCTGTCATCCGAGCGCACGTGAACGTCCACATGCTCCGATGATCACGGCGCACCCCAGCCCTACCCCGCCGATCGTCGCGGTCAACCCGGCGTGTTCGGCGACGACACCGATCATCGGCGGGCCGGCGAGATAGGCGAGGTACCCGACAGCGCTGATTGCGGCCGTGGCGGCTGCCACCGAGGTCGGTGAGGCGTTGTCGGCCGCCGCCGACATCGCCAGCGGGAAAACCGGACCCAACCCCAGGCCCACGATCACCACGCACGCCACCGCGACGGGCGCAGACGATTGACTCATCCCCACCGCCAGTGCCGCTCCCACGACGGCTGCTCCACCCACGAGAACTCGACGTCGGCCGAAGCGATCGATCAGCCGGTCGCCGACCGATCTCGACACGAACATCGCGACGCTGAAACCGGCCAGCGTCGCTGAGCCCACAGCGGCACCGGCTCCGAAGTCGCGGGCGATCGCCAGTGCCGACCAGTCGGTCACCATGCCCTCCACCAGCAACCCGGCGATCGCGACCGCGACGATCGCAGCGGGTAGCGCCAGCACTGCCCGGACCGTCGACGGCCCCGCACCGACAGCCGAGACATCAGCCGGCAACCGCGGCAACTGTGAAGCCGCGACCGCGACCAGCGCCAACAGAACCGCGGTCACCGTCAGAAAGTGCTCGCGCACAGGTACTTCCACTGCAGTCGCCAGAGTTGCACCTGCAGCACCGACGACGACGCCGAGGCTGTACCCGCCATGCAGCCGGGACAAAACCGAACGCGATTCACCACCGCCGCTCCGCCGTTCGCATTGAAACCGGACCGCTGCCGCGTTCATTGCCACGTCCAGGCAGCCACTTGCAGCACCGAGCACCGCAAGCACAGCTGCCAACCACATCACCTCGCCCACCACCGATATCGCCGGTAGCGCGATCACGAAGACGACAGCCGACGCCACGCAGACGACGTGCGCCGACACGGTCGCGAGCAATCGTGCGGTGGCCATCAGAGCCGGGATCGAGCCGGCCGCCACGCCGAACAGAGCACCGCCGAGGGCGGCATCGGAAGTACCCAGCCGCTCCGCGACATCCGGGATGCGCGGAGCCCAACTCGCCAGCACCGCACCGTTGACGAAGAACACCAGCCACAGGCCGGCAACAGGGAAACGACGAACGACCATCACGGCGACCTCACAGTCGCCCTGACGAAGACAGAAGACGCGCTCCCGGACGGTCAGGCCGCGTCGGCGCTCGGATCACCCAGGCGCACTGCCTGCGAGCAGATCACACGTCGCCGCGCTGCCGCAAGGACACGAGCGACCCTCGCTCGATCACAATCCCGGACACGCCCCACACGCACACGCCGGGGTTTCACTCAGCGCCCGCTGGAACACGCGATCGTCGACCGCTGAGGAGAACCAGACAATCCCGGCACCACATGTCCGAAATAGACCGTTATGCACCGGTTTCCGAACAGTGTGTAGCCCAACTCACACCGATCCGACTCGTCACGACCATCGGGACTCACTTAGTGTGACTAAGTAATTTAATTTCGTGTTGCTAAGTAAACAATTAGTCAAGGGGAGGCGAGCTCATGGGACAGGGACTCGCAGATGCTCCGACGAGCGCTCGGACCAGCGCCCCCACCGCGGCGTCGCAGGAGCCGACCACCCTCCACCGGGCCGCGGCCGTGCACCACGACTTGATCCGCATCTCCCGTGCCATCCGCACCCAGGCGGGCGAGCGTGCGTTGTCTGCAGGCCAGATGTCCGCGCTGTGGACCATCGTCCAACACGCTCCCATCCGCGCCACCGAGCTGGCCGATCGTGAACGCGTCGCCGCACCGACGATGTCGCGTGTGGTCGCGTCGCTGGAGCGCCTCGGGATGGCCACCCGCACCACCGACGCGAACGACGGCCGGGTCAGTCTGCTCACACCCACCGACGACGGGCGCGCCTACATCGAGGGGACGTCGTCCCGGAAGTCGGAGCTGTTCGCACAGGCTCTCGACCGACTCGCCGACGCCGACCGCAACGGCGTCGAGCGCGCGATGCGGCTCCTCGCGGACACCCTGTGCGAGCTGACACCTCGCCCCTCGAACGGCGCGTGCGCCGGGGAGATGCCACCGGACACAGGGGCCGCACCGAATACGACCACCGCCGGCGCACAGCCAACGAGCACAGAGGGAGAAGGAGACTGATGCAGCCCGACACCAACGGCCACCGCCGGGACCCGGACGTCACACCGTCACGGTCCGTGGCGAGCGGCGCGATCCGCGGCGGGATCCGCGGCCGCGCAGGTCGTGTCGTCACCGGTGCCACGGTGACCGTCATCGACCCGAGCGGGCGCCAGGCAGCACGCTCCATCGCCCATCAGGACGGCACCTTCGTCGCGCATGTCCCGGCCGGGGACCATTACGTCCTCGTGGTCTCCGCCGCCGGGCACGAGCCGTCCGCCGTGCCGGTCACCGTCGGCACCACGCCCATCGACGTCGACGTGGTCCTCACGTCGCTGGCAGCCCTCACCGGTACCGTCCTCACGACCACCGGTGAAGCGGTCGGCGCAGCGACCGTCGCGATCGCCGACCACACCGGCGAGGTCACCGCGACGGCGATCACCGACGCAGCGGGCCGCTGGGAGGCCGCCGGGGTCACCACCGGGACCTACACCGTCATCGTCACGGCCGCCGGGTGCGATCCCGTGGCAGAGACCGCGACGGTCCGCGGCACGACCGGCACCACCGTCGATGTCGTCCTGCACACCGCTGCCGATCTCGGCGGCGTGGTGTTCGACGGCGTGGGCACCGATCGCGGCGCCGGCCCGGGCACCGCGGTCGCACACAGTCAGGTCGCCCTGCTCAACGACGACGGCGAGATGGCCGCCAGCACCCTCACCGACGAGTCGGGGCGCTACCTCTTCGCGAACCTGGCCGCCGGTGACTACACCGTGATCGCCAACGGATATGCGCCGGTAGCGGATTCGATCATCATCGAGGCGGGACGGGTCGTCACCCACGACTTCGTCCTCGGAGCACGGGGGCAGGCATGAGCGGAACGATCACCGCCCGCGTGGCGACGAGCAGCGGCCATCCGCTCGACGATGCCGTGATGACCGTGATGTCGCAGACCGGTGAGCAGCAGGCGCTCGCCGCCTCTGATGCCAACGGTGCCATCGCATCCGGCGATCTCGCGGCCGGCACCTACACGGTGGTCATCACTGCGGAGGGCTACCAGCCGACCGCGCGCGTGGCCGTGGTACCGGGCTCCGGTTCGGTCAGCCTCGGCGAGATCACCGCGACCCACGCGGGCGGAGCACCCGTGCCGGCGGTCGGTCACTGGACCATCGACCCGGGTCACTCGCTCCTCGAGATCAGCGTGCGGCACTTCGGGATCTCCACCATCCGAGGCCGTTTCACCGACTTCGCCGGAGAGATCGTCGTTCCCGACGACATCACCCGCTCGTCGGTGCACGCCGAGATCAAGACCGCGAGCATCGACACCGACAACCGGACCCGCGACGACCACCTCCGTTCGGATGCGTTCTTCGACGTCGAACAGTTTCCCGTCGCCGACTTCCGCGCGGTGCAGGTACGTCCGGCCACGGACGACGCATGGACGCTCGAGGGCACACTGACCCTCCGGGGCACCGCGGTCCCGGTGTCACTGGAGTTGAGCTACCTCGGCGAGGTCGACGATCCGTGGGGCGGTCACCGCGCGGGCTTCCGTGCGACCGGAACCCTGCGGCGCGGCGACTTCGGCATCAGCTTCGACGACAAGCTCCTCACCGGAGCCGCTCAGATCGGCGGGACAGCCACCGTCGGCCTCGACATCGAAGCGGTACGCACGCCGTCCTGACCAGCCCGCATTTCAGAACGCACCTCATAATCCACTGATCCGAAAGGCACCGATGTCGAATCAGACAGTGTCCGAAGCAGATCGGGCCACTCCCCCGGAGGCGGCCCGACGCTCGCGGCAGAAATCGCTCAGTGAGCTCGGTCCGCATTACAAGTGGATCGCGCTGTCGAACACCACCCTGGGCATGCTGATCGCCACGATCAACTCGTCCATCGTGCTGATCGCGTTGCCTGACATCTTCAAGGGCATCCACCTCAACCCGCTGGAGCCCCAGAACACCAGCTACCTGCTGTGGATGATGATGGGCTTCCTCGTCGTCACCGCGGTCCTGGTCGTCAGCTTCGGGCGTTTCGGCGACATGTTCGGCCGAGCCCGCATGTACAACATGGGCTTCGCGATCTTCACGGTCTCGTCGATCTTCCTGGCGATCACCTGGTTCGACGGCTCCGAGGCAGCCATCTGGCTGATCTTCTGGCGCATCGTCCAGGGCGTCGGCGGCGCATTCCTGATGGCCAACTCGTCGGCCATCCTCACCGACGCATTCCCCGCCAACCAGCGCGGCCTGGCGATGGGCATCAACGGTGTGGCCGCCATCGCCGGTTCGTTCCTCGGTCTGCTCATCGGCGGTGTGCTCGCACCCATCCAGTGGCACTTCATCTTCCTGGTGTCCGTGCCCTTCGGCGTGGTCGGCACCATCTGGGCCTACCTGAAGCTGCACGACACCGGCGAGCGCCGGAAGGCGAAGATGGACTGGTGGGGCAACATCACCTTCGCGGTGGGGCTCGTCGCCATTCTGGTGGGCATCACCTATGGCATCCAGCCCTACGGCGACTCCAACATGGGGTGGGGCAACCCGTGGGTGCTCGCCGCGCTCATCGGCGGTGTGATCGTCCTCGTCGCCTTCGTCCTCATCGAGACCAAGGTCGCCAGCCCGCTGTTCGAGCTGTCACTGTTCAAGAACCGCTCGTTCACCTTCGGCAACATCGCCAACCTGATGGCCTCGATCGGTCGTGGCGGCCTCCAGTTCATCCTGATCATCTGGCTCCAGGGAATCTGGTTGCCGCAGCACGGATACGACTATTCCCGGACCCCGCTGTGGGCCGGCATCTACATGGTCCCGATGACGATCGGCTTCCTCCTCAGCGCGCCTGTCTCCGGTGCGTTGTCGGACAAGCTCGGCACCAAGTGGTTCACCACCACCGGCATGGGCATCACCGCGGGCACCTTCGCGACACTCATCGCGATGCCGGTCGACTTCAGCTACTGGGTCTTCGCCCTGGTGATGCTGATCAACGGAATCGGCATGGGGCTCTTCGCCTCACCGAACCGCGCGGAGGTGATGAACAGTCTCCCGGTGACGTCGCGTGGATCGGGCGCCGGCATGATGACGACCTTCCAGAACGCCGCCATGGTGCTCTCCATCGGTCTGTTCTTCTCGCTGATGATCGCCGGCCTGAGCGCGCATCTGCCCGATGCAATGTTCAGCGGCTTGTCGTCCAACGGCATGCCCGAAGGCGCGGCCAACGGCATCGCGCACCTGCCGACCGTCGGAATCCTGTTCGCGGCCTTCCTGGGCTACAACCCGATCCAAGAGGTCGGTGGGCAAGCGCTGCAGGGACTCCCGCAGGCCAGCGTCGATCACCTGACCGGTCTCGACTTCTTCCCGCACCTGATCAGCGACCCGTTCCACGACGGGTTGACCGCAGCGTTCACGTTCGCGCTGATCTGCTGCATCCTGGGCGCGATCGCGTCGCTGTTCACCGGTTCACGTAACGGCCTGCCGGAGTCGCCCGAGACGGTGGGCGCCGAGTTGGCGGCCGTCGCCGCCGACGCCGGGGTCGCCGCACCGTCGGAGCTGGTCGACGAGCCGAATCCGACCGCACGGCACAGCCTGACCAATGTCGGTGCCGCGCACGACGATCTCGATCGTCCACGGATCGCCGGCCGGATCACTGCCGGCGACGGATCGCCACTGCCGACCGCAGCGGTCACCGTCACCGATCTCCACGGTCGCCAGACGGGGTCCGCCTCCGTGCTCGACGACGGTTCGTACGCGATCCGGGGCCTGGAGGACGGGACCTACACCGTCATCGCCACCGCACCCGGTCGCTCGCCTCGGGCGCTCAGCGTCTCGGTGGTCGGTGACCTCGTGTTCCGTAGGGATTTCACCCTCGCCGGTGGTTCGGCGCTGTCCGGGACGGTGCGCGATGCGCAGCGTCCGATCGCGGCCGCACTGATCGTCACCGACCAGTCGGGAGCCGTCGTCACCCAGGCGCAGGCCGACGCCGAGGGCCGGTTCTCCATCACCGGTCTCTCCGACGGCGACACCGTCGCGGTCACGGCATCGGCACCCGGGTACCAGCCGACAAGTCAGCTGGTGACCGTCGATGCCGCCGGTCGCGGCGAGATCGACCTCGTGCTGCTGGCCATCGGCGGAGTCCAGGGGTCGGTGCGGACCGCCGACGGATCACCGCTGGCCGGTGCGACGGTGTCGGCGATCGGCCCCGAGCAGACCATCGTCGCGTCGGTCACCACCGACGCCGACGGTCGGTACCGGATCGAGGGACTGACCGATGCACAGTTCACGCTGGTGGCGAACATGTACGAGCCGGCCGCTGTACCGGTGACGGTGCTCGCCAGTCGACACAACACCGTCGACATCGAGTTGGGCACCACGTCGCGACCCGTGTCGTAGCACCCGCGGGCACAACCTGCCGACAACGCCCTCCGGAGCAGGCCACCGACCATCGTCGGCGACCGCTGCCCGGAGGGCGTTGTCGTTCTCATTCTTCGTTTCCCAGTAGTCGTTTCCCGGTAGTCGTTTCCCAGCGGTCGTTCCGCTGCCTCCGTCCGTCCGGCTCACCAGTCCTCGAGGTAGCCGCTCGGGCGGGTGTCGGGGACCTGCGGGTCGGCCTCGACGACCCATGCGACGTGCAGTGGCAGGCCCTGCCAGAAGCTGCCACCGTGTTCCGATGCTGTGGCGACCACGGCCGCGAACGGGTGCCGGAAGTCGAGCTCGACCAAGGTGCCGCCGCCGTCGAAGGCGGGGAGCGGGCCGAGGTCGACCGGCTCGGTGATGTGGTCGGCGTACAGGGCCGACACCCATCCGCCACGCACTGCACCTGCGGCGGCCACCGCGGCCGCACCGAAGCCCAGATTGTCGAAGCGCAGCACCGATACATGCTGTGCTACTGCATGATCGAATGCGTCGGCCAGTTGCGGCAGCATCGACTCCTGCATGACGTTCCAGTAACCGAGTCCCATGGCCATCAGGTCGTGGACGTCGATCGACTGCCAAATCGGCAGCAACGCCGCGTTGTGTTGCTGCTCCATGAGACCCCCGCGGTAGAGCGGGCTGTCGCTGACCCGCCACCAGCCTCCGTCGCCGACCGGTAGTTCGTTGCCTCGCAACAGGACCCGCTCGCCCGCGGCGAAGCGTCGGGTGATCCGCGTCGCGGCACCGGTGACCTCGGCCTCGCGACACCCCGGATCGGCGATCGCCGACACCGTGAACATCCCGTTGCCGCTCCGATTGACGGCCACGCCGACCAGGCCGACCTCGGTGTCCCACGCGAGTCCACATTCAGGGCCCGATACGCGCAGCGCGTGCGAGATCGACCAGGGCGCAGCCAGCTCTCCGGCCGGGACCACCTCGAGCGGCGCCGGCCAGTGGCCTCCCGTCTGGAAGGCGATGGCGGTGACCAGCCCCGGCGTCGAGTCGGGTTCGGCGCCGCCTGTTTCCCAATCCGACGGTATGTGAAACAGGCCCGGCGCCAAGTCCACCGGGAACTGTCCGATCGCTCCGCCGGTGTGATCGGCCGTCCAGGCGTCGAGATCTTCGAGTCGGGGCATCCCCGGCCCCGCCCAGTGACCCTGTTCCCGGAGTGAGTCGGCAAGCATCTCCAGGCGTTGCCTGTCGTCGACACTCCGGAACGGCAACCAGATCGTGGCGCCGACCGTGCATGCCGGGTGCGGATGCGCGAGCACCCCGCGAACCAGTTCGGCGGCATCCGACGTCGCCGGCGCGACCTCTCCGGATCGCGCGCCCACCGCGTCACCGATCAACGCGAGTTGCGCCCACACGGCCAGCGGCGAGACGCTCACATGCGGGGTGGCCGCGGTCAAGGCTTCTGCGACCCGCCCTTCGTCCGCCGCAGCCATGATGGTGTGCATCCGCTGATACCGCCTGGCGAGATCCGCGAGGGCTTCCGCGACAACGCTCATGAGCACCGAAGATAGGCCATTGCGCGTGGACCACCGTCGGTGTCGATCGTTCGACGGACACCAGGCCCTGGCATCGCGGACAGAGTTCGGCCGTGAGCCGATCGCGACCGTGCGCCAAGTGGAGGCCAAGTCGGTCGCAAGCCGACGGCCACATCCTCTTCTCGAAGCGAACATCCCAACCCGACCATCGCGTCTATCTGCCTTCGAGAGGACCCGTCATGACCTTCCACGACTCGACCACCCGGCCCGAGATCACCTACATCGCCGACGTCTCGACACGAGCACAACGGCCCGGCTGGCGCCTGGCGCGCCGAACAGCGATGCTGCTGGCCTGTTTCGGCGTAGCCGCGGTCACCGCGTGCAGCGCGTCCTTCTCCCTGGGCGACTCACCCGTCGAGAAGACCTCCGACATCGCGGTCGGCGAGTGCCTGACGATCGGAGACGAGGCCGACGACCAGGGCAAGGTGCGCGCGAGCAAGACGGGCTGCGACTCGTCCGACGGTCTCACGTTCTATGCCGCTTCCGCGGTGACGACCGATGCCGTCTGCGCGGGCGAGAACTCGGCGTCGCTCTCCTTCCCTGGAGATCCCCGGAAGCTCTGCATGACACCGAATTTCGTGAACGGTGACTGCTATCAGATCCCGTTGCCGGGTGGTGAACTCATCGACTACCGCAATATCGACTGCGCTGCGACACCCGCATCGACTACGGTCGTCGCCGAGGCGGTCACCCGATCCGACGAATCCGTCAGCTGCCCCGATGATCTGACGAAATGGTCGTTCACCGAACCGAATTCGCTCGGTTACTGCCTGCGCGCATTGCAGACCGCATGACGACAGTCGCGTGACATCCGCGCCGAGTGGTCCGACAATGGAGGTCGGGCCACTCGGTGTCATCGAGCTGTCCGACCCGCGGCGTCCGATCACGTTTGCCGACCACGCTCGCGGGTACACCGGCGCTGAGGCCGGGACGGCCGGTCGAATGCGAGGTCACCATGAGTCGCCACATCTTTGCGGGACGCACCTATCGGGATCGTGTCCATGCCGGACGATTGATCGCCGAGCGGCTGGAAGACTACCGCGGGCACGATCTCGTGGTCGTCGCGCTCCCCCGGGGCGGCGTCCCGGTCGCAGCGGTGGTCGCCGAATACCTGGATGCCCCGCTCGACATCGTCCTAGTGCGCAAGGTCGGCGTACCCGGCCAGCCGGAACTGGCGGCGGGTGCCGTCACGGGTGACGGCGCGGTGGTGCGCAACGACGACGTGATCGCCGGTACCGGCATGACCGACGCCGACCTCGCATCCGCGACCGAACGAGAACTCGTCGAGGTGCGCCGGCGTACCGAGGCCTACCGCGGAGAACGGGGTGCGGTCCCGGTCGACGGCAAGACGGTCATCGTCGTCGACGACGGGATCGCCACCGGAGCGACGATGCACGCGGCGGTCCGGGCACTGCGATCGCTGGGCGCCGGCACTGTCGTGGTGGCCGCCGCCGTCGGGCCACCGGATGTCGAGAGTCGGTTCGCCGAGGATGCCGATGCGGTCGTCTGTCCGAGTACACCCGCGTCTTTCCAGGCGGTCGGGGCGGCCTACGACGAGTTCGACCAGCTCACCGACGAGCGCGTCCGCGATCTCCTGGGTCGCAGCGACCGGACCTGATCGCCCGACACCGATCGTTGCCGGCGCCCGCCCGCTCTCGCGTCACAAGGTCTCATCACGGTCTCCCGTCACAGTCACTAGTCACACCGTCTCGTCACACTCGGACGATTCGGCGGTCACCGGGTCACCCACTCTGCCAGAATCACGCTGATGCGCATCGGGATGACGATGCCCGTGATGGAGCCGGATCTCGACGCCGAGATCCTGCGTTCATGGGCCACCACCATCGACTCCGGACCGTTCTCCTCGCTGTGCTGGGGCGAGCGCATAGCCTTCGACAATCCCGAATGTCTGACCTTCCTCGGCGCCGCCGCAGCCTGGACCGAACGGGTCCGGCTCGTGATGACCGTCGTGGTGCCCCAGCTGCACGACCCCGTGATGCTCGCGAAGTCACTGGCCACCGGCGATCAGCTGTCGGGCGGACGACTGACCGTGGGTCTGGGGATCGGCGGCCGCCACGAGGACTACGAAGCCGTCGGCGCGGACCCGTCGACCCAGACCATGCGCCAGCTGGCCGAGCGCGCGCAACTCCTCCGCCGTGTCTGGGGCGGCGAGAAACTCACCGAGTCCGTGTTACCCGTCGGCCCCGCCCCGCATCAGCGGGGTGGACCGGAGATCCACGTCGGCACAACAGGACCCAAGACCATCCGCAGCGCTGCCGGATGGGCCGACGGTGTGGCCGGGGTGACACTCGATCTCGACACGACCAAGCAGGCCGAGCTCTTCGACATCGCCCGCGATTCATGGGCGGACGCCGGTCGGCCGGCACCGCATCTGGCGACGTCGTTCTGGTTCGCGCTGGGCTCCGGCGACGCACCCCGCGCTCAGGTGACACGGCACCTGCACCACTACATGAACTGGATCCCGTCCGAGTTCGTCGACGCCATCGCGCCCACCACGGGATGGGCGGGCACCGAGAAGGAACTCGAGGAGGTACTCGGTCGGTTCGCCGACATCGGCACCGACGAGGTCCAACTCATCCCGACCAGTTCGGACATCGACCAACTCCACCGTGCCGCCGACGTCGCGGCGGCGTTCGGCTGAGAGCTACTCCCCCGGCAGGCTCGCCTCGATCAGGCCCGCCACCCGGGCCACTGCCTTCTCCGGCGGCACCATCGTCGCGGCGAGTTCGTTTGCAGCTGAACGTGTCTCCGATTTCAGCAGCACCCGTAGCCCGCCGATGATCTCGTCGACGGTGATCGAGCGCAGACGTCGGGAGCCGCCGACGCCGAGGTCGCGGACGCGTTGCCCCCAGAAGGGCTGATCCGCGGTGACGGCGCAGACGAGGGTCGGCAAGCCCGCGCGGAGCGTCGCGGCCGTGGTACCCGCTCCACCGTGATGGATCGCCGCCCGACACAGCGGCAGCACCGCCGCGTGGTCGGCAGCACCGAGGTGGTGCACCCACGGTCGCTCGCGATCCGGCCCACGATGGTCGCCGATCGCCATCAGCAATCGGACCCCGCCACGCCGGCCGGCTTCGGCGAACCGGGCGATCACCTCGTCCGGATCGGTCAACGGCATGCTGCCGAAGGACACGAACACCGGCGCCTCACCGGCGGCCAACCACGCGGTCAGCGATGGATCGTCCGGCCGGGTCTCGGCGAGCCCGACCCGCGCGCCCGGCGGCAGGTCGAGAAAACCGACCACCGGCTTGTCGGGTCCCCATTCATCGGTGAGGGTCGGCACGATCGCCGGGTCGTAAGCCTGGATCTGCAGCACACCGTTGCGGCGCAACCTCTGCGGTAGCGGACCGCGCGCCCGTGGGACGCCGATGCGATGCCGAAAGGAGTTCTCGTTCCATCCCGTCGCCCACCACGTCAGACGGTCGGCGACCCGCCAGGATCGACGCTTCCACGCGGCCGACCACCCGTCGGTGAGGCCCGGGGCCGCACCGACGGTGCCGTTCTCCGACATCGGTCCGTATCGCAGCACGACCACCGGGATGCCCAGGGCCTCCGCACTCGCGACGCCGCGTTCCTGACAGAGCGGTCCGACGACGAGAAGGTCCGGGTCACCGGCAGCCGGGCTCTCGCCGATCAGCAACCCGACCAGCGCATCGTCGAACGCAGCGAATCCTGCACGGACCGTCGAGAGAGCGAAACGTAGTCGCGCCAACGGGTTACGGCGACGCATCGACGCAGACGCGGCGTCCGACGACCAGGCCGAACCGGTGTCGAGGCCGAGTGGCAGCACCGTGACGACACCGACGGTCCGGGCGAATCCGGCGAGGTTGGGCGGCACCGCGACGACCACCTCGTGGCCTCGCTCCTGCAACGCCAGGGCGACACAGAGGCCCGGTTGGATGTCGCCACGGCTGCCGTACAACACCACGACCACCCGCATGTCCACTCACCCCGCCATCGTCCGTCGCCCACACCACACCCCGCGGTACGCACCCCCGGATCGATCGTGGCACAGACCGAGCAGCACCGCAGGACGGGACGGTGCCGGACTACCGGGGAGGGCGCCGGACTAACCGGACAGACGCTCGCCGGCGTACGCACGCATCGCGGCCCGTTCCTTCTCCGCGTTCGGGTAACACAGCGCGACGAGCACGGCCCCGGCGACGACGACTCCGATCGCGGCCGCGTAAGCACGGGAATCACCGTGCACGAACGCATCCCGCGCGGCATCGATGATCTGGGCGGAGTACTGCGGATAGCGCTGCGCGAGGACCTCCGCGCTCGAGAACGACTTGGTGAGCGCATCGGCGGCCTGCTGACTCACGTGGTCGGCGTCGGGCGACGACTGGATCGTCTGGGTCAGCGCCTTCGCGTATCCCGCGGTCAGGATCGCGCCGAGCATCGACTGCATGATCGCGCCACCGAGATCCCGCTGCAGGTCGGACATCCCGGAAGCCATCCCGGCCCGCTCCACCGGCACCGAGCCCGTCAACGACCGGGATGCAGGCGTGCCCGCGAACCCCACACCCATCCCCACCAACAGATAGACGACGATGACCTGCCACGCATGTGCCTCGCGATGCCACGTCAGCACTGCGAGGGCGAGCCCGGCGACGATCCAGAAATACCCGACGAGCAAGGTGAACCGGGACCCGCGGGCCTCGACGAGCTTCGCCGACTGCGGCGCCACCACGATCATCGCAAGGGCGGCCGGCAAGATGGTCGCGCCCGCCTCCAGCGTCGAATACCCGAGGACGTTCTGCAGGTATTGCTGCCCGATGAACATCGCGCCCATCAACGTGCCGAACACGATGATGCCGCCGACCGCCGCGACCCAGAAGGTGCGGCGCCGCGCGACCCGGAGATCGAAGAGCGGGACGCGGACCCGCAACTGTCGCCACACGAATCCGATGCCGGCGAGCAGGGCGATCGCGCCGAGCACGATCACCTTGGTCCGCGAACCGTCGAGCGGTACGAAGTTGATGGCGAGGACGAGCGCGCCGACCAGCAGAACCGACAGCACACCACCCAGGTTGTCGACCACCGCTCGCTCGTCGCCGGTGTCCTTCGGGACCAGCTTCCAGGCGAGGACGAGCGCGAGCACCGCCAGGGGCAGGGTGACCAGGAAGACGGCGTTCCAGTGGAAGACCTCGAGCAGTCCGCCGGACATCACCGGTCCGAGCGCCGAGATCGCGCCGCCGAATGCCGACCACGCCGCGATCGCCTTGGTGCGCCCCGGGCCCGACCAGAGAGCGGTGATCATGGCCAGCGTCGTCGGGAAAGCGAGTCCTGCGGCGAGGCCACCGACGACCCGCGCACCCATCAGTGTGTAGATGTCCGGCGCGATGCCCGCGACGATCGACGCCGGGATGCTCAGCGCCATGCCGTACAAGAGCATCCGCTTGCGGCCGTGGCGATCCCCGAGCGCGCCCAGATAGAGCACCGATGCCGCGAGACCGAGCGAGTAGCCGACCGCCACCAGGTTGAGCTGGGTGGAACTGGCGTCGAACGCCTTCCCGATGTCGGGGAGTGCGACGTTGGCGACGGCCAGGTTGATGTTGGCGACCCCGGCCACCAGGATCAGGCTGCCCAGCACGACCGGCGCGCGGTCGGGTGCGGTCTGTTCGCGGGTGTCGGTCGAGGTCACAGCGTCAGAGTACGGAGACGCAGCCGTCGAGGTGGTCGGTTCTCGAGAGGTGTCGGGCGGATCGGTCGGGGTGGGGCGCCGGTGGGTGCGGTCGGGTGCGGTGGTCGGGGTCGCTGGACGATGTGCGGTCGACGGTGACGAAAATCTGCCGTCGAGCGGGTGGGCGCGTGGATATTGCACGCGACGGTCGGCTGGAGGGCAGATTGTGGCGAGGGTCCTGCCGGCCGAGCCGAGAGCGCAGGAGGCCGGGGGTGCGATCCGAAAACCACCCGGCCACCACCGAAATCCACCCGTCAGCGAGAACCCACGACCGTATTGGCATCCGCTACCGCACGTCAGGCTGATCTCGGGCGGCCCGGGGCAGATCTCGGGTGACCAAAACCTGCCGTCCACCGCGCGGCCGCGTGGATATCGCACACGACGGTCAGCTAGAGGGCAGATTGTGGTCGGGGGCCGGACCGGGTCGGGGGCCAGGTCGGGCGGGGCCGGGCGTGGGCCCGAGAGCGCCCGACACCAGAGACCTCACAAACAGGAAACGGGCCGTCACGGATGTTCTCCGCGACGGCCCGTCCGGGTTCCTTCAACGATCCCCGCCGTTGCGCCTCTCGGCAGCAGGCCGCTCGCAGCGGCGAAAGGGGTGGGGCCCGGGGCATCGGACCGGAAATCGCTGTCGGCGACGTCTTCCGCCGTTGCGCCTCTCGGCAACTGGCCGCTCGAAGCGGCGAAAGGGTGGGACCCGGGGCATCGGATCGGAAGCCGTCGGTGTGGTCAACGGACCGACCCCGCGATCTATTCCGCCCCGCCTGGTCGACCCCGCCTAGTCGACCCCGCCGAACAGTGTCACCCGCGACGACCGAGTGACTCGTCGATCGCCAGGAGTTGATCGGAGCGTACATCGCGCAACACCGCGAGGGTCGCGGTCATCGCGAGGTCGCAGGCCGCGTCGATGTCGGCGCCGTCGACGATGATGGCGCGGTACGCGACATCGAGGCTGATGCCCAGCAGCAGCGACGACATGGTGTCCGCGCTCGCTCCGATGTGCGCCCCGCCGACCGCGTAGTTCTCCCGCAGGCGTGCTGCGATCCTCGGCTCGAGCGCCTGGTAGAGCCGCCGGCCGGGATCGTCGTTCTCGTGTCGGTGCCCGAGCAGGACACGCAGTCCCTCGGGATGCCGACGGGCGTAGGCGAACAGCGACTCGACCGCGTGCCGGGCGCGCGCCCCGTGGGTCATGTCGGTGCTGTCGTCGTATGCGGCGAACATCCAGCCGGTGAACTCGGCCATCTCGCGGTCGATGACCCGCTCCACGAGCGCATCCCGCGACCCGAAGTGCGCGTACAACGTGACCCGCGAGGTGTCGCCGCGCTCGGCGATCATGTCCATCGTCGCGCGTTCGGCACCGACGTCGGCGATCACCGACCGCGCGGCATCGAGCAGTTGGGAGTCGGTCGGACGGTTGCGGGTGCTGCGCGCGGGTCGGGGGGCACGCGGACGCGCCTCATCGACCCGACGAGTGTTCGGCACGCCGCTCCTCCTGCCCCGATCCGAGGAAACCGCGTCATCCGACCGGACGACGCTGGCTTCGACGGTAGCGCGCCGACGGTCCGGATCGCGCGCCCAGTCGCAATCACCGGGCGCCGGCTCGGTCCGCTCGAGTACGCGCCCCGGCCCACCTACCCGTCTCCGACGAGGTCAGCGACGCAATCCGGCGGAGACGTCGAACTCCGCCGGACGCTCCGACTGCCACTCGTGCCACCGCTCCCAGCGCCGCACCGACGACTGCTGAAGTCGCTCGTCGACACCTGGCACGAGCCGACGCCCGATCTCGGCCAGGATGCGGATCGGCAACTGGGCCATCAGGAGTCCGACGCCGAACCAGCCGACCGGCACCCGGTAGCGCCGACGGTTCCACGGGAGCATGAACAGCCGCGCGTACCCCGATTGCAGATGGAGGTGGAAGTGCGCGCGGAGTCGGTCCCGCAACCCGGCGTCGCCACGCGGGGCAAAGCCCGGGACGAAGGACTCCACCAGTTCTGCACCGACGGGTCCGGAGTCGTGGGACCGCGAGGCGTCGAAGAGGTAGAGCAGGCGCAGACCGTCGGCGATGGTCGACGGGTAGATGTCATCGACGCGGACGCCCAACAGGTATCCGAGGTATCGGTTGAAGTGCAGCGATGCCTCGATCTCGGCTTTGGATGTGACGATCCCGAGACCGTACAGACCGAGCGCCGGGCCGACGCTGCCACCCAGGAGCGTCAACATCATCTCCGACTGACTGATCGGCAGACCCCAGCGCTCGTCGTCCCATTCGCCGTGCGAGCGGACCCCGGCGCGCACCGAGACGTGCATGACCCGGACGTGCATGGTGATCGCGCGTGCCCGACTCCCGCGTCGGGTGATGGCGCCGGGCCGCGACACCTCGATCCACCATCGACTCGTCTCGAGGTACCGGTGCAGCGCCCGCTCTCCCGCATAGCCGCCCGACAGCGAGAGCGGAACGGCCAGCGAGCCTTCCGTGTAGGTGTCCATCGTGCCAGCGTTGCCGACGCCGCCGAGCGCATAGCCCCACCGTCGCCAGACCGCGGCCCCCGCCTCGATGAGTTCGGGGTCGGCCCAGTCGGGCAGGGTGTCGAAGTCCGCGACCAGTGCCCGCATCGACTCGGGGGCGTCCGGGACGGCCTCGATCCCCTCGTCGAGCGCGCGTTCGAGCATCGCCCGCCCGGCAACCGGTCCGAGGTCACCGTGATAGATCTCGGCGACGAACCGCTCGGCGACGGGATCGCCGGTGGTCAGGAGTTCGCCGTACCGGTCGGCGACCCGGTCCGAGGGCATGAGGTCGACACCGGTGTGCCGCAGCACGCGGTCGCGGAGTCGGCGATGTGGGGAGTCGGTGGGCAGTGGCCATCGATAGGCCGATGGATGCTCGGGACGACGAGTCACCCCGTCGACGGCGGTCTCGGCAGCACAATGACCGCCGTCGACGGTTGAGATGATTTCTCGATTTCGTCTCACGACGGAGAGCGTACCGCGCCGATCGAAGCACCCACAGCGGATCGCGGTACGGATCCTGACGGCGCGGTCTCGGCCGGCTCAGCCGACCGCGTCGGTCACGGGAAGCAGAACGAGATGTTGGACGAGCCCAGCGGCACGTTGACGCAGATCGAGAAGGCCTTGGTCGGCTGGATCGGCGCGGCGGACGCGACCGGCGCCAGCGCTCCGCCGACGACCACGACAGACGCAGTGGCGGCCAGGACCAGTGAGATACGACGCTTCATTCGACGACTCCTCGAGACGATCGCGCTCTCCTGACCGCAGGCGGGTCCGCGATGTCCGATATCGTACCGCCGCGACATCTGCGGCCGACAGGCGATTACGGCCAGCGCACCAGCGAAGAGCGGGGCCGGAGAACCGCCTCGGAGTCGGACTCCGCCGCACGTCAGATACGGGTGCCGTCCCACTCGTGGTCGTGCATGAAGCCCTCGGCCAGGCCGACGCGGTACCTCACACAACTGCGGAGGATGCCCGCGTAGGCCACCGGCAGCAGCCAGGCCGGCTTCTGGTCACCCTTGTGGGTGATGACGTCGTCGGCGGCGCGGAACTCGCGTGCGAACGCGCGCAGCTGCGCGAACCGACTCAGTGATCGATCCGGCACCGCGGACCGTCGCCAGCCGTACAGCATCATGCCGACGCCGATCATCCGGTCGGTGTCCGGATCGGGCTCGATGATCTCGTCGTTCTCCGCGAAGAACGCCCGGTCGATGCCGTCCTCTGGTCGGAACATCATGATCCCGCTGGTGGCGCGAGGGTTGCACTCGATGCAGAACAGCCCGCGCTCGGGGTCCTCGATGAAGTCGAAACCGACCTGGCCGGTGAAGTTCTGGTCCTTCACGAAGTCGGTGACCCAGTCGAGGATGCCCTGGTGCTGCACCGACTGGAAGGTCAGGCACGAACTCCCACCGATGGCGTAGCGCACCGGGTAGGTGGCGTGTGCGTAGATGCGCCCCTCGTGGCAGACCGAGTACGAGCAGTACTTGTCCCCGCCGACCCATTCCTGGGCCAGCCACGGGTTGCCCTCGTCGAAGGTCAGCCAGCCCAGATCATCACCGGGCGTGACCTTATGGACCTTCTGCGAACCGCGCGAGTAGACCTCTTTCATGGCGAACGGCGCCGAGAAGTCGAGCTTCGCCAGGTCGGCCGGACCGGCGACCCGCGAATACTTGAGCGACGGGATGCCCCGCTCGGTCAGCAGCTCGGAGAACTCGAACTTGTTGTGCAGCCGGTTCTCGGTCTCGAAGTCCGACAAAAACAGCTTGCAGGAGTCGGGGAACTCGTCGACCATCATCGCCAGGATGTCGGTCTCCTCGTGGATGGGGATGACCAGGTCGATGTTCTGCTCACGAACGATCCGCGCCAGCTCGCGAGCGTAGGCGCGCGGCTGGAACTTCGGGGGCGGCACCTTGTAGAAGGCCGACGTGGCGCGGGACAGGCGCCCGACGCCGATCGGGATGCTGTCGACGAGGGTGACCCGGTGTCCCGCAGCCGACAACTGTCGGGCGAGATCGAGGGTGAGGAACGAGCGGCCGAAGGTGATCAGTACGTGGTGACGGTCGAGACGGCTCACCGAAGCGAGTGTAGAGGGAACCGCAGGACGCTCCGCCCCCGCGTGCTGCCGCGGGGCGCTGTGTCGTCCGGGGCAGCAGTCTCGTCCGGAGCAGCAGTGTCATCCGGTCGGGGTGCCGACCGGACGGCGAGCGTCACCGGAGCGTCACCGCCCGGGTACGGAATAGTCGTACCCCCGGCGTACGTTTCTGAGAGGAGTTTGAGAAAAGTCGGTGTCCGGGGCCGCGAGGCCCGTCCACCCGTCATGTCTCCGATGAGGACGCCCGTGCGGGCGTATCCACCAGGGGCGTGACGGACCGCGGAGGTTGTTGATGTTCCTGATCGGCGTGATCGCCGCTTGTCTGGCTGCCGTCGCGTACGGCATGTCGACGGTGCTGCGTGCGCTCGGTGCACGACGGGTCGCGCAGGAGGAGCGCGACCACGGTGCCGACGAGCCGATTCCCGGTAGCAGCCCGTCGCTCCAGTCGACGCTGTCGACCTTCGCCGATCCCGCATTCATCCTCGGCACGCTGATGGTGATCATCGGCTTCGCCGGTGGCGCGCTGGCGGCCCGCTTCCTGCCGCTGTTCCTCTCGCAGACCATCGTCTCGGCCAACCTCGTGGTCACCGCCCTGCTGGGCACGATCATGCTCAACATCGCGCTGCACACCCGCGACTGGATCGCGATCTGGCTGGTCGTCTTGTCCCTGTGCCTGCTCGGGTTCTCGTCTGCCCACCACACCGGCGGCGGCGAGGACAGCGACCTCCACTGGGGTCTGTTCCTGGCGACGGTAGTCCTCGCGGGTCTCTCGCTGCTGGCGGTCTACCGACTCGGCCCGGCCGGCGCAATCGCCGGCGGTGCGGCCGCCGGACTCCTGTTCGGCGTCATCGCGATCGCCGTCCGCATCCTGCGCGGTGTCCAGCCGTTCGAGCCGCTCACGCTGATCACCGACCCGGCTGCGTGGACCATCGCCATCGCCGGCGCTGTCGGCTTCTACGTTCAGACGGTCGCGCTGCAACTGGGTGCCGTCAACGGCGTCACCGCGGTGCTGGTCGTCGGAGAGACGGCCGGCCCCAGCCTGGTCGGCGTGCTCTTCCTGGGTGACACGGCCAAGCCGGGTCTCGGCTGGCTCGCGGTCGTCGGGTTCATCGGCGCCGTCATCGGTGCGGTCCTCGTCGCCTACTACGGGTCCGGCGAGGCCGACCACTTCGGTGAGGCGCCGCCGATGAAGGGCGGCTGGCGTCGCGGCCGCGAGGACCCGCCCACCACCGACACCGGGGACATCGACACCGCTCGTTTCGGCAACGCGATCTGGGGCAGCCTCGCGCTCGGCGACAACCGCGACCGTTCCCGACGCAGGTCGTCGCCGGAGCCCGACTCGGACCGGTCCGACGACCTCTGAGCTCTGAGCGCCACACGCTGGTGTGACGTGTCCGAGATCGACCGGCAGCGTTGACATCCCCACCCACCGCCGTGAGGGTGGAGGACATGACCGCCACCCCGAGCACCGACACCGCAGGCGCCGCCGCGGCCCGCACCGCTTACGAGACGCTCGAGCCGTTCCACGTGTTCTCGTACTTCAATCCTCGCCTCAAGGCTGCCCAGACCGACACCGGGCTCGATCCGCACGCCTTCTACGTCGGCGCACGCGGGGCGCCGCTGGCGAGTACCTCACCGCACCTCGTCGTGGCCACCTTCTACAACTTCCGTCCCGACCTGGTCGTGGGCGCGTGGGAACGCTCACTGGCCGCCGGTCTCGACGCGGTGACCGCCCGGCGCGACACCATGCTCGACGACTCGTTGGCAGAGATCCTGGGTGATCGCTTCTCCGACGACGAGCTCTCGGGACTGGCCGACGAGTACTCTGCCCTGGGCGAGTCGCTCTCGTTCAGCGGTCGTCCGCTGGCCGCGGCGTGGCGTGACGCCGCGGTGCCCGACTCCCCGCGGGTCGCGCTCTGGTACCGCATCGCGGTGCTCCGGGAATGGCGCGGCGACAACCACATCGCGGCTCTGGTCATCAACGGTCTCGACGCGATCGACGCCGTGGTCTTCCATGAGGCCGAGCACCCCGACCCGACGATCCGCCGCCGTCTGCTCGGTCGTCGACTGGTGCAGCTGACCCGCGGCTGGTCCGACGAGGAGTGGGATGCCTCGGTGGCGCGGCTCGTCGACCGCGGCCTGGTGGAGACCACCGACTCCGGGCACGCGTTGACCGACGCCGGCGCACGGCTTCACGACGAGATCGAGGCCGCGACCGACGCCGCATCCGCCCCCGCATGGTCGGGCGACGGTGTCGACGACCTGCTCTCGCGTACGCGGCCGGTGGTGAAGGCCATCATCGACGCTGGCGTGCTCCCCGGCACCCGCAAGAAGGACTGAGCCGGCCCGCCCACGATCGACCCAGCCCGGTCGGCCCTGCCCGGCCGACCGGGTGGGGCAGCCGCCGCATCGCATCGGCCGAATCACCCGCCGGACAACGCCGGAGACGGTAGAGGTTGACGCCATGGACGACGTCGCCGCCATCAAGGCGCTCAAGTACCGCTACCTGCGCACGCTGGACACCAAGCAGTGGGACCTCTTCGCCGAGACACTCACCCCGGACGTCACCGGCGACTACGGCTCGAGTCTGAGCTTCACCGACCGTGACACCCTCGTCGACTTCATGCGCGGTTCCGTCGGGCCGGGCGTGATCACCGAGCATCGCGTCGATCATCCGGAGATCGACGTCGAAGGCGACGAGGCGACCGGACGCTGGTATCTCCAGGACCGGGTCATCGTCCCCGACTTCTCGTTCATGCTGTTCGGCGCCGCGTTCTACGCCGACCGCTACCGCAAGACCGCCGACGGCTGGCGGATCAGCGCGACGGGATACGACCGGACCTACGAGGCGACGCTCCCGCTCACCGACGTCCCCGGGTTCTCGCTGAAGGTCGGGCCCGCCATCCACACGTGAACCGGCGCGGCCTCACCCGTCCTTGAGCAACAGTGCGGCGATCTCGGCGCGGTCGGTGACGTCGAGTTTGGTGCAGGCACGGTAGATGTGCCCCTCCACGGTGCGCACGGAGACGGTGAGTCGCCGGGCGATCTCCTTGTTCGACAATCCCGCCGCGACCAGCGTCGCGATCTCACGCTCCCGTGAGGTCAGCGGGAGCGGCTGCGCGGCCTCGACCAGCGCAGGCGTGCGCAGTCCACCGCACTCGGCCGCGAGTCGGTTGGCCACCGCCGCCGATGCGACGGTCGCCGACCGTACGCCCGCGGCGTCGTGCACCGACCCCGCGGCTGCGGCGGCGTCGGCTGCCGACAGGCGCACGCCCAGCGCCTCGAATTCGGCTGCGCACGCGTCCAACTCGTCGGCGTCGTGGTCGGCCACCGCGCGGGCGTGACGCGCGTACGCGGCGACGATCGGGCCGTCGAGCTCACCGGCCAGCTCGTGCAGACGCCCGGCAACCGACCCGTCCCCGAAGCGGGCCGCGGTGTGCAGCGCCTCGGCCTCGACTGCGAACTGACCCGACGATCGCGCCGCCGCGGCGGCTCCGTGCGCGGATTCAACTGCAGCCGTGACCATCCCCGCAGATGCCTGCTGCCACGACACGGCGATCTCGAGCATCGGCCCGAAGACCGCGACCTGCCTGCCGTACCGTGCGCGGGCCTTGGTCAGCGCGTCGGCGGCGGCATCCGGCCGCCCGAGTGCCGCATGCGCCTGGACGAGGTAGATGTGGGCGGGGTAGTTCCACGACGCCGCGACCTGGTCGCTGTCGAGGGTGGCGAGGGTCTGTTCCATCCGCCGCGACACGGAGAGCAGGTCGCCGCGGGCCAGGTCGACGGCCGAGATCAGGATGCCTGCCATCGCCCACGCGAGATACTGACCGGCGGAGGAGAACTTGACGTAGCGCTCGGCGTGCTCGGCTGCGGCGTCCAGGCATCCGGTCAGGGTGAGGGCGAGGATCTCGCCGAGCGCGGTAGGGAAGCGCAACAGACCGTCGGTGATCGCGGCGGCCACCTGCGCACGTTCGGCCAGTGCCGCGACCTCGTCACCTCGACCGGCCAGCGCGCGGGACAGACTGCCGCCGAACACCGCCCAGACGACCGCCCACGGCAACGGTGCCGACGCGGTCAGCACCCGGTCGGACACCGCGATCGCCTCGTCGAGCCGATTCTCGAACAATGCGCACGCCGAGGCGATTCCCGCGACGATCAGCTCGAGGTCCGGATCGGTCACCGCGCCCTGGACCTGTTCGAGTACCGCATCGGCGCGCTCGGACTCACCGAGTGCCCAGAAGAGGTTGCCGATCCGCTGCAGTCCCCACCGGACCAGTGACGGACCGTCGAGCAAGTCCGGGGTGAAGCCGGCCAGCACCGCATCGGCCTCGGCTGCCTGCCCCTGCCACATCAACGCCCGGGCGAGGAGATCGGCGGCATCGAGTCCGCCGCCCTCGTCGACGGCCGCCCGGGCGAACCGCTCCCCCATCGGGATGTTCGCCAACATCAGGGCATCTCGCGCCGCCGCTGCCATCAGCCCCCGATCGACGGCGACATCGCTCTCCAACGCGAGGTCGGCGAGTCGGATGCGTTGGGCCGGACTGTCCTGGGTGCGCGACCGCAACGCGGTCACCAGACGTCCACGCAGGCGTCGGGACGACGCGATACCCAGCCGGCGGCGGATCACCTCGCCGAAGAGCGGATGGTTGTAGCGGACGTTCAACGTCCGCCCGTCCCGGACGATCCGCACCAGTCCGGCGATCTCGGCCTCCTCGACCGCCTCGTCGCCCACCAGTTCACCGAGCACCTCGATGTCGAGGGGCTCGCAGAGCGTCAGGTACTTGAGCACCTCGAGGACCGGACCGTCGAGCTGATCGACGCGACTCTCCAGCAGCGATGCCAGCTCCGAGGTGATCGCGGTCCGACCGCGCAACTGCCAGACGCCGTTGACCTGGCGGAGGGTGCCGGCTTCGCGGGCCCCCTCGACCAGATGCCGCAGGAAGAGTGCGTTGCCGCCCGAGGCGTCCCACATCAGATCCGCCGACAATCCCTCCAACTGCCCGCCCAGCACCGACTCGATGAGATCGACACTCTGCGGTTTGCTGAACGGCGACAACGTGATCCGGATGAGGTGATTGTCTTTCCAGAGCGACGTGACGGCGTCGGGTACCGACTCCCCGCTGCGGACGGTGGCCACGATGTGCACGGCCCGGTCGATCGCGAGTTGGTGGAGCAGCGTCGCCGACAACTCGTCGAGCAGGTGCGCGTCGTCGACCCCGATGATCACGTGGCCGTCGGCGAGCAGGGATTCACGTGCCGCGGCGAGATAAGTGACGGGGTCACTGGTGGTCGCCGGGCCGACCAGATGCGCGAACACCCCGAGCGGGATGCTGCGCGCGGACTCGGTACCCGCGACCCATCGGACCCCCGAGTCGAGGTCGGCGGTGACGTGGCGCGCGAGCGTCGTCTTCCCGACACCGGAGTCGCCGGTCAGCACGACGCCACACCCGGCGGTCTCGCCGCGGAGCGCGGCGGCGATGACGCCGAACTCCTTCTCCCGCTCGACCAGAGGCCACGAGCCCGACATGGCTGCAGATAGTAGTCCTCCCAGGCGGATTACGACACCGATGGAACCGGCGATGACCTGGCACGACGATGCGGGACTCGCTCTGGCGCACCCAGCGTCAGTGCGCGAGATCGCGCAGGTGGTGTTCGACGATCGCCGACGCGGTGCCCGGGGAGTCGTTGTCGCCGAGGACGAGGTGGAACGCGATGCCGTCGATGACGGCGTGGAGCCGTGCCGCTTCGACGTCGAGATCCCGACCGTCGGCGACCAGCCCGGCATCGGCGAGTCGGTTCAGCACGACCCGACAGAGGCTGCGCAACCCGTGATGTGCCGACAGCGCCGCGCGCGCCAGCGCCGGATCCGACACCGCGTCGGTGACGAGCGCCAGATTCACCCGCATCTCCACGGTGCGGCGATCGTCGAGTGGGAGCACCTCCGCAAGCGCGGCCATCGCCTGCTCGGCAGGGGTCCCCGCCTGCGGCAGCGCGGCGATCCGGTGTCCGACGCGCTGATGGATCAGGTCCATCGAATACACCAGGAGTTCACTCCTGTCGGCGAACACGTGGCGCAACGAGCCGGTGGAGATGCCGGCCTCGGCGGCCACGTCGCGGATCGACACGGCCGACACACCCTCGCGCACCACGATCCGCCACAACGCCTCGGCGATCTCAGCACGGCGCGCCTCGTGATCGATCAGTTTAGGCACCTCGCCATGGTAGCCCAACTGTGTTAGCTTAGCTTCGTTGTCAGCACGATCGTGTCACCACGACCGAGAGGGACACCCATGCCATCGCCGACCGTCACACCCGGGCCGCGTCTCGTCGCACTCGACGTACTCCGCGGGATCGCCATCCTCGGCACCCTGGGCACCAACATCTGGATCTTCACCGATGCGTCGGGGCTGGTCGGCTACATACAGGGCACCGGCCACGCGAGCGGTGCGTGGGGAACCGTCGAGGCGTGGCTGCAACAGATCACCCAGGGCAAGTTCCTCGGCCTGTTGACGATCATGTTCGGCATCGGCCTCGCCATCCAGGAGCGCTCGGCTCGGCGGCGCTGCGAGAAGTGGCCCGGCACGTACCCGTGGCGATCAGTCCTGCTGATGGTCGACGGTGTGGTGAACTACCTCCTGTTCGCCGAGTTCGACGTCCTGATGGGCTACGCGGTCACCGGTCTCATCGTCGCGTATCTGCTGACCTGGCGGGTGCGCAATCAGGTCCGCGCCGCGATCATCGCAGTCGCGATCCACGTCGTCGGGCTCACGCTGCTGGTCTGGGCGCTGGCCACGATGCCTTCGGGCGATCCTCCGGAACCGCTGTCGCCGAATCCCTATGCCGACGGCAGCTTCGTGGACCTCGTGGTCTTCCGCGCCCAGCACATGCCGGCGTTCCGCGCCGAGGTGATCGCCATCCTGCCGATGTCGATCGCCCTGTTCCTCCTGGGCGCGATCCTGTTCCGCCACGGCATCTTCGGCCCCGAGGGCACACGCACCCGACGGTGGTTGATGGTCGTCGGGTTCGGCATCGCCCTGCCGCTGGACTTCGCCGTCGGCCTGCTCGGCGGATCGGCCGGCCTGGTGGCGGCCCGCTACGGTCTGGCACCCGTCGTGTCACTGGGGCTGCTCGCCGCGGTTGCCGAGTGGTATGCCCGGCGGCCAGTCGACCGGGCCCCCGACGAGCCCCCACACGAACCGGGCCGTCTGGCCCGGGCGATCATCCCGGTCGGCCGTACGGCGCTGAGTTGCTACGTGTTGCAAAATGTCCTGGCAGGTGCGCTGTGTTACGGCTGGGGACTCGGCCTGGCCGCGCGGCTCACCCCGTCGACGGTGGTACCGGCCACCGTCGGTCTCTTCCTGGTCATCGCCGCGACGCTGATGATCGCATCCCGCTGGTGGCTCGGGCGCTTCGAACGCGGGCCGCTGGAGTGGCTGTGGCACAGCGGCTACCGACGGCTGTCGCGCATCGGTTCCGGCCCGGCCGGGACCGAGGAGGAGTCGGTCAGGCGTCCCGTCGCGAGGTGACCAGGATGCCGACGCCGAACACGATCATCGCCACCACGCCGAAATAGACCAGCGACCCGTAGACACCCCAATGGAAGTCGCCACCGGTCCCCGACAGGAACCGGGCGCCGTTGCGGAACGGCAGGAACGGCGCGATGGACGTCCCGACCTTCGGCAGCACCGCGAGGATGTTCTCCACGGCGAGGTTCCAGATGAGCAGTACGACGATGGCCCCGGCCGTGTGACGGAGGATCGCGCCTATCCCGATGCCGATCAGGACCCCGAGCAGCGCGACGACGGGCGTGCCCCAGAGTTGCCGCACCACACCGGAGTCCGACATCTCGATGCCGCTCGCGGGGCCGGCCAGCGAGCGGATGAGCACCAGCGAGACGATCGTCATGACCAGCGAGACCACCACGGCGAGCGCGCCGTAGACGACGGCCTTGGCACCCAGCACCACGCTGCGGCGCGGGACGGCCTGGAATGCGATCCGGATCGTCCCGAAGCGGTACTCGCTGGTGATCGCCAACACTGCCAGGATCATCAGCACCAAGAAGCCGAATTGATTGACCCCGACCAGATAGAAGCTCGCGGTCTCGGCCGGAGTCGTCCCGATCGGTGACGTGGTGGTCGCGCCCATCAACACGGCGACCGCGACCGCGATCGCCACGACGATGCCCACACACCAATACGGGGAGCGGACACTGGTCAGCTTGATGCGTTCGGAGTTGATGACGTCGATCATCGGGGGCCTCCCGCCGTCGGATCGGCACCGGGGATCTGTTGCGCACCACCGGGTTGCAGTGTCATCCCGCCGTGGTACTGGACCGATTGCGCGGTGAGGGACATGAAGACCTCTTCCAGCGATGCCGAGTCGCCGACGAGCTCGTGCAGGGGTAGACCGGCCGCCCCCACGATGTCGCCGACCTGGTCGGTGGTGACGTCGGGGACGGTGAGGAAGGTGCGTCCGTCGGCGGTGGTGCCCGGTGTCGGGGCGAGACCGGCTGCGCCGAGGGCGCGTTCGACTTCCGGCAGTCGGGGACTGCGGACCCGGACACTGCTGCGCGCCCGCGCGGTGAACTCCTCGACGGACGAGTCGGCGATGAGTTTGCCCTGACCGATCACCACGAGATGATCCGCGGTACGCGACATCTCGGTGAGCAGATGACTGGACACCAGCACCGTGCGTCCCTCGGCGGCGAGGTGCCGCATGAAGCTGCGAATCCAGACGATGCCCTCGGGATCGAGCCCGTTGACCGGCTCGTCGAACAGCAGCGTGTGCGGATCGCCCAGCATCGCCCCGGCCAGACCGAGCCGCTGGGACATGCCCAGCGAGAACCCGCCGGCCCGCTTACCGGCGACCGAGGTGAGTCCGACGATCTCCAGCACCTCGTCGACGCGACGAGTCGGGATGCGGTTGGCCGCGGCCATCCAACGCAGATGCGACCGCGCCGAGCGGTTGGGATGCACCCAACGAGCGTCGAGCAAGGCGCCGACCTGGCGCAGCGGATGGTCGAGTTCGGCGTATCGCTTGCCGTCGATGGTGACACCGCCCGAGGTCGGGGTGTCCAGACCCAACATCATCCGCATGGTGGTCGATTTGCCCGCACCGTTGGGGCCGAGGAAACCGGTCACCACACCGGGTGAGACGTCGAAGGTCAGATCGTCCACCGCGCGGACCGACCCGAACTGCTTGGTCAGGTTCTGCACTCTGATCACAGGGTCGACCCTAGTGGGTCTGCCGCACCGAATCGGTGACGCGCCGACAACGGCCGGGGATCTGAGTAGCGTCGACGACATGTCGGTGACGCTCACGATCCTGCTCTGGCCACACAACGGCAAGGACGACGACCTGTCGGCGTACGAGGACGACGTGCTGGTGCTGGTGACCGAACACGGGGGTCGGGTCGTGCAACGGGTCCGCCGGATCGGGACGGATCCGGTCCCGCCGCTGGAGACCCAGATCATCACCTTCCCGGACGAGGACTCGCTGGACGGCTACCTGGGGGATCCGAGCCGGACGGCGATGGCCGCGCGTCGCGACGCCTGCATCGCGCGCACCGACATGTGGCGTGTCGAGGAGGCCGCGGGCAACGTGCTCGGCACCGCCTGAGTCGCGCGCTTCGGTTCTTCCGCCCCGAGCTGCTTCTTCCGCGCCCTGCAGGTCGCGGAGGAGGAAGTTCGGGGCGGAAGAACCATCGGGGGGCGTCAGTCTCGATCCGGCGAGGACGCGCGGGCCCAGAACCGCTTCGGGATGCGGCCCGCCCCGGCGGCCAGCCGACCACCGACCACGGCGTGCCGCATGGCGGTGGCCATCCGTTCCGGATCGTCGGCACGGGTCACCGCCGATGCCAGCAGGACTGCGTCGCAGCCCAGTTCCATGGCGAGCGCCGCATCGCTCGCGGTGCCGATACCTGCGTCGAGCACCACCGGGATCTCGGCACGGGCGACGATGAGCTCGATGTTGTGCGGGTTCGCGATGCCCAGCCCGGTGCCGATGGGCGAACCCAGCGGCATGACCGCCGCGACCCCTATCTCCTCGAGCCGGGCGGCGAGCACCGGGTCGTCGTTGGTGTAGGCGAGCACGACGAATCCGTCGTCCACGAGCGCCCGGGCGGCGTCGACGAGTTCGATGGGATCGGGCAGCAGCGTCCGGTCGTCGGCGACCACCTCCAGCTTGACCCAGTCGGTGCCGATCGCCTCACGCCCCAACTGTGCGGTCAGCACGGCTTCGGCGGTGGTCCGGCAGCCGGCGGTGTTCGGCAACACGGCGATGTCGAGGCGGCGCAGCAGATCCAGCACCCCGGTGCCGGAGTCGGCACTGACCCGGCGCAGCGCGACCGTGGTGAGTTCGGTGCCGGACGCGACCAGCGCGCGCTCCAGCACCGACAGGTTGGACGCCCCGCCGGTGCCCATGATCAGTCGGGAACCGAAGGTGCGGTCCGCGATCTGCAACGCGTCGTCGCCCGGCGCATGCACGTCGCGTGGCGCGTTCGACGGCGTCGAGAGTTCCACCTCAGCCACCCTGCACCGCCGTCACGATCTCGATCGCGGAGGCGTCCTCGATCAGTCGGTCCCATCGGCCCTTCGGCACCACCACGCCGTCGACCGCGACCGCGATCCCCCGATCGGGGTAACCGAGCGTGCCGAGGAGATCACGCACCGACGCGCCGGTGTCGAGCTCCACGCGCTCGCCGTTGACCAGTACGGACATCACCGAGCTCCTCTCCCCCGCGACGAGATCGCTGGCTGCGGCTGTTCAGGTTCCATCAGTTGTGCCGTTTCGGCCAGGTGCGCGGGCTCGGTCAGTCGCGCGGAGCCTGTCGGGGACCCGGGTTCGGTTGCGGCGTCGCCGTTCCCGGCGAGCAGGTCCACGACGGCGTCCGCGGTGAACGGCGCGAGCACGATGCCGTTGCGGCCGTGCCCGGTCGCGACCACGGTCCGGTCGTCGAGGCGACGGATGACCGGCAGACCGTCGGGGCTGCAGGGCCGCTCACCCACGCCGACCTCGGAAAGGGTGTAGGTACGCAGTCCGGGCATCAGGTCGGTCGCGTCGGCGAGCAGGTCCGCGACGCCACCCGCCTCCGGGGCGACGACGCGCTCGGTCGGCTCGTATTGTGTTGCCCCGACCACGATCCCGTCCTCGCGCGGCACCAGGTAGACCGCCCGCCCATGCCACCGCGCCCGGATCACCGACGCCGGCGGCGGCACCGACCACCGGGTCCGGGTGAGCCGCAGGATCTCCCCTCGCGCAGCGTGTAGCGGCGCATCCGGCCACAGCGCGGAGGTACCGAGTCCGGTGGCCAGGAGCACCTGATCGGCGTCGACGGCATCGAGGTCGGACACCCGCTCGTCGACCATCCGTCCGCCGGCCTCGACGAGCGCAGATCGCAATCGCGTCAACAGCTTCCGGTTGTCGATCGCCCCTTCGCCACCGGCCAGGTAGCCACCGTGGACGTGCGACGAGAGGGCGGATTCGCGCGTCCGGACGCCACGCGCGTCGACGGCCTGCAACTCGTCACCGGCGCGGGGCTGCCGAGCCCAGACGAACCGTGCGAGGTGGTCGAGGTACTCGGCGTCGGCCGAGGTGGCGGCGACGAACAGGGAGTCACGGGCGACCGCGACGGACGGATCACCGAGGCGGTCGAGCAGAGCCGGCCAGCGTCGCACCGATTCCACGGAGACGGCCAGCGCGGCCTCCTCGCCGGGCTGTCCCTCACCGAGCGAACCGAGCATCCCGCCGGCCACCCAGGACGCGCGCCGGTCGGTCCCGGCGTCGTGAACGGTCACCCGCCAGCCCGCATCGGCGGCCGCGAGTGCACAGGTCAGGCCGATCACGCCGCCGCCGACCACGGACAATCGCCGGTCGTCGGCGGGGAACGCACGCGGCACTTCCCGCGTCGATGCTTCCGATCCCGGGGTCATCAGATGTACTCCCTTCCTGCGCCGGCATTACCCGGATCAGGTCAAACGGTCAGCGGGGGCGACCCCGCACTCTCAGCCCGACGCACCTTCGGACTCCCGTGCTCTCGTCCCAGCCTACGACCCTGCGTTAGCGTTTCGTCCCGTGACCCGTACCGCCTCACGCCCCGATCGTCCCGCCCGTCCGCAGTCCGACCGCCTGGCGGCGAGCTCGCTGTACCTGTGCACCGACGCCCGCCGCGAACGCGGAGACCTGCTCGAGTTCGTGGACGCGGCACTGGCTGGCGGGGTCGACATCGTCCAGCTCCGCGACAAGGGCTCACGGGGAGAGGCCGAGTTCGGTGCGCTGGAGGCATCCGAGGAGTTGGCGATCCTCGCCGACCTCGCAGACGTGACGCGTCGCCGCGGGGCGCTGCTGTCGGTGAACGACCGGGCAGACATCGCGTTGCTCTCCGGTGCCGACGTCCTGCATCTCGGTCAGGGAGATCTGCGTCCCACCGATGCCCGACGGATCGTCGGCGACGATATGCTGATCGGGGTGTCGACGCACGCTGCGGCCGAATCGGCTGCGGCCGAGGCCGACCCGACCATCGACTACTTCTGTGTGGGGCCCTGCTGGCCCACCCCCACCAAACCCGGCCGAACGGCTCCGGGACTGGACCTCGTCCGCACGGTCGCCGAGGCGGCGCCGACGACGCCGTGGTTCGCCATCGGCGGCATCGACGCCGGCCGGCTGCCCGAGGTCATCACGGCCGGTGCACAGCGGGCCGTCGTGGTGCGGGCCATCACGGCCGCCGACGACGCCCGGGCCGCAGCGGCAGGCCTCGTCGGCGGCCTGCGGCCGACCCCCACCTGACCGTCGGGCCCACCTGACCGTCGAGGTCGGTGTCCGTCGAGGTCGGCATCTGTCGAGGTCGGAGCAATTCCCTTGCCGGGCCACCGGAGACGGGTCTATCGTGGCCAGATCATGTGCATCACCGAAGCGTGCTCCCGCGCGAGCATCCTCGTAACCCGCCGCAGCGGGGTCTGATCGGACCGACCCCCCGCTGCGGGTCGGTTGCGTCTGCTCGTCGGTCATCAGAACTTCGACCGAAACGACCACAGACGATGCACACACTTCAACTACCTGCCCGATCCTGTTCGTACGACGCACGTCGACCGACACAGCGAGAACGATTCAGCGGTCCGGATCCGTTTGCCGCCCGGTACGGATGTGCGCTCCCCAGAGGTATGCGCGAGGAGGCGACCGGTTTGACGTTCCAGCAGCTCACCGATGAATACGCACCGTCCGGGAGCATCAGTCTCGGCTCCTGGATCGTGGAGCCCAGCGCCCAGGACACCGTCATCTGCCGGGCGACCATCTCCGTCGGTGGTCGCGACCTGTCGCTCCAGGCCCGCGCCACCGGTCAGATGGCCGCGATGACGTCGATGCTGCACGAGATCGGTGCACCCGTGCAGATCAACCAGTTCCACCAGCGCGTCGTCGACGGAATCATCACGACGTTCCTGCTCTGCGAGGACCGCGGCCGCGAGTGTTGGGCACTGGGCGACGGGGCGACCGGCGACGAGGCCAACATCAACGCATTGGTCGCCGCTGCGAACCGCCTGCTCGCGGACTAACTGCGGGGGTCGAGGGAGTCGATCCGCTCGCGCAGCAGCGGCCAACTCTGCTCGAAGGCCGGATGCAGCGGGAGCGCGTCGACCTCGTCCTCGCGTACCCAGCGCAATTCGGTCGACTCACCGTTCGCCACGGTGCGCACCGGCTCGTCGACCTCGGCGATCACGGTGGTGTAGGTCCATCCACTCGCCGACTGGTGTGTGACCATCGCGGCCACCACCCGGAGTTCCGCGCCGCCGATACCCGCCTCTTCGTCGGCCTCGCGCACGGCGGTGTCGATGGCACTCTCGTGCGAGTCGCGAGCCCCTCCGGGCAACGCCCACGTACCGCCCTGGTGAGACCACCACGCGCGGTGTTGGAGCAGGACCCCGATCGCACCGTCGGCCAGCGGCGCTCGCAGGAGCAGGCCCGCGGCACCGTGCACGCCCCAGTGACGCACTCCGTCCGGATCGAACACCCAGCCGTCGCCGTCTCCGCGCACGCCCGCCTCCTGCCTCCGGCCCGGGGATCGCCGCCCGCCGCTGCGTCGGACCACCTCCACCGTAGGTGAGCGCGCCGATCCGGACCAGATGTGACGTCGGTCGAAACGGTCACCTGCCATCGGGCGCCGCGGCGTCGTGGCTCGTCACGGCCTCGGGCGGGTCGTCGGACACGCTCACATGTCCCCGCCCGGCACGCCGACGAGGACTAGGGTGAGAAACGCGGGAGCCGCGACGGACGACACACCAGACAGGGGCCCGCACGCGATGGTCGGCACCCGCCCATCGCACCGGGCTCCGACACCGGAGACCGCAACCGATCGGTCTCCACCACAGGCCGACACCGCGGCTCGGCGACACCGGGGCCGCCACGACAGCTATCCGACCCACCGGTGAGGTCTCGAGGAGGGAACCGAGGTGACCGGCGACGCATCGACCATGCGAACCGCGCTCACCCGCGTCAGCCGAGTCCCCCGACCCGGTGGCTCCGGTCCGCCCATCCGCCAGCTCCTCGCCGACCGTCGCGATCTGGTGGCCCCCGTCCGCGAACGCGGATTGTCGCCACTCGCGGCGCTACGACACTTCGCCTTCACCAGCCCGGGCAAGCTGGTCATCATCTGCGTCGTACTCGCCGCGTCATGCGGTCTCGTCGGCTGGTACGCCTCGACCACGCTGGAGCGACGCACGCAGACGCTGCAGGAGATGATCGAGCGCACGGAGCCGCTGGCCGAGGCCGCCCAGGTGCTCTACAGCTCGCTGTCCATCGCGGACGCATCTGCCAACGCGGCCTTCATCTCCGGCGGACTCGAGCCCCAGGAGTTGCGTCAGCGGTACGCCGACGCCATCGCGACCGCGTCGTCGTCACTCATCACGGCCGCCGGTGGCGCAGCGGCGCCGGGCACCACCGAGTCCGACCAGAGCGCCGATGCCGCCGTGATGGCCGACCTCGACACCCTCGCGACGTCGATCCCGGTCTACAGCGGCCTCATCGAGACGGCCCGCACCAACAACCGCCTGGGCAACCCGGTGGGCTCCGCCTATCTCGGCGAGGCGTCGTCGCTCATGCAGGACCGCATCCTGCCCGCGGCGCAGCGCCTCTACCAGCAACGGTCGAGCGCCATCTCGGATCCGCAACGCGCACTGACCGTCCCGCCGTGGGGTGTGTACACGATCCTGGTGCTGCTCATCGTCGGGCTGATCGCGACGAGCAGATATCTGGCGCGGCGCACCCGGCGGCGCTTCAACATCGGCGTGCTCGCCGCGCTCATCGCGGTGCTGGTCGGCACCGTCTGGCTGTTGATCGCCGGTCTGATGTCGGTCGCCGCCACCAACAGCGCCAAACAGGACGGCGCCGACCCGCTCCGCGAGCTGACCACCGCGCGCATCCTCACCCAGCAGGCCCGCTCCGCGGAGACCCTCTCGCTGGTGCGCCGGGGCGACCAGGCCACGCTGGAGGGAACATTCGACGGCTCGACCAAGAGCATCGACAACATCCTCACGACCCTGGCCTCGGACCGGGACGCCTCCGATGCCCTCAGCGACCGCCAACTCGAGGTCGCCAAGGCCGCCGTCGCGCGGTGGCGCAGCACCGACGCCCGGGTCCGCGAATGGCTCAGCGCCGGTGACTACATCACCGCCCGGACGTTGACCGTCGGGGACGGCCGGAGCAGTTCGGCCCGGGCCTACAGCGACGTCGACGCCGCGCTCATCGATGCCATCACCACCACCCGCTCGACGTTCCGAGACGACATCAACACGGCGCAACGGGTGCTGGGTTTCAGCGGCTCGGGCATCCTGGCACTCACCGTCTTCGCCGGGGTGGCCGTGGTCATCGGGCTGATCCCGCGGATCCGGGAGTACCGATGAGCGAGGCTCGGAGCGGTGTCGATACCCCTGGGCCGGCGCAACGGCGCGGCCGTCTAGGCGCGGCGCGGCTGATCCTGATCCTCGGCGCAGTCCTGCTCGTCGGCACGGCGTGCGTACGCTTCCCGGCACCGCCGAGCGATCCCCCGACCGCCACCGCCGTCCCACCGACGCCCCCGGGGGCCCGCACCGACGTGCCACGGGAGCCGACGCCCAACTCGGAGACCTGCGACGCGACGGTGAGCCTGCGCCCACCCGCCCAGATGCCGGTTCCCGGGCAGATGCCGGTGCGGTCGACCATGGCCGACATACTCGGTCGCGGCCGGCTGATCGTCGGCCTGGACACGGGCAGCAATCTCTTCAGCTTCCGCGATCCCATCACCGGTGACATCCAGGGCTTCGATGTCGACATCGCCCGTGCGATCGCTCAGGCGATCTTCGGTGAGCCGACCGTCGAGTACAAGGTCCTCAGCTCCGGGGATCGGATCCGGGCCCTGCACGACGGAACCGTCGACGTGGTGGTGAAGACCATGAGCATCACCTGCGATCGAGTCCGTGACGTCGCGTTCTCGACCCCGTACTACGTTGCTTCCCAACGCATCCTGGTCATGCGGAACTCGCAGGTGACCACCGCACGCGGCTTGGCGGGCAAACGTGTCTGCGCCGCACGCGGGGTCACCTCGATCGGCCGGATGCAGTCGATCGAACCGCGTGCCAAGATGGTCACCACGACCACCTGGGCCGACTGCCTGGTGATGATGCAGCAGGGTGAGGTCGACGCGGCGACCACCGACGACGCGATCCTCGCCGGACTGGCAGAACAGGATCCGTGGGTGCAGGTGGTTGGCCCGAGTCTCGGTGAGGAGTACTACGGGGTGGGGATGGCGCAGGGGCACGACGACCTCGTGCGCTTCGTCAACGGCGTGCTGGACCAGCTGCGCATCTCCGGTGGCTGGCAGCAGATCTACAACCGCTGGCTGTCCATCCTCGGGACCAACTATCCGCCGATCCCGGTCTACCGCGAGTGAGATGGTGACATGAGCTCCGCAGACGATCCCCGCGACGACGCCCGTTCCTCGGTGCGCGTGGACGACGGCGCGCGTGACCACGGCCGGGAGAGCGCGGACAACCATCGATCCGACGACGCTTCTGATCGGTACGCGGACAACGACATCGGGACGCAGAAGGCGAGTCGCGCCGATCTCGACGTCGGCACGCAACGGGCAAGCCTCGACGACCTCGACATCGGCACCCAGAAAGCCGATCCCGCCGATCTCGATCCGGGCACGCAGGCCGCTGTGCGCAGCGACCTCCTCGCCGAGACCGGGGTGGCCATCCGCGGTGTCGAGGACGATGACGACACCGACCGCGTGTCCGGACGGTCGGGTCCGACGATCCCGACCGGGGCGATGACGTCGACCGGCCGCACGCGGCGACTGGTCCCCCGCGGTCCGTCGTCGGTGCACGATCGTCGACTGGGCAGCGGACTCGTCGCGCTCCCGAAGATCCGGGACATCGAGCCGGCCGACGCGGTGCTCGCCAATCCGGTCATCGCCGAACGCAAGCGCAACTGCTGGCGCTGCGGCAAGCCCGTCGGCCGAACGATCGGCCCCGGTCAGGGCGATCTGTCGGGCGAGTGCCCCAACTGCGGCGCGCGCTACAGCTTCGTCCCCGGCCTGTCCCAGGGCACGGTGGTCGCCGACCAGTACGAGATCGCCGGCGCCATCGCCCACGGCGGTCTCGGATGGATCTACCTGGCCATCGACCGCAACGTCTCCGACCGGCCGGTGGTGCTCAAGGGTCTGCTGAACTCGTCGGACTCCGACGCGCAGGCGGTCGCGCTCGCCGAACGCCAGTTCCTCGCGTCGGTCAACCACCCCGGCATCGTCAAGATCTACAACTTCGTCGAGCACGTCGACGCCGACGACCGTCGGTTCGGCTACATCGTCATGGAATACATCGGCGGTCAGACGCTCAAGCAGCTGACCTCGGGGGACGGCACCATCGACCAGTACCTGTCGGTGGAGCAGGCGATGGCCTACATGCTCGAGGTGCTGCCGGCCGTCGGGTACCTGCACTCGGTCGGGCTCGTCTACAACGACGTCAAACCCGAGAACGTGATGGTCGGCAGCGACGAGGTGAAGCTCATCGACCTCGGCGCGGTCTCGCCTGTCAACGGCTACGGCCACCTCTACGGCACACCCGGATTCCAGGCGCCGGAAATCGTCCGGACGGGTCCACAGGTGGTCACCGACATCTACAGCATCGGCCGCACCCTGGCCGCGCTGACCATCCCGATGCCCGCCCGCGACGGCCGGTACCTCGACGGTCTGCCGAGCGCCGACGACGTGCCGTTGCTGGCCGAGAACCCGTCGTTCCACCTGCTGCTCCAGCGTGCGACCGCCGCCGATCCGGCCGAGCGGTTCGCCTCCGCCGAGGAGATGACCACCCAGGTACTCAACGTGCTGCGTGAGACGGTCGCGGTGCACACCGGCGTCCCGCGGCCGGCGATGTCGACGGTGTTCACCCCGCAGCGGTCGACGTTCGGCACCGACCTCCTACTCGGACCCATCGACGGCTTCTTCGATCCCAACCAGGCGGCGTTCTACGACCCCGTGGACATCGCCCGCGCGCTGCCCGTGCCGCTCGTCGACCCCACCGATCCGGCTGCGGGACTGCTCAACTCGGCTGCCCTGTCCGATCCTCGTCAGACCCTCGACTCCATCCATGCCGCACGCGCCGAGGGCTTCGCCGCCCTACTCGGCTCGGCCAGCCCCGACCGTCATCCGTCGCTGGAGATCGACCTCGCCGAGGCACGTGCACATCTCGAACTCGGCGACGTCGACACCGCGCTGGAACTGCTGCGTGAGGTGTCGACCGTCTACGGCGACTCGTGGCGGGTCCAGTGGTACATGGGCACCTGTGCGTTGATGAACGACGAACCCGAGATCGCGTTCGACCGGTTCAGCGAAGTCCTGCAGGCGATGCCCGGCGAGGTCGCACCGAAACTCGCCGTCGCGGGTACCGCCGAACTCCTCGGGCGATGGCTGTCGCACGAGGCAGGCTCGGTACACGCAGGCCGGATCGCCGAGTGCCAGGAGATCGCCCGGCACCACTACCACGACCTGTGGCTGACCGACCACAGCATCGTGACCGCGGCCTTCGGGCTCGCGCGGCTGGCGTTGGCGGCCGACGACGTCGCGGGCGCCATCGAACCGCTCGACGAGGTCCCGGCCACCAGTCGACACTTCAACACCGCCCGCGCCACCGCGATCCTGGTGCTCGTCCACGGTCGACCCAACGGCGAGGTGAGTCGGGAACAGATCGTCGAGGCGGCGCGTCGGCTCGAGCAGATCCCCGAGGCCGAGCCGCGCAAGCAGCGACTGCTCCTGATCGTGCTGGGCACCGGCCTGGGGTGGGTTCACCATCATCCCGAGGCTGAGTCGGGCGCAACGGACGAGTCACCCGACAGCGCAGACAGCACGCCCACCGAGAGCAGGACCGCTGCGTGCACGGACGTGACCGACTCCGCGGCGGAGTCATCCGACGACGCATCCGAGGATTCATCGGACGACCCGGACGTCGAGACGTCCGATGCCCCGGAGGCGCCGCAGATGCTCCTCGGGTATCCGTTCACCGAGCACGGGCTGCGCGTCGGTACCGAGCGGTCGTTGCGGCAACTCGCCCGACAGACCCGCAACAACCGCGACAACCGCTTCCGGCTGATCGATCTGGCGAACTACGTCCGACCCGACACCCTGTTCTGACCGCGGCGCGGCTCGATAGGCGCATTTCGCGAGTGCGCCGGACGTGTGGCCCGATGGTGTCCGAACTCCGTGGTTCCCAGCCGGATGTTTGGTCCGCGGCGACCTGGGCAATTTCCTGTCGGAATCGAGCGGGACGAGGTGACCCCATGCAGTTCTCCAAGGCGTTCGGTCTGGTCGGCTACGTCGGCATGTTGATCGGTCTGGCCTTCGCGGTCCTGGCCATCGGCGGTGCTGCGGGTGGGCACAACAGCGCGATCTGGTTCGGCATCGCGGCGGCGTTGACGCTGATCACCGCCATCGTCCTGATCGCGGGCAGCCGCGGTCTGCTCACCTCACGTCCGGTGCGAAACCGTACCCATCAGGACCCGCTGCAGCCGGAGGTCACTCCGGAGGAAGAGGCCTGGTACGAGGACGAGTACCGGCCGCAGGACGATGTCCAGGTCACCCAGGCCCGGGACCGGCCCAGCGACGGCTGACCGATGGTCGAGGTGTCGGCGCGGGCATCGGCGACACCGGGTCGCGTCCATCGCCCCATCCGTACCGCTCCGCGAGTCCGAATACCCGGGTGAGAGGACACCGTTCGCCACGGACCCGACATTCGAGACGGGAGAGCAGCCATGAACTCGTCATCTTCACCAGCTGACCGATCGGTACCGTCCGGTCACCATCGGTCCGATCATCACCACCATCCCGATCCTCGACGGACGGGTGTGCACACACCCAAGATCATCGGCCTCACCGGGTTCATCCTGCTGATGCTCGGACTCGTCCTGGTGGCCCTCGCCATCGGTCGTTCGGCAGGCGACCACAGCGGATCGGTACCGGTGGTGATCGCGGCCGTGGCAGTACTCCTGCTGGCCCTGGTGCTGCTCGGCGTCAGCAAATACGTGATGGCCGAGCGTCGGGTCACCAACCGTACCCAGCGGGACCCGCTGCAGCCCGAGACGACCGAGGTCGACGAGACCCGCTACGAAGAGCGTTTCCACCACACCGACCCGGACGCCCGCTGACACGCTCCTGGCGAGCCGTCGCGTAGCCGGTTCTGCGGGTACGTCAGCGACGTGTGCCGGTCAATTGGTACTGCTCAACCGCCCCGTTCAGCGGGTAGAGCATCACTCGCGTGAACTCTCCTCGCACTGGTGCATACAGCCAGATCCCCACCGGGTAGACCGCGGATCGCCCCGCGGCACAGTTCGGAACACACAGCTTCCGATGCTCAGTACCGATCCCAACAGCGCCACCGTCTGTCCAAATCGGCCACGTGACATCGGTGACCACGACTCCGGCGTCACCGCAAAATATCGAGCTGATGGTCCGCGGCGAGATCGATGCCTTGCCGGAGCAGTCGTATATGACCGTCCGTGCCGTAGTCGGTGCAGCTGACGCCAGCGCCGACGTCCACGGGGTGGCGGCGAGTCCGAGCGCCGTCACGAGTACACCCAACAACACCGCGCCGCGTCGAATCATCTCTCTCCCATCGCCGACGTTCTGCATCGATTGTGGAGCGCGGCGTGGCCCGTTGGGCGGTTTTCCGACACATTCGGCTGCGCGCGAGCGCGGTTCCGGCTATCCGACCACCGCGGACGACTGCCGGGCGATCGCCAATTCCTCGTTGGTCGGCACCACCAGCACCGCCACCTCGGTGTCGTCGGGCGAGATGCGCCGAGCTTCCCTGGAGCGCACCGCGTTCCGATCCGGGTCCACCACGATCCCGTAGTGCTCCAGCCCGGCCAGCGCGTCCGCCCGCACCGACGCCGCGTTCTCGCCGACCCCAGCGGTGAAGGCGATCGCATCGACCCGGCCGAGCTCGACCAGGTACGCGCCGACGTATCGCCGCAACCGGTGGATGTAGACGTCGTATGCGCGGCGAGCGTCGGCGTCGCCGGCCTCGATCTGCTCGGTGATGGTGCGGAAGTCGTTCTCCCCGCACAGACCTCGCAACCCCGACTGCTTGTTCAGCAGTGTGTCGATCTCATCGACACTCAGCCCGGCCGCCCGATGCAGGTGCAGCACCAGCCCGGGATCGATGTCGCCGCTACGGGTGCCCATCACCAGTCCCTCGAGCGGGGTCATGCCCATCGACGTGTCGATCGGTGCGCCGCCCGCGATCGCCGACGCCGACGCGCCGTTACCGAGGTGCAGCACGATCTGGTTGATCTCGCCGATCGGGCAATCCAGGAACCGCGCCACCTGGCCAGACACATAGTCGTGACTGGTTCCGTGGAATCCGTACCGTCGCAACGCGTGCTCCTCGGCGACCGCACGATCGATCGCGTAGGTGGCCGCGGCATCGGGTAGGCCGTGGAAGAAGGCGGTGTCGAAGACCGCGACCGACGGCACGTCCGGGAGCAGTTCGCGCGCCGCGGAGATACCGACCAGGTTCGCCGGATTGTGTAGCGGCGCAAGCGGTGAGATGCGCTCGATCTCGGCGATCACCTCGGGGGTGATCACGGTCGGCTCGTAGAAGCTGCGGCCACCGTGGACCACACGGTGCCCGACCGCGGCCAGGCCGGCGTCCGCGAGTTCGGTGCCGTGCGCGCGGAAGAACTCGAGCGCCCGCTCGATGGCCGCGCGGTGATCGGGCAACGACACCTCGTCGGTCTCGGTGCGACCGTCCTGCTCATGCGTGATCGACGACGCGCGGTCACCGATGCGCTCGGCGATCCCATCGGCCACCACCTCGCCGGAATCCGGATGCACGAGCTGATATTTCAGCGACGACGAGCCGGCGTTCAGCACCAGGACGGCTCCCTGCGCACTCACTACTTCTCCCCTGCCTTCTCGGTTGTCGCCGCCGCGCCGGCCGCGTTCTGCGCCTGGATCGCGGTGATCGCCACCGTGTTCACGATGTCGGACACCAGAGCGCCTCGACTCAGATCGTTGATCGGCTTGTTGAGCCCCTGCAGCACCGGGCCGATCGCTATCGCTCCCGCGCTGCGCTGTACCGCCTTGTAGGTGTTGTTGCCGGTGTTGAGGTCCGGGAAGATCAGCACGGTCGCACGTCCCGCGACCTGCGAGTCGGGCATCTTGGTCTCGGCGACCGACGGCTCCACCGCGGCGTCGTACTGGATCGGCCCCTCCACCATCACCTCCGGCGCCCGCTCGCGTACGAGTTCGGTTGCGGTGCGGACCTTGTCGACATCCGCGCCGCTGCCCGACGATCCAGTCGAGTACGAGAGCAGTGCCACCCGGGGGTCGATGTCGAACTGGGCGGCCGTCTCCGACGACGAGATGGCGATGTCGGCGAGTTGCTCGGCCGTCGGATCGGGCACGATCGCGCAGTCACCGTAGGCGAGCACCTTGTCGGCGAGACACATGAAGAAGACGCTCGACACCGTCGACACCCCGGGGCTCGTCTTGATGATCTCGAACGCCGGGCGGATGGTGTGCGCGGTGGTGTGGGCCGCGCCGGAGACCATCCCGTCGGCCCGGCCGGTGTGCACCATCATCGTGCCGAAGTACGAGACGTCACGCATGACCTCCTGTGCGCGTTCACGACTCACACCCTTGTGCTTGCGTAGCTCGGCGTACTCATCGGCGAACTCGTCGAGCAGATCGGACGTCGCCGGATCGACCAGATCGGCACCTGTGAGATCGATACCGAGCTCCTCGGCCCGCTGGCCGACCGCCGACGGATCACCCAGGATGGTGAGCGTCACCACCCCGCGCCGCAGCAAGCGTCCGGCGGCGCGCAGGATGCGGTCGTCGGATCCCTCGGGCAGCACGATGTGCTTGCGATCGGCCCGCGCCCGGGCAACCAGCCCGTACTCGAACATCTGTGGTGTGACCACGTCGGGCACATGGAGTTTCAGGTCGTCCAGCAGGGTGGCCAGATCGACGTGCTCCTCCATCAACGACAGGGCGGCGTCGATCTTTCGGGTGGACCCCACCCCGACCCGGCCGCGCGTGTGCGCCGCGGTACGAGCGGTCTCGTAGGTTCCCTGCGGGCAGGTGATGATCGGCAGGGTCGGACGGAGCCCTTCCACCAGCGCCTCGATCATCGGATGTGGGCGCAGGCCGCCGTTGAGGATGAGCCCCGACAGGCGCGGGAAGCCCTGTGCGGTGTTCGCGTTCACCAGCGCGAGCAGCACGTCGGAGCGGTCGGCGGGCGTGATGACCACGGTCCCGTCGGTGAGTCGCTCGAGGATGTGCTCGACGGTCATGCCGCCGACCATCACCTTCAACGCCTCGCGGTCGAGCAGTTCCGGGTCACCGCTGTAGAGCTGCGCCCCGAGTGAGTTCTTCAGCTCGCCGATAGTCGGCGCCTCCAGCACCGGCTCCTCGGGCAGGGTCCAGCTGGGGACGCCGGTCTTCGCCAGCTCGGCACCGATGGCCTTCAGCTGTTCGGGGTCGCATCGGTTGGCGACCAGGGCGACGGTCGACGCATGGGCGGCCGAGATCTCGCCGAGCATCAGGTCGGCGAGACCGCGGATCTCGGCGGGCGAACGGTCCACGGCCTTGAGCGCCAAGATGATCGGCGCCGACAGGTTCGCTGCGATCCGTGCGTTGTAACTGAGCTCCGACGGATTGCCGACGTCGGTGTAGTCGGAGCCGATGACCAGGACCGTGTCGCAGCGGTCGGCGACCGCGTGGAACCGAGCGACGATCTCGCCGATCGCACCGTCGGGGTCGGCGTGCACCTGCTCGTAGGTGACGCCCATGCAGTCCTCGTAGGGGATGTCGACCGAGTCGTGCTCGATCAGCAGGTCGAGGATGTAGTCCCGTTCACCTGCCGCCGCCCGCGAGATCGGCCGGAAGACCCCGACCCGGCCACCGGTCGCCGACAACAACGCCAGCATCCCGAGTGCGACCGTCGATTTCCCGGTGTCCCCCTCGCCGGAGGCGAGATAGATACTGCCCGCCGCCGTCGCCTCATCTGCACCCATGGGTTCACCCTATGATGCGACGGCCTCCGGTGGCAGTGACGCTCGTCAGACCAGCACGCCGGGGTTGCATACCCCATGTGGATCCAGCGTGCTCTTGACCGCTCGCAGGACCTCGAGGGCCAGCTCGCCGATCTCCGCGTGGTAGACCGCGCGATGATCGCGACCGACGGCGTGATGATGCGTGATGCTCGCGCCCGATGCCCGGATCGCCTCGTTGGCGGCCTGTTTGGCGGCCGTCCACTGCGCGACCGGGTCCTCGGTCTGCGGTGCGACGACGGTGAAGTAGAGCGATGCGCCTGCCGCATAAACGTGGCTCACATGGCAGAGCACCAGCGGTGGAGTGCCCTGCGCGGTCAGGGCGTCGGTGAGCGCGCCGGTCACGGCGGCCTTGAGCTGCTCGATCCGCGACCAGTACGTCACGGTCTCCAGCGTCTCGACGAGTACGCCCGCGTCCAGCAGCGGGTCCCGGAGGTACGGCGCACGGAATCGACCTGCGCGCCACGCCTCCCCGGCGTCGAGATCGGGCCCACTGCCACCGGCAGCGGTCAACGCCTGGGCGACCGCGTCGTGACGGCGCCCGACCTCGGCCTCGTCGGCGCCCTCCACCCCGACCACCATCAGACAGCCGGGCGACTCGGCGCCGAGCTGATCCGGATCGGCGAGGTTCAGTGCGGTCTCCAGCTCGTCGGAGAGCCGCACCACGGTGGGGCGCGGACCGTCCTGGGCCAGCGCGCGGATCGCGTCCAGGCCGCTCGCGAAGTCGGGGAACCGCCATCCGTCGAACAGTCGGCGGCGCGGCAGCGGCGATATCCGTACGGTGACGGCGGTGATGATGCCGAGAACACCTTCCGAACCCAGGATCAGCTGTCGTAGATCGGGTCCCGCCGCCGACCGTGGGGCGGTGCCGAGTTCGATGGTGCCCTTGGGCGTCGCGAGGACCAGCCCCTCGACCATCTCGTCGAATCGTCCGTACCCTGCCGACGACTGACCTGCCGAGCGGGTGGCGGCGTATCCGCCGATCCCGGCGCCCTCGTACGACTGTGGGAAGTGACCGATCGTGAACCCGCGCTCAGCCAGCAACTCCTCGGCGCGGACTCCGCGCAGGCCGGCCTGCAGCGTGGCCACGCGGGAGACCTCGTCGACGGACTCGACCCGGTCGAGTCGTCGGACGTCGACCGTGATGACACCGGTCACCTGCCGGCGGTCGGGGGTGAGGCCTCCCACCACCGATGTGCCGCCGGTGAACGGGACGACCGCGACCCGGTGCTCGGCGCAGATCCGCAGGACCCGGACCACCTCGTCGTGGTCACCCGGGTAGACGACCAGATCGGGTGCGTCGGCCCCGTCGCCGGCGCGCAACCGCAGCAGATCCGGCGTCGAGTAGCCGCGGGTGTGCTGGACGCGGTCGCGGTGCGAGTCATCGACGTGCTCGGCACCGACGATGTCGGCCACCGCGCGCCGCATCTCGTCCGACACGGTCGGCGTCGGGACGGACACCTCGTCGGGTGTCACGCCGCTGCCGGGACCGCCCGCTTCCGGGGCGAGCGCGCGGGCAGCATCGGGCAGCTCGGCAGCGTGAGACGGATCGCCCCAGCGCGGCCGGACCATCTCCACCTGCGGCAATGCGGTCTCGCCCACCGGTCCCGAGGTCGGGACGGAAGCCGTCCCGGCGGCCGGGGCGCCTGTCGGTTCGAGCGGCTCGGTCGTCGGATTGGATGCCACGGTGCGGGTCACTCCTCGGTGGTCGATGTGCCGGGCGGCCGCAGAGGCCGCTGATACACTGTGACATCTGATGTCGCAGCGTCGCAATGCCCCCGAGGTCACCGAGACCAGCTCGCCGCCGCCCCCGGTCCCGGCGCGGTCGGCCGAGCCGAGTGCGTATGCGCCTCCGGCCGTCGGGCAGGCGGCCACCCGAGGACCGGTCCCGGCGAACGCGATCGACGACGCCGCCATCCTCGACGCGGTGTACGAGCTGCTGCTGACCCTCGGTCCGCGCCGGATGACGATGGCCGACATCGCCCGCGGGGCCCAGGTCTCCCGCGCCACCCTCTACCGTCGCTGGCGCAACGTCGGCGAGGCGATCGCGACCGTCCTCACGCGCGAATGGGACCGACTCGCGGCGGACGCCGAGTTCGGCCGGATGGCGTCCGACGCACTCGCCGGCGACGAGCCGGGAGACGACGCGCGGACCCGCATCGTCGACGCCGTGGTGGCGATCGCGCGGACCAGCCGCACGCACCCGCTGGTCCGCACCATCGTCGATCAGGATCCCGAGTTCCTCCTGCCCTACCTGCTCCGACGTCGGGGCCGGACCGTCGATCACCAACTCGCCGCGATCGAGGAGGGCCTGCGCATCGGCATCGCCGACGGCTCGGTCCGCGACGCCGACGTGGCCGCGCTGGCACGCACCGTGGTTCTGTCCGCCTGGTCGTCGGTGCTCACCGGTCCGGTCCTCACCGACGACCTCGCATCGCTCGACGACGAGCTCCGCCATCTCCTCGATCAGCATCTGCGCCCGAACCCCCGATGACCTGGTCATCGGCGATCGGGAGGCCGCTAGGATCGAACGAGCGTGAAGTAGAGTCGCCCTCCTCCTTCACATGCTCGGAGGGCGCGTAGGAGAAAGACGGTATGCCACCGTGGTCGATAACGTTCATCAGGCGATCGCCGACCTCGTCCGGACGATGCATGCGGTACCGGAATCACCCGAGAACGAGTCCGCCGTACTCGCCTCCATCACCGAGGGTGCGGTGAACTTCGTACCCGGCGCGCAGTACGCGGGCGTCCTGCTGGTCGACAAGAAGAAGAACTTCGAGACGCTCGCCCCCACCCATCCGGTGGTGGTCGAAGCAGACCAGATCCAGAAGGACACCGACGAGGGGCCGTGCCTGGAAGCGGCGTGGGAACACTCGATGATCCTGGTCAGCGACATGGAACACGATCTCCGCTTCCCGGCGTTCTCCGCGCGGACGATCGCCGAGACGACGCTGCGGTCGGGACTCTCGTTCCAACTCTTCACCCATCAGGGCACGATGGGCGCGCTCAACATCTTCGCCGACGAGCCGAATGTCTTCGACGAGAACTCGGAGGAGATCGGCCTGCTCTTCGCAACCCACGCCGCCCTCGCACTCCGCGCCGCCCGACAGCAGCAGAACTTCCGCAGCGCACTGGCCAGCCGCGACATCATCGGTCAGGCCAAGGGCATGATCATGGAGCGATTCTCCATCGACTCAGTCGCCGCATTCGAACTCCTTCGCCGACTCTCCCAGGAGTCGAACACCCCACTGGTCTCGGTCGCCGCCAACCTGGTCGATGCCGAGGTCCCCACGCCCGAACACTCCTGACGGAGTCGCCCGTCGGTCACCGCACGGTGGACACCCCGCGCGATCAGCGCACGATGGCGCGCACGACCAGGTCGGCAATCTCGTCGTCGCCGAGGGCGCCATCGGGGATCAACATGAACGAGTAGATCGTCCGGATCAGGAACTCCGCTGCTGCAGCGGGATTCGGGTAGAGCTGCTCGCCGATCTGCGGTTCGAGGTCCGGCAGCGTCTCGGTCACGATCTGCTGGATCAGCGTCGGCCCCGACGCCCCCTTGGTGGTGACGAGCGCACGGACGATCTCCTCGGGCTCGTTGCGGAGCATGTACTGCAGCGCCTCGTGCTCGCGGATGTAGGGCAGCACGTGGCGGACCTGGGCCCGGATCTTGCCTGCGGCGTCCGGCTCGCTCTCCGACCATTCCCGCAGGCGTACGCGAAGCGCGGCGACCTCTCGCTCGACGATCGCGGCCACCAGGGCCTCCCGGCCGCCGAACATCCGGTAGGCGGTCGCGCGGGCGACACCCGCCTGTCGCGCGACGGCGGTGAGGCTCAATGCTTTGGCGCCGAATCGCGAGACCGCCGCGACCCCGACGTCGACCATCCGATCGCGATCCATCAGCACACGCTAGCCGACTGCCGCCGAACGCTCGCAGGGAACAGTCCCCGGGCGATCAGGCCGCGGGCGTCGTCGTGGTGGTGATGGTCGACGGGCGCTCCGACGTCGTCTCGCGATCAGACGTCGAAGGGGTGCCTGGTCGGGTGCGGGTCGGCAGTGACGGCTTGGTCGTCGGCACCGCGGTGCGCGTCACGCTCGGCGACTGTCGCTGGCGCGGCGCGGGTTCCACGCGACGCAACGACGGACGCGAGGTCCGCTCCGGCCGATCGACGCGCACGGTGAAGGACGCACGGCGCGAGACCTCGCGGCCGACACCGACGTCGCTCTGGCAGTCGACGATCAGCGTCTGCGAACCCGGCCGCAGATTGCCGACCCGAAGGGTGCCGCGCTCGTCCGGCTTCAGGAAGGCCCGCGCGCTGGGCGCGGAATTGCCTGCCTGGAACAGCGAACAGGTCACCGGGATGAAGAAGCGGCCGTTGTTGCGGACGAGCACCCGCACCGACCGATCCGACTGCTGGTACGAGCAGTCGGGTACCGGCCCCGACCCCTCGAACTTGCCGCACGAGCCGGATGCGACCGGGGTGGGCGCGGCCTGGCTCGGCGTCTGCCCGACGACCGCGATCGTCGCCGCCCCCGCGATCGTCACGACAGCTGCCGCCGCCGCTGCCAGAATGCTCCTGCGCATCGCTTCACCTCGCGAGATCCACCGGTCCGTGTCGGGACAAGGGTAGCCCGGTGCGCGGACGAGCACACCCCCTCGACGTCTCCCATCTACGCAGGTGAGGGCTCGTCACCGAACGGGATGCGCCTCGCCGGTCCCGGCATCGACGACCGGCTCGGCACGGGTCGGCCCGGCACCACCGGCTCCCGATGCCGACGTCTGGCCCGTGTCGCCACGACGCGGTCGGCGGATCAGCCCGCGCGTCACCGCGACCCCGAAGAGGCAGAGCACTCCACCGGCGATGCGGATCGGTGTCGGGATCTCACCGAGGACGAGCCACGACATCACGATGACGATGGCCGGGACGATCAGCGAGGTGGCGGCCAGTGTCCCGGCGTCGGTGCGCGCCAAGGCATACGCCCAGGTGGTGAAAGCGATGGCGGTCGGCCCGATGCCCAGGTAGGCGACCGCGGCGATCTGCCCGGCACTCGCTGTGGCGAGTTCGTGCACCGCGGTCGGCGCGAACGGCAGGGTCACCACGAACCCGGCGGATGCGCCGAGCCAGGTCGCGGTCACGGCGTCGACGGTGCGCAGGGCGACCTTCTGCAGCAGGACCCCGAGCGCGTAGAGGAATGCCGCGACGAGGCCGAGCACGATGCCGAGCCAGTCGGCGCTGAGGTCGCCGCCACCGAGTGAGATGACCACGACGCCTGCGAAGGCCAGGCTGATGCCGATCAGCAACGACCGCGAGAATCCCTCACCGAGGAAGAGTCCGGCGAACACCGCGACGAGCACCGGCGCGAAGTTCACCAGGAGCGAGGCCGTGCCCGCGTCGAGGTGCTGCTCGGCCCAGTTGAGGATCACCGTGTAGCCGCCGAACCACGCCGCGCCGTACAGGAGGACCAGCAGGAGGGCCCGTCCGCGCGGGAGCCGTGCGGTTCCGCGAGATCCCCCGGCCTGCGCCTGCCCACCACGTTCGTCCCGACCACGCTTGTCGTGACGTCGGGCCGAGACCATTGCGATGATGGCGAGCGCGATGATGGCGAAGAACAGCCTGATGAACGCCATCGACCCCGGCGAAAAGGTGTCGCCGACATCGCGGATGACGACGAACGAGGTCGCCCACAGGACGACGGTGGCACCGGCGGCGAGCATCGCGAGGTCGGGGGTGCGGCTTCTCATGGGAGCCAGCATCACCTGGCGCAGATGTTAAGCACAAGCGACTATTTCTTGATGACACTTCAGTGTCGCTGTACATTCATCCCATGATCGATCCGCATCGTCTCCGTGTTCTGCGTTCGGTGGTCGCCGAGGGTTCGATCACCAAGGCGGCCACCGCACTGGGCTATACGTCGTCAGCCGTGAGTCAGCACCTTTCCGCGCTGGCACGGGAGACGGGACTCGTGCTGCTCGAGCGCGACGGCCGCGGGATCGCGCCGACCGAGGCGGGCCGCCTGGTCGCTGCGGAGGCGGCGCCGGTCTTCGACCACCTCGCGCGCGTCGAGTCGTTGGTCGCCGACCTCCGCGCCGGACGAGCGGGGCGTCTGAGCGTCAGCTACTTCGCGTCCGCCGGGGCCGCATGGATCCCGCCGATCGTGGCGACCATCGCGCGAGAGTTCCCGGATGTACGCATGGATCTCCGACTGATCGAGCTGATGGACGAGGCGCATCGAGCGCCCGACGTCGAGATCTATGTCGAAGGCGATCCGAGCGGAGGCGTCGACGGCTACGACTGTCGTCAGCTGGTCGTCGAGCCCTTCGTCGCCCTCGTGCCGAGCGGGTCGGCGTGGGCCGACCACGCCCGCGTCACGCTGCGTCAACTGTCCGCGGAGCCGTGGGTGGACAACGACATCGCGCGAGGGCCGTGCCGGCAGGCGGTGTTGGAGGCATGCGCCGCAGCAGGATTCACTCCCGACTTCGGCGTCGAGACCCAGGACTACCCGACCGCGATCCGCTTCGTCGCCGCCGGCATCGGGCTGACCGTCGTGCCACGCCTGGCGGTGACCGATCTCCCCGACGGTGTCGTCGTGGTGCCCATCGTCGACCCGACGCCGACCCGCACGATCGGCGTCCGGGTCCGTCGGCATGTACGGGACAATCCGGCGGTGCGACGCATCGTCGAGTTGCTCGACGACCACGCCCGCCTGGCCGACGACACGGCACTCGCCGGCTGAGCCGGAATGGGTAATCCTCTCGAAGGATGGCCCCCACCCCGGCCCGAGCACTCGGAGTAGTTGTCGGACCGGGGATCAGACCGACAGCTTGCGCAGCCGCGGCGCCAGATCCTTCTGGAAGTTGTCCAGGAACCGCTGCTGATCATGTCCCGGCGCATGGAAGACCAGGTGGTTGAGACCGGCGTCGGTGTAGTCCTTCACCTTCGCCACGGCCTCGTCCGGGTCGGAGGCCACGATCCACCGCTTGGTCACCTGATCGATCGGGAGTTCGTCGGCGAGACGCTCCATCTCGGTCGAGCTGTTGACGCTGTGCTTCTGCTCGGCGGTCAACGACAGCGGCGCCCAGAACCGCGTGTTCTCCTTTGCCAGTTCCGGATCCGGATCGTAGGAGATCTTGATCTCGATCATCCGGTCGATGGACTCGTAGTCACGCTCGGCCTTCTCTGCGCCCTCCTTGACCGCCGGGATCAGCTTCTCGGTGTAGAGATCCATCCCCTTGCCAGAGGTGCAGATGAACCCGTCGCCCGCACGTCCGGCGTATCGCGCGACGACCGGACCGCCGGCGGCGACGTAGACCGGCACCGGCTTCGCCGGGATGTCGTACATGTAGGCACCCTGGGTGTGGTAGTACTCGCCGTCGAAGTTGACCTCGTCACCGGTCCAGAGTTCGCGGATGAGGCGGATCGACTCGCGCAACCGCGCGAAGCGCTCCTTGAACTCCGGCCACTCTCCCTGGAAGCCGGTCGCGTACTCGTTCAGCGCCTCACCGGTCCCGACGCCGAGGAAGACGCGGTCGGGGTAGAGGACGCCCATCGTGGCGAAGGCCTGTGCGATGACGGCCGGGTTGTACCGGAAGGTCGGGGTGAGGACCGAGGTGCCCAGTTGCACCCGCTCGGTCCGCTCGCCGACCGCCGCCATCCACGCGAGCGAGAACGGTGCGTGGCCACCGTTGTGTCGCCACGGCTGGAAGTGGTCGCTGACGGTCACCGAGTCGAGTCCGTGCTCCTCGGCCGACACCGCCAGTTCCACCAGTTCCCGCGGGTCGAACTGTTCCGCCGAAGCCTTCAGACCGAGCTTGAGTTCCTGGGACACCGAGCCTCCTCATCGTGTCCGGCGGACCGGACTCTCCTCGCTGCGCGACGACCGCGCCGTCTCCTCTGTTCTACCCCGATCGCTCGCTCGGCACGAGAACGGGCGTCGCGTCGTCGGGTCACCTGCGACGGCGTCTCGGACGCTGCGATCCGTGGCGACGACGACGAGCTCGATGCCCACCTCCCGAGTGCCGCCACGACGAGGTGGTCAAAAGTTCATCGTCACGATCACGCCTACCGCGCAGGCAGCTACCAGCCGTGCCACTGATCGATGGGCGGCTGTGGGAGCGGGTGGTCGTACAGTCCCGTCACGACCGACTTCATCGATGAACGCCCATAGCGCCGCCCCGCTCGTATGGAGTTAGTGCTGCAAGGGGCGAGGACGCTCCCGTAGGTGAGCCTTTGACCGGCATCCCGAATGGCAAAGCCGGAGTGATCGCGGCGTTCCTCACCGATTCGATGTGGCTGGACAACCGCCTGTTCGATGCGCCCTGTCGAGGGTGCTAGATCGCCGCGGGGGCCACGATGTCGCTGGCGGTGAGACGGTACATGCGGCGCGGGACTCGGCTTGACGGGGAAGCGTAGCCCAGCCGAGCGTTCGGCCGGTTGTTGTTGTACTCGTTGAGAAAGCCGATCTGTGCCGCTCGGTGTTTGTGTTCCGGGAGATACTCGCGAGCTGAGGCTCGACAGCCGCACATTGCTGACCGGCTACATTGCTGACATCGAATCGCCCTGTCTGTGTGGCGGTTTAAAGGGTGGTTTGCGCTCCGCAGAGTTGCCAGGGTTCGGTGGCGGAGTTGCGTTGTAGTGAGAATCTGACGACTGGCCAAGGCATTGACTCATCCGCGCGGTCGGTGTACTCGAGGTGTCCGTAGACGACTGCGGTGTCATCGAGGATGGTGTGATATCCGAAGTCGGTCGCCGCGGTGACGGCACCTCGCCACAGATTCTGGGTGTAGCCAGGTGTGGTGTTAAGGGGGTCGAATGTGTTGTTCTCGACCAGAAGTCGTGGTTGGCCGCATGTGCTGGCCAACAGGGCGTCTCGGTTGTTGTCGTGTAGTTGTTGCACGGCCTGTTGAACAGCGGACTCAAGATCGCGTTCGGCGGTGTTGGAGTTGTCGGCGCGGACGAAGTGGGTGATCAGCAGGGTGATAACGGCTGCCACCAGGATGAGGATCGCGGCGACCAGAGCGATGGTGCGTCCCCTGCGCCGGCGGCTAGGTGGTGGTGTGGTCATCGGTGTCTTCCGATCGGTCGGTGACATCTCGAGTCAGAAACTCGAGGACGATCATGACGAGGACATATAGCAGGTAAACGGCGCCGAGGACTGCGATGAGGATCTCACCGATGGGGTAGCGGCCCTTGGATATCTCGCTGATGGACACCAGTAACGATCCAGCCCACAGCGGTAGTACGAGCAGTGCGGTCAGAAGGTAGAACGGCTCGATCCGTAGCTTGGCGGCCAGCCAGGTGATGAGTCTGGCGATAAGCAGGAACGGGTAAATTACGGCGGCGATTACCGCCGCGCCGATGTTAGCGATCACGGTGTGGACCCACTGTTGCGGGCTTGGCAGTTGTCGAAGTACCAAACGCCATCGGTTTGGACCCAGGTGCGTTGTCCGCCTGGAAAACCCGGGCCAGGTTGAGCAACGCGAACTTGCGCCGACGAGTCCGACTGCGCTGTGATCGTCACATCTACCGACGCGTGTGGATATGGTTTGTCGCCGAGCAGATCGCGCATCGAGGCGACATAGCGGGCCTGCGGGAAGCCGTCTTTGCACTTGGACGATCGGAACTGATAGGCGCTGGCGTAGTCGCCATGAAAAACCGCGCTGTACATGTCGGCGACTCGGGCCTGCAGCTGTGCCTGCTCATCGAAATCATCGGTGGTCGGACGCACGTGCCCGCAGTTACCGCCGCGCGACCGGCGCCGGAGATCCGCGCCTCACCTCGCAGAGACAGGAATCCTTCACGCGTCCACGGCGACCGATTCAGCGGCGCGACACTACTCACCCGCTCCTGGGCTTTGATCGCGCTCACGCGCCACCCATCGGCGGTTACCTGCGACGCGGTGCGATCAGCAAACGAACTCGGCTCTGCCGCAGCCAGACCCGAACTACTCAGCGCCGCCACGACCGCCCCCGAGACCGCCACGCGACGATACGCGCGGCGAGGAAACCTACACCCAGCCATCCGACACCTAACACTCGATCTTTGCGATAGTGAATCGCAAGCAGATCACCATGAGCCTTCAAAATTCGCAACGACAAATCGGCCGTTTGTGATTTACGTGACAGAAGCTTCGTTCGTTCAAACGACAACAATGGTCTTGAGCGCTAATCAACCTGGACCTAAACATCGAGACACAACGAATCATTGACTTCAAGTGAAGTTGAAGTTCTAACGTCGTCGCCATGAGCATGGAATCGGTGGCCTGGGACACCATGTACAAGTCGACGAACGCCCCGTCGCGGAAGCGTCTGCGCGGCGACCGACGATCGACGCTACGACGGATCATCCGGTTCGCCGCGCCTCACCGCACCCGACTCCTGGTGTTCGTCGGGCTCAGCGTGGTGGCGGCCGTTCTCACCGTCGTCACGCCGATCCTGGCCGGGCAGGTCGTCAACCTGATCACCGCAGGCGCCGACGCCCCGGCCACCGAGCGGTTCGGGCTGTCCACGTCGAACGCGATCGTCGTCATGGCGGTGGTGATCGCTGTCATCGCCCTCGCCGAGGCGGGCGTCGGGCTCGTGGTGCGCTGGCTGTCGGCAAACATCGGCGAAGGACTGATCTACGATCTCCGCCGAGCGGTCTTCGACCACGTGCAGAAGATGCCGGTCGCCTTCTTCACCCGCACCCGGACGGGTGCGTTGGTGAGTCGGCTCAACAACGACGTCATCGGAGCGCAGCGCGCCTTCAGCGACACCTTGTCGGGCGTGGTCTCCAATGCGGTCACACTGGCCCTGACGTTGACGGTGATGCTGGTGATCAGCTGGCAGATCACCCTGCTCGCGCTCGTCCTGCTCCCGGTCTTCGTCATCCCGGCACGTCGGATGGGTGCCCGGATGGCGAACCTGTCCCGGCAGGCCGCCGAGTACAACGCGATGATGTCGACGCAGATGACCGAGCGGTTCTCCGCCCCGGGCGCCACACTCGTCAAGCTGTTCGGCCGTCCCGATCGCGAGTCGACCGAGTTCGCCGACCGTGCCGACCGCGTCCGTTCCATCGGCGTCGACCGCGCGATGGTCCAGGCGATCTTCTACACCGCACTGATGTTGGTGTCGGCGTTGGCGCTGGCGCTGGTCTACGGGGTCGGCGGGGTCCTCGCGGTCGGACAGCATCTCGACGCCGGTGCGGTGGTGTCGCTGGCGTTGTTGCTGACCCGGATGTACGCCCCGTTGACGGCTCTGGCCAACGCGCGCGTCGAGATCATGAGTGCGCTGGTGAGTTTCGAGCGCGTCTTCGAGGTGCTCGACCTCGAGCCGCTCATCTCGGATCGACCCGACGCCGGCGAACTCTCGCCCGGACCGGTGTCGGTGCGCTTCGAGAACGTCGACTTCGGCTACCCGAGCGCCGACCGGGTGTCGCTGGCCTCGCTCGAGGAGGTCGCCGGCCTCGACACGCGAGGCGGACGGCAGGTCATCCACGACGTCTCCTTCGACGTCGAGCCCGGGCGGATGGTGGCACTCGTCGGCAGTTCGGGGGCGGGCAAGTCGACCATCGCGCAACTCGCGACTCGTCTCTACGATGTCGACTCGGGTGCGATCCGGTTGAACGGCACCGACATCCGCGACGTCACGGCCGAATCGCTGCATCGGGGTGTCGGCCTGGTGACCCAGGACGGTCACCTCTTCCACGACACCGTCCGCGCGAACCTGCTGCTGGCCGACCCCGATGCGAGCGACGAGGACATCGCCACCGCGCTGCGCCGGGCGCGGCTCACCGAAGTCATCGACTCGCTGCCCGATGGTCTCGACACCGTGGTCGGCGAGCGCGGCTACCGGTTGTCCGGCGGAGAGCGCCAACGGATCACGATCGCCCGACTGCTGCTCGCACATCCGTCGGTGGTGATCCTCGACGAGGCCACCGCTCACCTCGACTCCACGTCGGAGGCCGCGGTGCAGGACGCCCTGGGCGAAGCGCTGGAGGGGCGGACCGCGATCGTCATCGCACACCGGCTGTCGACGATCCGCGCCGCCGACGAGATCCTGGTGCTCGAGGACGGTCGGGTCGTCGAGCGTGGCAACCACCTGACGCTGCTGGCGCGCAACGGTCGCTACGCGCAGCTCTACCGAACCCAGTTCGCCGACGGTGACGACCAGCCGGAGGTCGGGCTGTCGGCGTGACGGCGGAAGGTCCCGGCACCCCACGAACGTCGGACTCCCGGTGCTACTCCCGGGCAGTACGAGCCTCTGTCGGTGGACGAGCAGAATATGAAGCCCCTGCGATGCCGGGCCCGGGAAAAAGTAAACCCGCCCCCAGAGGGGACGGGCGGTATGCAGATATTGTTCCTCAGACTCGATCAAGTGCGCAAATTTGCGTGCGAGACGCTTCGAAGCGAATATTGCATCCAGCGGGTCTCACCATGGTGCAGGTTTGCGGATATTGCCAACAGGATCGGGTAGCTGGGCGGCGAAAAGATCGGCCGGCTGGAGCTGGTACCACCAGTGATTTCCCACGCCGTCTGTCGGCGCTCCGCTCAAACCGCCAGCGGTGTAGTTCTTCGTCGGGTTGATCAGACCAACCGGAACCAGACCGCGGACATGGGCGATCGGGAACTTCAGGTCGCTATCGTTGCTGATCACCACCGCCGCATCGACCGCATGGCTCATCACATCGACGAGCAGGTGCGACGCCACGTTGACATCCGAACCCTTCTCCTCCCTACGGGCCACCGAGACGAAGAACTGCGCATCCGGCTCATCGCCGCCCTGACCGTTCTTGATCATCACCGGCCACCCCGGACGAGCCACCACCGGCCGGCCCTTCCTGTCCTTGGTCGCCAACGGTGCCACCGCGGTACGTGAGACGTAGTTTCCGTGCTCGATCACATTCACCGCTCCCGAGGCGGCCAGCGCCCGCAGATAGATCTCCTGCTCCTGGGCTCCGACCGCATTGTCACGACCGCTGATTCGGGCTGTGCAGTAGACCACCCGCTCCACCACCGGGACACCCCACCCCGACTGCGCCGCAATGACCGCCGCGGACAACGCACGCAGGTCCAACCACCGCCACCCCGCCGGCGTCCCGTCGCACTGGAACTTGCTGCCGTAGTAAAGGTTGAACCCATCGATGTAGACACCCACACGCATCGACCCATGATGTCCCACTCCACGCCCTCACCACACTCACGCCGGTCCTGTACCCGTGGCGGGGCACCGCGAGCACTGAGGCGACACCACTCATACCTGTCGACCGCGCTAGCGGCTGAGCCGAGAACCACCCGGTTCAGTCCGGCGAAAAGCCCTTGTACTCAAGCACGAAGTAGAACCAGACCACCACGGTGCTGATCAGTAGGGACGCGATCAGAAACCAGCGGCCGAAATGGCGAGTCCGCGCAGAGAACAGCAGCGCGACTCCCGGGAGGTTCACCGTCAACCAGCTCAGTGTCCATGGCAACCAGTAGGTTGCCGTGAGAGGTCTCGAGATCGGAGTGGCCTCGACCTCCGGGAGATCTAACACGTGGCGCAAGAGCAGCGCCAACGGCAGCGGAGCCAGAAGGCCCACCACGGCACCGACAGCCACACCAAAGACGATCCCTCGTCTGGATGCGACCGCCGGCGACTTCACCGCATGCCGGGACATCAGCCCATCGTCGCAGCCACCTACTCGCCACCACGCACGCGACACCCCAGTCCGGCAGTCAGTGATGCATGATCAGGCGGCCGCGGGACTTCCACCGCCTGGCGTGACTCTAGTGGTCGTGTCGCCTAGTGATCTTGTTCGGCAGTTGGTTTCGCGCCTGCTTGAGTAAGGTGTCTCGCTCCGCTGGGGTGAGATTTGCTGCGACTTCAGCTGAAAGGGCATCGTCAATCTGGTGCCAGGTGACGGTGGGTTCGAGGTCCAACAGCACGGTGAGTAGCTGGCCAGGAAGCGCATCGCTGGTTGCGGCTGGGGCAGCCAGACTGGAGACGCCACAGTGACGGCGTGACGGTCCCCGCACGCCACGAACGTCGGACGAACGCGGACTCCCGATGGCTACTGGCTACTCCGGGGAGTCCCCCGACACCGGTGCCGGGCGCTTGCGGATCTGCAACACCACCAGCACGACGTTGACGACGATCACCGCGATGCCGATGCCCACCCAGACCCACCGGCTGTCCTGCCACCACGAGACGATCAGCACTGTGACACAGGCGATCAGGATGACCGAGCCGAGGATCGTCAGGCCCCGCGAGAATGCCTGCGCCGCGCGGCGTGAACCGTCCAGACTCACCGGAAGGCATCCTTACCGGTGAGCGCCTTGCCGATCATCAGCTGGTGCATCTCGCTGGTGCCCTCGTAGGTCAGCACCGACTCCAGGTTGTTGGCGTGCCGGATGACCGGGTACTCCAGAGTGATCCCGTTGGCGCCCAGAATGGTTCGGCACTCGCGCGCGATGGCGATCGCCTCGCGGACGTTGTTGAGCTTGCCGAGGCTGATCTGTTCGGGACGGAGCGTGCCCGCATCTTTGCGGCGTCCCAGGTGCAGCGCCAGCAGATGAGCCTTGCCCAGCTCGACCGCCATGTCCGCCAGCTTCGCCTGGGTAAGCTGATATCCCGACAGCGACTTGTCGAAGACCTCGCGATCGTCGGCGTAGGACAACGCGGTCTCCAGGCAGTCGCGCGCGGCGCCCACCGCGCCGAAGACGATGCCGAAGCGGGCCTCGTTCAGACAACTCAGCGGTCCCTTGAGTCCCTCGACTCCGGGCAGCATCGCCGATGCCGGCAGCCGGACATCCTCCAACACCAGTTCGGCCGTCACCGACGCACGCAGCGACAGCTTCTTGGTGATCTCCGATGCACTGAAGCCCGGGGTGTTCGTCGGCACAACGAATCCGCGCACGCCGCGCGATCCCTCCTCGAGATCGGTGCGCGCCCACACCACGGCGACGTCGGCGACGCTGCCGTTGGTGATCCACATCTTGGAGCCGTTGAGCACCCAGTCGTCGCCATCCCGCTTGGCGGACGTGCGCATGCCCGCCGGATTGGAGCCGAAGTCGGGTTCGGTGAGTCCGAAGCAGCCCAGCGCCTCGCCGCGCGCCATCCGCGGCAACCACTCCTCGCGCTGCTCCTCGCTACCGAACGCACGGATCGCGAACATCGACAGCGATCCCTGCACCGACACGAAGCTCCGCAGACCGCTGTCGACAGCCTCGAGCTCCAAGCAGGCGAGGCCGTAGCTCGTCGCCGACGTCCCGGCACATCCGTAGCCGTCGAGGTGCATGCCGAACACGCCGATCTCACCGAGTTCGGCGGCGACCTCGCGGACCGGCAACTCGCCGGACTCGAACCACTCCGCCACATGCGGGCGCAGACGCTTGCGGCCCAGCTCACGGACGGTATCGGCGATGGCACGCTCGTCGTCGTCGATCAGGTCGTCGAGCCCGAACAACTCGTTCACGGACTGGGATGTGCTCACTGCGTCCTCCACGACTCCGACACTGTGTGTCTTATTTGCTCCGGTCTCGTCACCACCGATGGCGCCGCGCCGACGCCGGTGGTGTCCCGACGTCAGCCACCGACGATGATCACGACGGCGATCAATACTGCCACCACCACTATCGCAGCGATGACGCCCAGCACGGGCAGCGGTCCGGGTAACTCGCCGTCGGTCTCCAGGGCAGCGGCCGTCCGGCGCCAGCGATACGCACCGAGAAGCGCGATCCCGGCGCCGACGACGACCATCAGCAGACCGGCACCCAGCTCGAGTGCTGGGTGGAGTTCCTGCGGCGCGATGAAGACGATCCCGACCCCTCCGGCCATGAACCCGAGCGCGGTGCGGATCCAGGCGAGCACGGTTCGTTCGGCGGCCAGGGTGAAGCGGGCATCCACGGGATGGCGACGCACCGCTTCGTGCGCCGGCGCGTCGGTCGTCTGGATCTGATCGGCGGGCCCGTCCCCAGGGGACTCAGCCGGCCCGCTGGTCCTTCCGGTGGTCAGCGTCCTTGGCCTCTCGGATCGCGCGGGTGGCGAAGGCAGCGGTCGCCTGGATGGCGTTGAGCGTCTCCGGGTGCCGCGCTCCCAGCACCGGGAACGCGTGCACCTGCCACGAGTAGCTGTGGGCGACCGCCTCGACACCGGCATCGTCCAGGAGCTCGACGAGTTCGATGACGTCGGGTTCCAGCATCTCACCCTCGGCCGTGATGATGATGGTGGGCGGGAACTTCGCGGGATCGATCTCTTGCACGCGGCGTCGGCCCGACAGCGGTATCGGCCCCTTGTCGAACTGCGGCGCCAGGCGGGCCATCTTTCCCTTGGGCAGGTAGGCGTCGGACTTGCTGGATCGGTCCGGGTTGGTGCCCAGGTCGAGGTCGAGGAGCGGCGAGAAACCGACGAAGGCGGTCGGGCGCGGCAGACCCTGTTCGGCTGCGGCCTCGACGATCTTGGCGGCCAGGTATCCGCCTGCCGAGTCGCCGGCGACCACGACGTGACGGTAGCCGCGATCATGGATCAGCTCGCGATAGGCATCGACGGCATCGACGACCGAGGTGCCGACTCCTGCACTGGGCAGCTGGCGGTACTCCAGCGAGAACACGGGCAGCTCGAGCGACTTGGAGAGTCGGGCCGCGATGGATCGGTGGGTGCCGAGACCGCACACGACGAACGCGCCACCGTGCAGGTAGAGGACGGCCGTGTCGCTGTCGCGGCGCGACGGCCCGGTCGGCATGGCCAGCTCGACGGGACGACCACCGAGGGTCATCTGCTCACGGACCACACCCTTGGGGCTGGGTCCCACGGCGAAGAATCGGTCGATGAGGAACAGTCCCGCCAGACCTGCGCGGTTGATCGGCCACAGCGCGAGCGTGGGCTTGAGGATCAGGCGAGCGCCGAGCCACATCGGGTACGACACCAGGCTGGGCCTGCGGTGATGGACTATCGGCATCTCTCGCTCCTCTCCCGACCGTCGCGCCCTACCGGTTCGGAAGGCGTATCTGGTGCGAAGCTACACCGCCCGGACCACGGAATCCGCACTATCGGCCAGGTTTCGCGGGACAGCTCACCGGTCGGAGAGGGCGGAGACCCACGACACTGATTGTTCACATGCGTCCCAGATACTGCTATCCCGATTTGGCTAGATTTACTCGTGTCGAGGAAAGGATGTCGGTGTCGCGTGCCCATACCTGCTGAATTCCTGCTGTCATCGCAGGCCAGCGACCCGCGGACGTTGTGCGACGTCCTCGACGAGTCGGCTCGACTCAGCCCGGATGCACCGGCGATCGACGATGGTGATCAGGCTCTCACGTACTCGGAGCTCCTCGCCCTCGTGCGACGTGGCGCACAGTGGCTGGCCGATGCCGGGGTCGGGCGTGGCAGCCGGGTCGGCATCCGGATGCCGTCGGGGACCCGACACCTCTATCTCGCCATCTTGTCGGCGATCTACGCAGGTGCCGCGTATGTCCCGGTGGATGCCGACGACCCCGACGAGCGCGCCGAGCTGGTCTTCGGCGAGGCAGGCGTGGACGCGATCATCGACGCGTCGGGTACCTCGGTCGTCGTCGAGCGCGACGCGAGAGAACTGCAGCGACCCACCGTCGACGACGACGCCTGGATCATCTTCACCTCGGGCTCGACCGGCACCCCCAAGGGCGTCGCGGTCACCCACCGCAACGCGGCCGCCTTCGTCGACGCCGAGGCCCGACTATTCCTGCAGGCCGACCCGATCGGGCCCAGCGACCGCGTCCTCGCCGGACTCTCGGTGGCCTTCGACGCGTCGTGCGAGGAGATGTGGCTCGCATGGCGCAACGGCGGCTGCCTGGTCCCCGCGCCGCGCGCACTCGTGCGCAGCGGCATGGATCTCGGACCCTGGCTGGTGCAGCGCGACATCACCGTCGTCTCCACCGTGCCGACGCTCGCATCCCTGTGGCCGTCGGAGGCGCTGGAGGCGGTGCGGCTGTTGATCTTCGGTGGCGAGGCCTGCCCGCCCGAACTCGCCGACCGGCTCGCCACCGGCGAGCGGGAGGTGTGGAACACCTACGGTCCCACCGAGGCGACCGTTGTCGCGTGTGCCGCTCCCCTCGGCGGCGGAGGACCGGTCCGGATCGGATTGCCGCTGCTCGGCTGGGATCTGGCGGTGGTCGGCCCCGACGGTCAGCCGGTCGCCGACGACGAGGTCGGCGAGTTGGTCATCGGCGGTGTCGGGCTCGCGCGCTACCTCGACCCCGCGAAGGACGCCGAGAAGTACGCGCCGATGCCCACACTCGGCTGGGAACGCGCCTATCGCAGCGGCGATCTGGTGCGCAACGATCCCGCCGGCCTCGTGTTCATGGGCCGCGCCGACGACCAGGTGAAGGTCGGCGGCCGACGCATCGAACTCGGCGAGATCGACAACGCACTCCAGCAACTGCCCGGGGTGCGCGGGGCCGCCGCGGCGGTCCGCAAGTCCGCGGCGGGCAACTCGGTGCTCGTGGGCTACGTGGTGTCCGCGGATCCGGAGTTCGACGTCGCCGCCGCGCACGCCGCGCTCACCGAACGCCTTCCCGCGCCGATGGTCCCGCGCCTGGTGCTCGTCGACGAGCTCCCCACCCGCACGTCAGGAAAGGTCGACCGCAACGCGTTGCCGTGGCCGCTGCCGAGTTCGGGTGGCGATGACGACGACCACGACCTGACCGAAGAGGAGGCCTGGCTCGCCGAGCGCTGGACCGAGGTCCTCGGCGTCCGGGTCACCGATCCCGACACCGACTTCTTCGCCGAGGGCGGCGGTTCGCTGGCCGCCGCCCAGCTGGTCACCGCGGTCCGTGAACGTCACCCCGAGGTGACCGTCGCCGACCTGTACGACCATCCGCGGTTGGGCTCGCTCGCCGAGTTGCTGTCCGAGCGGACACGTCCGACCGACATCGAGGCGCGCGACGTCCGACCGACACCGCGCCGCGCGGGACTCACCCAACTCGCGTTGTCCGTCCCGCTCACCACGCTCACCGGTCTGCAGTGGGCCACCTGGCTCGGCATCGCCAACAACATCGGCATCGCGATCGTCAACACCAGCGGACACTCCGTCCCGTGGCTGGTCCACGTGGACTGGTGGGTGCTGATCGCGGCCTTCCTCGTATTCATCACGCCGCCCGGCCGGATGCTGATCGCGGCGGCCGGGACCCGACTGCTCCTCGGGCGGCTCCAACCAGGCGACCATCCGCGCGGCGGCAGTGTCCACCTGCGACTCTGGGTGGCCGAACGCCTGCTGGATGCCAGTGGCGCGGCCAATCTCTCGGGCGCGCCGTGGATGATCTACCTCGCCCGGGCACTCGGGGCGACCATCGGCCGTGGCGTCGACCTGCACACCATCCCGCCCGTCACCGGCCTCATCACCATCGGCGACGGCGCATCGGTGGAGCCCGAAGTGGATATTGCGGGCTGGTGGATCGACGGGGACGTCGTCCGCGTCGGCGAGATCGTCATCAAACGCAATGCCTCGATCGGTGCCCGCTCGACGTTGGCGCCCGGGTCGGTGGTCGGTCGCGACGCAGAGGTCGACCCCGGTTCCGCAGTCTTCGGTCGGGTGAAGGCCGGTCAGCGGTGGGCCGGTTCACCGGCCGCCAAGATCGGCAAGGCCGAGCGTCCGTGGCCGCAGACGCGTCCGCCTCGGCGTACGGTCTGGGTCCCGATCTTCGGACTCTCGTCGCTGGCGCTGGCCGCGATCCCGCTGCTGTCGCTGGCCGCCGGCCTCGCGGTCATCGGATCGTGGGCGCTGCACGCCGACCGACTGCGCGACGTCGGCATCCGGGCGCTGATCCTGCTGCCGGCTGCCACCGTGACCAGCCTGGTCGTGTTCGCCGCCGTCACCGCGATCCTCGTCCGACTGCTGGCCATCGGCCTGCGCACCGGCTACTACCCGGTGCGCTCGCGGGTGGGCTGGCAGGTCTGGATGACCGAACGGCTGCTCGACGCGGCGCGCACCTACCTGTTCCCGCTGTACGCGAGCCTGCTGACCCCCTGGTGGTTCCGCATCCTCGGCGCCAAGGTCGGTGTGGGGACCGAGATCTCGACCGCGTTGGTCCTGCCGAAGTTCACCACCATCGGCGACGGGGCGTTCCTGGCCGACGACACCATGGTCGCGTCCTACGAGCTCGGTGGCGGCTGGCTGCACATCGACGACGCCAAGATCGGCAAGCGATCGTTCCTCGGCAACTCGGGGATGACCGGTCCGGGCCGAAAGGTTCCCAAGAACAGCCTGGTCGCGGTGCTGTCGGCGACTCCGGAACGCGCCAAGTCGGGATCGAGCTGGCTCGGTAGCCCACCGGTTCGACTGCGGCGCACAGCGTCCGAGGCCGACACCTCGCGGACCTTCGATCCGCCGGTGCGGCTCAAGGTGGCCCGCGCGATCGTCGAGACACTGCGGATCGTGCCGGTGATCGTGTCGTTCGGCCTGGGCGTGTTCATGCTGCTCGGCCTGCAGTACATCGCCACCCAGGCGAACTACTGGGTGGCTGCGCTGGTCAGCGGACTGTTGCTGCTGGTGGCCGGGGCCGCGGCCTGCTGCATCGCGGCCGCGGCGAAGTGGATCGTGGTCGGCCGCATCGACGTGTCGGAACATCCGCTGTGGAGTTCGTTCGTCTGGCGCAACGAGTTGTCGGATGCCTTCGTCGAGACCGTGGCGGCGCCCTGGTTCGCCAATGCGGCCACCGGGACACCGATCCTCAACGTCTGGCTGCGAATGCTCGGTGCCCGCATCGGACGGGGCGTCTGGTGCGAGACGTACTGGCTGCCGGAGGCCGATCTGGTCGAGCTCGGCGACGGCGCGACCGTCCAACGCGGCTGCGTCGTCCAGACACATCTGTTCCACGATCGTGTGATGGCGATGGATCGGGTGGTCCTCGGCGCCGGCGCGACACTCGGCCCGCATTGCGTCGCGCTGCCCGCATCGGGGCTGGGCGACAGCGCGACCGTCGGGCCGGCATCGCTGGTCATGCGCGGCGACGTGGTCCCCGCCCACACGCGGTGGCAGGGCAACCCCATCGCGCCCTGGCGTCGCTGATCCCCGATCTTCCCGGTGCGCAACGACTCCGGGAGTCGCCCGGCACCACGGGGTCCGGGTGGTGCGGAACCGGATGGACGAGAGCACTCGGCCGGCCACCCCTGACTGGGATGGCCGGCCGATGCGTGCGTGATGCGTGTGTCAGTCGACGACGGCGTTCCGGTTCCGCCTGCGGAACACATAATGGTCGGCCGCGGCACCACCGGCCTGGGCGATACCCACCGCCAGCAGACCCGCGATCAGGGCGAGCGGCAACTCGTAGCCACCGTCGGCGTTCCAGAACCCGGCGTCCCAGTGCGCGTAGATGATCGCGCCGATCATGTCGAGGATGAGCAGCAGGGAGACCAGTGGCAGCAGGAGGCCGAGGATGAGCAGGATGCCACCGATGAACTCCACCCACGTCGCGTACTGCGCCGCGAGACCGGGGGCCGGGATGCCCATCGCGTCGAAACCCTTCTCGACGTTGCTGATCCCGTTGGTGTGCAGTTTCTGCCAACCGTGTGCGATGAAGATGATCCCGAGGATGAGCCGTGCCGCGAAGAGCGCCACACTCCGGATGCCGAACATGTCAGTTCCTTCCGTTTGGTCAACCGCGTCAGTGTAAGCGGACCTTGGTCCGGTTAACAACCGCACCAGCCTCGGGCCTCACCGCGAGGTGCTCCCCGACTCCGGCAGGTAACCTAAGTGTCCGCGACACCGGTCGTCTGCGTGGCGATTCCATCCGCGCGATTCGCATCGGTGTCCCGCCGACGACCTCGGGTGGCGGGGAGCGTCGAGCCGACGGCGCCACCAGCGACATCGAACATCATCCACCTGCGAGCGAGGGAGAACACGTGCCGGGAAAGTCGGGCAGGCGTCCGCTCGGCCAGCCTCTACTCGGTGCACCCGCCGACGGCATCGACCCCTACCTGCCGAAGAACGGCAACCTGGGCTACCGCATCTCGCGCTACGACCTGGAACTCGAGTACAAGGTGTCGAGCAACCGACTCGCCGGCGACGCCACGCTGACCGCGACGTCCTACAACGAGCTGCGGCGCTTCACCCTCGACCTCGCATCGACGATGAAGGTGGCCCGGGTCCTCGTGAACGGCAGCCGCGCCCGCCATTCCCATCGGGGCGCGAAGTTGTCGGTGACACCCGCCGATCCCATCCCGCCCGGCGGTGCGATGACCATCGAGGTCCGCTATTCCGGCTCGCCCCGACCGATCCGCGGTCCGTGGGGTGAGGTCGGCTGGGAGGAGCTGACCGAGGGATCGCTGTGCGCGAACCAGCCCAACGGTGCCGCCTCGTGGTTCCCCTGCGACGACCACCCGAGCGCGAAGGCGCCGTATCGGATCTCCATCACCACCGACAGCCCCTACCACGCCCTCGCCAACGGCGTCCTCAAGTCCAAGCGCACGCGGGCGAGCCAGACGACCTGGGACTACCACCAGGACGAGCCGATGCCCACCTACCTGGCATCGATCCAGATCGGCGACTATCGGACGAAGTCGTTGGCCACCAAGCCCATTCCGGTGGACGCCCTCCTCCCGGCCCGATTGACCCGGGAGTTCGACGTCGACTTCGGCCGGCAGGTCCAGATGATCGAGGCCTTCGTCGAGATGTTCGGCCCCTACCCCTTCCCGCGCTACACCGTGGTGGTCACCGACGACGAGCTCGACATCCCGATCGAGGCGCAGTCGTTCTCCACCTTCGGGGCCAACCATTGTGACGGCACTCAGGATTCGGAGCGACTGGTCGCCCACGAGCTCGCACACCAGTGGTTCGGGAACTCGGTGACGCTCGAACGCTGGCGGGACATCTGGCTGCACGAGGGGTTCGCCTGCTATGCGGAGTGGCTGTGGAGTCAACACTCCGGCGGTCCGAGCGCCGACGAGCTCGCCCGGTACCACCACGATCAGCTCGCCCAGGACACCGTCGAGGAGTCGCTGGCCGATCCCGGGCCGCGGAACATGTTCGACGACTGGGTCTACAAGCGGGGCGCCATCACCCTGCACGCTCTCCGACTGGCCATCGGCGACGGCAATTTCTTCGCACTGCTGCATCGCTGGACCGACAAGTATCGCTACGGGTCGGTGACCACCGAGGACTTCATCTCGCTGGCAGCCAATTTCGCGTCCACACCGCTGGGACCGCTGTGGGACCGGTGGCTGTTCACACCCGAGCTGCCGGCCTTTCCGGAGCCGTCGCCCACCCCGAGATGACCGGACCCCTGGGATCCGGACCGGTGACCCCGGACGCCGACGTCCCGGCGGCGTCCGGGGTCACCGGCGGTGCCATCGGTCGGGTCACCATCGCGACGGCAGTCGCTGCGGTGTCGGGGTACCTGGTCCTGTTGCTGGCCGCACGACATCTGGGCGCAGCTGGCTACGGCGCCTTCGCCGTCTTCTGGGCCGCGTACGGCATGGTCACCGGCGCGCAGAACGGACAACTCCAGGAGACCACCCGGTCCGTCCGCGCCGGCAGTTCCGCGGAGCCGGGCACCGTGACCGTCGATGCGCCGGTCACCGCGCGCCCTCTGGTGATCAACACGGTCATCGGCCTCGGACTCGCCCTGCTCGTACTGGCCACCGCGCCGCTGTGGTCCGGTCGCCTGGTCGACGACGACCGCGCACTGTCGGTGGGACTCCTCGCCGTCGGTGTCGCGAGCTTCGCGGTCTACGCGCACCTGGCCGGAGCGTGCTCGGGAGCGATGTCCTGGAACGCCTTTGCGATCCTGCTGTCGGTCGACGCGATGATCCGGTTGGTGGGCGCCGTCCTGGCGGTGGCCCTCGGTGCGGGCCTCACCGCCTTCCTGGTCATCACGGTCGTCGGCTCGGTGTCCTGGATCGTGGTGGTGCTTGCCGTCCCGTCGGCACGTCGGGTGATCGGCCTCCACGCCGACGTCGGTCCGCGTCGTCTCGCGGCCAACACGCTCACCGCGATGGCCGCAGCCGCCGCCAGCGCGATCCTGGTGATGGGCTTCCCGGTTCTCATCGACCTGGTGGCCCGGCCAACGTCCGCCGATGCCGCGATCCTCGGTGCGGTCGTCCTCGCCGTGACGTTGACGCGCGCGCCGCTGCTGGTGCCGCTCAACAGCTTCCAGGGCGTCCTCATCGCCCGCTTCGTCGACCAGCGTGCGACGCCACTTCGTGCGCTGCGCATCCCGCTCGCCGCGGTCACCGCGATCGGTCTGGTCGGCGCGGTCGCCGCATGGGCGATCGGTCCGTGGTTGCTGCGCAGCGTGTTCGGGTCCGGATTCGACCTCGGCGGACTGACTGTCGGCGCACTCACCGTCGGCGCCACGACGCTGGCCGCACTCACCGTGACCGGTGCCGCGACGATCGCGGTCGGTGCACACCGGTGGTACGCGACAGGATGGTGGCTCGCCACCGGCGCATCCATCGCGCTCCTGGCGCTGCCGGTCGCGCTCACCACCGCGGTGTCGGTAGCCCTGATCGGCGGACCGGTCATCGGGATGACGGTCCATCTCGTGGCCGTCCTCGGCCGACGCCGCGTCACCTCGTCGGGTCATCCGGTCTGACGCGGTCTGTCCGGCCGACCGACCAGCCCCACAGCACCAACCACGTCGTCATCCCGCCGACCTGGATGCGTTGTGCGAGTCCCAGGCGGTAGTCACCCGACAAGTTGTCGGCAATCATCATCCAGACCGTCGTCAGCGCGACCACGGCGAAGACGACCGCGCCGACCACCCGCAGCAGCGGCCACCGACCGGACCGGAGGCTCGCCAGGGTCGCCGCGATCATCGTGGCGAAGATCGCGAACACCGCGATGGTGCTGGTGAGAGCGTGGACGTGATGCAGCTGCGGGAGGAGCCCACTCGGTTCGTACGGGCAGCCCGCGTCGATGCCCGGGATGCACTCGATGGGGAGCAGGGCGTCGGCCACGGTCGCCGCACCGAACACACCGACGGCGAGGACCGCGGTGGTCGCGAGTCGGCCGAGCACGATACGTCGAGGAAGCAGGAGCACGGCCGCCGCGATCATCGTGCAGACACCGGTGACGACGTCGCCGACCACATAGACCTCGCGATGGGGCCGTTGCGCGGCATCGAGTTCGCTGAGGAAGCTGTTGAGCGGGTCGAGTCGGTCCGGCCAGGCGAACTCGAGCACCCACGAGGAGTAGCAGAGGCCTGCGATCGCGACCAGGACGCCGGCGACGAGAAGCCGGATCGACGCCGATGACATCGCCACAGCTTAGCGTCGACGATCCAGCGCACCGGCTTGATCCGACAGTGCCCGCATCCGGCAGCGCGGGCGCCTACGCCCGATCCAGCAGAAAATCTGTACCAGGGAACGGACCCATCGACACTATGTCGACGACCGGCCTGCCACGTACAGAAATTCCGGAGACTTGACGGCCGATCCAGCGCCACGGAGCCGACAGGGTGGCGGTCGGCGACACCCGATCAGCGGCCGAGCAGTCCCGCGGTTCGGGCCAGCGTGCGATGCAGACGCGACGTCAGGTGCCAGCGGGCGGCGCGCGCCGCCCTGGGCCAGCCACGTTCGGTACACCGACGCGCCTCGCCGGCGAAGAAGGCGGTCTCCTCGTCGAAGCGCCGACCGTCGACGGCCTGCACCGACGACACCGACGCCTGATGCCGCCGGTAGCGGAAGACGACCGTCGGATCGTGGACGAGCGCATCGCCCCGCGCCGCGAGGTCGACGAGCAGGGCGAGGTCGAGGACCACCTCGAGCCCGGTGCGGAAACCGACCTCTCGGACCGCCGCGGTCCGCCAGAGCAGCGACGGGAAGTAGGTCCAGTTACCCCGATAGAGCCCGGCGGCCAGTTCCTCCCCCGACAACACGACCGCACCCGACGGCGCCAGGATCGACTTGATCCGGTCACCGACGGGGCGGATCGGTCGGCCGGCGGAGTCGATCACCTCCACTCCGGGAGCGACCACCGCGGCATCGGGATGCTCCGCGGCGGCCCGACGCACCGTCCCCAGATAGTCGGGCAGCATCTCGTCGTCGCAGCCCATCACCACGAAGTGGTCCGACTCGACCAGCTCGACGCACCGCCGGAAGTTGCCGTTGACGCCCAGATTGGTCTCGTTGCGCAGATAGCTGACCCGCGGATCGCCCAACGACAGGAGCCACTCGCGCGGCTCCGGGTCGGGGTAGCAATCGTCGACGACCACGAGCCGCAGATCGGTGTCACGCTGGTCGAGCACACTCGTCACCGCGGTCCGGAACTGTGCGATGTCGCCATAGAACGGCATCAACACGTCGATCGGCACGCGGATCAGCCTAGCCAACGGCTCGGTCGGGACCACCGGCCGTTATGGTTACCGGCATGGCAGAGGGCTCCACCGACCCCCGATCCGGGGACCGTGCATCGGTGGACAACTCCGACGTCTGGCTCGTCGTCCCGGTGTACAACGAGGCGTCTGTGATCGCCGACGTCGCGCGCCAGGCGGCTCAGACCTTCCCCAACATCGTCTGCGTCGACGACGGCAGCACCGACGACTCGGCAGCCGAGATCCTCGCCGCCGGAGTCCACCTCGTGCAGCACCCGGTGAATCTGGGGCAGGGCGCCGCGATCCAGACCGGCGTCGAGTACGCGCGGGCCCAGCCGGGCTCCAAGTACTTCGTCACCTTCGACGCCGACGGTCAGCACCGGGTTTCCGACGTCGTGGCGATGATCGACCGACTACGCGCCGAACCCGTCGACATCATCGTCGGCACCCGATTCGCCGACGGCCGCAGCGAGTCGGTGCCCATCGTGCGCCGGATCGCGCTGCGCACCATCGTCTTCCTCAGCCCGCGAACGCGGCGCCTCGGCCTGACCGACGCCCACAACGGTCTGCGGGTGTTCAACCGGACCGTCGCCGATCAACTCGACATCATCATGGCCGGCATGAGCCACGCATCCGAGTTCGTCGCGCTCATCGACCACCACAGCTGGCGTGTCGCCGAGCAACCGGTGACCATCCTCTACACCGAGTACTCACGGGCGAAGGGGCAGTCGCTGATCAACGGGGTCAACATCGTCGCCGACGGGCTGTTACACGGCCGGATGCGGAGATGAGCCGATGATCGCCATCCAGATCCTGCTGCTGCTCGCCGCCCTCGGCCTGGTGTGGTTCTTCGTCACCAATCGCGGCAACGCACGGGCGTCGGCCGGGGTCAAGATCCTCTTCGTCGTGTTCGTCGTCTTCGGCATCTACGCGATGCTGCGGCCGGACGACCTGACCACCGTCGCCAGTTGGGTCGGTGTCGGCCGCGGCACCGACCTCGTGCTCTACTGCCTGGTCATCGCATTCGCCTTCACCACGGTCGCGACGTATCTGCGATTCCGAGAGCTGGAGATCCGGTACACGCGCCTGGCCCGCGCGGTCGCGTTGGCCGAGGTCCGCCAGCGTGAGCAGTCGGCACAACCGGGTCAGTTCGGTCGGCCGGACGCGGCTCCGGACGAGACGCCGACGACCCCACGCCCGTCGGACGGGCCGGACCCGGACGCCTGACCTCCGGCAGCGGGCGGGTCGCGCTCGGTCACTTCGGCCCGCTCGCTGCGCTCCCGGCGCCCGGTCACATCGGCTCGCTCGCGGCGCTCCCGGCGCCCGGTCACATCGGCCCGCTCGCGGCGCTCCCGGCGCCGGCGCCTTACCAATCGGGCCCGCTCGCTGCGCTCCCGGCGCCCGGCGATCAGCGCGGCGGCGATCGCCAGCCCCAGCCCGACGACCGTCGTCGCGGTCAGTGGCTCGTCGAACATGACCGCTCCCCACACCGCGGTGACCGGGGCGATCGCGAACATCAGACTGTTCACCGGCGTCACGCCGATCCGCGCGAGCAAGAACCAGTACAGCCCGTAGCCGCCGAGGGTGGCGAACACGATCAGCCACACCATCGCGATCCAGAACCGACCGGATGCCGGGGGAGATGCGGTGCCGGTCGCGAGTGCCAGTCCGGTGAAGACGACCGCCGACACACAACAGTGGATCGACACGGCCACCGAGGCGGGCACCGACCTCGGTGCACGGCGTTCGATGAAGGTCGACGCGAGCAGCGCGGCCATCCCCGCCAGCGGGATGACGTACGCCCACAGCGGCGTCCGACCCGCCGCCGAGGTGGCGTCGGTCCAGCTGACCACGGCCACCCCGAAGAGTCCCAGCGCGAGCCCGACCCACTGTCCCCTGGTGACGACCGCGCCGAGCAACGGACCCACCAATGCCGCCGCGACGAGCGGTTGCACACCGTCGACCAGCGCCGTGGTGCCGGTGCTCACCCCCATCCCGATCGCCCAGTAGACGGTCACCACATAGGCCGCCTGCGAGAGCAGTCCGATCAGTACCTGCCTTCCCCACTCGGATCGGGACATCGGTCGGACACGTCGCCGACACCAGACGAGGATCACCGGCACCGCGATCGCGGCCAGGGGCAGGAACCGCCACATCAGCACAGTCGGTACGGGCGCATCCGCGGCGCCGAGCTTGGCACCGATGAAACCCGACGACCAGCAGATGACGAAGGTGACGGCGAGCAGCCCGATCACGACCTGCTCGCGCCTCGGCAAACCGATCACACGAGCCGAAGGTATACCGATCTGTTTACTCACCTGGTCGACTATACAGATCGGTTTACTTCACGGGTAGGATGGCGCCATGTTCGATCCGCTACCGCCGGAGCCACCTGCGCTGACCCCGAAGGCTCGAGCCATCCTCGATGCCGCATCGGAACTGTTCTACGAGAACGGCATCCATGCCGTGGGCGTCGACACCATCAGCGAACACGCGGGGGTCACCAAAAAGACCCTCTACGACCGCTTCGGTTCCAAGGACAGGCTGGTGGTCGCCTATCTGAACGAACGCGACCGGCTATGGCGCGGGTTCCTCGCAGACCATCGGACCGCGGCCGCTGCGTCGCCGTCGGCCCAGGTGGCGGCAGTCTTCACGGCGGCGTCCGAGTGGTCGCGCACCCGGGCTCCCCGGGGCTGCGCGACGATCAACGCGCGCGCCGAGATCACCTCACCCGAGCACCCCGCCTACGACGTGATCATCGAGCAGAAACGCTGGATGCTCGACCTGTTCCGGGGACTGGCAGCCGATGCCGGCGTCGACGACCCGTCGCTGGTGGCCGATCGGATCATGCTCCTACACGAGGGAGCACAGGTGAGCGCTGGTTTCGGCACCATCGCCGACCCGTTTGCCGAGGCGGGCGCGGCCGCGGTGGAGTTGCTGCGCTGAACCCGCGTCCTCGCAGCGACCTGTCGATTGGGCCCGCTCGCTGCGCTCGGTCACATCGGCCCGCTCGCTCCGCTCCCGGCGCCCGGCGGAAATTGGGCCCGCTCGCTCCGCTCCCGGCACCCGGCGGAAATTGGGCCCGCTCGCTCCGCTCCCGGCGCCCGGCGGAAATTGGGCCCGCTCGCTGCGCTCCCGGCGCCCGGGTGCGGTCAGTCGCGTTCGGCCAGGGATCGCAGGTAGCCGGTGACCTCGCGATGATCGGGCAGCAATCCCGACGCCTCGGCCGCCGCCAGGCTCGGCGCTGCGGTGTCCTTCGCCGACAGTTCGTACTCCAGTGGGACGCCATCGCGACCAGTGGTCGGCCAGTCGATCCCGAGAGCGGGATCGGTGGGATCGATGCCGTGTTCTCCGGACGGGTTGTAACCCGTCGAGCACAGGTAGGTGACCGTCGAGCCGTCGGCCAGCGAGAGGAACGCGTGCCCGAGGCCCTCGGAGAGATAGACCGCCCGCCGGTCGACGTCGTCGAGCAGGACGGTGTCGTGCATGCCGAAGGTCGGCGAGCCGACCCGGATGTCGACGATCACGTCCAGCACCGCACCGGACGGACAGGTCACGTACTTGGCCTGCCCCGGTGGGACGTCGGCGAAGTGCACGCCGCGCAACACGCCCGCAGCCGACACCGACAGGTTCATCTGGGCCAGCTCGAAAGGGTGGCCGATGGCTTCGCTCAGCACCGACGACTTGAACGCCTCGGTGAACAGCCCGCGGGCGTCGCCGTGCTGCACGGGGGTGATCTCCCACGCGCCGTCGATGGTCAGGGGTCGGATCTGCATGTCAGTGGCCCTTGCCGCGTTCGATGAGTCCGAGCAGGTAGTCGCCGTACCCGGATTTGCGCAGTTTCTCCGCGCGCGCCGCCAGCTCGGCGTCGTCGATGAACCCACGGCGCCAGGCGATCTCCTCCGGCACCGCGATCTTGAGCCCCTGACGCTGTTCGACGGTCCGGACGAAGTTGCCCGCGTCGAGCAGGGAATCGAAGGTGCCGGTGTCGAGCCAGGCCGTGCCACGAGGCAGGACGGTCACCGCGAGCCGCCCCTCGCGCAGGTAGTGCTGGTTGATGTCGGTGATCTCGTATTCGCCTCGCGCGCTGGGCTTCAGGTCGCGGGCGATCTCGATCACGTCGTTGTCGTAGAAGTACAGGCCGGGCACGGCATAGTTCGATCGCGGCGCAGTCGGCTTCTCCTCCAACGAGACCGCGGTCCCGGACTCGTCGAAATCGACCACACCGTAGGCGGTCGGGTCGGCCACCCAGTAGGCGAAGATCGCACCGCCGTCCACGTTCTCGAAGCCGGCCAACTTGCTGCCCAGCCCGGGTCCGTAGAAGATGTTGTCGCCCAGCACCAGCGCGACCGACTCGTCGCCGATGTGGTCGGCTCCCAGCACGAATGCCTGTGCCAGGCCGTCCGGCGACTCCTGCACCTTGTAGGTGATGTTCACGCCGAAGCGGTCACCGGTGCCCAGGAGTTCGGCGAAGGCCGCCTGGTCGTGCGGCGTGGTGATGACGAGGATGTCGCGGATCCCGGCCAGCATCAGCGTCGAGAGCGGGTAGTAGATCATCGGCTTGTCGTAGACCGGGACCAGCTGCTTGCTCACGCCCTGCGTGATCGGATGCAGCCGTGACCCTGTCCCACCGGCCAGAATGATGCCCCGCATGCGCTCAGCGTACGCATCTCACGGCCGTTCGTCGGGATGTACCCGGCTCGGTAGGCTGACCGGTGGCGATCGCGGCTGCGGACCGCCACGATCGTCCGACCGCGGCGGTCACGAGCGAGGAAGAGAGGTTCGGCGATGCGCGTCCTGGTGACCGGCGGCGCCGGTTTCATCGGTGCCAACTTCGTGCTGCGGACCCTGGAGCAGCGGCCCGACGTCGAGATCACCGTCCTCGACAAACTCACCTATGCGGCCAATCCGTCGACCCTGGCGACGCTCGGCGAACGTATCTCGCTGGTAGAGGGTGACGTCGCCGATGCGGTGATCGTCGATCGCCTGGTCGCCGACCACGACCTCGTCGTGCACTTCGCCGCGGAGTCGCACAACGACAACTCGCTCGCCGATCCGTCGCAGTTCGTGCACACCAACCTGGTGGGGACGTACACGCTGCTCGAGGCTGTCCGCGCCCACGGCGTGCGCTACCACCACATCAGCACCGACGAGGTCTACGGCGATCTCGAGCTCGACGATCCGGGGCGGTTCACCGAGGCGACGCCGTACAACCCGTCCAGCCCCTACAGTTCCACCAAGGCCGGCTCCGACCTCCTGGTCCGAGCCTGGGTGCGGTCCTTCGGATTGCGCGCGACGATCTCCAACTGCTCCAACAACTACGGGCCGTACCAGCACGTCGAGAAGTTCATCCCCCGCCAGATCACCAACGTGCTCAACGGGATCCGTCCTCGCCTCTACGGCGACGGCCGCAATGTCCGCGACTGGATCCACGTCGACGACCACAACGATGCCGTGTGGGCGATCATCGACCGCGGCGAGATCGGCGAGACCTACCTCATCGGCGCGGACGGCGAGGTCGACAACCGGACCGTCGTCGAGACCATCCTCGAGGTGCTCGGACAGCCGGCCGACGCCTTCGACTTCGTCACCGACCGCCCCGGCCACGATCGCCGATACGCGATCGACTCGACCCGCCTGCGCACCGAACTCGGCTGGCAGCCGTCGTATCTCGACTTCCGCGCCGGACTGTCGGCGACCGTCGACTGGTATCGCGACAACACCGAGTGGTGGCAGCAGACCAAGGTCGGGGTCGAGCAGGGCTACGCGGCCACCGAGAAGGTCATCGGCTGACCTCCTCGACCGCTGGTCATCGCGCTGCCGGGACATTCCGACGGCGAACGACCCGCCGTCAGCCGGCCGGAACAATCGCCCGCAGGAACCCCAGCTGGTCGGCGACGACCTTCTCGAACGCTTCGCCGCCACCGTCGGCGTCGGGGTAGATGTCGAAGTGTCCGACCGGGTACCGGATCATCCGGGCGTTGAGTGATCTGTCGACGTACCGCACCGTGGTACGCGGAGGGGCGACCGTGTCCCGGTCGCAGACGCACACCAGTGTCGGCGCGGACACGTGCCGCAGTGCGCGTCCCGGGAAGTGCAGTGGCACGGCCAATCCGACCCGGGCGGCGACCTCGTTGGCGAAGTCCAGTTCGTCGGGGACCAGCGGTAGGTAGCCGGGGACGGCGTCGGGTGCCGACATCAGGGCGGCGGACCCCGGTGGGCCGGCGAGCGCGACGGTCACCGGGGCGCGGCCGAACACCGAACCGGCGAGGTCGGCGATGGCGCGGGCGGTCACCTTGGCACCGGAGACCGGACCGAGCGCGAGCGTCGAGGCGATGCCGTCGGTGAACGGACACTGCGCGACCACCGCCGCGACGCGGCCGTCGCGACGTCCCGCGATCATCACGTGTCCGCCACCGAACGACGTGCCCCACAAGACGACCTTGGTCGGGTCGACCCCGGGGACCGATCGCGCATACGCGATGGCGGCGGCCCAGTCGTCGAGCTGTCGGCTGATCGACAGCAGTTGCCGCGGCTGTCCATCGCTGTCGCCGAAGTGTCGGTAGTCGAAGACCAGGCAGGCGTAGCCGGCGGCGGTGAATCGTTCCGCGAACACGTCCAGGCGCATCCGTCGCACCGCTCCGAGCCCGTGGCCCATCACGATGATCGGGACGTCCACACCATCCGTCGGTCGGTACAACCAGGCCCGACACGTCGTCCCCGACGAATCGAACTCGACGTCACTGCGCTCACTCATGTCTCCCCCTTCGACACCGGACTCTCGACAACGGTCAACGTACCAATTGGCAGTGGCGTTGAACACAGCGCGGAATCAGCACGTGTGGAGAACCGGGGTCTCGATCAGCGGCCCGGCCGCCCACATGATCCGTTCAGCTCCTCGGATGCATCGCCACAGCGTCGGCATCTACCGTGGTGCCCATGCGTGTTCTCGTCAGCGGCGGTGCCGGATACATCGGGTCCCATACAGTCGTCCGCCTGGTGGAGGCGGGTCACGAGGTCGTCGTGGTCGACGACTTCAGCAACGCCAAACCCACGGTCGTCAACCGACTCGAGAGCCTGACCGGCGCCTCGATCCCGGTCCACGCGATAGACCTCACCGACGTCGACAAGACCGCCCACCTCTTCGCGCACGAGCAGATCGACGCGGTGATCCATTTCGCGGGATACAAGGCAGTCGGCGAGTCCGTCGCGAAGCCGCTGGACTACTACCAGAACAACCTCGACTCCACGTTCTCGCTGGTGCGCGCGATGGAACGGCACGGAGTGCACCGATTGGTGTTCTCGTCGTCGGCGACCGTCTACGGCGCCGAGCCGGCCCTGCCGATGACCGAGGACCTGCCGACGTCGGCGACGAATCCGTACGGCTGGACGAAGGTCATGATCGAGCAGGTGCTCCGCGACGTCGCCGCGAGTGACGACCGGTGGCGGATCGCCGCACTGCGCTACTTCAACCCGGTCGGCGCGCATCCGAGCGGCCAGATCGGCGAGGACCCCAGCGGCATCCCGAACAACCTGATGCCGTTCGTGGCTCAAGTGGCCGTGGGCAGGCGCGACAAGTTGTCGGTGTTCGGCGACGACTACGACACCCCGGACGGCACCGGCGTGCGCGACTACATCCACGTCGACGACTTGGCGGCCGGCCACGTCGCCGCACTGGACCGCATCAGCGCCGGCACCGACCCGATCTCGATCTGGAATCTCGGTACCGGACAGGGCGTCTCGGTGCTGGAGGTGGTCCGCGCATTCTCCCGGGCCAGCGGGCGGGAGATCCCCTACGAGGTCGCCGCCCGCCGCCCCGGGGACATCGCCGCGTCGTACGCCGATCCGACGCGCGCCAACGCCGAGTTGAACTGGTTCGCGCACAAGACGATCGACGACATGTGCGTCGACACCTGGCGCTGGCAGTCGGAGAACCCGAACGGCTACCCCGACGCCTGATCTGCCCTCGGAGGGGATCGGTCGAACCGGTCAGCCGGTGGCGAAGACCGAGTCGTCGACCCGGTACACCGTCGCCTCACCGCGGGTGAACACCGGCGTCAGTCCGGGTGCACCCTTCTGCCGCAACTCCAGGAACGGGTCGCCCTGGTGACCGTTCTCGGGATCGGGGACGCCGCGCTGGAACTCCCAGTAGCTCGGCGGGCTGTCGATCACGTAGTGCACGTTGAGATCTCGCGCGATGCGATCGATCTCGGGATCGGCACCGATCTGCGCGACGCCCCAGAACAGGTCGCGCTGCCGCTGCGAGAAACTGTTGGCCCGATAGAACGGGAAGAGCGGGGTCAGTCCGGTCACCGGGTAGAGCCAGCCGGTGCCCTGGTCGAGGTTGTTGAGCACCACGGTGCCGCGGATGTCCGGCTGGGCGGCCAGCCACTCGTATGCGGCGATGTCGTCGGCACCGACGAACCGACCGTCCCGCTCCTTGCTCGCGATGATCGCGTTGTCGGGGTAGCGCAACACCCCGCCGACCGCGATCAGGGCGAAGAGCAGTACCGCGGCGACCGGGGTGACCCAGGTGGACGCGTCGCGGCGAGTGCGGATCAGTCGGGACACGCCTGCGGCCGCAGCCAGCACCAGCGCGCCGATGCCGACACCTGCGGCCGCGGCGGAGAAGATCGCGGTGACGAACGTGAGCCGGTGACCCGAGTTGTAGAAGTAGCCGCCTACGGTGCCCAGCGGATACGATAGCGGCCCGAGCGCGACCACCGAGTTGGCCGTCACCAGCACGAACACCAGCCACGCAGCGAGACCCGCCCAGCAGCGCGCCCAGATCAGCACGACGAAGCCGATGGCCGCGGCGAGGACCAGCTCCCAGATCGGGTAGGTCCGCTCGAGCGGGATGGTGCCGTTGAACGCACCCTGCGCGAGCGCATCGACCATCCCGGCGCTCTCGTCGCGGAAGTCGAAGCCGGCGAGCTCGTTGTTGTCGGCGATACGGATGGTGCCCAGGATGACCGGAAGGCTGAGCACTAGCGCGCCCACGCCGATCGTGACCAGCGACGCGAAGTCGACGAGTCGGGTGCGGGCCGGTCGCCAGAGCGCCTCGAACAGCCACCACAGTCCGACCAGCACCGCGGCGAACACGAGTCCGGACGGGTGCGTGGCGGTGACCCCGGCGAGTGCCACCGCGGCGGGCACGATGCGTCGCGCGTCCCGGACCGCGCCGATGGTCAAGACCGCGGCGATCGGCGCCAGTGACACACCGACCGCATTCGGCACCGACGTCAGCTGGATCTCGACGTACGGGAGCGAGCTGAACAGCGCCGACATCGCGGCGGCCACCCCGGCCAGGAACGCGGAGCGGTCGGCCGAGAAGCGATGGCGGGCAAGCCAGTAGGCCAGGGCGGCCACCCCGAAGGGGATCGTGATGGCCAGCACCGCAGGCGAATAGGTGTTGTAGAGCTCGACCGGGTCGGCGTCGGTGATCGGGAAGAGCAACGCGCCCACTGCATGCCACGTGTTCGGGTAGTAGTTGAACCCGTGCGTGTCGTAGTTCATCAGCTCGCCCATGCGCAGCGCCGAACCGACACCGGATTCATGGATGAAACGCAGCGAGCTGGCGTGCCAGAGCGAGTCCCAGACCTGCGAGATGTTCTCCAGCCCACCGGGTGCCGTCTTGACCAGCGGGCGAATACAGGTGATCGCGATGATCACGGCTCCGATTGCGACACCCGCCACCAGCGCGAGCACGCCTCGGCGTCCGATCCGCGGGTCCGCAGCCCCGTCGGCTGCGCCCGCATCGCCGTCGATGTCGGGCGCACCGACCATCGCGGTGAGGCGCCGACCCGGTCGGGTACGGAACAGTCGGTCGTGGCCCCACGCCAGGACCAGCGCGGCGATCAGGGCCAACGCGGCGGTCACCAGATTCCACTCGAAGCCGATCACTCCGTACAGGACGGTGGCCAGGCTGACGATGGTGAAGGTGACCGGCGGGCCGGCGGCGACCGCGACCGGCCACGGTAGGCCCGCGCGCCGTGCGACCACCGCTCCCGGGACCACCAGGATCAGGGCCGTCAGCAGGGTCACCCATGCACCCAGCATCACGACCGGCCCACCTCCCGTGTCCATCGTGTTCCCGTCAGCCGCCGAGAACTGTAGTTGGAGGTTACCGGGCGGGTTCCGGCGACAGACTCGGGCCGCTCCGGGTGGCGAGCCGCCTCAGGTCCGAGTCGGCCGTCGCAGCATTCGATGCACCGCCGCGACCAGAATCAGTCCGGCGAGGGCAGCGGCGACCCCGAAGCCGAACATCGCGGGATAGCCGACCGACCACTGCTCGGCGATCCACGCCAGGATCATGGGCATCGCGAAGCCCAGGTAGGTGCAGCTGTAGAACACCGCGGTCATGCCGGCCAGCCGGCTCGGCGGTGCCAACCGCTGGACCTCCAGCAGGCCCGCGATCATCGCCATGCCGTATCCACCGCCCAGCATGGTCGAGGCGACCAGCGCCAGCCAGATCGCACCGGAAGCGGCCGCCCCTGCGGCGAGGGCCATCCCGACGGCGAGCAGGCCGAAGGCCACCGCGACGCCGCGCACACCGTCGGGTCGGTCGATCCGACGACCCGCGATCTGGATGCCCAGCCCGGCCGTCAGCCCGACGACACAGCACAACGCGGCAAAGGCGATCGGTGCCGCCGACGTCGCCTCTGTGAAGAGAGCGGGGATGACCGCGTAGCCCACACCGCAGGCCCCGAAGACCCACGGTGCCAGCGGGAGCACCACCAGCAGGAACCGACGGTGTGTCAGCCCGCGGATCTTCAGGTCGTCGATCAGCCGGCCCGGTTGCTCGGCCCGCTGTCGGGTCTCCGGCGTCCTCACCACCCAGGCGACGGCCACCACGGCGATACCGATGTTGACCAGGTAAGGCAACACGTGCGGCCACGGCCCCCACTGCGCGAGGGCGCCCGCGAGGCCGGCCCCGATCCCGAACCCCGCGGTGAGACTCATGGCCGCACGACGCGCGCCGACTGCAGCCGGGCGGCCCTCGGTGCGGGTGATCTCGGTCAGCCAAGTGCCTCCCACCGCCATCGACAACCCCAACGCGACACCGCTGAAGACCCGGCCCACACCGAGTAACGCCAGGGAGTGCGGGCCGGCCGCGATGAGTGCGGAGCCGACGGCTGCGAACACCGGCGCGGGCAGCATCAGCGCGCGGCGACCGAGTCGGTCCGACAACGGCCCGCCGATGAGCAGTGCCGGGATGATGCCGAGCACGTAGGCGAAGAGGAGCCCGTCGACCGCGATACCCGAGAGCGAACCGCCCTCCCGGTACATCACCAGCAATGGGGTGAACTCGTTGCCGCCCCAGGCCGAGGCGAACATCGCCAACGACACCGGCACCCAGCGACCGGTTCGCCCGACGGACGTCGGCGCCTGAACACCCGACACCGCTGTGTGCGACACCGCTGTTCCCGATCCTTGGATCTTCGAGGCCTGGATCTTCGACGGGGTCATGCGTCCTCCCCTGCCGATCGGCGGTCACCGGAGGTCCCCGGGACCGCATGCACCTCGGTCATGTGCCGCGCCAGTCTCGTGCCGAACCTCCGCGCGTCGAGATCCTCGATGAGCTCGGCGAGTTCGGTGTGGTCGGCCAGGATGCGGTCGGTGACCTGGTCGTCGCGTCGCACACTCGCGGTCACCATCCGACGGTGACGCTCCCCGAGGCCCTGATAGAAATCCGACAGCAACGGGTTGTCGGCGGCCGCGACGATCAACTGGTGGAACTCCAGGTCGAGCCGGGTGAACTCGCCCAAGTCGGCGCGATCGGCAGCACGATGAGCGGCGAGGTTCGCGCGCAGGGCAGTTCCCAGGGTGGCGACCGACAGATGGTCGACGACCACGCGTTCGACCGCGTGGATCTCCAGCAGCAACCGCGCGTCGAGGACGTCGCGCGCCTCGCGATCGGCGATCGGCACCACCAGCGCACCCCGCTTGGGATACAGCCTCATCCACCCTTCGGTCTCGAGGCGCAGGAAGGCCTCACGCACCGGGGTGCGGCTGACCGAGCAGCGGGTCGCGATCTCACCCTCGCTCACCAACTCACCACCGGGCAGTCGGCTGGTCAAGATCAGATCCTTGACCTCCTGGTAGACCCGCTCAGCGGCCGACGATTCCTTAGACACAACTTGTATCTTAGATTCGCCGTCCAGCGGATTTCGACCCCTGTGTCACGGGTGTCACAGCGACGACGCCGCAGGTGGGACCGAGCGTCTGCTCGGTCGGCGGGCGAAAGCACACGCTCGGTGCAGCGATTGTGAGCTTTACCAGCGCCGATGCTCAATTGCTTTCGCCTCGTACCGGGTGGCAGACTGACTGGGTTCCATGTGTGCGCATCACCAATGCGCAGCCGTGGTCCGCCAGTGGAGCACCTCCGCCCGACGCCGCGGCCGACCGACCGTCGACCTGCGCGAGCAGCGGAGCGTCGAGTCGGATCCATCGCGATCACCCCTCCGACCGTCTCGAGGGACCCACATCCGAACCACCGACGGCTACGACGCCGGTCAGCGCGAGACATCGAGGTCCGCGGCGACGGCGATGCCGTGTACGAAGGAGAGACCGTGACCAGCACGGCAGATGATTACCCGAGCACCGATCTGCACGACCCGATCGGATCCGCGGATGTGACCGAACGCCCCATCACCGACGACGAGGTGTTCCTCGCCCACGTCGGCGGCAAACTCTCCGTCGAACTACGCGGCCCCATCGACACCCAACGCGACCTCTCCATCGCCTACACCCCCGGCGTCGCCCAGGTCTCGCGCGCCATCGACGCCGACGCCGACCTGGTCAACAAGTACACCTGGACCGACCGCCTCGTCGCCGTCGTCAGCGACGGCTCGGCAGTCCTCGGGCTCGGCGACATCGGCCCCCGCGCCTCGCTACCGGTCATGGAAGGCAAATCGGCACTGTTCCGCACCTTCGCCGGCCTCAACTCCATCCCCATCGTCCTCGACACCAAAGACCCCGACGAGATCGTCGAGACCCTGATCCGCCTGCGCCCCAGCTTCGGCGCGGTCAACCTCGAAGACATCTCCGCACCACGCTGCTTCGAGATCGAACGCCGCGTCATCGAAGCCCTCGACTGCCCGGTCATGCACGACGACCAGCACGGCACCGCCATCGTCGTGCTCGCCGCCCTCAAAGGCGCGGTCACCGTCCTCGACCGCCCCATCACCGACCTGAAAGTCGTCATCTCCGGAGCCGGAGCCGCCGGCGTCGCGTGCGCGAACATCCTGCTCGCCGCCGGGATCTCCGACATCGTCGTCCTCGACTCCAAAGGCATCGTCTCCGCCGACCGCACCGACCTCAACCACGTCAAGGCCGACCTGGCCGCCCGCACCAACCCGCGCGCGCTGACCGGCGGCCCCGCCGACGCCCTCGCCGGCGCCGACGTGTTCCTCGGCGTGTCCGCGGGCACCGTCGACGAAACCCTCATCGCATCGATGAGCGATCAATCGATCGTGTTCGCCCTGTCCAACCCGGACCCGGAGATCCACCCCGATCTCGCCGCGAAACACGCCGCGATCGTGGCCACCGGACGCAGCGACTTCCCCAACCAGATCAACAACGTCCTCGCCTTCCCCGGCGTGTTCGCCGGAGCCCTCGACGCCGGCGCCCGCCGCATCACCGAAGGCATGAAAATCGCCGCTGCCGAAGCCATCTACTCCGTCGTCGCACCCGACCTCGCCGCCGACCGCATCGTGCCCAGCCCACTCGACAAACGCGTCGCACCCGCAGTCGCCGCCGCAGTCGCCGACACCGCCCGCGCCGAAGGCATCTGCTGACCCGGCTGTCCGACAGGTCGGAGGTCAGTCCTCCCGCTGTTGCCAGGTGCAGAGACAGACCTCGTTGCCCTCCGGGTCGGCGAGCACCCACCATTCCGGCGCGAACTCGTCGGTGAGGAGTTGGCCGTCGGCCGCGAGGGCTGCCTGAAGTCGCTGGTGCACCACGTCGTGCGGCACCCAGAGGTCGACGTGCATCCGGCTGCGTTGCGGTCGAGGCTCGTCCATCTGCTGGAAGTAGATGCCGGGTAGGCGACCCTCGGGATCGGACAGGTCGACCGAGGTGTGCTCGGGCTCTTCGTCGTAGCCGAGAACGGCCCGCCAGAACGGCGCGATCCGGGCGATGTCGAGAGCGTCGATCGCGAGTTCGAAGACCGCGGGCGGATGCTTCTCGTGCGGCGTCAGCCCGTGCTCGACGGCGATCTCGGCGATCCGGTTGGCCAGCGCGACATCGGCCTCGGTGAGCCGGTGAGCACTGTGCGTCGACAGCGCGAGATGCACCGTCGGGTAGCGGATGTCGATATCGGGATGGTGCCCCGCCTCTTCGGCGGCCCCGATGACCGCGGTGACGAACTCACCGCCGGCGGCCATCGAGCCGGTGCGGTAGGTCGCGTGCAGCACGTTCGACAGCACGCGCCAGGGGTCGGACACCGCCTCGGTCGCGGCAGCGGAGGTGACTGGTGTGCCTGTGGAACCGGTCATGCCCCGAGCCTACGGATCGTCGGGGGCCGACCGAGCCCGCTTGTCGGGATACGCTGCGGGAGTGCTGCTCCCTGCCCGCGTCGCCGAGGCCATCGCCGCCGGTGACGTCGACCTCGCGTTCCGCCGCTGGTCGACGCCCAGGGTGAAGGTCGGATCGCGGTTCACCACGTCGGCCGGGATCGTCGAGGTCACGTCCGTCGAGCCGACCGATGTCGGCGCCATCACCGTGGATGAGGCCCGTCGAGCCGGGTTCCCGACGGTCGCGAAGGCTGTCGGCGCGTTACGGAAGAACGACGATCCGGTCTACCGCGTCGGGCTGCGATGGGCGGCCGAGGATCCGAGGATCGCACTGCGCAACGACGCCGACCTCTCCGACGACGACGTCGCCGACCTGACGCGCCGTCTGGAGCGCCTCGACACCCGCTCCACCCACGGCCCGTGGACGCGTGCGGTCCTGGAGATGATCGATCGTCGGCCCGCCATCCGCGCGGCCGATCTCGCCGCCGAATTCGGTCGGGAGACACAGCCGTTCAAACTCGACGTGCGCAAGTTGAAGACGTTGGGGCTGACCCACAGCCTCGAGGTCGGGTACGAGCTCGCGCCCCGCGGTCGGGAACTGCTGGGCCGGCTCCGCACCGCCGACGACTGAGGCGCTCGCCTGCTGAGATCGTCCCCGTGAGCACCCGCCGAGGGGAATGTGCCCTCGGCGGCCCGTCAGGGGGTCGATCTCAGCAGATCCGGTTTTGGTGCCGCGCGGGATGGTCGCTAGACTCGTGACCGCTGTCTGCGGACGGCACGCCGCCCTAGCTCAGTCGGTAGAGCAATTCACTCGTAATGAATAGGTCAGGGGTTCGATTCCCCTGGGCGGCTCCACAGAGTCCTGGGCGTCTGCCCTGGGCGGCTCCACGGAGTCCTGGGCGTCTGCCCTGGGCACACCACCCATTCACCCGACCGACCGACATCTACGCGGCGTCACGACCTGCGGATACGGTGATCGCGTGAGTCCCTGGATCGTGACGTTGATCGTCCTGGCCGTGGTCGTGGTCGCAGTCGGTTGGTACTTCTCCGCATACAACGGCTTCGTCCGGCTGCGGAACCTCGTCGCCGAGTCCTGGCAGCAGGTCGACGTCGAACTGCAGCGGCGGCACGATCTGGTGCCCAACCTGGTGTCGACGGTCGCGCAGGCGGCCGACTTCGAGCGGACGACCCTCGATGCGGTGACCGACGCACGCACCCACGCGACCCGCGCCCGCCGAGACGTCACCGATGTCGCTCAGGTCGCCGCAGCAGAGAACTCGCTCTCGGCGGCGCTCGGACGTCTCACCGCACTCGCGGAGGCCTACCCACAACTCCAGTCGATCCGCAATTACGAAGCGCTGCAGCGTGAACTGACCGACACCGAGGATCGCATCGCGGCCTCGCGTCGTCTCTACAACGCGAACGTGCGGGCGTTGAACACCAGGATCGAGTCGGTGCCGGCGAACGCGATCGCGTCGATCCACTCGGTGGCACGAGCCGACTACTTCGAGATCACCGGCCCCGAGGTGCGATCGGTCGTCGACGTGACCACGCTCTTCGGTCGTGGCGACACGCGTCGCTGACCACCACCGTCCCTCGGCAGGACCATCCGGTCGGCTTCGTCGGTTCCGCTGTGCGCCGACCCCGATGCTGGGATCGTCGTTGACATGGCGACTCTGGTCACGTCCGACGAACTCGACATCAACCTGCTGTTCTCCGACCCGGTCCAGGACGTCCTCCTGTACCTCCAGGAGGTGGTCCGGCAGCGTGAACCACTGGGCATCCTCACCGGCGAGGAGAACCTCGGCATCATCGTGAATCTGGCGAACATCGCGCAGGTGACGATCGTCGAGCACGACGACTCCGAACCCGACGAGGACGACAAGCTCACGCTGGTGATCTCCATCGCCGAGATCCGTTCCGAGGCACACAAGTAGCCGTCGCTGGAACTCATTCACCCGACCGACCGACAGCTGAGCTGACACGGCGTCGGCGGCTACGGTGAGCGTGTGGATCAGCCGCATACCGCAGCGGAGTCGAGGATCGACCCCCTGGGTCCGTTCTGGACGCGCACCTGGTTCTTGAACACCCTGTCGGCGATCACCTTCGTCGGCCTGGTGACGTTCCACGCGTGGTGGTGGAGCGGACACGGCCGACCGTGGTCGTGGATGCTGCTGCTGACGACCCCGCTCATCGCGTTCGTCCCCGCCGGCATCGTGGTGAAACTGTCCCGTCGTGCGTCGACGCGATCGTGGGCGCTACGCAACGGCTTCGAGTACCGAGCACGCCTCGGCGGGGCACCGCCCGCATGGGACTTCCCACCGTTCTCCGGTACCCGTGCCCGACGAATCCGCTTGCGAGACGGAATGACCGGCCGCATCGGCCCGTACCCCGCGACCTTCTTCCACTACACCTGGTGGAACAACCGGCGGCTGTTCGCGAGTTCGCACTACCGCAACGTCTTCACGCTCCGACTACCGGCGGCATTGCCCCGACTGACCGTCGGCGTCACACTCGACACCTCGACAGGCGACACCGTCCGCTTCGAGTCGGCCGACTTCGACGACAGGTTCACCGTCCACTCGACCGATCCCGCCTTCGCCCACGCGGTGCTGACGCCGCGGACCATCGACGCTCTGGTGGAACTCAGCCGGACGGCGGGGAGCGTGATGCTGACCAAGTTCGAGATCGCCGACGACCTGCTGGTCGCGGTGTCGACCGTCGGCAACCGGCCCGAACAGATCACCGAGATCTTCGATGCGATGCGGATAATCGCCGTCGGCATACCCCGGTTCGTCTGGACCGATCGCGGCGTCGCGCCCCCGATGACTGCCCAGAACCGTTGAGCAGCAGGTGATCAGCCGTCAGGGGTCAACAGAACGAGTGTGACCGGTGGACGAAGAACGTGCCCAGGGAGGTCTGTCCCTGACTCGCCGTGCGCTTCCATCGCGAGGTCCCGCTGATCTTGGTGGTGGAACCCTGTTTCAATCCGGTGGTCGGATCGGTGCGACAGAAGCCGTTCTCCTGACTCACCACCGCTTGATAATCACGATGCGGGACAACGCGCTTGAAGATCATGCAGCCGTTGGGTGCGGTGTTCAACGTCTGCTGCGGACCCAGCCAGTACTGGCGCGTCGTCACCGTCACCGGCCCGACGTACGGTCGGCCGCCATCCCACTTCGCGCACACCCGAACCGTCGGACCCGCCGCCTCGGCAGGCGCGGCAGCCACCGCCACGCCGACCATCGCGACCAGCCCCGCGACGACCACGACCACGCATCGACGAAGCGACGACATCATTCAACCCCTCCCGTACGTGTGTACGAGACACTACCGCCTCGCCCCGACCGATACGTGTCGGCGGCGTACCTATAGTGGAATCCGAGACCCGCCCACAGCGAGGAGAGCGTCATGTCCGATTTCATCGACAAGGTCAAAGAAGAGGCCAAGGCGGTTTCGGCAGCGATCGACAACGAGCTGACCGTGCTCGAGGGGGCCGGCGGCTACGACCCGCTGGCCGAGGACGAGAACGCCGAGTCGACGGAGGAATCCAAGGGCGGGGTCGAGTTCGCGTCGGACGACACCGAGGGTGGAGTGGCCCCCGCGGAGGAACCCTCCGACAAGTGACATCCCGGCTCCATCGCGATCACGGCCGCGACATCACGGCCCGGCGATCCAGCGAGGGGCGTGACGAACGGTCAGGACGGCGACGATCGTCCACGCGGCGACCAGGAGCAGCAGCAACACCGCCGAGACGATGTGCAGCAACGGCAGGCCCGCGGCATGGGCCAGTGCGGCCGTCCCCGTCACACAGGTGCCGACCGGGAACGTGAAGCTCCACCAGGAGAGCGAGTAGCGCAACCCCCGGCGAGCGGCCCGGACCGTCATCGCAGTCGCCCCGGCGAACACGGCGGCGACCACCAGCACCATGATCGATCCGAAGACGATGCCGAAGTCGTCGAGCATCGCGGCCAGACCGGACCGATCGCCGGTCAGGACGAGTGCCGAACGGTCGCCGAGCAGGTTGGCGGCAGTGATCGACTGCCCCAGGATGCCCAGGCTGATCCACACCGTCGGCGTGGCCTGTACCTCGGACCAACCGTCGAACATCAGCCGGCGCGCCACCATGCGCAGGACGACCGCCCCGGCGATCAGCGAGATGACGAACAGGCCGTAGCAACTCCACAGCAGCACTTCGCGAGCGACACCGTGCAGATGCGGGAGCAGCACCGCGCCGGTCGATGCCGAGACCATCGGCGGGACCACCGGCATCAGCCAGGCAGGCACCGGGAGCGTGGTCGGGAGTGAACCGGTGAGCATCCGCAGCGGGATCACCGAACACGTGAGCAGACCCACGAGCGTGCCGAGAACCCAGAGGCCGACGCCCACCCACACTGAGATCGTCACGCCGAGAACCGGACCGCCGAGCGACACGGCTCCACAACCGACGGTCAGGATCGCCATCGGTAGCGCGCCGTAGAAGAGCGCGACCACCGGATGGTCGGCATATCCGCGGGCACGCTCACGGTGGACGAGCCAGTGCGTTCCGAAGGCGATCGACACCGCGACGAGGAGCACCGTGGCGAGCAGCCACATCATCGTGGCCTCGGTACGTAGCCGCTCCCCGGCCACCGACATCGTGGCCGTGGCCACGATCCCGGTGCCCATCACCGCGGCGAACCAGTTCGGCGTGACGTGCGCGAACAAGCCGTCCGCCGTCCGGCCACGCGCGCCACCGTTGCCGGGCGCACTGGGATCGGCGTGGAGGTCGCGGGCCGAGATCGTCATGTATCGATGGTCTGCTGCGCGTGGATCTGCTGGTAGAGGGCTTGAGATTGTCAGGTCACAAGAATCGCTTGTGGCCACAACCGTGAGCTGGATACGGTCGAGAGGTGGTACAGCGCCGACTCCCTGACCTGGCCGCCCTCGATGTGGTGGTCACCGCCGCCCGCCACGGCAGCATGGGCGCGGCCGCGCGCGAACTCGGCATCAGCCAGCAGGCGGTCAGCGCCCGCGTCCGCGCCGTCGAACACGAGTTGGGAGTCGAGATCTTCGCGCGCTCGACCACCGGCATCGACGTCACGACCAACGGGATGGTCGTCCTCGAGTGGGCCAACGGGGTCGTCGAACGCGCCTCGGAATTCATGACCAGCGTCGAGACCCTCGTCGCGGAACGACAGGCGACGCTCGTCGTCGCAGCATCGAAGACAGTCGCCGAATACCTGGTCCCCGCCTGGATCACGACGCTCTCACATCGAGTCGATGCCCGGATCTCGGTCCGGCCGATGAACTCCACCGAGGTGGTCGCGATGGTCGGCGGCGGCGAGGCGGCGATCGGATTCATCGAGAGTCCTGGTCCCGCAGCAGATCTCGAGAGCGCCGTGGTGGCCCGTGACGAACTGGTGGTGGTGGCGGCCCCCGATCACCCGTGGGCACGACGCACGTCGATCACCGTCGACGAACTGGCAGCCACCCCGCTCATCCAGCGCGAGCCGGGGTCGGGAACCCGGGTGACGGTCGAGGACGCCCTGGCCGCGGCCGGTCGGCAGGCGGCCGAGCCGTCGATCGAGTTGCGGTCGGTGACCGCGATCCGCGCGGCGGTCCTTGCATCCCCATCGGCGACGGTGCTGTCCCGCCTGTCGGTCGACGACGACATCACCGCCGGCCGACTCGCCCGCATCGAGGTCGAGGGACTGCGCATGCCGCGCGCGCTCCGGGCGGTCTGGTCACCGCGGATCACCTTGCGGGGCCCGGCCCGCGACCTGCTGGACATCGCCATGGCGAGTCGGCAACTCCCGCACACATGACCGCGGTCCACCCGCGACGGAGCAGAATCTGAACACGGGGTGTATCAGTTTCGCCTAGAGTGATGCCGAGTGCGTGGACACGCTCGCCACGCATCGACCATCTCGACCGGGGGAGGCTCGTCACCGATGCCATCGATTCGCGACCATCTCGTCACGCTGTCGGACACCGTGGGCGCACTGCGCGTCCTCCAGAGTTCGGGCGCTTTGGACTTCCGTCGTCCACGCGAGGTCGCGGCCGCCGTGAAGCGCAACGCGACCATCGGCGCACCGGCGGCGATCGTGCGGCACGGCGCCGAGAAGCATCCCGACGCGCCGGCCATCACCGACGAACACGGCACCATCTCGTTCGCCGAACTCGACCGCAACAGCAACGCGGTGGCCAACGAGCTGATCGCGGCCGGTCTCTCGACCGGCGATGTAGTGGGCATCCTGGCTCGCGACCATCGCGGCCTCGTCACCGTCCTGAGCGCCGCCGGGCGCGCCGGTCTGCGTCTGGCGATGCTCAACACCGGGTTCGGCGCAACACAACTCGGCGAGGTGGTCGAGCGCGAGAACATCGCCGCGGTCCTCTACGACGAGGAGTTCACCGATCTCATCGACACCCTCCCAGCCGAGCTGCCGCGGTACCTCACCTGGGTCGACGGCGATCGTGCGGTTCCCGAAGGGGTGAAGACCCTGCAGGCGATCGTCGCCGACGGAAACAGTTCGTCGCCGCCGGACCCCAAGCAGTGGGCAGGGCTGGTCATCCTCACCAGTGGCACCACCGGCCTCCCCAAAGGCGCTCGGCGCGGCAAGGTCTCACCGTTCACGACCGCTCTGCTGCTCGACCGGATCCCGTTCCCCCAGCAGGGGACGATGGTCATCGTCTCGCCGATCTTCCACTCGACCGGCTTTGCACTCTGGGGAGTCGGGACCGCGCTCGGCAACCACACCGTGGTGATGCGACGCTTCGATGCCGAGAAGACACTCGCGGCCCTGTCCGAGCATCGCGCGGAGATGCTCGTCGCAGTACCGACGATGCTGCACCGGATGATCGCGCTGGGACCCGAAGTCTTTGCCAAGTACGACCTCTCGGCACTGAAGGTCATCGTCATCGCCGGGTCGGCGTTGTCGCCGACCCTGTCGGAGGCGGTCCAGGATGCCTTCGGCGACGTCCTCTACAACCTCTACGGTTCCACCGAGGTCGCCGTCGCATCCGTCGCGCAACCGCACGAACTACGCCTCGCACCCGGCACCGTCGGGCGGGCACCGGTGTCGAGTCATCTCCGCCTGTACGACGAGAACGACCGTCCCATATCGGGTTCCAACGTTCGGGGCCGATTGTTCGTCCGCAACGGCGCGCCGTTCGAGGGGTACACCGACGGACGGACCAAGCAGGTCATCGACGGCTACATGTCGACCGGCGACATGGCACGGTTCGACGAGCACGGACTGATGTTCATCGAGGGTCGGGACGACGACATGATCGTCTCCGGTGGCGAGAACGTGTACCCGCTCGAGGTCGAGAACCTGCTGGCCGAGCATCCCGAGGTCGCCGACGTGGCGGTGGTCGGGGTCGAGGACGACGAATTCGGAACGCGGCTAAGGGCTTTCATCGTCCGAGCACCCGATGCCGAGCCGCAGGTCGACGAGATCAAACACCACGTCCGGTCGCACCTGGCCCGCTACAAGGTCCCCCGCGACGTCGTCTTCGTCGAGGATCTCCCCCGTAACCCCACCGGCAAACTCGTCCGTCGGCTGCTGCCGACCGGCCCGCTGGACTGACTGGTTCGGGTCTGGGGCTGGGTTGGTCCGCGCTGAGTGCGCGCGGCCCCTCCCCCGGCGCTTCTGACCAAAATCTGCCGCCCAGCCGGGAGGCGCGTGCAATATCCACGTGGCGGGTCGCTCCACGGCAGATTTTCGTCAGCGGACATGAGCCGACCGGCGCTGGTAACCAGCCAGACCAGCCCCGGCTCCCCGACCAAAAACTGCTCTCCCCAGCGGGGAGGCGCGTGCAATATCCACGTGGCGGGTCGCTCCGCGGCAGATTTTCGCCAGGCCAGCATGAGCCGACCGGCGCTGATACCCAGCCAGACCAGCCCCGGCTCCCCGACCAAAATCTGCTCCCCAGCGCGGAGCCACGTGCAATATCCACACGACACCCCGCTCCACAGCAGATTGTGATCAGGCAGAGACGAGTCACCGGCCCCGACAACCACCCGAGCTCCCGCCAAAACCACCCGACCCGAGCCGCGCCTGCCAATACGGTCGACGCACCCAGCTCTCGGGCACTCCCGGGCAGACCTCTGCACGCACCCGCGCCTCACCAGCCTGACCGGCCCACGCTCTCGGCCAAAATCTGCCGCCCAGCCGGCAGGCGCGTGCAATATCCACACGCCACCGCGCTCCACAGCAGATTTTGGCCAGGCCGGCCGGGCCCTCCACAGCAGATTTCGGCCGGGCCGGCCACAGCAGATTTTCGCCAGCTGAGCCCAGGCCAGCCCGAGCCGAGCCCAGCCCACACCAGACCCGCCAACCAGCCCGAGACCTACACTCGCGAACCCTTGCTCATCGCCAACCCGATCGTCGCGACCATGGCGTCCACGGCGAACTTGGGTTTCACGTTGAAGTCGAGCACCTCCCGACAGTGCAGGACGGCCTCGACGCAGGTCAGCAGCTGCTCCGGCGACGCGTAGTCGGCCATCCCGGCCACCATCTCGTCCTTGTCGGGATGCATCGCGGTCACCTGCGCACCGACGGACACGACGAGTGCATCGCGGAACAGCGCGGCCAGGTCGACGAGCGCGCGGTCGAGCACATCGCGACCGACGCGCGTGGCCCTCGACTTCTGGCGCTTCTCCAGATCCTTCAGGGCGCCCGCGGTCCCGCGGGGTGGCCGCGCGGTGCCCTTGCCGGTACCGCCGGCGCCGAGGGCGGTCTTCATCTCCTCGGTCTCGGCCTCGTCCAGCTCGGCGGCGATGGCCTTGGCCGCCTCGTCCGCCGACCGTACGAGGTCCTCGGCCGCCTTGTAGGCGGTCGCCTCGCGGGTGGCATTCCGGGCGATCCCCAGCGCCTTCTCGCGCTGTGCGGCCGCATCGGGATCGGTCGCGAGCCTCTTGGCGCGTCCGACGTGTCCACCGCAGACCGAGGCCGCCCAGGTCGCCTTGTCCGGGTCGATGCCGTCGCGCTCCACCAGCACCCGGGCGATCGCGTCCGCAGGCGGCGTCGTGAGCGCCACGTGCCGGCATCGCGACCGCAGGGTCACCGCGATGTCCTCGGGGTCCACCGACGGGGCGCACAGCAGGAACACCGTGCGCGACGGCGGCTCTTCGACGGCCTTGAGGAGCGCATTGGCGGCCTGCTCGGTGAGACGGTCGGCGTCCTCGACGATCACGACCTGCCATCGGCCTGTCCCGGGCCGTCGTGCCGCTGCCTGGACGACCTCGCGCGCCTCCTTCACCGACACGCTCAGTCCCTCGGGGACGATGTGCCGGATGTCGGCATGGGTGTGGGCCATGGCGGTCACACACGCCCGACACTCGCCGCATCCGATCTCCTCGGACTGGCACTGCAGTGCCGCGGCGAAGCACGTCGCCGCCACCGACCGCCCACTCCCCGGCGGCCCGGTGAACAGCCAGGCGTGGGTCATGGCCGCGCGTGATCCGACCTCCAGCTCGTCCGCCGTGGTCGGCGAATCGTCGTCGGCGAACATCGACATCGCACCGGCATCGGCCTCGTCGAGTCGGTTCGCCACTCCCCGGGCGGCGCGCGCGGCCGTGACCAGGTCGGCAGCCACCGCGGTCTGCCCGATCAGCCGATCGAAGACATTTGTCACATGATCAGCCTAATGTGCAGTTCGGACGGTCCTCGTCGGCCGAGCCGTGTTTAACAATTGCAAGCAGCCAGCTATTTTAGGGAACGTGGTCCAACAACGGTCGCGGTGGTCAAAGGGCCTTCACCTGGCCCGATGGCTGGCGCATACCCCTTGGCCGATCCTGGCGCTGGACATGCTGCGAGCCAATGTGGTCGGCGCGCTCTTCACCTTTGCTTTCCTGCGCTTCGGGATGCCGTTGTCGGATGCCATCTCACTCGACGAGATCACCGGCCTGAACCAGATCATCTTCGCGGTCTACCTGTTCGTCGCGATGATCATCGGCGGCATCCTCAGCATCCAGCTCTCGCTGCCGGTGCTGATCTGGCATCGCCGACGCTCCCGCCTCGACAACGAGTCGGCCCGCCGGCGTGCGCTCAAACTCCCGCGACTCCTGACCATCGTCAACGCGACGCTCTGGTTGATCGGCGGCGTGATCTTCACCGTCGTCAACCTGCCCGCGTCGGGCAAGAACGCCTTCATCGTGGCCATAGCCAGCGCCATCGGCGCACTGGTCACCTGCGTGTTGAGCTTCATGCAGGCCGAGAAGGTCCTGCGTCCGATCAGCGTCGCCGCCATGGCCAACGACCCCGACGTCGCCGTCGCCCCCGGCGTCACCAGCCGGATCGCCATCTTCTGGGTGGTCAGCGTGCTGGCACCGCTGGTGGTCATCATCGGTCTCATCACCATGCAGCGTTTCGACTTCATCGACACCGACGCCGAGGGCCTGCAGCGGCCGATTCTCTGGATGGCGGCGTCGGCGCTGGCGTTCAGCATGATCGCGATCTTCCGCGTGGTCGGGGCCATCAACGACCCGATCAAACAGCTCCGGAAGGCTCAGAGCGAGGTCAGCGCGGGCAACCTGAACGTCGCCGTGAAGATCTACGACGGCAGCGATCTCGGCCTCCTACAGGCCGGCTTCAACGACATGGTCGCCGACCTCCGCGAGCGCCAGCAGCTGCGCAACCTGTTCGGCCGGTACGTGGGCGAGGACGTCGCCCGCAAGGCGATCGAGACGGGTACCGAACTCGGCGGCGAGGAACGCTACGTGGGGGTGTTGTTCGTCGACATCGTCGGGTCGACGCGCCTCGCGGTGAACCGACCGCCGCGCGAGATCGTGGAACTGCTCAACGAGTTCTTCCGCGTCGTGGTGACCGTCGTCGGACGCCACGGCGGCTTCGTCAACAAGTTCCAGGGCGATGCCGCACTCGCGATCTTCGGTGCACCGCTCGACCTCGAGGACTTCGCCGGCCGAGCGCTGACCGCGGCCCGCGAGCTGCGCACCGAACTGCACGAGACGCTGGGTGACACCGACATCGGGATCGGGGTCTCCGCCGGAAAGGCGATCGCCGGACACATCGGCGCCGAGCAGCGACTCGAATACACCGTCATCGGCGATCCGGTCAACGAGGCGGCCCGGCTCACCGAACTCGCCAAGGACGAACCGACCCGAGTCCTCGGATCCGCCCGGGCGGTCTTCCTCGCGTCCGCCGAGGAAGCCGCCAACTGGGACATCGGCGAGGGCGTCGAGCTACGTGGGCGCGGTATCGAGACCCTGCTCGCGCGACCGCATCTCGAGCCCATCTCCAGCTGACCGGATCACGCCCGAGGTCGGCCTCGGAGCAGTGCTCGATCAGTCCGTCGTCTCGGTCGCCGCCTTCGTGGCGGCTGTCTTCTTGGCGGTGGTCTTCTTCGCCGCCGTCTTCTTCGCGGTGGTCTTCTTGGCCGCGGTCTTCTTGGCCGCGGTCTTCTTGGCAGCCGTCTTCTTGGCAGCCGTCTTCTTGGCCGGGCTCTTCTTGGCGGCCTTCTTCGTCGCCTTCTTCACCGGACCGCGTGCCCGACGATCGGCCAGCAGCTCCATCGCCCGCTCGGGCGTGATGCTGGCGACCTCGTCGCCCTTGCGCAGGCTGGCGTTGGTCTCGCCGTCGGTCACGTAGGGGCCGAAGCGACCGTCCTTGATGACCATCGGCTTCTCGCTCACGGAGTCGTTGCCGAGCTCCCGTAGCGGCGGTGCGGCGGCCTGCCGTCCCCGACGCTTGGGTTCGGCGTAGATCTTGAGCGCTTCCTCGAGGGTGATCTCGAACAGCTGCTCCTCGCTCGTCAGCGAGCGGGAGTCGGTGCCCTTCTTCAGATACGGGCCGTAGCGACCGTTCTGCGCGGTGATCTCGTCGTTGGACTCCGGGTCGACGCCGACCACCCGAGGCAGCGACAACAGCTTGAGGGCGTCCTCGAGGGTCACCGTCTGGATGTCCATGGAGCGGAACAACGATCCGGTGCGCGGCTTCGGGCCGGCCTTCTTCGCAGCCTTCTTCGCCGTCTTGGTGGCGGTCTTCTTGGCCGTGGTGGTCGCGGCGCCACCGCCGCCCGAGGGCTCGTCGAGCGGCACCACGCCGCTCTCGCCGCCGTCGCGCGGGGTCGGACCGGCCGGCACGGTGGCGGGCGCCTTGCCGCCGCCGCCGCCGTCCTCGTCATCGTCCGACGGGAGGATCTCCGTCACATACGGGCCGAATCGGCCTTCCTTGGCGACGATCTCGTGTCCGGTGGCCGGGTCGGTACCGAGCGTCCGCCCCTCCTGCGGTGTGGCGAAGAGCTTCTCGGCCACCTCGAGGGTCAGCTCGTCCGGGGTGATGTCAGCGGGGAGGTTGGCGCGCTTGAGGTCGGGCTCGGCGTCCGGGCCGGCGACGTTGCGCTCCAGGTACGGCCCGTAGCGGCCGACCCGGACGTACACCGGTCGGCCCTCCTCGTCGTCGAAGAGCCGGATCGAGTTGACCTCGCGGGCGTCGATCTCCTCCAGGTTGACGCCCACCAGCTTCTTGAGGCCACCCTCGCGGGCGATCCCCGATCGTGCGCTGTCGTCGTCAGCCGGCGAGTCGGGCGTCGGCGCAAGACTTTCGGCCGCACTGCCGTCGCCGCCGAAGTAGAACTCCGACAACCACCGGGTGCGATCGGCCTGCCCGCTGGCGATCTGGTCGAGGTCGTCCTCGAGGGTCGCGGTGAAGTCGTAATCCACGAGACTCTGGAAGTAGGCCTCCAGCAACCCGACCACCGCGAAGGCGATCCACGACGGCACCAGGGCATTGCCCTTCTTCACCACGTAACCGCGGTCCTGGATGGTGCCGATGATCGAGGCGTAGGTCGAGGGACGGCCGATGCCCAACTCCTCCAACACCTTCACCAGCGACGCCTCTGTGAAGCGCGCGGGCGGGTTGGTCGAATGGCCTTCTGCCGTCAGGTCGGTCGCGGTCAGGGCCTGGCCCTCGGTGAGCTGAGGCAGCCGGTTCTCGGCGTCGTCGGCCTGCCCACCGGTCTGGTCGTCGACGGTCTCGACATACGCCGACAGGAAGCCGGGGAAGGTGATGGTACGGCCCGATGCCGCGAAGGTGCACTGCTCGCCCGACGACGCCGTGCCCGAGATCCGCAGGCTCATCGTGGTTCCGCGGGCATCGGCCATCTGCGATGCGACGGTGCGCTGCCAGATCAGTTCGTACAGGCGGAATTCGTCGGTCTCCAGACTGCTGGCGACCTGGCCGGGGGTACGGAACGTCTCACCCGCGGGACGGATCGCCTCGTGTGCCTCCTGCGCGTTCTTGACCTTGCGGTTGTACTGCCGCGGAGTCGGATTCACGAACTTGTCGCCGTACAGCTCGCGCGCCTGGGCCCGAGCGGCATTGATCGCCGACTCGCTCAGGGTGGTCGAGTCGGTACGCATGTAGGTGATGTAGCCGTTCTCGTACAGCCGCTGCGCGATCCGCATCGTGCGGTCCGACCCGAAGCGGAGTTTGCGGCCCGCCTCCTGCTGCAGCGTCGAGGTCATGAACGGCGCGTACGGGCGTCGGGTGTACGGCTTCTCCTCCACCGAGGTCACCGACATCGCGGCACCGCGCAGCGCGGTCGCCAGGGCGGTGGCGCGGCTCTCGTCGAGGACGACGACGCCATCGGGCTTTTTCACCGAGCCGGTGGAGTCGAAGTCACGACCGGCCGCGACCCGCTGGTCGTCGACTGACACGAGGCGGGCACCGAAGGACTTCGGCGAGTTGGCGGCCTCGGTGTCGGCCCCCGTCTCCAGCTCGGCGGAGATGTCCCAGTAGTCGGCCGACCGGAACGCCATGCGCTCGCGTTCACGCTCGACGATGATGCGGGTGGCCACCGACTGGACGCGGCCGGCCGACAGCTTCGGCATGACCTTCTTCCAGAGCACCGGGGACACCTCGTAGCCGTAGAGGCGGTCGAGGATGCGGCGGGTCTCCTGGGCATCGACGAGGTCGATGTCGAGGTCGCGCGGGTTCTCCGCCGCGGCACGGATCGCGGGCTCGGTGATCTCGTGGAAGACCATCCGCTTGACCGGGACCTTGGGCTTCAGCGTCTCGAGAAGGTGCCAGGCGATGGCCTCACCCTCGCGGTCACCGTCGGTGGCGAGGTAGAGCTCATCGACATCCTTGAGCAGCGACTTCAGCTCGGTCACGGTGGACTTCTTGTCCGCCGACACCACGTAGAGCGGCTCGAAGTCGTCGTCGACGTTCACCCCGAGGCGTGCCCACGGCTGCCCCTTGTACTTGGCCGGGACGTCCGCCGCGCCGCGCGGGAGGTCGCGGATGTGGCCACGAGACGACTCCACCACGTAGTTGGCCCCGAGGTAGCCCGCGATCTTGCGGGCCTTGGTCGGGGACTCGACGATGACGAGTCGTCGGATCGCGCTCCCACGGGCGGGAGAGGTGGTGCTGGTGTCGGCCACCGAATGTCCTTCGTTTGTTTCTCGCTACTGGAGTGGTTTGTACCTTATATACAGCGCTATTTGCACACGTGGATTCCCGATTTCGGCGTGGCACATCGTTCCACTTCCGAATTCCTGCCCGTAATTGCAGGTCAGGGCGCTGTCACGATCGTGTCAGAAGTCACCGACACTCGGCCACTGCGCACTCGCTCCCGAGAGTTCCGGCGGCGATCCGACGTTCTCGACGAGGCGGGTCAGTCGGCGCCTGCCGGCCACCCGCAGGGCCGGGCTGTGGCCGCGGGTGCCCACCAGGGTCGGTGCGATCCCGGCTCGCATCAGGGCAGTCGCGAGTGGTGCGTGCGACTCGGGATCGTGCGGATCCAGGCCGAGCAGGTAGCGCTCGGCATCGGGACGCCCGGCGGCGATGACCCAGATGCGCAACGCACGTGGTGACGGCACCCAGCCGGCCGGCATCGCCTTCACCGCGCCCGTCGTCCATCGGGAGTGCATCGCGTCGAGGCGATGATCCGGCACGGTCCGCGCGATCGGATTCCCTTCGTCCGAGATCGCCGTCTCCGCGTCGAGTCCGGTCGCACGCATCTCGGCCACGAGCGCCTCGGCACGCCACGACTCGGTGACGACGACCGAGACCCGGGTTCCGGCGGCGGATCGGACCGACTGGCCATGAGCGGCCAGCAGACCGGCGAGGTCGTCGAACACGGGCTCGTCGGTCTCGGCCGAGAAGAACGACAGTTGCCCCATCGAGACGACATTACTGTCCCGCGGTGTCCACGGCGCCCCGTCCGCGCGGTCAGATCACCCGATCATCGTCCCGCCCAGCGGGATCGTGCGCGACGGTCCGGGAGACAGACCCCTGACACAAGACTGCTCCCGACCTCGCAGTGCGAGATCGGGAGCAGTTGTGCGGTGTGTCTTCCGCAGGTGCGAAAGCCGATCCTAGACGGCGCGCACGCCGGTGGCCTGCGGCCCCTTGGTGCCCTGTCCGACCTCGAACTCGACGCGCTGGTTCTCCTCGAGGGTACGGAATCCGTTGCCCTGGATCTCGGAGTAGTGGACAAACACGTCGTCCGCACCCTCGTCAGGCGCGATGAAGCCGAAGCCCTTCTCCGCGTTGAACCACTTCACAGTTCCCTGTGCCATTACTGCAATCCTTTACATACATTCCAACAGACGCGACACGATGGTCTCGTGCCGTGGTCGGTCCCGACCGCCATACTTCAAGGAAGCCCCGCGGAGTCCCCGCCAACACCTACTTCAGTACCACGAACGCAACACGATCTCGCTGGTCATCGGAGTCCGATGGTCCACGAAAGCTGCGACCCAGACCAGTCAATCATGTTCACCCCCGGGGCGATAGTCACCACAACCAAACTGCGTGTAAACCTGGCAGATTTCAGCGGACCGACATGCAGAAGTATCATCGGTGATCAGCAATAACGAACGCCAGACCCACGGACCTGACAGGAAATGCAGAACTCAACATTCGGCACCGAGTTGCTGCACCGAACCCTTGCCGGCACAAAACAGAACCCCGGTCCGTTAACGCACGTGTCCGTGATCCCATCGCGCTCAGCAACTTTCGCAGAGTGGCCGGACTGGGTCGCCGATGAGGTCCGCATGGCGCTGGCAGACAACGGCATCGACCGTCCGTGGCGTCACCAGGTCGAGGCGGCGGATCTCGCCACTTCCGGGCAGCACGTCGCGCTCTCGACGGGCACCGCGTCCGGCAAATCGCTCGCGTACCAGCTGCCGATCCTCACGGCGCTGATCAACGATCCGAATTCGACGGCGTTGTATCTCTCGCCCACAAAGGCATTGGGCGCCGATCAGATCCGTGCGGTGGCGACCACCATCGCCGGCCGGCGTGCATTCAACCATCTGCAGCCGTGCGCTTACGACGGCGACACCGAACCGGAGATCCGCCAATGGGCGCGCGCGCATTCGCGATGGATTTTCACCAACCCCGACATGCTGCACATCGGGATCCTGTCGTCGCACGCGAGGTGGCGTCACTTCTTCCGACATCTCCGCTACATCGTGATCGACGAAAGTCATCACTATCGGGGTGTCTTCGGTTCGCATACCGCCATGGTTCTCCGCCGTCTACTGCGGATCTCGCGGTCGGCAGGCGGAAATCCGACGGTCATCGCAGCGAGCGCGACGGCCGCCGATCCGGCCGGCGCGCTCACCCGTCTGATCGGTGAGCCCGCCGTCGCGGTCACCGAGGACACCTCGCCACGCGGCGAACGCACGGTCGCACTGTGGGAACCGGACTTCCTGCCGTCGGTGGTCGGCGAGAACGGTGCCCCCGTCCGGCGCTCCGCTGGGGCCGAATCCGCGCGTCTGCTGGCGGATTTCGTGATCGAGGGTGCGCGGACGCTCTGCTTCCTGCGGAGCCGTCGCGGGGTCGAGATCACCGCGCGGAACGCTCGCGCCCTGCTGGCCGGCACCGCGCCGGAACTGATGGATCGTGTTGCCGCATATCGCGCCGGCTACCTCGCCGACGATCGCCGACGCCTCGAACGTGCGATCGCCGACGGAGAACTGGTGGGGGTCGCCACCACCAATGCGCTCGAACTCGGTGTGGACATCAGCGGCCTGGACGCGGTGATCGTCGGCGGGTACCCCGGCACGGTGGCATCGTTCTGGCAGCAGGCCGGACGTGCAGGGCGGCAGCGTGATTCCGGTGACTCGCTGGTCGTGTTGGTCGCCAGGGACGACCCGCTCGACACCTATCTGGTGCACCATCCGGCGGCGCTGCTCGACACCCCGGTCGAGGCCACCGTCACGGACCCGGCCAACCCGTACATTCTGGCCCCACATCTGCTCTGCGCCGCGTCGGAGTTGCCGCTCACCCCGGCCGAGGTCGAGCGCTGGGATGCGGCCGGTGCCGTGGACGATCTCGTCGCGGAGGGCTTGCTCAAACGGCGCAAGGCCGGCTGGTACGTGGCCGCGGGAGTGGAACCGCACGGCGACATCGACATCCGGGGCGGCATCGGCGGACAGGTGTTGATCGTCGACCAGACCACGTCGCGGTTGCTCGGCACCGTGGACGCCGGACGCGCCATGTCGACCGTGCACCAGGGTGCACTGCACATCCACCAGGGCGAGTCGTACGTCGTCGACGAACTCGACCTCGTCGACGGTCTCGCACTCGCGCATCCGGAGGAACCGGACTGGACGACGTCGGCACGGGAGACCACCGACGTCACCATCACACGAATCCTGGACGAGCAGCGCCACGGCCCGCTCACGACTGCCCTGGTGGAGGTCGACGTGACCCATCAGGTGGTCGGGTACCTGCGGACGCTCATCTCCGGCGAGGTGCTGGACGCCGTCGAGCTCGACATGCCGCCGCAAACACTGAGCACCCGGGCGGTGATGTACACGCTGACGCCGGAGGCTCTCGAGGGTGTCGGTGTGACGGTCGGTCGGTTCCCGGGCGCGCTGCACGCGGCCGAGCACGCGGCCATCGGCATGATGCCGCTCGTGGCGACCTGCGACCGCTGGGACATCGGCGGATTGTCGACGAACCTGCATCCCGACACCGGCTTGCCGACGGTCTTCGTCTACGACGGTTACATGGGCGGCGCCGGGTTCGCCGACCGCGGTTACGAGGCCTTCGGTACGTGGGTGGCGGCGACGCGGGATGCCGTCGCGGACTGCCGATGCGAGACCGGCTGCCCGTCCTGCGTACAGTCGCCGAAGTGTGGCAACGGTAACGATCCGCTCGACAAAGACGGCGCGGTGAAGGTGCTGAGCCTGCTGTCTCGGCAATACTTGATCGATGCATGACGATCCTCGGGGGGAGGACAGCGGAATGTCACGCGCCATCACGGCTCCGCGCCGTGCGTTCTTCTTGCTCGCGCGTCCGACCGAGGACACCGACCAGTTGCCCGCGACCATCGGGGAGAAGGACGTCTTCTACTCCGAGGAAGAAGCGATCGACGCCCTGGACCTGCACTACGCATGGTGCGCCGTCCGGACCGGCGGATACGACTCGGTGGTCACCACCGCGCAGTGGTACCTGCAGAGCGCGATGGTCGGGCCGCGGATTCCCCCGGCGCTCGGCGAGGTCTATCTCGCGGTCCAGGACGGCACGACCGGCGATTCGTGGGCGGTCGCAGGCGGATTCCTCACCGAGGGCGAGCTGATCCACTGGGCTCCTTTCGTTCACGCTGTCAAAGCCTTCATTCCGGTTGCTCCGGCCACCGACGCCTTCGGGCTCGCCTACCGTGGCGACGCGACGGTCTACTTCCATCAGCTCTGGTTCTCGCCGATGCACTCGCGGCGTGTGTACCCGAAGCGGATCGTCGTCGACGAGGAGAGCACCGGCTGAGCCCGGCGGCACCGCCGAGCTCACTCCCGCGACGGGTCAGCCCACCGGGCCCGCGCGTGCGTCCGCGGTGGCCGATCGCAGCCCCAGGCGCCCGAGCCGCACGGGGATCTCGACCCGCACCACCATGTCCTCCCCCGACGCCGCGCACCGCACCACCCGCGCGTCCGCTCGTTGCTCGTCGGCGATCGACTGCGCCGCCTCGCACGGGCCACGCTCGGCGACAACGTGTTCGATCGCCGCGGCCAGCGCCGCCAGATCCGCCGCCGACTGCGCCCGGTGTCGGGCGAGCACGGCCGCCCCGACGTAGACCATGAGCACGATGAGCGTCATCAGCCCGGCGATGACCAGCGCGGCCGTCACCGTCGCGAAGCCCCGTTCGTCGGCCATCACACTCTTCGAGTGGACGACCGTTCTCAGCCGGATGGCCGCACCCCAGGGGCGAAACGAACCTGACCTTCACCATCGGGTTCGACCGCGGCGACCGCCCGCGCCGACACCTCCATCATCGGCACCAGCGGGACGTCGACGGAGACCTCGACCGTCACCCGATCATCGCTGCGCTGCACCGAGATCGACGCGTGGTCGCCGACCATCCGTCGCCCCGCGGACTCGGCTCCCGCATCGCCGGACGCCGACAACCGGGCGACCTCCCGTGCCGCGTCCGTGCAGCGGATCTGACTGGTCACCGCCCCCAGGACACCGACCGCCAGCACGATCACCGACACGATCGCCGCGATGGCGAACGCCGCCTCCACCGTGACCATCCCCCGATCGTCACGGGCGAGGCGCGCGAGCGGGACGCACCGCGCGACGCGGCGGCTCATCCCACCGCGGTGTTCAGGGCCTTGCCGATGATGCCGGTCAACACGTTCACGATGTTGTCGCCGGTCACGACCGTGTACAAGATGGCCCCGAAGGCGGCGGCGGCGATGGTGCCGATCGCATACTCGGCGGTGCTCATCCCGGCCTCGTCCGCGGCGAGTCGGAGCATGGCGCAGCTGAGGACGCGGCGCCATCGCGGACGGGGTGACCTCTTCGGCTGCGGCTGGTCGGCCGCGGCCTGATCGCCCGGCGGCTCGGCCGCTGCGCGCTCGGCGTTTGCGGGTTCGGCGTTTGCGGGTTGCGCGGGTACCGGCTGGACGCTCGGTGGCGCGGTCTCCGCGGTGATGTTGTGCGACATGGATTCTCCTCGATGATCGGGATCGGACCAGGTGTGCGGTCGTACTCTCTCGGACGCACCGGAGGCGCGTCCGGCTCCCATGCCGCGGACACCGATCCCCTGCCGTTCGTCACACACCCGTCCTCACACGCCGCCCAGCACCGAACCCGCGAGGCCGATCACCACCGGCACGATGCCCAGACAGACGAAGGCCGGTAGGAAGCAGAGTCCGAGTGGGCCGCTGATCGCGACGCCGGCGCGTTCGGCGGCGGCGAGGGCTGCGTCGTGGGCCCCGTCCCGCGTGGTGTCGGCGAGTTCGGCGAGGCCGGACGCCATCGACGAGCCCGCCCTCGCCGATCGTCTGGCCATCACCGCCATCGCGTCGAAGTGCTCGTCCACCATGGCCGGGGCGTCGTCCGAATTGGCTGCGGCCCAAGCACGATCGGGGTCTGCACCGAGGTGTAACAGTTCCGCGGTCCGCGCGAGTGGCACGGCCAACCGGGCGGGCGCGACCCGGGCGACGATCTCCGCAGCGGTGCCGGTCGGTAGCCCCGCGCGCAGACACACCGCGAACAGGTCGAAGGCCGCGGCGATCGCAAACGGATCGTCGGGTCCCGTTCGCTCCGGATCCTGCTCCGCGACAGGCGGTACGCCAGCGACGTCGATCCGACGCAACCACCACGCAGGCGACGGCCAGATCCACAGCGCGGCAGCGACCATCACGCCTGCACACACCACACCGGTCACCGCGCGGTCACCCGGGCGATGATCCGGTCGGACCAGGCGAGTCCTGCCACCGCCAGCGTCGTCCCGACCACCAGCAGGATGCCGCCGAGACCACCGCCGAGGAGCACACCGATCGGGTCGGCCCCGATCGCCTGGCCGAGCACGACACCGAGCACCGGGAGTCCGGCGAGCACCGTCGCGGTCGCCCGCGGACCGGCGAGCCCGGCACGGGTCCGGTCGGCGAAGCGGCGGCGAGCGCTGAGATCGGCTCTGACCGAGCCGATCATCTCGACCATCGGCAACCCGTAGCGATCAGCGGTGGTCCAGGCGACGGCGATCCGCTCCCACGACGGTCGGGCGCCGGGACGGACGACCGCGAGATCGTCCGCGACGTCTCCGCCGAGCTCGGCACGTCCGGCGAGTCGGGTCAGCCCGTCCACCACCTCCCGGTCCGCACTGACGCCACGAGATCGCAGATCGTCGGCCGCCGCCGAACACGCGCGAGCCGGGGGTGCGCCGACCGAGAGCTCGGCGATCATCACCCCCAGCGCGGTCGCGAGATCGTCGGCTGCTCGCGCTTCGTCGCGGTCACGTCGTCGACGCCGGAGCCGCGAGACCACCGCCGCGGTGGTGATCGTGGCGGCGATGCCTGCGGCCGGGCCGGCGAGGACGACGACCACAGTCGGCACACCGACCGCGAGCAACGGCCCGGCCGGGACGTCGACGACCCGAGTCGTCCGTCCCGACAGATCGTCGAGACGGTGCTGGGCCCGGGTCCTCGGCCACAGCAGGCAGGCGAGGGCTGCTGCCATGAGCAGGGCGATCATGTCCGGACTCGTCGGTTCACCACATCGTCCAAGCGTCGCCGGTCACGGAACCCGCTCGACCGCAACCAGACCGGGACAGTGGACACCATGCCGTCCGGTCCACGCTCGACCACGGCGATCTCCGTCAGTCCCCGACTCCCGTCAGCGGTACGGGCCACCCCCAGCACGATTCGTACCGCCGCCGACAACTGGCTGTGCAGCGCGGCACGAGACATGCCGCCGAGTGCCGCGAGTGCTTCCATCCGAGCGGGGACCTCGGCCGTCGAGTTCGCGTGGAGCGTCCCGGCGCAACCGTCGTGGCCGGTGTTGAGCGCCGACAACAGGTCGATGACCTCGGCGCCACGCACCTCACCCACCACTATGCGATCGGGACGCATCCGCAGCGCCTGACGGACCAGCGTGCGCACCGGGACCTCGCCCGCACCTTCGACGTTGGACGTCCGGGCGACCATCCGGACCACGTGCGGATGTTCAGGCGCGAGTTCCAGCGCGTCCTCCACGCACAGGATTCGTTCGTGCACACTCATCGCCCCGATCAGGCTGTTGAGCATGGTCGTCTTACCCGACCCGGTACCGCCGATGATCAGGAAGGCCAGTCGCGCGTCGAGGATCGCCCGGAGCACCGGGACCGTCTCGGCGGGAATCGATCCGGATGCGATCAAGTTCTGCAGCGTCTTACCCGCCGGCCGCAGCACCCGCAACGAGATGCAGGTGCCGTCCGTCGCGATGGGCGGGATCACCGCATGCAGGCGCACCGTGTAGCCGCGTCGCCCGACCTCCGAGAGTTGGCCGTCGACCCATGGCTGCGCATCGTCGAGGCGCCTGCCCGCCCCCAGCGCCAGCCGACCGGCGAGTCGGCGGACGGCCGCCTCGTCGTCGAAGGTGACGTCGCTGAGTTCCAGGCCCCGACCACGGTCGATCCAGACCCGGTCGGGACCGACCACCAGGATGTCGGCGACGTCGGGCTCGGCCAACAGGTGCTCGAGCCGCCCGGCCCCGATCAGCTCGGTCTGCAGAAAGCGCAGCGCGGCAAGCAGATCGGTGTCGCCGAGCACTCCGGCCGCCTCGGCCCGGATCGCTGCTGCGATCACCTCTGCGGTCGGTTCGGCGGCATCGACGGCCAGCCGATCTCGCACGCGATCGAGCAGCGTCGTGTCCACCGTGCCCGGCGCCGGGGTCCGCGTCCCGGTCATCGGTCGGCCATCTCACGGCGACGGGCTTCGGCCGCCCGATGCACCGCCGTCGCCGCGCGCCCGAGCGGGCTTCGAGCTGTCACCCGTAGACGTCCCGCATCCAGCCGGCCAGCCATCCCCGGGTCGGGCCGGTACGCGGCGAGCAGATCGAGGCCCACGGCATCGGCGACCTGCGACGCTCGCAGACCACCGGGTGACGGCCCACGGATCGCGAGCCGCGCCTCGAGGTGATCCGGGATGGTCCGGGCAACCAGGGAGCGGGTCGATGCACAGCCGGCGACCGTCGGTGCGGACACCACGATCAGCAGGTCGACCGACTCGGCGACCGCACGGACCAGCGGGCCGTCCGACCGTGGCAGGTCGACGACCACGCGATCGCCCTGCGCCCGACCGGCATCGATCACCGAGAGGACGGCATCGGGTCCGATCGCGCGCGCATCACCCCGGCGTGGCGCGAGCACGGACAACCGGTCGTCGAGTCCGATGACCGCGCTGTGCAGCGCGGACCCACTGACGGTGCCGCCCTCGAGAGTCAGGTCCTGCCAACGCAACCCGGTGCGGTCCTCGACCCCGAGCATCAGGTCGAGACCCGGTCCGAGCTCATCGGTGTCCAGCAACAGGACACCGTGGCCGGCATCCGCGGTGATCATGGCGGTGGCTGCCGCGAGTGTGCTCGCGCCCGCTCCCCCGTGACCTCCGATCACCGCGACCGCGCCACCCGGTGATCCGCGTGGCGCCCGCAACCCGCTCAGCGTGTGCACGAGCGCGGACTCGTCGGCGGGGAGAACGGCACCGCTGTCGGCGCCGAGCTCGACGGCCATCCGCCAGATCACGGCCGGCGCATCGACATCGCCGACGACCACCACGCCGGATCGTCGGGGCATCCGTTGCGCCGACAGGACCGGCACCGACTCCGCATCGACCATCACCGCCCGCGACCGCACCCACTCGCGGCGACACGCTCGGGGATCCGCGGTGAGCATCCGATAGCCGGCCGCCGCGGCGCAGCGCGCCACCTCGTCGCGGACCGCGGGGCCGACCAGGGCCAGGACGTCGTCGGGCATGGAGCGATTCTGCTGCCGTCGAGCAGGCCCGCGGGTTCGGTGATCGGGATCTGTGGATTGATCTCGGGTTGGGGATGAACCGGAACCGGAGTGGCGCCCGCCGACCCGAGGCTAGCTCGAATTCCGGCCCGGACCCGACTACGCCCCGTGCAGCGGGAGCACGACCTCACAGGGCACCCGGACCGGATGTGCCGGGTCGAGCGCGTTGAGAACCATGTACGCCGTCCGGCGAGACCCGGCGATGGCCAGGTGATCGCTGTAGTCCTGCGCGCACGTGTCCTGCACGACGATGTTGCGGACCTGCTGTCCGGGCCGTCCGGCCACCTGCCCGCTGGTGTAGGGCACGACGATCTCGTCGTAGCGGGTGGAGATGTTGGTGTAGCGGATACCGCTCACATACGGCGATCCGCCGCTCCAGATCGCCTTGTTCATCGCCGACCCGGCCATCATCTGACCGCACGCACCGCAGATGGGCAGGTCCGCGCCGCGCAACAGGGGTTGGGTGAGACCGGAGATCGGACTGTCGGCGAACGAGCCGCGCCACAGCGGGGCGAGGGACACGTAGTTCGAGACCTTCGAGGCTCCGCCCAGATACTTGATGTAGTACGTCGGCAGATAGGTGCCCTGTGAATGACCGACGATGTCGACCGAGGTGGCGCCGGTCGCCGCGAGCACCCGGTCGACGTATCGGGCGAGCTGAGCCCCCGACACCTGCATGCGGGTCATCCCACCGATCGCGGACACCGGCCAGGGCGCGCCGGGGATCGCACCGTAGGTCGGGGCGAAGACGCAGTAGCCGCGGTTGGACAGCATCCCGACGTACGCGCCCCAGTTGGTCTGCTGCGATCCGCCGGTCCCGTGCAGGAGGATCACCGGTCGCGGATGCTCGGCGCTCGGTCGACAGCTGAAGTCGTTGGACCCCGGCAGTGAGCCGCCGGGGTGGGTGAGTTCGGCCGGGATGCCGGAGAAGAAGCCGAAGGTCTCGGGTAGCGGACGGTCGGTTCCGGGCGCCGCGTGGGCGGCTCCGAATCCGGTGATCGACCCCACGGCCAGCGCGACGCCGACGGCGACCACGCCGAGCCCGCGACGGATTCTGTTGTTCATCGCCATGACGACCTCCGAGGTCCGCATCGACACCTGCGGATCGAAACTAATCACGGACCGCGGCCTCGCGGATGCGAATGGTCAGATCGTCGGCCCGACTCGGGCGAGCGGAAGAAGAAGGGGCCGCGTCGGCGGCGAAACCACCCTCAAACAGAGGACGACCCCGGCCAGGGGGGGAGGAGGCCGGGGTCATCGCGTTTCAGCCCCGGGGGGTCGGGCTGAAAGGCACCGGTATCAACCGGGTAAAGCCGACTATACACATGCCCAAGGAAAGGGCGCAAGCATCCGGATTCAGAGGTCTCGGTCACGTTTCTATATAACGATCGACGTTGTTAACGATACTTGATGACACGTGACTACCCCTGTTCGGGAGGCCCTGCGCGACGTAGGCTGACACGGTGACCGAGACGACCTCGACCGGCTCATCACAGAACCCCCCGTCACCTGCAGAAGTGTCTCCAACAGCGGCGTCGGCGGCGTCTGGCGCGTCGTCGGCCTCCCCGGGTTCACTGCGCGAAAGCGACTATTCACCCGCCTCGGATATTGCAACGCGCGTTGTGAAATCAACGGATCGCAAAATCGCAGCATTCTTCGACCTCGACAAGACGGTCATCGCGAAATCCAGCACCCTGGCCTTCTCGCGTCCATTTTTTGATGAAGGTCTCATCAACCGCCGATCTGTACTGAAGTCCAGTTACGCGCAGTTCCTGTTCCTGGTGACGGCCGCCGATCACGACCAGGTGGAGCAACTGCGACGCCACGTCACCGCGATGTGCGCCGGCTGGGACGCCGAACAGGTCCGCACGATCGTCCACGAGACCCTGCACGACGTCGTCCATCCGCTGGTCTTCGCCGAGGCGGCCGAATTGATCGAGCATCACCAGCGGCAGGGGCACGACGTCGTCCTGATCTCCGCCTCCGGTCGCGAGATGGTCGAGCCGATCGGTGAGATGCTCGGCGTCGACCACGTTCGTGCCAGTCACATGCGGATCGCCGACGGTCACTACACCGGCGAACTGGACTTCTACTGCTACGGCCCCGAGAAGGCCATCGCCATGGCGGACATGGCGCAACAGCTCGGTTACGACCTGCCCGCTTCCTTCGCGTACTCCGACTCCATCACCGACCTCCCGATGCTGTCGGCTGTCGGGCATCCGGTGGCGGTGAACCCGGATCGGCAGTTGCGACGCCACGCGGGCGATCACGGCTGGCCGGTACTCAGCTTCAATCGTCCGGTGTCGGCACGTGATCGACTGCCGCACACGTCATCCCGGGTCGCCGGCGCAGTCGCGGCCGGGGCCGGCGCCGCGGCGCTCGGCATGCTGGGCTACCGCGCACTCCGCGGTTCACGGCACTGATCGGGACGTCGCCCGCAGCCCGCCGGCCCAGCGCCGGGGCCTGCCACCCAGTGCTCGGCACACCATGCGATGGAGGCGCCATCACGTCACCGAACGATGGCGCGTCGAGGGCTTGATGTGACCGCGGTCACGGTGTAGAACTGTGTTACGGAAATGACGAGCGGCAAAGTCCGAATCGGAAGAGAAGATACGGACCCCCGATCGAGCACTTCCCAGCACGGGCGGCAAGCACCCACGCGGAGCGCGCCGCATATGGCAGAAGCGTTGTGCGCCTGCGACATCGTCATCGGTCGGATGGAACCGTAATAGCCACACCTGAGTCGGATTCATCCAGTCGTACGGTCACTCGCCGAGGCGGTCACCACAACCCACCCAGCACGCTTGGTAACTTGGGTCCGTGCTACGCGGGCGGCAACCCGACCGAGAGGTCCGGGAGCCGCCCGCAGTGCTGTCTGCACCACCAGCATCGAGATCTCCCGTTCGTCATCGGGCAGAGCGGGATTCGACCTCATCGCCGCGCACCGGAATGCTGTCGGATGCGATCCGACGACGCGGCGTCACGCCGACCGCGCGGCGTCGGCGATGGACCGCGCCTCCGCGGCTCCCCCCTCGAGCGCCTCGCAGCAGAAGGTGATCCAGGCACCCAGCGCGGCGGCGTCGCCGGTGGCGAATGCCGCTGCGCGATCCCGATACTCGCCCACACGCTTGAACCAGGTGACCTCCGGCACGCCGAGACCGTGTGGGTCGAGACCACTCGACGTACTCACGAGGCGCGCGGCGGCGCGCGCGACCACACCGTTGGCGGAGTCGAACGGCGCGATCGAGAGCAACTCGCCGTGGACCACCGCCGCCAGCACCGGCGCCGGCACCGACGTCGCGCCGGTCAGCAACTGCGACAAGAGATCCAGACGCGATGCCACGAGCGCATCGGGGCGGGGCCGACCCAGTTGATCGGGATCGTCGACGAGGTCGGCGGCCGCGAGGACGTGCAGCCGGGCGAACGCCTGCGCGGGAGCACGCCGGAAGACCGCGGTCAACTGGTCGGCGTTCTCGCCGTCGAGGGCCTGTGCGACCCGCATCGCACCGGCCAGGATCGGGTCGTCGTAGTCGCCGTCGCGGCGCAGTTCGACGCTTCCGCCGTCGATTGCGGCCGACGACCGGCCGGCCCGCCAGGAGGCCTCGGTGGCCGTCTTGTCCCAACCACGCAGGTTCGCGGGGTGCCGGTGGACGGCCGACAACGCGTCGCGCGCGCGGTCGGCGGCATCGGCGACGCCGGGTAATGCCGTCAGCGGCGCCAACGGGTCGGCGCCGGGAGTGCTGCTCACGACTGTCCACGATAATGGTCGCCGCTCGTCGCGCCGACGCCGCCACTCGTCGCGCACCGACGACGTCCGACCCGACGGGTGACTGCAACGACGATCCAACGTGACTACCCTCACAATGAGTTCCCGGCGCGACCGTGAGTCACCGCCACCCGTCGTCAAGAGAGTGAAAGGCCACGTCACCCATGTCTTCAGCCACCCAGCCCACCGCACCGGGGTACCCGCCGTCGGAGGAGTTCGCGGCGCAGGCCAATGCCGGGGCCGAACTGTACGACCGGGCCGACGCCGACCGTCTGGAGTTCTGGGCCGAGCAGGCTCGTCGCCTGGATTGGGACACCGACTTCACCGACACCCTGGACTGGTCGGACGCCCCCTTCGCCAAATGGTTCATCGGCGGCAAGCTCAACGTCGCCTACAACTGCGTCGACCGCCACGTCGCTGCGGGCAAGGGCGACCGAGTCGCGATCCACTGGGTCGGTGAGCCCGGCGACTCCCGCGACCTCACCTACGCCCAGTTGCAGGACGAGGTTTCCAAGGCCGCCAACTACTTCTCCTCGATCGGACTGGCGGCAGGCGACCGCGTCGCCATCTACATGCCGATGGTTCCCGAGGCCATCATCTCGATGCTCGCCAGCGCCCGCCTCGGACTGACCCATTCGGTGGTGTTCGCCGGATTCTCCTCGGGCGCACTGCGTTCGCGCGTCGACGATGCCGAGGCCAAGCTGGTCATCACCACCGACGGGCAGTTCCGCCGCGGCCAGCCGGCGCCGCTGAAGGCCGCCGTCGACGAAGCACTGGGCACCGGTGACGACGCCGCGAAGTCGGTCGAGAAGGTCCTCGTGGTCCGCCGCACCAACCACGACCCCGACCTGAACTGGGTGGAAGGTCGTGACGTGTGGTGGGAGGACACCGTCGACGAGCAGTCGCCGAACCACACCCCCGAGGCGTTCGATTCCGAGCATCCGCTGTTCCTGCTCTACACCTCGGGCACCACCGGCAAGCCCAAGGGCATCGTGCACTCCTCGGGGGGCTACCTCACCCAGGCCAGCTACACCTTCCACTACGTCTTCGACCACAAGGAGGGTCGTGACGTCTTCTGGTGCGGCGCCGACATCGGCTGGGTGACCGGGCACTCGTACCTCGTCTACGGACCGCTGTCCAACGGTGCGACCGAGGTCGTCTACGAGGGAACACCCAACTCCCCCAACGAACACCGTCACTTCGAGATCATCGAGCGCTACGGCGTCACCATCTACTACATCGCGCCGACGCTGATCCGCACCTTCATGAAGTGGGGCCGCGCGATCCCCGACGCCCACGACCTGAGCTCGGTACGCCTGCTCGGCTCGGTCGGCGAGCCGATCAACCCCGAGGCGTGGAAGTGGTATCGCGAGGTCATCGGTGGCGACAAGGCACCCATCGTCGACACCTGGTGGCAGACCGAGACCGGCGCGATCATGATCTCGCCGCTGCCCGGCACCACCGTCACCAAGCCGGGGTCGGCGATGAAGCCGCTGCCGGGGATCAGCGCACAGATCGTCGACGACAACGCGCAGCCGGTCGCCGCGGGCGAGCAGGGCTACCTCGTGCTCGACCAGCCGTGGCCGTCGATGCTGCGGGGGATCTGGGGCGACGACGAGCGGTTCCGCGAGACCTACTGGTCACGCTTTGCCGACCAGGGCTGGTACTTCGCCGGTGACGGCGCCCGCTTCGACGACGACCACGCCCTGTGGGTACTCGGTCGTGTCGACGACGTCATGAACGTCTCCGGCCACCGCATCTCCACGGCCGAGGTGGAGTCCGCGCTCGTCGGGCACTCCGGCGTCGCCGAGGCCGCCGTCATCGGTGCCGCCGACGAGACCACCGGCCAGGGCATCGTCGCCTTCGTCATCCTGCGCGAGGGCATCGAGGACACCGGTGACGTCCTGATCAAGGAACTGCGCGATCAGGTCGCGGTCGAGATCTCTCCGATCGCCAAACCCCGCGAGATCAACGTCGTGCCCGAACTGCCCAAGACCCGCTCGGGCAAGATCATGCGCCGCCTGCTCAAGGACGTCGCCGAGGGTCGCGAACTCGGCGACACCTCGACCCTCGTCGACCCGTCCGTCTTCGAGGCGATCCGCTCTCGTAGGGCCTGAGCGCTCGAGGCGATCCGCCGCACGTGCGCGCGACCGCCTGACCTGCACGACCGCCACGACGTCCGGCGTCCCGATCGGCCCACCACTTCCCTCGGAGTGAGCAGGTCGGTCGGGGCGGCGGGTGCACGTGGACGCCGACCCCCGTCCGCATGGCAACATATGGCTCACACCCGAGCTACGGAGGATTCTGTGAGCCGCAACGATCACGACCGGCCCGGACACGGGAGTCAGGCGCCGGGATCGGTCCCATCGATCCCGCTGAACGACGCGAGTCTCGGCCGCAACGGCGAACCCAGCATCGGGAACCTGGTCAAGGACGCCACGGCCAACGTGTCGACGCTGTTCCGGTCCGAGGTGGCGCTGGCAAAGGCCGAACTGGTCGGTGAGGCGAAGAAGGCCGGCGCAGGCACCGGACTGCTGGTCGTCGCGGGCGTTATGGCCCTCTATTCGAGCTTTTTCTTCTTCTTCTTCCTCGCGGAGCTGCTCGACGAGTGGATCCCGCGCTGGTTGGCCTTCCTGATCGTCTTCCTGCTCCTGGTGCTGATCACCGTCGCCGCCGCATTCGTCGGCTACATCCTGTTCAAACGGGTACGCGGACCGAAGAAGACCATCGAGTCGGTACGCGAGGTGCCGACTGTCCTCCCCGGACACAACCCGTCCGCAGTCTCGGAGCACCCCGGCATCCCGCCGGCCCGCGACCTCTCGCGAGGGTGATCCTTGGTCGGCCCTCCCGACCCCTCGATCGTCCGGACCCCGGGTGCGTGGCAGCACTTCGACGTCCGCGCGAACGGGGTTCGTTTCCACGCCGTCGAGTGCGACGGCGACTGGCGTGCGGACCGACCGCTGGTCCTGCTGCTGCACGGTTTCGGTGAGTTCTGGTGGAGTTGGCGGCATCAGCTCGTCGCGCTCACCGAGGCCGGCTACCGGGCGGTCGCCATCGACCTCCGCGGCTACGGCGACTCCGACAAGCCGCCACGCGGCTACGACGGGTGGACCCTCGCCGGTGACACCGACGGACTGATCCGCTCGCTCGGACACACTGAGGCCACCCTCGTCGGACACGCCGACGGCGGACTGGTCTGCTGGGCGACCGCCATCCTGCACCCACGATTGGTGAAGTCCATCGCCGTGGTGTCCTCACCGCATCCGCGAGCCCTTCGGTCGGCGGTGCTCACCCGTCGGGACCAGCGGTCGGCATTCCTCGGAGGGTTCCTGCGCAACCAGATACCGCGGGTGGGCGAGCGGACCCTGACCCGTCGGGACGGCGCCTACATCGAGGACTACTTCCGGGAGCGGTCGTCGGCGCGCTGGCAGGGCACCGACGACTTCGCCGACACCATCACGCGTAACCGCGAGGCGATCCGCATCCCCGGCGTCGCGTTCTGCAGCCTGGAATACCAGCGCTGGGCGTTTCGCTCGCAGTTCCGTCCCGACGGTGCGAAGTTCATGGGGCTGATGCGTCGCCCCCTGTCGATCCCCGTACTGGGGCTGCGCGGGAGCGACGACCCGTTCATCCTGCCGGGACTCATGGGTGCCAGTCGTCCCTACGCGCCCGATCTCGACAGTCGTGAGGTACGCGGCAGTGGACACTTCCTCCATCAAGAAGACCCCGACGCCGTCACCGCTCACCTGATCGACCTGCTGCGCAGCTGAGAAGCCTGCTGACCCGACGAGCGACCGATGGCATACGGGTCACATCAGATCGTCGTCGCAGGTCAGCCCAGGGAGCGCGGCACCCAGCTGAGTCCAGATCGACCGCCACCCGTGCGCGCGATCTTGTGGTTCTTGCCGGTGACCAGACGGGCCTGCAGGACCGTCTCGGTCCAGAACGCGCTACGCGGCGACGCCGTCCAGGTCTCGTGGAACAGCTTCTTGGTCGCAGCGAGCGAATCCGGCGACCGGTCGACGAGCTTCGCCACCATCGTCTCCGCGGCCGCGAACGGATCGTCGGCGATGTCCGTGACCAGGCCGTACTCCAGGGCACGGCTGCCGTCGAACACCTCTGCCGTCATGGTGAGGTACTTGGCGAGATCCATCGGGATCAGCTCACGCAGGGTGACGGACCCGGTCATGTCGGGTATGAGCCCGAACTTGCCTTCCATGATCGACATCTGGCAGTCCGGGGTCGCCACCCGGAAGTCTGCGGCCAATGCCAGTTGCAGGCCGCCGCCATAGCAGTGACCGTGCAGCACCGCGAGCACGGGAACCGGTAGTTCCCGCCACGCCCAGCACGCCTTCTGGAAGAGATTCGTGGTCTGGATGGGCAGCTTCGCCAGTCCCGTCACCGCGCGGCGGGGCTCCTTGCCGACGCTCGCGAAGTCGAGGCCGGTGCAGAACGCATCGCCGTCGCCTCGCAGGACGACCGCGCGGATCTCCTTGTCCCCGGCGATGTCCGACGGGAGCCGACTCAACGCGTCGAGCATCGCGAAGTCGATCGCGTTGAGCTTGTCCGGCCGCGCGAGCGTCACCTGCGCGACGCCGTCACGGACATCGAGTCGGACGCGATCTGTCATGAAAGAACCTCCTGGTCGATGGGTGCACCGCTCACACGCGAGTCACCTCGACGCCACATCAGGGATGCACGCAGGACTGCGTGTCGACCCGTGCCGATGCACGTTCGGACTGCTGGAAGTCGGGTTGTACCTGATCGGCGGTCAGCACGAAACCGGTCTGGTCGGTCGCGTCCTCGGCCGCGCCGAACACCACTCCCAACACCTCGCCCCGTGAATTGACCAGCGGGCCACCGGAATTGCCCTGTCGGATGGATCCGCGGACGGTGTAGACCTCACGCAGGACCTTGCCACTGCGGTAGATGTCCGGCCCCGACAGGTTGATCACGTCGCGGATGCGGACCGGCGATGCCGTGTACGGCCCCGCTTCCGGGAACCCGAGCGCGATGGCGTCGTCGTTGGTGCGCGCCTGCTGTTCGGCGAACCGCAGCGCCGGTGCGTCGAGCCCCGGGACGTCGAGGACGGCGAGGTCGGTGCGCGGATCGAACAGCACGACGCGGGCCGGGAGCCGGTCGCCGCGCGAGGTCTCGACCTCCAGGCGTCGGGTCCCCGCGACCACGTGTGCGTTGGTCATCACGCGCTCGGGCGAGATGACGAACCCGCTGCCCTCCAGGGCCTGCCGACAACTCGGTGCGACCCCCTCGATCTTGACGACACTGGGCCGCACCTGCGAGACGACCGGCAGCTGGGTCAGCGCGGCGTCGGGCGGTCCGACGTTGGTGACCGGTGCCCGACCGAACGGCGGCAGCACCTCCGGGATGCCCGAATTGTCCAGCAGCGCGCTGAAATCCTTCGGCAGGTCGCGTAACCACTCGGGCGCCACCGCATCGACACCGCCCAGTACGCGGGACTCGCGGACGGCCGACGCCACCTGTGTCGCAGCCGAACTGCTGATGGGGATCGCCAGCAGCCACGCCGCGACCAGCACCGCGATCACCTGGACAACAGAGCCGATCACGCTGTCGACGCGACGCAGGGCACGGGAACGGATGACGCTGCGGGCGGCCCGACCCAGGATCATGCCGGACACCTCGCCGATGATCACCAGGACGAGCAGCAGCATGAGCCCGACGACCAGCCGGATCTCGCGGTCCTCGAAGTGGGAGATCACATGCGGCGCCAACAGCACGCCCGCGACGGCACCGAGGATGACGCCGACGAAGGCGAACGTCGAGGCGACGGCTCCCTGCCGGAACCCACTGGCCGCGGCCAGGACCGCGATGACGAGCACGATCAGGTCGACCCAGGTCGATCCGCTCATCCGCGATCCCCCGACCCCGGGGAATCGACATCGCCGACAGCGGGGTCCGCGGCGACGGTCTCGGCTTCGGTCGAGACCGTTCCTGCGGTGTCTGCCGGGTTCGGCGGGAAACCGGTGACCTGAGAGCTACCGGCCAGCGCGATCATCTCGTCGAGTGGACGGATGTCGTCGGTGTCCCAGGGGACGTCCCAGCCGGAGGCCTCGCTGATCGCGGCGATGAGGCCGCCGGTGAATCCCCACACCAACATGCCGTCGACGAAGAAGGCGGGCCCGCGGTACAACCGGCCACCCATCACCGACCTCTGGACCTGGAAGCGGTTCTCCGGCGCCAGCATCTCGCGGACGTTCACTCGGGCGACCCGCGCGGTCTCGGCCACGTCCACGACGCGGACCGGACCGGGCTCACGCCAGTGCGCCACCACGGGGTTCACGTCGAATCCCGACGGCGGCACCGGGAAGGTCGGCAGTGTCGCGACGACTTCCACGCCGTCCGGCACGAGACCGGTCTCCTCCTCTGCCTCACGCAACGCGGTGCCGACCGGGTAGTCGTCGCCGGGATCGCGCGCACCGCCGGGGAAGGCGATCTGTCCACTGTGTTGCCGCAGCGTCGACGCCCGCTCGGTGAGCAGTACGTCGGCGTCGGCGGGGAGACCGCCGGGGTGGTCGGGATCGGACTGCCAGCTGCCGCCGAACAGCACCAGCACCGCGGCCGCCCGACGATTCCGGGAGAACTTCGCCGCCCATCGGGTGCGGTCGCCACCACGGTTGAGCACGGCCTCACTGACCGCGTCCACATTGCCGGTGAGCGTACGGAGCCATGGCGGGATGGCATCGGTCTCCACGAACGGACCGGCGAACGACGAGTCGGTCACGTGGTCACGCCCAGGTGTTCGCGGACCGCAGACGCGATCTCGTCCGGGTTCTCGAACACCTGCGGCAGCACCTTCGCGACGGTGCCGTCCGGACGGACCAGAACCGTCGACGGGAAGACCTTGGGGACCCGCAGCGCGGCCGCGATCTGAGCACGGGTGTCGAGGACAGTCGGCAGGCGGACGCCGACCTCGGTGAGGAACTTCAGCACCAGGTACGGGTTCTGGGCGCCCTCCTGCGCGTGCACGGTCAGCACGTCGACCTTGTCGCCCGCCCGCTGCGCATAGGCCGCCAACTCCGGCAGTTCCCGACGGCACGGTAGGCACCACACCGCCCACATGTTGATCAGCAGGGGTTTACCCGCGGTCGCGGTGCCGACGTCCGTCGGTGCACCGGTACCGAGGCACTGCACGGTGATGCCCGCGAGCGCCGCGTCGGGGCCCTGGGGCGCGACGCCGGTCGGGCAGTCGGCCAGCGCCGCATCACGCCGCGCGGCCGCCAACTCGGCGTCGCCGACCTGGGCGTCGGTGGCCGCCGGCCCCGATGGTCGGGCCGATGTCGCGGACCCGTAGTCGTCACCACCACCGCGCGGCCAGATCGCCACCACGAGCGCGATCATCACGACGACGAAGACGAGCGTCCAGCGAGCAGATGCCGGGAAGCGTGAACCGCGCCGCGGCCCTGGCGGCGGCGACGACGAGGGCGTGGTGCTCACCTCGGTGGCGCCCACTACGCCGGAAGTCCTGCGAGTTCGAGCAGATGATCGGTCTCGGGCCCCTTGACCAGTGCTGCCGCAGCCGCCTTGTCCATCGGCCCCTCACCGACCGACGGACAGTCCTTGGCGAGGATGCAGATCCCGCAGGCCGGCTTACGCGCGTGGCAGACCCGACGACCGTGGAAGATCACCCGGTGCGACAGGTCGGTCCACTCCTTGCGCTCGATCAGTTCGCCCACCGCGTGTTCGACCTTCACCGGGTCGGTCTCGGCGGTCCACTCCCACCGACGGACGAGCCGCCCGAAGTGGGTGTCGACGGTTATCCCCGGGACACCGAAGGCGTTCCCGAGGACGACGTTGGCGGTCTTGCGGCCGAAGCCGGGCAGCGTGACGAGTTCACGCAGGGTCGAGGGGACCTCACCGTCGAAGCGTTCCAGCAGGGCCTGACCGAGTCCGATGATCGAGTTGGCCTTGTTCCGGTAGAAGCCGGTCGACCGGATCATCTCCTCGAGTTCGGTGCGATCGGCCTCGGCGTAGTCGCGCGCCGAACGATAGCGCGCGAAGAGCGCGGGGGTGGTCTGGTTGACCCGGACGTCGGTGCATTGCGCGGACAGGATCGTGGCGACCGACAACTCGAGAGGGGTGGTGAAGTCGAGCTCGCAGTAGACGTGCGGAAAGGCGACCTGCAGCGTGCGGTTCATCCGGCGGGCGCGCCGGACCAGGCCCAGCCTGGTCTCGTCGGTCTTGCGAGGGCTCACCCGATCAGGTTAGCCACCGGAACCGACCGGCATCGTCGCGACTCGATGGATGGCAGGTCGTCGGCAACATCGCTGGTCGTTGATAACAAGTCAGTGACGTCCCCGCCTCTGGTTAGGAGGTGGCGTCCGCATTGTGTTTACTGATCCCCATGCAAGGTCTCGCCGCGCTGCTGTTCCCGGCTGTGCTGATGCTGTTCGCACTCGCGATGGAGAAGGTACAGACCAGGATCGACCGTCTGTCCGTCTCCCGCGACCACGTCGAGGACTTCCTGCAATCGGCCGAGCCGGCCAACGTCGACACCCTCGCCAAGGAGGGCTTTCCCGCGGCGATGGACGAGTTGCGCACCCGCCGAGCCACCCGTGTCGACGGTGATTCCGCGGCGCAGGTCGCCCTCACCGCCGAGCCGTCGCCGCAGCGGGCGAGCTGAATCGACCCTGCACATCGCGATCGACTCTGCACATCGCGCCCCGGGACACGCCGCCATTGCGTCGTCAGTGACCCATTCAACACATATGCTGGTGGCGGGAGTAGCGTTGCATCGGCATCCCCGTGCCGTCGATCCCACCCCGAGGGTCGCGCAGTGACATGGGCACGTTGGACTGAGCTGGACGAGAGAGGTTTGTAGGTGGAGGAAGTACTGGCGCGGGCGGGCATATTCCAGGGGGTCGAGCCCTCAGCCGTCGCAGCGCTCACCAAGCAACTACAGCCAGTCGATTTCCCCCGCGGTCACGTGATCTTCCACGAGGGTGAACCCGGCGACCGGCTGTACATCATCCTGTCGGGCAAGGTGAAGGTCGGTCGTCGCTCCCCCGACGGTCGCGAGAACCTGCTGACCATCATGGGACCGTCGGACATGTTCGGCGAGCTCTCGATCTTCGACCCCGGTCCCCGCACGTCGTCGGCGACCACGGTCACCGAGGTGCGCGCCGTGTCCATGGACCGCGACGCCCTGCGCGCGTGGATCAAGGACCGCCCCGAGATCGCCGAGCAGCTGCTCCGCGTCCTGGCCCGCCGCCTCCGGCGCACCAACAACAACCTGGCCGACCTCATCTTCACCGACGTCCCGGGTCGCGTGGCGAAGCAGCTCCTGCAGCTCGCCCAGCGCTTCGGTACCCAGGAGGCCGGCGCTCTGCGCGTCACCCACGACCTCACGCAGGAAGAGATCGCCCAGCTGGTCGGCGCCTCCCGCGAGACCGTGAACAAGGCACTCGCCGACTTCGCGCAGCGTGGCTGGCTCCGCCTCGAGGGCAAGAGCGTGCTGATCGCCGACTCCGAGCGACTGGCCCGCCGAGCGCGCTGAGACGCGCTCACCGATCGAATTGTGAACAGCCCCTGGTGGATCTCCACCGGGGGCTGTTCCGCGTCGGTAGGAAGCCCGTCCCGGCCGACGACACGCAGAGCCTTCGAGCAGACCGGTCAGGCGCTGCGCAGGTACTCCAACTGCGCCTTCACCGACATCCGGGCCGCAGGCCACAGTTTCTTGTCGACGTCGGCGTAGACCTTGCGGACCACCTTCATCGGCTTCGCCTTCTTCGCCGAGATGCCCAGGTCGTCGAGCGCAGCCCGCACCTGGTCGATCCGCTCCTCGCGATGCTGCTTGTAGAACCGCGCCACCGGGATCACGTCGGGATGGTCGGGTCCGTGTGCCGGCAGCAGCGCCGTCGGTGCACCATCGCCGTTCTCGCTCTCGACGATGATCCGGTTCAGGGAGTTCAGGTAGTCCCGCAGGGTCCCGTCGCTGGGGTCGATGACCGTGGTCCCGCGACCGAGGATCGTGTCGCCGGTCAGCAGCGCGCGCTGACCCTGCCACTCCACGAGAAAGCTCACCGAGTCGCCGGAGTGACCGGGCGTGAGGAGAACGGTGATCCGCAGGCCGGCGACCTCGATGACCTCGCGGTCGGCGAGCGGCTTGCCGTCCCGGCAATGCGCCGACAGTCGCGCCCGGGTGGGCGCCGACGTCCGCTTCGCAAGCGCGTCGATCGCCCCGGTGTGGTCGAAGTGTCGGTGCGTGATCAGCGTCAGTACGATCCCCGACTGCTCGGCGATCCGCTTCACATGGGCCTTGTGCTTCTTCGGACCCGGATCGACGACCACGCATTCGCGGTTGCCGGGCGCCCGCAGGATGTAGGTGTTGGTGCCCTCGAGCGTCATCGAACCGGGGTTCTTGCACAGCAGCACGGACGCGAACGGCGTGACCTCCCGGAGAACGCCGTAGGCGGGGTGCACCGGGAGGTCATCAACTGTGGAGTCAGCAGCGGTGGAGTCAGCAGAGGAATCGGTACCGGCTTCGTCGGTCATGGTTTCCCACAGTAATCCGCGTCACTTCCGCGCCGGCCGGGGTACCGCCTTCGATTCCTGCAGATCGGTTCTCATCCGATCCGCTGCGATGCGACCACGGCATCCGCGGCATCGGACCGACGCACCCCGGCCGCTCGGGCGGAGATGATCGCGCCCTGCACTCCGATGGTGATCGCGAGGTAGACCAGGATCGAGGCGCCGTCGAGGCCGGAGAGCCCCCGGGCCATCGGTTCGCCGAATGCCATGGGGACGCCCAGCGATATCGCGGCGTGGGCGACGATCGCGACGACCCACAGCGCGATGGTCGCCGGACCGCCCCGGCTGACGACGACACCTGCGGCATCGCGATAGATCTTCACCTGGTGCGCGCGGGGTACGGCGATTGCGGCGGCGACCACGAATCCCACGAGGACGGCCACGATGTCGCCGACGGTGTGGTGGTGGTTCTGCAGGTAGTCGACTGTCTGGTAGATCCCTACGGCCCCCAGCACCACCGGCACCGTGACGGTCGAGCGGGACACCGGGCGTTCGCGGGTCTGCCGGTAGAGGAGGAAGACGATGGCGACGACCACGAGGATGACGATGAGCGGTGTGTTCATGCTCTTCAGCTTCGACGTCGACGCTGCTGCGGCCATCAACCCTCGGGTTGATCCAGGGTTGATCTCGGGACGACGGCCCGCTCGATGCCCGCGTGGTGCGGCTACGGTTCAGGCGGGCAGCGGTCGAGGCGGGCAGCGGTTCAGGCGGGCCGCACGTGCGTCGGTGACAGACGCAACTGTGTCGGCGACAGGAAGGGAGTCGGATGATCGAGCGGAGAGCGCGCGCGATCGCGCCGGAGCGCGGGGTGCTGTCCGGCGTGCTGATCCTCGCCGTCGTGGTCACCGTCGTCAACGACGCCTCGCATGAACCGGCGTGGCGGTCGGCGATCGGCTGGGCGGCCACGGTGGTGCTGTGCCCGATGCTGGTCGCGGTCTTCGGCGGCGGACGTTTCGGTCGCTGGCGGATGGCCGGCGCCATCGGCCTCGCGGCGTCGGCATCGACTCTGGTGCTGGCCTTCACCGGTGGCGCGACGACCTGGATCGGCTACCTCGGGGTGATCGCGGCCGGGCTGGTCCCGACGGCCGGCTGGTTGTCGGTCGTGATCGCGCTCCCGCCCGTGGTCGCGCTCGGCATCCACAGCTGGTGGCTCGCCGACAGCACGTGGGCGCCGATCATCAACGTCGGGGCCGCGATCATCACGGTTGCCTATGTGATCGCGCGGACCCGGGAGCGTGAGGCTGAGGAACTCGCCTCGGCCCAACGCGCCGTGATCGAGGAGCAGCGCGCCCGTGCCATCGCGGTCGAGCAGCAGCGGGAGATCGCGGCCCAGCTGCACGATGTGTTGGCGCACACGTTGTCCGGCCTCGTCATCACGCTGCAGGGCGCGTCGGTGGCGGCTCGCAAGGAGAACGTGTCCGCAGATCTCGACGAGCGGCTGCGCACCGCCATCTCGCTTGCGCGCGACGGTTTGTCGGGGGCGCGATCGGCGGTCGGGTCATTGCGCGGTGACGGTGACGCGGGGCCGGCGTCGGGTGACGCCGACTCCGAACCGATTGCCGACTGGCTGGCACGGACCATCGACCGGTCGCGGGCGTCGACCGGTCTCGAGGCCACCGTGTACGGTGACGCCGACGTCGTGCCGTCCGGGTGGCGGGGCCTCGTACGATCGTTGCTCATGGAGGGGCTCACCAACTCGATCCGGCACGCACCCGGTGCGCCCGTGCGCATCGAATTCTGCGGCCCGGTCGACGTTGCCCGCCCGGTCGATGGTGCCCGCCCGGTCGATGATGCAGACACCGCCGTCGACCATGCCCCCACCCCCATCACGGTGCGGGTGTTGTCCGTCGGCGACGTGACGACCTTCGGCAGGGGCGACACCGGCGGTGGTGGCCACGGGATCATCGGCCTCCGCGAGCGGGTCGAGGCCGCAGGCGGATCACTGTCCCACGGCGCCACCGACGGTGGATTCCTCCTCGAACTCCGCACGGCGCCATGACCGTCCGCATCGTCATCGCCGACGACCAGACCGTGGTCCGCGAGGGCTTGCGGTCGCTGCTGTCGCTGTTCGACTCGATCGAGGTGGTCGGGGTCGCCCCGGACGCGGAAGATGCGCTGCGACTGGTCGGTTCAGCCGATCCCGACGTCCTGCTGACCGATCTGCGCATGCCCGGGATCGGCGGTGTCGAGGGAATCCGGCGACTGGTGACCGGCGGCTCCCGGACCGCTGCGGTGGCCCTGACGACCTACGACGACGACGAGACGATCGTCGCCGCACTCGATGCCGGGGCCATCGGGTTCCTGAACAAGGACGCCGACCCCGAAGTGATCGAATCGGCGATCGTGGCTGCCGCCGAGGGTCGCTCACTGCTCGACGCCAAAGCGCTACACGCTCTTCGCACCCGCGCCGGCACTCCGGCCGGCCGGCCGCCGGAGAACCCTGATGGCCTGACCGACCGGGAGATCGAGGTGCTCCGCCTGGTGGCGAAGGGCCATTCCAATCATCGGCTCACCACCGAGCTCGTGGTGAGCATCAGCACGGTGAAGACGCACATCAACCACATCCTGACGAAGACCGGTTGTCGGGACCGGGCTGCGCTGGTGGCCTACGCGTTCGCGCACCACCTGGCCTGACAAGGGTTCGGCCGCAACGGGTGTCGACGACGATCGGGGACACCACCGCGTCGGCGAGGTCCCGGATCAGGGGTGGCTATCGGTCGCTCCGCCGCCGACCGAGCGCGTCTCGAACGGACCGTCCTCGACCGTGTAGTCCGCCGTGCCGTCGTACCCGTCTTCGCCGTACTCGCCATCGCCGTGCCCGTCGTCACCGTTGGAGCCGACGACCTGCCCCTGCAGCGACTTCAGCAGTGCCGCACCCTGGGTCACCACACCGGTCATCACCTCGTTGATGCCCTCGGCCCCGTTGAACACGGTCAGGTTCGAGGCACCCAGTCCCTTGGCGACTTCGCCGACAAGCGATGGCAACTGCTCGATGAGCTGCTGGTCGAGCGCGATCCGGTTGTGCTTGGCGGCGGCCGCCGACTGGATCTCGATCGCTCGCGCCTCGGCCTCGGCGATGATCTGGGTGCGCTTCGCCTCTGCCTCGGCGGGCTTGATCACCTCTGAGAGCAGCTGCTGCTCACGCAGATCCGCTTGCGCCTGGGCGAGGAGTGACTGCTCCCGGATGATCTCCTGGCTGACACGCGCCTCCGCGAGCGGCCCTGCCTGGGATGCCTCGGCGTTCGCCTTGTCCGTCTCGGACCTGATCTCGGCGCGCTTGATGGACGTCTCGCGCTCGTAGTCGGCCTGGTTTCGGAGCGACTCCTGCTGCGCCTTGGACGCCTCCTGGTCGGCGCGGGCCTTCTCGACGGCGGCCTCGCGCTGAACCTTCGCGATGTTGGGTGCGGCGAGGGCGTTGATGTAACCGGAGTCCATGTCGTCGATCGACTGGATCTGGAACGAGTCGACCACCAGGCCGATCGACCCCATCTCCTTCTTCGAAGCCTCCAGGACCTGACGTGCCAGGGTGTCGCGTTCACGGATGATCTGCTCGACGGTCATCGAGCCGACGATCGATCGCAGGTGGCCGGAGAACACCTGCCCGGTCAACTGGTTCATCTCGTTCTCCTGCTCGGAGATGAAGCGCTGGCCGGCGTTGACGATCGACGCGACGTCGCCGCCGACCTTGTGGGCGATCACCGCGCGGACGTTGAGCTGGATGCCCTGGGTCGTCACGCAGACCTCACGGATCTGCGCCTCGTGGAGTGCCATCGAGAGGTAGCGGACCTTGCGCAGGACCGGGACGACCCACTTGCCGTGCCCGACGACCACGTCGAACGGAGTGCCGCCCTCGCGGGACTTCTTACCCGAGATCAACATCGCTTCGTCGGGTTCTGGCACGTGGTATCCGAGCATGTTCTACCTCTCTGTGGTTGCCGGTCTGGTCACCGGCTCTGGATGTACCTCGGGCGCACCGGTGGTGCGTCAGCCCGGCAGGGGCAACCAGCGTTCGACGTCGACGATCCGACCGGGTTCGACCCCGATCACCAACACCGTCGCATCGACCTCGATCGGGTCGGCGCTGCGCGCCAGGTATCGCTCGGTGCCGCCGGCCAACGCGAGTTCGACCTCACCGATGCCGTCGCCTCCGGCGATGGCGAGCGTGACCACGCCCGTCGAACCGACCACGTCCTCCCCTGCCGTACTGCGGGATCTCTCGATGCCTCACCCTATCCGGCCAGGTGTGACCGCGAACAGCAGCCGGCCGACCGACACAGCCCCCGCGCCCGGCCATCCGGGCGACTCGGGCTCGGCTCGGACGTGTCCGATTCACCCGATCCTCGGTGTCGGCTGTGCATCCACCTCGGTTCGGCGCACGCCGAGCCGAGGTCGGACCGGGGGAACAGCGGACCCCTACCTCACCGTTGTGCGCAGGGTGGCCGGCGCACCGGCCGTTCGACGACGAAAGGCAGATCATGACTGAAAAGGTCTGGTTCATCACCGGCACCTCGCGCGGATTCGGCCGCGAGTGGGCGATCGCCGCACTCGACCGTGGCGACAAGGTCGCCGCCACCGCACGCGACATCGCGTCGCTCGACGACCTGACGCAACGCTACGGCGACGCGCTCCTCCCGATCGAACTCGACGTCACCGACCGGGCGGCCGATTTCGCCGCCGTCGCACGGGCCCACGAGCACTTCGGTCGGCTCGACGTCGTGGTCAACAACGCCGGCTACGGACACTTCGGATTCATCGAGGAGCTCACCGAGGACGAGGCCCGCGCGCAGATCGAGACCAACGTCTTCGGCGCACTCTGGATCACCCAGGCAGCACTGCCGTTCCTGCGGGAACAGCGCAGTGGCCACATCATCCAGGTGTCGTCGATCGGTGGCATCAGCGCGTTCGCGAGTGTGGGCATCTATCACGCATCGAAGTGGGCCCTCGAGGGCTTCTCCCAGGCTCTCGCGCAAGAGGTCGAGTCCTTCGGCATCCACGTGACGCTGATCGAGCCCGGCGGTTTCGCCACCGATTGGGCCGGCTCGTCGGCGAAGCGCTCCGCGGAACTGCCCGCGTACGCAGAGGTCCACGCCGCCGCACAGGAGGCGCGCAAGAAGCGCACCACGACCCCCGGAGACCCGGCTGCGTCAGCGGCTGCGGTGCTGAAGATCGTCGACGCCGAGAAGCCGCCCCTGCGAGTCTTCTTCGGTGCGGCGCCGCTGGACATCGCCAAGGCCGACTACGAATCCCGGCTGGCGACCTGGGAACAATGGCAGGACGTCGCCGTTCAGGCGCAGGGCTGAAGCCGTTCAGGCGCAGGGCTGAAGCCGTTCCGGCGCAGGGCTGAGCGCTCCCGGTCGGGGTCGTCCACGTGGGCGGCCCCGATCGGCGTCTGCGGAAAGGTGGCGGTCCCCGGTAACGTGCCGTCAGTCCGTGATCAGGTCGTACGAGAGTTTCCCGACCATCACCAGCACCACCGCGAGCAGCACCCAGCGGACGAATGAACTGCCCCGGCCGAGTGCCATGTGCGCACCGACCTGGGCACCGGCGATGTTGGCGACGGCCAGCCCCAGTCCGAGCAGCCAGAGGATGTGCCCGCCCAAACCGAAGACGACGAGCGCCCCGAGGTTGGTGCCGGTGTTGATGACCTTCGCCCGTGCCGAACTCTCCAGGAACCCGGTGCCGACGAGGGCGGTCAGCGTGATGATCAGGAAGGTCCCGGTGCCGGGTCCCATCACACCGTCGTAGAACGCGACCACCACGCCCGCCACCAGGAGGCCGACCAATTTTGATGTGCGAGAACGGGTCTGCAGGGTCGCCGACCCGAAGTCGGGCTTGCAGACGACGAAGATCCCCACCGCGACGAGGAGTCCGAGGACGATCGGGGTGAATGCCTCGGTGGGGAGTCGGCTGGCCACATAGGCGCCGGCTCCCGAGGAGAGCACCGCGAGGACGAACACGGGCGCGAGGGTCCTGGCATCCAGCCGGACCTTTCGCGCATAGGCGACGGCGGCCGAGGCGGTGCCGAACACCGCAGCGAACTTGTTGGTGCCCAGGGCCGTTGCCGTGGGCAGGCCGGGATAGGCGATCAGCATCGCCGGGATCAGGACGAGCCCGCCCCCGCCGACGACGGCGTCGACCCAGCCGGCCATCGCCGCCGCGACGATCAGCAAGACGATGTCGGCGGTCGACAACTCCTAGCTGACTTCGGCGGCGCCGGCCTCGGTGGTGCTGACCTCGACGATCAGCTCGACCTCGACGGGTGCGCCGAGCGGCAGTTCGGAGACACCGACGGCCGATCGCGCGTGGGCGCCTGCCTCGCCGAAGATCTCACCGAGGAGGTCGGAAGCACCGTTGATCACCTGCGGCTGGCCGGTGAAGCCGGGTGCGGACGCCACGAACCCGACCACTTTGACGATCCGGACGATCGAGTCGAGTCCGACGAGGGCGTCGACGGCGGCGAGCGCGTTCAGTGCGCATTGGCGTGCAGCGGCGGTGGCGGCCTCGGGCGTCACGACGCCCTCGGCGCCCTCACTGACCTTGCCCCGCACGTCGAGGCGTCCGTCGATGACCGGGACCTGACCCGCGGTGTAGACCAGGTTTCCGGTGCGGACGGCGGGGACGTAGCTCGCGACGGGCGCGACCACACCGGGCAGCGCGATACCGAGTTCGCCGAGTCGTTCGGTCCAGGTCGCCACGATCAGCCCTTCGGACGCTTCAGGTAGGCGACGTGCTGCTCACCGGTCGGACCGGGCAGGACGCTGACGAGTTCCCAACCGTCGGAGCCCCACTGGTCCAGGATCTGCTTGGTCGCATGGGTCAGCAGCGGCACCGTCACGTACTCCCAGGCGGTCACTTCACTCATGCGGCAAGCCTAGCCGGTGCCGGAGTCGGTGCGAGGCGTGCCGGGGAGTCGGGGTGATCGCGCGGCGGAGTGGAGCGAAGAACTCGCGTGCCGCAGTTGCCGTCGCCGCGCCATCCGACATCACACCCGATGCGGCGGGAGGGGCCGATATGGTGAGGCCGTGGTCAATGAGACAGTCCCGGATGGTCGCGGTCCCGGAGCCGAGGTCCCCGACGCCGCCGGGGTGCACGTGAACCTCTGGCCGGAAGTGGCCGCCCGCGCGCGGCTGCACTTCGTCTCCGGCAAGGGCGGTACCGGCAAGACGACCGTCGCCGCCGCCATCGCGCTCGCGTTGGCGGCCGACGGCAAGAAGGTGTTGCTGGTCGAGTGCGAAGGCCGCCAGGGCATCGCACAGCTCTTCGACATCCCACCGCTGCCGCCCACCGACACCCGGATCGCGACGGCCGAGGGTGGTGGCGAGGTCTCGGCGTTGGCGATCGACATCGAGCATGCGCTCCTCGAGTATCTCGACATGTTCTACAACCTCGGCTTCGCCGGACGTGCGATGCGGCGTATCGGAGCGATCGACTTCGTGACGACCGTGGCACCCGGCCTCCGCGACGTCTTGCTGACCGGCAAGATCAAGGAGCGCGTCGTCCACTCCGACAAGTCGGGAAAGCAGGTCTACGACGCGGTGGTCGTCGACTCGCCGCCCACGGGGCGAATCGGCAACTTCCTCGACGTCACGCAGGCGATGGCCGACCTCACCAAGACCGGCCCGATCCGCAATCAGAGCGACGGTGTGGTTCAACTGTTGCACTCCGCGGACACCGTCATCCATCTGGTCACCCTGCTCGAGGCGATGCCCATCCAGGAGACCATCGAGGCCGTCGGCGAACTCCAGAGCAAGGACCTCACGGTCGGCAGCCTGATCATCAACCGCGTCAGCACGCCGCATCTGCCAGCCGACGCGGTCGACGAGATCGCCGAGGGACGGATCGACGCCGAGCGGATCCAGGCGTCGGTGACCGGTGCCGGGATCACCCTGGCCGACTCCGATCTGGCCGGACTGTTGACCGAGACCATCGAGCACGCGACTCGTCTGCAGGCGCAGCAGATCGCGAAGGCCCAGCTGGACGAGGTCGACGTCCCGACACTCGAGTTGCCCGCGCTGGGAGAGGGCATCGACCTCGGTTCGATCTACGAACTGGCCGAACTGCTGCAGAAAGCAGGTGCATGATGCCGGTCGACCTCAAGATGGGTGCGGTCCTGACCGATCCCGGGACACGGGTGGTCATCTGCTGTGGCGCCGGCGGTGTCGGCAAGACGACCACCGCCGCCGCGATGGCCCTCTATGCGGCCGAGCACGGCCGACGGGTCGCGGTGCTGACCATCGACCCCGCGCGCCGACTCGCACAGTCCCTCGGGATGTCGGAGCTGACCAACGATCCGCAACCGGTGGTCGTGGACGACGTCTCCGGAGCGGGCAACGGGTCCCTCGACGCCATGATGTTGGACATGCGCCGGACGTTCGACGAGATGGTCATCGAGTATTCGACGCCCGATCGCGCCGCCGCCATCATGGACAACGCGTTCTATCAGACGGTCGCGTCGTCCTTCTCCGGCACGCAGGAGTACATGGCGATGGAGAAGCTCGGCAAGCTCCTCGAACAGGACCGCTGGGACCTCATCATCGTCGACACCCCGCCGTCCCGGAACGCCCTTGACTTCCTCGACGCCCCGGCGCGGCTGGGCTCGTTCCTGTCCGGACGGCTGATGAAGGTACTGGTCGGCGGTGGACGCGGTGTCGGACGTGTGGTGACGGGTGCGATGAGCCTCGCCATGCGCGGTGTCTCGACGATCGTCGGAGGCGACACGCTGCGCGACGTCGCGACCTTCGTCCAGTCACTCGATTCGATGTTCGGCGGGTTCCAGGATCGTGCGGCAAAGACATATGCGCTGCTGAAGCAGCCGGGTACGCAGTTCGTCGTGGTCGCCGCGGCCGAACCGGACGCGCTGCGCGAGGCCGCCTTCTTCGTCGACCGGCTGTCCGAGGAGACCATGCCGCTCGCAGGTCTGGTGCTCAACCGGACCCATCCGAACCTGACGTCGATCTCGGAGTCGTCGGCGCGAGCTGCCCTGGAGACCGTCGACGACGAGCTGACCACCGGCGTGCTCCGCATCCATGCCGAACGCGCCGCCACCGGGAAGCGCGAACTGCATCTGCTGCAACGGTTCACGGCGGCTCATCCGGCCGTCCCGATAGTCGGCGTGCCGGCGTTGCCGTTCGAGGTCGCCGACGTCCGGGCACTGCAGGCCGTGGCCGAGCAGATCACCGGCCGCGGCTGATCCGGTGGTGCAGGCGAAGCTGCGCTAGACGGCGTCGGCGTGCTGGCGCCGACGCTGGGCCTCGAAGAACGACGCCCACGAGGTGACCTCGGGATGCTGCCGCAGCAATGCGCGACGCTGACGCTCGGTCATGCCACCCCACACACCGAACTCCACGCGGTTGTCGAGGGCATCCGCGCCACATTCGAGCTGGACCGGGCAGTGCCGGCAGATGGTCGCGGCCTTGCGCTGAGCCGCGCCGCGGACGAACAGATCGTCGGGGTTCCCGCCTCGGCACCGTGCCTGTGCGACCCAGGTCAACCGAGCTTCGCCGTTGACTACTTCTCCGGTCGGAACGCCTATCGCTGCTGTCGTCATCCGCCGAACCCCTGTCTGTCGTGTCGGTTCGCGGTCCCCTGCGGGACCCGATCTATGAGGGTGCGCACCACCTGGACAAATCCGCTCGCCACGCCACTTTTGAGACGGATTGTTACGTGAGTCACATTCTGCACTCAATTTAGGGATCTGTGTATGACGACGCAACCCCTAGCGCGAAGAAACTGGCACAGCCGTGCAAACAGAGCTCATCAGCGCAGGTCAGCGGTTCGATAACGGTTCGTACACCTCGACGGGCGCGCGGTCCGGCCCTGGAGACGGGTTGCCACGTATCCTGTTGCTCGTGCCGATCTCGAAGAAATTGTGGCCACTTGCAGGAAGCTGCCTCCTCGCCGGTGTCCTCGTCGCCGGAATGCTGTTCCCCGTGGCCAGCGGCCTGGGAGTGGTCTCCAACCGGGCTGCCTCCGCGGTCGAGAACGTCTCGTCGGAGCTTCTGAACGGGACGCTCCCCGAGGTGTCGACGATGACCGACGCCGACGGCAAGCCCATCGCGGTGCTCTACGACCAGTTCCGGTATCAGGTCGGCTACAACGACATCTCGCCGGACATGATCCGCGCGATCATCTCGATCGAGGACCGGCGCTTCCTCGAGCACGACGGCGTCGACTGGAAGGGCACCATCCGCGCGGCCCTGAAGAACTCGTCGTCGGGCGAGGTCCAGCAGGGCGCGTCGACGCTGGATCAGCAGTACATCAAGAACTATCAGCTGTTGGTGTTGGCACGCACCGAAGCCGATCGTCAGGCAGCCATCGAGACCACCCCCGCCCGCAAGCTCCGCGAGGTCCGGATGGCCCTCACCATGGAGCAGTCGCTGACCGAACAGGCCAAGCGCGACAAGGGACTCGACGACGCCGCAGCCAAGCAGGAGGCCAAGAAGCAGATCGTCACGCGCTACCTGAACGTGGTGCCGTTCGGCAACAACGCCTACGGCATCGAGGCGGCCGCGCAGACCTACTTCGGACGGTCGGCGAAGGATCTCACGATCGGACAGTCGGCGATGTTGGCCGGGATGGTGCAGTCGAGTTCTGCGCTGGATCCGTACAACAACCCCGAGGCGTCGCTCGAGCGTCGGAACGTCGTGCTGGACACGATGATCGATAATTTCCCCGACCGCCGCGCCGAGATCGAGAAAGCCAAGGCCAGTCCGCTCGGCGTGCTGCCGCGCCCGAACACCCCTGCTCAGGGCTGCATCGGCGCCGGCAACAACGGCTTCTTCTGCGACTACGCGCTGCAGTTCCTGGCCGAGAACGGGATCTCCCGCAACTCGGTCCTGCGCGGTGGTTACGTCATCCGCACGACGCTCGACCCGGCCGTCCAGCGGTCGACGGTGCGCGCAGTCCAGGACCAGGCGAGCCCGACCGCCGACGGTGTCGCGAACGTGATGAGTGCGATCCGTCCCGGCAAGCGCTCCCACGATGTGCTGGCGATGTCGTCGAGCCGCAACTACGGGCTCAACCTGAACGCAGGCGAGACCATGCAGCCACAGCCGTTCTCGCTCGTCGGTGACGGCGCGGGATCGGTGTTCAAGATCTTCACCGTCGCCGCGGCGATGGAGAAGGGCCTCGGCGCGGGCTCCTCGATCCCGGTCCCGTCGAGCGTGGCCGTCGAGGGCATGGGCAACAGCGGCGGCTCCAACGGCTGTCCCGCCAACTCCTACTGCGTCAAGAACGACGGCAAGTACCCCGCGTCGATGTCCATCACCAATGCCCTTGCGCAGTCCCCGAACACCGCGTTCGTAAAGCTCTTGCAGCAGGTCGGTGTGAAGCCGGCAGTCGACATGTCGGTGCGATTGGGTCTGCGGACCTACAACGCGCCCGGCTCGTCGGGCTACGGCGACAAGAGCGTCGCGCAGTACGTCAAGGACGGCAACCTCGGTTCGTTCACCCTCGGCCCCACTCCGGTGAACGGGTTGGAGTTGTCCAACGTCGCCGCCACGATCGCGTCCGGTGGAACCTGGTGCCCGCCGAACCCGATCGCATCGATCAGCACCATCAAGCGCGACAAGTACGGCAACCCGGTGGTCGGTCCGGACAACCGGCCCGCGCTCACCGCGGTGCCGTTCACCGCACCGAAGTGCGAGCAGGTCGTCGAGGAGGGACTGGCCAACACCCTCGCCAACGCGATGAGCAAGGACGACCAGGGTGGCGGCACCTCGGCTGCGGCCGCGGGATCGCAGGGCTGGAGCCTCCCGGCGTCGGGTAAGACCGGCACCACCGAGGCACACCGCTCGTCGGCGTTCCTGGGATTCACCAACCAGATCGCCGGGTCGGCGTACGTCTACAACGACGGCCCGACCCCGTCCGGTGTCTGCACCTCGCCGCTGCGCCAGTGCTACGACGGCAATCTCTACGGCGGTATGGAGCCCGCCCGCACCTGGTACGAGGCGATGAACCCGGTCGCGACCAAGTTCGGGCCGGTCCGGCTCCCTCCGATCGACCCGCGCTTCCAGTCGGGCAGTGACCGCGGCCGCATCCCCGATGTGACGGGGTTGCCCGCGAGCGCCGCGACCTCGCGGCTGCAGGCCGCCGGGTTCAAGGTGAACCAGCTCGACGTCGACAGCGGCCGTCCGCAGGGCACCGTCGTGTTCACGGCACCGTCGGACTCGGCGATGCCGGGCAGCGTGGTGACCGTGTACGTCAGCAACGGTCGGCGCACTGAAGGCGGCTCGAACGGTCCGACCCAGACCACCGTGCAGGTGCCCGGTGTCGGACCGGTGGTGATCCAGCTCCCCGGGTGATGTGACAGCCCGGCGCTGCGATCGTGCGTATCCTGGTTTGATGCTCCACACCGACCAGATCATCGCCTCCGTCCGGTCGCGGGAGGGCCGGGTTCCGTCGGGCGTCGCCCGCGTACTGGGAGCTGCCGCCGGCGCGGCGGCCGCAGGCCTCTTCTACTCGACTGTGATCGAGCGCAACGCCTTCACGCTGCGACACTCCACGCTGCCCGTCCTCGAGCCGGGCGCGACGCCGCTACGTGTGCTGCACATCAGCGATCTGCACATGACACCCAACCAGCACCTCAAGCAGGCCTGGGTGTCCGAACTCGAGGCGCTGGAGCCCGATCTGGTGATCAACACCGGCGACAACCTGGCCCACCCGCAGGCTGTGCCGTCGGTGATCCAGTCCCTGGGCGGTCTGCTCTCCCGGCCCGGACTCTTTGTCTTCGGGTCCAACGACTACTTCGGGCCGACCGCGAAGAACCCGCTCAAGTACTTCGACAAGAACCACGAGCGTCGGCACGGCGAGCCGTTGCCATGGCAGGATCTGCGCGCTGCGTTCACTGAGCGCGGCTGGCTCGATGCGACCCACACGGTGCGTGAACTCGAGGTCGCCGGCGTGCGGGTGGTAGCGGCGGGTGTCGACGATCCGCACCTGCAGCGCGACCGGTACGAGACAGTCGAGGGTCGGCCCAACCCGCTGGCCCATCTGCGACTCGGGCTCACCCACTCGCCGGAGCCCCGCGTGCTCGACCGGTTCGCCGCCGACGGCTACGACCTGACGCTCGCCGGCCACACCCACGGGGGCCAGCTGTGCCTGCCTTTCTTCGGGGCGCTGGTCACCAACTGCGAGCTCGACCGGTCTCGGGTCAAGGGTGTCTCCAACTGGGGGTCGACCATGAAGCTGCACGTCAGCGCAGGTCTCGGTACATCCCCGTACGCTCCGGCCCGATTCTGCTGCCGCCCGGAGGCCAGCCTGCTGACGCTCACCCCGGTCTCCCACGGCGACGCCGACGAATCGGTGGACCAGTCGCTTCCGCAGTTGGCGACCGAGACCAGCTGACGGGGCCGGCACGGGTTGCCGAAGCACCCTGATCTGCGCAGCTGATCGGCCGCGTCGGTTTCGCGGACTCCGTCTCCGCCCTGAATATGGCGATCCCGGTTGTGAGAAGCTGCTCGGATGACCAACTCGCAACCGTCCCCGTCGTCGGTCAAGGTGCTCGCCTTCGACACCTTCGGCACGGTGACCGATTGGCACACCGGGATCTCCGGGGCCGTGACGGAGACCCTGGGAGACGACCTCGACGCCGGCGCCTTCACACGCGCCTGGCGCACGCGCTACGCCCCCATCATGGGCGAGGTCGAGGCAGGTGAGCGCCCGTGGCAAGGCCTCGACGACCTGCAGCGGATCACTGTGCGCGACACCGCCGACGAGTTCGAGGTCGCGATTGACGACGACCAGGTCGAGTCGTTGGTCCGTGCCTGGCGCAGCATCCCCGCGTGGCCCGATGCCGCCGACGGTCTCCGTCGGCTCCGCGAGAAGTACACGGTCGTCGCGCTGAGCAACGGAACCGTCGCACTGCTGACCGAGATGGCCAAGCACAACGACTTCGGCTGGGACTTCATCGGCGGGTCCGACCTGTGGCGCCACTACAAGCCCAGTCCCGCAACGTATCGCGGCATCGCCTATCTCTTGGAGGTACCGACGTCGCAGGTGATGATGGTGGCCACCCACCAGAGCGACCTCGACGCGGCGCGCTCCAACGGACTGCGGACCGCGTTCATCGAGCGCCCGGCCGAATGGGGCGGTCAGCCCAAGGACGACTCCGGGTCACCCGACAACGATCTGCACGCGACCGACGTGCACGACCTCGCCGACCAGCTCGGGGTGGCCCGAGCAGAGCGCTGAGCCGACCGACCTGCCGAGCCGACCGACCTAGCGCGGCTTGGCATCCCCGAACGGCTCGTCGCGCTGTCGGACCGCCTCGCGGAATCCCTCGGTCGCCGCACGCATCTGGAATCCGTAGCCCTCGGGAGTGTGACGGGCGATCCCGTCGAACACCGTGCTGATCATCCCCGATGTGGAGACCCCCTGCGCCAGCAGTGAACTGTTCAACGCGAGCTTCGCCATGATCAGCTGGTTGACCGGCATCTGCGCGATCCGACCGACGAGTTCCTCGGTCCGCGAATCGAGTTCGTCGGCCGGTGGCGCCTCGATGGCGAGACCCCACTCCAGGGCTTGACGTCCGCTGATGAGATCGCCGGTGAACAGCAGCCGCTTGGCCCGCTGGTCCCCCAGACGGTGCGCCCACATCCCCGCAGCCGGCACGCCCCAGACACGCATCGGCGGATACCCGATGCGTGCGTCATCGGCGCAGATGATCTGGTCGGCGTAGAGCGCGATGTCGGTGCCGCCGGCCACCGCGAAACCCTGGATCTTGACCACGGTCGGCTTGTTCGCGTGCAGCAGGCTCGAGAAGCCGCGGTTGAATCGACTCATCATCGCGTAGTCGATCATCGGGTCCCAGGTGGACGACGGGTCGTGGTTGCGCGCCTGCACCATGGGATCGAGCACCGACGGGGAGTTTCCGTCGGCGGAGTCCCCTGCGTCCCCGGCACCGATGCCCTCGGCGAAGATCGAGAGATCGTATCCGCCGCAGAATCCCTTGCCGCGCCCGGACACCAGGATGACGTGGACGCCGGGGTCGAGGTCGGCGCGCTCCACTGCGGCCGCGAGATCGATCGGGGTGTCGGCGGTGATCGCGTTCCCCCGTTCCGGCCGATCGAAGGTGATCCGAGCGATCCGATCGGTGACCTCGTAGGTCAGGGTGGCGTAGTCCGAACCCGTTTTCTCAGGCATCTCTCTCCTCGAACGATCCGTGCCGACCGGCACCTCCGGCGAATCTGGTCGCACCGGCCACCGTGTCCGACGCCAGCGACGTCATGCCGTGCCGCAGTTCGTTCCGGAGTGCGTCCGGTTCGTCGAGCGACTCCTGCTCGAGCAGCGAGAGTCTGTCCTCACGCATGCAGGTCTGCGGGAATCGCGATATCTCCGTGGCGAGTTCGACGGCGGCATCCACAGCCGTACCGTCGTCCACGACCCGGTTGACCAGACCGATGTCGAAGGCCTCGGTCGCGTCCACCGCCCGGCCGGTGAGGACGAGGTCCATCGCCCGGCCGGTCCCGATCAGTCGGGGTAGGCGCACAGTGCCACCGTCGATGAGCGGCACACCCCACCGCCGACAGAACACGCCGAGAACCGCACTGCGTTCGGCGACCCGGAGATCGGCCCAGAGGGCGAGCTCGAGCCCACCGGCCACGGCGTGACCGGCGATGGCCGCGACGACCGGCTTACCCAGCCGCATCCGGGTGGGTCCCATCGGACCGTCGCCGTCGTCGGCGACGCGGTTTCCCCCGCCATCGGCGATGGCCTTCAGATCTGCGCCCGCACAGAAGTTCCCGTGCTCGCCGTAGAGCACCGCGACCGATGCGTCCGGATCGTCGTCGAAGGCTCGGAACGTGTCGGCGAGCGCCTCGGCCGTGGCCCGGTCCACGGCGTTGCGTACGTGCGGGCGGTCGATGCCGATCAGCGTGACCGGACCCCTGCGCGTGACGCGGACGGTGGTGGCCGGCGTCGCTGCCATCGCCGTCACCCGACCTTCGGCGTGGTGCGGTCGAGGATCGCCGACACCTCGAGACCTGCTGGGAGCGTTCCGAACACGTCGCCGTGGTCGGCGCCGAGTCGACTCACACAGAACGCCTCGGCGACCTCGGGGTGACCGTGGCGGATGAGCAGCGAACCCTGCAGGATCGTCGCCATGTCACCGACGACGCGGCGGGCCGCATACTGCGCGACATCCGGTGATCCGGTCGCCAGCCCGGACAGGTCGACGCCGAGCTTTGTCACCGCCGCGTCGAGGTGGGGATCGGCCCCGCGACTCGCCGACACCTCACCGAGGAAGGCTTCGACGGTCTCCGGCTGTTTGACCATGGCCCGCAACACGTCCAGAGCGGCGACGTTCCCGGATCCCTCCCACACCGAGAGCAGTGGCGCCTCGCGATAGAGGCGCGGCATCCGCGAGTCCTCCACGTATCCGTTGCCGCCCAGACACTCCAACGCCTCGGCCGCGTGGATCGGACCGCGTTTGCAGACGTGGTACTTGCTCACCGCCAGGCTGATCCGACGGAGGGCGTCGGCACCCTGGTCGCCTTCGGCGGCCCGGTCGGTGAGCTCCGCCAGCCACAGTCCGACGGTGGTGGCGGCCTCCGCCTCGATCGCGAGGTCGGCCAACACGTTGCGCATCAGGGGTTGGTCGATGAGCTCGGCACCGAACGCACGGCGGTGGGCTGCATGGTGGGCCGCGTTGGCGACCCCGACGCGCATCCCGGTCGCCGCACCCAGCGTGCAGTCGAGCCGGGTCATGTTGACCATCTCGATGATGGTCGCGACGCCACGCCCCTCCTCGCCGACGAGCCAACCGAGAGTTCCGTCGTACTCCACCTCGCTGCTCGCGTTGGAGTGGTTGCCCAGCTTGTCCTTGAGACGTTGGAGCAGGAACGGGTTACGCGAACCGTCCGGCAGAACCCGCGGGACCAGGAAGCATGACAGACCTCCCGGCGCCTGCGCGAGAACGAGGAACAGGTCGGACATCGGGGCGGACGTGAACCATTTGTGCCCGGTGATCGAGTACGAGCCGTCCGAGTTCGATTCGGCCGTGGTGGTATTCGCGCGCACGTCGCTGCCACCCTGCTTCTCGGTCATCGACATGCCCGCGATGAGTCCCCGCTTGGACAGCGGCGCGCGCAGGCCGGGATCGTAAGCGAGACTCGCCAGCAGCGGTTCGTAGGTCGCGGCGAGATCCGGCGATCGGCGGAGTGCCGGGACGACGGCGTAGGTCATCGAGATCGGGCACCCATGTCCCGCGTCGGTCTGGCCCCACACACTCATCTTGGCGGCGCGCACCAGGTGAGGCCTCGGTCGACGGTCGACCCACGGGGCACCGTGGAGACCGAATCCCACTGCCCGCCTCATCAACTCGTGGTACGCGGGATCGTAGTCCGCCTCATCGATGCGGTGCCCGTAGCGATCGTGAGTGCGCAGGATGGGCGGGTTCGCCTCTGCCCGATCGCCCCAACCGAGCGCTTCCGCCGACCCCGCCAGCCGACCGACCTCGTGCAACTCGTCCAGTGCGTGGTCGGCACCGGCGCGCGCGATGGCCTCCAGGATGACCGGCTGCTGCGCCGCATCCACGTCGATCAGTGGAGGTACCTGGTTGAGGACCTCATGTGTAGCGGTCATGGTCTCGCCTCTCGCCGCGGTCTGCGTCGGCACGCGCCCCGGTGTTCGGTGCCGGTGATCGACACCGACCGTATTACATTATCGCGTCACACGACAAGACTATGTAATTCTCAGACGTCGGCGCGACCGCGGAGGTCGCCGACGATCTGCTCCGCGTGGTCGGCGAATTCACGGCGAAACTCGTCGTAGCGTGTCCGCAGCTCGGTTCCCGGCCATCCCTCCGGGAGCAACGCAGCAGGTAGCAGCGGGTCGTCGAGGATGTGGCGGACGATCGCGGCTGCGACGACGAAGCGATCGGCGAGAGTCGATGCGTCGGCGTAGTCGGCGATCAACTCGGTGGCCGACTGCGCCCACAGCGAGGTCGCGAACAGTCGTTCGGCCAGCTCGGACGGATCGTCGTCGGGTGTCGCGAGCATCGAGGTGGCCCGATCGTCCGGCAGTTCGGCCCGGCCGACGAGGTTGTCGGGGCGGAGCCATACGCCTTCTCGCAGCTCACCGAGGTGGGCGGCGCGCAGGGCGTCTCGCGTCGCGGTGCGCGTGGCGGCATCGGCCGCCGGGGTGCTGATCACCACGAGACGCCATGTGCCGTCCCAGTCCCGCGTCTGCGGCACGACGGCGGCGTCCTGGCGTCGTTGCCGCTCGATCAGTCGGGGCGCGAGGCGATACTCGCCGTTGTCGCGCTCCAGGTCGCCTGCGCTCACCATCCGGGTGAGCGCGACGCGGACGGCCGACTCACCGAAGCCGAGTTCGGTTGCCACCGACAGTATTCCGGACGCCGATGCGCGAGCCGGGTGCGCGCCGAGCAGCACCCTCAGGATCGCCGAGCGGGCCGAGAGCGAGCGCGGACGACGAGCAGGTGACATGCGGTGATGCTAACGCGGGGCCTTCCGCAGGGCGGCGACACTCGTCTTGAAGATCGGCTGCTTTGACGCCGGGTCCCAATCGGTGGGGGTCAGTTCGTTGGCGGCACGATCGTGGCCTGCCGAGTCGTCGACGTCCCAGTAGCCGTAGTGGAACGGCAAGAACAGGACTCCCGGCCGGACGTCGCCGATCCGCGCACGGGCGTGGACACGACTGCGAGTATTGATGATCTCCAGCATCTGCCCCTCCTCGATCTCGAGGGTCCGGGCGTCATCGGGGTTGACCTGTACCCACACCTCCGGCGCTGCGGCCTGCAGTTCGGGCGCACGGCCGGTCTTCGTCCGAGTGTGGAAGTGATAGAGCGTCCTCCCCGTGATCAGCGAGAACGGATAGGCCTCGGATGGCACCTCGCGCGGCTGAGAATACGTAGCGGCCTTGAGGAGGGCTCGGCCGTGCGGGTCGCGGGCACGGTAGTCCGAAGGGCTCACGGGCGTCCCGTCGGCGATGTCCTTGCCGAAGGTCTCACACTCGTCGGCATCCGTCGGAAACCGCCTGTCGACGTACAGGCGTTCGGTACCGGCCGACGATCCCGCCGGCAACGGCCACTGGGTGCCGCCGGCTGCACGCAGGAACTCGTAGCTGAACCCGGTGTAGTCGCACGGCCGTCCTGCGCTGCACCGCTGCCAGGCTCGGAAAGCACCCTCCGGATCGGCCCACCGGATCAGCGGTCGGCCATGCTGGTCCCGGAAGTCCATGCGCGCGGCGAAGTCCACGAAGATGTCGAGGTCTGCGCGTGCGGCCCCTGGTGGATCCACCGCTTTCTCGGCGAGATGCACCGTCCGGTCCGCATTGGTGAAGGTGCCGGTCTTCTCACCCCAGGTCGCGGCGGGGAGAACGACGTCGGCCAGTTCAGCGGTCTCGGTGCGGAACAGGTCTTGTGCGACGACGAAGAGTTCCTCGTCGCCGAGAATGTCACGTATGCGGGCCAGTTCGGGCAGGGACACAGCTGGATTGGTTGCCGAGATCCACAGCAGTCGAACCGATCCCGTCTCCGCGAGTCGGAAGATCTCCATCGCATGCGTCGGAGGTCCGTCGTGCGGGATGCGGTCGACAGACACATCCCATAGCTCGGCGAGTTCGTGTACGTGGTCCTCGTTGGCCCAGTTGCGAAAACCCGGTAGGTCTCCGTTCGCACCGCATTCCCGGGTGTTCTGCGCAGTCGGCTGACCGTTCATCTGCAGGACCCCGCATCCCGGACGACCGAGCATCGCGCGCAGCAGATGGATGTTGTTGACCTGCACGGCAGCGGCGGTCGCCTGGTGCGATTGGTAGAAGCCCTGGAGGACGGTCGACAGCAGTCGATCGGTGGTCCCGATGAGTTCGGCCGCGTCCATCAGATCGCCTGCGTCGATCCCGCAGATGTCGGCGACCCGGGCCGGCGGATAGTCGGCGGCAGTCCTCGCCAGGTCGGCGAACCCGACTGTGTGGTCGGTGACGAAATCTGGCTCGTACCAGTGGTTGCGGATGATCTCGTGAAGGAGTCCGTTCATCAGGGCGAGGTTGGTACCCGGGCGCGGCGCGAGGTGGATGTCGGCGCGTTCGGCTACCGCGGTACGGCGTGGATCGACACAGATGAGCCGGGGCGGCGTCGGACCGTCGAGCCGATCCAGGATGCGCATCCACAACACGGTTTGCGTCGCGGCCACGTTGTGCCCGAAGAGCGCGATGGTGTCGGTGTGGTCGACGTCGGAGTAACTGCCCGGTTGCCCGTCGCTTCCGAAGGACTCCTTCAACGCCTCCGCCGCGGTCGCGGTGCAGAGTCGGGTGTTGCCGTCCAGGTGTGGGGTCCCGATGCCGGCGCGGGCGATCACGCCGAGTGTGTAGTACTCCTCAAGGTACAACTGTCCCGAGGTGTAGAAGCCGATCGCCTCGGGTCCATGGTCAGGGTCGCTGATGAGGGCTCGGCAGCGGTCGACGATCGCGTCCATCGCGGTATCCCAGTCGGACTCGACGAGCTCGCCTCCGCGGCGGACCAGGGGTCGGGTGAGACGGTCCGCAGAATTGTTGGCCTGCCAGCCGTACAGATCCTTCGGTCCGAGGCGGCCGGCGTTGACGCGATCGGCACCCCGTCCACGCACTCCGACGATGGTCTCGTCCTTGACTGCGATGTCCATCGCATCACCGTTCGAGTGGAGTAGCGATGCCGCCGGAACCCATCGGTCGACGTCGGCCTCGGTCACGCCGCCGGCGAGTTGTGTGTCGACGCGAGTCGGCCATCGCTCACCGCGTGTGTACGGTGTGCGATCGCCCCAGGGGCGCTCGATCCGATCAATGGCCGTCCGCGTCGTGCTGCCTGCCATGGTGGATCGGCTACCCCAGCGGCGTTCTGGTCACACGCTGTCGGGCGTGGTGGGATCAGTAAGTGACGTTGGACGAACTCCTCCGCTGGGAGGCGGCGGGTGGGACCTGGCGAGTCCTTCGGCTGGATTCGACGAGTGCGAGTATCTCGCTGCGTCGGTGCGATGGCGGCGAGGAGGCCGACCGCGTGGTGTCGACCGATCCGGCGCTGGTGGCTCACGTCACCGGTCGACGATCGTCCGAGGACGATTGACGGCGTTGCAGGTCGGGTATGTCGGTGGCATGGCTACGTACAGAGTGCTCAATCCCCGCGGCGAAGTCGTCGACACCAAGGACATCGAGAACGCCGACGATGCACACGCATGGTTCGTCGATTCCCGCGCCGACAACACCGAACTCGGCTGGCGGATCGAGGTCAACCACGACGGCGAGTGGTCGTTCTTCGACGACACCGAGGGCAAGGGCAACTGAGCCCCCGGATAACTGGACGACCGGGCGGTCCCTCATCACGGGTATGTGGTGAGGGACTGTCCTGTTTCGGGGTTGTGCCAGGTGATGGTGCGGTCGGTGTTCATGTGGGGGATCCATCGGCCGAGGTGTTTGCGGTGGTGGTCGGGTGTGCACAGGGGTGCGATGTTGGCGGGCAGGGTCCAGCCACCCGCGGACGGGTTGGTGTGGTCGAATTTGACGAGGTGGTCGAGTTCGCATCGGTGGGCGGGCATGCCGCAGAACGGATATCGGCAGTAGCGGTCGGTGGCCAGGATCTGGGCGCGTAACGCTGTTGTCGGGGTGTAGGTGAGGGCGCCTGGTGGTGGGTGGTGGTAGCCGCCGTGTCCGGTGGGGTCGACCGGCACGGCTGCGGGCGTTGTCGGTGACAGTGCCCCGGCGCCGGGTGTGACGAGGCCGGGTGCGAGGGGGCCGGGGGTGAGGGGGCCGGGCGTGGTGATGATGGTGACCCCGGGCATGGCTGCGATGTGGTCGGCGTGTGCGGGGTCGATGGCGCCGTGTCCGCGGAGGCGCGCAATGGTGTCGGGTCGGCGTTCGAGGACCAGGGTCGATGCAGGTTGCTGGGTCGTGTTTGGTTGGGCGGTCGTGTCGGGTGGTGTCTCGCCGGGTCTGCGTTTGGGACATGTGGGGAGTCCGCATCGGCATTGCAGGTGGGCTCCGGGGAGTGCGTGGATGTCGGCGAGTGCGTCGACTCGTCGGTGTCCGATGGTGCGGGGATCGTCGGGGCACAGTCGTTGCTCGATCAGTGTGTCGATGCGTGTGCGCAGGTGTATGCCGTGTTCGGCGGGCACGGTCGCTTCGATCGCGGTGTGGCCTTGTCCGTCGTTGGTGATGGTGAGGTCGAGGTAGCGGTCGGCGTAGTCCTCGCGGTCGGTGGCGGCCTGGTCGGGGTCGACGGTGATGACGAGTTCGTCGAGTAGGTCACGCAGGACGGTGTCGGTGACCGGACGCTGGGCCAGGGCGATGGCCGTATCCTGCGCTGTCTCGCGCAGGTCGGGGTCGAGGCGTTCGAGTGCGTGGGCGAGGATGGTGACGCGGTTGAGCGTGTAGTCGCCGGTCAGGAACGCGATCCGGATGCGGGGGAGGTCGGCGAGCATGGTGCCCAGTTCCATCCAGCGGCCGGCCATGGTGCGTGAGACTCCGAATTGCAGTGACACCTCGCCGACTGCTGCTTTCTCCGCGGCGTTGCCGACGCCGGGGTGGAGATCGGCGGGGTCGAGGCAGAGCATGTCGTCGAAGATCGCCTGCCCGATCCGATGGGCGAGCAGTACTTTGCGGGCTGCGGCTTGGCGTTCGAGTCGTTGGGCTGCCCGTCCGTGTTCACCGAGCCCACCGGTGCCGCACGATGACAGCGCCGCATCGTCGGCGTGGTGATCGGAATAGGTGAACAACGGTAGAGACCTTCGGGCGAGGACACCATCATGTGTGTCGAGATGAATTGGGCTGCTTCATCGTTGACTCGCCCCACACCATCGGGGCCATACATCATCTGATCTGAGTACAACACTACCGCCGGCCACCGACAGAAACCGGTTCCGCCGTGAAAGTCTGCTCTCCTCAGGCGGATCCGCTCGCGTCTCTCGGCGGCGGCCCCGCGGCGAGCGCCGCCCGATCGGTCAGCAGGTCGTAGATCGAGCGCGATCGCAATGTGCAGGTCAGCTACTGACGAGCCCTAGCACGCGCTCGCACAGGTATTGGCCTGCCCCTCCGGCACTTGGCTCGTCGGTGCGCTACGTGCTCGGTCGCAAGCTAGTCGGACCCGCCCGCGGAGGCGCATCGCCCAAACGATTGCACGTTGGCTAGCGGCCTTAGTCATGCGGGCTGCTGACTCTCGGCGATGCTGTCATCGCCCGCTACATCGGCATCAGGAAGGAACTCCTGGTACTTCTTGCGCATTGAGGCCAGCCCAGAATCGCGGTTCGACTCGTACTGAAGTGATTTTTGAACGAACTTCAGTCGGTGATCGGCATCGCCAAGAACTTCGGCCCACGTACGCACAACCAGTTTGTACTTCCTGCTGCTCTGGACTACTCCGAAGGGCAGGTTGTCCTGGGCGCGCTGCTCGTCGACCTCGTTCTTCATTTCGTTCCCTACGAGCCAGAATTCCCAAGAGGAGTTCGGCTGGTCGAACCGCTCGTCATTGGTGATTGCCGACGCGTAGCTCCGGAGCTGCGACACGTCGTCGTCGGTCAGCCTATGGTTTGGCCTTTTGAGCTCGACCACGAGGTGTGCATAGTGGTTCTCCCTAGTCTCCAGGCGACGCCCGAGCACCAAGTCCGGAATCGCGTCACGGCCATCCTCCCTGACGATCGGCGCGTTGTCAGCAAGCTCTACATCGAGGCCGAGCTTCTTCAAGTACTTGCGCAGAACCTCTTGCAACCGCTCATCGTCACCGGTCAGCGACCACTCTTCGCCGAATACCCACGTCTCGTTGGCCAGGATTCGATGCAGTTGCTTGCGCTCCAGCAATTTCTTCTTCGTCATCCGATCGAACAGCAACGCGTTCAACCCGTGGATGAAGTCAATTCGGTCGGCCACCTCTCGGCCCATCGATATGAGATGCGTTAGGGTCGTGCGCTCCAAGAGATCGCTAAGCTCGATGATCCGGGCATTGCTCAGCTTCGTGAATTGCTTCAGGATCGGGAGTAACGCCTCCGGGTCGTTCTCGAAGGTCTCTTTGAGCAGACTTAGCGCCATAGCCTTGCTCGGCGGCGACTTCGCCTCGTCCACCGTCCGGGATGCCGCCATCGCTACGACGTTGAACGTCTGCCGGGTTGCCTTCTCCACTTCCGACTTCGGTTCCCCGCTGTAGGGGTAGACACCTTCCTTGCGCCATCGCTCGATAGTCGCGGCCTCACGTCGGCGGCCGGTTCCTGTGAGGTACTTGCGCAGCGCTGCCCGGCCCGCCTCGACCACCTTCCCAGCTGGACTCTCAGTGTCGCCCTCCAGCAGCAACTCCGCGTCGTGCGGGAACCCATCCCAGGCCAGGTACGCAGAGAACTCCGCGCCGACGGCTTGGATGGCCGGTGGTAGCTCACCGGCGACGGTGCCGTCCTCCTTGCACAGGTACAGTCGCCTCTCGACATCAGACAGATTCCACTCAATAACGGTGAGTGAGACCGGTCCCTCGACATGATCGGGCGGCGCCACCTTTATCACTTTCTTCGTAGCGATCAGGGCACCCGGATCTATCTGCTTTCCCAAAAACTCGATCTCGAAGTCGCTGTGCCGATCGAGGTGCAGCGCAAACTCAGTAAGCAGCCGCTGGTGCAGGGCGGTTCGCTCCTCGAACGCCGCAATCGCCGCGTCGGTGACGGCACCAATCTCGACTGTCGTTCCTGTCCCGGCGCCGATCGTCACCGCGTCGTTGATCTCGAATCGGCGCAGTTGCTCGCGCCGACCCTCAATCCTTATCGTCGTCACCTCGTCGCCCTCCACCTCACGAGCGGTCGACTCCCAATTAACCGCGCCCCCAAGTGCGAAGGCCGCGAACCGACCGCGCCCGTGTTTGCCGTGAACGGACCGCCCGCCGGCGGACTTGGTCCCTGGCATGCGTTTCCAGCTGTCACCCACCAGGGAGAACGCGTCTTCTGCACGTCGACGGGTCATGCCACTCCCATTGTCGACCACCCGAACGAGGGCGAGTACTCCGAACTCGCTGTTCTCGACTTCAATGCTCACCGTCGTGGCGTCCTCGTCGAACGCGTTCCACACCAGTTCACACAAGCCAATCTGGGGATTCTTGACCAGTCCCTCCAACATCGTGGTGCCAGGGGCGACGACGATTTCGCTCATTCCGGAATGATCGCATGGCGGTATGACGCAGTGACGGCAGAACGGCTACGTGGCGCCTACATGCTGTTGTCGCCCTAAGCAGCGAATCGATCCGAAACTCCGGCGCATGCCCCAAGTCCGCGGTTGACGATCCAGCTGTCCGGAACATTCGAACACGTGAACGATACAACCAAGACACAGGATACGGTCCAACAGTCACGGATGAATCGATGGGAGTTGTTGTGAAGAAACGAGGTTCAGTCGATCAACGGCGAGGTCAGATGTAGGACTTTCGCGACGACTGCGCTAGGCCGCCAAGATCGAAACGAACTCGGTGTACTGCGGATCACGCTGAGGCTGGCGATCGATGAGCGCAAACTCTCGCGGCCCTCATCGCGCGAAAACCACGGAACGGAAACCGGTCGGGCTCGTACCTCACATCTACGGGAGGTAGAAGGGCATCGCGGGCGGTGGGCACCGGGCACCGACTCGTCGCGCCTTTCCTCTGCCACGTCGGACTGGTTGTGGCGAGAGGGCCGCCCCGTTTGAAACCCTGGACCGCTGCGCAGCCGAGTGAACATCTGTCAGTTGGCAACTGGGTGAAGTGCAAGCTGATGTGGACATCGCCCAGGAACCACGAAGAGCGCTCGTGCCGTCCCACAATTCCTCGCCCACGATCTGGCACCGCAAACGGACGACAAGGTTCGCAACGTACTGCTATCCGCTGCACCTGACGATGAGTTGCTACGACTCGCGACGTTCAGGCCCGGACGGTTCAACACAGCGTTGACGTTACTGCGACCAATCGGCGGGGCACTTGATCATCGACTAAAGGCGATCCACGATCTGCGACACCGTTGCGTCACTTGCTCGTCTCGGCCGGGGCGAGGTGGACCCCGAGCGAGCGATACCGTCGACGGTCGGCAACTTTAACGCTCGAGACCTACGCTGGCTTCTACCAAGAACCTGAATGTGCGGCAGAGGTGCCTGACGTCGCGCAACGATGCTGCAGCAACTACACAGACGTCGCCTCGATTCAAGCACCTGCCGACTCGGTTACGCCCGACCCGCACAAACGAGGAAGCCCCGACCGGATCTCTCCGGCCAGGGCCTCATCTACTTCTCAACCACAAGAAGACAGTGGTCGGAATCGGACTTCGTCCTCTTCCGCCGAGTCGGGGTGGCGGGATTCGAACCCACGACCTCTTCGTCCCGAACGAAGCGCGCTACCAAGCTGCGCCACACCCCGTGTGTAGCCTGCGATAGCTTACTACCCCACCCCTCGCACGACTAAATCCGCTGGTCGCAGCATCCCCCGGCAAGGCGCTTCGTTTACTCCACCCATCCGCCGGGGTATGCGGCGTCGAATCCACGGCAGTCGAAGCCACGGCACAGCCGGCAAGGAAAGGGATGACCTGATCATGCGACGCACCCGATGGACCACACGATGGGCGACCGCACTCGCGGCGGCGGCGATCACCGCGACGGGACTCTTCGCCACCGCCGCACCGGCGAGCGCGGCTCCCTTGCAACCGGTCGCCAAACTCGACGTGCAGCGCTACCTCGGTCAGTGGTGGCAGCTCGCCACGGTGCCGTCGTTCTTCGGTATCCGCTGCGCCAAGGACACCAACGCCACCTACACCCTGATCGATGCCAAGACGGTGGGCGTCGACAACAAGTGCACCTCGCCGACCGGGATGATCGACGGCGTGAAGGGCCGCGCGAAGGTCGTCGACCCCAAGACCAATGCCCAACTGGCGGTGCGCTTCCCGGGCGTTCCCAACAGCATCGACCTCGGTGATGCGCCGAACTACATCGTCTCCTGGGTCCAGGACGGCGCCACCCCGGATGCCCCCTATCGCTATGCGATCGTGGGTGATCCGACCCGGACGTCCGGCTTCCTGCTCTCGCGCGACAAGGTCATCCCGAACTCCGAACTCCGCAAGCTCCGGACCCAGATCGAGAAGGTCGGCTACAACTCGTGCACCTTCCTGGTCTCGCCGACCACCGGTGGGCGCAGCGACTACTCGCCGCTCTGCACCATCTGACCCGGACTCACCACACGGCCTGACCGGTGCGGTGCGGATCGACGACCGATCCGCGCCGCACCGCCGTACGCTCGAGGCGTGACCGACGACAGCGGCGCGGCCGGACAGCCGCGCGTGACCGACGGGGACGAGCCGCTGCGACGTGCGGTCCAACGAATCGCCGACGAGATCCTCTTCCCCGCCTCCGCCGACGTGGATCGCACCGGGTCGATACCGGCATCCCACTGGACCGCCATCGCCGACGCCGGGCTCTTCGGCATCGCGGCACCGACCACCGTCGGCGGCCCAGGCCTCGGGTTCGCCCAGGTGGTCGACACCATCGAGGTGATGGCCAGCGGCTGCCTCGCGACGGCGTTCACCTGGATGCAGCACCACGGAGTGGTCATCTCCCTCGCCGGCACCGACAACGTCACCCTCCGCGATCGGCTGCTCGCCGACACCGTGACCGGTCGTGTGCGGGCCGGCGTCGCCTACGCGGGGGTCGTCCCCACCCCACCTCGCATGCGTGCACATCGCATCGACGGCGGATGGCGACTCTCCGGCCATGCACCGTTCGTGAGCGGGTGGGGCATCGTCGACGTCCTGCAGATCTCCGCACGTGACGACGAGACCGACGACGTGGTCGCGGCGATCGTGCCGGCGCGTGACCAACCCGGCATCGCCGCTGTCACACCGTTGCCGCTCATCGCCGCCGACGCGAGCGCAACGGTGGCGATGGAGGTGGACGATCTCGTGGTCGACGACGCACAGGTCGTCAGCCGCGTCTCCCTCGACGACTTCTTCGCCACCCAGAACATCGGGGTCCGGCTCAACGGGACACTGCCGCTGGGCCTGGTCCGACGATGCGCGGCGCTGCTGGACCGGGGCGGTCACGCCCACGCGGGCCGGACGCTGCGCGAACGGGCGAGCGCGATCCGCACCCGTCTCGATGCCGGGATCGCCGATGCCGACGCACTTCTCGACGCGCGAGCCGAAGGTGCACGCCTCGCCGTGGAGGCGGCCGCGACACTCGTGGCCGCCGACGGCGGACGGGCACTGATCGCGGGCTCCGATGCCGAACGACTGGCTCGGCAGGCGACCTTCACGCTGGTCGCTGCCAGCCGACCGCAACTGAAAGATCTGTTGGTCGAGCGATTCAGCACCGGCGACGCAGGGGTCACGCCACCCGGCGGCGACACGGGAGGGGTCGGTGGGCGCTGATCCGAGCGTGACGTCGACTCCCTGGGTGGTCTGGCGATGGGCGCCCGCACTCGTCGGCGCGTTGACCGCGACACCGGCTGCGGCCGTGGCCGTCGCCGACGTGCGCGCGGGCGCCGCACTCGCGGTCGGGGCGATCCCCGCCCTCGTCCTGGGGGTGCCCCGGGATCGCCGCCGCCGCGCGATCCTGTTGTCCGCCGGGCTGATCCTCGGTATCCCGATGCTCGTCGGGGCGACAGTGGCACCGATCCCGGCGGTGGCGGTCGCGACGATCGTGGCCATCCCACTGCTGGCCACCTGGTCTGCGCCCCGACTGGGCAGACCCCGCCTGTCGATGCTGCTGATCACCATGGCGCCGCCGCTGATCGGGCTGGGGTTCAGCATGGACGGTTTCAGCTCCGGCGTGACCGTCACCATGTTGTTCGTCGCGGGCTCGGTCGTCGCCTACGGAGCAGCCCTCGCAATCCCCATCCGATGGATCGCGGACGCGCCGGAGGATCGTCCCACCCCCGTCCTACCCGGTATCGGCTACGGCGTCCGGGTGGCGCTGGTCGGCGCGATCACGGCATCAGCGGGTTTCGCACTGGATCTCGACCACGTCGGATGGGCCTGCGCGGCAGCACTGTTGGTCATACGTCCCGATCGGAACCTGCAGGAATGGCGCACCGTCGGCCGATTCATCTCGGTGTTCGTCGGCGCGCTCACAGCTGCGGCGATCGTCGACATCGCACCGCCGGCCGCTGTCATCGCCGCCGCCCTCGTGGTCGCGCTGGCGGCTGCGGCGGCCACCCGCGGCAGCCGGTGGTACATCCTGCCGACCTTCACGACGTTCCTGGTGATCCTGCTGCTCGCCTACCCCGACGTCGGCGAGGCGCAGAGCCGACTCCTGGAGCGTCTGGGCGAGACCGTCTTCGGTCTGGCCGTCGCCGCGATCGTCGGACTCGCCCGTCCGGCTCTCGTCGCGCGCGTACGCAGGCCGTCGAACACCCGGAAACGCGTCGTCGAGCCCCCGACCGACCCCGACGACGCGCCCTGAGGCTCGCGCGCCGAGAGCGCCGCGAGCAGTCCGGAGAGCCAACCAGGTCAGTCGGCGGTGCGCCAGGTGACGACCGCCCAGATGATGACCAGGTCGATCGCGATCACGATGATCGACCACAGCGGGTAGTACGGCAGCCAGAGGAAGTTCGCGATGATCGAGATCGCCGCGATCACGATGGCGGCGGCGCGCGCCCACACCGCGCCGGTGAACAGACCGAATGCGATCGCCGCTCCGATGATGCCGACGATGATGTGAATCCAGCCCCAGGTGGTGAGGTTGAATTGATAGACGTACTGCGGCCCCGCGACGATCAGATCATCGTTGACTGCTGCGACGATTCCCTGGAACAGTGCGAGCAGCGACGCCACCAGCAGCAGAATCGCTGCCGCAAAGGTCGTACCGGCGGCGATGCCCTGCTTTGCGGGGTGCGGATTGTCGATAGTCATGATTTGTCCTCCGACTCGAAGTGCACTATCTCGTGCACGGCGGCTTCATTCTGAGCCGTTTGTGCGCTTCTCGATGGAGAATGTCGGATATTGCAATCGAAAAGGACGGAATCCTTCACTCCCGGCCGCATATGCACGACCGTCAGCGACCGCGAATTCGTTTGCGACGATAAATTCCTTCAGACCAGTTCGCGACACGGAACCCGGCCGCTGTCCACCGCCACGCGCAGCTGCGCATGATCCGCGTCGTTCAGGTCGGCGTAACGCACCGCGAACTCTGCGATGGCTTCGTCGAAAACGCTGCCGACATCGACGAACTCGACGATGCGCTCTCGACCGGCGGTCCGCGCGTGGGCTTGGGCGAGAACCCGACCGCACAGTCGGGCGTACAGACGCATCTGCTGTGGCTCCAAGGCCTCGATCACCACCGATCCCTTGCCGTCGCGGAGCTGACGCACGTAGAAGTCGTGCTGTGCCAACGCATCGTCGACACCTGTGTGCCACCCCAGGAAGATGTCGCTGGCCGCCTGCATCAGGCGCTGTCCCTCGACCACCCGCGCGCCTTGGTTCGCGTAGACGTGCCCCCGGACGTACGGCGCCAACACCGACTCCTGAGCTTCCTTGAGCTGCAGGAACAGCGGATCGTCGAGGTCGCGGCCGCGGAGCAGCACGATCCACGCGCGGGTACCGACGCTCCCGACGCCGACCACCTTGCGGGCCACCTCGATCATGGTGAACTGATCGAACAGCGCTGCCACATGCGGCGCCAACACGCTCCGATAGTCGCCGAGACGTCGGTCGATCTCGGCACCCGCAACCCCTTCGGCCTCCCCGGAGAAGATCTCGCGGAGCGGCACCAGCAGAGGCGGATCGCTGCGGATCCGGATGGACCCGTCCGGTGCGGTCTCACACAGTTTGCTCAAGGCCTGCACGCTGTCCCGATGCCGGGCCTTGGTGAGCGCCTTCCGCGTACGCGCGGCCGTCGACGTGTCGAGCTTCGCGCTGATGCGCACCAGGTCCTCGTCCACGTCGATGTGGTCGTACCAGCATTCAAGCGTCGACTTCTTCCGACTGCGGCGCATCGACTTCCGGTACACCCGACCCACCTCGCGTGTGACGCGACGAACGTCCTCCTCGGCGAACCCGTTGCCGCGTGCCGCGACCGCCACGCTCGCCGCGAGTCGCTTCACATCCCACTCGAACGGACCGGGGTGGGTCTCGTCGAAGTCGTTGAGATCGAACGCCATCCGCCGCTCGGGTGTGTAGAAGAGCCCGAAGTTGCTCAGATGCGCGTCTCCGCATAGTTGCGTGTGGATGCCCGAGTCCGGGGTCGACGCGAGATCGGCGGCCATCACGGCGGCGGCACCGCGAAAGAAGGTGAAGGGGGTGGCGACCATGCGCCCGTACCGAACCGGGACGAGTTCTTGCACCCGCGAGCGCGCCTGCGCCTGCAGGATCTCGACCGGATCGAGACGCGTACTCGCGTCCGGTACCGCGGCCAACTCGTCGGGGGTGATCCCACCGTCCAGCGTCACACCCATGCCGACCTCCTCGCCGAGCGACGTCCCAGGTGTGCACGATCCCCACACCTGCCCGATCATTGTCGCGCAGGTCAGAGCCGTGCGTGGCCCGGTTCGGGATCGACGCCCGGTCGGGATCGGCGGACCCGTTCAGGCGGAGTCGCGGTGATGGAGTTGCAGTGTGACGAGTTCGGAGCGGATGCGGTCGGCATCGGGGCCGAGCCGGCGGGCCGCGACGACGTCGTTGCCGCGGTTCCGGCCATCGGGCTGGGCCACCCCGAATCCGAATGGGATGCGGGGCAATTCGTGGGTGCGCTGGTGAACCCGGTAGACGACCACTGCGGCGGGGACGGCGACGAGGACGAGGAGGGTGATCGCGAGAGTTGTCATGACATGAAATATGCGCCCACAAAGATCCGGCTGCCAGTGGCATGATCGTCACTCTTCGCAAACTTTCTGCCATACTGGTCCGATGCTGTCCACGGTGGCCGTGCTGCTACACGGCAAGCGGGTCTCCCTCTTCGAGTTCGGGGTGGTCAACGAGGTCTTCGGCCTCGACCGGACCGAAGACGGTGTGCCGTCGTTCGACTTCCGCATCTGCTCGCCGGAACCCGGCGTGCCGCTGAGTATCGGTAACGGTGCACAGGTGGTGCCGCCTTACGGACTCGACGCGTGCCTAAACGCCGACCTGGTCGCCATCCCCGGCGGCAGTACCGACGACGACTTCGCCCCCGAGGTGCTGGACACCCTGCGCCAGGTGGTCGCCAACGGTGGCCGCATCCTCACCGTGTGCTCGGGTGCGTTCGCGGCGGCGGCCGCCGGCCTGCTCGACGGCCGCCGCTGCACCACCCACTGGCGGTACGGACGCAAGCTCCAAGAGGACTATCCGAAGGCCGAGGTCGACATCGACGTCCTGTTCGTGGACGACGGACCCATCACCACGAGTGCCGGCACCGCGGCCGGAATCGACGCGAGCCTGCATCTGGTGCGTGAGGCATGGGGTCCCGATGTCGCCAACAAGATCGCCCGCCGGATGGTGGTCTCCCCGCATCGCGACGGTGGCCAACGCCAATACGTCGAGGCACCGGTGCCGGCGTGCGACTCCGACGGCTTCGGCGCGATGCTCGCGTGGCTGATCGAGAACCTCGACCAGGACATCGCGGTCGACGACCTGGCGAAGCGGATGCACATGTCTCCCCGGACCTTCGCCCGCCGGTTCGCTGACGAAGTCGGTGTATCGCCGCATCGCTGGCTCACCGAGCAGCGGGTGCTGCACGCGCGGCGTCTGCTGGAGTCGACCCAGCTGTCGGTCGAGGACATCGCCGGCCGCGTCGGATTCGGCTCGGCCACGCTGCTGCGCCATCACTTCCAAGGGGCGGTCGGGGTGTCCCCGAGCAGCTATCGCCGACGCTTCGCCGCGGTTGCCTCGGCCTGATTGCGGGATATCGACGAAGGTCCGTCACCGATGCAAGGCATGTGACTGGAGTCGTCGGCAGTCTTCTTACGGTCGGTGTCCCGACTCGGCTGTACCCGCTTCGGTTCGCCGGGCATCTTCGGATAGCTGGGCGGATACGGCATGTCGCCCAGGCCTTTCGCATCGTCGGCGGCGACCATCTCCAACAGCGGATCGATCGGCTTCCGGTGGTCGGCGATGTCGGCGAAGGGATCTCCGCGGTCGGCGAGCAGCTTCGGCACGGTCGCGATGGTGCAGTCCTGCGGGTTCACATCCACCAACTCGTCCCACGTGACGGGGGTGGAGACCATCGCGTTCGGCGTGCGCCGCGCGGAGTAGGGCGACGCCATCGTCCGGTCCCGCGCGTTCTGGTTGAAATCGATGAAGATCCGCTCGCCGCGTTCCTCTTTCCACCAGGAGGTGGTCACACCGTCGGGATCCCGACGCTCGAGTTCGCGCGCGACGGCGATGACCGCACGGCGCGTCGCGATGAAGTCGGCGGTCGGCTCGATCGGCACGAACACATGGATTCCCTTGCTGCCCGACGTCTTCGGGAACCCGACGAATCCCAGCTCGTCGAGCAGTGGACGCAACCCCTGGAGGGCCACCCGCCGCACGTCGTCGAAGCTGGTACCCGGCTGCGGGTCCAGATCGATGCGCAGTTGGTCGGGATGATCGTTGTCGGGCGCGATGGTCGGCCAGGTGTGGAAGGTGAACGTCCCCAGATTGGCACCCCAGACGATGTCGGCGGGCACGGTCGGCCGGATGGCATCACCGGTCCGACCGGACGGGAACGTGATCCGCGTCGACTCGACGTGGTCGGGACGCTTCTTGGCGATGTGCTTCTGGTAGATCTCCTCGCCATCGACACCATCGGGGAACCGCTGCAGGAACGTCGGGCGATCACGCACGGCGGTCATGATGGCGCCCTGGAGTGCCACCTCCCGGTAGTAGCCGACGAGATCGCGCTTGCGCCCGCCGTTCTCACCGAGTTCGGGAAAGTAGATCTTGTCGGGGTTGCTCAGCCGGACGGCGACACCGTCGACATCGAGTTCTTCGGCAGGCGAGGGCGAAGGCATCAGGACTCCTCTTCCAACACATCGTGCAGGTCGTAGGTGAGCGGGACCTCGAGTTGGTCGTACCCGCAGCTCTCCGGGTCACGGTCGGGTCGCCATCGCAGGAATTTGACCGTGTGCCGGAACCGCTGGTTCTCCATCTGGTCGTAGGCCACCTCGGCCACGAGCTCCTGTCGGATCGGGATCCACTCCCCCGACTTCTCCGAGCGCCATCGCGTCGGCTCGCCGGGCGCGGCGTTGTCGGGGTCGAGTCGCAGCGGCTCGAACATCTCCTGCAGCTCGATGCGCTTGGCATCCGAGAAAGCCCCCGAGCCGCCGACCATCCGGAGCTCGCCCTCGTGGTAGAGCCCGAGCAGCATCGACCCGAGGCCGGTGCCGCTCTTGTGCACCCGATAGCCGATCACCACGCAATCCGCTGTCCGCTTGTGCTTGACCTTCACCATCTCGCGCTTGTTCTGCACATACGTCCCCGCCAACCGCTTGCCGACCACCCCGTCGAGTCCGGCGCCTTCGAAGGCGGAGAACCACCCGGTCGCGACCTCGGCATCCTGCGTGACGCGGCTGACCCGGAACAGCCGACTGCGGTCGTCGGTGCGTTCGATCGCCCGCAACAACGTCTCGCGTCGGACCTCGAACGGTTCGTCGACGACGCTGGTGTCCTGCAGGGCCAGCGCGTCGAAGCCGATGAAGATGGCCGGTGTCTTCTCTGCGAGCATCCGCACCCGCGAGTCCGCTGGATGGATGCGTTGGGCCAGGGAGTCCCAGTCGAGCCGATGGGTGTCGCCGATCAGCGCCGGAACACCGATCTCACCGTCGACGACCACTTTGTCGGGGAGTTCGGCCTTGGCTGCGGCGACCAGTTCGGGAAAGTAGCGCGCGAGGTCTTTGCCGCCGCGTGATCCGATGGCCACCTCGTCGCCGTCTCGAAAGATCAACGCGCGAAAGCCATCCCATTTCGGCTCATACGACCACTCGGGGCCGTCGTCGGGCTGGGCGGGCACCGCCGTGACGGCTTTGGCGAGCATCGGGGCGATCGGTGGCATGACCGGGAGATCCACTCCCCCATGGTCTCACTTGTAGTCTCGACCGCAATGGAGAACCAGGATCGACCCGCCGGTCGCTATGCGCCGTCGCCGTCGGGGACCTTGCACGTCGGGAACCTGCGCACGGCCCTCCTGGCGTGGCTCTTCGCGCGGAGCACCGACCGTCGGTTCCTCATCCGGATGGAGGATCTCGATCGTACGGCCGTCGGCGCCGACGCTCAGCAACTGACCGACCTCGCTGCGCTCGGCATCGACTGGGAGCCGCCGGTGGTGTACCAGTCGGATCGTCTGGCGACCTACGCGTCCGTCATCGACGGCCTGTCGGCAACCGGTCGCACCTTCGAGTGCTTCTGCACCCGACGAGAGATCCTGGAGGCTCCGTCGGCGCCGCACACCCCGCCGGGCGCCTACCCCGGAACCTGCCGGCACCTGAGCGACGCCGAGCGCGCCGAACGTCGGGCCGCCGGCCGGCCACCGGCCATCCGAATCCGTACGGACGCCGACGAGTTCACCGTCACCGACATGCTCCACGGCGACTACTCCGGCAGCGTCGACGACTTCGTGATCCGCCGCAACGACGGCACCCCCGCCTACAACCTCGCGGTGGTCGTGGACGATGCAGCACAGGGGATCGACCAGGTCGTCCGAGGCGACGATCTGCTGTCGTCGGCACCCCGCCAGGCGTACCTGGCCACCCTGCTGGGACACTGTCCGCCCACCTACGCGCACGTCCCCATGGTCCTGAACCACGACCGCGTGCGGCTGAGCAAACGCGACGGGGCGGTGACGCTCACCGATCTCGCCGAGCTCGGACTGTCGGTCGGCGACGTGGTCTCGCGGATGGCGGTCTCCCTCGGCATGGCCGAGCCCGGCGAGCAGGTGACCGCTGCCGACCTCCTCCGGCGGTTCGATCCCGCCGCACTCCCGCGCGAACCCTGGCTCTTCGCGATCTCGTAGAAGTTCCTCCCGGTTTCCGGGAAGAACTTCTACCGATTCGGGGCTGGGTCAGACGGCGGTGGCGAGCAGCCTGGTGAGCACGTCGTCGAGGGTGATCACACCCACCACCACCCCCTCGTCGAGGACCAGCGCGACGTGACCGCGGGTGTCCCGCATCGTCGTCAGCGCCTGGTAGACGGGCTCGGTCGCCGACAACGAGAGCACCGGGCGCATCAGGTCGGCTGCCGTGGTCCCGGCCGGCGTCCGCAGGCTGTCCCGAACGTGCACCACGCCGTCGACATGTCCGTTCGCGCGGACCAACAGTCGCAGGTGGCCGCTGCTACGCGACCGCTCCTGGATCTCCGCCGCCGTCGCGGTCGGCAGCACCGTGCTGAGCTCGGCGTCCGGGCCCAGCACGTCGCGGACCGTCAGTGCCTCGAGTTCGAGCGCACTCGCCAGGTGGGCGTGGTACCGCTCATCGAGTGCACCGGTGGCCGCCGAGTGCTCGACCAACTGCCGCAACGTGTCCGGGTCCTGGCCGGAGGCCACCTGATCCACCGGCTCGACGCCGACCTTGCGCAGGCACCAGTTGGCGAGTCGGTTGAGCACGACGATGACCGGGCGGGTGACCCACATGAACGCCCGCATCGGCAGCGCCAGCAGGATCGCCGACCGCTCGGGATGCGCGATGGCCCACGACTTCGGCGCCATCTCACCGACCACGAGGTGCAGGAACGTCACGATGATCAGCGCGAGGACGAAGCCCGCGACGTCGGCGATCCACAGCGGCGCACCCCAGGTCTCGAAGAGCGGCGTGAGCCAGTGGTGCACCGCCGGTTTGGTGACCGCACCGAGCGCCAGCGTGCACACGGTGATGCCCAGCTGCGAGCCCGCCAACAGCACCGACAACTCCGACGCACTGCGCAATGCCGCACGCGCAGCGCGACTCTCGGACGCGGCATCCTCGATGCGATGCCGGCGCGCGGCGATCAGCGCGAACTCGACGGCGACGAAGAAGGCACTGGCCGCGATCAGACCGAAGGTCACGATCACGACGACCCATGGGTTGCTCATCGACCGACCTCCTCATCCGTCTCGCTGCCATCCTCGACGGGGTCGACCTCGATGGACAGGTGCAGTGACGAGGGGACACGCCGTTCGACCGCACGCACCTGCGCGACCAGATGTCGGCGCCCGACCGTGTCCGGCTGCGCGAGTAGGTCGGCGGAGTCGGGTTGGAGCGGGATCCGGATGACCTCGCCGACCGTCGGCAACCCGGCGAACTCGGCGATCACCAGACCGGCGATGGTCTCGTGATCCCCTTCGGGCACTTCATGTCCCACCGCTCGGGACACTTCGTCGATGTGTACGTCACCACGGACGGTCCAGCCGCCGTCGGCGTCGGCGGTGATGGGGTCGTGCGACTCGATGTCGTGCTCGTCGTCGATCTCGCCGACGAGTTCCTCGGCGATGTCCTCGACGGTCACCGCGCCGGCGAAACCGCCGTACTCGTCGATGACCAACGCCATCTCTTCGTCGACTTCCCGCAGGCGCACCAGGACATCGGGCAGGGGCAGCGAGACGGGTACCACCACGGCGGGACGGGACACCGCACCGACGGTGACCCCGTCGCGTTCGGCGTCCGCGACGGAGGCGGACCACGCGAGCAGATCGTGCAGCGAGATGATGCCGCGCAGATCGTCGGTGGTGTCGCCGACGACCGGGTAGCGCGAGTGGCCCGTGCTCATCAGTTCCAGCACGTCCGCGGCGCGATCGTCGACACGGACGTGGTCGACCGCGCGGCGCGGGATCATCGCGTGATCGGCAGTGCGGGTCGGGAAGTCGAGAACCCGATCGAGCATCACGGACAGCTCGGCCGGGAGTTCGCCGGCCGCACGCGATTCGGAGACGATGTGCTCCAGATCGCGCGGTGTCGCGGAGTGCTCGACGTCGTGCACCGGCTCGATCCGCAGTGCACGGAGGAGGAGGTTGGACGATGCGTCGAAGAGCGAGATCAGCCAGCCGAACAGCTTGAGGTACAGGGTGGTCGACAGTGCCAACCATCGGGCGACCGGCTCCGGGCGGGCGATCGCGAGGTTCTTCGGGAACAGCTCACCGAGCACCATCTGCACGACAGTCGAGAACAGGACGGCGAGCACGGTGCCGACACCGATGCCGACCGCCACCGGTACACCGATCCCGCTGAGCAACTCGCCGAATCCGCTACCGATCAGCGGCTCGGCGACGTAGCCGACCAAGAGTCCGGTGACCGTGATGCCCAGCTGGGCACCGGAGAGCATGAAGGACGTGCGTCGGGTGACGGTGAGTGCGCGCGCCGCCGATGCGTCTCCTGCCTCGGCACGAGCCTTCAGGCGAGAGCGGTCGACCGCCATGTAGGCGAACTCTTGGGCGACGAAGTAGCCGGTCAACGCGGTGATGAGCACCACGACGAGGAGACCGAAGAGGATTCCGAGGACGGTCAGCACGGGACCACCCGGGAGAAGATGCCGCGATCATCGGCGGCGGGGATCACGCCTGGGGCGTGGATGACGCTCGTGACCGTCGGGGACGGACCGGGGGCGTCGAGGTGAAGCGGGGCGGGTTCGGATCGTCGACGTTTTCGTCGGCGCTTGGCGCGTCTCATCGGCTCTCTCTGAGTCGGTGGGGGTCAGTGGTGAGAGTGTAACGAACCGGACATCGACATGGTTCCCCACTGTTCCTCGCGGTGAGGAATCCCCGCACGTCAGCTGTTGTAGAGGTCCTCGAGCTGGTCGATGGTCTTGCCCGACGCGTCGGTGATGATGTCGAGGATCTTGGGATAGACCCGCGAGTTGGAACTCACGATCGACACGTGGTCCTCGCCGTCGGCGATGACCAGGTCACCGATGCCCTTCCGGCGCTCGACCGCGTCGATGTAGCGCTCCGACAGGATCGGCGGGACCAGGGTGTCCTTGTTGCCGTGGACCGCGATCACCGGCATCGTCGGGTCGATGTTCTGGATCGGGTCGACCGATGCGTAACGCTGGGGCACCTGCTCGGGGGTGCCGCCGAGGACGGTGACGATCCGGTCGTTGCCGTGATGCGCCGCGTAGACCATGTCCAGCGGGCCGGCGAGGGACACGACCCTCGTCGGCCGGAACTTCGGGTTCGCGCCGACCTCGTTGGGGTTCAACTCGTTCCGGGTCCCCGACCACATCGCCAACTGGGCGCCGGCACTGTGCCCGACGACCAGTTCGTCGTCGGTGGTGATCTGCGGGTACTTCTTGTCGATCTCGACGACGTGGTCGAGTGCGTCTGCGACGTCGGTGAATGTGGTCGGGAATCCGCCGCCGGAACCCACCCGCCGATATTCGATGTTGTAGACCGCCATCCCGCGCTTCGCGAGATCCATCGCGTACGGACGCATCGTGCCCGCGTCCAGCTTCGACTTCCAGGAACCGCCATGGATCAGCACCACGAGCGGGATGGTGTCGACCTTCTGGTCACCCGCGGGCAGATAGAACTCTCCCCAGTTCTGCTGTGGATCCCGGGTGCCACGGGTCGGGTAGTCGATGCGGTGGACGGTGATCTCGTCGAGTCGCTCCACCGGCCCGGCGGCGCCACCCGCCCCGGCGCGTGACGACGACACCGCGGCGGCACCCGATTCGGCCGCGTCCGTCGAGCTGTCCGAGTCCGATCCGGATCCACAGCCGGCGACGAGCACCGCCACGACGGCGGTCAGGACGACAGACGTTCTCCGGATCGGCGGCACGGCAGCTCTTCTCACTCGGCGACCGCCGGATGCGATCGAACATCCTCCGGATTCTCGCATGAATTTTCGATCCGCCAGCCTGAATCGCCGGCCGTCTCGAACTCAGACGACGCCGAGTGCGAGCATCGCGTCTGCGACATGGGTGAACCCGGCGATGTTGGCACCGACCACATAGTCGCCCGGGCGACCGTACTCGTCCGCTGTCGTCAGACAGGTGTCGTGGATGCTGCGCATGATCACCGAGAGCCGCCGTTCGGTGTGATCGAATGTCCACGAGTCGCGAGAGGCGTTCTGCTGCATCTCCAATGCGCTCGTCGCGACACCGCCCGCGTTCGCGGCCTTGCCGGGCGCGAAGCCGACCCCGGCGCCGGTGAGCGCGCGGATCGCTTCCGGGGTGCACGGCATGTTGGCCCCCTCGGCCACGACCCGACACCCGTTCGCGATCAGTCGTTCAGCATCGGTTCCGTTGAGCTCGTTCTGGGTGGCACACGGGATGGCGACGTCGGTGGGCACATCCCAGATGTTCCCGGCGGTCACCACCCGTGCCGAACCACGTTCGCGGGCGTAGTCGGCGATCCGGCCGCGGCGCCCACCCTTGACGTCCTTCAGCAGCTCGAGGTCGATGCCGGCGTCGTCGACCACATAGCCGCTCGAGTCCGAACACGCGATGACCCGGCCACCGAGTTGCTGCGCCTTCTCGATCGCGTGGACGGCGACGTTGCCCGAACCCGAGACCACCACGCGCTTGCCGTCGAGGGCCTCGCCTTTCGCCGCGAGCATCTCCAGCACGAAGAAGACCACGCCGTACCCGGTCGCCTCGGTCCGTACCTGGGAACCGCCCCAGGCCAGACCCTTTCCGGTGAGGACACCGGATTCGTAGCGGTTGGTGATCCGCTTGTACTGACCGAAGAGGTAGCCGATCTCGCGGCCGCCCACCCCGGTGTCACCGGCCGGGACGTCGGTGTATTCGCCGATGTGCCGGTAGAGCTCGGTCATGAAGGACTGACAGAAGCGCATCACCTCGGCATCCGACCGACCCTTCGGATCGAAGTCGGAACCGCCCTTGCCACCACCGATCGGCAGACCGGTCAGCGCATTCTTGAAGATCTGCTCGAACCCCAGGAACTTCACCACACCCAGATAGACACTCGGGTGGAAGCGCAGCCCGCCCTTGAACGGTCCCAGAGCCGAGTTGAACTCGACGCGGAAGCCGCGGTTGATGCGCACGCGGCCTGCGTCATCGGTCCACGGCACGCGGAAGATGATCTGCCGCTCGGGCTCACAGAGCCGGGCGATCACCTCGGCCTCCGCGTAGTGCGGATGCTTGGCGAGCACCGGCCCCAGACTGTCGAAGACCTCGCGGACCGCCTGGTGGAACTCGACTTCTCCGGGGTTCCGCGCGACCACCTGGTCGTACAGATCCTGCACCTTCTCGTCGAGCTTCGGCATCGTCGCATCTGTCCTGTCTGTCGGGATCTCTCGTCCGAGCAGAGCCTATCGATCGACAGGAATGATCTGGGCGAACCGTGTCCGACGTCTCGCCCGCGACACCACCGGTCGACTCAGCGGGTCGGCACCTCCCGGGTCAGCCGCGCGTGCCGCCGTAATACCGCCCGAGGAAGTCGTCGCGGTATGCCTCGTAATCGCCCTCGACGATCGCCTCCCGCGCGCGATCGACCATCGCGACGATGAACGCGACGTTGTGCAGGGTCGCGAGGGTCGACGCGAGTCCTTCCTTCGCCTTGAACAGGTGGTGCAGGTAGGCCCTCGAGTACTGCGACGTGTAGTTCTCGACCTCGCCGTCCAACGGCCGGAAGTCGTCCCGGTAGCGCGCGTTGGTGACGTTGTACCGACCGTCGAGCGAGTAGATGGCGCCGTTGCGCGCCACCCGCGTCGGCGACACACAGTCGAAGGTGTCGGCACCGTTCTCGATCGCGGTGAAGACGTCGTCGGGTTCGCTGATCCCCAGCAGGTGGCGGGGCTTGTCGTCGGGCAGCTCGTCGGTGACCCACCCGACGATGGTGCCCAGGTTGGACTTCTCCAGCGCGCCACCGATCCCGTATCCCCCGAACCCGCGTCCCCCCTCGGACTGGTCACGATCGCTGGCGGCGACGAGGTCACGAGAGGCCTGTCGCCGCAGGTCCTCGTAGTGGGCTCCCTGGATGACACCCCACAGCGACTGCTGCGGACGATGGGCACGTTCGAGGCTCAGCCGATTGTGTTCGGCGAGGCAGCGGATGGCCCAGAGTCGGGTTCGTTCGAGCGACGTCTCCTGATAGGCACGGGTGTTCATCAGTGTCGTCAGCTCGTCGAAGGCGAAGATGATGTCGGCGCCCAGCTGGTGCTGGATCTGCATGGACACCTCGGGGGTGAACCGGTGCGTCGACCCGTCGAGATGTGACTTGAAGGTCACCCCGTCGTCGTCGACGAGCGCGAGACGCTCCTTGCCCGGGGCGATGATCGAGTCGTCGGGTGAAGTCTTCTCGATCTCCATCGCGATGACCTTCTTGAAGCCGGCGCCGAGCGACATGACCTGGAACCCGCCACTGTCGGTGTAGGTGGGCCCGGGCCAGTTCATGAAGCGCCCGAGGCCGCCGGCCGCGTCGATGATCTCCGGCCCGGGCTGGAGGTAGAGGTGATAGGCGTTGGCCAGCACGGCCTGCGCGCCGAGCGCCGCGACCGACTCCGGGAGCACCGTCTTCACGGTCGCCTTGGTGCCCACCGGGACGAAGGCCGGCGTCTGGATCTCACCGTGCGGGGTGGAGATCGTCCCGGTCCGCCCACGCGTGCCGGGCAGCGTCGCGCCGACGGTGAAGCTGTGGTCGGGGGTCAGTCCGGTACTGCTGATCGTCACGTCGACATCTTCCCAGGTCCGCACGGCAGCGCCCAAAAGTGCGCGGTTCCGTGGGGACCGGTCGGTTCGCTACGGTGAAGCCATGCCGCCGCGTTCTCGTCCTGTCGTCCGTCGCGTCCTGCTCCTCGCACCGCTGGTCGCGGTGGCCCTCGCCGTGGTGCTGGTGGGTTGCGGGACCGAGCAGGAGTCGCCCGGCAGCGCCTCGTCGGCGTCGGTCGGGACGGTGTCGGAGAACCCGAGCGCATCGGTGGTCGGCGGGCCTCGACCCGCCACCCCGGTCTCCTCGGTGCCGCGCAGCACCCACATCCAGGGCACCGACTGCGGTGAGACCCGCGGACCCGACGGCGCGCTGGAGATCGTGGTCCTCGCCGGCGGCGTCGACTGCGGCACCGCCACGAAGATCGCCCAGGAGTACGGACCGAAGATCGCCACCGGTCAGCCGACGACCGTCTCCGGATGGCAGTGCGGACTCGCCGACACCGCGGGCGTTCTCGCGACATGCACCAAGGGCTCGGACCGCATCGGCTTTCTGCCCTGAGCGGTACCGCGCGGGTGCCCGGGCGCCCGAACACTTGACCCTGACGTGACGTCAGGCCGGAAGGTGGCCGATGTGAGCGAGACGAGACGTGCCGGAACAGGGCGCACCGTCGGTGACATCGCCCGGATGGTCGGGGTCAGTGTCCGCACGTTGCACCACTACGACCAGATCGGTCTGGTCATCCCGTCGCAGCGTTCGAACTCGGGGTACCGGTTGTACTCCGACGCCGACATGGAGCGCCTCCACCAGGTCCTGACCTATCGGGAACTGGGTTTCGTCCTCGAGCAGATCGCGACCCTGCTCGACGATCCGGACGCGGATGCCCTGGCGCATCTGCGATCTCAGCGAGAGCTGCTGACCGAGCGGATCGATCGCTTGCACCGGATGGTCGCAGCTGTGGAGGAGATGATGAACGCGAAGAAGGAAGGTATCCAGCTCACCGCCGAGGAACAGGTCGAGATCTTCGGCGACGACTGGCTCGGCGACGAGTACGCCGCCGAGGCACAGGAGCGATGGGGCGACACCGACGCCTGGGCGCAGAGCCAGGCACGGACCGCGACGTTCTCCAAGGACGACTGGAAGCGGATCGCCGCGGAGAACGAGGCCATGGAGCAACGGTTCGCCGATGCTCTGGCGGCCGGTGTGGTCGCGGGTTCGGCCGAGGCGAACGCGCTGGCCGAGGAACACCGTGCGTCGATCAACCGCTACTACGACTGCGGGCACGAGATGCAGGTGTGCCTCGGTGAGATGTACATCGCCGACCAGCGTTTCACCGAGCACTACGACGGCCGGGCACCTGGCCTGGCGCAGTTCGTGCGCGACATCATCGTCGCGAACGCGGAGCAGCAGGGCGTCGGTTAGCAGTCCCGCCGACGAACGTCGGTGACCCGTCGATCCCGTTCCCGCTCATCCGCCGGGTGAGCGGGAACGAATCGTTTCGGAGTCCCGAGCCCGGTCACCGCGGGATCGACTGGACGATCCGCGAGATCGACGCGGCCGCGGAACGGACCCGGTCGACCTTCTCGTCAAGCGCCTCGCCGTCGAACGCCTCGACCCGCCCACCGATGCTGATCGAGGCAACCACCGCGCCTGCGCGATCGAAGATCGGCGCCGCCACCGCTGCAACCCCCGCGAGATAATCGGCGTTGCTGATCGAGTACCCCGCCGCTCGGATCTCTTCGAGATGGGTGGCGAGGCGCGCGGTGTCGGTGATGGTCCGGTCGGTGAACGACGGCAGGACGTCGGCGAGCCAGCGACGACGGATCTCCTCGGAGTGGGCCAACATCACCGTGGGGCCCGCCGCGGCGTGGTACGGCATCACCGAACCGATCGAGATGCCCGCCACGACAAGGGGATTGCGCCCCTCGAGTTTGTCGATGCACACGGCCCCCTGCTCCGATGGCACCATCAGGTACGCGGTGTCACCGAAGGTGTTCGCCAGATCGACCATGTACGGCTGTGCCGCCGAACGGATGTCGAGTCGGACGAGTGCCGCCGACCCGACCTCGAAGGCCCGCATCGCGATCCGGTACCCGCCGTCGTCGTTCCGGTTCACCCACCCGGCATGGATCAGGGTCGCCATGAGGCGATGGACCGTCGTCTTGTTCATGCCGCTGGCCGCAGTCAGCTCGTTGAGCGTCCAGAACGGCCGATCGGTGCCGAAGTGCTCGAGCAGCGAGCACGCCTTGAGGACGGCGCCGACCACCTCGCGGTTCGACTGGCCCTCGGCCTCAGCGGGAACTCCCACAGGTACTCACTCACTTCCCGTGTCTACGCGCGATGGGTACCGACATCTTACGAACAGCTTCGGACCGACATCGCTTGACTTGTGACCCACGCCACCCTACCGTTCGTATCGAGATGCGAAACGCATTCCGCATAACGGAACGGAGTTGATCACATGGGCGCGCCCTCGCTCAAGGACCTCACATCGCGCGGCCTGGTCTATGCACCCGGCGTCTGGGACGGACTGACGGCCCGCCTCGCAGACCAAGCGGGTTTCAGCGCCTTGTGCGCATCCGGATTCGCGGTCTCGGCGGCCCTCGGCCTGCCGGACGCCGAGCTCTACACGATGTCGGAGAATCTGCAGGCAGTTCGCACGATCCACGCCGCATCGAAGCTGCCGCTGGTCGCCGACATCGATACCGGCTACGGCAATGCCGTCAATGCCGCCAGGACCGCGACCGCATTCGTCGACGCCGGCGTGCAGGGGATGTTCATGGAGGATCAGGTCTCGCCGAAGTCGTGCCCGATCTGCGTCGGGGACCCGGTCGACCTCATCACCGAAGAGGAGGCGACGGGCAAGATCCGTGCCGTTCGCGACTCGATCCCCGACGAGGTCCTCCTCGTGGCTCGGACCGACGCCCGCGGCGATGAGGCGCTGCACCGGGCCACCGCGTACGTCGACGCAGGCGCCGACATGATCATGCCGGTCACCAAGACCTTCACGACCGTCGACGAATGGGCACGGTGCCACGACGAGGTCGGGGTCCCGCTGATGGCCACCCTCACCGCATCGACCTGGACCGAACGCGAGTTCACCCCCGAGGTGCTCGATCAGATCGGGGTGCGGCTCGCATTGCTACCGACACAGATCCTGATGTCGGTCACCGGCGCTGCGCAGGAGACGTTGCGCAGGCTGGTCTCCGGAGAAGCACCGGCCGAGGTGAGCGCGGATGCGATGCCGCATCATGAGTTCGTCGACCTGATCGGCTTCGGAGAGGTCGAGGCCATGCAACGCAAGTATCTTCCGACCGAGCGGACCCGGTGAGCACGATGGGACACACGATCACCGAGAAGATCCTCGCCCGGACCGCCGGCCCGGCCCCCGCCCGCGCGGGCGAGAACCGCGCAGTCCGCGCCGGCGAGAACCACGCCGTTCGGCCCGCGCGGATGATCGCCTACGACTTCCCCGGCTACACCGATGTGATGTTCCGCCAGATGCGAGACGACTTCGGCATCACCGAACTGGACGACCCGAGCCGCTACGTCGTGTTCATCGACCACATGCTGACCAAGAACAACGAGCGCGAGACCGAGGTCCACCAGGTCACCCGTGACTGGTGTGAGTTCTACGGGATCGAATTGCACGAGGGTCAGGGCATCGGGCACCAGCTGACAGCCGAACTCGGCCTCGCGGTCCCGGGCGAGTTCCTCGTCCACTTCGACGGCCACATCAGCGGGATCGGTGCGTTCAACGCCCTCGGCTGGGGCATCCGGCGCGACCTGATCGAGGCGTGGGTGACCGGTCAGATCCATGTCGACATCCCCGCGACCACCCGTTTCGATCTCGTCGGCGAGTTCCCCGACGGCGTCGACAGTCGCGACCTGGTCCACACCATCATCGAGATGGTCGGTGCCGACGGCTGCGCCCATCAGGTCATGGAGTTCGGTGGCCCCGGTGCGCGCCAGATGAAGATCGACCACCGGCAGGGGTTGTGCGGGATGGCGATGTTCACCGGGGCGGTGTCCGCGATCTTCGAGCCGGACGAGGTCTCACTGGCCTATGTGCGGGACGTCGCCCGCACCGCATTCGAGCCGGTGCACCCCGATCCCGATGCCGACTATGCGGCGCGCTACACCATCGACCTGAGCACACTCGTCCCCAAGGTCGTCACGCCGGGGTCGGCGCGGGTCGCGAACACCACGACGGCACGCGATCTCGCCGGGACACCGATCACGCGGGCGTTCATCGGCTCGTGTGCGAGCGGTCGGATCGAGGACCTGCGGGCCGCCGCACTGGTGTTGGACGGCCGGACGATCGCGCCGACGGTGGAGCTCAACGTGGTCCCCACGTCGCGCGAAGTCCACGAACAGGCTGAGCGCGAAGGGATTCTCGACGTACTGCGATCGGCCGGTGCCACCATCGCGGTGTCCAGTTGCGACTTCTGCTTCGGTTACCAGCAGCCGCTGCAGTCGGGCGAGAACTGCATCTCCACCGGTGTGCTCAACATCTCGGGCCGCATGGGGAGCCCGGACGCCAACATCTACATGGGGTCCCCGTACACCGTCGCCGCGAGTGCACTGAGCGGCTCCATCGCGGAGTCCGCGCGATGAGCGCGTATCCGCCGCCGCCCGACCTCATCGAAGGTCGGGTCGCCTGGATCTTCGGCGACGACTTCGACATCGATCTCGTCGTCGGCGTCTCGAACATCAAGTCGTACGACGCCGATCATCTGCGGTCGGTGTGTATGGGTGCCTACGACCCGGACTTCGCCGATCGGGTGCGGCCCGGCGACATCATCGTCGGCGGACGCAATTTCGGGTACGGACATCCGCACTATCCACCGATGGTCGCCCTGCGCAATGCCGGGATCTCCGCCATCGTCGCGGAGTCGTTCTCGCCGGGCTTCTGGCGAGGAGAGACCTTCAACGGGATGCCACTGATCACCATCCCGGGGGTTTCGTCGACGGTGTCCACCGACGAAGCGATCTTGCTCGACTGGCGCACCGCCACGCTCCGAACCGCCGGTGGCGCCGAGATCGTCGGACACCCTCCGAATCCCCGGACCATCCAGATCATCGAAGCAGGTGGCTCGTACCAACTCCTGCTCACCGAACACTCACCCGCTCGACAAGGACAGACTCGATGACGAACGTGCAGCGCCCTCCCCAGATCGAGGGCTCCCCGTCCCCCTCGGCGACATCCCCTGCCTCTCCCGCGAAGTCGCCTGCGATGGCACGCCGCGCGGCGATCGCGGGCGGTGTCGGAACACTGATCGAGTACTACGACTTCGCGGTCTACGGCTTTCTCGCCGTCACGATCGCGCCGCTGTTCTTCCCGTCCGACAGTCCAGGGGTGTCGATCCTCGCCACCCTCGCGGTGTTCGGTGTCGCCTACGTCGCCCGGCCACTCGGAGGCATCTTCTTCGGTCGCCTCGGAGACCGTAAGGGGCGGCGGTCGGCGCTGGTGACGACTGTCGTCTGTATGGGTGTGGCGTGCGGTGTCCTCGGCCTGCTACCCACGCACTCGTCGATCGGCGTGGTCGCACCGATCCTCCTGGTGCTCGTCCGTCTCGCACAGGGCTTCTCGGCAGGAGGCGAGGTCGGCGGTGCGGCCACGTACATCGCGGAGTCGGCTCCGCACAATCGCCGCGGCTTCTTCGGTTCGTTCACCCCGATCGGATCCACCCTCGGGTTCGCGGTGGCCGCCGCGGTGGTAGGGCTGGTGGCGCTCTTCACCACCGACGAACAGATGTCCTCGTGGGGATGGCGCATCCCCTTCTTGCTGGCCTTGCCGCTCGCCTTCATCTGTCTGCGGGTGCGGCTGAAGCTCGAGGACACACCGGAGTTCGAGGAGATGGCCGAGAAGGAGCAGGTCGCCAAGAGCCCCCTGCTCGACGTGGTGCGCAACAACCCGCTGTCGGTGCTCAAGGTCGTCGGTGTCGCGATCGCGATGAACGGTTCCGGCTACATCGGTCTGACGTATTTCAGCGTCTATCTGATCAACGATCTGGGCTTCTCCAAGGAAGCGGTCTACTGGACGTCGGCGATCAGCATCGCGTTGGCCTGCGCAACATTCCCGATCAGTGGACTCATGACCGACCGATGGGGCCGCCGACCGGTACTCCTCGCCGGATACCTCGCGTATGTGGTGATCGCGTTGCCCGCCTTCATGATTCTCGGTGCCACCGGCAGCATCATCGTCGTCGGACTCGTCTACTTCGTCTACATGACGCTCAACGGTGTGGTCCAGGTGCCCGCGTTCCCGCTGTTCACCGAGCTCTTCCCGCGGGCCGTCCGCTACACGGGTGTCTCGCTGGGATTCAACATCGGCACCATCGCCGCAGGCGGTACAGCGCCGTATGTCGCTGCGCAACTGGTGGAATCGACGGGTAACAGCATGTCACCCGCGTACTGGGTCATCGGCGTGTGCGTGATCGGCGTCATCACCGTCCTGACGATCCGCGAGACCAGCCGGGACGCCCTACCCGCCTGATCGCCGGCCTCGGCCCCTCATCGCCACGAATCCACGTCGACGCTGCGCCTCAGCGCGCGGCGTCGACGGAGGTTCGCGCGAATCGAAGCACCTGGTCGAGCGCCTCGTCCCACGCGGCATGGCCCGCCGGCGAGCGGTCGAGCCGGTAGGTCACCGAGGTGCCGGCGCCGCGCAGGTCGTCGGCGAGACGTGCCGAGAACGGCGCCGGCGACACCGCATCGAACGCCTGCTGGTAGATCAGGACCGGGACCCCGTACCGGGCGACCGGCAGGCCCGAGTTGCGACGGATCGCGGCGAGCAGCGTCCCCTCGGACAGCGGGCGGCTCACCAGTTCACCCGGAGCGGCCGATCCGATGGCCTTGCCCAGGTCGAAGTAGTCCAATTTCTCGGCGAGCGCCAGCACCTCTGCGCCGCGCGGGCTCAGGTAGGTGTCCAACGGATAGTCCGGCTGTGCCGCACGGAAACCCGCGAGTACGTACGCGAGATAGACGGACAGATCGGGACTGGGGTTGACCGGCGCTGCAGGTGTCACCAGGGCGAGCTCGTCGGCGATCCCTGCCGGGACACCGCCGGCCGCCGACCCGGCCATCCTCAGTTCCGGGGCGTAGGTGCGCGCCATCGATGCTGCCGCAACACTCGCATGACCCCCTTGCGAGTAGCCGTTGGCCACCCAGATGCGCGACAGCGACGGATCGACCGACCTCGCAGCGCGGACGACATCGATCATCGCCGCACCTTCGCTCCGCGTGTTCAGGTAGGGGTGCACTCCCGGCGTCCCGATGCCGACGTATTCCGATGCGGCCACCGCGAACCCGGCGTCGAGCCATCGCGACAGGTACTGATCGCCGGTGTTGTCCTTGCCGACCCACCCGGTGTAGCTGACCACCTGGTCGCTGAGCCCGGCGGTGCCATGTCCGTATGACACCACCGGCCAACCGCCACGCGGCGGCGTGCCCTTCGGGACGTACAGCGTGCCGAGGCTCGTCGCTGCTCGGCCGTTCGGACCGGTCGTCGAGTACTCGAAGTGTCGGGCGCTGCTCGCCCGGGTCAGGACCAGTTCGGCGGGCAATGTCTCCACGCGGAGGACTGCACCGGGACGTGCCGTAGGGGTTGCCGAGATGCTCGTCGGTGTCGCCGATGCGACCGCCGGCACCGCCGCGGTGACGGTGATCCCGACGAGTACCGCAGCCACCGCGACACGGTGTCGACGCCGGATCACCCTGCGGACTGGGTCACTCGGACTCATCGACCATCACCCGCGATGCGGACCGGAGCAGCCGAGGTCCGGTGCGGCGCCGTCGAGGCACGACCCGATGTGGCGGCCCGGTTCGGCTTCACGGCACTGCTCGGAGTGGCGGCGCGGCTCGGCTTCGCGGGACTGCTGGGCGTGACGGCACGGCTCGGCTTCGCGGCGCTCGTGCGGCCCGCTGCCGATCCTCCGGCGCGTTGCACGGATTGCCCATCTCGGCTGTCCTTCTGTGCGCCGAGGCCGGTCCCGGATGTGTCGTCCTCGCGGAGGCACATCGAGCGGACGACGTTCTGGTAGACGATCAGTCCGTAGGTCAGCGGCAGGGAGAGCAATGCGCTGGCCAGTCGGACCGGTGTCACCGGCAGCGACGAGAGACCCAGCGGGGCCAACAGACTCGGCTCCAGCAGTCCACCGACCGTGCCGAACAGGAACTGTGCGAACGAGTACGTGTAATACGCGGCGGTGAGGGATTTGGTCACGGTCAGGTCCGCGAGCGGGATCATCTCACCGAAGTCGGCGCCCTCGTTCTTGTTGTGCGAGAGACCGAGGGCGATGCCCAGCGGCGCCCCGCCGACGATCGGGATGACACGTCCGACGATGGACGCCGCGAGTTCGGCCTGCGTGTAGTCGTAGGGGTCGGCCGGGATCAGGTTGTGCGGAACGCGGGTGGTGCGCAGCTGATGCATCAGGGTGCGCGTCTGGGCTTTGATGCGCTGCTTGGCCGCCGGGTTCGACGTCGTGCGGATCGCCTGATCAGAGGTGCGCTGCAGGACACGTTCCAGGGAGAACGATCCGATCGGTGCGCAGGTGTCGGAGTCGGCAAGTGCTAGCTGGTTCGCCGTCTCGGCGACGATCGCCGGGATCGGTATGTCATAGCGGACGGTGTCGCTGGGTCGCCCCGCCGAACGACGCTGCTCATCGGTGACCTGCACCAGACATTGGTCGATCAGCGCTGCGGAGATCCCGGCGTAGAGGAACTGGAGGCCGAGGGTGCCGCCGGCGACCACCAGGCTCAGGATCGAGCCGTACGTGACATAACCGGACAGGGCCTCGAGCGCGGTGCCGGTCAGCGGGCTGCCCAGCGGCGGGATGAGCCCGGATGCCAACGTTATCGGCGCGAACACCGTGACCGAGAGATAGAGCCACACCGTCTCGACCGCCTGGCTGACGGTGAGGTTCCCGACCGGGATCGCGTCGTGCTGACGCCCGTCGCGGATGTTCAGGAGCTGACTGACGATCCACTGCGACACCGAATCCCGATACAACACGGCGGGGTCGTCCTTGTCGGCACCACGGGTCATCGGGTGGTTGGAGACCGCCAGGCTGGAGACGTGCAGCCGCTTCATGTCGCGGTGTGCGGCGATCCGCGCCGACTGGGCGGTCGGGCGCAGCTGCGGCGGCAGCGACGGGAGGACCGACTCGAAGATCGAGTCGTACACCACCGACAAGGTGGCGAACTCGCCACTCACGCAGGTGGTGTCACGTCCCTCGTTGGCCTTGGGGGCCTTCAGCATCGGACGCTCCGCGGCGATGCGCTCGATCCGCTCGTCGACCGACTCGGCCTTCTCGTCCTTCGTGGACTTGTTGGTCGACTCCGCGACCGGCGTGGCTGCAGCGGGCCGGATCGGCCCGAGCACCTCCGCGGAGCCCGTAGCCCCGATGGTCGCCGCGACGATGGTGCCCAGTGTCAGCACCGCGGTCAGCTTCACGACCAGGTGTCGTCGTCGGCCGGCGGCGCGATGGCCAACCGGACTCATCGGCTCATCTGCCGTGTTCTGCGCAGCATCCACCGAGGTCTTCTGTTCCGCGGTCATCCCACCCCATCGATCGGGCACGGCGGTGGGATCGAGAACGAACCGGAACCTCGCCGAGCGTCATAACCGGGAACCCGATCGAGGTGTCGATCTGCCCGGGCGAGGTGAGATTAGCATAGCCTTAGCTCAGTCTGGAATGCCTGATTCTGCCGCCGGACTGTCGCGCTCGCCACAGTCGACCGGCTGTGACAGATCGCGTGCCGAGTCGACCGTTACGCGCCAGTGGTATGCGGTGACTCGGAGCGGACTCCGTTGTCGCACACTCCGAGTCACCGCAGGTCTGTCGCCCGGCTCAGGGCAGGACGATCGTCCCGTCGATGCGGCGGACGATGTCGAGCGGATTCGCCTCCTGCAATTCCGGCGGCAAGAGGGCGTCGGGAACGTCCTGATATGCGACCGCACGCAGGAACCGACCGATCGCCGACGCACCGACCGAGGTCGCCGCCGGATCGGTCGTCGACGGGTAGCCACCTCCGTGGTGCTGCGCCCACGTCACCGCCACACCCGTCGGGTACCCGTTCCACACCAGCCGACCGGACCTGGCGCGCAGCGCCTGCATCGCGCGGTCTCCGGCGGCGCCCGGCTGAGACTCTGCGGCGGTGGCGTGCACGGTGCCCGTCAAGCTGGGCGGCACCAGGTCCACCAGTTCGGCGAGCTCTCGATCCGACGAATAGGTGACCACGACCGTCGTCGGTCCGAAGCATTCCTCGAGAAGCCGCCCGGCACCGTTGGCGATGAGATCGTCTCCGTCGATGCGGAGGATCGTCGGCCCGACACCCAACTCGGAGTCGGCAGATCGATCGAGCAACGATGTGGCGATCTCACCCGCGCCGACCAGCTCCCCGACGGACGCGCGATAGCCGTCCAGCAACCGCGGCATCAACAGCGCCCCGGCCGGAACCGTCGAGGCCTCGTCGACCAGCCGTCGGATCAGTTCGTCGCCGGCATCTCCGTCCGGGACGAATGCGACGCCCGGCTTGGTGCAGAACTGTCCCTGCCCGAGGGTGAACGATCCCGCGAGGCCGGCGGCGATCTCCGCGCCCCGGTCCAGCGCAGCCCCGGGGGTGATGATCAGGGCGTTCAGACTGCCCAGTTCGCCGAAGAACCGGATCGGCGTGGGGCGGGCCGAAGCGATGTCGAACAGCGCACGGCCCCCGGGAACCGAACCCGTGAAACCTGCCGCCTCGATGTCCGGATGGGAGATCAGCGAGATGCCGGCGTCACGTCCGAAGACGAGCTGCACCACGTCCGGGGAGAACCCGGCGCTCTCGGCCGCCGCGCGCAGGATCTCTGCGGTGCGGGCCGAGGTCGCCGGATGTCCGTCGTGGACCTTCACCACGACGGCCGATCCCGCGGCGAGTGCGCTGGCGGTGTCGCCGCCACACACACTGAACGCGAACGGGAAGTTGCTGGCCGCGAATACCGCCACGGGTCCGATGGAGGTCAGATGCCGCCGCAGATCCGGCTTCGGGGGAGTCGCCGACGGCTCGGCATGATCGATCGTCGCTTGCGCGTACCAACCGTCGACGAGCACCGCGACGAAGTGTCGTAACTGTCCCGAGCTCCGGGCGACCTCGCCGGCGAGACGTGCTGCGCCGAGTGCGGTCTCGACGTCGGCGAGGCTGACGAGCTCGTCCACCGAATCGTCGAGAGCATCGGCGAGTGCGGTCAGCAACTCGATCCGTCGATCGCGACCGGCATCACGGAGTTGCCGGGACGCAACCACTGCGCGCTGGACCGTCTCGTCGACATCGTCGGCGGTCGTGACGGGTGCTACGTGTCCGTTGTCAGCACCGGTTCGTGCTGCAACGCTGCGGATCTCGGTGACGAGAGTCGATGTCATTGATGCTCCTCGAACTGTTCGCGCGGTCAGCCGGCCTTGACGATCTCGTGGAACGATCGGAGCGGCAGCAACTTCTCGAAGTCATACTCGACCCCGACGCCCGGCCCGGTGGGCACGGCCAGGGTGCCCGTGGCCGAGATCGAGTCGACATGGTCGGAATAGTTGGTGTAGATCTCGGGCGACGGATCCAGCCCAGCGGGCGAGACATTCGCGACCTCGTACAGCGTGGTCTGCTGCATGGCGGCGATCAGATGCCGATGGACCGGGCTCGGCGCATGCATCTCGGTGGTGACGCCCAACGATTCGCCGAAGTGGATCGTCTTGAGCGCACCGGTGATGCCCAGGTCGTAGTGCACGTCGACGCGCAGCAGATCGGTCCCCCCGGCGAGCAGGAAGTCGGCCTTCGCTTCCGGACCCGCGACATGCTCCGTCTGCAGGATCGGGATGTTCAGCGCCTCACGCAGCTTGCGATGCTGGAAGGCTCCGAGGCCGGTTGGCCGGATCGGGTCTTCGTACCAGCGGAATCCGGATTCCTCACAAGCTTTTCCGACGAAGATCGCGTCGCTGAGCGAGTCGAACACGCACGCCGGGTCGAGCATGAGTTCGACGCGTTCACCCAGCTTCTCACGCATGTTCGCGACGTTGGCAGCCTCCTGCCACTTGTCGCCTTTGTGCCACGAATGCATCTTGAAACCACGGAAGCCCTTCTCCTGCAGACTCAGGAAGAAGTCCGCGACCGCGTCCTGATCGGAGAGGTTGCCCAGGACATCACCGTTGTGGCATGAGGCGTATGCCGAAACCTCGGTCCGATCACCGCCGAGCAGTTGGGTCAACGAGACGTTCTGCGCCTTAGCTGCGAGGTCCCACAGGGCGACGTCGAGGAACGAGAGACCGTACGAATGGGCGGGCCGTGCAGCACGACGAACGGCCCGGAAGATCGCCTCACGTTCATGCCACCGGTGGCCGACCGCGACCCGCGCTGCCGAGACAGCCTGCGGCACAGCCGCGGACACTGACCAGAAGGCGTAGTTGCCCTCGAGGCCGTCTTCGGTGAACACCTGGACCATGAGCACCTGCCTGGGCGAGGTGACACCGGGCGCGTAGGTGAACGAACCGCCGTAGGTGTCGTCGTCGTAGTTGTGCGCGAAGTTCTCCACGGGCAGGTCGAATGTGCTGACTTCGATCCGGTCGATGAGGCTCATCGGGACTCCATTCTCATATCTGATATCTCAGCGCTCGGCGACAAAGGGCCGTCCGAGACGTGGTTCGTGTTCTAGCTGGGCCAGAGGGAGTCGAAGCGGGCGCGGAACGACTCGATGTGATCTCGCACCAGCGTTGCGGCGAGGTCGGCGTCGCCGTCAGCGGCAGCGTCGAGGATCGCCCGGTGTTCGCCCCACTCCTTCTCCCAGCTGTTCTTCTCGTCCCATCCGGCGATGCTGACCAGTGCCATCCGGTCACGGAGGCCGTCGAGGGTCTCGATCATCACGGCGTTTCCGCAGTTGCGGTACATCTCCGCGTGGAATCGACGGTTGAGCACGCTGAGCTTCGCGCGCGCACGCTCCCCCGCGACGATCGCCGCCTCGTTGAGCAACTCGGCGGCGGCACCGAACGTGTACCGCGACCGGGTCACCGACAAGTGCACGGCCGCCGGCTCCAACAGGGAGCGGACGCCGATGACGTCATCGGCCAGCTGACGCGTCGGGATGCGGACCGTCGCACCCTTGTACGGCTCGAAGACCACCAGGCCGGAGCCCGACAACAGCTTCAGCGCTTCGCGCACCGGGGTCTTGGACACCCCGTACTGCCTGGCCAGCTCCGCCTCCACGAGTGGCTGGCCCGGTGCGTAGTCGCGAGCGAGGACGCCCTCCCTGATCTGGGCGAGCACCCATTCGATACGCGACGCGGGGGCGTCGAGGTTCTGAACTGTCATCATCTCCACCTACCCGGGACCGTGTGGCCGGCCTTGCGGGAAATCTACCAATTCACGCGATCAGGCGGGTTGCGCCTCGATGAGGTCACGGGATTGCCCGGACTCCACGAGGCCCCATTCGGCGAGCATCGCCGTGACCGCCCGACGATCCTCGTCGTCGAGGGTGCTGATCGGCGCCCGTACTGCTCGATCACACAGACCGAGCTGGTGCAGGGCCTCTTTCACGACCGAGACATTGAGGGCGTTGTTGTCGCGGGCCCGCAGATCCTCGAATGCGCGGATCGACTTCCAGATCGACAGGGCACCAGCCCAATCGCTGTCGCGCAATGCCTGCAGGTATGCGAGTGACACGTCGGGGACCACGTTGGCGAGACCGGAGGTGAACCCGGTCGCGGTCGCGGCGAAACCCGACGCCGCGTACGACTCTGCCAGCCCCGCGATCCACACCAGATCAGCATCGCCGGCATCGGCGATCGCAGATGCGAATCCGACCGGGTCGGGAAGCGCGTACTTCACGCCGATGAAGTTGTCGACCGCGTCGGCCAGCCGGCCGATGGTGCTGCCGTCGATTGCGAGGTTCTTCACGTACGTCACGAGACCGAGCTCAGGAACCGCGGTGGCGATGGCGGCGTGGTAGTCGATCCACCCGGCTCGGGTGATGTACGGATGCACCGGTTGGTGGACCATCACCGCGTGGGCACCCGCCGACCGCGCGTAGCGCGCTTCGTCGATCGCATCCGCCAGGGCGCCACCCACTCCGACCAGAACCGCCGCCTGGCCGGAGCTGATCATCGCGAGATCGACACAGCGGGACCGCTCCTCACGCGTGAGCGAGTAGTACTCGCCGGTGTTGCCGTTCGGGGTGATCACCGGGATACCCGCATCGGCCATCCGCCGGTTGATCGCAATCAGGGCGGGCTCGTCGATTGTGCCGGTGGCAGCGAACGGGGTGACCGGGATCGATACCACCCCGGCAAGCCGTCTACGCACCTCGTCCAGCGTCATATGTCCTCCTTTTGCGACTGCGTCAGCACATACAGACCGTCAAAGCGATCCGCGTCACAGCGATCATATCTCATATCTTTTCAACGTCAAGCGCGTTAGTTGACTGACCAGAAGGTGTTGACATTCACGCGCGGACGATCGTAGTGTCCCCAGTCACAGTCGTAGTACACGATATATGACCTGCCTCGAACGCTCGGGGCGCTACCGTTCAGGCAAGGATGTGAGCAATGTCGTCACCAGACATCGTCAGTACGAACCCGGTCCTCGACCGGGCGATGAAGAAGGCCTATTCACGCATAGTGCCCCTCATCATGATCATGTTCGTCTTGAACTACATCGACCGCGTGAACATCGGGTTCGCGAAGCATGAGCTCGAGCTCCACGCCGGGATCACCGCGGGCGCCTACGGGCTGGGCGCCGGCCTGTTCTTCATCACGTATGCGATCTTCGAAGTCCCCAGCAACGCTCTTCTCGAACGATTCGGCGCGAAAGCGTGGCTGACCCGGATCATGATCACGTGGGGCATCGTGTCGGGCGCGATGATGTTCGTCCAGAACACCTGGATGTTCTACGGACTCCGACTCCTGCTCGGCGTGGCCGAGGCAGGCTTCTTCGCCGGCGTGCTGCTGTACTTCACCTACTGGTTCCCGGACCGCTTCCGCGGCCGCGCGAATTCGAGCCTCTACATCGGTTCCGTGATCGGCGCCGTCATCGCTGCGCCGGTGTCCGGCATCTTCCTCAGTGTCGACAACTTCGCCGGGCTCTACGGGTGGCAGTGGATGTTCCTGGTCGAGGGCGGCGCATCGGTGATCGTCGGTTTCATCATCTGGTTCTTCCTCGTCTCCAAGCCACACCAGGCCAAGTGGCTCTCCGCCGAGGAGAAGCAGGCGATCGCCGCCGAGCTCGAGACCGAGGCCGCGACCAAGCGCGCTGCGACCGGCACGACCGAGCCGCCGTCGCGTTGGCGGATGCTCCTCGATCCCCAGGTGTCGTTGTTCTGTGCAGTCATGTTCGCCGCGCAGGTGGCCAACTACGGCATCACCTTCTGGCTACCGTCTGTGGTGCGGAGTCTGGGTGATCTGTCCGAACTGCAGATCGGTGTCATCGCCGGAATCCCTTACGCGCTTGCCGGAGTCGGTGTCTTCGTCGCTGCTCGCTTCTCCGATCGCACCGGACTTCGCCGGACGACCTTGGCCATCGGATTCGTGGCCGCGGCGGTCGGAGCGCTGGTCACCGCCGTCGCCTCCCCCATCGGCATGATCATCGGCCTGTGCCTGGCGACCATCGGCTTCAAGGTCGCGGCCGGATCGTTCTACGCGATCCCGCAGAAGTACCTGGACATCCGCTTGCTGGCACCGGGCCTGGCGTTGATCAACTCGATCGGAAACCTCGGCGGATTCGTGGCGCCGAACGTTCTCGGTGCAGTAGAGGAGCGAACCGGGGATCCCGCCGCAGGATTCCTCTTCATAGCCGCGGTGAGTGCGCTCGCGATCGTCGGCGTCTGGCGGATGCGGAGCACGCCGAAGAACCAGTTCGGCATCCCCGACTCGCCGGCGGACGTGGGCCCGACACCCGCGACCTCGCCGACCGCCACCGTCACCCGCAACTGAATCCTCTCGAGCTCGATTCCCTACCGGCGGGTCGTCGCGACACTACGGTCGTGACGACCCGCCGGTCGTCACGCGAACGGTCCACAGCATTCCGAGGAGGCATCCGCATGCCGATCACCGACGTCGACCTCGCCCACCTCCGACGCTGTGCCGACCTCGCCGAGGAGGCACTGCGCGACGGCGACGAGCCGTTCGGGTCGCTGCTGGTCCACCGCGGCGACGTCGTGTTCGAGGACCGTAATCGCGTCAAAGACGGTGATGCGACGCAGCATCCGGAGTTCGCCATCGCACGATGGGCGGTCGGCCGCCTGTCCCCTCGCGAACGCGCCGAGGCCACGGTCTACACGTCGGGCGAGCACTGCCCGATGTGCTCGGCCGCCCACGGCTGGGTCGGCCTCGGTCGGATCGTGTACGCGGCCTCCAGCGCACAGTTGGTCGATTGGCTGGCCGAATGGGGCGTCGACCCCGCACCTGTTGCGCCGCTGCCGATCACCGATGTCGTGCCGGACGCAGTCGTCGACGGTCCGGCCGAGGAGCTGGCCGATCGAATGCGGGAGTTGCATCGGGGTCGGTTCCGGTAGTCGGTCGAGGTCTGCTGGGACTTGAGGCCACTGCAGGGACGTCGGTCCACTGATGTGACGACCGTTCACGAATGTGACATCTGTTGCGCCACAAACGATCCGCCGTCTATAGTTGTTGATATAGAACACGTGTTCGATTACACTTTGAGGCATGATCGACGCACGCACCATCTCGAGCTTCGTCAGAGCCCTGAGCGAGGACGCCGATGGCGGCGGTCACGCCGCTGACGCCATCGAGATACTTCGGCTGATCCTGTTGGCGCGCAACCTCATCGAGCATCACACAGTCGCGGCAGTCATGTCGCTGTCGCTGGCACACACAGCCGCCGACCAGGGGCGCACGATGCGAGAGCTGTTGATCGAGCTCGGTTGCGCACCCGCCGTCGCCCAGCGTCTCGTCCGACTGGCGGACCGCTGTGTCCGCGACCCGTGGTTCGCCACCGAGCTGACGGACGGGAGGATGCCGGCGGAGCACGCTGACGCCATCGCGCGGGGAATGGCGCAGATCGAGGATCGGACGACGGAACCGCTCGCCGATTCCGAGCGTCATAATGCCATGAGTTCACTGCTCGCTCAGCTACATTCCGGGGCCACTCCGGCTCAGATCACCGCACACGCCAGGCAGATCGGCAACGAATTGTCGGCAATGCAAGCAGAGGTGCTGCCGACGCCCAGTGAGGACCGGTCGCTGAACGAACTCGGAATCGTGCAGACGCCAGACGGCCGGTTGCGGCTCCAGGCCGACCTGGACATCGTGGTCGGAGAGAAGATGGTGGCTGCGCTCGACAGGCTGAGCACACCTCGACCCGAGCCCGACGGATCACGGTACCGGCGCCCATTTGCCCGCCGGCGCGCCGACGCCCTCGACACTCTGCTCGATCTGGCCGCTGATCACGACGGCAGCACGTCGATGACCCCGAGAGTCTCAGTGGCTCTGACCATCCCATCCGACACGCCGGAACGATCCGCCCTCGCGTTCCTGGGGCCCGTGTCGATCGAGTCCGTCACGCAGTTGACCTGTGACGCTGAGTGGACACCGATGATCCTCGATTCCGAGAAGGTGCCGCTCGACGTCGGTCGGCGCCGGCGACTCTTCACCGCCGCCCAGCGTAAGGCGCTACTCCGGAGGGACGAGTGCTGTGTGAAGTGCGGCGCTCCGGCGTCGTGGACGCAGGCTCACCACATCGTGCACTGGGCGGACGGCGGCGCGACCGACCTCGACAACGGATGCCTGTTGTGCACGTCATGCCACGACGCCGTGCACAACGCGGGCTGGGAGGTCGTCCTGGGTGCCGATCGACATCCATGGCTCGTTCCGCCCGTCACCGTCGACGCACGACGGCGACCACGACCGGCCTACAACCGCCGGACCATGACCTATGACGATGCGCCCGCCGACAACCTGGCCCCTGCGGCCTGAATCGACGAGCCCCACCGATCTTCCCAGCACCCGGCACGGCCGGGACCGCACGAGATCCTTGACAACTCCACAGTGTGAGCAGTTGCGACGTCAGCCGAGTAGCGCCTGTGCGACCCTCTCGAGTGCTGCGACTCGGCTTCCCTTGACCAGCACGGCATCTCCGTCGCCCAGGTCACCAAGAGCCTCGACAGCGGCATCGATCCCGTCGACGTGACGGGCGGCCGAACCGTAGGTCGGCTCCGTCACCGCGATCACCTCGATGCCGAGTTCGACGGCCTCACGGGCGATCTCGGCATGCGCCTCTGCGGAGTCGACGCCGAGTTCGGCCATCGTGCCCAGCACAGCGACCCTTCGCCGTGCCGACAGCGCGGCCAGCGAACGCAGGGCTGCGGCCATCGAGGTGGGATTTGCGTTGTAGGCGTCGTTGATGACGGTCACGCCATCAGCGGAGGTGGCGAGCTCCATCCGCAGGCCGGACAGTTCCGCCGCGGTCATCCCCTCGGCGATGTCCTCGACCGACACACCCAGTCCGCCACCAGCGGCAGCGGCAGCGAGCGCGTTGGGAACCTGGTGCTCGCCCCGTGCACCGAGCCGGAGGTCGGTGGAACCCCACGGGGTGTGCAGACGGAAAGAGGCACGGAGCTGGTCGTCGATGACGATGTCGGAGGCGTGTACGTCGGAGTTCGATGTGAGTCCGTACCGAAGGACCCGTGCGGATGTCCGATCGGCCATCGCGGCGACATGGTGATGGTCGGCGTTCAGCACGGCGATGCCGTCGGTGGGGAGCGACTCGACGAGTTCGCCCTTCGCGCGAGCGACCGACTCGATGTCACCGAACAATTCGAGATGCACACCCTCGACCCGCGTGATCACACCGACCGTCGGCGAGGCGATGCGGCACAGGAGGTCGATGTGTCCGATCCCTCGGGCACCCATCTCCAGCACGACTGCCTCGACGTCATCCGGGGCACCGGCCAAGGTCAGGGGGAGGCCGAGTTCGTTGTTGAAGGACTTCTCGCTCGCCGCGGTCCGGTAGGTGGTCCGCAGAACGCCTGCGAGCAGATCCTTGGTCGACGTCTTACCGACCGAGCCGGTGATGCCGACCACTCGTGGCGGAACGCGGCGACGAACCGCGCGCCCCAGGTCGGCGAGCGCCAGAGCGGTGTCGCGGACCCGGATCGCCGTCGAGGCAGTCGGGGTCGATCCGGTCGCATCGTCGCGCGAGGTCAGGTAGGCCGCCGCGCCGCCGTCCAGGGCGGACGGGATGTAGTCGTGCCCGTCCCGCTCGGCGACGATCGGCACGAACAACTGACCTGGCTGCACGGACCGGGAGTCGATGCTCGCTCCCTCGATCTCGACATCGGGTCCGACCAACTCGCCACCGACGGCCGTGGCCACCTCACTCGCTCTGAAATGCACACCTGAACGCTACAAGGCGCGGGTTCGGGCCCGGTCCCCACCGCGACGAGCATTGCGGCCTGACGCCCGGGGCTGGGACGGACCTCCGCGGTGCGCCCGGTTCGGATGAGAGCCGTATCGTGGGCGCCATGAGTGGACCCCTGCTGCGTCTGGTGGTGCTGTTCGGGGGCGTCTCCGCCGAACACGATGTCTCCTGCGTGACCGCAGCGCACGTCCTGGCCGCGGCCGACCGTGCGAAGTACGACCTGGTGCCGATCGGCATCGCCAAGGACGGCACGTGGCTACGCAACGACAAGGCCATCGCCGCGCTCGTCGAGGGCGGTGACCTGCCGGATTCGCTGGAACCGGCCGGGACAGTCGTCGACCCGCTCGCGGTCATCCGGGGCGACGGACAGCCGAACCCGACCGTCGTCCTCCCGTTGCTGCACGGACCGCACGGCGAGGACGGCACCATCCAGGGCCTGCTCGAGCTCTTCGGTGTCCCCTACGTCGGTTCCGGCGTACTCGGCTCGGCACTCTGCATGGACAAGGCCGCCGCGAAGATCGTCGCCCAGCAGGCCGGCATCCCACAGTGCCGGTGGGTGGAGTTCCGGGACGGCATCGACGACTCGGAGACGGTGGTCGCGCGCGCGGTCGAACAGCTGGGCCTCCCGGTGTTCGTCAAGCCCGCCAACATGGGCTCGTCGGTAGGCATCACCAAAGCCCACGACGCAGCCGAACTCGATCGCGCGATCGACATCGCACTCCGCTACGACGACGTGGTCGTCATCGAGGAAGCGGTCGTCGGCCGGGAGATCGAGGTGGCGGTACTCGGCACCACCTCGCCCGAGACGTCCGTCCCCGGTGAGATCCTGCCCGGCAGCGACTTCTACGACTACGAGGACAAATACGTCACCGGAGCCGCCCGCCTGGTGATCCCCGCCGGAATCCCCGACGCCGCAACCGTCGAGGTCCAGGAGTTGGCCGCGCGAGCCTTCGCCGCGCTGCGGTGCTCCGGCCTGGCCCGAGTCGACTTCTTCTACGAAGAGGAGGGGCGCGGCTGGCTGCTCAACGAGGTGAACACGATTCCCGGCTTCACCCCGGGGTCGATGTACCCGAAGATGTGGGAGGCGACCGGACTGCCGTACGCCGATCTCATCGACCGGCTGGTCACGCTGGCCCTCGAGACACATCGTCGACGCGCAGGGTTCGCAACCGACCACTGATCCCGTCCCCGGCCGGGCCCGCCTGCTGTGCTGCGCCGACCATCGCGGAAGCACCACGCGGCGCGCCAATCCCGGCTACGCCGAGGAAACCGGCGGTAATGTCGTCGACGTGACCGAACCACGAGCACAGGCGCCGGGCGCCCTGCGAGTGGTGGTGTACTCCGACGACGCCGACACCCGCGCCCAGGTCATCGGCGCACTCGGCAATCACCCGGACCCGCGCATCCCGGAATTGAGCTTCATCGAGGTGGCCACCGGTCCGATGGTGTTCGCACAGCTCGATGCCGGAGTCGTCGACGCGGTCATCCTCGACGGCGAGGCCTCCCCCACCGGCGGAATGGGGATCGCGAAGCAGATGCGCGACGAGATCGACCCCTGCCCGCCTGTTCTGGTCCTGCTCGGTCGTGCCGACGACCGCTGGCTGGCCGACTGGTCCCGTGCCGACGCGACGGCCACACTGCCGGTCGATCCGATCGCACTCGGCACAGCCTTCGTCGAAATTCTGGTCTGATCTGCCACCCCGTATGAAGGCCCTGCGCGGGGCGCCGCATCGGCGAAACGCCGACCGCCAAAAGGCCACACGCGCTACGACCCGCTTGTAGGGTGTGGTGTAACTCACATCAGCCTCGAGTTGCCGCACGCGACACACCCGAAGCATCCACCACACCAGCTGTGGAGGTCGCCTGTTGAACGCTTACGTACCGATCCTGGTCCTCGGCGGCGTAGCCGCGGCCTTCGCGGTCGTGTCGGTGTTCATCGCCTCGGCGATCGGCCCGAAACGGTACAACCGCGCCAAACTCGAACCGTATGAGTGCGGCATCGAGCCCGTCGCAGGCACCCACGGGTTCTCGACCTCCCGAGCATCAACGCAGACACTCGACCGACCGACGAGGGCGGTGCAGCGGATCCCGGTGAAGTATTACCTCACCGCGATGCTCTTCATCATCTTCGACATCGAGATCGTCTTCCTCTATCCCTGGGCGGTCGCGTTCGACGCCCTCGGATGGTTCGGACTGTGTGCCATGGCCCTGTTCATCGTCAATGTGTCCGTCGCCTACGCCTACGAGTGGCGTCGCGGCGGACTCAGTTGGGACTGACGGGAACCGACGGACTCCGAGAACACACCGATCGCGCCGACAGAGGAGGAGGTGAGGTGACGTGGGACTCGAGGAGAAGCTGCCGAGTGGATTCCTGCTGAGCACCGTCGAGGACCTGGCCGGGTTCATGCGGAAAGGGTCGCTGTGGCCGGCCACATTCGGACTCGCCTGCTGCGCCATCGAGATGATGGCCACGACCTCGGGTAAGTACGACCTCGCCCGCTTCGGCATGGAGGCATTCCGGGCGTCGCCACGCCAGGCCGACCTGATGATCGTCGCCGGCCGGGTCAGCCAGAAGATGGCGCCGGTGCTCCGACAGATCTACGACCAGATGGTCGAGCCCAAATGGGTTCTGGCGATGGGGGTCTGCGCGTCGTCCGGCGGCATGTTCAACAACTATGCCATCGTCCAGGGCGTCGACCACGTCGTCCCGGTCGACATCTACCTCCCCGGATGTCCGCCCCGGCCCGAGATGTTGCTGCACGCGATCCTCAAGTTGCACGAGAAGATCCAGGAGATGCCACTCGGCGTGAACCGCGAGGAGGCGATCTGGGCGGCGGAACAAGCTGCGCTGCAAGCGACCCCGACCTTTGAGCTGAAGGGGTTGCTGCGATGAGAGAACTGCTGGGATGAGGGAGCAGCTGCGATGAGCACGGACGGACCCGACGGCATCCCGCCGGAGCCGGGGATCGAAGCCGCGTCCGACCCGGCCCCGGAGGTCATCGGCGTCCGCCACGGCCTGTTCGGCGTCCGTGGGACCGGTGACACATCCGGCTACGGTGGGCTGGTCAGCGCGATCACTGTGCCGGGCAGTTCGACTCGCCCCTACGGCGGCTACTTCGACGACATCGCCGACCGCCTGGAGGAGGCGCTGTCGGAGATGGGCGTGGCCATCACCGACGCCGTCGAGAAGGTGGTGGTCTTCCGGGATGAGATGACCTTGCACGTCTCCCGCGATCATCTCGTCGCGGTCGCGCGCACGCTGCGCGATCGTCCGACCCTTCGCTTCGAGCTGTGCCTCGGCGTCAACGGCGTCCACTACCCCGAGGACGTGGGGCGGGAGTTGCACGCCGTCTACCCACTCGCCTCGATCACCCACAACCGACGAGTGCGACTCGAGGTCTCGGCCCCGGACTCCGACCCGCTCATCCCCAGCCTCTGCGCCGTCTACCCGACCCAGGACTGGCACGAGCGCGAAACCTACGACTTCTTCGGGATCGTGTTCGACGGCCATCGATCGCTGACCCGGATCGAGATGCCAGACGACTGGCAGGGACACCCTCAGCGCAAGGACTACCCACTCGGCGGAGTCCCCGTGGAGTACAAGGGAACCCGGGTCCAACCGCCCGATCAGCGGAGGGCATACGACTAGATGACCAGCATCGACAGGAACACGGGCGCCGAACAGACCTACACGGTCTCGGGTCAGGACTGGGACGAGATCGTCACCGCTGTCCGCGATCGTGCCGCGCAGCAACCGGGCGACGAGCGGATCGTCGTCAACATGGGACCGCAACATCCGTCCACGCACGGCGTGCTGCGCCTGATCCTGGAGATCGAGGGAGAGACCGTCACCGAGGCGCGCTGCGGTATCGGATACCTGCACACCGGGATCGAGAAGAACCTCGAGTACCGCAACTGGATGCAGGGCGTCACATTCGTCACCCGGATGGACTACCTATCGCCGTTCTTCAACGAAACCGCATACTGCCTCGGGGTGGAGAAGCTACTCGGCATCACCGAGGACATCCCCGAACGCGCGTCGGTGATCCGGGTGCTGTTGATGGAGCTGAACCGCATCACCTCACACCTCGTGGCGCTCGCCACCGGCGGGATGGAACTCGGTGCGGTGACGGCCATGTTCCTCGGCTTCCGTGAGCGTGAACTGATCCTCGACCTGTTCGAGATGATCACCGGACTCCGGATGAACCACGCCTACATCCGACCCGGCGGTGTCGCGGCCGATCTCCCCGACGGTGCGATCGACAAGGTTCGAGAGGTACTCGACCTCTTGCCTACCCGACTCGACGAGCTCGGTGACCTGTTGAACGACAACTACATCTGGAAGGCACGGACCCAAGGGGTCGGATACCTGGACCTCACCGGCTGCATGGCACTCGGGATCACCGGTCCGGTCCTGCGCTCGGTCGGCCTGCCACACGATCTCCGGAGATCCGATCCGTACTGCGGCTACGAGGACTACGACTTCGACGTCATCACCGAGACGACCTGTGATTCCTACGGCCGCTATCTGATCCGGGTCCGTGAGATGCGGGAGTCACTGAAGATCGCCCATCAGTGCCTCGATCGTCTGCGGCCCGGTCCGGTCATGGTCGCCGACCGCAAGATCGCCTGGCCCGCCGACCTCGCCCTCGGGCCCGACGGCCTCGGGAACTCACCTGAGCACATCGCCCGCATCATGGGCGCCTCGATGGAGTCGCTGATCCACCACTTCAAGCTGGTCACCGAGGGCATGCGTGTCCCGGCCGGGCAGTGCTACATCGCGGTCGAGTCCCCGCGCGGAGAACTCGGTGTCCACATGGTCAGCGATGGCGGCACCCGACCGTACCGCGTGCATTACCGCGATCCGTCGTTCACGAATCTGCAAGCGGTGGCAGCGATGTGTGAAGGCGGCATGGTCGCCGACGTGATCACCGCAGTCGCGAGCATCGACCCGGTCATGGGAGGGGTGGACCGATGAGCGAACCTGTGTTCGTCGACGTCAGCGCGCCGCCGAGAGAAGGCACACCGGTGGTGATCCCACCGGCGGTCCCGGCCATCACCTTCGGTGGACGCGACGCGTACCCCGACGACGTGGCCGGCCGCCTGCGCACCGACGCTGACGCGATCGTCGCGCGGTATCCGCAGGCCCGGTCCGCGCTGCTGCCGCTGCTGCACCTGGTGCAGTCCGAGGACGGCTTCATCACCCGGGCCGGCATCGAGTTCTGCGCCGCCCGACTCGGCCTCACCGCGGCCGAGACCGCGGCGGTGGCCACCTTCTACTCGATGTTCCGCCGCACACCGACCGGGCAGTACGTCGTGGGTGTCTGCACCAACACGCTGTGCGCGGTGATGGGCGGTGACGAGATCCTCGCAACAGTGCGCGAGCACCTGGACATCGAGCCCGGCGAGACCACCGCCGACGGTCGGATCACCTTGGAGCACCTGGAATGCAACGCCGCCTGCGACTTCGCGCCGGTCGTCATGGTCAATTGGGAGTTCTTCGACAATCAGACACCCGACTCCACCGTCGACCTCGTCGAGGATCTCCAGGCGGGTGTCGAGGTGACCCCCGCCCGGGGAACCGGGCCCGTCCCCACATTCCGGCAGACGTCGCGCATCCTCGCCGGCGTCCCGGTCAGCGACCACGACGACGGGGCAGGATCGTGACCACGGTCGAGCAGCGTTCGGTCGATCCGCCGGAACCGCCTGTCCTCAGCCGATACTGGGGTGAACCCGAGTCGTGGTCGTTGGCCTCCTACGAGCGACACCACGGCTACGTCGGTCTGCGCGCGGCCCTCGCCATGGCCCCGGACGATCTGATCGAGATGGTGAAGGCGTCCGGTCTCCGAGGCCGGGGCGGCGCCGGGTTCCCGGTCGGGTTGAAGTGGTCGTTCATCCCCCAACCCGACACCCCCGACGCCGCACCGCACTATCTGGTGGTCAACGCGGACGAGTCGGAGCCGGGAACCTGCAAGGACATCCCGTTGATGCTGGCGACCCCACATGCCCTCATCGAGGGTGTCGTGATCGCCGCCCACGCGATCCGTGCGCGCACGGCGTTCATCTACGTCCGAGGCGAGGTGGCATCGGTCGTTCGTCGGCTGCGGCGGGCCGCAGACGAGGCATATGCCGCAGGCTATCTCGGCACGAACATCCTCGGTTCGGGTGTCGACGTCGAATTGGTGGTCCACGCCGGCGCCGGTGCCTACATCTGCGGGGAGGAGACGGCACTCCTGGATTCCCTCGAGGGGCGACGCGGTCAACCCCGACTGCGTCCTCCCTTCCCCGCCGTCGCGGGTCTCTACGCCAGCCCGACCGTGGTCAACAACGTCGAGTCGATCGCAAGCGTGCCCCCCATCGTCCGCAACGGAATCGACTGGTTCCGCGGCATGGGTACCGAGAAGTCCCCAGGGTTCACCATGTACTCGTTGTCGGGGCACGTCACCCGTCCCGGCCAGTACGAGGCGCCACTCGGCATCACGCTCCGCGAATTGCTCGATCGGGCCGGAGGTGTCCGCGCGGGCCATCGCCTCAAGTTCTGGACCCCGGGCGGCTCGTCGACGCCGATGCTCACCGACGAGCACCTCGACGTGCCACTCGATTACGAAGGTGTCGCCGCAGCCGGGTCGATGCTGGGCACCAAGGCACTCCAGATCTTCGACGAGACGACGTGTGTGGTGCGCGCGGTACTGCGATGGACCGAGTTCTACGCCCACGAGTCGTGCGGCAAGTGCACCCCCTGCCGGGAGGGCACGTACTGGCTCGTGCAGCTGCTCCGCAGACTCGAGGACGGCGCCGGCGTGGAGAGCGACCTCGACACCC